>CAWBNX010000020.1:0-32826 GCA_963790225.1 uncultured Actinomycetota bacterium | reverse complement strand
GATCACGACCTACGAGCACGACGGCCTGCGGTTCGACGTGCGCGACGAAGGACCCCTCGACGGGGACGTCGTCGTGCTGCTGCACGGGTTCCCCGAGCGGGCGACCTCGTGGCGCGACGTCGTACCGGCGCTGCACGCGCAGGGTCTGCGGACCCTGGCGCCCGACCAGCGCGGCTACTCCCCCGGCGCCCGGCCTCGGCGTCGACGCGACTACCGCAGCGCAGTGCTGACCGCCGACGTCGCCGCGCTGATCGAGCAGGTGGGTGACCCGGTCCACCTCGTCGGACACGACTGGGGCGCCGCCATCGCGTGGTCCGTGGCCACCTCGCGGCCCGACCTGGTCCGCACCCTGACGGCCTTCTCGGTGCCGCACCCGACCGCCTACCTGCGGGCCATGACAACCACGCGCCAGGCGTTCGACTCCTGGTACATGTACTTCTTCCAGCTGCCCCGCCTGCCCGAGCGCACCCTGTCGCGGCGCGGCGGTCGCGGCGAGCGGTGGCTCACCGACGGCGGGATGACGCCGACCGACCTCGAGCGGTTCCACTCCGAGATCGTGGCCCACGGAGCGCTGCGCGGGGGCTTGGGGTGGTATCGCGCGATGACGATGCTCGACCGCTCCCAGCTGGGGCGCACGGTCACGGCACCGACGACGATGGTGTGGAGCGACCAGGACGCCGCCATCTCCCGCCCGGGCATCGACGGCTGCGCACGCTACGTCGAGGGGCCCTACGAGCTGGTCGTGCTCGAGGGGGTCGACCACTGGATCCCGACCCACGCTCCGCAGGCGGCCGTCGACGCGATCCTGTCCCGGATCAGCCCACCCGCGGCCGGCGCCTGAGGTCTGGGCGCGTCGTTCGCACGTGCCGGCAGGTGCCACTGCCAGGTGCCGGCGGGGGTCAGCAGGTGTCGCAGCGACGGCCGTCGCGCCGTCGGCCGAGGGTCTGTCCCAGACCCATCAACCAGCAGGTCGGACAGCCGCGCCAGGCCAGGACGGCCGGCGCCAGCGCGAGCAGCGCCCACGGGTGGTCCTGGGCCGAGACCACGGCGAACGCCACCAGGACCAGCCCGAGGACGCCGCGGGCGACGTGCTCGGTCAGCGTCCTGCTCGCGAACATCTCCAGCGTCGGATCAGGCCTCGGATCGGGCGCCGACCCCTCCGCCGGACCGTGTGTCGGGGCGCCGAGCGCCTCGTCGTGGTCGACCGTGCCGTGCGCGGTTCCCGGGTGGCTCATGCTCGTCATTCGTTCGTCGGCCTCAGGGGGACGGGTCTCGCTTCTCGCAGAGTGAGATTCTTCAGCCAATTTCTACACGCTTTGTTGAATTATACTCGGCATAACGGACACGCCTTCACACACTCTGTGGAACTACCTGGCAGGCTGTGGAACGTAACTCGTTGACCTCTGACTCTCGGACCGCGCCCGTCGAGGCGCAGATCGGAACGTGGCCGTGCCTGCTCTCCTGCTCGGATCCATCAGCACCGTCGTCGACACCTCGGAGCTCCAGCGCGACGCCTTCAACCGTGCCTTCGAACAGCACGGCCTGGGCTGGCGCTGGGAGCGCGAGGAGTACGCCGATCTCCTCTCCGGCAACGGTGGGGCCGACCGCATCTCCGACTTCGCCGCCGGCCGCGGGGAGGATGTCGACGTCGCCGCGGTCCACGCCACGAAGTCCGAGCTCTTCCAGCAGTCCCTGCGCTCGCAGGAGCTGACACCCCGCGCCGGCGTGGTCGAGACCCTGCGCGACGCTCGGGCCGAGGGGTTCAAGGTCGCCCTGGTGACCACGACGTCGCGGGAGAACCTCGACTCGCTGGCGGCTGCGGTCTCCGGCTCGCTGGTGTTCGACGAGGTCTTCGACCTCGTGGTCGACGGCTCCCAGGTCTCGACCCCCAAGCCCGACGGTGCCGCCTACCGGCACGCCCTCGACGCCCTCGACGAGTCCTCCGACGGCGCCGTCGCGGTGGAGGACAACGTCGGCGGCGTGGCGGCGGCGACGGCGGCCGGCGTGCCGTGCGTGGCGTTTCCCAACGAGAACACTGCGGGTCACGACTTCGACGGCGCCGTCGGACGCGTCGACGAGCTGGGCCTCGCCGCCGTCCGCACCCTGGCGGGACGGTGAGCGGCGTGAACGCGAGCCACGCCCCGCTCGCGAGCCTGACGAGCTCCGACACCGGGTTCCACGTCCGGGCCTACGAGAAGATCGAGTACACCCTCGACTACGTCGCCGACGTGTTCGACCCCCGCAGCAGCGAGCTGGCCGACACCTTCGTGCCGCACGGTCGGTGCCTCATGGTGATCGACGAGAACGTCTTCGCCCTGCACGGTGACCGGGCTCGGGCCTACTTCGCTCACCACGGCGTCGATCTGAGTGTCGTCGAGGTGCGCATCGCGGAGACGGCCAAGACGCTGCGCACCGTGGAGCAGATCGTCGACGCCTTCGCGGACTTCGGCCTCATGCGCAAGGAGCAGGTGCTCGTCGTCGGCGGTGGGTTGACCACGGACGTGGCCGGCTTCGCCTGCGCTGCCTACAAGCGCAGCACCGGCTACGTCCGCATCCCCACCACGCTCATCGGTCTCATCGACGCCAGCGTCTCGATCAAGGTCGGCGCGAACCACGGGCCGCACAAGAACCGGCTCGGCGCCTACCACGCGTCCTCGAAGGTCTTCCTCGACTTCTCGATGCTGCGCACCCTGCCGATCGACCAGGTCCGCAACGGCATCGCGGAGATCATCAAGATCGCCACGGTCAGCAACCTCGGCATCTTCGAGCGCCTCGAGAAGTACGGCGAAGAGCTGCTCGCGACGTCCTTCGGCCACGCCGACGGCGCCGAGCACCTGCGCGAGGTCTCCGGGTCGATCACCTACGACGCGATCCGCACCATGCTCGAGCTCGAGGTGCCCAACCTGCACGAGCTCGACCTCGACCGGGTCATCGCCTACGGCCACACGTGGAGCCCCACGTTGGAGCTCACCCCACAGCCGCACTACCTCCATGGACACGCCATCAGCGTGGACATGGCCTTCTCGGCCACCCTCGCCGAGCAGCGCGGCTACCTCACCACCACCGACCGCGACCGGGTCCTCGGCCTGTTCAGCCGGCTCGGGCTCTCGGTCGACAGCCCGTGGTTCACCCCCGAGCTCCTGGAGCGGGCGACCGCCTCGATCCTCGCCACCCGCGACGGGTTGCTGCGCGCGGCGGTGCCGCGGCCGATCGGCACCTGCCACTTCGTCAGCGACGTCACGGTCGACGAGCTCGTCGCCGTCCTGGCCGAGCACCGGCGGGTCTGCGCGGGGCTCCCTCGCGCCGGTGCCGGGCTCGACGCGTTCACCGTGCCGGAGGAGGCGCACGTGGAGGTGCCCGCACGTGTCCCGTCGCCGGGTGACGGCGTCGCGGTCCGCCATGCCGGCTAGCCCCGGCGCCCTGCGTCGAGCCGCCCGTCCGGTGACCCCGGTCGGGATCGTGGCCGAGCTGCTGGGCTCGGTGGCCCAGCAGCTCGACGACGCGCCCGGTGTCCCGCCCGAAGCACGCGCCGACCTGGCGCGGGCGCGGGCGATCGCGGCCGGCCTCGAGGGGTACGTCGAGCACCACACCTCGGCGCCGTCGGCGGCACTGGCGGCGCTGGAGGAGCGCACCCGGGCTCGACCGTGGGCGGGGGACCTCGAGGCCGAGATGCTGTCCGGCCACGTCGAGGGGGCGTTCCTCCGGATGCTGGTGCGCATCAGCAGGTCCCAGCAGGTGCTGGAGATCGGGATGTTCACCGGCTACGCCGCGCTGGCGATGGCGGAGGCGTTGCCCAGCGGCGGCCAGGTGGTCGCCTGCGAGCTCGACCCCCACGTGGCGGCGCTGGCGCAGGAGTGCTTCGCGGCCTCCCCCGTCGGTCACCGGGTGCGGGTCGAGGTCGGGCCCGCACGGGAGACGCTGGCTCGGCTGGCCGATGGCGGCGAGGCGTTCGACCTGGTGTTCCTCGACGCCGACAAGCCCGGCTACGCGGGCTACCTCGACCAGCTGCTCGACGACGGGCTGCTGGCCCCGGACGGGCTGCTCTGCGTCGACAACACGCTGCTCCAGGGGGAGCCGTGGGCCGGCGGTCCCCGGCTCGGTCAACGGCGTGGCGGTGGGGGCCTTCAACGACCGGTTGCGCGACGACCCCCGGGTCGAGCAGGTCGTGGTGCCGTTGCGCGACGGCGTCACCCTGGTCCGGAGGGTCTGAGGTGAGCGCACCGACCCGCCGGCTGCCGTCGGTCGCGCCGGCAGGACGGGCAGCACGTGCCGCGCGGACCGTGGCCACCGTGGCGCTGCTGCAGGGGTCGCTGCCGCTCAACCTGGTCCTGGTGGCCGCTGCCCGGACCCGTCCCCGTCCCGCACCGGCTCCCCGGGCGGCGCGACGTCGTACCGTCCTGATCAGCGGCGCCAAGATGACCAAGGCGCTGGTGCTGGCGCGCGCCTTCCACGCCGCGGGCCACCGCGTCGTGATGGTGGAGACCGCGCGCTACCGCTGGACGGCACACCGCTTCTCCCGCGCCGTCGACGCCTTCCACGTCGTGCCCGCCACGAGCTCCCCCGACTACGCGGACGCCCTGCTGCGGGTGGTGAAGGAGGAGGCGGTCGACGTCTACGTCCCGGTCTGCAGCCCCGCCGCCAGCCTGCCCGACGCCGAGGCGGCCGCACTGCTGGAGGGCCACTGCGAGGTGGTCCACCTGGATGCAGCGACTTTGAGCCGAGTTGACGACAAGTACGAGTTCTCGGTCATGGCCGGCGAGCTGGGGCTCCCCGTCGCCGAGACCCACCGCGTCACCGATCCCCAGCAGGTGCTGGACTTTGACTTCTCGGCGCCGGGGCGCGAGGGCCGGCGATACGTGCTCAAGTCGATCGCCTACGACCCGGTCCGACGGCTCGACCTGACACCGCTGCCCCGGCCCACGGCGGCCGAGACCGAGGCGTTCGTGCGCAGCCTGCCGATCTCCTCCGACCAGCCGTGGATCCTCCAGGAGCTGCTGGAGGGCACGGAGTACTGCACGCACGGCACCGTGCGCGACGGACGCCTCCAGGTCTACGTGTGCTGCCTGTCCTCGCCGTGGCAGCTGACCTACGAGATGGTCGACAAGCCCGACATCCGCGCCTGGGTGGAGGCCTTCGTGACCGCCGACGGCTGGACCGGTCAGCTCTCCTTCGACTTCATCGAGGGCGTCGACGGCGTCCCGCGGGCCATCGAGTGCAACCCCCGCACGCACTCCGCGATCACGCTGCTGCACGGGCACCCGGGCCTCGCGGCCGCCTACCTCGACGACGAGGCAGCCCCCGTCGAGCCGCCCTCTCGGCGGGCGGCCGACGTACTGGCTCCACCACGAGCTCTGGCAGTCGCTACGACACCCCCGCGAGGCGCCGGGTCGGCTGCGCACCCTGCTCCGCGGGACCGATGCCGTCCTCGACCGCGACGACCCGCTGCCGTTCCTCGCGCTGCACCACCTGCACCTGCCGTCGCTGCTGCTGGGCAACCTGCGCCGGGGACGCCCCTGGCACAAGGTGGACCTCAACATCGGCAAGCTCGTCGAGCCGGCGGGTGACTGACGTGCGCGCCAGGAACGACAGCGACGCCACGCGCGCGCCGCGTGCTCCACCTCGTCGGCTCGGCGGAGTCGGACCTGCTCGCCGACGTGTCCTTGCTCTACGCCCGGGGCTGCCTGACGGCGCTCGCAGGCGTCCCCGGGCTCGACCACGTCGTCGCCCACGTCTCGCCCGACGGGTCCTGGCGATTCCCGCGCGACCTGAGCGACGCGTCGCTGGCCTCCGCGCCGGTGTGCGGGCTGTCGGAAGCGGTGCGACGCATCGACGTGGCCGCTCCGGACGTCGCCGTGCCGCAGATGTTCTGCCGCCCCGGGATGACCCGCCACCGGGCCCTGCTGGACCTGATCGGCGTGCCGTTCGTCGGCAACCGGCCCGAGGTGATGGCGATCGGCGCCGACAAGTCCCTGGCCCGCGCGGTGGTCGCCGGCGCACGGCGTCCTCGTCCCCGAGGGCCGGCTGGTCGCGCCCGGCGACCCGGTGCCCCTGACCGGGCGGGTGGTGGTCAAGCCCGTCGACGCGGACAACTCGCTCGGTGTGACGCTCGTGGCCGACGCCGCGGACACCTTCGCCCTGAACGCCGCCGTGCGCGAGGCGTGCCGCCACTCCGATCGCGCCCTTGTCGAGCGCTACGTCGACCTCGGACGCGAGGTGCGCTGCGGCGTCCTCGAGGTCGAGGGGGAGCTGGTCTGCCTGCCGCTGGAGGAGTACGCCGTCGACCCGGTCGGCAAGCCGGTGCGGGACCACGACGACAAGCTCAGGCGCAGCGACGACGGCCACCTCGGTCTGGTGGCCAAGGACGCCGAGCACGCGTGGATCGTCGACCCCTCCGACCCGGTCAGCGCCGCCGTGCACGACGCGGCTCGTGCGGCGTACCGGGCGTTGGGCTGCCGTGACTACGGGTTGTTCGACTTCCGCGTCGACCCCGCCGGGACGCCGTACTTCCTGGAGGCCAGCCTCTACTGCTCCTACGCGCCCAGCAGCGTGCTGGTCGTGATGGCCGCGGCGGCCGGCATCGGGCTGGAACACCTCTTCGGGCTGGGGGTCGAGGCTGCCCTGGCCCGTCCTGCCTCCCGGTCCGACGCACGACGAGACACCCGGCCCGGCGCGCGACCGGGCCCCCACCCCGCCCCTGCCCTGCTCGGAGGACTCCCGTGAAGTACGACGTGCTCGACCCGGTCGGCGCCCGCGTGCTCGACGTCGACCTGGCCCACCCCGACCCCGGTCTGACCGACCGGCTGCGCGACCTGCTCGCCGCCCACGGCGTGCTGGTGCTGCCCGGCCAGCACCTCGACGACGAGGCGTTCCTCGCCTTCCTGCGCTCGTTCGGCGAGCTGACCTTCACGAAGGGCGAGACGCCCCTGGAGGGCTTCGCCGACCTCAACGTCATCAGCAACGTCGGGCGCACGACGCCGCCGAGGAGCTCCTTCCACGTCGACACCAGCTACGTGGCCCGGCCTCCGGCGTACACCGCGCTGCGGGCCGTCACCGTCCCCGAACAGGGAGGCGCGACGCAGTTCACCAACCAGTACCGCGCCTTCCAGACGCTGCCCACCGGGGTGCGCGAGCGGCTGCACGGGCGCACGGTGCACCACGTCGTGACCGGTGTCGAGCTCGACGAGGGCGACGAGTCGTCGGCCGACCACCCCCTCTTCCGGACCCACCCGCGCAGCGGCCGGACCGCGCTCTACCTGACCACGCCCGCGCGGTGCGTGTCGGTGAGCGGGCTCGGCGTCGAGGAGTCGCAGGAGGTGATCGCCTACCTGTTCGAGCACTCGACCCGGCCGGAGAACACCTACGACCACCGGTGGACCGAGGGCGACGTCGTGATCTGGGACAACGGGTGCGTGATGCACCGGGCCGACCACGCGGGTGTGTCCGGCGACCGGGTCATGCACCGCGGCATGGTCCTGGCCTGATCAGCGCCGCCAGTCCGGGCAGCCTCAGACCGGGGCCCAGGAGCCTCCGCCGGCCCAGGTGCCGCGGACGCGCTCGAGCGCGGTCATGGCGTGGAAGACGACGAGCGCCGCGACCGTGCCGAGAGCGATGCCGGTGACCACGACGTCGCCGGTGCCGAGCGTCAGGTTGCCGATGCCGACGACCAGCGCCACGGCGGCGGTGAACTGGTTGGCCGGGCGGGAGAAGTCGACCCGGTTGTCGATCCAGATCTTCACACCGATGACCCCGATGAGGCCGTAGAGCGCCACCGTCACGCCGCCCAGCACACCCGCCGGGATGGTGTTGACCAGCGCCCCGAACTTCGGCGACAGGCTGAGCACGATCGCCACGGCACCGGCCACCCAGTAGGCCGCGGTGGAGTAGACCCGGGTGGCGGCCATGACGCCGATGTTCTCGCCGTACGTCGTGGTGCCGGAGCCGCCGCCCGCGCCGGCCAGGGTGGTGGCGAGGCCGTCGGCCAGCAGGGCGCGGCCGGTGCGGGCGTTCACCTCTTCGTCGCCGGTCAGGTGGGCGACCGTGCGGACGTGGCCGACGTTCTCGGCGACCAGCACCAGCACGACGGGCAGGAAGGCGGGCAGCACGCCCCAGCTGGGCTCGGGGGCGAAGAAGTCGGGCATCCCGACCCAGGCGGCGTCGCGCACCGGCCCGAGGTCGACCGCGCCCGCGAACGCCGCGAACACGTAGCCGACGACGACGCCGAGCAGGATCGACAGTCGCGCCGCGAGACCGCGGAACACCACCGCGACGACGAGCAGCGCGGCCAGCGTGACCGAGCGCCGTCCAGGGTGCTGCCTGGACGTTGGCGGTCGCGGCGCCGGACAGGTTGAGCCCGATGAGCGCCACGATCGCGCCGGTGACCACCGGCGGCATGAGCGCGTCGATCCAGCCTGCCCCGGTGGCGACCACGATCGCGCCGACCGCGGTCAGCAGCAGGCCGGTGGCCAGCACGCCGAACAGCGCGTTGCCCATCGAGCCGCTGGCGGTGGCCGCCCCGATGGGGGCGATGAAGGCGAAGGAGGAACCGAGGTAGCTCGGCACCCGGTTGCCGGTCAGCACCAGGAACAGGATCGTCCCGACGCCCGAGAAGAACAGCGTCGCGGTGGGCGGGAACCCGGTCAGCACCGGGACGAGGAAGGTCGCGCCGAACATCGCGACGACGTGCTGGGCTCCGAGGCCGACGGTCCGCGGCCAGCTGAGCCGCTCGCCGGGGCGGACCACCTCGCCCTCGGTCACCGTGCGGCCGTCGTTGTGCAAGGTCCAGGAGAGCGGCATGGGCTCATCCTCCCGGTCCGGGTCCGGGTCGCCGCAGCCGCCCCCGCCGGACCAGGCCCGTCGGCCGGCGGTGCCTCAGGGGCGCCGGGCGCGGAGCTCGGCGGCGGCCACGACGAGGTCCTGCCACGACATGCCGGTGCCCTTGAAGAGCCGGGGCCGGCCGGGCGGCAGCCGGACCGCCCCCGTCACCACGTCGCGCAGCGTGACCAGGTCGGACTCGTCGATGACACCGGTGTCCAGCGGCACCACCACGTCGCCGGCCTCGGCCAGGGCGCTGCGGCGTGACTCCACGACGACCGCTGAGCGGCGTACGAGCGTGTCGTCGGTCTCGCGGGCGCTCGGGTGGTGGGCGCCGATCGCGACCACGACCGCGTCGTCGCGGACCAGATCGCCGTCGAAGAGCGGCGTCGTGGCGGAGGTGCAGCAGCAGACCACGTCGGCCTCCGCCACCGACGACACGTCGCCGACGACCGCTCCCGACCTCACCGGCCAGCGTCGCGACCCGCTCGGCGTCTCGGCCCACGAGCGTGACCTCGGCGAGGTCGTGGAGCGCCCGCACGGTCTCGACGTGGGCACGCGCCTGCGGACCCGCGCCGAGCACGACGAGTCGGAGCGGCCGGCGTGCAGGACCTGGGCAGCAGGTGGCGCACGGCGAGTGCGGAGACCGCAGCGGTCCGGACGTCGGTCAGTGCCGCCCCGTCGAGGAGCGCCACCGGCCGCTGCCCCGGCCCCTCGAAGAGCAGGTAGGCGCCCTGCACCGCCGGCAGGTCACGCTCCTGGTTGCCCGGGGTGAGCGACAGCAGCTTCGCCCCGGAGAGCTCGCCCAGCGTGGCGGGCATCAGCAGCAGCTCGCCGGTGCCCGTCGTCAGCCGACTGCGCGGCGCGTCCTGCTCGGGGTCGAAGCCGGAGACGAGCGCCGCCTCGAGCGCATCGACGGCCGCGCGACGCGTGAGCTGCAGCTCGGTGACGAGGGTGAGGTCCCCGGAGGTCTCCATGACGCCCCAGCGAACCACAGCGGCACGCGGGCGACGCGCCAGGACCTCAGATACGCGGCAGATGCACCCTCAGCGGCTCCTGCAGGTGCATCTGCCACTCATCTGGAGGGAACGCACCTGCCGATCGTCCGCAACAGCGCCTACCGTGCACACCATGGCCATCGCACGCTTCCCGACCATCGTCCTCGACTGCCCCGACGCCGACGCGCTCGCGCGGTTCTACGCCGCGATGCTCGACTGGACCGTCCACGCCTCCGAGTCCGGCGAGTGGATCGACGTCCGCTCCGACGACGGACAGAGCCTCTGCTTCCAGCCGGTGTCCGACTACCGGGCGCCGGTCTGGCCGGGTCAGGAGGTGCCGCAGCAGATGCACCTCGACGTGGTGGTCGACGACCTCGACGCCGCCGAGGAGGCGGTGCTCGCGCTCGGGGCGACCCGGCACGAGCACCAGCCGGGCACGACCTTCCGGGTCCTCCTCGACCCGGCGGGCCACCCGTTCTGCCTGTGCCTCAGCTGACCCCTGCGCGCGTCAGCTGAACCGGTCGGCGATCCCCGCCAACGCCTGCGCGAGCTCGGCGGGCCGGCTGAACATCGGCCAGTGCCCCGAGTCGAGGTCGACCATCTCCAGGCGGGTGGCGCGGGTCAGCTCGGGCAGGTCGCCGGCGTCGATCCACTCCGTGGCCTCTGCAGGCGTGTACTCCGGGCACACCAGCACGGTCGGTACGTCGTACCGGCGCGGGTCGGTGAGCCGCACGACGCCGTGGGCGACCGCCTCGGGCACGCCGATCGCGCCGGCAGCGACCCGGTCCTTGGTCGCGCTGTCGAGGTCGGCGGAGTCCGGTCCCTCGAAGGGCTCCCAGCCGGGGAAGGGCATCGCGCCGTCGGTGATGTCGAAGAAGGCGGCGTACTTCTCCCCGTCCGGGGTGGGCCACCCGCCGACGAGCGCGGTGGCGGCGACCTTCTCGGGCCGCGCGTCGGCGGCCGCCCAGGCCAGCGCACAGGCCGCGGAGTGGCCCACGACCAGGGGCCGGTCCGACGCCGCGTCGACGGCGGCGACCACGGCGGCGACCTGGTCGTCGAGGGTGGCCGCAGCGTTGCCGTCCCCCTGACCGGGCAGCGTGACCGGGAGCGCTCGGTGGCCCCGCGACGTCAGCTCCGGCACGACGGCGTCCCAGGCGGTGGCGTCGAGCCACAGGCCGGCGACGAGCACGATGTCCATGGTCGTTTCCCCTCTCGTACGACGTCCCGGGTCGGACGTGCGAGCGTCACGCTAGGACAGGTTCCGGACGATCGCCTTCCGGCAACCGGCGTGCCGCTGCCTAGTCTGCCTGCCGTGGCCTCCACCCCTCGCAGCGACCTGAGCCCGACCGCCCGCGCCCTGCGCGCCCTCGAGATCCTGCAGGCCCGGCCGGGCGTGACCGCCGGCGAGCTGGCCGAGCGGCTCGGCGTGACCGAGCGGGCGGCACGCCGCTACGTCGTCATCCTGCGCGAGGCCGGCATCCCGGTCGAGTCCACGCGAGGCCCCTACGGCGGCTACCGCCTCGGTCGGGGCACGCGCCTGCCGCCGGTGTGGTTCACCCAGGCCGAGGCCCTGGGGCTGGTGATGGCGGTGCTGGACGGCGGACCCGACAGCGTCGCGGGCGGCGGCGACGTCGGGCCGGCGCTGGACAAGGTGGTGCGCGCCCTGCCCGACGGCGTACGGCGTGAAGCCGCGACGTTGCGCGCCCACGCCGCCACCACGCCCGCCCGGAACCCCACGCGCCCCGACCCGAGCACGACCAGTGCCCTCGTCGCCGCGGTCGCCGCCCGTCACCGCGTGCGGCTGTCCTACCGCTCGGAGTCCGGCAACGCCTGGCAGGTCGAGGTCGACCCGTGGGCGGTCGTGGTCCGCCACGGCCGGTGGTACCTGCTGTGCCACGCGCACCGTGCCGACGCGATCCGCACCTACCGCATCGACCGGATCGGGACCGTCGAGCAGTGCGCGGAGACGTTCGAGCCACCTGAGGGCCTCGACCCGGTCGCCGAGCTGGAGGCCGCCCTGGGCACCGGCTGGGAGTTCACCACGCGGGTGCGCTTCGCCGCCCCGCCGGCATCGGTAGCGCCTTGGATCCGTCCGCCGATGGGTCGGCTCGAGGCCGACGGCGACGGCACGAGGTGCGTGCTGGTCGGCAGCACCGGCAACCCGGCGATGTACGCCCAGGAGTGGCTGGCCCCGGTGCCGTTCCCCTTCACCGTCGAGGACGGCCCCGAGCTCCGGGAGGCGGTGCGGGTCGTGGCCGAGCGCTTCACCGTCGCTGCCGGCCCGCGCACGTGAGGGGTGCCTGGGTCCTAGGGTGGGGCGGCATGACCCCTGGGCACGAGCACGGTCCGAGCGCCGCAACGGGTGAGCGCGACCGCAACGCGGCCGGTCGCGCCGAGCAGGCACGCCCGCGCGACCGCCTCGGACGCCCCCTCCCGTACGGCGAGCAGGGGGTCGAGCCGGTCTCCGAGGAGCCCCGTCCTCCCGCCGAGACGTTGGCCTACGCCCGCGAGCTGCTGGACGCCGGCCGGCCGTTCCAGGCCCACGAGGCCCTCGAGGTGCGCTGGAAGTCGTGCCCCGACGACGAGCGCGAGCTGTGGCAGGGCCTGGCCCAGCTGTGCGTCGGCCTGACCCACCACGAGCGCGGCAACGCCGTCGGTGCCGTCCGTCTCCTCGAACGGGCCGCGGGCCGGCTGACGTCGCACCTGGCCGCCGGCGGTCCGACGTACGGCCTGGACCTGCCGGGTCTGGTCGCGTGCGCCCGAGCCCACGTCAGCGCTCCCCCCGCTCGTCCCGGACCGGGGTGAGGCCGCCGCCGCCTGCGACGGCTCAGTGGGCGAGGGAGCGCCGCAGACCCCGTCCGAGCTGCTCCACCCCGACGCTGAGCAGGAACGAGACGATCAGCAGCGAGGAGACCACCGGGAACTGGAACGACGACAGGTTCTCCGCGAAGAGCCGTCCGAGTCCGGCGGCGCCGACGACCCCGACCACCGCGGTGTCGCGGATGCTGACCTCGAAGCGGTAGAGCGTGTAGGTGAGCAGCTGGCGGGTCGAGCCCGGGAGGACCGCCGCCAGTCCTGCGATCCAGCCGGGGGTGCCGGCTCGTTCCAGAGCCCGCACGGCTGAACGGTCCTGCGACTCCCAGGCCTCGGCGACGAGCCGGCCGAGGATGCCGGCGGCGTAGAGCCCGAGGGCGAGGGCGCCGGGCAGCACACCGGGGAAGAGGGTGAACAGCGCCAGCACCGCCCACACCGTCGGGGGCACGGACCGCAGAGCGAGCAGGATCAGCCGAGCGGGGCGGCGCAGGAGGGACCGGCCCGCCGCCCACGGTCCGACGGTGACCGTGACAGCGACGGCGATCGCCATCGCCAGCACCGCCATGGCCACGGTGTCCATCGCGGCCTCGACCAGGGTGGCCGCACCGCCCTCGGGCAGCTCCGGGGGGACCAGGTCGTCCAGGAGCTCGCGGGTCAGCTCCCACGTGAGCGGGTCGGCGAGACCCGCGAGAGAGAGGTCGGCGGCCCACCAGCAGCCCACCAGCACCGGCAGCAGCAGGAACATCGTTGCCCGTGACCACGGACGCCGGTGGCCCACCGAGGGCGCACGCACGCCGCCCCCGCTCGAGTCGCCGAGCGGGCCGGTCGCGACCAGCGCGGCGACGGTGCCCTCCGCGTCGTCGTCCCGCCCGACCGCACGCTGGACCGAGCGGTCGTCGGCTCCGGTTCCGGCGACCTCGCGGCGGACGCGTGCCGACCAGACCTCGACGGCGGCTGAGAGCAGCAGCAGGGCGTAGACGAGGGTCCACACCTCCTCCCAGTTGCGCGACTGCAACGAGACGACGAGCTCCTGCCCGATCCCTCCGGCGCCCACGAAGCCCAGCAGCACCGTCGAGCGCACCGAGCACTCGAAGCGGTAGAAGGAGTAGGACAGCAACCCGCGCGACGACGCCGGCACCAGCGCGTAGACGAGCGCCGGGACCTGGGGGGACCCCGCTCGTCGCAGCGCGAGGTAGGCACGGGTGTCGGCGCTGTCGAGCGTGGCGGCGAACACCTGGGCCGTCTGCGCGCCGAAGGGGATGATCAGCGCCAGCACAGCGACGAGCGGGTCGAGGCCCAGGACGCTCACCAGCAGCAGCGCCCACACGAGCTCGTGGATGGACCGGAGGGCGACGAGGACGGCGCGGACGGTGCCGCGCACCGCGCGCCAGGCCGGTGGCACCCGACCTGGCCACGCGACGTCGCTGAGGACGACGCCCCCCACCGCCCCGAGGAGCAGGGCCCCCGCGGTCCCGAGGGCGGCGAACGCCAGCGTCACCAGGGCCGACTCACCGACCAGCTGCAGGAACGTGCCGTCCAGTCGGGGGGTCAGGGCGCGCGCACCGAGGTCGCGCAGAAGTGCGCCGGAGCTGCCGTTGAGCACGTCGCCGCTCGCGGGTTGCGACCGGCTCCAGGCCCAGCCCAGCAGCCCGAGGAGGCCGAGCAGCACCAGCACCCGCCGCCTCACGACCTGGCCGCGCGTGACTCCTCGCCTGTCGACGGTGACCGGTGGCAGGTCGCGAGCCGCGGCCGGACCGTCGCGCAGGTCCGCGCTCACGCCGCTGCGTAGAGCTCGTGCAGGTCGGACGCTCGAAGGTCGGAGACCCCGACGTCGAGGACGACACGGCCGGCGCGGAGGCCGACGACGCGACTGAAGTGCTCACGCGCCAGCTCCGGTTGGTGCAGGCTGACGACCGCCGTACCGGCCCGGCGGCGGCGTCCGCCCGGCTGGTCCGATCCGCACAGCAGACCCAGCACCCGCACCGAGGTCGCGGGGTCGAGGCTCGAGACGGGCTCGTCGGCCACCACCAGGTCCGCGTCCTGGACCAGGAGCCGGGCCAGCGCGACCCGCTGCCGCTCACCGCCGGAGAGCCGCTCGACCCGCGAGTGCACCGCCCACCCCAGCGCGACCTCGTCCAGAGCGGCGCGGACCACCTCGTCGGCGCGGGTGGTCGCCAAGGCTCGCAGGGCGCGCGGCACCGACCAGGACCCGAGCCTGCCGGCGTTCACGTTGTGCAGCACCCGCACCTCCTCGATGAGAGCCAGGTCCTGGGTGAGGCTGGCGACCCGGCTCAGCAGCTCTCGCCGAGCAGGTCCGCGGAGGTCGCTCAGCCGCCGGCCGAGGATCCGGACCTCACCTGTCGTCGGTGGCACCGCCCCCGCCAGCAGCCCCAGCAGCGTGGACTTGCCGGCACCGCTGGCGCCGAGGAGGGCGACCCGCTCCCCCGGAGCCACCGTGAGGTCGACGCCGTCGAGTGCGGCGTGACCTCCCACCACCACGGACACGCCGGACAGCTCGAAGGCCGGGCCCTCCGACCTCACCGCACCAGGCCGAGGGACCGGGCGACGACCTCGAGCTCGTCGTAGGCCGCGTTGTCGGCCTCGATGAACTCCTCGGCACCGAAGAGCTCGAGCACCTCGGCGTCCGCGGGCTCCTCGACGTCGAGTCCCAGCAGGAGGTCGACGACGGCCTGGCGGGTGCCGTCGCCGTAGACCTCGTCGATGTCGGGGCGCACCAGCCAGTGGTAGTCGGCGTACCCCGGCGTGCGCCAGAGCACCTGCACCCCGCTGAGGTCCAGCTCCCCGGCCTCCTGCGCGGCGGTGAAGACCTGCTCGTTGACCGCGCCCACCTCGAAGGCACCGCCGGCGATCGCTTCGACGGTGGCGTCGTGACTACCGGAGAAACCGGGCTCTCCGGCGAGGTCCTCGATCGCGACACCTGCCTGCTCGAGGAAGTACTCCGGCATCAGCCGGCCGGAGGTGGAGGTCTCGCTGCCGAAGGTCAGGCTGCGTCCGCGCAGTGAGGTCAGTCCGGCGACGTCGTCGAAGGGCTCGAGCCCGGAGGACCGGGTCGCGATGAAGAGGCTGTGGAAGTCGGCGTCGATGTCGCGCTGGACGATCGCGTCGGCCCCGGGCACCAGCTCGCGTGCCTGCACACCGGTGAGACCGCCCATCCACGCCAGGTGGATGTCGCCACGCTGGAAGGCCCGCACCACGGCGGTGTAGTCGGTGACGGGACGGTAGGCGACCTCCAACCCGGTGGCTTCGGCGAAGCGATCGGCCATCGCGGGGTAGAGCCGGTTCAGCAGCTCCGGGTCCTGGTCGGGGATCGCCGAGATCCCCAGCGGTCCGGCAGCGGCAGCCTTCGACGCGGGGCCCGCACCCGATTCGGAGTCCGATCCGCACGCAGCGGTGCCCAGCACGATGGCGCCGCCGAGCAGGAGGTGGCGGCGGGAGAGGTTGATCATGGGATGGTCCTGTCTCGAGAGGTGGTGACGGCGTCGATCACGGCCACGACCGCGAGACAGAGCAGGAACGCCGCCGAGGTGGGCGAGCCGCCGAGCAGCGGATCGGTGAAGCCGAGCTGGACGTGCAGTGACAACGCCCCCACGACGGCGAGGACCGCGGCGGCCCGGCCGGCGTGGGCGACGCCGCGAGAGGCCAGCAGCACCAACCCACCGACGACGAGCACCACGAGGGCACCGACGAGGTTGTACTCGCCCAACGACATCGAGATGTCGGTGTTGCGCAGGCCGGGCCCGCGGCTCGCCAGCGGGTCGTCGAGGCTGGACACCAGGCTGTAGGAGCCGACCACGAGGGCCAGCGCCCCCCAGCCGACCTGCAGGTGGCGGCGGGGCCGCAGCCCGGCGCGCACCGCGTCGACTGCGGCGCGACGTCCCGCCGTTCCCAGCAGGAGCACGACGTGCGCCCCGATCATCAACCAGTACGACCAGGGCCACTCGTTCGGCGCAAAGGCCACCGAGAGGGCGATGGCAGCCGACTGCACGATGCCCAGCACGGCGGCGGCCCGGACGGCGGTCCCCGTCAGCAGCATCACGGCCAGTGCGGTCTCGGCCACGACGACGCCGTAGCCGAAGAGCGTGATGTTCGGCAGGACGAGGTGCTCCACCACCCAGGAGAAGGGTGGCAGGACCGGGTCGGAGACGGCGTACGCCGTGAAGTGGTAGAGCCCGTTGTCGGCCTCCTCCCCGAAGTCCGGCGCGCGCTTCCACGCGACGTTGTAGAGCCACAGCAGTCCCAGCAGGATGCGGAACGAGGCCAGCGCGACGTCGCGCGAGCGCTCGCCGACCTCGACGGCCGGGTCGGTCAGCCACCTCAGCCGGTCACGCACAGCGGAACACCTCACGACCGGACGCCTCGGCGGCGCCCTGCACGTCGAGGATGTCGTTGACCACGCCGAAGACCTCGGCCAGCGGCAGGGGTGCGTCGGCGATCCGCATGTGGGGGTTCGTGACCGCCACCGGGTGCCACCAGGCACCGTCAGCGGTGATGACCGGTTCGGGCGCCAGGGTGTCGAGGGAGACGTGCACGCCGGTGTCGGCGAACCCTTCCTGGGCGACGGGACGGATGACCCGGTCCTCGGCGCCGATGCCCTCCTGGTCCAGCCGCGCGTGCAGGGCCGTGACCCCTTCGGGGTCCTCGTCGAACATGGTGGCCGCCACCCGCACCCGGAAGTCCAGGCTGCGCGCCAGGGCGATCCCGTCCAGCGCACGCGCCCAGGAGCCCTTGCCCCGCTGCGCGTCGTGCAGCTCCGGGCCGGCGGAGTCGAGACTGACCTGGAGCGTGACCGAGCGGTCCATCGCCTCGAGGGTCGCCCGGCGCGTGCCGCGGCCGAAGACCATCGCGTTGGTCAAGATGGTGCGCTCGAAGCCCTCCGCCGCCGCGACGATCTCACCGAGCCCGGGGTGCATGAAGGGCTCGCCCCCTGTCAGCAGCACCTCGCGACCACCCAGCTCGCCGAACTCGGCGAAAGCCTGACGCATCGTGTCCAGGTCCACACGGCGTGCGGCCGCCCGGGGTGAGGACTCCGCGCAGCAGTAGAGGCAGGCGAGGTTGCAGTCGAAGTTCGTGTACACCCAGAGTCGCTCACCGACCGGCGTCTGCGACCCCTGGCTGAACACGGTGCCCACGGCGCCCCCCTTGCGCACGGCGAACCACCAGGGCCCGGTCTCGGTCTCCGCCAGGCTGGCGGCGACGTCGTTGCCGACCATGTCGGCCCACGCCGGCAGGTCGTCGGCGACGCTGGGCTCGCCCGACCGGATCGCCAGCAGGTCACCGTCGTCGAGCCGCCGCATCGCGCGGGTGATGAGCAGCAGCAGACCTGACCCGCAGTCCATGTCTCCGCCGTCGATGAGGCTCTGTACCGCTGGGAAGCCGGCGGGAGGCGGTGCTTCTGGGGTGGGGGTCATCCTTCGAACCTAACGTCCGTCGTGCGAGAAGGGTGGGTCGAGGCGTTCTCGGTCCCCGTCCTTGTGTTCGCGCCGCGCGACCGGGAGGCTTGCCCGGTGACGCCCACGACCCATGACCGCCCGGAGGACGCCGGCTCCCGACTCGACTTCTGGGAGGACGTCCACAACGGCAAGTCGGTGGACTCGGTCTCGTGGTGGCAGTCCGTCCCGGGACTGTCGCTCGACCTCGTCGACCGCACCGGGGTGGGCCACGACGCCGGGACGATCGACGTCGGGGCGGGTTGGTCCACCCTGGTCGACCATCTCGTGGAGCGCGGCTTCACCGACGTCTCGGCCATCGACTTGTCGAAGACCGCCCTGCAGACGGTCCGCGACCGGCTCGGCCCGTCCGGCAGCAACGTCGTCCTCACGATGGCCGACGTCCTCGACCTCGACCTGCACCGCACCTTCGAGGTGTGGCACGACCGTGCGGTGTTCCACTTCCTCACCGAGCCGGACGAGCGCGACGACTACCGAGCCTCGCTGGACAGGCACACCAACTCCGACTCCTGGGCCGTCGTCGCCACCTTCGGGCCCGACGGTCCGACCACCTGCAGCGGGTTGCCGATCGTGCGCTACACCCACGTCGACCTGGCGGCCGAGTTCCCCGGGTGGATCCTGGTCGACACCGCCGGCGACGACCACGAGACCCCCTGGGGCACCGTCCAGCAGTTCACGGCTGTTCTGCTCCGCAAGGAGCCGTGAGCCCCGGCATGCACCGGGTGGGTAGGTTCGTGAGATGTCGCCCCGCGCGTTCCCCCGCCGCCTCCTCGTCACCGCCGCTCTCGCGGTCGTCCTGACCGCCTGCGGTGCCGCGCCCCCGGCGCCGAGCACGGCGGCGGACGACGTCGCGTCCGGCGCCTCGACGGACATCCTCGACTTCTCGGCCGACACGGTCTCCGGCGACACCTTCGACGGCGCGAGCCTCACGGGCAGGCCCGCGGTGCTGTGGTTCTGGGCACCCTGGTGCCCGACCTGCCGCAGCCAGATCTCGGGCGTGTCCGCGCTCGCAGACGACTACGGCGACGACGTCGGGTTCGTCGGCGTCGGGAGCCTGGACGAGGTGTCCACGCTCGAGGGCTTCGCCGCCGACGTGCCGGCCGACTTCCCCCAGCTGCTCGACCCGGACGGCGACGTGTGGCGACACTTCGGGGTCGTGGAGCAGAGCACCTACGTCGTCCTCGATGCCGAGGGCGACGTGGTCTCCGAGGGTTACCTCGCCGACGCCGAGCTGGCCGAGCTGGTCTCCGACCTGGCCGCCTGACGTGCCCGACGGCCTCCTCGGCCTTGCCGTCGGGGCGGGCCTGCTCGCCGCGGTCAACCCGTGTGGCTTCGCGCTCCTTCCGGCCTACCTCTCCCTGCTGATCGTCGGCGAGGACCCGACGACCCGCACCCGCGCCGTCGGACGCGCGCTGCGTCTGACGGCGGCGATGACGCTCGGGTTCACCGGCGTCTTCGCGCTCTTCGGCCTGGCGGTGGCACCCGTCGCCTCCGGCCTGCAGCGGCACCTGCCGTGGTTCACCGTCGCCCTCGGCGTGTCGCTCGTCGTGCTGGGGGGGATGCTGGCGGCGGGCCGCAGTGTCCGTCTGCCCCGTCTGCCCCGTCTGCCCCGCTCGCGTCCGGGCACCCGGCGACCACGTCCGCTGACCCGTTCGTTCGCGTCGATGGTGAGCTTCGGCGCCGGTTACGCGCTCGCCTCGTTGACCTGCACCATCGCGCCGTTCCTCGCCGTCGTGGTGGCCGGGTTCCGCACCGACTCGACGACGGTGGGCATCACCCTCTTCCTGGCCTACGCCGCGGGCATGGGCGTCGTGGTCGGCACCGTGGCGGTGGCGGTGGCCCTGGCCAACGACTCGATCGTGCGACGGATCCGGCGTACCGGTGCGTGGGTGCCGCGCCTCAGTGGCGTGCTGCTCCTGCTCGCCGGCCTGTACGTCGCCTACTACGGCTGGTGGGAGCTGCGGGTGCTCGCCGGAGGAGACCCGCAGGACCCTGTCGTCACGGCTGCCGGTGCCCTCCAGCGCGGGCTCGTCCAGATCGTGCAGGCCGTGGGAGTCCTGGGCTGGATCCTCGTCGGCACGGTCCTGGTCGCCAGTGCCCTCCTGGGGCGGCGGCGAGACCCCGAGCGTGGTCCATGATGATCGGTGACCAGCGTCGTGTCCACCCGGTCTCGACCGGACCTCGACGAGGGTCTTCACCCGTCCCGCGATCACCAGGAGGTCCGTGTGAGCAACCCCGAGAACGACGGCGTCCGCAGCGTCGGCCCGAGCGAGGCGTCGTCCCTGGCGCAGCGAGGCGCCCTGCTGCTCGACGTGCGCGAGGACGACGAGTGGCACGAGGTGCGCATCGAGGGCGCCGTGCACGTCCCTCTGGGCGACCTCGAAGCGTCGGCGTTGCCCGTCGACGTCCCTGCCGGCCTGCCGGTCGTCGCCGTGTGTCGCTCCGGCAACCGGTCGTCGAAGGCAGCGCGAGCCCTCGCCACGGCGGGGCACGAGGCCGTCAACCTCGACGGCGGCATCCTCGGATGGATCGACGCCGACCTCCCCGTCGTGCGCGGGTCCTTCGGCGGGCGACCCTCCTGACCGACACGCGGTGCGTACCGCCGGGACGCTGACGGAAGGGGGCCCGGGTGCCACTCCTGCTCGTGCTCGCCGGTCTGGTCGGTGTCCTCATCGGCCTGGCCGGGGTGGGAGGGGTGCTGCTGCCGCCGGGGTTGATGCTGCTCGGCGACCTGAGCGCCGGCGAGGCTGCTGCCACCAGCCTGTGGACGTTCGGCTTCACCGGTGTCGTCGGCACGATCGCCTACGCCCGCCGCGGCGCGGTGCCGTGGTCGATGGCGGGCTGGCTCGCAGCAGGCATCGCACCCGGAGCGTTCCTCGGCGCCCGCACCAACGCCTTCCTGCCGGCGCCGCTCCTGGTCGGCCTCATGGCCGCCTTCACGATCGGCGTGGGCGCCCACCAGCTGCTTCGGCGGGCACCCGCGCCCGCAGGCGAGCCTGTGAACGGGAGCGGAGCGGCTGCCCCGCGGTGGCGCACCCGGGAGGTGGGCGCCGCGGCGCTGGTGACGGTGGGTGCCATCGTCGGGTTCGGGTCCGCCCTGACCGGCACGGGCGGCCCGGTGCTGCTCGTCCCGCTGCTGCTGGCGCTCGGCCTGCCGCCGCTGCGCGCGGTCGCGGTCAGCCAGGTGGCACAGCTGCCGGTGGTCGTCGCCGGCACCGTCGGCTACCTGGGCGCGGGGCTGACCGACGTACGCCTGGGGACGGTGACCGGGATCGTCGCCGGCGCGGGAGCGGTCGTGGGTGCCGCGCTGGCCGGCCGAGCACCGTCCGGGCGGTTGCGCACGATCGTGGCGCTGGCCTGCATCGCGGCCGGACTCCTGCTCCTCGTGGGACTCCGGCTCGGATGAGCCCCCACGATCGGCATCGCTTCGGCGCGAACGGGTAGACACCAGCCATGACGTCTCCCGCCGGCACCACCGCGTCCCCCCGGCCACCCGGAGTCGCCGCCGGGATCCTCTACGGGCTCGGGTTCGGCGGCTTCGTCGACGGCATCCTTCTGCACCAGATCCTGCAGTGGCACCACATGATCAGCCACCAGGAGGCCCCGACCACGGTGGCCGGACTGGAGCTCAACACCCTGGCCGACGGCTTCTTCCACGCGGCGACCTGGGTCTTCGTGCTGGCGGGGTCGGTGGTGACGCTCCGGTCCTGGCAGCAGGGCCGCCTCGCCCCCTCGTGGTCCTTCCACATCGGTCTGCTGCTCGTCGGCTGGGGAGTGTTCAACCTGGTCGAGGGCATCGTCGACCACCACCTCCTCCAGGTGCACCACGTACGAGACGACCTCGGTGCGCCGCTGTCGTGGGACCTCGGCTTCCTGGTCCTCGGGATCGTCCTGGTGGTCGCCGGCGGCGTGCTGCACCGCGGGGGGGCTCGTGCTCTGACCCGCGCGGAGCACACCGAGCAGAGGCAGGTCCGGTGAGCGCGTTCGGCCACGGGACCGCTGAGGGTGGTGCCCACGCGCTCTCAGCGGCCCTAGGGTCGTCCAGATGAGCGTGAGCGAGCTGCTGCTGATCCGGCACGGCGAGAGCCTGGGCAACGTCGCTGCAGCACGTGCGCACGACACCGGCGCCCACGAGATCGACGTACCGACCCGTGACGCCGACGTCGAGCTCTCCACGCTGGGGCGCCGTCAGGCCGCGGCCTCGGGCGCCGCCCTCGCTGACCTCGCCGAGGCGGCGCTGCCGCAGGTGCTGGTCGTCTCCCCCTACCGCCGGGCCCGGCAGACCGCGCAGCTGGCCTGCGCCCACGCGGGGCTCGAGCTGCCGGAGCGCGTGGACGAGCGCCTCCGGGACCGGGAGCTCGGCGTCCTGGACCGCTTGACCTTCGCCGGTGTCGCGGCCCGCTTCCCCGACGAGGCGGAGCGCCGTCGATGGCACGGGAAGTTCTACCACCGCCCTCCCGGTGGTGAGTCCTGGGCCGACGTCGCCCTCCGGCTGCGGGCATGGCTGGCCGATGTCGACCGCGACTACCACGCCGCGCGTCTCCTGGTCGTCAGCCACGACGTCGTGATCGCCCTCCTGCGCTACGTCTGCGAGGGCCTCGACGAGCAGGAGGTCCTCGACCTCGCCCGCGACACCCCGCTCCAGAACGCCTCGCTGAGCCGGATGGTCCGCGAGGTCGACGGCTCCTGGCGCCTGGTCGCCTACGACGAGGTCTCACACCTGCGCGACCTGGCGCCGTCCGACACCGACGCCCCCGGATCCACCGACGCCCCCGGATCCACCGACGCCGCAGACGCCGCAGACGCCGCAGACGACAGGGAGGGCCCCGCATGACCCAGACACCGGAGCTCATCACCCCCGAGCTGCTTCGGAGCTGGGCCCTGCCGGACCCGGCCGGCTCGAAGAAGGCTCGCGGTCAGGTCGTCGTCGTCGGCGGCGCGGCCGGCACCCCCGGCGGGGTGGCTCTGGCCGGCCTGGCCGCGCTGCGCGTCGGGGCCGGTCACGTGCGCCTCGCCCTCGCCGGCTCGGTCGCACCGGCCGTCGCAGCCTCGTTCCCCGAGTGCGGCGTGATCGCGCTCGCCGAGACCAGCAGCGGGTCCGTGAACGGGTCCGCGGCCGTCGAGGCGTTGACCGAGGTCGTCGGCTCGGCGGACGCCGTCCTGGTGGGCCCCGGCCTCGACGACGCCGACGAGGCGGCGGACCTGGTGCGCGGGCTGCTGCCCGCGCTCGGCACGGCGACCGCGCTCGTCCTCGACGCGTACGCGGTGGGGGTGCTGCCCGGCCTCCCCGACGGGCTCGTCCCGGACGAGCTCACGCCCGTGCTGACGCCCAACAGCACCGAGCTCGGATTCCTGCTGGAACGCGAGGTCGACCCCGACCTGGACACCGTGCTCGAAGCCGCCTCCCGCCACCGCGCGGTGGTCAGCGCCCAGACCCTGATCGCTCACCCCGACGGGCGCACCTGGCGTGTGCCCTCGGGTCACCCCGGCCTGGCGACCGCCGGCAGCGGGGACGTGCTGGCCGGACTCGTGACGGGCCTGCTCGCCCGCGAGGCCGACCCGGTCCAGGCGGCCTGCTGGGGCACCTACCTGCACTCGGTGGCTGGGGAGCGACTCGCCAGCGCGGTAGGCGGCATCGGGTTCCTGGCCCGCGAGCTCGTCGACCAGGTGCCACCGGTGCTGGCCGAGCTCGGCTGACGTCGGTCCCTGCGGGACGCCGGGGGGGTCACCCCTCGAGGAACGAGCGCAGCGTGCGGGCGTTGCGCACGGCGTGACCGTGGCCGTCGTTGTTGAAGTAGGCATAGACCTCGCGGCCGCCGCGCTCCCACTCCCGGATCCGCCCCGCCCACCAGCGCAGGTCCGCCTCGGAGTAGGAACCGGCGTAGAGCGTGTGGTGGTCGGGACCGTGCAGCCTCACGTAGACGAGGTCGCTCGTCGCGCGAAGGTGGCACGGCAGGCCGGCTCCGCTCATGACGCAGTACGCCGCTCCGCGACGCTCGAGGAGCGCGAACACGTCCTCGTGCTCCCACGACGGGTGACGCAGCTCCGCAGCGACCCGCACCCAGTCCGGCAGCACCCGCAAGAAGTAGTCGAGGCGGGCGTCGTCGCGCTCGAGGTCGGGCGGGGTCTGGACGACCAGGACCGCACGGCGGTCGCCGAGCGCGTGCCACCCGGCGGCGACGCGCTCGACCCAGACGTCGGGATCGAGCAGTCGTTTGCCGTGCGTCAGCCCGCGCGGAGCCTTCACCGACAGCCGGAAACCGGCGGGCAACCGTTCGCGCCAGCTTGCGAACGTCGTGTCGCGGGGCCAGCGGTAGAAGCTGGCGTTGAGCTCCACGGTGCGGAACTGGTCGGCGTAGAGCTCGAGGCGCGACCGCGACGGCGTGCCCGCGGGGTAGAGCACGTCCTGCCAATGGTCGTAGCTCCAACCGGAGGTGCCGATCCACGCCATCGCGCCAGTATCGGTGACCGTGGCCCCGTGCGCCGCCTGCCTGCGGGGGGTCCGACGATGTGGGGCGGCCGACTATCCTGGACGACACCCGCGAGCGGCTCGGCGAGAGCCTGTGCCGCTCCCCTGAGAGCCCACCGAGGAGAGGCACGGATGCTGGTTCCCAAGCCGCGAGGGCGACTGAGCGAGACCCTCTTCGCGCTGATGACCGGCGCGAGCACCGACTGGGAGCACGTCGACGAGCTCGAGCCCGACAGCCCCGACGACGCCCACGTGGCGTTGTGGGCGATGTACGAGCTGCACCACCAGGGTCTCGACGACGCCCTCCCGGCGATGGAGTGGCACCCGCCCCTGCTCGGCGTACGACGTCGCCTGGAGATCGCCTTCGAAGCCGCGCTGCGGGCGCGGTTCACCCCACCGCCGATGGACGGCGACTTCGCGGACGCCTTCTTCGCCTACGTCGCGGGCCACGACGGCGTCTCGTTGGCCGCCCACGTGCAGCGTCGCTGCAACCGTGAGCAGGTCCTGGAGCTGCTGCGGTGGCGGTCGGTCTACCACCTCAAGGAGTCCGACGCGACGACCTGGGTCGTACCTCGGCTGCCGGTGCGCCCGAAGGCGGCGCTCATGGAGCTGCTCTTCGACGAGTACGGCGTCGGAGACCCGAACCGCCTCCACGCCCACCTCTTCGCGCGCGGCATGGCCGCATCGGGGCTGAGCGACGAGTACGGCGCCTACGTCGACGACGCACCCGTCGAGATCCTCGAGCAGAACAACGCCATGGCGCTCTTCGGGCTCCACCGCCACCTGCGCGGGGCGGCCGTGGGCCACCTGGCCGCGTTCGAGGCGACCAGCTCGATGCCGGCCCGTCGCATCTCCCAGGGGCTCGCCCGCCTCGAGTTCCCGCACGAGCTGATCGACTACTACGACGAGCACGTGCTCGCCGACGCAGCGCACGAGCAGCAGGCGGTTCGCGACATCTGCGGATCGCTGCTCGCGCAGGAGCCGGCCCTCACCGAGGACGTGTTCCTCGGGGCCTTCTCGGCCATGGACCTGGAGAACCGGGTCGCCCTCCGCGCCCTGGCCGAGTGGGGCGTCGATGCCTGAGCCCGCCGGGCCCGCCCGGCCCGCCCTGCCCCACGACCGGGCGGTTCGGTGCCCTGACGGCCCGCTGCTGCTCCGTGGGGACCACGTCGTGCGCGACGCCGATGGCTGCGAGCACGCCACCACCCGTCCGGTCTCCGCCGTGTGCCGGTGCGGTCACTCCGCGGCGAAGCCCTGGTGCGACGGCACGCACAAGGTCGTCACCACCCCGTGGGAGCCGACCGAGCCGTGGCACGCACCCGCCGACGAGCTGCCGTGATCGTTCCGGCGACCCCGGCCGCTCCCCGGACCCTGGCCTACGGCCCGCTCACCATCGCCTACGACCACCGGGTGCTCGAGCCGCGTCCGTGGACGGCGGCGCAGTCGCGTTGGGTGTCGCGTCTGCTGAGCGCGGCACCGGCGGGACCGGTGCTCGAGATCTGCTCGGGCGCCGGCCACATCGGGCTCCTGGCCGTGCACGAGCACCGACGGAGCCTGGTCATGGTCGACCTCGACCCCGTGGCCTGCTCCTTCGCGGCGGCCAACGCCGAGGCGGCCGGGATGGCCGACCGCGTGAGCGTGCGGTGCGGTGACATGCACGAGGTGGTGCAGCCCGACGAGAGGTACGCCGCCGTCGTCGCCGACCCGCCGTGGGTGGTCTCGGCCGAGGTCGGAACCTTCCCGGACGACCCCCGGCTGGCCATCGACGGCGGGGAGACCGGGTTCGACCTGGTCCGCGCCTGCCTCGAGGTCATCGGACGCCACCTCGCTGACGCCGGCTTCGCCGTGCTGCAGGTGGGCCCGGACGGTCAGGCCGATCAGGTGGCCGACCACCTGGACCTCCGTCCGGAGCTTGAGCTGCGCGTCGCGGCGCGCGAGCAGCACGACCGGGGCGCACTCGTCCTGCTGGTCCGCACCGGCCACGACGCATTTCGTGACGAAAGCGAAACGGTCTAGATCACTTCGCGCGTGTCAGGGGAATCCCTGATGCGCATTGTCGGTGCGGGCTGCTCAACTTGGCGCCATGAACCGTCAGGTCGCCGGTGCGCTCACTGGTCGCGTCACCAAGTGGATCGTGCTCGTCGTGTGGCTGCTGGTCGCGGCCGGCTCTGCCGGCTTCGCCTCCAAGCTGGCCGAGGTGCAGAACAACGAGGCATCCTCGTGGCTGCCCGAGTCCGCGGAGTCGACGCGGGCCTTCGAGCGCCTCGAGCCGTTCCAGGACCCCAACGCCATCCCCACGATCGTCGTCTACCACCGCGACGGCGGACTCACGCAGGACGACCTCGCAGCGATCGAGGAGAACGCCGGTGAGTTCGCGTCGATGGACGGCGTGGCGGAGGCGAAGGAGGGGCGCGCCCCGTCGGTGGTCAGCCCCGCGGTCGCCGAGAAGCTCGGCTTCCCGGCGGTCTCCGAGGACGGCTCGGTCGCGCAGACGAGCGTGACGTTCGACTTCGGCACCGAGGGCTGGAACGCGATGCCCGACATCGCCGACGAGCTCCGCGACATCGCCGGCGCCGCCGACCTCGACGGCGTGGACGTCTACGTGGCGGGGATCGGCGGCCAGGCCGCGGACTCGGCCGAGGCGTTCAGCGGCATCGACACGACCCTGCTCGCGGCGACCCTCGGCATCGTCATCCTCATCCTGCTGTTCACCTACCGCAGCCCCATCCTGTGGGTGCTGCCGATCTTCAGCGCCATCGTCGGGCTCCTCACCTCCCAGGCGCTGATCTACTTCCTGGCGAAGTACGCCGACCTCACCGTCAACGGTCAGTCCTACGCCATCCTGACGATCCTCGTCATCGGCGCCGGCACCGACTACGCGCTGCTCCTCGTGGCCCGCTACCGCGAGGAGCTGCGACGCCACGACGACCGGCACGAGGCGATGGGGTTCGCGCTCCACCGGGCCGCCCCCGCCCTGCTCGCCAGCGCCGCCACCGTGGCGCTCGGCATGCTGTGCCTGCTGTTCGCCGAGATGAACTCGACGTCTGGCCTCGGCCCGGTCGCGGCCATCGGGATCAGCGTCACGTTCGTCGTGATGGTGACCCTGCTGCCCGCCCTGCTCGTGATCGCCGGCCGCTGGATCTTCTGGCCGCGCCGGCCCGCGTCCGGGTCGCCCGAGCCGACCCAGACCGGGATCTGGGCCACGGTCGGACGCTGGATCGTCCCGCGCCCGCGCCGGGTCTGGGTGGTCACGTCCGTGGTGCTCGCCATCGCGTGCCTCGGCCTGCTGCGTCTCGACACCAACGGCCTGTCGACCGAGGACTCCTACACCCAGGAGTTCCCGTCCGTCACCGGTCAGCAGGTCCTGGTCGACGCCGGCCTCGTCGACCAGTCGAACACCGTCATGGTGGTGGCGAACGCCGGCAGCGAGGACGCAGTCAGCGACGCCATGACCGACCTCGACGGTGTCGAGCCGCCGAAGCCCCCGGTCACGTCCGGTGACGTCGCCTTCGTCGAGGCCGCGATCGGGTCCGACCCCGCCTCCCCGGAGGCCTTCGCCACTGTCGAACGGGTCCGTGACGCCGTCCACGGCATCGACGGCGCCGACGCACTCGTGGGAGGCAACTCGGCGTTCTACCTCGACACCCGCAACGCCGCCAACCGGGACAACCTCGTGATCATCCCGATCATCTTGCTCTTGGTCTTTCTCATCCTGGCGGCCCTGCTGCGCTCTGTGCTCGCACCCCTGATCCTCATCGCCACCGTCGTGCTGTCGTTCGGCGCAGCCCTCGGCATCTCGGCAGCGCTCTTCGACTACGTCTTCGGTTTCGCCGGCTCCGATCCCGGCTTCCCGCTGTTCGCGTTCGTCTTCCTGGTCGCCCTGGGCATCGACTACAACATCTTCCTGATGACCCGCGTGCGCGAGGAGACGATGCACTCCGGCACCCGCAAGGGCGCCCTGGTCGCGCTGACCTCGACGGGTGGGGTCATCACCAGCGCCGGGCTGGTGCTCGCGGCGACGTTCCTGGTGTTGGGCACGATCCCCGTCGTGTTCCTGGCCCAGCTCGGCGTCGCGGTCGCCCTCGGGGTCATCCTCGACACGATGATCGTGCGCTCCGTGCTCGTCACCGCGATCAACATCGATCTCGGCGGCAGGATCTGGTGGCCGAGCAGGCTCGACACCGAGGACCGCACCCTCACGTCGGAGGAGGTGTCGGCACCCCTGGAGACCGTGCACTGAGCGCCGTCGCCTACGTGGCAGAGCTCTTCTTGGCCGTCGCCTTCTTGGCAGAGCTCTTCTTGGCCGTCGCCTTCTTGGCCGTCGCCTTCTTGGCAGAGCTCTTCTTGGCCGTCGCCTTCTTGGCCGTCGCCTTCGACGCGGGCTTGGCCAGCGCAGCCCGAGTCACCGACGACGGGCCCGCCCCGGCCCTCTCGCTCCGCTTCTGGCCTCCGTCCGGACGCACGGTGTCCTCGTCGTCCCGGGCGCCGGCGGGGAGGCCGAGCCCTCGCTCGAGCGCGGTCAGCGCCTCACCGGTGTAGACGGCGAGCCGTTGCAGGTGAGGCACCGCCTCGCGGTCACCGATGAAGCCGAAGTTCATCGTGTCGGCGTAGGTCTCCAGGGTGATGTTGAGCGCCATGCCGTGCGCCGGGATCGACACCGGGTAGACCGCCTCCAGGCGCGAGCCCCGCAGGTACAGCGTCTTCTTCGGCCCGGGCACGTTGGAGAGCACCAGGTTGAAGGTCGTCGGGAGGGGGTTCTTGACCCCGGCGATCGCGGAGACGGTCTGCGCCAGGCTGGGCGCGAGCAGATAACCCGAGTAGGCCAGGGCCGGCAGCTGGCCCAGCCCCGCCATCTGGTTCTTCGCCTGGCTGGTCGAGTCGATGACCGCTTCGAGCCGGCGCACCGGGTCGTCCACGTCAGTGCCCATCGAGGCCATCAGCACGGCGACCTTGTTGCCACCACCCTCGTCACCCTTGTCGCGGATGTTCACCGGCACGAACGCCACCAGAGGTTTCTCCGGCAGGCTCCCCGAGCTCCTCGAGATAAGAGCGGAGCCCGCCTCCGCAAACCGCCATCACCACGTCGTTCAGGGTGCCGCCCGAGGCCTCGGCGATCGCCTTGAACCGGGCGGTGGCGAACTGCTGCGTGGCGAAGCGCCGGGTGCGGCTGGTGCGCTGGTTGAGGATCGAGTCGGGCGCGCTCCACCCGCCCTTGAGGTTCTTGTGCTCCTCCCCGCGGCTGAGCTCGAGCGTGACGACGGCCTTGGCCACGCCTGCCGCGGACCCGGCCGCGCCGAGCGCCCCCTTGGCAACACCGGTGGCGGTGCCGCTCACGGCGCGGACCAGCGACGCGGACTCCTTCGGCGGCTTCGAGCGCTTCGGCGGGTCGAGGCTGAAGAAGAACTTGCCCTGCGCTGTCCGGGTCCTCCGAGAGCGAGCGACCGAGCATCTTCACCGCGGTGAAGCCGTCGACGAGGGCGTGGTGCACCTTGGTGTAGAGCGCGAACCGGCCACCCTCGAGCCCCTCGATGACGTGCAGCTCCCACGGCGGTCGGGTGAAGTCGAGCTGGTGGCTGTGCAGACGCGAGATCAGGATGCCGAGCTCGCGCTCGTCCCCCGGGCTGGCGAGTGCGGAGCGGCGTACGTGGTAGTCGAAGTCGAAGTTCTCGTCCTCGACCCACGACTGGAGCGGGTGGCGCAGCAGGAACGGGTGGGTCAGCTTCTTGTTCCACGGCGACTTGACGGGCTCCTCGCGCGCCTCGTCGAGGACGTCACGCAGGTACGTCGGTCCCGCGCCGGCCGGTGGGGTGAACGGCATCAGGGACGCCACGTGCATCATCGTCTCGGGCGTCTCGGTCCACAGGAACATCGCGTCCTGGGGCGGGACCCGCCTCTTGGTGGTCATGGGGTGATCCTGCCGCACGCGAGCGGTCTTGGCGCGCCAACCGGGGGGTCAGCAACCCGAAGCCACGAAGGCCTCGCCACCTGTGCCGTCTGCCAGTGGCGTCGACAGCACACGGATGTCACCGTCCTGCCCCGGACCGCTCTCGACGACGTACCTCAATCGCCTGGTCTGCCCTGCCCCGAGGTCGACCGTCGCAAAGGCCACCGGGCGCGTGTCGTGCACCACGCGAGTGACCGCGAGGACCTTGCCGTCGATGGTCACCTCGTCGACCCGTCCGCCGCTGGGCGCGTAGAGATAGACCCGGTTGCGCATCGCTTCACGGGCGAGACCTGGCAGTCGCACGCCGTACACGTAGTCCGGCAGGTCACTGTCCGGCACACTCGATCTCAGCGTCACGTCCACGGTCATCGACTGGGTGCCGCTGCTGCAGGCGGAGGGGGCCACCGCCACGTCCGCGTGCAGGTAGAAGCCGAGCTTGTCTCCCTTGTCGCCGTTGACGTAGAAGCCGATCTCGGGACGGCCGGTGTCCTGGGGCAGCTCGTTGGCGACGTCCTCACCGGTGAGCAGGCCCTGCTCCTCGGGATCGGCCGACCACACGGCCACCCGACGCTCGTCGATCCCCCGCCCCAGGGCGGTGACCAGGTCTGCGGCGGACCCGTTCGCCCCGATCGCGGCGTCGAAGATCTTGCGAGCGGCCTGGGCGAAGAACCTGTCCTGCTCGTCGGTGTCGAGCTCCGCGTAGGAGTCACGCAGCAGCACGTCGACGGCGTTGTCGGACGTCAGCTCGGCCCCGTCACCGACCGTGATGGGGCCGGTGTAGTCGAGCAGGTAGGACAGCGCCACCGGGTCGACCGACACCACCCCGTCGACGGGCGGTCGACCGCTGTTCGCCCAGAAGGCTGCGAAGAGCTCGCCGTCGCGGGGGAAGTCGGGGTTGAACGTGGGCCGAGCGGCGGAGAAGTACCGCGGCTGGAAGAGCTCCAGCTCCCACGGCTTCGGCACTGCGACACGCTGGTGCCTGCTGATCTCGGTCGGGGTGACGGAGCGTCCCAGCGTCAGCCTTCCGTCCCGCGCCGTGAGCTCGAGCATCGAGCCGGGCATGCCCCCGGTCGCCCTCACCTCGGCGTTGTTCTGGAAGGCGACGAGATAGGTGCGCTCGCCCTCCTCGCCGAGCATGCTGGGCAGCACCTCGGCGGCGATGCCGGCGGCCCGCGCCACCCGTGCGGCGTCACCGAGCAGTGTTTGCAGCTCCTCCACGGGGCCCTTCACCGGCTCGAGCAGCCCGGACGTGTCGAGGCGGCCCGTCGACTCGTCGACGTCCGCGATGGCGCGCGCGGCCTCCTCGAGCACGGCCCCGGCTCGGCGCAACGGATCGATCGGGATGCGGCCGTCCTCGGGCTTGAACTGGTCGGGGGCGAGCCCCGCCTCCACCATCGGCAGGACGACACCGTCGGTGAGGTCGTGCGCGCCCGCGCTCACCGTGCGCACCGCCTCCACGTCGTCCCCGACGACAGGCAGGAGCTGCGACACCCACCAGACGGGCGTGTGGCTGTGCCAGTCGGCGCTCGAGGTCGCGTCGTCGGCGCGGCGGGCCGCCTCCGTCGGCCTTCTGGTCGCCCGCATCGAGGTCCTCGACCATCACCCGCAGCTCCGCGCGGGCGTCCAGCAGGGACGACCGGATGACCAAGGCCTGCCAGGCGGTGACGAGCGTGATGAGCGCGATGAGCATCAGAGCGCCGCCCACCCACCACAGGAGACGTCTGCGTCGTCGGGGAGGCTTGCTCGGCACGACCACCATTAGAACGTAGCCGCACCACCCTCGGGAGGTGTCGCCAACCTCAGAACGGCTCCCGCGCCGGCTGGAAGCGCGCGACGAACACCCGGCGATCGCCATCGATGACTTCGGGGCGGACCTCGATGCTGACCAAGAGCTCTGCCCCGTCCGCTCGAACCATCGGGACCACCAGCGGTACGCCGAGCAGCACGTCCCGACCGTTCGTGGCGTTGAGGGTGGTGCCCGCGATGTGCGCCTGGTGATAGCGCGCCGGGACCACGGCTATCACCCGGCGTCCGAGCAGATCTTCGGCACGGTCGTAACCGAGCAGCTCCAGCGCGGCCGACGAGGCCGCCACGATGATGCTGGCCTCGTCGGTGGCCAGCAGCGCCTCGTCGACCAGGGCCAGGCTGGCGTAGGTCGCCGTCAGGTGCTCCTGGTCCGCCAGCGTGGCGCGCACATCGGTTCTGGCCACCCACGGCGTCGCGGTGGAGGTGCCACTGGTCTGCTTGGCCACCTCGGAGCAGATCCAGGTGCGCATCTCGTCGATCTCGGGCTGGGTCGGCGGACCCAGGAAGCGACCGGCG
>CAWBNX010000019.1:0-13683 GCA_963790225.1 uncultured Actinomycetota bacterium | reverse complement strand
GTCCCCGGTGGCGGTCACGCCCGGCCCTCCGACGTGGCGACGGGGTTGGCCAACGCGTCCGGCGGCTCCAGCGTCCAGGTTCTCGACATGTGTCCATGGTGACGGATGTCGATGTGCAGTGGCATCGCGGGTCGAAGGACGACGTGTGGCGCGAGCCACCTGCGCCGACCAGGCGCGACGTCGCTACCCTGACGTCGTCACGGGCCTCTAGCTCAATCGGCAGAGCAGCGGACTTTTAATCCGCGGGTTCAGGGTTCGAGCCCCTGGGGGCCCACCCGCACTGTGTATTCACGCTGACGCGCTGACGGCCCCGATCGTCATCGGGGCCGTCAGTCGCACTCGAGGACGTCACCGAGCCCGCGTCAACCGATGGTCACCGTCGAGGGAGACGGTGAGCACTCAGAAGAGCGCGCGCCAGCTCCGTGCCTTCCAGGACTCCTTGCGCCAGCTGCGCGCCTTCCAGTCCTGTCCACGCCAGGAGCGAGCCTCCCACTGCGAGCCGGACTTGCCGCGACCGTCCCAGGGGACCCCGGCCCAGGACGTGCCCGTCCAGGGTGCGGTCAGCCAGCTCTTCTTGTCGTACTTGTGACCGGTCCACGACCGTCCGTTCCATGCTCCGTCCTGCCACGACGTGCCGCTCGACGACGCGGTCGCCCAGGCCTGCGGGTCCCACGGGCTGCCGAGGGCGTCCACCTCGCCGGTGAGTGCTGCACCGGTGACCGGGTCGACGACGTGTTCGCCTCCCCGGGACGCCTCCAGGGACCCCAGGCCGGTGGAGAAGGGCAGGGTGTCCGACACGGCCGGCACCGGGGCCTGCGACGCGGACAGCACGTCGGGCACGCCGGCACCCATGGCCGGACTGCCGCCGGGCAGCGGGCGGGCGGTGGCCACGAGCAGCGCCTTCACCTGGTCCGGTGTCAGCTTGGGACGCTCTTCGAGCAGCAGGGCGACCTGGCCGGCGACGAAGGCCGTCGCCTGGGAGGTCCCGCTGCCACGGAAGAAGCGCTCGGTGCCGTCTCCTGTGATCCGGCCCTCGGGGCTCATGGTGTCGGCGTACGAACCGGGGACCCTGAGAGAGACGATCGACCGTCCGGGCGCCACCACGTCGGGCCGCCTCGTGCTGCTTCCCCCGTTGCTGAAGTCAGCGACGACGTCGTCCGCGCGCGAGGCCGTGCCGACGGGGTCGACTGCTCCGACAGCCAGGACGTGCGGGTCCACGGCCGGCATGAGCAGGTTGGGGGCGTCGAGCCCGTCGTTGCCGGCCGAGGTCACGACGACGATGCCGGCACGCCAGGCGGCCTCGACCGCGTGAGCCAGCGGGTCTACCTGCCACGGTTGCGGAGAGGCGGTCCCGTAGGCGAGGCAGATCACGCGCACGTTCGTCCCCCCCTCGCGCCGGTGCTGCACGACCCAGTCCAGAGCCGCGATCACCTGGGACACGTCCGCGCCACCATCGGCCGCCCCGACCTTGACGTTGAGCAGCTGCGCGTCCGGTGCGACGCCGGTGAACAGGCCCTCCACGGGCTTCCTGCGGTCCCACTTCTCGTCGCGGCCCGCGATGATGCCCGCGAGGTGCGTGCCGTGTCCGAAAGCGTCGACGTACCGGGTCTCCGCCCACTGCCCGTCGAACGACAGGTCCGGGCCGTTGACGAGCTTGTCGTCCCTGTCCGTCAGACCGGGCATCGGGGCGACGCCGGTGTCGATGAGCGCCACCGTGACGTGCTTCCCCGTGAGGCCCCGCGCCCACGCGTCCTGGATGCCCAGGCTGGTCGTCAAGGACGTCATCGACCCCGCGTCACGCGCAGGTGCCCAGTCCCCCTGCGGGGTCGTCGACTGACGCTCCTGACGAGCCAGGACGTCTCCCCACTCCGCGCTGACGACGGTGTCGCCCACGGACGGCGGCGTCTGCATCGGCTCCGGCTCCGTCCCGGCGGCGGGTGCGGCGGCGCTGCCGGCCCCCACGACCGACAAAACCCCTGCTGTCACCACCCCGGCCATCGCGCTGCTGGTCGTGCCCCGGATTCGCATTACCACTCCTGTCGCTTGCCCCTCCTGATTCTCTGAGTGTGGTCCATACCAGTGCGAACTACCCGAATCTCGGACATTTTTTGCCTGCAAGGACGCCAGGTCAGGACCTTGGGCCCTTCGCGCCGGGACCCTTGGCCCGGCCCCGGGCGTCGGTCTGCCGACGCCGAGGTTCGCGTCACGGGCGGCGGAAGATCGCGACGTACGTCGTGGGGTCGGCCGGCGAGTCGATGACGTGCACACGCGGCCGACCGTCCGACCACCGCGCGAAGACGTAGCGCTGACCGTCGATCCTCTGGTTCGGCGCCCGGACGGCGAACTCGTGGCCCACCCACGACACCAGGTCGCGACGGGTCGGAGCGAGCTCACCCTCGACAACGACCGAGCCTCCCCGCGGCCGGGTGAGGAAGCTCAGCGCGACCGTGCGCGGCTCGAGCGTGCGCTTCAACGTCGTGCTGTGACCGAGCGAGTCGACCGCGGTCACCTCGACGACCAGCCGGCTGTCGGTCGTTGCGTCCAGGTTCTCCGCCTTCGGGTAGACGCCCTCGACAGACGTGCCGGTGATCGGGCCGAGGAACGGGTGGACGTGGTTGGCGTGCTGCCGCTTGACCAGCCACGTGACGCTGGAGCCCGGCAGGTCACCGTCCTCCTCGTCGGTCGCTGACACGGCCACGGTGAAGGGGTCGTCGACGCTGAACAGCGCGTCTGCGGCCGGCTGGGTGAAGGCGACCGCCGGCGCGTGCTCGCCGGAGTGCACGGTGCGCGAGACCGGGTCGGAGGCGAGGCCGCGCGAGTCCGTGACCGTGAGGGTCACGGTCTTCTCGCCGACGGTGGCGTAGGTGTGGGACACCGTGGGCCCGGTGGTCTCGACGACCGAGGAGCCGTCGCCGAAGTCCCAGCTCCAGGTGGCGATCTCGTCCGCGGCGTCCCCGTCACGACTGGCGGCTCCGTCGAACGAGACCCGGGTGCCGTCAGGCGTGTACCGGAAGGACGCGGTGGGCTCGCTGTTCGCCGTCGTGCTGACGATCCGGCGCACCTCACCGTCGAAGATGCTGAGGTAGTAGAGCGCCTGGGTGTCACCGTGCGGACCGAAGCGGAGCTGGGTCGGGCCGACCAGGCCGGAGCTGAAGGGCCGACGCGTGAAGCTGCCGTCAGCCTGACGGTCGAGTCGCCAGACCTTGCCGCACGCGTAGTCGGCGAACAGGTAGGCCCCCTCGAACCCCGGCCACAGGCCGGAGGGCACGAACGCCCCTCCGGTCACCGACCGGCACTCGTTCTCGTGCGGGTAGGCGTGGATCGGGTCCCGCAGCCCGCGGACGGTGCCGCAATCGGTGGTCGAGCCGGTGGCGCAGAAGCCCTCGCGCTTGCTCCATCCGTAGTTCCTGCCCGGGACGAGGCGGTCGATCTCCTCCCACGTGTCCTGGCCGACGTCGTTGACGAAGAAGATGCTCGTCCCCGGCTTGCGCGCGAAGCGGAAGGGGTTGCGGAACCCCAGGGCGTAGATCTCCTTGCAGGGTCCGGCCCCCGCGGGGATCCCAGCGGGATCGGTGCAGCGCCGAGCACCCGGCGTGCCGACGTAGGGGTTCGTGGCGGCCGCCCTGCCGGCGCGACCCACGCGCAGCACCTTGCCCTGCGCGACCGCCCGGTCCTGGGAGTTGGTGTTGAGCTCGCCGCAGCGCTGCTCGTCACGCACGCTGCACACGCCGTCGCCGACGGTGATGTAGAGGTAGCCGTCCGCACCGAACTCCAGGTCGCCGCCGACGTGGTGCGCCGCGGCCGAGACGATGTTGCCGACGATGACCTTCTCGCTGGCCGGGTCGATCACGTTGCTGCCCGGGAGCACGAAGCGACCGACCTGGTTGACCGGCTGGTCGGGCGCCCGCGGCTCGCCGCACCGGCCGCCGCGGTCGCGCGAGTAGTAGACGTAGACGAAGCGGTTCTCGGCGAACTCCGGATCGACCGCGATCCCGAGCAGCCCCAGCTCCTTGGCCGCGCAGATCCGGGCGCCCAGGTCGAGAGCGACCTGGTTGGGTCGGCCCTCCTCCATGACCACGAGCTCGCCGAGCTTCGAGATGACGAGCATCCGCCCGTCGGGGGTCCACGCCATGCCGGTGGGCTGGGTGATGCGGCCGACGGCCGAGTCGTTGAAGCCGGCCGGGAGCTGACGGGCGCTCGACGCCGGGGATGCCGGGGACGCCGGGGCCCCCGAGCCCGGCGGACTGGTCGGCGCGGTCGGACTGTCCGCGGTCGCCGCAACCACGGTGGGGGTCGCCACCAGGCTGACAGCGCACAGACCAGCCACGATCCGACCGACGGTGTTCCACGACGACATCCACGTCCCCCTTGTCCTGCGTGCCCGGGTGCCGCACGTGCCGCGAGCCCCCGAGCGCGTCCCGGGACAGTGTGGGGGGTCGGGCCTCACAGCGCCAGGGACCTACGTCGCGCGCGCACCCCACGGTTCGGCCGCCAGGGGCTGGGTACGGCGAACCCATGGAAGCGATCACACCGGTGTACGGAGCCGCCACCCTGATGATCATTGCGGCGCTCGCCGTGGCCCTGCTCCTGGTCCTCATCATGAAGGTGAAGCTGCACGCCTTCGTCGCGCTCGTGCTCGTCAGCGTGATCACCGCGATCGTGGCGGGCATCCCGGTCGGCGACGTCCCCGACGCCCTCATCTACGGCTTCGCCGACACGATCGGCTCGGTCGCCCTGCTCGTCGGATTCGGCGTGATGATCGGTCGCCTCCTCGAGGTCACCGGCGGCGCGCAGGTCCTGGCGGACACGCTCATCAACCGCTTCGGCGAGAAGCGGGCACCGCTCGCGCTCGGCGTCGCGGCCCTGCTGTTCGGCTTCCCGATCTTCTTCGACGCCGGACTGATGGTCTTCCTGCCGATCATCGTGACGGTGGCCCGCCGGTTCGGTGGCTCGTTGCTGCTCTACGGCCTCCCGGCGGCTGGGGCGTTCGCTGCGATGCACGCGCTGGTCCCGCCCCACCCCGGACCGGTCGCTGCCGCCGAGGCCCTCGACGCCGACATCGGGCTGACGCTCCTGGTCGGGGCGCCGGTCGCGGTCGTCGCCTGGTACGTCGGCGTCATGCTCGTCGCCCGCGTCCTCGGGCAGCGCGTCCACGTCGACGTGCCGCAGGCGCTCTTCGGGGAGATCAACGACGGCCGCGGCTCGGCTCCCGGAGCCGACAAGGACGCGGGCGGTGGCGCGGGCGGGGGGACCGCCACGCGTGGCACCGCCCTCCTTCGCGACCGTGCTCGGGCTCCTCCTGCTGCCCCTCGTGCTGATCTCCTTCAACACGGTCCTTGCGACGCTCACCACCGCCGGCACGATCGCGGAGGGCACGGCCTGGGCCGAGGTCCTCATGCTGCTGGGCGACACCACGGTCGCCCTGCTGATCACCACGCTCGTGGCGATCTTCGTGCTGGGTCGCGGTCAGCGGTCGATGGCCGACGTCAGCACGATCCTCGACCGGGCCCTGGGTCCGATCTGCTCGATCATCCTGATCACCGGCGCCGGTGGCATGTTCGGCGGCGTCCTCGAGCTCAGCGGCATCGGCGAGGCGCTCAGCACCTCGTTGTCGGGCCTCGGCATCTCGCTCATCCTCCAGGCGTTCCTCATCTCTGCTCTGCTGCGCGTCGCCCAGGGCTCGGCCACCGTCGCGCTCACCACCGCCGCCGGCCTGCTGGCACCTGCTGCGGCCGCGGCCGCACTCGGCGACCTCCAGCTGGTGCTGCTGGTCATGGCGATCGCCGCCGGCGCCACGGTGCTCTCCCACGTCAACGACTCGGGCTTCTGGCTGGTCAGCCGGTTCTTCGGCATGGACGAGAAGACGACGCTGAAGACCTGGACGGTGGTGGAGACGACGCTGGGCCTGAGCGTCTTCGTCATCAGCGCCGCGCTGTGGGTCGTGGTCTGAGGTGCCCCCGGAGGCGCGCAGCACGCGCCACCTCGTCGTCATGGGCGTCTCGGGCGTCGGGAAGACCACCGTCGCGGAGCGTCTCGCCGCCGACCTGGGTCTCGAGCTCGCGGAGGGTGACGCCTTCCACCCGCCGGCGAACATCGCGAAGATGTCCTCGGGCCTGGCGTTGACCGACGAGGACCGGTGGCCCTGGTTGGAGGCACTCGTCGACTGGACCGCTGGGCGTCGTACGGCGGGACGGGACACGGTGCTGACCTGCTCGGCCCTCAGGCGTTCCTACCGTGACGTCCTCCGGCGGGGATCCCCGGAGACGTTCTTCGTCTGCCTGGTGGCCGGGGAGGCCCTGCTGCGCGAGCGCATGGAGAACCGCGAGCACTTCATGCCGGCGTCGTTGCTGAGGTCGCAGCTCGACACCCTCGAAGCGCTCGAGCCCGACGAGCGGGGTGCCCTGATCGACGCTGGGCTGCCGGTCGACGAGATCGCCGACCAGGTGCGCATCGCAGAAAGGCAATAGCCCGAAGGGGCTGCCCTTCGGGATCAGACCCGGCCACATCCCACACGCTTCACACGGTCAAAGAGACAATATGTGTGACGGCGAGCACAGTGGGCATGACGACAGCATGCCCCCTCCCGCACAACGCCGACAGCGTCGCGCCCGACGTCGACGGATCGCGGCTGTCGCGGTCACCGCGATGATGTCCTCGGTCCTCGTGGCGTGCGGTGGCGGATCGGAGAAGCCGGTTCTCACCTGGTACATCAACCCCGACCCGGACCCGCCGCCGGACTTCGAGGGCGCCTTCGGGCTCGAGGGCATCGCCGAGCGCTGCAGCACCGACGCCTACGACATCAAGACCGAACAGCTGCCGACCGCCGCCACCGAGCAGCGCATCCAGCTGATGCGTCGACTCGCCGCCAACGACTCGTCGATCGACCTCATGAGCATCGACCCCATCTTCACCGCAGAGTTCTCCGAGGCCGGCTACCTCGCCGAGCTCAGCGAGTCCGACCAGACGGAGCTGAGCGAGGGCAAGGTGGAGGGCGCCGTCGAGGCCGCTACCTGGAAGGACCAGCTCGTCGTCGCTCCGCAGTGGCTCAACACGCAGCTGCTCTGGTATCGCAAGTCCGTGGCCGAGAAGGCCGGCCTCGACATGTCGAAGCCAGTCACGTGGGAGCAGATCATCGACGCCGCGGAGGAGACCGGCACGAAGGTCAGCATCCAGGGCAACAAGTACGAGGGTTACGTCGTCCTCGTCAACGCCTTGGTCCAGGGCGCCGGCGGCAACATCGTCACCGAGCTCGAGAAGGGCGAGGAGATGAACGTCGGCCTCGACTCCGAGGCAGGGGCCGCCGCGGCCGACGTCATCGAGAAGCTGGCGGGATCCTCGGCGGCCGACGCCGACCTCCCGGTCTCCAACGAAGGCACAGCCGAGGCGAGCTTCAGCGGCGACACCGGCGGCTTCATGACCAACTGGACCTACATCTACCTCGCCTACGCGGAGACGCTCAAGGACGACCTGGGCTTCGCCCGCTACCCGCAGACCGTGGAGGGCGAGGAGTCCAAGCCCCCCACCGGCGGCATCAACATCGGGATCGGCGCCTTCAGCGACCACAAGGAGGAGTCGCTCGAGGCCACCAAGTGCATCACGAACCTGGAGAACCAGGTGACCTACGCCAGCGAGACCGGCGGGATGCCCACGCTCGAGGAGGCCTACGACGCCAAGAAGCTCACCGAGCTCTACCCGCCGGAGGTGCTCGCGCTGTTCCGCGAGAGCGGCAACGAGGGCGGACCGCGCCCGACCACGGAGTACTGGGCGACGATCGTCAACGCCGTGCTCAGCCAGTGGCACCCGCAGGATGCAGTGACCGAGGAGACGCCTTCCGAGTCGGCGTCCTTCCTCGAGCGTGTCCTCAACGGCGACTCGTTGGTCTAGGGAGGTGGACGAGTGAGCACGACCGCGACAAGCAAGAAGCAGGACAAGCCTGCCGGTTCACCGAAGGGCCAGCACCACGACACCGCGCGCGCCAAGGCGGAGAACAAGCTCGGTCTCAAGCTGGTGGCCCCGGCCGTCATCCTGATGCTGCTCGTGACGGCGTACCCGATGGGACAGGCGCTCTACCTGTCGCTGTTCAAGTACCGTCTCTCCGCGCCCGACGACCGCGAGTTCGTCGGGTTCAACAACTACCTGACCGTCCTCACGGACTCGCTGTGGTGGACCGACGTCTTCAACACCCTGGTCATCATGGTGCTCACCGTGTCGGTGGAGCTGGTCATCGGTTTCGCCTTCGCGATGGTCATGCATCGCGTGATCTTCGCGCGGGGCATCATCCGGACCTCGATCCTCATCCCCTACGGCATCATCACCGTCGTCTCCGCCTTCGCCTGGCAGTTCGCCTTCAGCCTCAACAACGGCTTCGTCAACGGCTGGCTGCCGTTCGTCGGGGACGACTTCAACTGGTTCGGGGACAAGTGGCCGGCGATGATCGCGATCATGGTCTCCGAGATCTGGAAGACCACGCCGTTCATGTCGCTGCTGCTCCTGGCTGGGCTGGCTCAGGTCTCCGAGGACACCATCGAGGCGGCCAAGGTCGACGGCGCGACCTGGTGGCAGCGGCTCTGGAAGGTGATCCTGCCCAACATGCGGGCCGCCATCATGGTCGCCGTGCTCTTCCGGGCCCTCGACGCCTACCGGATCTTCGACAACATCTACGTGATGACACGAGGGGCCCAGGACACCGAGTCGGTCTCGTTCCTCACCTACCGTCAGATCATCGAGCAGTTCGAGCTCGGCATGGGCTCCGCCCTGTCGGTGCTGCTGTTCCTGTCGGTGCTGCTCATCGCCTGGCTCCTCGTCAAGGCGTTCCGCGTGGACCTGGCTTCGGCGAGAGGTGAGGGCTGATGAAGTCGAAGATCGGACCCAGCACGATCATCGGGATGATCGCGATCCTGGTGTGGTGCCTGCTCCCCGTCCTGTGGATCATCATGCTGTCGCTCAAGCCTGAGGCGGAGACCACGGCCGGCAGCCCCCAGTTCCTCCCGAAGTCCTTCACTCTCGACAACTACACCGAGGTGCTCAAGGACCCGCTGTTCACCAAGGCCCTCATCAACTCGTTCGGGATCTCCCTCATCGCCACCGTGCTGTCGGTCGTCTTCGCGACCTTCGCGGCGTACGCGATCGCCCGGCTGGACTTCAAGGGCAAGCGCATCGTGCTCTCGATCGCCCTGGCCATCGCCATGTTCCCGGTGGTGTCCCTGGTCGGGCCGCTCTTCGACATGTGGCGCTCGCTGTCGCTCTACGACACCTGGCCGGGCCTCATCATCCCCTACATGTCCTTCACGCTGCCGCTGGCGATCTGGACGCTCACCGCGTTCTTCCGCGAGATCCCCTGGGAGCTCGAGCAGGCGGCGCGCGTCGACGGTGCGACCGCCTGGCAGGCCTTCCGCAAGGTGATCGTCCCGCTCGCGGCGCCCGGCGTCTTCACCGCGGCCATCCTGACGTTCTTCTTCGCCTGGAACGACTTCGTGTTCGGCATCTCGCTGACCTCGACCACCGACGCCCGTCCGGTCCCGGCGGCGCTGGCCTTCTTCGTCGGGCCCGACCAGTTCAACCCGCCCACGTCGACGCTGTCGGCCGCGGCGGTCGTCGTCACGATCCCGATCATCATCATCGTGCTCATCTTCCAGCGCAAGATCGTCGCCGGCCTCACCTCCGGCGCAGTGAAGGGTTGATCCATGTCTGCCATCTCGATGAAGAACATCGTCAAGGAGTACGGCGACGGCACGAAGGCGGTGAACGACGTCAGCATCGACGTGGCCGACGGTGAGTTCGTCATCCTCGTCGGGCCTTCGGGCTGCGGGAAGTCGACGCTGCTGCGCATGATCGTCGGGCTCGAGGACATCACCGACGGCGACATGATCATCGGTGACGAGCGGGTCAACGACAAGGACCCGCGCGAGCGCAACCTCGCCATGGTGTTCCAGAACTACGCGCTCTACCCCCACCTCACGGTCTACGAGAACATCGCCTTCCCGCTGCGGCTCAACAAGGAGATCAGCGACGACGAGCTCGACGAGCGCGTCCGCAAGGCCAGCTCGGTCCTCGAGCTCGACGAGCACCTCGACCGCAAACCCGCGAACCTCTCCGGTGGCCAGCGGCAGCGGGTGGCGATGGGACGCGCCATCGTGCGGGACGCCCAGGCCTTCCTCTTCGACGAGCCGCTGTCGAACCTCGACGCCAAGCTGCGCGGACAGATGCGCACCGAGATCCACCGCCTCCAACGACGCCTCGGCATCACGACCGTCTACGTCACCCACGACCAGGTCGAGGCGATGACGCTGGGCGACCGCGTGGCGGTGCTCAAGAAGGGCCTGCTCCAGCAGCTCGCCACCCCGCGCGACCTCTACGAGAACCCCGCCAACCTGTTCGTCGCCGGCTTCATCGGCTCCCCGCCGATGAACTTCCTGCCCGCCACGGTCACGGGCAACGAGCTCGAGCTGCCCTTCGGCACCGTGGAGATCCCCGAGGACCGGGCCGAGCGCGGACGCGACAAGGGCCTCCTGCTGGCCGGCATCCGACCCGAGCACTTCGACGACGCCTCGGTGATGGACGAGGACAAGGTCGCGAAGGGATCCACCTTCCGCGCCACCGTCGAGGTCACCGAGTGGCTGGGCAACGAGTCCTACGCCTACATCCCCTTCGAGGCCCCCGACGAGGTCAAGGACCGGCTCAGCGAGCTCGAGAAGGACCTCGACGGCGAGGGCCTGCGCACCCAGCTCGTGGTCTCGCTGGAGGGCGCCAGCACCATCAAGGAGGGCGACGAGGCGGAGATCTTCGTCAACACGAAGAAGATCCACCTCTTCGACCCCGAGAGCGGCGAGAACCTCACGCGCGGGCTCTGACCCCGCCAGCGCTCCCTGACCCAGCCGGCCCGCGCGTCGTCGTACCTCGGGGTCGGAGCGGCGCGCGCCCGGACCGCCCCCGTGCGACCCAGGACACAGCGCGAGAGCGATTGTCGTCCCCAGGGGACGGGCACGATTCCCCCATGAGCAACGACAACGCAGCCGAGGCCCGGGAGGGCCTGATGGACAATCTCGCCGGCAAGGCCAAGGAAGTGGCCGGAGCCGTGACGGGCAAGGACGATCTCGTGCAGGAGGGTCAGCTCCAGCAGCAGGAGGCGCGCAACCGCAAGGAGGCCGTCGCCGAGGAGGCGATCGCCGAGGCGAAGCGCAAGGAAGCCACCGAGGAGTACCGCGAGGAGACCCGCGAGGCCGCGCACCTCAAGGACGAGGCCCGCGCCGAGGCCGACCACGAGGAGTCGGTCGCCGAGCGCACGCGCGCGGAAGACGAGCAGGCCGCCGAGCGCGAGGCCGCGCTCCGCAAGGCCGCCGGCCAGGACGCCGCCGAGGACCGCGCCGCGGACGTGGCCGAGACCCGGCTGCGCGAGGCCGAGACGCTCGAGGCCGACGCCGAGGTCACCGCGCTCCGCACCGACGCCGAGGTCCGCCCGCTCGAGGGCGAGGCCGTCGAAGCCGAGCGTCGGGCTGCCCAGCTCCGCAACGAAGCCACCCAGTCCAACCAGTGAGGACCACCATGATCAGCACCGTCATCGCCCTGCCCTACGAGCTGGCGCGCAAGCCCTTGGCCGCCGCCGACGCCAAGCTCTCCGCCAAGCTCCCCGAGCGCGTGGAGACGCGCGTCGGCTGGGCGCTCGGCTCGGCCGACAAGCTCGCCGGCACCGTCCTGCGCAACCCGGTCATCGCCCAGCGCGGCACGGAGCGCGTGAAGCGCTCCGGCAAGCTGCTGGAGGCCGCCCGCCTCGAGGCCGAGGCCGAGGCCCGCCGCGAAGCGGCACGCGAGACGAAGGCCGCCGGCGCCCAGGAGACGGCTCGCAAGCGCAAGGCCGCCCAGGACCGCGCGGCCGACGGTCTCGCCGAGGCCGACGCGACCGAGGCCCGCGAGAAGCGCGAGGCCGTTGAGCGCGCCGAGAAGGCAGCGGCGAAGAAGAAGGCCGCCGCCGAGAAGCGTGCCGCCACCCAGAAGGCGGCAGCCGAGCATCGCAAGGAGCAGGTCACCGCAGCCGCCGAGGCCCAGCAGAAGGCTGCGCAGGAGCGCACCAAGGCTGAGCTCGACGACGCGAAGAAGGACCAGAAGGCAGCGGACGAGGCCCGAGCGGACGCCGAGCGTCTCAGCGAGCTCACCGAGGCCAAGAAGCAGGAGCGCAAGGAGAGCTGATCGGCTCTCACGCTCCTTGTGTGGTGGATCGGCAGTTCATACGCCTGCGGATCCACCACACAAGCATGTGCGCAGGTCGGCGGAGATCGACGTCCACGACTTGCGGGGCGCCCACCGGCGGCGGTTGGGTGAGGTCATGGCCGAGCGCGTGACCTTCCCGAGCACCACCGGCCCGACCCTCGCCGGCCTGATCGACGTGCCGGACGGAGAGGTCCGCGGGTGGGGCGTCTTCGCGCACGGCTTCACCCTCGGCAAGGAGTCCCCCGCCGCCGCCCGCATCTGCAAGGGGTTGGCCGCCGAGGGCGTCGGGATGCTCCGCTTCGACAACCTCGGGCTCGGCGACTCCGAGGGCGACTGGGGCGACGGGTCGTTCACCCACAAGGTGGCCGACACCGTGCGCGCGGCGGAGTTCATGATCGAGCGCGGCTGCCCGGTCGACCTGCTGGTCGGCCACTCCTTCGGCGGCTCCGCGGTGCTCGCTGCGGCCGACCAGGTGCCCGGCCTGCGCGCCCTGGTCTCGATCGCGGCCCCGGTCGAGCCTGGCCACGTCGAGCACAACTACGACGCCCTCGTCGACCGGGTCCTGGCCGAGGGCGAGGCCGAGTGGCTCGTCGGCGGTCGAGCGCTCACGCTCCGCCGTTCGTTCGTCGAGGACGTCCGCGCCGCCGACCTCCGTCAGCACATCCACAACCTCGGCGTCCCGCTGCTGGTGATGCACTCCCCGACCGACAAGACCGTCGACATCTCCACGCCGGCGACATCTTCCGGGCCGCGCCGCACCCGCGCAGCTTCGTCTCGCTCGAGGGCTCCGACCACCTGCTCACCGCCCCCGGGCAGGCGCGTCGGGCGGCGCGCATCATCAGCGCGTGGGCGAACCAGTACCTCGCCGAGGACTGAGAGGTACGGCGACGCGGGTCCGCGCGCGAGGGTCAGGAGGCGATGGTCGTGCGCTCCATCGGGCGCACGTCGCGGGCAGCGAGGGCGTTGCAGCGCGACCCGGCGACGCGGACGTGGGCGTTCGGGTGCTCCGGGTGCGGTCGACGCACGCACGGCAGACCACCCTCGGCGTGGTCGCACCGCGCCTCTTCGGGCGCCGCGACGCCTACCGAGGTCGGCAGGCAGGCCAGGGCCGGGTCGACTTGGGTCCGCGTCGGCCCCTCGGCGGCCCGGTCGGCAGCAGCATCGTCGTACGGCTGAAGGGCAGGCTCGCGGACCGGCGCCGAGGTCTCGTGGTCGCCGCCGCGTCGCAGCTCGGTGACGGAGGCGACCGGCTCGGGACGCAGGGGCTCGATGGACGGGATGCGCGTAGCGACACTCACGGGGGAACCTCCGGCGGCTCGGGTCGGGTCGGGGGCTGGCGGGGCGGGCGTGCGACTCGCCCGCGGGCGCATCGCTTTCCGCTTCAACCTTTACCCTCGGCGGTTTGTTCCCACGCCCGTAACCAGGAGAGCCCCGTCACGTTGGGCAGGAGGAACGCGCCCCCGCGGAAGGTGGACCCCT
>CAWBNX010000018.1:0-33985 GCA_963790225.1 uncultured Actinomycetota bacterium | reverse complement strand
CTCGGTCAGCAGGGCGACCAGGGCCTCGAGCTGCACGTCGGTGGAGGACCCGACCTCCTCGTCGGACCCGTCGAGCGCGCGCGCGGCCAGCCCGGCCTTGCTGTCGATGAGCTCGGCGATCTTCGTGTCGATGGTCTGGGCGGCGATCACCCGCCACGCGGTCACCGGCTCCGCCTGGCCGATGCGGTGGACCCGGTCGATGGCCTGGGTCTGCTCGGCGTCGGTCCAGGACAGCTCGGCGAGCACGACGTTGGAGGAGACCTGGAGGTTCAGTCCCACACCGGCCGCGCTCAGCGAGCACACGACCACGGCGACGTCCTTGTCGTTGACGAACGCGTCGATGTTGCGCTGCCGCGTCGGTCGGGTCTGGTCGCCTCGGATCGAGGCGTACGTGAGCCCCGCTTGGCGAACAGCTCCTCCGCGGTGTCCATGACGTCGACGTGCTTGGCGAAGAACACGACCTTGCCGACGTTGCGGGCCAGCTGGGCGGCGTAGTCCGCGGCCAGCCCCGCCTTGGCCTGACCGATGCGCCGCACCATCGAGAAGACGTTCTCCCCGTTGGTGGACGCCTCCTTGTCCGACAGCTCCCAACCGGCGACCTGGCGCACCAGGTCGTGGTCGATGCCGTCGGTGCGCCGACCGATGGTGCGGTTCTCGATCGCGGTGTCGTAGCGGCCGACCAGGCGACGGGCCAGCTCGCGTTCGGCCTCGCGGATCGAGCGGCCCAGCGCGTCGTCGAGCTCGACCGGCAGGTCGGCGATACGGCGCGCGGGAATGTCCTTGGCCACGTCGATCTTGCGACGGCGCACGACGCCGAGGCCGATGACGCTCGAGCGGGCGGCCGGGTAGAAACCGGCGTCGAGCGGGCTGAGCTCGGTGTCCTCGAGCGCCTCCATGAGAGCGCGCTGCGGCCCCTTCTCGTCGATCCAGCCCAGGAACTGCCAGATGTTGCGGAAGTCCTCGATGTCGTTGATCAGCGGCGTGCCGGTCAGCGCCATCATCAGCGGGCGCGCCGTGCGCTCCCGGATGCGGTCCGAGAGCTGCAGCACGTGCTGGGAGCGCTGCGAGGACTTGTTCTTGATGAAGTGCGCCTCGTCGACGACCATGCCGCGGAAACCGAGGTCACCGAGCCAGCCGACGTGGCGATCGAGCACCTCGTAGTTGACCACCACGATGTCGGCGAAGCCGTCGAGGTCCTCGCCGTCGCCGTGGATCACCGTCACCGGGTGGCGCGGCGTCCACAGCTCGGCCTCGCGCGCCCAGTTGGTCTTGACCACGTTCGGCACCACGCACAGCAGCGGGTAGGCGTCGGCGGCCTGGGCCGCCAGCAGGGCCTGGGCCGTCTTGCCCAGACCGGGCTCGTCGGCGAGGAGGAACGTGCGGTGACCGTCCTGGGCCGCGGCCACCACCTGGGCCTGGTGCGGCATCAGCTCCAGGTCCGGCGGCGTCCGGATCGGACGGGGCTCGGGCAGGTCCATGCACGACGAGGCGCCACCCTGCTCGAAGGCGCGCAGCAGTGGGCCGATGAGCTCCCAGCTGGCCAGCCGCCGGGCGCGCGCCGGACGGCGCTCCTCGGCCATGGTGAAGTCGGGCGGCAGGAACGGGTTGGCCAGCTGTCGGGCGATCACGGACTGCGGGACCACGCGACGCTCGCTCGCCGGGGCGCCCTGGTTCGGCTCGGGTTCGGGCTCGGCCTCCGCCGGCGGCTCCACCCCGGTGGCCAGCAGCATCTCGCGCTTGAGCCGCTTGGCGGCGTCGGAGACCGCGGCGTCCTCGGCCAGCAGCGCCAGCAGCGACGTGTCGCGCGCGGCCGTCTTGGCCAGGATGGTGGCGATGCCGTCGAGGCGCTTCATCTGGGCGGTCCGGTAGGTCTCCGCGGCCTCGGTGTCGGTCTTGACCCGGGTCCGCTCCTCGCGCGCGAGCAGGGCGATCACCTGGAACTTCGTGCGCAACGACTGCGTCGTGGGCCCGCGCTGCACCCCGGCCTCGACCTCGCGCACGGCACGCGCGAGCACCGGCAGGATGCCCTCGTTGTCCAGCTTGCGCGCCGGGCGCTGACGCTGGGCGGTGCGGGTGGCACCGGGCTGACGCTGACCTCGTCGAGCCAAGAACAGCTCCTCGTGGATGCTCCGGACGGATCGGGAGCGCTCGGGCCGTGGACGCCCGGGTCGGGACCGGGGGCGCCGTACGGCGTCGGACACGGTGGCCGGGCGAACGGCCACCGTCGACGCGACGCGGAGATGACCTGCGGCGTCGCGCTCACCGACCCCGGATCGTCTCCTCGAGGAAGGGAGGAGACGTCACCCGCGAGCGGGTGAGGAGGCGGTGCGTGACCAGACTACCGCGCCGGGTCGCGGTCCGGGGACGGGGCGTCCACGCCGGCCCGGAAGCGCACCGGGAGGGGCGGCTGGCCCAGGGGGTTGGCCGCGGCGACCTCGTCCATGGCGTCCACGACGTTGCGCAGGTTGAACAGCAGCGCGCCGTACTCGGGCCACAGCACAGGCAACGGGTCCAGCGCCTCGAGCCTCCCCACGAGATCGTCGAGACGTGCACGTACGACGAGCAGGTCCTCGGAGCTGGCGTCCTGGACGGCCCGGCCGGCGTCGCGCAGCAGGTCGAGCCACCCGTCCCGGAACGTGTCGTCCCACTGCGCGCCCCGCTCCCACGAGCGACCCAGGGTGCGCGCCATGCTGCGCTGCTCGGCGACCGCCTGCTCCATCCGGTGCAGCAGCGTGAACCACTGCTGCGGCTGGCGGACCTGCCGGGCCGAGCGGCGCGGGTTCATGCGGGCGCTCTCCTGCGCCTGGCGGACCAGCGACCAGGCGTGGTCGAGGCCGGCGTCGAGCGAGCGGGTCTCCTCCACCCACCCGTCGACCGTGTCCTCGTCGACGTCCGGGCCCCGGCGCAGGTCCTCGTCCATCCGGGTCAGCAGCCGGCCGATGCGGTCGTCCAGCCGGTCGATCGCCGCGATGGCGGTTCGTCGGCGCAACGGCGGCCATACCATCGCGTTGATCGCCAGACCGACCCCGATGCCGATGCCGGTGTCGAGCAGCCGCGAGACCAGCATGCTGTCGTCCTGCGAGAAGCCGGTCGTGAGCACGACCAGGGCGGTCGCCGCGACGGTGGTCGCCTCGTCCTCGAACCAGGTGAACGCCCCGACGACCAGTCCGAGCGTCAGCGCGACGGCGACCGAGACCGTGTCGAGACCCAGGGCGTCGCCGACGAGCCAGGCCAGCACGACGCCGAGGGCCGTCGCCGCCACCTGCCGGGCGCCCTGGGAGAACGTGCGGAAGACGGTCGCGTGCACCACCAGCAACGCCGACCACGGGGCGAGGAAGGGCTGAGGCAGGTCCAGGAGCGACGTGGCCACCACCCACGCGATGACGGCCGCCGCGACCGTCTTGGCCAGCTGCACCTGGTCGCTCCAGAAGATGGGATCGCGCGAGCGACGTCGCACGCCGGCGCGCGCGCGGCACGTCGTGCACGGACGGTCGGCGACTCATCTGGTCACCGTGCCCGGCCGACGACCGCTTCGAACTGACCACGGTCGTGGTTTCGCCCGACGGGTGCCGGTCGACGAGAGTCCGGTCCATCGACCCGGACAAACCATGGGTGCGCCCGGCCGCCATGGGGTAGGCCTGGAGGGTCGGCCGATCGCCGACCGGCCCGGGAGGGTCGCCGTACCACTCGGGAGGCCACCCCACCGATGCCGAAGTACTCCTCCACCCGCGACCTCCAGGACGGCCTCGACGTCCGCCCCCAGTTCAGCCGCGACGGGGCCGTGGTCGACATCCCGCGCCGCCGGATGGCCGAGCAGTCGGTGGACCCGGACACGGCCTATCACGTCATCAAGGACGAGCTGATGCTCGACGGGCACGCTCGCCTCAACGTCGCGACCTTCGGCACGACCTGGATGGAGCCGCAGGCCGAGACAGCTGATGGCCGAGGCCGCCGACAAGAACCTCGTCGACCGCGACGAGTACCCGCAGACCGCGCAGCTCGAGGACCGCTGCCTCGACATCATCGCCGACTTCTGGAACGCCCCTGAGCCCGACAACCCGATCGGCTGCTCGACGATCGGCTCCTCGGAGGCCTGCATGCTCGCCGGCCTGGCGCTGAAGTGGCGCTGGCGCGACCGGATGAAGGACGCGGGCAAGCCGACCGACCGCCCGAACCTCATCGTGGGCGCCAACGTGCAGGTGTGCTGGCACAAGTTCTGCCGCTACTGGGACATCGAGCCCAAGGAGGTCCCGATCCGCAAGGGCGAGACCACCATGCATCCCGAGGACGTCGCCGCTGCCTGCGACGAGAACACGATCGGCGTGGTCGGCATCCTCGGCTCCACCTTCGACGGCGCCTACGAGGACATCGCGGGCATGGCCAAGGAGCTCGACCGGCTCGAGATCGAGAAGGGCATCTACGTCCCGATCCATGTCGACGCCGCCTCCGGCGGACTCTTCGCGCCCTTCGTCGACCCCGAGCTGGTGTGGGACTTCCGCATCGAGCGGGTGCAGTCGATCAACGCCTCGGGTCACAAGTACGGCCTCGTCTACCCCGGGGTGGGATGGATCCTGTGGCGCAACGAGGAGGCACGTCCCGAGGACCTCGTCTTCCGCGTCGACTACCTCGGCGGCGACCACCCGACGATGTCGCTGAACTTCACCAAGCCCGGGTCCGGCGTGGTGGCGCAGTACTACCAGTTCGTGCGTCTCGGCTACGACGGCTTCAAGCGGGTGCACCAGCACAGCCGCGACATCGCGCAGATGATGGCGAAGGCCATCGGCGAGATGGAGGAGTTCGAGCTGGTCGCCGACGCCAGCGACCTGCCGGTGATCGCGTTCTGCTTCAACGGGGCCAACACCAAGTCCGGCAAGCCGCGCAAGGACTCCTACGCCGCGAACGTGAACTACACGCTCAACGACATCGCGGACTGGATGAAGCAGGGCGGCTGGGCCGTCCCGGCCTACCCCTTCTGCGCCGACCGCGAGGAGCTGGAGATCATCCGCATCGTCGTGCGCAACGCCTTCAGCCGCGACCTCGCCGAGATGTTCCTCATGGAGCTCGGTCGCGCCGTCGGCCGTTGCGACGGCAGCGGCGAGGACCCGGGTCGCGCCTTCCGCCACTGAGGTGCCGGTGCCGGTTTCCCAAGGTATGCAGGCGAACCGGCGCTCCCCATGGTGTCCGGAGCATGGGGAGCGCCGGCTTTCCATGGGGAGTGGCGGTCAGACGTCGGACCGCGCGGCAGACTGAGGCCCGTGACGTCGTCGATGGAGCTGGCCGAGGCCGAGCGTCGTGACCTGCTGGCGCTTGCGGAGTCGCTGACCCCCGAGCAGTGGTCCGCGCCGTCGTTGTGCGCGGGGTGGTCGGTGCAGGACGTGGTCACCCACGTCGTCTCCTACGAGGACCTGCCGCGCACCGAGCTGGCCAAGCTCACGGTGCATGCTCGCGGCAACCCGGCCCGGCTCAACGAGCTCGTCGTCGAGCGCACCTCGGGCACGACCGAGGAGCTCCTCGAGCGACTGCGCCGCACCCTCGTGCCGACCGGACTGACCGCTCAGCTCGGCGGACGGGTGGCGCTGACCGACGGGCTGATCCACCGTCAGGACGTACGGCGTCCGCTCGGCCTGGGCACCGAGCTCCCCCGAGACCGACTCGCGTCCGCCCTCACCTTCGCGATGGTCGCGCCGCCGATCCGCGGCGCCGTCCGAACCCGATTCCTCACGCTGCGGGCCACCGATCTCGACTGGTCGTTCGGGCGCGGCCTGGTCGTCACCGGCCCCGGGGAGGCGCTGCTCATGGCCGCGACCGGCCGCGCCGTCGCCCTCGACGACCTCGACGGCCCGGGCCTGGCGCTGCTGCGAGGCCGACTGCAACGCTGACCGGCCCGCATCTCCCCCTGAGGCTCCGGGTCAGCGGAGCGTGGCGAGGGCAGCGCCCAGTGAGGCGTCCGACTCGGCGGCGTACACCTCCTCGGGTACGGCGACCTCGCCCCCCACGACGTCCGACATCCAGCCCAGGTCGCGCACGGCGCCCCCCTGCTCGACGTCGTAGCCGCCGCCGCTGCCCGCGTCGATGAGGTTGGAGGCGAAGATCCCGGCCGCCGAGCGCGGCAGGAAGTCCTCGTAGACGATCGGCGCCAGGCGCAGCACGCCCGCCGCCACCAGCGCTTCCGGCCGACCACCGGCCAGGGCCCGGCGTTGCACCTCGTCGGGGCGTTCGCGAGCCCCCTCGTCCACGGTGTAGCCGAAGCATCCGAGCCCCTCGCGCCACAGCCCGTCCTCGGTGGCGGGCAGCCCCGCGCGCCAGACGGCCGGCGCCACCTCGGCGCGGGTGAGCCCCGGGTCGTCGCACAGCCGCCGGTCGACCTCGCCCACCAGCTCGTCGAAGCGGGCCCGGCCGGCGACCGTCAGCGCGACGCCGCGCGCCTCGACCTCACCGAAGCGCACCCTCAGCGTGCCCTCGGAGAGCGTGCCGTCGGCCTCGCGGAAGGTACGTCGTTCCGCGAGCGCCCGGAACGAGGTCTGCCGCAGCAGCACGTCGGGCCCCTCCCACGCCGGGGGCCCCTGGATCTCGTCGATCATCGCGATCCCCCGGGCCTGCATCGAGACGTAGAGGTCGTCGATGTCGAGCACGCGGGGAGTGAGGTGGTTGACGTGGGTGGTCGAGACGCCGCCGATGTCGGCCGCCACGGCGGAGACCGCCTCGAGCTCGGTGTACCAGGCCCGGTCGACGGGGTCGTGGGACAGCGCGAAGGACGCGGTCGCGAGGTCGAGGAAGACCTCGGCGTGGTGCTCGTCGAGCCCGCCGTGCTCAGCGGCGCGGTCGGCCAGGTCGAGCAGCTCGGGCGCGAACAACTGTCGTTGTGACAAGAACCGCTGGAGGCGGCTCTGCAGGTCAGCGTCGAAGAAGCGCCGGTCCTCGGGGACCAGCAGGGAGGTGAAGACCCGGAACGGGTTCGCCGCCAGCTCGTCACGGTGCAACGGCCGGAAGGCCGTCGAGACGACCGGGATCGCCGAGGGGGCGGCGTCGCGCAGGTCGTAGAACCCGCACGGGTGCATGCCGAGCGCCCGGAAGACCCGCGCCACCTCGGCGAGCTCGCGCCGCGAGCCGACCCGGATGGCACCGTGCCGCTCCGCGGTGACCCGGTCGATGCTCCCCAGCCGCTCGGCCGCGGCCCCGTGGCGCTCCAGCACGCGCCGGTTCACGTCGTGGGCGACCTCGACGAGCGTCGTGTAGGCCGGCACCTCGACGCCGTACAGGGTCGACAGGCGCGCGGCGAAGCGCGCCCGCAGCGCGGTCGTGCCGACGGTTCCGGTGGTTCCGGTGGTCTCGGTCACGACTCAGACGGTGAAGTCGACGCCCTGGGCCAGCGGCAGCTCGCCCGAGTAGTTGATCGTGTTGGTCGCGCGCCGCATGTACGCCCGCCAGGCGTCGGAGCCCGACTCACGCCCTCCGCCGGTCTCCTTCTCACCGCCGAAGGCACCACCGATCTCCGCTCCCGAGGTGCCGATGTTGACGTTGACGATGCCGCAGTCGGACCCCTCGGGGGACAGGAAGCGCTCGGCCTCGGCGTTGTCGGAGGTGAAGATGCTCGACGACAGTCCTTGCGGGACGTCGTTGTTGAGCGCGATCGCCTCGTCGAGGTCGCTGTAGGGCAGGACGTAGAGCAGCGGTGCGAAGGTCTCCTGCCGCACGACGTCGCTCTGGTCGTCGATCCGCACGATGGCGGGCCGCGCGTAGAACGCCTCCGGCGCCTCGTCGGCGAGTGCACGTCCGCCGCCGGCGACGACCTTCCCACCCTCGGTCGCGGCCTGCTCGAGCGCGCGCTCCATCGCCTCGTAGGCGCCGCGGTGGATCATCGGACCCACGAGGGTGCCCTCGGCCATCGGGTCGCCGATCGGGAGCCGCTCGTAGGCCGAGGCCAGCCGCTCGGTGAGCTCCTCCACCACGCTGCTGTGGGCGATGACACGACGCATGGTCGTGCAGCGCTGACCGGCGGTGCCGGCGGCGGAGAACACCACCCCGCGCACGGTGAGGTCGAGGTCCGCGCTCGGGGCGACCACCGCAGCGTTGTTGCCGCCGAGCTCGAGCAGCGAGCGGCCGAAGCGGTCCGCGACCCGCGGGCCGACGGCGCGGCCCATCCGGGTCGAGCCGGTGGCGCTGAGCAGCGCGACACCGGCGTGGTCGACCAGCCGCTCCCCCACCTCGGAAGCGCCGAGCACGACCTGGCTGAGGTCGGCCGGGGCGCCGCACTCGGAGATGGCGCGGGCCAGCACGGCGTGACAGGCGAGCGCGGTCAGCGGCGTCAGCTCCGAGGGCTTCCAGACCACGGGGTCGCCGCAGACGAGCGCGATGGCGGTGTTCCACGACCAGACCGCGACGGGGAAGTTGAAGGCGCTGATGACGCCCACGACCCCCAGGGGGTGCCAGGTCTCCATGAGCCGGTGACCGGGTCGCTCCGAGGGCATCGTGCGTCCGTAGAGCTGGCGCGAGAGGCCGACCGCGAAGTCGCAGACGTCGATCATCTCCTGGACCTCGCCGCGTGCCTCGGAGGTGATCTTCCCGGCCTCGAGGCTCACCAGGGCGGCGAGGTCCTCCTTGTGCTCGCTCAGCAGCTCACCGAACCGCTTGACCAGGGCCCCGCGCTCGGGCGCCGGCACCCGGCGCCACTGACCGAACGCCGCCTGGGCGCGCGCGACGGTGTCGTCGACCGCCGCGGCGTCGCCCCAGCTGACGTCGACCAGCCGTTCGCCGTTGATCGGCGAGTGGTCGACCTGTCCGCCGGTCAGGTCGGCGGCGTCCACGCCGCAGCGACCGGCGTGCTCGACGGCGAGACGCTGGAGGTCGGCACCGGTGGGGATCTGCTGGGACATGAGGGCTCCTAGACGATGTTGAGCTCGGGACGGAGATCGGCGGGGTCGGCGGCGTCGAAGCGTGCGGCGCTGAGCGCGGAGACATCGATGACCGGGGTCCGGCCAAGGTAGAGGTCGCACACCACCTCCCCGACGGCCGGGCCCATGAGGAAGCCGTGGCCCGAGAAGCCGGTGGCGTAGAGGAAGCGCGAGACGCCGTCGGCCTCACCGACGAGGCCGTTGTGGTCGGGCGTCATCTCGTAGAGCCCGGCCCAGCCGGACGCGATGCCGACGTCGGACAGCGAGGGCACCCGGCGCTCGATGACCTCGGCGAGGCCGGGCAGCCACTCCTCGCCCCGTCCGAGCTTGAAGCCGGGGGTCTCGTCCGGGTCGGACATGCCCAGCAGCAGACCCTGACCCTCGTGGTGGAAGTAGAACGACGAGCCGAAGTCGATCGTGAACGGCGTGCGCGGGTCGACCCCGGCGACCGGCTCGGTCACGAGGATCTGGCGACGCAGAGGTGTGACCGGCAGGTCCACGCCCACCGAGAGGCCCAGGTCGCGCGACCAGGCTCCCGCGGCGCAGACGACGGTGTCGGTGGCGATGACGCCGAGCTCGGTCCGGACGCCGGTGATCACGCCACCCTCCGACAGCACCTCGAGGGCCGCGCAGCGTCGTACGAGGCAGGCGCCGGCGGCGCGCGCCGCGCGGGCGTAGCCGGCGACCACGCTCTCCGGCGTGCAGTGCCCGTCGGTCGGGGAGTACGCCGCCGCGAGGAGGCCGGTGGGGTCGATCATCGGAGAGAGCGCCTGGGCCTCGGCGACGTCGATCATCCGGCTCGGGACGCCGATCGCGTTCTGCAGCGCCACGTTGGCCTCGAAGGCGGCGACGTGCTCCTCGTCGTCGAGCAGGAAGAGGTAGCCGACCTGGTGGAGGTCGATGTCCTGGCCGAAGGTCTCGGCGAAGGTCTCGAAGGTGCGCAGGCTGCGCGCCCCGAGCTCGACGTTGACCGCGTCGGAGAACTGCGCGCGCACCCCGCCGGCCGCCTTGCAGGTCGAGCCGCACCCCAGCTCGTCCTTCTCCAGCAGCACGACGTCGCGCACCCCGGCTCGTGCCAGGTGGTAGGCCGTGCTCAGCCCGATGACGCCGCCGCCGATGACGACGACGGAGGCGCGGGAGGGCAGGACGACAGGCACCGCACCAGCCTCCCCCGCGGTCAACGTGCAGCACAAGCGAGGATCTGGGCGATTGATGCTTTAGATTCTCTGATGAGTCAGCACGACCTGAGCAGAGGAGGGCGTCGGCGATGTCACCCCCGATGCACGGCCCCCGCCTCAACCTGACGCAGGTCACCACCCTGCGCGAGCTGGCCCGCCGTGGCACGCTGGCCGCCGCGGCCGAGCACCTCGGCTACACCCCCGGGGCGGTCTCGCAGCACCTCGCCTCCCTGGAGGCCGCGCTGGGAGTCGCCCTGGTGCAACGCGCGGGCCGCCACCTCGTGCTGACCGACGCCGGTCGGGTGATGGTCGAGCGCTCGGAGGAGCTGCTGGCGGCCGAGGCCCGAGCCATCAGCGCCACCCGCGCGGCCCGGGACTCCGTCGCCGGCCCGTTGGTCGTCGGCACCTGGGGCAGCACGGCCGCCGGACTGCTGGCACCGGTCGTGGCACGGCTGGCCGACGCCTTCCCTGCCGTCGTGGTGAGCTCCCGGGAGGTGGACCTCGACGCGGTCTCGGCCACGGTGCGCCACGGTGAGGTCGACGTCGCCTTCGGGCTCGACTACGTCGACGCGCCCATCCCCCGTGACCGTTCCGTCGCGCGGACCCTGCTGCGGCCGGAGGAGTTCGCGGTGGCGGCCGCCCCGGGGTCGGTGCACCGGTCGACCCGCGGGCGTACGGCGGAGGTCGACCTGCTGCGCGACCTGGACTGGATCCTGCCGCCCGAGGGCACCCAGTACGGGCGCGCCCTCCGCTCGGGCCTGCGCCGCCGGGACGTCGAGCCGCGCGTCGTCCACGAGGTGACCGACACCGCGGCGTCCCTCCAGCTGGCCGCTGCCGGGCTCGGGGCGACGCTGACCACGCCGCTGATGCTCCGCCTCGGCACCCAGACGGCCGGCGACCTCTCCACGACGCGGATGGCCGACCCGATCACCCGCAGGATCGTGCTGCTCTCGCGCCACGACGTGGAGCAGCGTCAGCCGGTCCGGGCCTTCCTGGAAGAGGCCAGGACCGTGGTCGGTGATCTGCTCGCCACCCTGACCTGGTGAGCTCAGGGGTCCGCGACGGCGTCAGCGCAGGTTCATGTCGGGGTGCCCGAACAGGCCGGGCAGTCCGCCACTGTGCAGCAGCACGGTACGGCGACCGGGGGCGACCGTGCCCTCGCGGGCCGCGGCGACGAGTCCTGCCGCAGCACGGCCGGTGTAGACGGGATCGAGGACGATGCCCTCGGTCCGAGCGACCAGCTCCATCGCGTCGCGGACCGGCGCCGACAGCACGCCGTACCCGTCTCCGACGAGGTCGCGGCGCAGCCGGAGATCCCCCGGAGCCACCGGAGTGCCCAGCCCGTCGAGCAGATGGGTGACCCGATCGGCGGGGTCGGGCACCGCCCCGGTGTCCACACCGAGCACGCGGTGGGCCCCCAGGGCGTGCACGAGCCCGGCCATGGTGCCACCGGAGCCGACCGCCGTCACCACGAGCGCGGTGTCCGGCGCCTGCGCCAGGATCTCGTGACCCGCCTCGGCGTACGCCCCGGCCCCGGCCACGTTGGAACCGCCGTAGGGCACGACGTACGTCGCTGTGCCGCCCTCGCGCAGCCGCTGAGCCTCCTGCTCGACGATCCCGTCGAGCTCGGCCAGTGACGTCGGTCCGGCCCACACCAGACGGGCTCCGAGGAGCTCGTCGAGCAGCAGGTTGCCGGTGCTGCTCGCGGGAGGGTGCCCGGCGAGGACGAGCGTGACGGCGAGACCCAGCCGGGCCCCGGCCGCGGCGGTGAGCCTGGCGTGGTTGCTCTGGGCCGCGCCACTGGTGACCACGGCCGCCGCTCCTCGGGCGAGCGCGACGGCGAGCGTCGCCTCGAGCTTGCGGACCTTGTTCCCTCCGCCTCCCAGACCCACCAGGTCGTCCCGCTTGACCCACAGGTCCTCGGGCCCGAGCCCGAGCGCTTCCGCGAGTCGCGGGGCGGCCTCCAGGGGCGTCGGCCAGCTGGCCAGGGTCAGGCGATCGGTCACGCTCCCGACCCTAGGTCACCAGGCTGGCGACACTCCGCTCGTTCAGCAGCGGCGGATGTCGGCGACGCGCAGCTCGCCGCCGCCGCCGAAGTTCTCGGCACCGAAGGTGTGCGACAGCCGCCAGCGGTCGCCGCGTCCCGCGCGGACCGCGCCGGTGGCCGTGTCGCCACCTGCCACGCGTCCGCTGCTCCAGGTCCGGTCGGTCGTGCTGCTGCCGTCCAGGATGGTGGCGCGGCCCTGCACCCAGAAGTCGTTGCGGTTGAGGACCCGCAGCCTCACCCGCCACGCCGTGCCGTCGGACACCGAGACCTTGCAGGTCTGGAAGCGGGCGTCCTCGATGGTGCTGAGCGTCTGCCAGGAGGTCGCGGCCTGTGCCGGAGCAGCCGTGGCGACCAAGGACGCGCCGAGGACGACGGCGACCGCAGGAGCGGCGAAGCGGTGGTACATGGGATGCCCCCGAGGGTCCGGTGGAGCGGATGCGTGGTGGCGCGAGCGTAGCCGGTGCGCCGGGTTGCCGTGGTCGTCCTTGGTGAGGCGCTGACCGCAGGCTGCTGCGACAGCGGCCAGGGCCGCTGACAGCAGGAACGCGGAGACGAGCCCGAGGTGATCGGCGACGGTCCCGGCCACGCCCGAGCCCGCGGCCTGCCCCAGGACGACGGCGATGAAGAGGAGCGAGGTCAACGAGGCCGCCCGGCCAGGGGCAAGCACCGCGGCCCAGGCGATGAGGGCGGAGGTTGCTGCGACGAACCCCCAGCCGAACGCCAGGCAGGACATGAGTGCAAGCGGCAACGAGGCGGCCTGGAGACCTAGCGCGGCGATCGCCGCCGCCACGGTCGTCGAGCTCAGCGACCAGGCCCGGGCGGCAGGCATTCTGCTCGTCGCGGGCGCCGTGACGACGGTGAGGGTGCCGCCGATGCCCAGCGCGATCCAGGCGAGTGTGGACGCCGAGCCGCTGGCGCCCTCGGCGATCAGGTGGGTGCGGCCGTAGGTCCAGACCACGGCTGAAGCCGCCCCCAGGAGCAACGCCCCGCAGGCCGCTCCGGCAAGGGGCACGACCATGGTTCGCGACCACCGCGGCCGGGCCGGTTCGCACCCTGCTCGCGTGCTGGCGCAGGCGTCGGCGCCGACCGCGCGGGGGCGGCTGACGACGAGCACCGCGATGCCCGCTGCCACGGTCAGGGCACCGCTGACGGCGAAGCCGAGACGCCAGTGGGGCAGGAGCCACGACGCCAGCAGCCCGGCAGCGACCAGGCCGGGTCCGGTGCCGGCGTTGACCGTGGCCTGCGCCCGTGGCGATCGGAGGGCCGGGAGGTCTCGCTCGATGATGTCCACCAACCCGGGCGAGGCGAGACCGGCGCCGGACGAGCCCAGGATCGCGAGGGGCACGAACACCTCCAGGTTCGGCGCGAGCGCCATGCCACCCGCTCCGATCCCCGCGGTCAGCAGGGCCGCCAGGACGAGCAGCCGCCCCCGGTGGGCTGCGAGGAAGCCGACGAGCGCGCCTCCGCAGTAGGCGAGCGAGGCACCTGACGCGACGTATCCGGAGACGGTGGAGCTCATCGCCAGCGAGTCCCTGATGTCGGGGAGGAAGAGGCCGTACGCCAGTCGGACCAGTCCGTAGGTGCCCGCGATCAGGCAGGTCGCGGCGAGCACGAGAGCCGTCTCCCGACCGGTCAAATTCGATAACGCGCGTTTCATTTCGAGGAGTCTAGGGTGAGGGGGTGGCTACTCGCGACAGCACCAGGACCAGACTCCTGGATGCAGCAGATGAGCTGCTCTTCACCCAGGGTGTCGTCAACACCTCGGTCGACACCATCCTGGAACGGGCGGGCGCCTCCCCCGCGACGCTCTACCGGGCCTACGGCAGCAAGGAGGGGCTCGTCGCGGCGGTGCTGGACCGCCGCCACGACGAGTGGTTGCAGGTGTGGGAGGACTTGGTGGCACGCGCCTCTGACGATCGTGGGCGTCTCCTGGCGGTGTTCGACGCGCTCGAGGTGTTCCAGTCACGTCCGTCCGGCGCGCGGTGGTGCGCCTTTCTCGGGACCGCCGCCGAGTACGCCGACCCACCCGCTGTCCTGACGGCAGCGATCGAGCAGGAGTCGCTGTCGATGCGACGCCGACTCGAAGGGCTGGCCGAGCCGCTCGCCGGCGCCGCCGCGAGCGGTCTCGCGCGCGCCCTGGCCCTGATCGTCACCGGTCAGCTCGCCATGCGGCTCCGCGACGCCCGGGGCGAGCACCTCGCGGTGGCGCGGTCGGTCGCAGAGACGCTGATCGACCACCCGGACGGCGTGGGCTGAGCCGAGGCTCGGTCCCTTCTGCCGACCCCTCAACGGCCCTTCAGCACCTCGCGGCCGACGAAGGCCATCCCTAGGGCGGTCATGCTCCAGGCCACGAAGTCGACCTGTGGGCTGCCGAGGATCACGGTGGCGACGAAGTGCAGCGGCTGGGAGACGGTGATCGCCCATCCTGCCCAGACCGGGATCCGGCCGGACCGCAGCAGCGCCAGGCCGAGCAGCACCGTGCCGACCACGTGGCCCAGGACGAAGACACCGATCGCGACATCGATGGACAGGTGACCTGCGTCGACCACGGCGACTGCGTCGGCTCCGGACAGGCCGGCGTCCGACACGCTCCAGAGCAGGTGGTCCGACCCCACGAGCATGCCGAGCGACAGGTAACCGGGAACCGCGAGCCCCAGCGCCCACGTCGTCAGTCGCGGGGCCACGTCCCTGCAGACCTGGGCGGCGGCGATGAGACCGGGCACGAGCGTGAGGATGCCGACGTACGCCAGCCAGAGCACCACGCTCTGCCGTCCCGGGTCCGCGTCGACGGCGGCGACCATGCCGGCAGGGTCGCTCTCGGTGTAGTACGGCAGGATCAGCCTGAGCAGGGCGATCGCTGCCGGTCCGACGGGCAGCAACAGGGCCACACCCCAGGTGGCCAAGGTGGTCGAGCGGGCGCGGGACGGCGCGAGTGCAGCGGTCATCACGCCACCGCCACCCTGTGACCGCCTGCCGCGAGCAGCACGCCCACGGCCGTGAGGACGACGACCCCTGCTGCGGCGGCCTGTGCGCCAGCCGGCACGTCGGAGACGAACAACGCGGGCAACGCGGTGATCGCGGAGAGGACTCGCAGTCCGATCAGCAGGCGCAGCGGTCTGCTCGGGTCGCGAAAGGCCTGGGCGGCGAGCACCAGCGACACGAGCCCGAGCACAGCCGCAAGCGCGGCGACGGCGTACGGCGGCGTCTCGCCATCGGTGAGTGCGAGCGTCATGATGTCGCCGAGCGACAGGAGCCCGAAGATCACGAGCCCGGTGCGGCGGCCGGTCGTGCCAGAGGTGCTCGTCATGGTGCGGATCCCTTCGAGAGGTGGTTGTCGTCAGCAACAGTCCGACGGGCCACGGCTCGAGGAGCAGGGGAAGGTTCCCGACCGGGACGGGAGATCCCCGGGTCGATCGGGAAGATTTCCCGGACGGCGCCCCGGTGCGCGGCGGTATCTTCAGCCGAGGCTGCAGGAGGTGTCCCATGCGCAGCAGACTGCTCGCCGGCGCGCTCGGCCTCGCCGCGCTGCTCGCCGCGGCGGGCGCGATGGCATGCGTGTGGGCGGTCGGTTGGACCTTCACCGACGCGCTCGAGGCGTTCGTCGTCAGCAACATCCTCATCGGCGTCAGCTTCGGTCTGTGTGGCGCGCTGATCGCCTGGCATCGCCCGTCCTCGACCCTCGGTTGGATGTACGCCGCCGGCGGGGTCTGCCAGGCGACCTCGGCGCTGGCGGCGCCGCTGGCCGAGCTGCTCGACGACCGCGGTGCCGCAGCATGGGTGGTCCGGCTCGACGCGACGGTGTTCCAGTGGGCGTGGCCGGTCAACATCGCCCTGATCCCGATCTCACTGCTGTTGCTGCCCGATGGTCGCCTCGCGTCTCGGCGTTGGCGACCCGTCGCGATCGCCGTCGCGGTCACCGCACCGCTGTTCGTGCTCGAGATCGGACTCGGCGCCGGAGCACCCACCCGGTCTCCCGACGGCGTACCTGACGCTGAGCGACGGCACGTATGACTCCCTGGCCTGGCTGTGGACGGTCAGCGAGGCGCGGTGGGCACTCTCGGTGGTGATCGGCGTGGTGTGTCTGGTCGTCCGGTATCGGCGCGGCAACGAGGTCGTTCGTCGTCAGCTGTTGTGGCTGGTCGCCGCCGCCGCGGTGATCGTCGTGGCAGTCATCCCTTGGGCCCTGGTCGCAGGCACGCCGCTGGCCGTGCTGTTCACGATCCCGCTGCTGCCGGCAGCGGTTGCCGCCGGGGTGCTGCGCCACCAGCTGCTCGACATCCGGCTGGTCGTGGCCCGCGGACTCACCTACGCGTTGCTCTCCGGACTCGTCCTCGCGGCGTACGCCGGCCTGGTCGTCGTGCTCTCCGGCGTCGCGTCTGCCCTGGTGGTCGCACTGCTCGCGCTGCCGCTGCGCTCGAAGCTCCAGACCGCGGTCGACCAGCTGCTCTACGGCGAACGCGGCAACCCGCTGAAGGTCGCCTCCCGCGTCGGCCGCTCGCTCGGCGCCGGCCTGCCCGAGACCCTGGACGAGATCAGGATGGCGCTGCGCCTGCCCTACGTGGGCGTCGTCGTCGACGGTGAGCCACTCGCGGCCGGTGGCGTGCTCGACGGGCCGTCAGCCGACGTGCCCCTCGAGGGAGGCACGCTGGTCGTCGGCCTGCGCAGCGGGCGAGACCCAGCTCGACCCGGCCGACGAGCGCGTGCTCGTCCTGCTCTCCGGACCGCTGTCCACGGCTGTGCACGCCACCACCCTGCTCGGGGAGCTGCAGCTCTCCCGCGAACGGCTCGTGGTCGCCCGTGAGGAGGAGCGTCACCGGCTCCGGCGCGAGCTGCACGACGGGCTCGGACCGCTGCTGACCGGAGTCGCGCTGTCGGCCGACACCGCCGCCAACCTCGCCGGCGGCAGCACCGGACACCGCGCTCCAGGTGAAGCTCTCCGCGGTGCGATCCGACACGAGATCCGCGATCCAGGAGGTGCGCCGCATCGTCGACAACCTGGGCTCACCGGCCCTGGACGCGCTCGGGCTCGTGGAGGCGTTGCGCGTCCGCGCGGACCAGGTCAGCCGGCGGTCCGACGGTGCTGCCCTGCGGACCGTCGTCGAGGCGGGTGAGCTTCCGCCGCTTGCTCCCGCAGTCGAGCAGGCGGCTTACCGGATCGCCACCGAGGCCCTCACCAACGTCATCCGGCACTCCCGTGCGACGTCGGTGGTGGTGCGGCTCGGCGCCGACGAGGCCGGCCTGCACTGCGAGGTGCTCGACGACGGCTGCCGCACGGCCGATTGGCATCCCGGCGTCGGGATCGTCGGGATGCGGGAGCGGGTCGCCCAGCTGGGCGGCAGCTGCGAGGTCGGCCCCGGCCCGCACGGAGGGGAGGTGCGGGTGTGTCTTCCGATGGCGCTGGCGTGATCCGCGTGCTCGTCGCCGACGACCATCCGGTCGTCCGGTCCGGCCTGGTCGGTGTGCTGTCCTCGCTCGGCGGGTTCGACGTCGTCGCGGTCGCCGCCGATGGTCAGGAGGCGGTGCGCGAGGCGGTGCTGCATCGACCGGACGTCGCGCTGATGGACCTGCAGATGCCCGGCACCGACGGCTTCGCGGCCATCCGCGAGCTGGCCCGGGTCGCGCCGTCGGTGCGGGTCTGCGTGCTGACGATGTACGACGACGACGACTCGCTCTTCGTCGCGATGCGAGCCGGCGCCTGTGGCTACCTGCTCAAGGGCGCCGAGCAGGAGGAGATCGCCCGTGCGGTCCGGGCCATCGCGGCGGGCGAGGTGATCTTCGGTCCGGCATCGCCGTACGGGTGCTGCACCAGCTGACCGCTCCCCCGGCCGAGCCAACCCCGACCACCTTCCCGGACCTCACGGCGCGTGAGCTCGAGATCCTCGACCTGCTGGCCGCGGCGACACCGACCGCCGTCATCGCTCGACGGCTCGACGTGACGCCGAAGACCATCAGCAACCACGTGTCCAACATCCTCACCAAGCTCCAGGTCACCGATCGCACCCAAGCCGCGCTGCTGGCGCGCGAGGCGGGGCTGGGGCGGGCTGCAGCCGACGGCCGGTCGGGCCCCGGCCCCCGATGACGACGAGAGATGACACGGCCGGACCCCGTGGTGGGTCCGGCCGGTCCGGGATCTCGGGCGAGATCACAGGGTGGAGCTGAGGGGATTCGAACCCCTGACCTTCTCATTGCGAACGAGACGCGCTACCAACTGCGCCACAGCCCCGTGGTCCTGGGACCAGGTCGCCCGGCGAACCGAGCGCGGGTCAGAAGATACCAGTCGGCGCGGGGGCTTTCCGAATCGGAGGGTCTCGAGGAGCCCGACCGACGTGCGGGCTCTCGACGAGCTCGACCAGCGGGAGGAGTCAGCTGCCGACGGCGCGGTCGCGCTGCTGCTCGGCCTGGGCGGGCATCGCCGTGGCGGCCTCGGCCACCAGGGCGCTGTCGGCGGCGTTGCGCCCCGAGCTCACGACACCGGGCTCGAGCAGGTCGATGGTGCGGACCGAGCGGTGCGCGCGCGGCTTCGTGACGTAGGTCGGGAGGGTCACCGGCAGCGGGTCCCACAGACCTTCCGCAGCGGCGTCGACGGTGACGGCGGTGATGCCGACCGGGACGCCGGCGGTGTCGTCGAGGCCGCTGACGACCTGGACGGGCGGCACGACGGGCACGGTGATGCTGGGAGCGAAGCGGGGGAGGTCGGCCACGACGAGCGGGGCCGCGGGCGCGACGGGCTGGGCCGACGCGGAACCCGGGCCGGCACGACCGCGGCCGACCACGTCCTGCCAGGCACGCTGCTCGCGACGGACCAGCACGCGGGCCAGCACGAGGAAGCCGACGACCACAGCGGCGGGGATCGCCGGGGCCCAGGGCTGGAGCAGCCCCGTGAGCGACCCGACGCCGACACCGGCCGTGACCACCAGGAGCGCACCCAGCACGACGCGGCGACGCCTGGCCGCCGCGCGGGCAGCGGCGCGATGGCCGGCGATCCGACGCTGACCGGGGATCGCGCGGACCGGCGCGGCGGGGCGGCCGTCGCGCGGCCCGCTCCGACGGGGGGCGGGAACGTCGTCGGCGGAGTCGACCGCGAGCGACGCGGTCGCCTCCGCGGACGCCGTACGACGAAGCCGCGACGGCACGACGAGGCGCGACTCACGGGCCGTCACGGCCTCGCGACGGGCCACCACGCGCAGGTCGTCGGAGAAATTGTCAACGGCACGCGTTCTCGCCGCCTCGTCATGGTGACGAAGGGCCATCGGGATGAGAACCACCGCCCAGACGGCGGCGAGGGCAACGAAGATCAGGCCAGACAGGTCCACGGGACCCCACGTTAAGAGGGCGGGACCCTCACGATGCGCATGACGTCCGGTGTGTCGGGAGGCAACTGGTGTGACTCGTGTGATCCGAGCGTCTCCACGAACCGAGAGCTCACACCCGACGTCCGGTGAACCGGCGCACCAGACCCCCCGGCACGTCCTCGACGGTGAGTGCGAAGAGCCGGTGGTCTCGCCAGGCGCCGTTGATGTGGAGGTAGCGCGGGGCGTAGCCGACCTCGGTGAACCCCAGCTTCTCCACGACTCGCAACGAGGCGACGTTCTCGGGGCGGATGGCCACCTCGATGCGGTGCAGCCCCAGCTCGAACCAGCAGTAGTCGCTGGCCATCGCCACCGCGAGCGGCATGTAGCCGTGACCGGCGTGCTGCTCGTCGATCCAGTAGCCGACGTTGGCGAACTGCGCCGATCCACCCACGATGTTGCTGACGTGAGCTGGCCGGCGAAGGCGCCGTCGACGAGCACGGCGAACGGCAGGCACCGGCCGTCCCGCGCCTGTCGACGGAGATCGCGCACCATCGTCCGGAAGGTCACCGGGCGGCCGGCGTCCTCGCGCGGCCGGGTGGCGTCCCACGGTCGCAGCCACGTCGCGTTGCGCGCTCGCACCTGCTTCCACTCCCGGCCGTCCGAGACCCGGATCGCCCTCAGGCTCAAGGCGCCGCGGCTCAGCTCGACCGCGTGCCAGGGCACGCTCGGGGGGCGCAGGGACCATCAGTGGTCGCTCCCCGCGATCTGCTCCACCGCGTGGCGCAGCAGCGGGATGACGACCTCGAGTCCGTCCTTCACCCCACCGCGGGACCCCGGGAGGTTGACGACGAAGGTGGATCCGACGACTCCCGCGACCCCGCGCGAGAGCGCGGCGGTGGCCACCCCCTGGGCGACGCCGTGGGCGCGCACGGCCTCGGCGACCCCCGGCACCTCGTAGTCGAGGAGGCCGCGGGTGACCTCCGGGGTGCGGTCGGTGGGGGTCACTCCCGTGCCTCCGGTGGTGAGCACCGCACGTGCGCCGGCGGCGGCCGCCTCGCGGATCGCCTCCCCCACCGGCTCGCCGTCGGGGCGCACCACCGGGCCCGTGACCACGAAGCCGGCCTCGGTCAGGGCAGCCACGATGAGCGGTCCGGTGGTGTCCTCGTAGACGCCGGCGGCCGCGCGGTTCGACGCGACGACCACCGTGGCGGGGAGCGGGTCAGAGCCTCCGGCCGACGTCACGACCGGCTCCAGTCGCCGCTCGTGCCGCCCGTCTTCGTCAGCACGCGGACGTCGGTGATGACCGCTCCCTTGTCCACGGCCTTGACCATGTCGACGACGGTCAGGGCGGCGACCGAGACCGCGGTCAGCGCCTCCATCTCCACGCCCGTGCGATCGGTGGTGCGGACAGTGGCGGTGATGGCCACGGCGTCGTCGTGCACGTCGAGGTCGACGGTCACGCCGCTGATCGCCAGGGGGTGGCACAGCGGCACCAGGTCGGGGGTGCGTTTGGCCGCCATGATGCCGGCGACGCGCGCCACCCCGAGGGCGTCACCCTTCGGCACGCCCTCGCCGCGCAGCAGGGACACCACGTCGGCGCTGACCAGCACCCTCCCGGCCGCGGACGCCGTACGCGTGGTCACGTCCTTGGCAGAGACGTCCACCATGCGCGCCGCGCCGTGGTCGTCGACGTGGGTGAGCCGGGGGGCCCTGGGTTCGCTCATCACCGTTCTCCGCTCAGTAGTCCCGGTCGAGCAGCAGCACGTCGACCTGCGAGCCCTGCGCGGCGTGGTCGAGGTCCTCGGGCAGCACGACCAGCGCGTTCGCCGTCGACAGGTCCCCGAGCAGGTGCGAGCCGTGGCCACCGACCGGGGTGACGTGCGCCCCGTCGGCGTCGATCGCGTGCACCGCCCGGACGAGCTGCAGCTTGCCCGGCGCCGAGCGCACCGCCGCGGTCAGTCGCGCCCGCGACGGCACCCGGGTGTACGGCGTGCGCCCCATCAGCTTGCGCAGGGCCGGCAGCACGAACATCTGGTAGGAGACGTAGGAGGACACCGGGTTGCCCGGGAGCGCGAAGATCGGCGTGCCGTCCTCCCCCACCCGGCCGAAGCCCTGAGGCTTGCCGGGCTGCATCCGCACCTCGCCGAACCAGACGGTGCCGTGGGTGCTCAGCACCTCCTTGACGACGTCGTACTCCCCCTTGCTGACGCCGCCGCTGGTGATGACGAGGTCGGCGCGGACCAGCTGGTCCGACAACGCGTCGGCGAAGTCGGCCGGGTCGTCGGAGGTGATGCCCACGCGGTAGGCGATCGCGCCCGCCTGGCGCACGGCCGCCGCGAGCATGAACGAGTTGGCGTCGTAGATGGCGTCGTGCGACAGCTTGGCGCCTGGCTCACGCAGCTCGGCGCCGGTCGACATCACCACGACGCGCGGCCGTGGACGGGTGCTGACCTGGGCCAGACCCACCCCGGCGAGGAGGCCGACCTGACGCGGGCCCAGCAGGGCGCCGGCGTCGAGGAGGAGGTCGCCGGTGGCGATGTCCTCGCCCCGGGGTCGCACGTGCTGACCCTCGTGCGGGGCCCGGGTGATGCGCACGGTGGCGGCGCCGGCGTCGGTCCACTCGACCGGCACGATGGCGGTGGCGCCGTGCGGCACCGGGGCGCCGGTCATGATCTTCACCGCCGTCCCCGGCGACATGGCGACGAGAGTGGCCCGACCCGCGGCGGACTCGCCGGCCACCGGCAGCGGGACGGGCCGCTCCTCAGAGGCTTCGGTCAGGTCGGTGTGGACGACGGCGTAGCCGTCCATGCCGCTGTTGTCGAAGGCCGGCAGGTCCATCGGGGACGCGACGGTCTCGGTGACGGGCAGCCCCAGCGAGTCCAGCAGGCTCTGAGGGGACGGCGGGAGTGGCTCCAGTGACGACAGGACCCGCTCGACGTGCTCCTCGACGCTGACCGACGGCTGGTCGGAGCTCGGGACGAAGGCCATGGGGAGGACCCTAACCGGCGCCCTGAACCCGGACCCCACTCCGTCCCGCGCCGGTCTCAGTCCAGCCGCGTGCCGTCGGCGATCTCACCCGAGGAGTCCGGGTCGCCGACGACGACCTCGCCCACCGCTCTGACGTCGGCACCGAAGGTCCAGTCGCCCGGCACCTCGAACCGGGTGGCCTCCCGCAGGCTCGGCACTCCTGCGGGGAACCGTTCCTCGAAGCCCCCGACGTGCTTGTACGCCGGCCCGAGGTCGACGAACGGGACCTCCTCGACGACCTGCTCGAGCACGGCGTCGTCGTCGAGCCGGTAGCAGTCGCTGCGCAGCACCAGCAGGTCGTTCGTGGTCTTCACCGGCACGAACCGGTCGCGCCCGACCTCGATCGTGGTGGCGCCCTCGAAGACCTCGATCGCCGCGCCCATGGCGGTCTCGATCTGGATCACCTCCGGGGTGCTGCTGTCCGAGGGGTCGACGGTCTTGGTGTTGCGGATCATCGCCAGGCCGAGGATGCCGTCGCGTTCGTCGAGCGCCTGCTTCATCGCCGCCAGGTCGAACCACAGGTTGTTCGTCGAGGTGAACCGGTGCCGGTCGAGGTCGGCCAACGCCTCCTGGTCCTCCTCCGCGGTCTGGGCGGTCTCCCGCAGCACGATCCGGTCGTCGCTGGAGCGTCGGGCGAAGTGCCCGCCCTTGCGGTCGCTGGGCGTACGGCGTACGGCCTCGATGGCGAAGGGCGCACCGCTCGCTGCGAACCAGCCGGCCACCCGGGGGTCGGGCACGGCGCCGAGGTTGTCGGAGTTGGACACGAAGACCTGGGTGAACCCGGCCTCGATCATGGCGTCGAGCAGACCGGTGCCGCGGAGGGCGGTGTAGAGGTCGCCGTGGCCCGGGGGGCACCACTCCAGGGTCGGGTCGTCGGGCCAGCTGACGGGGGTGAGGTCCTCGGCCAGCAGCTTCGGCTCCTTGTTCTGCAGGAAGTCCAGCGGCAGGTCCGCGTCGGGCAGGTCCTCGTAGCGGGCCAGCGCCTCGAGGGTGTCGTCGCGCGTGCGGAAGCTGTTCATGAACAGCAGCGGCAGCCGTACGTCGTGCCGCTCGCGCAGGGCGAGCACCTGGCGGGCGATCACGTCGAGGAACGTCAACCCGTCGCGGACCTCCAGCAGGGTCTTGGCGGCGGCCAGACCCATGGACGTGCCGAGACCGCCGTTGAGCTTGACGACCACGGTGCGACCCAGAGCGGCGACCGCCTCGTCGTCGCCGATCTCGACGTCGGCCAGGGCGTCCATGTCGAGGGGCTCGATGTCGGCCTCGCGGATCATCCCGGTCTCGCCGCTCTCCACCAGCCGGTAGTAGTGGGAGAAGACCTCGATCGCCGTCGGGTCGACGTCGTCGGCGGCCATCTTGTCCCGTGCCTGCTGCAGGCCCTCGTCGCTCATGGGTCCGATCGTAGGGGGCCGGGACGGGGTCGCACGGCTAGGTTGGTCCCATGGCGGGAACCGACGGGTCGGCGGCGAAGGTGGCGGTCCGCGACCGTCTGCTCACCGCCCGCCGGCGACGCGGGCTGCTGGAGCTGCAGGCCGACGCGCAGGCCGTGACCGAGCACCTGCTGGCGTGGAAGCCGCTGCGCCGGGCCGCCACGGTGACGGCGTACGTCTCGATCCCGGGCGAGCCCGGCACGGGTCCGCTGCTGGAGGCCCTGGCCGCGCGCGGACAGCACGTGCTGCTGCCGGTGCTCATGCCCGACCTCGACCTCGACTGGGCCCGCTACGAGGGTCCGCTGGTGGCCACCGGCCGCGGTCTGCTCGAGCCCCCCGGCCCCCGGCTCGGGATCGACGCCGTCGCGACGGCCGACGTGGTGCTGGTGCCGGCGCTGGCCGTGGACCGGCGCGGGACGAGGCTGGGGCGTGGCGGCGGTTGCTACGACCGGGCGCTGGGACGGGTCCCGGTGGGCACGCCGGTCTGCGCGCTGCTGCACGACGGGGAGCTGCTCGACGAGGTGCCGCGCGAGCCGCACGACCGGGCGGTGACGCACGTCGTGACGCCCACCGGTCTCATCGCGTTCTGAGCTCTGCGCACGCCTGCGGGCTGCGGGGTCCGCCCGCCGGGGAGCCCGCTCACCCAGGGTCACCCGACGTCGCGGGCACCAGCACCAGCTCGTCGTCGCCCGCCTCGCCGACCGCTGCGGGAGTGAACTCCCATCGACGGGTCTCCCCCGCCGCCCACAGGTCGGTCTGGTCGGTGTAGTGCTCGTGGAAGGCGTGACCGCTGGCCCCGGTGAGGTTCACCCACGTGGAGTCGTCGAGGTCGCCGAGCGACACGACCATCCGCATCGACGGCACCCAGGTCACCTCGAAGCCCTCGTCGGCCATCCACCCGGTGGCGTTCACGACGGCCGAGGAGCCCGACACCTCCCACGGACCGCGGTTGAACAGGGCGGCCACCGGCGCGACGTCGCTCTGCCCCAGGGTCTGGCTCTCCAGGTCCAGCTTGTGCTGGTGGCCCCAGGTCCACCCGTCGGTGCGCCGTGACTGAAGCCGGACCAGGTCGTCGCGCGCCTGGCGCACCGCCCGGCGGACGATGTCGTCCCGTGCCTCCCGCACCTCGGTGTCCACGTCGTCCCACCACTGGGCGGTGGGGTCGTCGAGGATGGAGCGCACGACCTCGAACCAGCGGTTGCCGCCCTGGACGCGCACGGACGTGGGCAGCTGGTCGGCGAAGGTGTACTCCAGCAACCGTGCCCAGACGGCGTTGTAGTACGACGCGGCCGCCGAGTCGGCGTCGTGGACGAAGTCCCACTCCTCGAGCAGCTCCTGGCCGTCGGCGTAGTAGGGACCACCGGCGTCCACGTCGAGCAGGTAGGGCACCAGCTCGGCCGCGAACGGGTCCGCGGCGTCGAGCTGCAGCTCGTTCATGTCGTCCACGGACAGCACGCCGCGCTGCTCGAGCTCGTCGCGGATGCGCTGGGCGCGCTGCCCGTAGTCGACGCTGCCGTTGAGGTCGTAGCGATATCCGGCTGCGGTGACGGCCTGGTTGGCCGAGACGATGAACCCCTCCTCGGGGTCGAGCACCGTCGGCAGCGCACGGAAGGGGATCGTCTCGCCGGTCCAGTCGTAGCGGCGGTCCCACCCGGGGGCGGGGTAGTCGCCTCGATGCTCGGGCGATCGCACCGGGACCTTCCCGGCCGCCTGGTATCCGATGTGGCCGTCGACGTCGGCGTACACCAGGTTCTGGCCCGGTACGGCGAAGTCGCGGGCGGCGTCGCGGAAATCGTCCCAGTTCTGCGCGCGGTTGAAGCCGAAGACCGCCTGCGCGGTCCGCGCCGGCTCGAGCGCCGTCCAGGCCAGCGCGACGGCGTACCCGCGGCCGCGCGCGGGGCTGCCGACGCCGGGAGGCAGCGGTGCGTTCGCGCCGACCGAGGAGGTCGTGGCGTCGACGTCGGAGAGCAGCGGTCCGTGCGACGAGGTGCGCACGGTGAAGGTGAAAGGCTGCTCGCCGGCGATCTGGATCGTCTCGGTGCGACGCTCGAACGGCTTCCACTTCCTGCCGCGCAGGTAGCGCTCCCCCTCGACGGCCTCGAGGTAGAGGTCGCTGACGTCGGGCCCGAGGTTGGTGAAGCCCCAGGACACCCGTTGGTTGTGACCGATGATGACGCCGGGGAAGCCGGCGAAGGTGAAGCCGGAGACGTCGAAGGGACAGTCGGCGCTGAGCTCGGTGCAGTGCAGACCCATCTGGTACCACACGCCGGGAAGGGTCGGGGCCAGGTGCGGGTCGTTGGCCAGGACCGGGGCGCCGGTCGTGGAGTGCTCGCCGTCGACCGCCCAGGCGTTGCTGCCGACGCCCTCGCCGGTGCCGACGCCGGCCGGGACCGCGTCGACCGCGCGCCGCACGTCGCCCAGCAGCTCCTCGACGACCGGGGCGGGCGCCACCCGGCGGGCGGGACGCACCGCGGGCTCGTCGCCGGAGCCGGAGTCGAAGCTGCCGCGGACCACCGTGCCACCGCCGATCACCGGCGCGTTGCGGGAGTAGGGGTACGGCGGGTAGAGCTCGGCGATCTGCTCCTCGGTCAACCGGGTCGAGGCCATCGCCCGGTCGATCTCGTCCTGCATGTTCCCGCGCAGGTCCCACGCCATCGCCTTGAGCCACGCCACCGAGTCGACCGGCGTCCAGTCCTCGACCCGGTAGTCGAGGCCGTCGAGCCCCAGTACGGCGTACTCCAGCGAGAGGTCGTCGACCGAGCTGTCGGCGAGGTAGGCGTTGACACCGGCGCTGAAGGCCTCGAGGTAGGCGATCGCCTCCGGGTCGAGCTCGGCCACCTCCTGCTCGGCCACCCGACGCCAGCCGAGCGTGCGCACGACCCTGTCGGTCTCGAGCGCGTCGGGGCCGAACATCTCCGCCAGCCGCCCGGCGGTGATGTGGCGGCGGACGTCCATCTCGAAGAACCGGTCCTGGGCCTGGACGAAACCCTGGGCGAAGAACAGGTCCGCGGAGCTGTCGGCGTACACCTGCGGGACGCCCAGCTCGTCGCGCACGACGCGGACCTCCGAGCGCAGGCCCGACAGCGTCAGCGTCCCGGACGTCTCCGGGAAGGGGCCTCGGACCGCGCTGACGCCGGCCACGACCAGGCCGACCAGGATCAGCGTCAGGGCGAGACCGGAGTAGGCGGCACCCCTGCCCAGCCGGGAGCGCGGGAACCAACGGCGGGGGGCGCGCTCGTCGGCGGCGGTCGTGTCGGGCACGACCGTCATTGTGCCAACCGCTGGGCCCTCAGGCGGCGCTGCCGCTCGTCGACGTGCCGCCCGACCTGGAGGACGAGCCCGTGCTCGCCCCGCCGCCGCTCTTCGTGCCGCTGCTGTCCTTGCCGCCGCCGCTGCTGTCCTTGCCGCCGCCGCCGTCCTTGCCGCCGCCGCCGCTGTCCTTGCGCCGCTGCCGCTGTCCTGCGAACCGCCGGCCTTCGCGCCATCCTTGGACGTGTCGGTCGCGCCAGCGCCGACCGGTGCCTTCGACCCGTTCTCGCTGCGGCTGTCGGTGCGGCTGTCGGTGCGGCTGTCGGTGCGGTAGAAGCCCGAGCCCTTGAACACCACGCCGACAGCGTTGAAGACCTTGCGGAGCTTGCCCTGGCAGGCGGGGCACTCGGTCAGCGACGCGTCGCTGAAGCTCTGGACCTGCTCGAAGAAGTGGCCGCACTCGGTGCAGGAGTACTGGTAGGTCGGCACGTGCGCTCCTTGGTCCGTTCCTGGTCGGTTCGCAACGGGATTGGCACTCGCACCCGTCGACTGCCAATCATCCCAGATTCCCGGTCAACGCGGTAACTCTCCCGGGCCGCTGCCGAGCGACGACGGGGCGCGAACCTCCCGGTTCTCCACAGATCCTGCTGCGGACCAGGCACGTCGCGGCGCCGGGCGGCGTCGGTGCCTAGCGTCGCGGCATGCGTCCGTCCGACCGTTCCCGCCGATACGCCGATCGACCGCCCGTACGGGGTGAGGGCCGGCGCCCCGGCGGGCTGCGCCGCGCCCTGGACGGCGTACGCCGCACCGTGGTGCTGCACCGGCGTCCCTTGGCCGTCGTCCTCGCGGTGGTGTCGGTCCTGACGGGCGTGCGCGCCGCGAGCGCGCCGCCGGTGCCGACGGTCGACGTCGTGGTGGCCGCCCGCGACCTCCCGGGTGGCGCTCCGCTCACCGGCGCAGATCTGGAGCGGCGCTCGCTGCCGGCGCCGGGCGCGCCGCGTGGGACGACCAGCGAGGCAGCCGAGCTGGTGGGCAGGACCCTCGCCGCCCCCCTGCGCGAGGGCGAGCCGGTGACCGACGTCCGCGTCGTCGCCGAGGGTCTGCTCGCCGGCTACCCGACGTTGGTCGCGGCTCCGGTGCGGATCGCGGACGCGGGAGCGGTGCGGCTGCTGCGTGTGGGTGACCGGGTCGACGTGGTCACCACCGACCCGGCCGACGGGCGGGCGGAGGTGGCGACGGAGGCGGCGCCGGTGCTGGCGCTGCCGCGCGGTCGACGCGGCGGCGAGGGTTCCGCGACCCTCACGGGCGGGGCGCTGGTGGTGCTGGCCGTGCCGCGTTCCACCGCGGTGGCACTCGCAGGAAGCTCCGCCACGGATCTCCTCAGCGTGCTCCTGAGCGAGTAACCTCGCGTCGGTCCGGCACCTGACCCCCAGCACCGGCCGAAAGAGGTTCCCGTCCATGACCGGTTTCAGAGCCTTCATCCTGCGAGGCAACCTCGTCGAGCTCGCCGTCGCCTTCATCATCGGCGCCTCCTTCGCCACCGTGGTCACCACCTTCACCGCCGTGATCATGGGCGTCGTGTCCCGAATCTTCGGCGGGAGCCCCAACTTCGACTCGATCACCGTCTGGAAGGACGAGTCCGGGGTCGGTATCCCGGTCGGCGCCTTCCTGACCGCCCTGATCGCGTTCCTCATCCTGGCGGCGGTCGTCTACTTCTTCGTGGTGACGCCCTACACGAAGGCCCAGGAGAAGTTCTTCCCCTCCCCGGTCGACGAACCCGTCGGCACCCCGGAGGACGTCGCCCTGCTGACCGAGATCCGCGACGCCCTCGTCGCCCGCAACGCCAGCGCACCGGCACCAGCGGGGCGGCACCAGCGGGTTCGGCACCAGCGGGGGCGGCAGCACGGGCGGCACCAGCGGACCGGCGGCTCGGCAGCACGGGCACCACCGCGCCCCCCACCACCTGACCCTCGTTCTCCCTCGCGAGTCGGCGTGTCGTGCGACACGACACGCCGACTCGCGGCGCACGACACGCCGACTCGCGGGGGTGGGTCAGCCGTGGTGGGGTGGGACGTTGCGACGCAGCTCGGCGTCCCGGGAGCCGTCGTCGCTCGGACCCTCATCCCGCTCGTCGGAGGTGGTGTCGGCGAGAACGGCGCCGAAGACCCGGTCGCGTCGTCGACGGCGCTCAGCCTCGGCCTCCCGGTCGGGACCCCTCGCGGAGCGGGCCCGTCGCTGGGCGTCGGTCGGCTCCGTGGGGTGGGGCGGGGTGGGGTCGGCCGGTTCGGTCACCGCAGGACCAGCAGGTTCTCCGCGGCCTCGAACCAGGCCGGGGAGAAGCTCGCGTGCCGAGGCGTCCACCCGGTGGTCGAGGTGAAGAGCTCCGAGCTGACGCGCAGCGAGCGCTCGAAGGGCTCGAGCCGCGAGCCGGCCAGGCGCCGGGTCACAGGACCCAGGAAGTGGCCGCTGTCCCGGTCGACCGCTCGGGCGTACGCCGCGACGAGGTCGGCCCGGGTGACCGGCGCCGCCCCCACGTTGTAGACCCCCGACGGCGCATCGAGCGAAGCCAGCACGGCGGTGGCGACGTCGTCGCTGTGCACCAGGTGGGCGAACCCGTCGGGGTCCCCCACGCCGTAGGGCCGACCCGAGGCCGCGGCGCGCAGGGTCCACCTCGTCAGCGCCGTGTCACCGACGACCTGGCCCAGCCGCAGCACGATGCTGGTGCGCACGCAGTCGGCCGAGTCCTGGACGGCCATCTCACCGACCGCGAGCGGCTCGGTCGCACCGTTGACGCACACCGGCGACCGCTCGGTGACCCAGTCGTGACCCTGCTCGGCGTACACCCAGGAACCGCTGAGGTGGACGATGCGGCGGACGCCGGCAGCACACGCCTGGTCAACGAGCCGCCGCACGCCGTGCGCGTGCTGCTGGTCGTGGGCCGACCAGCGTTGCGCCCAGCTGGAGCCCAGCGTGTGGGGCAGCTGGTCGGGCACGTGCACCAGCGCCTGACAGCCCTCGAGGGGCGGGCGTTCAGTGCCTCGCGGAGTCGCGACGACGGTGTGCCCCTCGCCGACGAGGAGGTCGTTGATGCTGCGTCGGACACCCGACGCCCCTCCGACCACGGCCACTCGCACGCGTTCGCGCCCCTTCTCCACTCACGGTTGTGCTCCCCGACGCGAGCGAAAGTCACCCCGAGAGCCCGCGTCCGCCGACAGTCTGAGGTAACAGCCCGATAACGGCAAGTCCACACGCGGGTCGAAACGTCCGGGAAACGCGGGAGGGACGGGAGATCGTCAGCCCAGGGAGCGGTACAGCTCGACGGTGTCGCGTGCGACAGCGTCCCAACCGAACGACTCCACGGCGCGGCGACGCCCGGCCGCCCCCATGCGCCGCGCGAGCTCCGGGTCGGCCGCGAGCCGGTTGACGGCCTCGGCGAAGCGCCGCTCGAAGTCGGCCGGGTCGTCGGGGCTGAGGTCGACCAGGATCCCGGTCTCCTCGTGGTTGACCACCTCGGGGATGCCCCCCACCCGGCTGGCCACGACGGCGGTGTCGCACGCCATCGCCTCGAGGTTCACGATCCCCAGCGGCTCGTAGACCGACGGACAGCAGAACGCCATCGCGTGGGTCAGCACCTGCCGCACGTCCTCGCGCGGCAGCATCTCGGACACGACGAAGACGCCGTCGCGGGCGCCGCGCAGCTCGGCGATGAGCGCGTCGGTCTCGGCGGCCAGCTCGGGGGTGTCGGCCGCGCCGGCCAGCAGCACCAGCTGCACCGCCGGGTCGAGCTGCAGTCCCGCGCGCAGCAGGTGCGGCACGCCCTTCTGCCGGGTGATGCGCCCGACGAACGCGATGTAGGGACGGGACAGGTCGACGCCGATGCGCTCCAGCACGTCGGTGTTCTCGTCCGGAGCGTAGAGCTCGGTGTCGATGCCGTTGTAGATCACGTGCACCTTCGCCGGGTCCACCGACGGGTAGGCCTCGAGGATGTCCGCGCGCATGCCGGCGCTGACCGCCACCACGGCGTCGGCCGCCTCGTACGCCGTCCGCTCGGCCCACGACGAGACGCGGTAGCCACCTCCGAGCTGCTCAGCCTTCCACGGCCGTTGCGGCTCCAAGGAGTGTGCGGTCACGACGTGCGGCACGTCGTACAGCAGCTTGGCGAAGTGACCGGCCATGTTGGCGTACCAGGTGTGGCTGTGCACGACGTCGGAGCCCTCGGCGCCTGCCGCCATCGCGACGTCGGCCGAGAGCAGGTGCAGGGTCGAGTTCGCCGAGCCGAGCCGCGGGTCCTTCTCGGCGTACGTCGTCGCGCCGTCGCGCTCCTCGCCGAGGCAGAGGACGTCGACGTCGATGAGACGTCGGAGCTCTCGTACGAGGAAGTCGACGTGCACCCCCGCCCCGCCGTAGACGAAGGGTGGGTACTCGCGGGTGAGGACGGATACGCGCATGGGCTGAATCTAGCCGTCTTGGACGCGGGTGTGACCTGCGCAACTAATCCGACTAGTGTCAGGCTCATGGCACGGGTCCTGAGCATTGTCCTGGCCGGCGGCGAGGGGAAGCGGCTGATGCCGCTCACGGTCGACCGGGCGAAACCTGCGGTGCCGTTCGGCGGCTCCTACCGGCTGATCGACTTCGCGTTGTCGAATCTCGTGAACGCCGGCTACACGAGCATCGCGGTGCTCACGCAGTACAAGTCGCACTCACTCGACCGTCACATCTCCCAGAGCTGGCGGCTGTCGTCGATGCTCGGGCAGTACGTCGCTCCCGTCCCGGCCCAGCAGCGACGCGGCAAGCAGTGGTACCAGGGCAGCGCCGACGCGATCTACCAGTCGATGAACCTGATCATCGACGAGCGCCCCGACTACATCGTCGTCTTCGGCGCCGACCACGTGTACCGGATCGACGCCTCGCAGATGGTGGCCGCGCACGTCGAGTCCGGCGCCGACGTCACGGTCGCCGGCATCCGTGTGCCGCGCGAGGAGGCCTTCGCCTTCGGGGTGATCAAGACCGGCGCCGACGGCGTCACCATCGAGGAGTTCCTCGAGAAGCCGGCCGAGCCCCCGGGCCTGGTCGACTCCCCCGACGAGTCGTTCGCGTCCATGGGCAACTACGTCTTCACCGCCGAAGCCCTGGTGGAGGCGCTCGAGAAGGACGCCAACGACGAGGGGTCGCGCCACGACATGGGCGGCGACATCATCCCCATGCTCGTCAACCAGGGACGGGCCGCGGTCTACGACTTCAAGCGCAACGACGTGGCCGGGTCCACGACCCGCGACCGCGACTACTGGCGCGACGTCGGGACGCTCGACAGCTACCACGAAGCGCACCTCGACCTGGTCTCGGCGGTGCCGATCTTCAACCTCTACAACGACCAGTGGCCGATCTTCACCTCGCACCACCAGCTGCCGGGCTCGAAGTTCGTGCACGGCGCCTCGGTGCGCGACTCCATCGTCTGCGCCGGCTCGATCGTCTCGGGCGCGACCGTCGACGAGACCGTGATCGGCGTGCACTCCTACGTCGCGGACAGCGCCTCGGTACAGCGCAGCGTGCTGCTCGACAACGTGCGCATCGGCAAGGGCGCGGTCGTGCGCAACGCCATCATCGACAAGAACGTCGTCGTCCCGGACGGCTGCCTCATCGGCATCGACCCCGACGAGGACCGTCGCCGCGGCTTCACCGTCAGTGACAGCGGCGTCGTCGCGCTCGGCAAGGGTCACCGCTTCCCCTGATCCGAGCACGCCCCACCGGGCGGCGCGTCGTGGGCACGGGTCGTCGTACGGGACAATGGAGTCCATGGCCTCGACCCACTTCTGGATCCGTCACGAGTCCCGCGCCACCGAGCGCCGGGCCCCCGTCGTCCCCGCCGACATCCTGCGACTGCTCGACGAGGGCTTCCGGGTCACCGTCGAGGACTCCCCGCAGCGCGTCGTCCCGACCGAGGACTACCACTCGGCCGGCGCCGAGATCGCCGAGCCGGGCAGCTGGGTCGACGCGCCCCCCGACGTCGTCGTCCTCGGGATCAAGGAGCTGCCCGAGGAGCAGCGCGAGCTGCGGCACACCCACGTCTACTTCGCGCACGCGTTCAAGGGCCAGAGTGACGCCACCGAGACCCTCGGCCGGTTCGAGGCCGGAGGCGGACGACTCTTCGACATCGAGTACCTCTTGGACGACCAGGCGCGGCGCGTCGTCGCGTTCGGCTACTGGGCCGGGTACGTCGGCGCGGCGCTCGGTGTGCTGCAGCTCGCCGGGCGGCTCGAGTCACCCCTGACCCACCTGGCCAAGGCCGACCTCGACCAGCGGCTGCGCGACGCCCACGACGCGGTGGCCGACGCCGCCATCCTGGTGACCGGCGCTGGGGCCGCTCGGGGCGCGGTGCGCGTGCGGCGCTGGCGGTCAACCACCACGAGCCGACGCGTTGGGACCGGCCCGAGACCGCGCGGCTCGACATGGACGACCTCTTCCGCCACGACTACCTCGTCAACTGCGTCGGGATCAAGACCCCGCAGACGCCGTTCGTGACGCCCGACGACCTCGATCGCGAGCGCCGGATGCGCCTGATCGCCGACGTGACGTGCGACGTCACCTCCGACACCAACATGCTGCCGGTGAACACCGCCATCACCAGCTGGGACGAGCCGGTGCGCTGCTTCGACGGCACGGGAGGGCCGCTCGAGGTCATCGCCGTCGACAACCTGCCGTCGTTGCTGCCGCTCGAGGCGAGCGAGACGTTCTCCGCCGACCTCACCGCGCCAGCTGTTGAACTTCACCGACGTCGACGAGCCGACCGGCCCGTGGGCTGCGGCCGGCTGGTCGTTCGAGCGGGCGATGCACCAGCTGAAGCAGGGCTGATCTCGTGTCCCCAACCCGCATG
>CAWBNX010000017.1:0-38012 GCA_963790225.1 uncultured Actinomycetota bacterium | reverse complement strand
AGACGTTGAAGCGGAACTCCACGACGTCGCCGTCGGCCATGACGTAGTCCTTGCCCTCGATGCGGACCTTGCCGGCCGACTTGGCGGTGGCCATCGAGCCGGCCCCGACGAGGTCGTCGTACGACACGACCTCGGCCTTGATGAAGCCCTTCTGGAAGTCGGTGTGGATGACCCCAGCGGCCTCGGGGGCGGTCGCGCCCTTGCGGATCGTCCAGGCCCGCGACTCCTTCGGCCCCGCGGTCAGGTAGGTCTGCAGCCCGAGGGTGTCGAAGCCGACCCGCGCCAGAACGTCGAGCCCGGGCTCGTCGATGCCCATCTCGGCGAGCATCTCGCGGGCTTCGTCCTCGTCGCCGAGCTCGACCAGCTCGGACTCGAACTTCGCGTCGAGGAAGATCGCCTCAGCCGGCGCGACGAGGTCGCGCATCTGCTGCTTGAGCGCCTCGTCGCCGAGCTCGTCGGCATCGCAGTTGAAGACGTAGATGTAGGGCTTGGCCGTCAGCAGCGACAGCTCGCGGATCAGGTCGCGGTCGATCGTCGTGGCGATGATCGGGGTGCCGGCCTCGAGCGCCTCCATCGCCTCCTTGGTGGCGTCGAGGTTGGCCTTCAGCTCCTTGCGACCACGTGCTTCCTTCTCGAGCCGCGGGATCGCCTTCTCCACCGTCTGCAGGTCGGCCAGGATCATCTCGGTCTGGATGGTCGAGATGTCCGAGGCCGGGTTCACCTCGCCGTCGACGTGGGTGACGTCCTCGTCGCGGAAGACGCGCGTCACCTGGCAGATCGCCGCCGACTCACGGATGTGGGAGAGGAACTTGTTGCCCAGCCCCTCCCCCTGCGAGGCGCCGGCGACGATGCCGGCGATGTCGACGAACTCCACGGTCGCGGGCAGGATCTTGGCCGAGCCGAAGATCTCGGCCAGCTTCGCCAGACGCGGCTCGGGCACGCCCACGATGCCGACGTTCGGCTCGATGGTCGCGAAGGGGTAGTTCGCCGCGAGCACGTCGTTCTTGGTGAGCGCGTTGAACAGGGTCGACTTGCCGGCGTTGGGGAGACCGACGATCCCGATGGTGAGTGCCACGTGCCGGGATTCTACGGCGGCGTGCGACCCACAGCCGAATCGCGACGACGTACCGTCGGGCCGGTGAGCAGCGACCAGCCGACCGAGACCGCCGCAGACTTCACCGCCCGCGTCCGGGCCGCGTTCCCTGCCGTGAGCGAGGCCGGTGACGGTACGGCGTACTTCGACGGGCCGGGCGGCTCCCAGGTGCCGGCCGTCGTGGCGCGCGCCGTCGCGGACGCCATGACGGCCGGGCTGTCGAACCGCGGAACCGTGACGGCCTCGGAACGCCGGGCCGAGGCGATCGTCGTCGAGGCCCGCAACGCCCTCGGCGACCTCCTGGGCAGCGACCCCCGCGGTGTGGTCCTCGGCCGCTCGATGACCCAGCTGACCTTCGACGTCGCCCGCACGTTGGCCGACGACTGGGGCCCGGGCGACGAGGTGATCGTGACGCGGCTCGACCACGACGCCAACCTGCGGCCCTGGATCACCTGGGCCGAACGAGCCGGGGCGACCGTGAAGCGGCTCGGCTTCGACCCCGTCACCACCGAGCTCGACGACATCACGCCGCTGCTGACCGGACGCACCCGCCTGGTCGCGCTGACCGCGGCGTCCAACCTGTTCGGCACCCGCCCCGACGTCCGCGCCGTCGCGGACGCGGCGCACACCTCCGGTGCGTTGGTGTACGTCGACGCGGTGCACCTGGCGCCGCACGCCGTCGTCGACCGCGCGGCCCTCGGGGCGGACTTCGTGGCCTGCTCGCCCTACAAGTTCTTCGGCCCCCACCTCGGCGCCGTGGCGGCCGACCCGGCCCTGCTGGAGCTGCTGCAGGCCGAACAAGCTGCTGCCCTCGAGCGACCTGGTCCCCGAACGCTTCGAGCTCGGCACCCTGCCCTACGAGCTGCTGGCCGGGGTGAGCGCGGCGGTCGACTTCATCGCCGACCTCGCTCCGGGGACGGCAACCGGCCGCCGCGAGCGCCTCGTCGCCTCGTTGACGCACCTCGAGGGGCACGAGGGTGCTCTGTTCAGCACCCTGCTGCACGGGCTCGCGGACATCGATGGCGTCACGCTCCACGGCAACGCCACCCACCGCACGCCCACGGCGCTGTTCTCGGTCGCCGGGAGGACCGGTCGTGAGGTCCACCAGGCCCTCGCCGCCCAGGGCATCAACGCTCCCGCAAGCCACTTCTACGCCCTGGAGGCGTCACGTCACGCCGGCCTGGGCGACGACGGGGCGGTCCGCGCCGGCCTGGCGCCGTACACCTCGCCCGGCGACGTGGAGCGCCTGCTCGCGGCCGTCGCCGCGCTCGCTGTCCCGGCCTGAGGCGGTCGGCCGACGGTCCGAGACCCCGCGCGGCGAGGCGACTTTGGCCGAGGTTTGGACGTGTCCTCGCGTGCCCGCCGCCCGCGCCCTACCATCGCAGGTGGGGTATGAGTGTCCGAGGGGTCGGACGCCGGCGTGGAACGGAGTTTGCCGGGGTGGCAATCATGGAGTCTGCCGTGCCGCCGCAGGTCTCGGCGACGGTGGCGGCGCTGACGCCGAGCCGGACGTGGCGTCCGCATCGACACCGAGCGGTCGACGGCGCGCGCCGTCCTCAGCGGCTCGCAGGACTCCGACGTCCAAGAGCTCGTCAACCTGCTGCACAACGTGTGCGACGTCGAGATCGCCGCAGTGACCGTGCCCGACGACGGCCAGCTGCACTACGTCGTCACCGCCGGCGTCGACCCGCTGTCGGCCGACGTGGACGACACGATGTGCCAGCACCTCATGGACACCGACGAGGTCGTCGTGGTCCCGGACACCCGCCAGGACGCCCGCTTCTGTTCCAGCCCCTTCGTCGATGGCCGTATGATGCGGCTGCAGTTCTACGCCTCGGCCCCCATCCACGCCCCGAGCGGGTCGATCGTGGGGCGGCTGTGCGTGTTCGACACCGCAGCCAAGGAGCTCACCCCGGTGCAGCTGCAGACGCTCCGCACCCTGGCCGACAGCGTCTCGTCGGTGCTCGACCTGCGGCAGCGCAAGCGTGACACCGTCAACGCTGCCGAGAACGCCGCCGCCAAGGGCGCCCATCTCGAGGTGGTGAGCGTCGCCTCCCAGGTCAGCCACGACCTACGCGTCCCGCTCACCGCGCTGAGCACCAGCCTCGACCTGCTCCACGAGTCGTCCGCCGACGACGAGTCGCCCCTGCGTCGCAAGCTGCTGGCCAGCGCACGGCGCAGCACCGCACGGATGGCCGGCCTCGTCGACGGACTGCTGCGCCTCAACGACGTCCAGCGTGGCCTGGAGCTCAGCGACGTGGACCTGGCCGACGCCGTCGCTCAGGTCCTCACCGACCTGGAGCCCGTGCTGGGCGACGCCACCGTCACCATCGGACCGCTGCCCACCGTGCGCGGTGACGCCGACCTGCTCTCGGCGGCGCTGCTCAACCTCGTCAGCAACGCGGCCAAGTTCTCGCGCCCCGGGATCGCTCCCGTCATCGAGGTGGTGGGCCGACGTACCGCCTTCGGCGTACGCGTCCTCGTGCGCGACAACGGCATCGGCATCCCGGCTGCGGAGCGCCAGCGTGTCTTCGCGCTCTTCTCCCGACTGACTCACACCGCGGGCCACGGCATCGGGCTGACGACCGTCGCGCGCGTGGCCGAGGCCCACGGCGGCATGGTCGGGATCGACGACGGGCCCTCGGGAGTCGGCTCCGAGATCTGGTTCGAGCTCCCCGCCTGAGCGGCCTCAGGTCGCAGCGATGCCGATCTGGCCGTTGCGGAAGGCGTCGACGAAGAGTGCGTGGTCGTGGCGGACCGTCTGGGCGTAGTCGAGGCCGAACTGCGTCAGCTCCTCGACGAACGCGCGCCGGCGTCCCTCCAGGCTCTCGCTGATGGCCTCCTCGACCTGGAAGTTCACCAGCGACTGGTCGCTGTCCTCGTCGGAGGCGCAGTGCACCTTGGCCGTGGCACGGCCCAGCTGCTCCACGACAGGCGCGATCTCGGTCGGCTCGTAGAGCTGTCCCCAGTCGAGGTCCATCTCGTAGGGGGAGATCTCCGCGACGACGTAACCCACCCCGTCGACGGTCGTGAAGCCGAGGTTCGGGTCGGTGTGTGACTGCAGCGCGCGCTGGCTGACGACGGTGCGCTGGCCTTCGTGCTCGAAGTAGCGCTCCACCTTCTTGGTGTCGACGAAGCGGCTCACCGCCGGGACGTTGGCCTGCTTCATGGAGAGCACGACGTCGTTGTCGAGCGACTGGCTGAAGCCCTCGACGAGCACGTTGTAGGCGGGGAGCCCGGCGCTGCCGATGCCGAACCCGGACATCCCGACGATGTCGCGGACCTCGTAGAACAGGGACCGGTTGATGCGCTTGGTCTCCGGGATGGACTCCAGGTAGGCCTCGAACGCCTTCTCGATCTTGCGACGTTCGGTCTTCGACAGGTGCCGGGCGTTGCCGCTGTCCTTGAACATCCGCGCGCCCGTGTCCTGCGTCGTCATGTCGTCGAGCAGGGCCGAACGCGTCTGCCGGCGCGCCTTCTGCAGCAGCGCGTTCACCGGCCCGTCGGTGTTGTGCAGCTGCAGCGCGAAGTCGTCGTCCTCGACCACCTCGGTGTAGTGGGTGACCTGCGCGAGGTAACCGCGCAGGTAGCGCCCGATCAGCGTCCGCACGTCCTGCTCCGGCAGCGCCTTGCTCCACCCGAGCAGCGCCAGGCTCGCGCTGAAGCGCTTGAGGTCCCAGGTGTAGTGGCCGAGGTAGGCCTCGTCGAAGTCGTTGACGTCGAAGACCAGCCTGCCGTCGGAGTTCATGTAGGTGCCGAAGTTCTCGGCGTGCAGGTCGCCGTGGATCCAGATCTGACCACTGCGCTCGTCGACCCAGGGATCCTCCACGGGCGTGACGTCGGCGTAGAACAGGCAGGCCGTGCCGCGGTAGAAGGCGAAGGGGTCGACCGCCATCTTGCGGTACTTCACCCGGAACGCGGCCGGGTCGGCCTTCATCAGCGGGGCGAATGCCTCGCCGAGGGTGTCGATGATCTGCTTCTTGCGGCGCTCGTCGGCTCTCGTCACGTGGGCCACCATGCCCCGGCGTGACGGCGGGCACGCGCCGGGCACCGCCGGCACCCGCCGGCACCCGCCGGGCACAGCCGTTCGGACCGTAGCCGGCGTGCGTCACGGTGACGACCTCGCGGGTAACCTGCCCGTCGTGCGCCTGGCCACCTGGAACGTCAACTCGGTCCGCTCCCGCATCGATCGCGTGGAGGCGTTCCTGGCGCGTCACGACGTCGACGTGCTCGCCCTGCAGGAGACCAAGGCACGCGACGATCAGTGGCCGACGATGGGTCTGCAGGCAATGGGCTACGAGATCGCCACGTTCGGGCTCAACCAGTGGAACGGCGTCGCGATCGTGTCCCGGGTCGGGCTGGAGGACGTCACGCCCGGCTTCGCCGCCATGCCGCCGTACGGCGACCCGCCGGTCGAGGAGGCGCGCGCGCTCGCCGCGACCTGTGGCGGCGTACGGCTGTGGTCGCTCTACGTGCCCAACGGGCGCAAGATCGGCGACCCGCACTACGACTACAAGCTGGCCTGGCTGGAGGCGTTGCGCGCCGAGGCGACCGCCTGGTCGCGTGCGCACCCGAGCGTCCCTGTGGCCCTGAGCGGTGACTGGAACATCGCGCCCCACGACGAGGACGTCTGGGACATGAGGGTCTTCGCGACCAGCACCCACGTCACGGAGCCGGAGCGGGCGGCGTTCCGCGCCTTCGTCGAGGACGGGTTCACCGACGTCGTGCGGCCCTTCGACCCGGGCCCGGACGCCTTCACCTACTGGGACTACTACCGGCAGCGCTTCGAGCGGAACAAAGGGCATGCGGATCGACTTCGTGCTGGGGTCAGCAGCGCTGTCCGAACGCGTCGTGGACGCCTTCGTCGATCGCGAGGAGCGTGCCGGGAAGGGCGCCTCCGACCACGCGCCGGTCGTGGTCACCCTCGCCGACTGACCTACGTGCGACGCCGGAGGGGTCACGTTGCGGTAGTCGCCGGTCGCAGCACCTCGAGGGCGCGTGTGACGTGGTGCGGCATGTGACCGCGCGTCCCGAGCCCGACCAGGGCCAGGGCCGCGGTCGTGACGCGGTCGCCGTCGCCGATCCGCTCCCCGACCTCCAGGTCGAGCACCAGGACCTCGGCCAGCAGCGCGGCGTAGACGTCGGTCTCTCGTGTCGCCCGCGTTCTCGCCTCCTCGGCCCACGCCAGGGCAGCGGCCTGGTCGCCGCTCCGCAGGGCACGCAGGCTCATCACGCGGGCGACCCCGGCCTCCCAGCACGGGTCGGCCAGCTGGCACGACAGTGAGAACTCCCCGTCGAGGGCCGGCCCGCCCGCCTCGCCCGTCTTGCCCGTCTCGCGTGCACTCAGCCTCGCCTCCGCGAGCACTGCAGCCGGCCACGGTCGGAAGGAGATCCACCTCAGGCGCTCCACGACCTCGAGACACTCGCGCGCCATCGCCCGCGCCCCGTCCGGGTCCCCTGCACGCAGCCGGCCCCAGCCCCCGAGGCCGAGGCCCCACGCCAGCCGGCGACCGTTGCCGGACGCGCGCGCCAGATCGAGAGCCACCTCCCACTCCTGCTCGGCCTCCGTGTGACGTCCCCAGTCCGCCAGGTTGAAGGCTCGCACGGACCGGACAGCTGCCAATCCGTCCTGATCGTCGGTGGCCAGCACCTGCGCCCGTGCCAGGTGCTCCTGGGCCTCCGGGCGGCGCCCCGCCAGCGCATCGACGTAGCCGACCTCTCGGTGCGCGGCGCTCGCGGTGGTCGCGTCCCCCGCCTCCTCGGCCGTCACGGCTGCGCGCTGCAGCAGCAGCGCCCCCTCGTCGTCGTGGCTGCGCACGGAGTGGACGAGGGCTGCACCCAGCGCCCGCAGACATCTGCCCAGCAGGGCGGGGTCGCCCGCCTGCTCGGCAGTGCGTCCGGCCTGCCGCAGGCTCTCGATCCCCGCGTCGACCGCACCGGCCCCCAGCGCCGCCTCACCTGCCTCGAGCAGGGCCTGCGCCCGTGATCCGGCCGTCACGCCGGGCGGTGGCGCGGCGACGTGCCGGCGGGCCGCGTTGCGCAGGGCGGGGCTCGGGTCGACCCCGAGCTCCGCACGGAACCGTGTCTCGATCTCCGCGACGACCTGTTCTGCCGCCGTGTGGTGTCCGCTGCCCCGCAAGCAGGCGACCAGGAGGATCTGCGCGCCCTCGTCGAGCGGGCGCCGACGTGCAGCGGTCTCGGCCAGGGCGAGCGCCCGGTCCGCCTCACCCAGGGTGGACGCCGTCATCGCCTCGCGCCGCAGGAGAGCGTCCACCTGCGCGGCCACGCGGTGACGCTGGACGAGCAGCCACAGGTCGAATTCGCTGCTGGCCCGGGGCTCGACGCCTTCCAGCAGGTCGCCAGCGCCGACCGGGTCATAGGTGCCCTCGCCCAGCTGCACCACGTCGACGACCACGTGCGAAGGCAGGTTCGCGACCAGCGGATCACCGGTCAGCAGATCGGGCGCGTCGAGAGCACGACGCAGCGCAGCGAGGCACCACCGCAGCGTGCCGAGCGGATCGGCCGTCTCCGGGAAGAGCTCACGGCTGAGCTCGCGGCGGGTCAGTGGGCGCTCGGCGAGCAGGACCCGGGTCAGCACGGCGAGGACCTGGTGCCCCCGGACCGGGACGACTCCGCCGGCCTCGTCGAGCACCTTCGGCGGACCGATCAGACGTACCTGCACCTCGGTCTCCTTCCTGGCAGACGCGCGACCGCCACGTTCGACGCGCGCCGTGGGACGAACCGTGGGACGCGCAGCGCTCGCCCCGCGGAGTCGTCACACGCCTCGTTCCACGACCAGGCACCAGTGTGCTCCTTCCACGGACCGTCCGGTCCCGACCCAAGGAGAACCACGATGCCCACCTTCCTGATCGAGCGAGAGATCCCCGGCGCCAGCACGTTGACCCACGGGGAGCTGGCCGAGATCACGGCCGCCTCGAACGACGTGGTCGCCGACCTCGGCGTGCCCTACCGGTGGATCACCACCTACGTCGCGGGGAACAAGCTCTACTGCGTGCACGAGACTGAGTCGGTCGAGACGGTGCGCGAGCACGCCTCGCGCGGCGGCTTCCCCGCCGACCTCGTCGTCGAGGTCGCGGAGGAGATCGGCCCGGACTTCCACTGACTGCCCCGCGCGTTCTGTCGGGGCCTTCGGTCACGATAGGTCCATGACTCCCACCGTCCTGCTCGCCCTGCTGACGGCCGCCGCGCTCGGGATGGTCGGCGGTCTCCTCCTCGGGGTGCTCGTCGCCGGCCGCCGCAGCCGATCTGCCGACGCGCTGTACGTCGATCGCACGCGCGTCGAGGGCGAGGCGGTCGTCGCCGAGCGGCTGGCCCAGCTCCAGGGCCAGATGCAGGCGCTCCAGGTGGATCGCGCTTCCTGGCAGAGCCAGCTGCGCCAGCAGGTCGAGGACATGCAGCACTCCACCGACCTGCTGCGCCGTGAGACCCGGTCGCTGTCCAGCGCACTGCGCCGGCCCTCGGTCCGCGGACGCTGGGGCGAGCTGCACCTGCGCCGGGCCGTCGAGCTCGCCGGGCTGGTGGCCCGCTGCGACTTCGACGAGCAGGTGGTGACCACCGACTCCGAGGGACAGGTGCGCCGTCCCGACCTCGTCGTACGGCTGGCGGGCGGGCGCAGCGTCGTGGTGGACGCGAAGGTGCCGCTCGACGCGTTCCTCGACTCCACCGAGGCCGACGACGAGGACGAGCGGCTGGCGCACCTGCGCCGTCACGCCCGGCAGCTGCGGGCCCACGTCGACGTGCTGGCCGCGAAGTCCTACTGGAAGGCGTTGGAGCGCACGCCGGAGTTCGTCGTCCTGTTCGTGCCCGGCGAGTCGTTCCTCTCCGCAGCGTTGGAGACCGAACCGTCGCTGCTCGAGGTCGCCGCCGAGCGTCGCGTCATCCTCGCCACCCCGACCACGCTCATCGCGCTGCTGCGCACCGTGGCCCTGGGGTGGACCCAGGAGGCGCTCGTCGAGCGGTCGGAGGAGATCCTCGAGGTCGGGCGCGAGCTGCACGAGCGGCTCGGGACCATGGGCGCCCACCTCGACAAGGTCGGGCGCTCGCTGGGCAGCGCCGTCGGCGCCTACAACCAGGCCGTGGGCTCCCTCGAGAGCCGGGTGCTGGTGACGGCGCGACGCTTCACGGCCCTGGGGATGACCGAGCGTGACGTGCCGTCGCCGGAGCCGATCGAGGTGGCGCCGCGGACCCCCACGGCCGAGGAGCTGGTGGCCGACCGCCGCTCGGGCGTCGTCGACCTCACGACGGAGCCGGGCCAGGTCGGATCCTCCGGTCGGGACCCGCACACCGGCGTGGCGGACGTGACGTCGGCGTGAGCCGCCGTACGTTGAACTCGTGCACAGCCGCGTGCCTCACGAGCCCGTAGGCGCCGTGACCGTCGAGGTCACCGACGCCCCTGCCCCCGCGCCCGGACCCCGTGACGGCCTCCCGGCCGCCGAGGTCCTCGACGAGACCGGTCCGGCGTTTGCTCCGCCAGCTCCCGCGACGTCTCACGCCACGACACGCTCCGGGGACAGTTCTCGCGCCCGGGCCTCCGGCCGACCCCGTCCGACTCTCTGGGTGCAGGGTCGTCATCCCGGACGCCTGGTCCTCCGGGCGACGTCGGTGATCCTGCTGGTCGTGCTCGGCGTGAACCACCTGGTCACCGGCAGCCTCGGCCTCGGTTTCGGTCTGGCCTTCGTCGCAGCCTGCGCGGTCATCGCGCTGTGGGTGCGTCCGTGCGACTTCTTCATGGTCGGCGTCTTCCCGCCGATCTTCCTCGGTGCCGTCGTCATCGTGCTCAGCGTCGTCGACCCCGGAGCGGTGGCGCGGTCGAGCGACAACGCCGCGCAGGCCATGGTGTCGGGCTTGGCCCACCAGGCCCAGACCCTCGTCATCGGCTACGGACTCACGCTGGTCCTCATCGCCTTGCGACAGGTGGCGATCCGCAACGGTGGCCGCCTCCGCGTCCACCGCTGACCCCGGACGCCCGTCCCCGCGAGACGCCGCTGCGGACGCCCGAGACGGCGACTCAGGCGCCCGCGGCCGCCTTCTCCGCTGCGCGGATGTCGCGCCGCAGCTCGGGTGGGAGCGCGAAGATCAACGACTCCTCAGCCGTGTGCACGGCCTCGGCGTCGGGGTAGCCCCGCTCGGCGAGGAACGCCAGCACGCCGTCCACCAGGTCCTCCGGCACCGAGGCGCCCGACGTGACCGAGACCCGTTCGACGCCCTCGAGCCATGCCTCGTCGATCTCGCTGGCGTCGTCGACCCGGTACGACGCCTTGGCCCCGGCCTCGAGCGCGACCTCGACCAGGCGCACGGAGTTCGACGAGTTGCCCGAGCCGACCACGATGAGCAGGTCCGCGGCCTTCGAGATCTCCTTGACGGCCATCTGCCGGTTCTGGGTGGCGTAGCAGATGTCGTCCGAAGGCGGGTCGAGCAGCAGCGGGAAGCGCTCGCGGATCGCGTCGACCACGGCCAGCGTCTCGTCGACCGACAGCGTGGTCTGGCTCAGCCACGCCACCTTGGCCGGGTCGCGAACCTCGATCGAGGCGACGTCCTCCGGCCGCTCCACGAGCTGGATGTGCTCGGGCGCCTCACCCGCGGTGCCCTCGACCTCCTCGTGGCCCGCGTGACCGATGAGCAGGATGTCGTAGTCGTCACCGGCGAAGCGCTTGGCCTCGTGGTGGACCTTCGTGACCAGCGGGCAGGTCGCGTCGATGGTCTTGAGCTCCCGCTCCGCGGCCTGCAGGTGGACCAGCGGGGAGACACCGTGGGCCGAGAACACGACGGTCGCCCCTTCGGGCACCTCGTCGAGCTCCTCGACGAAGACCGCGCCACGCTCCTCGAGCCCGGCCACGACGTGCTTGTTGTGGACGATCTGCTTGCGGACGTAGACCGGGGCGCCGTACAGGTCGAGCGCCTTCTCCACGGTGATGACGGCGCGGTCCACCCCGGCGCAGTAGCCGCGGGGCGCGGCCAGCAGGACCGCCCGCTCGTCGGCACGGTCGGCGGTCAGGACGGGAGGCATCCCCAGGTCAGCGCTGCTCATTCCCCCATCGTAGGAGGCCTGTCGGAAGACGGGGCTAGGGTGCCTGCGTGGCACTTGAGACCAGCCCCGAGCAGCCGGCCCCGGTCCGGCAGATCGCCACGCTCCTCACCAGCTGGATCGACCGTCTCGGAGCGGTCTGGGTCGAGGGCCAGATCGCGCAGCTCAACCGTCGTCAGGGCATGGCCACGGTCTTCATCGTGCTGCGCGACCCTCTCGGCGACATCTCGATGTCCGTCACCTGCCAGCGCCAGGTCATCGACTCCGCCGACCCGCCGGTCGTCGAGGGCGCGAGCGTGGTGGTCCACGGGCGCCCCCGCTACTACACCAACCGCGGCACCCTCAGCCTGGTCGCCGACGACATCCGCATGGTCGGCCTCGGCGAGCTCCTCGCGCGGCTCGAGCGCCGCCGCCAGCTGCTGGCCGCGGAGGGCCTGTTCGCACGGGAGCGCAAGCGTCCGCTGCCGTTCCTGCCCCACCGCATCGGCCTGGTGACCTCCCGCGGCTCCGCGGCGGAGCGCGACGTGCTCGAGCACGCCCAGCGACGCTGGCCCGCGGTCACCTTCGAGACCCGGTACGCCGCCATGCAGGGCACCAGCTGTGCCCGCGAGGTGATGGAGGCCGTGCAACGGCTGGACGCCGACACCAGCGTCGACGTCATCGTCATCGCCCGAGGCGGCGGGTCGATCGAGGACCTGCTGCCGTTCTCCGACGAGGGCCTGGTGCGGGTGGTGTCGAAAGCGCGGACCCCGGTCGTCTCGGCCATCGGCCACGAGCCCGACACCCCCATCCTCGACCTGGTCGCCGACGTGCGTGCCTCGACGCCGACGGACGCCGCCAAGCTGCTGGTGCCCGACGTCGGCGAAGAGCTCGAACGGGTCGCCGAGCTGCGCCGCCGGGCCCGCCGCCACGTCACCACGCTGGTGGCTCACGAGCAGGCTCAGCTGGCCAACCTCCGCGCCCGTCCGGTCCTCGCCGCCCCCACCACGGTGCTCGGGCAGCGGACGACCGAGGTCGACGAGCTCGTCGAGCGGGCGCGGCGTACGCTCGGCCACCGCCTGGACCGCGCCGCCGACGACCTCGACCACACCCGCGCCCGGGTGCGGGCCCTGTCACCTCGCGAGACGCTGCGCCGGGGCTACGCCGTGGTGCAGGACGCGAACGGCCACGTGCTCACCAGCACCGGCCAGACCGGGGCCGGTGCCCACGTCACCGCGCGTCTCTTCTCCGGACACCTGGCGATGACCGTCGACGGCCTCGCTCCCGAGGCCCGCCCTGATCCTGATCGCGACCCCGAGGACGACGTATGAGTGACGACGCCAGCACGACCGAGGTCAGCACGACCGGCGGCGACGGGGCCCGGGCCGAGGCGCTGGGCTACGAGGAGGCGCGAGCCGAGCTGCTCGACGTCGTGCGCACCCTCGAGCAGGGGGGTGCCTCGCTGGAGGAGTCGCTGGCGCTGTGGGAACGCGGCGAGCGACTGGCGCAGGTCTGCCAGGACTGGCTCGACGGCGCCCGGCAACGCCTCGAGGCCGTCGTCGAGGAGACCCGCGGCTGAACTGGCGCCGCACGACACGCCGACTCGCGGCGCACGACACGCCGACTCGCGGCGCACGACACGCCGACTCGCGGGGTCAGGCCGAGGCGAGGGAGCGGGCGTACGACGAGAGCAGTGTCCTCCTCGACCGAGCCCACGACCACGATCACGACGTCGTCGTCCTCGGTGACCAGGGCCAGGTCGTCGTCGCCGGTGTCGCGGTAGAGGCTCCAGGTCCGACCGTCGAGGTCCACCTCGCCGGCGTCCTCGGTCTCCTCACCGACGAACTCGGCGACCATGTCCGCGACCGAGCGGTCCGCCTGCTCGAGCCCGACGTACTTCTCCTCGTCGGTGAGCACCCCGAGGTGCCAGGTCTGGTCGCGCCCCTGGTCGAAGCGGACGCTGGTGGCCCGCCACCCCTCCGGCAGCTGTTGCGGGACGAGCACGTCGAAGGTGGCGGTCTCCCGCGCGTAGTCGGCCGGCCCGGCGTAGTCGACGGTCTCGACCTCGACGGCGGCATCGCCACGGGTGACCGCCCGGAAGGCCACGAAGGCCAGCACGACCAGGACGAGCACGATCATGGCCCCGACCATCCCGGAGAAGGACCGTTTGTACTTCGCTGCCTGCTCGCTCACCCAGCCATTCTCCCAGGCGACTGGTTAGGCCTCCGACCGCACGCCGGAAGCGACCGGAAGCCGCATCTGCGGCGTCCATGGCGCGAGAACAGCGCAAGTGCGGCATGATTGCCGTCGTGCCCGACTACCGCGTCACCGAGGTCGCCGCTGTCCTCGGCCTCAGCGACGACACTGTGCGACGCTGGGCCGACGCCGGCCGCGTCGCGTCGCACCGCGACGAGGACGGCCGGGTCCGCATCAGCGGCACCGACCTCGCCGCACTGGCGCGCGAGCTGGCCGAGACCGGCCCGCCGGGCCTGTCCGACGGTCGCCGCGCCGCCTCGGTCAGCGCCCGCAACCGCATGCGGGGCGTCGTGACCCGCGTCGTCCACGACAGCGTGATGGCGCAGGTCGAGATGGTCTGCGGCCCCTACCGCGTCGTCTCGCTGATGAGCTCCGAGGCCGCCCGTGAGCTCGGTCTCGCCCCCGGCGTCATCGCGGTCGCCTCGGTCAAGTCCACCAACGTCGTCGTGGAGCTCCCGTGAGGCGCCGCGCCGTTCCCCGCCGGGTCAGCGCCATCGCCCTCGGTCTCCTGCTCGCGATGCTCGGCGCCTGCGGCCCCGGCGGCACCGGCCGGCGGGTCGGGCGAGGACACCACCCTCGACGTCCTGGCCGCCTCCTCGTTGACCGAGTCCTTCGGCGCCCTGGCCGAGGACTTCGAGGCCGACAACCCGGGGTCACCGTGCGGCTCTCGTTCGGCTCGTCCTCGGCGCTGGCCCAGCAGGTCACCGAGGGCGCCCCGGCCGACGTGCTCGCCACCGCCGACCTGGCCAGCATGGAGCTGGCCGGCGACGACGTCGAGGGGCCCGTCGAGTTCGCCACCAACGAGCTGGCCCTCGTCGTCCCGGTCGACAACCCGGCCGGGATCTCCTCCCTCGACGACCTCTCCGACGCCCAGTTCGTCACGTGCGTCGACTCCGCCCCCTGCGGGTCGCTGGCCGACCAGCTGCTGGCAAGCGCAACGACGTGTCGGCCGAGCCGGTCTCCCGCGAGGCCGACGTCAAGGCCGTCCTGGCCAAGGTCACCTCCGGCGAGGTCGACGCCGGCTTCGTCTACGTCACCGATGCCGTCGCGGCCGGCGACGAGGTCATCCCGTCGAGGTGCCGGGCGCGACCGAGCTGCCCGCACGCTACGTCGTGGCGACCGTCGCCGACTCCGAGGAGTCGGAGCTCGCCCGAGCCTGGCTCGACCTCGTGACCGGCGACGCCGGCCGGCGGACGCTGGAGGAGGCCGGCTTCGGTCCGGCCGCCACCGGTCCGTGACCCCGTCCTCCGCTCGTCGAGCGTCCCGCCCTCGGACGTCCGCCGGTCCTGCTCGTCGTACCAGCGGCGGTGGCGGTCGTCCTGCTGGTCCTGCCGCTCGTCGGTCTCGTCAGCCGCTCCCCCTGGGGACGACTGCCGGAGCTGCTCGTCGACCCCGACGTCCGCAGCGCCCTCATCCTCTCCCTCGGTGTGGCTACCACCACCGCGGCCCTGAGCGTGCTGCTCGGGCTACCCCTGGCCTGGGTGCTGGCACGGGTGGAGCTGCGCGGCAAGGGCGTGCTGCGCGGACTCGTGACGGTTCCGCTGGTGCTGCCTCCGGTCGTGGCCGGCGTGGCCCTGCTGGCCTCCCTCGGCCGCAACGGCATCGTCGGTGCGCCGTTGCGCGACGCCGTCGGGGTGACGATCCCCTTCACCACCACCGCCGTGGTGCTGGCCCACACGTTCGTGGCCCTGCCGTTCTTCGTGCTGAGCGCCGAGGGTGCGTTGCGGGCCGCCGGGCGCGAGTACGACGCGGTGGCCGCCACCCTGGGCGCGAGCCGCTGGCGGGTCTTCCGCACCGTCACGCTGCCGCTCGTGACGCCGGGCGTGCTGGCCGGGACCCTGCTGGCCTGGGCGCGTTCGCTGGGGGAGTTCGGCGCCACCATCACCTTCGCCGGCAACTACCCGGGCATCAGCCAGACGATGCCGCTGCTGGTCTTCGAGAAGCTGCAGAGCGAGCCGGAGGCGGCGTACGCGACGAGCCTCGTCCTCCTCGCCGTCTCGCTGCTGGTGCTGGGCCTGCTGCGCGAACGCTGGCTGGGAGCCCTGCGGTGAGCGGCGCCCCAGGGCGCCGACGTCCCCGGCGGGCTCGACGCCCGCGTCGTCGTACGCCGCCCCGGCCACACGCTCGACGTCCACCTCCGGGTCGCGCCGGGCGAGACCGTCGCCGTCGTCGGCCCGAACGGCTCGGGCAAGACGACCCTGCTGCGCGCGCTCGCCGGGCTCGTCCCGCTCACCGAGGGCCACGTGCGGTACGGCGACACCGTCTGGGAGGAAGCCGGCCGCCGCGCCACCGCCCAGGAGCGGCGCGTCGGGGTCGTCTTCCAGTCGCTGCTGCTGTTCCCCCACCTGTCGGCGCGCGACAACGTCGCCTACGGTCCCCGCGCCCGCGGTCTGCCGCGCGCCGTCGCCCGACGTCTGCGCCGACGACCTGCTCGCGCAGCTCGGGGTCGCCGACCTCGCCGACCGCGGGCGCGGCGCGCTGTCGGGCGGGCCAGGCCCAGCGGGTGGCGATCGCGCGGGCGATGGCGACCGACCCGCGGCTGCTCATGCTCGACGAGCCGCTCGCCTCCCTCGACGTGGCGGTGGCGATGACGCTGCGCATCGAGCTGCGACGCCACCTCGCCTCGTTCGCCGGGTCCACCCTGCTGGTCAGCCACGACGCGCTCGACGCGCTCTCGCTGGCCGACCGCGTCGTCGTGCTGCAGGACGGCCTCGTCGCCCAGGACGGCACGCCGGACCAGGTCGCGCGGCGCCCCCGGACCGCCCACGTCGCCCGGCTCGTCGGGCTCAACGTCCTCCACGGCCGCTCCCGCGGCTCCACCGTCGAGCTTCCCGACGGCAGCACCCTGGTCACCACCACGGCGTACGACGGGCCCACCGACGTCACCTTCTCCCCGGCCGCGGTGACCCTCGGGATCGACGCACCCACCGGCAGCGCCCGCAACCACTGGCGGGGCAGCATCGTGTCGGTGGTGCCGCAGGGACTGGCGGTGCGGGTGCACCTGGACGCCCTCGGCGGCCTGATCGCCGACGTCACCGTGGAGTCCGCCGCGGCGCTCGGACTGGTGCCGGGCCGGGTCGTCCACGCGAGCGTCAAGGCCACCGACGTGGTCGTCCACGGCGCCCCGCAGACCACCCCCACGGGGACCTCACAGACGTTCGACGCTCCGCTAGCCTGACCTGCATGCCGGACCTGTCTGCTCCCCTCATCCCGTCCACGTCCGCCCCCGACCGCAACCTGGCGCTCGAGCTGGTGCGGGTGACGGAGGCGGCCGCCATGGCGGCGGGCCGATGGAGCGGAAAGGGCGACAAGAACGGCGCCGACGGCGTGGCCGTCAACGCCATGCGCGTGCTGATCTCCACCGTCGGCATGCGGGGGGTCGTGGTCATCGGCGAGGGCGAGAAGGACAACGCCCCGATGCTCTACAACGGCGAGGAGGTCGGCGACGGCACCGGGCCCGAGTGCGACGTGGCGGTCGACCCGATCGACGGCACCACCCTGGCGGCCAAGGGCATGAACAACGCCATCGCAGTCATGGCCGTCTCCCCCCGCGGCTCGATGTACGACCCGTCCGCGGTGTTCTACATGGAGAAGCTGGTCACCGGTCCCGAGGCCCGCGACGTCGTCGACATCCGGCTGCCGGTGCGCGAGAACATCCAGCGGGTGGCCAAGGCCAAGAACACCGCGCCCGAGGACGTCACGGTCGTGCTGCTCGACCGTCCGCGCCACCAGAGCCTGGTCGACGACATCCGCACGACCGGCGCGCGCATCAAGTTCATCTCCGACGGCGACGTGGCCGGCGCCATCATGGCTGCCCGCAACGGCACCGGCGTCGATCTGCTGCTCGGCACGGGCGGCACACCGGAGGGCATCATCGCCGCTTGCGCGATGAAGTGCCTCGACGGCACCATCCAGGCCCGGCTGGCCCCCAAGGACGACGACGAGCGTCAGCGTGCCCTCGACGCCGGCCACGACCTCGACCCCGACTTCGTGCTCACCACCGACGACCTCGTCAGCGGCGACGACTGCTTCTTCGTCGCCACCGGCATCACCGACGGCGAGCTGATGCAGGGCGTCCGCTACCGCTCCGGCGGCGCGACCACCCACTCGCTCGTGATGCGCTCGCGCAGCGGCACGATCCGCAACATCCTCTCCGAGCACCGACTCGAGAAGCTGCGCTCCTACGCCAGCGTCGACTTCGACCACTGAGGCCGGGCATGACACGCGGGACGTTCGTCGCGGCCGGTGAGGCGCTGGTCGACATCGTCGTGCCCCACGAGGGCGAGGCCCTGAGCGCACCGGGCGGCTCTCCGCTCAACGTCGCGGTCGGACTGTCCCGGCTGGGGCTCGACGCCCTGCTGCTGACCCAGATCGGCGAGGACGAGCGCGCCGCCCTCATCCGCGCCCACCTCGACCGCAGCGGCGTGCGCCTCGCCCCCGAGTCGGTCGTGCCGGGCTTTCCCACCAGCGCCGCGACCGCCCGCCTCGACGAGCACGGCGCGGCGTCGTACGTCTTCGAGCTCGAGTGGTCGATGCCGGCCGCGACGCTGCCCGAGGACGCCGTCGGGCTGCACGTCGGATCCATCGGCGTCGCCCTGGCGCCAGGACGCGCGAGCGTCATGGACCTGGTCGGCCAGGCGCGCGACCGCGACCTGCTGGTCACCTTCGACCCGAACGCCCGTCCCGCCTTCACCCCGGACGCCGAGCGCGCGTGGGCCGACGTGCGCGAGACCGCGTCGTACGCCCAGCTGGTGAAGATGAGCGACGAGGACCTGGAGTTCTACCGGCCGGGCGCGACGCCGGAGGAGGTGGCGCGCCAGCTGCTGGGTACGACGACCCGCCTCGTGGTCGTCACCCTCGGCGGACGCGGCGCGGTCGCCTTCAGCGCCGACCACCACGTCGAGGTCGCGGGCCGGACCACCACGGTCGTCGACACCGTCGGCGCGGGCGACTCGTTCATGGCTGCGCTGGCCACGGTCGCCCACGAGCACGGGCTCGACGACCTCGGGCCCGCGACCCTGCGCGCGCTGCTGGCGTCCGCCCACGAGGTCGCCGCCATCACGGTCTCGCGTCGGGGTGCGGACCCGCCGCGCCGCGACGAGCTCGCCGAGGGCTGGCCCCACCGCAGCTGAGCCGGTCCCCTCGTGGGTCGGCTCAGCCGGCGTCGGCGGCGATGATCGGGTCGACCCACGACCAGCGTCGCACCGCCTCGGGCCGGGCCTGGATCTGCCGCAGCGTCTCGGACACCAGGTCGAAGACGACCGGGTCCAGAGCCATGCCGCAGTGGCTGGTGCGGACCTCGGCCGCCTGCGCGGCCGGGTCGATGCAGGCCCGCCAGTCGGTGATGCCGTCGCGCCTGGAGTAGACGGCCAGGAAGGGGAAGTCGGCGGGCAGCGGTCGCCGCGACTCCTCGAACATGGTCAGGGCGCAGGAGCCGGACGTGCAGTCCTCCCCCATCAACCGGGAGAGGCCCATTCCGGAGAGGCGGCGCAGCAGGCCGACCTGGGCGATGAGCAGGTCGTGCGCGGCGCCGGGGGCGAGCATCGGGCTGCCCATCGTCACGATGCCGGAGACCAGGTCGGGACGACGAGCGGCCAGGCCGCGCGCGATCATGCCGCCGAGGCTGTGGCCCACGACGGTGACCTTGCGCTCCCGGCGGGCCGCGATCTGCTCGACGCGGCGCTCGAGGCCCTCGGTGCTGCGATCGATGCAGCCGACGTTGGCCACGATGCCCGAGCGGTAGACGCGGTAGCCCTGCCGGCGCAGGTGACGGTTCATCCCGGTCAGGGTGTAGTCGCCGGCCAGGAACCCGGGCACCAGCAGCACCGGGTCGCTGGTCTCGCGGGTGCGCTCGACGTAGGCCACCCTGCGTCGGGTCGCCCGGTCGGCGGTGACCCGGCGCCGGTAGCGCACGGCCTCGCTGACGACGCTGCCCTCACGGGCCAGCGCGCGCAGTCCGCGAGGGCCCGCAAAGCCCTCCGGGACAAGAAAATCGGCGAGCGGCGACCGTTCCATCCTTCGAAAGTAGACCTCCACGGCCGCATCGGCACCGAATTCCGTCGAGAGACGCCCAGCAGACGACGCACGCTGCGGGCGGACCGTGGGCCCCGGCGCGGGGCCGGGACGGCTGGCTAGGCTTCTCTGCATGTCGTCCGACGCCCGCGAGGCCTCATCCTCCCCTGCACGTGACGCCCTCGCAGGAACAGGTGGCCACGGTCGCCGAGGGGGTCGAGATCTGCTTCCAGACCTTCGGCGAGCCCACGAGCGACCCGTTGCTGCTGGTGATGGGGCTCGGTGGTCCCCTCACGTGGTGGCCGGAGGCGTTGTGCGAGCAGCTGGCCGCCGCCGGGTTCTTCGTCGTCCGCTACGACAACCGCGACACCGGCCACTCCACGCTCGTCCGCGACAGCCGCGTCACCCGGCAGCACCTCGTCAACGCGTTCCTCGGCCGCCGGGTGCCGGTGCCCTACTCGCTGCGCGACATGGCCGCGGACGGCCTCGCCCTCATGGACCACCTCGGCTTCCGCGCCGCGCACGTGGCAGGGGTGTCGATGGGGGGCATGATCGCGCAGACGATGGCCCTCGAGTCGCCCGACCGGGTGCTGTCGCTGACCTCGCTGTCGTCCACCACCGGCAACCGCCGGGTCGGCTTCACCGACCCGCGGCTGCTGCCGCACCTGCTGCGCCGAGCCGGTCGCACCCGCGAGGAGTACGTCGCCGGGTCGGTGTCCTTCTGGCGCCGCATCTCCTCGCCGAGCTACCGCGACCCCGACGCGTCGGCGCAGGAGCGGGCCGAGGTCACCTTCGACCGCGGCATCAGCCTGAGCGGAGTCATGCGGCACATGATCGCGGTGCTGACCCAGCGCGACCGGACCGAGGCGCTCGGCTCGCTGCGCGTCCCGACGGCGGTGGTGCACGGCCTGGCCGACCGGATGGTGCACGTCTCCGGCGGGCGCGCCACGGCCACGGCCGTTCCCGGCGCCGACCTGGTGCTCGTGCCCGGCATGGGCCACGACCTGCCGACCGGGCTGCACGGCCTGTTCGTCGAGACGATCCGCCGCACGGCCGACCGCGCCCGCTGAGCGCTCGTCCCGGTCGCGCACGCCGGCGGCCGCCCGGACGTGGCACGACCGGGCCGGCGGAGCCGGCCCGGTCGCCCGGTCGATCGATGGGCTGCGACTGTCGTGCCGCAGCGCGACCTCAGTCGCTGAGGCGGTCCCCGGTGTCGGTGTCGAAGACGTGCACGTGGCGCGGGTCGGTCGTGATGTACATCATCTCGCCCTTGTTCGGGTGCTCGCGGCCGCTGACGCGGATGATGATGTTCGACGGGACGCCCTCGACGTCGCTGGTGCCGTAGACGAAGCTGTCGGCGCCGAGCTCCTCGATGACGGTGACCTTGACGGGCAGACCGTCGCTCTCGCCGACCAGCCGCCAGTTCTCCGGCCGGACCCCGACGGTGACGTTGCCCTCCATCTTCTTGGCCGCGGTCTCGTCGACCGGTACGGCGTACTTGCCGAGCGCGACCTGGCCGCCGGCGGCCTTGCCCTCGAGCAGGTTCATCGCCGGCGAGCCGATGAAGCCGGCCACGAACAGGTTCGTCGGCCGGTCGTAGAGCCTCAGCGGGGTGTCGACCTGCATCAGGTAGCCGTCCTTCATGACCGCGACGCGGTCACCCATCGTCATGGCCTCGACCTGGTCGTGGGTGACGTAGACGGTGGTGACACCGAGCTCGGCCTGCAGCTTGGCGATGTCGGTGCGGGTCGCCACGCGCATCTTGGCGTCGAGGTTCGACAGCGGCTCGTCCATGCAGAACACCTGCGGCGAGCGGACGATCGCGCGTCCCATGGCCACGCGCTGACGCTGACCACCGGAAAGGGCCTTGGGCTTGCGGTCGAGGTACTCGGTGAGGCCCAGGATCTTGGCGGCGTCCTCGACGCGCTTGCGGCGCTCCTCGTCCTTGACCTTGGCCATCTTCAGCGCGAAGCCCATGTTGTCGGCGACCGACATGTGGGGGTAGAGCGCGTAGTTCTGGAACACCATCGCGATGTCGCGGTCCTTCGGCGGCATCGTCGTGACGTCGCGGTCACCGATGAAGATCTTGCCCTCGTTGACCTCCTCGAGCCCGGCGAGCATCCGCAGGGTCGTGGACTTGCCGCACCCGGACGGTCCGACGAGGACCATGAACTCGCCGTCGCCGATCTCCAGGTCGATGCCGGGGACCGCGGGCTTGTCGGCCCCCGGGTACCAGCGCTGCGCCTTCTGGAATGTCACAGTGGCCATGCTTGAAACGCCTCCTCCACCGGCAGGAACGTGCCGGACGATCCGTTGTGAGAGTGATGTGCGTCACCAACCTAGGGGGCGAGCGCGAGAAGCGTCCAGGACCGCCGCTCCACGCGCACGACCGGCGCCCCTCCGCACACCCGGGTGGCAGGCTGGGCCGGTGAGCTACCCCCCGCCCCGCGACCCCGTCCGTCCCGGCCAGCTGTCGGTCTGGGACTTCCCCCGACCACCCGCGGTCGAGCAGTGGCACGAGCGCGTCGTGCTCCGGCTGGGCGGCCGGGTGATCGCAGAGACGACCGAGGCCTGGTGCGTGCTGGAGACCTCCCACCCCCCGACCTACTACCTGCCGCCCACGGCGTTCACCGCCGGTGTGCTGCGACCGGCGCGCGGGACGTCGTACTGCGAGTGGAAGGGGGAGGCGACCTACCTCGACCTGGTCGCCGGCGACGTCGTCGCCGAGCGGGTGGCCTGGACCTATCCCGACCCCACGCCGGCGTTCGCGATGCTGCTCGACCACGTGTCGCTCTACCCCGCCGCGCTGGAGGCGGTGAGCGTCGACGGCGTGGAGGTCGAGCCGCAGCCCGGCGGCTTCTACGGCGGCTGGATCACCCCGCGGGTGGCCGGCCCCTTCAAGGGATCTCCCGGCACCCTCGGCTGGTGAGCCCTCCTCCCCCTGCTGCGGACGTGGTCGCGGAGGCGGCAGGATGGGGGTCATGACGTACGTCGAGGTGGCGCGGGCGGCGTCCGAGCGCGGCGAGGTCGTGCTGCGGCAGCGCGGGCCCGACGGGTGCGACGGTCCCTCCGGGCGCCCCGTGCTCGAGCTGCGGGTCAACGGCGTGTTCGTCATGGACACGGCCGAGCACGCCAGCGAGGTCGCCATGGCGCGCGTCGCGCTCGAACGCTGTCCCGAACCGCGCACCGTCCTGGTCGGCGGGCTCGGCCTCGGCTTCACCACCCACGAGGTGCTCTCCGACGACCGCGTCGTGCGGGTGGTGGTCGCCGAGATCGAGGAGGCGCTGGTGCGGTGGTTCGGCGACGGCACCATTCCGCACGGGCGGGCCTACCTGGCCGACGAGCGCCTGACCGTGCGTGTCGGCGACGTGCGGCAGGTGGTCGGCGAGTCGGCCCCCAGCAGCCTCGACCTGGTGCTCCTCGACGTCGACAACGGTCCCGGCTTCCTCGTGCACGACGACAACGCCTGCCTCTACGAGGCGCCGTTCCTGGCTCAGGTCCGCGACCTGCTCCGCCCGGCCGGTGTGCTCGTCGTCTGGTCCTCGACCGATGACGCCGCGCTCACCGCAGCGATCACGCGAGGTGTTCGGGTCCTGCGTCACCGAGGCTCAGCCCGTCCGCCTGCAGGACCGAGACGAGCACTACTGGCTGCACGTCGCCCACCGCACCCGACCCGCACCTGACCCGCACCTGACCCCGCACCCGCCCACCCTGGAGGAGACCCGATGAGCAACCCGCTCGACCACGACGAGACCCGCACCGAGCACGACAGCATGGGCGAGGTCCAGGTGCCCCGCGCGGCGCTCTGGCGGGCACAGACCCAGCGCGCCGTGGAGAACTTCCCGATCTCGGGGGTCGGCCTCGAGAACGAGCACGTGCAGGCGCTCGCCTACGTCAAGGCTGCCGCAGCCCGCGTCAACGGCCGCCTCGGCATCCTCGACGAGGACGTGGCGGAGGCGGTGCGCACCGCGGCGCTCGCCGTGGCCGGGGGCGAGCACCTCGAGCACTTCCCGGTCGACGTCTTCCAGACCGGGTCCGGCACCAGCTCGAACATGAACATGAACGAGGTCCTCGCCTCCCTGGCCTCGCGTGCCGGCACCGACGCCCATCCCAACGACCACGTGAACGCCAGCCAGTCCAGCAACGACGTCTTCCCGACCTCGATCCACGTCGCCGCCACCCGGTCGGCCACCCTGCACCTGCTGCCGGCGCTGGACCACCTCGCGATCGCCCTCGAGACCAAGGCGGAGGAGTTCGCCGACGTGGTGAAGTCCGGACGCACCCACCTCATGGACGCCACCCCGGTGATGCTCGGCCAGGAGTTCTCGGGGTACGCCGCCATCGTGCGGCTCGGCGTCGACCGGGTCCGCAGCACCCTCCCGCGGGTCGCGTCACTGCCGCTGGGCGGCACCGCCGTGGGCACCGGCATCAACACCCCCGACGGGTTCCCGGCCGCCGTCATCGAGGAGCTCTCCGAGCTCACCGACCTGCCCTTCACCGAGGCCGGGAACCACTTCGAGGCCCAGGGCGGACGGGACGCGCTCGTCGAGCTCTCCGGCCAGCTGCGCACCGTCGCGGTCGGCGTCACCAAGATCTGCAACGACCTGCGGTGGATGTCCTCGGGCCCACGGACGGGTCTGGCGGAGATCGCGCTGCCCGACCTCCAGCCGGGGTCGAGCATCATGCCCGGCAAGGTGAACCCGGTGCTGCCCGAGGCGACGCTCATGGTCTGCGCCCAGGTCGTCGGCAACGACGCGGCGGTCGCCTTCGCCGGGGCGAGCGGCTCCTTCGAGCTCAACGTGATGATGCCGGTGATGGCCCGCAACCTGCTCGAGTCGATCCGCCTGCTGGCCAACGCCTCGACGTTGCTGGCCGACCGCTGCATCGACGGCATCACCGCGAACGAGGGCCGCATGCTGACCTACGCCGAGTCCTCGCCGTCGGTGGTGACCCCGCTCAACCGCTACATCGGCTACGAGAATGCCGCCAAGGTGGCGAAGACGGCGCTGGCGGAGGAGAAGACCATCAAGGAGGTCGTGCTCGAGATGGGGTTCGTGGACGACGGCGACCTCACCGAGGAGCAGCTCGACAGCGCCCTCGACGTACGCCGGATGACGCGCCCCTGAGACGGCGCGACCGGGACCACCGAGACAGGGGTCGACCCCGCGAGCGTGATGCGCTCGCGGGGTCGACGCGGTTGGTGGGGGAACCAACCGCTGGGGCCGGCCCCGGGGGGACGGGATCGGCCGACTGGGTGCTGGTCAGTACCAGCCGTTGGCCTGGGAGTGGCCCCAGGCGTTGCACGGGCTGCCGTAGCTCTCGGCGATGTAGCCCAGACCCCACTCGATCTGGGTGGCCGGGTTGGTCTCCCAGTCAGCCCCTGCGCTGGCCATCTTCGAGCCGGGGAGCGCCTGCGGGATGCCGTACGCCGAGCTGCTCGGGTTGGCGGCTCGAGGATCCCAGCCGCTCTCCTTGACCCACAGCGAGTCCAGGCAGCTGAACTCGCTCTGCGACCAGCCGTGGTCGGCCAGCAAGGTCCGGGCGATGTCGCGCGGGTCGCCGAGCTCGACGGCGCGGGTCCGGCTCTCCTGCGGGCCGGGGCGGGCCTCGAGGTCGAGCAGCTCGGACTTGGTGCTCGCGGCCACGGTTCGGCTGTCCGAGCGCGAGGTGCGCTCGTCGCTGCGCGACTCGGCCAGCCGGGCCAGCTCGGCCGCGGTGGGCGTCGGCAGGGTCGTCTCGTCCGGCGTGGCCGCCGCGAGGGTGGCCGCGGCTGTCTCGTCGGGCCCGGCGGACTGACCGCTCAGCACCGCCCCTCCGGTGAGGGTGACGGCGACGACGGCGGTCAGGGCGACACCGCGGCGCAGGCGGCGGCCCAGCTCGGCGGAGGACCCGAGCAGCGCGTCGCTGTCGGTCCCGGTAGAGCCGGGGGTGTCGGTCGGGTGCTTCGGCGTACGGTCAGGACGTCGGGGCACAGCTCACTCACAGACGTGTTGACGACAGGGTCATCGGCGCTCCGAGCGGCACCGGAACCGCGCCACGACGGACACGGGATGAACCTCCACCTTGACCCGATCTAGGTCGAATGACCAAATCCTGAGCGTGTGAGGTGAGTCGCCCTAACGAGACCGCCCGACGCTCGTTGCCGGTGCGCCCGCCGAACCGACAAGCACACCCGTCACACGAGACTCAGCACGCGTGCGGCAGCGTCACCCGGGTCTCCTCCCGGACTGGACCACCCCGCCCTGGACTGCGGGGTGCACCAGCGACGGCAGGCTCAGATGGTCACGCTCTCCAGCAGGTCGGTGACCAGCGCCGCGATGGGCGAACGCTCGGACCGCGTCAGGGTCACGTGCGCGAAGAGCGGGTGACCCTTGAGCTTCTCGACCACTGCCACGATGCCGTCGTGCCGCCCGACCCGGAGGTTGTCGCGCTGCGCGACGTCGTGGGTCAGCACCACCTTGGAGTTGGCGCCGATCCGCGACAGCACCGTGAGCAGCACGTTGCGCTCCAGCGACTGCGCCTCGTCGACGATGACGAACGCGTCGTGCAGGGAGCGGCCGCGGATGTGGGTGAGCGGCAGCACCTCGAGCATGCCGCGATCGAGCACCTCGTCGATGACGTCCGGCGAGGTCATCGCCCCGAGGGTGTCGAACACCGCCTGGGCCCAGGGCGACATCTTCTCGCTCTCCGAGCCCGGCAGGTAGCCGAGCTCCTGGCCACCGACGGCGTAGAGGGGCCGGAACACCACGACCTTCTTGTGGTGGCGGCGCTCCATCACGGCCTCGAGGCCCGCGCACAGCGCGAGGGCGGACTTCCCGGTGCCGGCCCGGCCGCCGAGCGACACGATGCCGACGTCGGGGTCCAGGAGCAGGTCGAGGGCCACTCGCTGCTCCGCGGAGCGGCCGTGCAGGCCGAAGGCCTCCCGGTCGCCCCGCACCAGCTGCACGCTCTTGTCGGGCGCGACGCGACCCAGGGCGCTGCCGCGCTCGGAGATCAGCACGAGGCCGGTGTGGCAGGGCAGCTCGGCGGCCTCCTCCAGGTGGGCCCGGCCGGCGTCGTACAGGTCGTCGACGTCGACCCCGGCCACCTCGACCTCGACCATGCCGGTCCAGCCGGACTCCGGAGCCAGCTCCGCTCGGTACTCCTGGGCGTCGAGACCGACGGCGGAGGCCTTGATCCGCAGCGGCATGTCCTTGCTGACCAGCGTCACCAGCGCTCCCTCGTTGGCGAGGTTCTGCGCCACCGCGAGGATCCGGGTGTCGTTGTCGCCGAGGCGGAAGCCGGACGGCAGCGACGTGGGGTCGGTGTGGTTCAGCTCGACCCGGACGGTGCCGCCGACCTCGCCGATGGGGACCGCCCTGTCGAGGCGGCCGTGCTCCACCCGCAGCTCGTCGAGACGGCGCAGGGCCGCGCGGGCGAAGTAGCCGAGCTCGGGGTGGTGGCGCTTGGCCTCCAGCTCGGTGACGACGACCACCGGCAGGACGACCTCGTGCTCCTCGAAGCGGCCGAGGGCTGCCGGATCGGCGAGCAGGACGCTGGTGTCGAGGACGTAGGTCCTCGCACGGTCCGGACCTGGAGTGCCGGTCGCCTGGTCCTGCGCGGCGGCGTCGGCCGCGGCCGGAGACGCGGATGAGGCCGGTGACGAGCTGCGTACGTGAGCCACTGTTCGCTCCTCGTGAGACCGCACGCGCACTCGGCGCCCGGCCTCAGATCGTTGTCTGGAACCGGGACCGGGCCCGAAGGCCCGAGTGCGGACCTCCGGATGGTGATGGATCGTGAGCTCTCACGAACGGGCCTCCCGTCGCCCCGGGCTTCCCCACCCGGTGCTGATGACGACGCTACGACCGCGCGACGTCGATCCCGCGACGACACGCCTGACGAAGAGTGGCGCTCGCGTGGCGGGTCGGGTCACGGATCAGGTCAGGACCCGGCTCACTGGCCGAACCGGCGGTGGCGCACGGCGTACGCGCGCAGGGCACGCAGAAAGTCCACGCGCCGGAAGTCGGGCCAGTAGGCCTCGCAGAAGTAGAACTCGCTGTGGGCGCTCTGCCAGAGCATGAACCCGCTGAGCCGCTGCTCCCCGGAGGTCCGGATGACCAGGTCGGGGTCGGGCTGGCCACGGGTGTAGAGGTGCTCGGCGATGTGGTCGACGTCGAGGACCTCGGCCAGCTCCTCGATCGAGGTGCCCTGCTCCGCGTGGTGATGCAGCAGGGACCGTACGGCGTCCGCGATCTCGCGCCGGCCGCCGTAGCCGACAGCGACGTTGACCAGGCTGCCCTCCACGTCGCGGGTGCGGTCGGCGGCGTCCTTGAGCAGCTGTGCCGTGCCGTCGGGCAGCAGGTCGAGGGCGCCGACCGGGTTGAGCCGCCACCGGCCCGCGGACGCGAGGTCCTCCACCACTCCCTCGATGATGCCCAGGAGCGGCAACAGCTCTTCCTCAGGCCTGTTGAGGTTGTCGGTCGAGAGCAGCCAGAGCGTGACGACCTCGATGCCGAGCTCGTCGCACCAGCCGAGGAACGGCTGGACGTTGGAGGCGCCGGCGCGCCACCCGGTCGCCTGGTCGGCGCGTGCGGCCTTGGCCCAGCGCCGGTTGCCGTCGAGCATGACGCCGACGTGCTTGGGCAGCGGGGCGGCGCTCAGCTGCCGCACCAGCCGGGCCTCGTAGGCGGGGTAGAGCACGCGCTTCGTCGCGTCCTTGAAGGTGCCCACGGGCTCAGAGTAGCCACGCCGGCGCCCCTGCGGAGGGCCTCGCGATCCCCGGAGGCCCTGCGGGCCGTCCCGACGAGATCCGGGCCGTGGTCACCGGCCTCCCCGGGCGCCGGTACCGTTGGGCGCATGGAACGCACACCGATCCGCCACGTCGGGCACGAGGCGGCGACCCACGCCGCCGACGCCGTGGACTACCTCGGTGACCACATCGCCTCCGTCGTCGCCGAGGTCAAGCCGCGGCTGCGAGGGTGGCTGCACGCGGTCACCTCACCGCTGACCCTGGTGGCCGGCGTCGTCCTCATCGTGCTGTCGCCCACGGCGGCCAGCCGGGTCGGGTCCGCGGTGTTCATGGGTTCGGCCGTGCTGCTGTTCAGCGTGTCGGCCGTCTACCACCGCGGCACCTGGAGCCCTCGGGTGTGGTCGTTCCTGCAGCGCTTCGACCACGCCAACATCTTCCTGCTGATCGCCGGCAGCTACACGCCGTTCACGCTGCTGCTGCTCGACGGTGCGACGCGCACGGTCATGCTCAGCGTCGTCTGGGGCGGTGCCGCGCTCGGCGTCGCCCTGCGGCTCTTCTGGCGCCAGGCGCCCCGCTGGGCGTTCGTGCCGATCTACCTCGCGCTCGGCTGGGCCGCGATCTTCGTCGCCCCCCAGTTCGCCGCGACCGCGAGCACCGCGGTGATCGTGCTCATCGCCGCCGGCGGCCTGCTCTACACCCTGGGCGGGGTCGTCTACGGCTTCCGCAAGCCCGACCCGTTCCCGTCGTGGTTCGGCTTCCACGAGGTGTTCCACACCCTCACCATCGCGGCGTTCATCTCCCACTACGTCGGCGTCTCGCTGGCGACGTACTCCCTGCGCTGAGCGCGCCGCGGAGCGGCGTAGGACAGCGAGCCGCCGGCACCCCGGCTGGTCCCGGAGCACACCCGGGACCGTGCCGGGCATCGGCGCCGGAATGTTGGGGAGACTGGGGTTGTTCACTTCTGTGAACCCCCGGAACCGTCGAAAGGACACCTGTCCCCCATGGCCACCACCACGCTGACCGCGAACGACTTCGAGTCGACCGTCGTCGAGAACGACATCGTGCTCGTCGACTTCTGGGCCTCCTGGTGCGGCCCGTGCCGCCAGTTCGCCCCGACCTACGAGAAGGCCTCGGAGAACCACGGCGACGTCGTGTTCGGCAAGGTCGACACCGAGGCCGAGCAGTCCCTGGCCCAGGCCGCGAGCATCTCCTCGATCCCGACGCTGATGGCCTTCCGCGAGGGCATCCTCGTCTTCTCCCAGCCGGGCGCGCTGCCGCCCGCCGCGCTCGAGCAGGTCATCGGTGCCGTCAAGGACCTCGACATGGACGAGGTCCGCTCGCAGATCGCCGCGCAGGACGCCGGCCCCGAGGGCGGCCAGCCGGCCTGAGCGCCGGCTTCTCCGTCATGGATGCGCATTCCTGGGACGAGCGGTACGCCGCCGCCGAGCAGGTCTGGTCGACCACGCCCAACGAGCTTCGTCGCAGCCGCCCTGGCCGACCTCCCGACCCGGCGACGCCCTCGACCTCGCCTGCGGCGAGGGCCGCAACGCGATCTGGCTGGCCGGACGCGGTTGGCGGGTCGTCGCGTCGGACTTCTCCGCCACCGCCGTCGACCGCGCACGCCGGCTGGCCGGCGACCTGAAGGTCGACTGGCGGGTTGCGGACGTCCGCTCGGCCGACCTCCCGGAGGTCGATCTCGTCGTGGTCGCCTACCTGCACCTGCCCGCGGACGAGCGCACGAACGTCGTACGACGGGCGTGGTCGGCGCTGCGCCCGGGCGGCACCTTCTTCCTCGTCGCCCACGACGCGACCAACCTGGCCGAGGGCACCGGGGGGCCGCAGGACGCTTCGGTGCTCTACACCGCCGAGGACGTGCTGGCTGACCTCGCGGACCGCGACTCCGTCGTGGTCCGCGCCGAGCGGGTGGCCCGGCAGGTCACGGCCGCGGACGACCACGGCGGCGCGGAGCACGGGACGGCGTGGGACGCGCTGGTGCACCTACGAGCGGTGTGACCCGGCTCTCTCTCACCCACCGAGAAGCCGCCGCCCCGTGAGGCATGGATCGCCCTCGATCGGAAAGGTTGAAGGTATGACCAACACACCTGAGAAGATCGTCTACACCGCTCGCGCCACCGTCACCGGTGGTCGCGAGGGCCGCGCCGTGTCGGACGACGGGATCCTCGACCTGGCCCTGACCGCTCCCAAGGAGGTCGGCGGCCCCGGCACCGGCACCAACCCTGAGCAGCTGTTCGCCGTCGGCTACGGCGCCTGCTTCCAGGGCGCGCTGTCCCTCGTCGCGAAGAAGCACGGTGTCGACGCGTCGGGCTCCGAGCTCGAGATCTCCATCGGCTTCGGCCCGGAGGGCGAGTCCTTCGCCATCACCGCCGACATCGTCGCCCGGATCCCGGGTGTGGACGACGCCACGGCCCAGGAGCTCGTCGACGCCGCCCACCAGGTGTGCCCCTACTCCAAGGCCACCCGCGGCAACGTCCCCGTGACCGTCACCGGCAAGGCCGCCTGACTTCCGGGCCGCAGTTTCCCCGGGGACCCGGTGAAATTGGCACTTCCCGCAGGTTGCATCCCGCGGGAAGTGCCAGTTTCACCAGGGACCCGGTGAAACCGCAGATCCGATTTGCCCCGGCTCGGCATCATCGAGCCATGACGCTGATCTCGATCCCCCAGGTCCGCGAGCGGGTCGGGGCGGCCATCTTCCACAAGGTCGCCGGGCCCGAGGGGCCGCAGCGACGTGAGCGCTTCCACGGCCGGGAGGGCGAGCGCTGGTTCCCGGCCGGCAGCCCCATCCACGTCGTCCACGGCGACGCCAGCATGTTCATCGGCGGCCTCCGCGCGCTGATGTACCAAGCCCTCCACCCGGTCGCGATGACGGCCGTGGCCGAGCACTCCGGCTACCGCGGCGACATGTGGGGCCGCCTCGCACGCACCAGCACCTTCCTCGCCGCCACCACCTTCGCCACCGCCACCGACGCCCAGGCGTCGGTCGACGTCGTACGCCGCATCCACGACCAGATCACCGGCACCATGCCCGACGGCACGCCGTACGTCGCCTCCGACCCGCACCTGCTCCTGTGGGTGCACGTCGCGGAGATCGACAGCTTCCTGCGCGCCCACGTGCGCTACGGCAAGCACAAGCTCGACCAGGCCGGCCGTGACGAGTACGTCGCCCAGACCGCGTTCGTGGCCGAGAAGCTCGGCGTGATCGACGCGCCCCGCACCGAGGCGGAGCTGGCCGAGGTCCTGGAGCGCTACCGTCCCGAGCTGCGGGGCACCGACCACGCCCACGAGGCGATCAGCTACCTGGTCTGGCACCCCGACCTGCCGCTGGCGGTCCGGCCCGCCTACCTCGTCATCGCCGCTGCGGCGATCGCGATGATGCCGGGGTGGACCCGCCGCGAGCTGCGGCTGCCGCGGCTGCCGGTCACCGAGCGCACGGGCGTCCGGGTGCTGGGCGCGCTGGCCACCGGCACCATCCGGTGGGCGATGACGCCGCCGACGGAGGACGGCGAGGACGCCGTCCCGGCGGCTCCGAGCCATCCTTCGGCGCGTTGAGACCCTGACCCGCCCGGTCTCCCGGACCCTGCGGTCAGCCGCGCGTCGTGCCCGACTCGTGCGGCGGTGCGGGCTCGACCGGTGCGTCGTCAGGGCCCGGTGGGACGTCGGGACCCGGTGCGACGTCGGGGCCCGGTGCGACGTCGGGCCCCGGTGCGCCCGGGCGCGAGTCGTCAGCTGACGAACCGGACGGTCCCGACCGGTCCACGCCGTCGTCGAACGTGATCTTGCCGATCTGCTTGCGCATGTTCATCCACAGCAGGATCGTCACCGCGAAGAGCAGGAAGAACGACCCCATGGCGACCCAGCCGGGGCGCACGTCCTCGGGCGCCGGCACCTCGTCGAGCGCCTCGAGGCTCACCAGCAGCAGCTGCTGGACGGACTGTGCGAGGGGCAGGATCACTGCGGTCATGGCTGAGCGGCTCCGACGTGCTCACGGACGCCGGCGAACAGGTCGTCCTCGGGGATGGGGGACTCGACGTGGCTGGCCACGAGCTCGTAGTCCTCGGTGGGCCAGACCTGCTCCTGCAGCTCGCGCGGGATCGCGAACCAGAAGCCGTCCGGGTCGATCTGGGTGGCGTGGGCCAGCAACGCCTGGTCGCGCACGCCGAAGTAGTCGGCGCACGGCACCCGGGTGGTGATGCGGGCGTCCCACTCGGGCTCCCTGGTCCACTCCTTCAGACGCTGTTCCCACGGCGACTCCAGCCCGTGGGCGATCATCGCGTCGTGGATCGCCTGCATGCGCGGGCGGTTGAACGAGTGGTGGTAGTAGAGCTTGAGCACCTGCCACGGCTCCCCCAGCTCGGGGTAGCGCTCGGGGTCGGCGGCGGCCTCGAAGGCGTGCACGGAGATCTCGTGGCACTTCACGTGGTCGGGGTGCGGGTAGCCCCCACGCTCGTCGTACGTCGTCATGACGTGGGGCTTGAACTCGCGGATCACCTTGACCAGCGGCGCGGCGGCCTCCTCGAGCGGGACCAGCGCGAAGCAACCCTCGGGCAACGGCGGCTTCGGGTCGCCCTCGGGCCACCCGGAGTCGACGAACCCGAGCCAGTCCTGGCGGATGCCGAGGATGTCGCGGGCCCGCTCCATCTCCTGGCGACGGATCTCGGTGATGTTGTCCAGCACGTCCGGCCGGTCCATGCGCGGGTTGAGGATGGATCCCCGTTCGCCGCCGGTGCAGGTGGCGACGTGGACGTCGACACCCTCGGCGACGTACTTCGCGGTGGAGGCGGCGCCCTTGCTGGACTCGTCGTCCGGATGCGCGTGGACGTGCATGAGGCGCAGCATGTCTCCAGTCTAGGTGCCGCGCACAGACCGACCGGACCTGCGGGGCGTCCGTAGGATGAAGTCATGTCCGACGCGAGGCCCGACCCGAGTCCCGATCCGCGGTCCTCCCTGCGGCGAGACGCAGCGACCGAACCGACCGACCTGTCCCAGCGCTACGCGAGCAGCAGCCCCCGCCAGCGGGTCATCGCCACCGTCCTCGTCGTCGTGGTCGCCGTGACCTCGATCGGCTTCGTCGGGTGGTCCGCGCTCTTCCACAGCAGCCCGGAGGTCCAGTCGCGGCTGACCTACTTCGACTTCCCCGACGACCGTACGGCGACCGCGCGGCTCACCGTCGTGCGCGACGCCGACGACACCGTCGCCACCTGTCTGCTGCGAGCGGTCTCGGAGGACTTTGCGATCGTCGGCGAGCGGGAGGTCACGGTGACCACGGGGCCCACGACGCAGTCGGTCGAGGTCGAGATCCCCACCGAGCGGAGGGCAACGACGGTGACCACTGACGGGTGCACCTCCGAGGGTCAGCAGCGCCCCCGCTGACCGGGCTCGGCCGCCCGCCGGGTCCACGCGCACGACTCGACGTGAGTGTCGGGCGCCGAACCGGTACGATCGATCACTTGCGTGCCGTCCGCGGCGCGGGTCCGGGCAAGCCTGGGACCTCGCCACGCCGCAGTCCGACGCTCGCACCCCGACACCCAGGAGCAGATCTCGTGACCCAGTCCCCCGAGAAGGACGTCGTCTGGCTGACCCAGGAGGCCTACGACAAGCTCAAGGACGAGCTGGAGAACCTGCGCGGACCCGTCCGCGAGGACATCGTGGCCCGCATCAGCGCCGCCCGCGACGAGGGCGACCTGAAGGAGAACGGCGGCTACCACGCCGCGCGTGAGGAGCAGGGCAAGCTCGAGGGCCGCATCCGACAGCTCGAGGACATGCTCGAGCGCGCCGAGGTCGGCGAGACCCCGGCCAACGACGGCGTCGTCGAGCCGGGCATGGTCGTGGAGATCAAGTTCGCCGGTGAGAGCGAGTCGGAGAAGTTCCTGCTCGGCGCTCGCGAGATGGCCGGCGACTCCGACCTCCAGGTCTACTCGCCGCAGTCACCCATGGGCAGCGCGCTCATCGGTGCCAAGAAGGGCGACAACGTCTCCTTCGAGGCCCCCAACGGCAAGACGCTCAAGGTCGAGGTCATCCACGCGGAGCCCTACTCGGCCTGACCACGCGCGCTCACCGCTCCTGCGTGGCACTCGGCTCCTCGGTCACGGGGTAGCCGGCGCCGCGCAGGTGCGTCCGCACCTCGTCGGCGTGCTCGGGCCCCCGGGTCTCGAGCTGCAGGGCCACCTCGACCTCGCCGATGTGCAGGTGCGAGGAGGTGCGCTGGTGCACCACGTCGAGCACGTTGGCCTGCACCGAGGCGAGGTCGGCCAGCAGCGTCGCCAGCCCGCCGGGCCGGTCGGGGATGCGTACGGCGAGCGCCAGGTAGCGGCCCGACGTGGCCATGCCGTGACGGATGACGTTCATGAGCAGGATCGGGTCGATGTTGCCGCCGGAGAGCACCACCACCATCGGCGTCTCGAAGCGCGTCGGGTTCTCCAGGACCGCCGCGACCCCGGCGGCACCGGCCGGCTCCACGACGAGCTTGGCGCGCTCCATGAGGAGCAGCAGCGCCTGCGAGAGTGACTCCTCGTCGACGGTGACGAATTCATCGACGTGCGCCAGGACCGAGGCGAAGGGCACGTCGCCAGGGCGGCCGATCGCGATGCCGTCGGCCATGGTGGTCATGCTGGCCAGCGCCTGCGGGCTGCCGTGCTCGAGCGAAGGCGGGTAGGCCGCCGCGCCGGCAGCCTGCACGCCGACCACCCGGACGTCGGGGCGCTGCGGCTTGACCCCGGCGGCGATGCCGGCGAGGAGGCCCCCGCCCCCGGTGGGCACCACGATGCTGCGGACCTCCGGGCACTGCTCGACGATCTCGAGCCCGCAGGTCGCCTGGCCCACCACGATGTCCTCGTGGTCGAAGGGGTGCACCAGCACCGCTCCGGTCTCCTCAGACCACGCCCGGGCCTCCACCAGGGCCTCGTCGACGGTGGCCCCGTGGAAGCGGACCTCCGCGCCGTAGCCGCGGGTGGCCTTCTCCTTCACGATCGGGGCCCCGTGGGGCATGTAGACGACGGCCTTGATGTCGAGCATCTGCGCGGCCAGCGCGACGCCCTGGGCATGGTTGCCGGCGCTGGCGGCCACCACGCCGCGGGCCCGCTCCTCCGGGCTGAGGCGCGCCATCCGCACGTAGGCGCCGCGGATCTTGAAGGATCCGGCGCGCTGGAGGTTCTCGGCCTTGAGGAACACCGGTCCCCCGGCGATCCGGGACAGCCAGCGAGACTCCTCCAGGGGCGTGCGGACCGCGACGTCGCGCAGCAGCTCGGCCGCCTCCTCGATCTCGGCGAGCGTGGGTCCCACCTGCGTGCCGCCCGTCGATGCGGCGGCGCCGACGTACCTGCGACCCCGTCGACCCGCCGGGGGCCTCGCTCGGGGTCGTCGCGGGTGCCGGGGGCTCGGCCGGTAGGGCGTCCGTCATGAGCCTCACCGTATCCCCCTCGTGTGGGCAGCATCACCCCGTATTAATTGCATGCATCATGCATCTACCTGTCACACTGAACGGTGCCTCGTCCCTCCACCTCCCGCCTCACCGACACCGTGGTCCGCCCAGACGACGCGGTCGAGGACACCTTCATGGCCGTCCTCATCGCGCTCGGCTCCGTACTGCGCCAGCGCCTCCCGGGCGACGAGCACGACTTCTCCCTGCTGCCGGTGCTGGTCGAGCTCGACCGGTGCGGCCCGGTCCGTCTCAACGACCTGGCCGAGCGGCTGCGGCTCGACGCCTCCACCGTGAGCCGCCGGGTGAAGAACCTCGGCGAGCAGGACCTCGTCGCCACCACCAGCGACACCGCCGACGGTCGCGCCCGCCGGGTCCAGATCCGACCGGCCGGCCGACGCGCGCTGGGCACAGCTGCGGGCCCGACGCCGCGACCTGCTCGGCCAGGTGCTGGCCGACTGGCCCGCCGAGGACCGCGACCGGCTCCAGGGCCTGCTCGCCCATTTCCTCGACGACCTCGGCGACCTGACCGCAGGCAGCGGCCTGCTGAGCGCCGGCACACCGACCCTCCCGCCGACCGGTCCCACGACCGGACCCCGGTCCGCGCCCGCCCCGAAGGACTCCCCCCGATGACCCCCGACGCCCAGGGCTACCTCAGCCACCGCCAGATCCTCGTGGTGATGACCGGCCTGATCACGGGCATGTTCCTGGCCTCCCTCGACCAGAGCATCGTCTCGACCGCGCTGCCGACGATCACCAGCGACCTCGGCGGCCTCGACCACCTCTCGTGGGTGGTGACGTCGTACCTCCTGGCCTCGACGGCCTCCACCCCGCTGTGGGGCAAGATCTCCGACCTCTACGGCCGCCGCCCGATCTTCCAGATCGCCATCCTGACCTTCGTCGCCGGCTCGGTGCTGTCAGGCTTCTCCGCCTCGATGGAGCAGCTGATCGCGTTCCGCGCTGTCCAGGGCCTCGGCGGTGGCGGCCTCATGGCGCTCGCGCTGGCCACCATCGGCGACGTCGTCCCGCCGCGGGAGCGCCCCCGCTACCAGGGCTACATCGCCGGCACCTTCGGCGCCTCCAGCGTGCTCGGTCCGGTCCTGGGCGGCTTCTTCGCCGACGGCCCTGGGTGGGAGTGGATCTTCTTCATCAACGTGCCGATCGGGCTGGTCGCGCTCGTCGTGACCTCCTCGGCGCTGACCATGCCGCACGTGCGCCGCGACCACTCCATCGACTACCTCGGCGCCGCGGTCATCGTCGGCAGCGTCAGCTCGCTGCTGCTTTACACCGCCTGGGCCGGCCCCGAGGATGGCTGGGGCAGCCCGCTCGGGCTCGCGCTGCTGCTCGGCGGTCTCGCGCTGGCCGCGCTCTTCGTGCTGGTCGAGCTGCGCGCCACGGAGCCGATCATCCCGATGCGGCTCTTCCGGATCTCGATCTTCAGCGTGGCCAACGCCTTCGGCTTCCTGATCGGCGCCGCGATGTTCGGCGTCATGGTGTTCATCCCCGTCTACCTCCAGCTGGTCAAGGGCATGAGTCCCACCGAGTCCGGCCTCGGCATGCTGCCGATGGTCATCGGCCTGTTCACCACCTCGATCTGGGGCGGGCGCTGGATGTCACGCACCGGTCACTACAAGTGGTTCCCGCCCATCGGCGCCTCGGTCGTGCTCGTCTCGGTCGGACTGATGACCCAGCTGGGCTCGGACTCGCCGTACTGGTTCGCTGGGCTGGCGATGTTCCGTCATGGGCTGCGGCCTCGGTCTCACCATGCAGGTGCTGACGGTCGCGGTGCAGAACGCGGTCGACCGCTCCGAGATGGGCGTGGCCACCAGCTCGGTGCAGTTCTTCCGTCAGATGGGTGGCTCCTTCGGCACCGCCCTCTTCGGTGCCGTGCTCACCACCCGGCTCGCCTCCGAGCTCACCGCTGCCAGCGACCGCCGCCGGCGGCGCGATCCCGATGGACCGCGTCGACGAGCTCACCAGCAACATGAGCCTGGTCGACGCGCTTCCGGCGCAGGCCCAGGCTCTGGTCGTCGACGCCTTCAGCGGCGCGCTGAGCGGCACCTTCCTCGTCGCCGTGCCGATCGTGCTGGCGGCACTCGTCGTCGGGCTCTTCATGAAGGAGATCCCGCTGGGCTCGCGCGAGACGCCGGTCCTCCAGGGCCCAGCCAGCCCAGACAATCCCGACAGCCCCGACAGCCCCGACAGCGCCGACCGGGTGCCCGACCGAGTCTGAGCCGGTCAGCCGTCGCTGCCAGCCAGCCCCGCCAGCCCCGCCAGCCCCGCCAGCCCCGCCCCCCCCCAGGGTGTACGCCGCTTCCGGGTGGTCGGACGCCAGCAGGCCGGCCGGCATGAGCAGGTAGTCGCGGTCCAGGACCACCTGCGGGTGCTCGGGGCAGGGCGACACCCGCCCTCGGCGGGCTGCGGCCCCGGTCACGTGCTCGGTCAGGGCCCTCCGCGCTGCCGCCTC
>CAWBNX010000016.1:0-38547 GCA_963790225.1 uncultured Actinomycetota bacterium | reverse complement strand
GGATGAATGCGTCGGCCATGTTCGGGCGCACGTCTCGGATCGTCTCGACGCTCCCGGCGGCGCCCGACACCTACGACACGATCCGACTGGTCAGCTATGCCCTCGGCCTCGCCGTCCAACAGGCCCAGGACGGTGACTGAGCGCAGTGGGGTCGGTCACGATCCGTACGGCAGCAGCCCCGTGGGCGCTGCGGATGGACGGGCCGCGGGGACACGTGCTCCCCGCGGCCCGTCCCCGTCACTTGGTGTCGACGGCCGTCAATGTGACGTCGGCGGCCACGCCGGCGTAGTTGCTGGTCAGGACGTACTCCGCCCCGGACGGGATGGCCCCTGCCTCGTTGACCGCCGCGGTGGCGATCGACCCGAGCACGGCGCACTCGGCGTTGTAGAAGTACACGTCGAGGTCGACTGCCGTCGGCCCACCGGCCAGAGACATCTTGTGCGCACCGTCCCCGAAGTCCTCCGGAAGCCGGGTGACGTGCCCGTCGGTGTCCTGCGACGCCGGCGGGAAGACACACAGCTCACTCAGCTCCGTACCAACGACGCCGCCGTTGGTCTCGTTGCCGCCCGGGTTCGTGCCGAGGATCGTGAAGGACTCCTCGAAGGGCGGGTCGAGCGGCTTCGGCGGCAGCGGCTGGATCGCGCCGCTCGCCCCGAACACCTGCAGGTCGCCGAACTGCGCACTGGTCTTGGTATCACCGAGCGCCTCGTCCGCGAAGACCCGCACGTAGGACGCCTGCGCCGGCGAGGCCAGCGTGAACGTCTTGTAGTGCACGTCGTCCACGGTGGGACGCGGGGCTGCGTAGTCGAACGCGTTCTCACCGATCGGCTGGGTCTTCCAGTTGATGCCGTCGCTGGACGTCTGCACCGTGAAGGACTTGACCCCCTCGAAGCGCGAGGTGGTGAAGGCGCTGACCTGGAACGATGTGATCGTCGCGGGCTTCGCCAGCTTGATCACCGCGTTGCCGGTGCCCACCTGGGTCTTCCAGCGGGTGAGCTCGGTGTCGTCGATGAGCGACTTGGCACCGGTGGAGGACGAGGACACGATCTGCGCCCCGTTGGCGGACGACGCCAGGTTCGGGCTGAGGCTGATCGTCCTCTTGTAGGACTTCCCCTCGCCGAGGGTGAACTCGGTGACGGTCTGGGCGCCGAAGCCGCGGGCCTGGATGGTCAGCGGGTAACGTCCGGCGACCGCCTTGGTCGTGATGGTGCCGTCGGCGCCCGTGACCGCGACCGGGGTGACGCCGGCCTCGAGGGTGCCCAGGATGACGTTGGCGTCGACCAATGGAGCCCCGGTCGAGGCGTTGACCACCTTGACGGCGACCGTGCCGTTGCGTGCTGGGTTCTGGTGGGTGAACGACGGAGTCGGGTCGATGTCATTCGCCCCGGTCGGGTCGTCCGCCGAGGTCTCGTTGGACGCTCCGGTGCCCATGCCGTGGGCGGCGAAGGCGCCGTACACCGTGTCCTGCAGGACGTCGAAGTCACTCTGCCTGTGGTAACGCAGGTCGAGCGCCTTCATAATCGCCGTTCGCATGTCGAGCATGCTGGGGTCGTTGGGAGCCAGCGGCATGGCGTCGGTGACGATGAAGGACGAGATGGTCGCGGCCCGCTGCTCGCCGTACGTCGCGACCAGTGCGCGTCGCACGTCCCACAGCGTGGCGGTCCAGATCTCCCCGTCGGAGTGCACCTCCGGGCCGCCGAGGTCGTAGCCCATGTCACCGAAGTTAGCCTCGGTGTCGTTGTAGGCCCAGTTGCGGATGCCCCGCTCGGCGTTGCCGGTGACGTAGGCGCCCAGCACCGAGTCGTCCTGCAGCCCGTTGCGGTGGGTGTAGTTGAGGGCGTACCAGTCGCCCCAACCCTCACCCATCGAGCCCGACTGGTGCCCTGCGAGGGCCCCGTCCTCCGTGCCGACGTAGCGGTTGGAGAGGCCGTGGGCGTATTCGTGCTCGATGACGCCGGCGTCGAACGAGCCGTCGCGGCACGGACCCTCGAAGGCGTCGTTGATCGGCTCCCACAAGAACATGCCACTCCAGGGCGCGATGCCATCGGGCAGGGTGAGCATGTAGGCGTTGTCCCGACCGGTGTAGGTCGGGGCACCGCCGCTGACCGCACCAGCCTGGACGAGACCCATGATTGGGTCGCCTCCGTCGGTCTGGAAGTTGCCTGCGCTTTCGGTGAAGCCGTAGGAGTAGAACTCGTCGTGGATCCGGTTGTGCTGGTAGAAGAGGTTCGTCGATGCGGCGTCCGAGTCCTGTGCGTACGACGGCGGGACGGCCTGGCACTCCGAGGTGCCCCAGGCATCGGGGAAGCCGAAGTTGAACTGCCCGGTCGGAGCGACGGTGCGGTTGGCCTGGTCAGCGGGTGCGATGAAGTTCGACCAGTTCTTGAAGGTGTCGGCGTTGTTGCCGAGCGTCGTGACGCCCACTCCGGTGAGACCGGTGGGGTCCACGTAACCGCCGGGCGACTGCGGGGTGGGCCCGAAGCTGACCTTGACCGCCTTGCCCCCCTTGGGCGCACCCGGGTAGTTGGGGTAGACGATCCCCTCGGAGTCGTTGTGGACCAGCGAGGACTTGTAGAGGACCTTGCCCGACGTGGCGTCGAGCATCACGTCGTAGGCCTCGTCGAGCGCCTGGACGAACAGCACGCGGTACGCCGCGCGAGCTCCACCGGCGGTCGGGAAGACCGCCTTCTGGACGTAGGACGCGGAGGCGAGACCGGTGGTGAACTTGTCGAACCCCGCCGTCTTGCCGCTTGCCTTCGGGGTGATGCTGGGGGCCTTGAGTCCCGCCGCCGCCATCGTCAACGCGGCCGCGGGTGTCAGGGTGTAGCCGCCCAGGAGGGCGGTGTTCGGGGCGATGGAGCCGGTGACCGAGAGCACCCGGCCTGAGCCGTCAACGGCCACTCCCATCGAACCACCGCGGTTGAAGGTGACGCCGCCGACCGTCTGGGTGAGGTTCACGATAGTGACGTCGAGGTCGGTAAGCCGGTGGTTGCGGGTGACCTCGAGCGAGCTGGCGCCGGCTGAGGAGAGCCCGAAGGCGGCGCGGTTCTCTGTCGCGAACGCGCGGGCGACGTCCACGGCTGAACCGCTGCGCGGACCGGACAGCGCCTTGCCGGGCCCCGGGTAGATCGTGCGCGGCGTGCCGAACCTGTTGTCCCAGGTGACCGCCGCGTCACCGCCGGCGTTCTGCACGAGCGCCTTCACTGCGTCGAGACGGGCTTGGCTGGGCTTCACGAGGGCGCCTCCCAAGCGGGTGTCGAGGGCTGGAGCACCGCTGGCGGCACTCCCTCCGCCCGCGCTGGAGTCGGTGACGGCATGTGCTGCGGGGAGGGAAGCCCCGGCCGCAAGAGTCGTCGCAGCTGTGACGAGGATGCCCGCCGTTGCTGCAGAACGTCGTAGACGCATTGAGTCCCTTTCGTCGGTCCGCTCGGGTGTCGCGGATCACAGTGCGTGCAACGACTCGATTCGGAGCAGGTCACGGCCCGGCGAAGATGTCTTCGGTTCTATCGACGGGATCGACCTGGCCATCACGGCGCGAAGCAGGCTGCCGACCTCGACTGCGACCATCAGCTCGGAAGGCCGCGAACCCCTCGTGTGGGCTGCTGCGCGGTGCGGCCAGACCTCGTCGATCGGTTCGACCCGGAGCGGCCAGTCGGCCGCCTGGACTGCGTCCTCTGGGACTACCCCGTGCCTGAGTGCGCTGTCGTGGACCTGCACGCCTCAGAGCCGGCCAGCGTCCTGCGGATTGCTTCGGATCTCGCGATGTGCTCTCGCTCGCCATTGCGTCAACCGCAGCGAGCTCCTCCACTGTGTGGCGTACTTCCACAACCTGCATCGGCTCGGCGCCGCGTCCGTGACGCCCGCGTCCGCGGCGCGGACCGGGAAGATGGGCCGTTGCTGGTGGCGTCGCGTTCGGCCCGACGCCCGCGCGGGCGCTGTTGCCCGAGGATCGCGGCACCCATCGGACTGACATCGTCATGCTTGGAGGGAGAGCCTGCCGACGACGCGAACGCCGCGCACCTTCCCCCGCCCGTCCTGCGACGGGCGAGCCCCGAGCCGGCGCAACCTGGTGTCTTCTTCGTTCGCAGTCGGGAGGTGAAGAAACGTCGCTTGCTAGGCACTGGATCTGTTGCCGACTCGAGTCGGCGGGCTCTCGAATGACTAGAACGCAGGTCAGACCGGTGATGCTGAATCAGCATGACCGTGGGCTGCGAGGGACGGCAAGTCGACATGCAACGCCTCGCGGATCGCGGCGTCACCAGTCACGTCTACACCGGGCTCCGTTGTTCGGGTCAGTCGTCGCGCAGACAGCGCGTGACCTGAGGCCACTGCACAGCGCCGCTTCTGGGACGCCCTCAAGCTGATGGGTCCGAACTGTCGGGCTGAGTCTTCGATCGGGTGAGTGATGGCGTGGGGTTCTCCGTCAGAGTTGCTAGGCGCTGGAGCGTCTCCGTCATTCCCCGGCGGAGGTCGCCACGCCGGTCCTTGTTTCCGTAGAGGACGCCGATGATGAACCACCCGATCAACGTCACCGGCCGAGTGACGTCGTAGGACTCGGTGATGCGGGTGCCGCTCCTCTCGGGGGTGAACACATACCTCCACGCGATGGTGCCGGCACCTTTCTCGGTGCGCGAGAACGCGAACTCCCGGCCGCGCTCGGCGACAGTGATGACTGGCGTGTTGTGCCAGTCAGGGCCGCGTCCGGAACGGTTCCTGGCTCGAAAGCGCGCGCCGACTGCGGGACCGGTGGCGCCGTCGAGCCACTCGCATTTGACGACCTCCGTCGAGAGTTCCGGTGTGCGGGTGACGTCGGCAATGACGTCGTACAAGACCTCGGGCGAAGCCTCGATGTAACGCTCCACGGTGTCGTAAACGAGCTCCTGTCTCATGCGCGTGCCTTTCCGGGTGGTAGGGCGTGGTGCTGGACGAACATGTCGAGCGCCCGGTCGGTGAGCGAGGTGAAGAGCCCGGTCTCGTAGGACGCGTCTGGCTCATTTGCCAGTTGCTGCGAACAGAGTCCGGCGCTGATGGAGGTGAACAGGCGGAAAACCTCGTCGCTGTCAGCATGTGGCGCCAGATCGCCGAGGCGTGCGGCAGTCGCGAGATCTGCTCGGGACCGCTCGACCAGGTGTTGAGCGAAGATGTACGACTGTGGGCTGGGCTCAAAACCCGGTATCGGTCGCCAGAAGAGCAATGGCGACAGGCCGCGGTTGAGCATCGACCACCGCACGATCGCTCGGGTGGCCTCTAGGAGTCGGTCGAGACCAGGATCGAGATCGCGGACGGCGTCGTCGACGTACGTCGCCAGTCGGGCGTTGCCGCGAGCAAACAGCGCGTCGTACACGCCGTGCAGCGACGCAAAGTACTTGTAGACCGACGGTGGACGCATACCCATCTGGCGTGCGATCTCGGCGATCGTCACTGCGCCGGCGCCACCCTGGGTCACGATTCGCTCGGCGTGGTCGAGCGCCTCTTCGATCGCTGCCTGCCGGCGCGCAGCAACCCGATCGGTCCGTGCCTGACTAATGGTCGTAGCCATGGGCTAAGCATCGTAGCCGAAAGCCCAGGTGTCAACCATGCCCTTGCGGGATCTACGGAAGAGGATCCGGCTCTCCTAACGAACCCGTCCCTTGTCCGACACGTGACTTGCAGCCGCGAGCAAGCAACGCTGTCGGCCACTGCCGTTGAACGGTTTCGCGGACCACACCCAGGAACCGATCGGACGGAGCACAAGCGGCTCTGCGCACCCATCCGGACCAGAGGGCGACTTCCGTGTGCCCCCTCGTCCGTGCCGTCTTGCCATGTCGTACGGAGCGCACGCCCATGCATCTGGAAGACACCATGATCAAGATGACGGTAGGCGGGCGCTAGATGCGTGTGTCGTACCGTCGTGTGAGTCGAGGGTGACCGGCGGCTGAGACTGGGCCTAGGGTGAATCATGCGTTACCGACTACTGGGCCGGAGCGGCTGCGCGGTCTCTGAGTTGTGCCTCGGCACCATGACGTTCGGCGCCGAGACCGACGAGGCCGGCTCCCACGAGCAGCTCGACATGTTCGTCGAGGCAGGTGGAACGCTCGTCGACACAGCGGACGTCTACTCCGCGGGGGTCTCCGAGGAGATCATCGGCCGATGGCTTGCGGCGCGTCCGCGAGACGCGACGGAGCCTGTCGTCCTTGCGACCAAGGGCAGGTTCGCCACCGATCCGGGCCCCAACGGCAACGGGCTCTCGGCGCGGCATCTGACCCGCGCCCTCGACGCGTCACTGGGTCGGCTCGGAGTGGACGTCATCGACCTGTACCAGGTCCACGCCTACGACCCTCACACTCCGCTGGACGAGACGTTGCGCACCCTCGACGGGTTCGCACAGGCCGGGAAGATCCGCTACTACGGGCTCTCGAACTTCACGGGATGGCAGTTGACCAAGGCGGTACTGACCGCACGCGCTCTGGGTCTCCGTGAGCCAGTGACCCTGCAGCCGCAATACAGCCTCATCGTCCGCGAGATCGAGTGGGAGGTCGTCCCGGCGGCCCTCGACGTCGGCATGGGACTGCTGCCTTGGAGCCCGCTCGGCGGCGGATGGCTGTCCGGCAAGTACCGGCGCGATCAACGGCCCACCGGCGACACCCGGCTCGGGAAAGACCCCGACCGCGGGATGGAGGCGTACGACCGACGGGGCAGCGACCGCACGTGGCGGGTGATCGACGCGGTGGAGCGGATCGCCAAGGACCGTGGGCTCTCCATGGCCGAGGTCGCGCTCGCCTGGGTCAACAACCGCCCCGCCGTGGTCTCCACGATCATTGGGGCCCGTACGACTGAGCAGCTGGGGGCCAATCTGCGAGCCGCCGGACGTGAGCTGTCGGACCAGGAGTGCGCGACGCTGGATGAAGCGAGCGACCTCGCTCCCGGTGACTACCCCTACGGTGAGCTGGGTATCGACCAGCGCAGCCGAGAGCTGTCCGGCGGCTGACCTCCCTCCCCACAAACATCCGGGGCCGGGGTCGATCGCCGATCAGGCGTCGTCCGTCCCCGACTGACTACGGGCAACGTCGAGGTGGCGCGTCATGACCTCACCCAACGAGACGGAGTCGACGGCGGAAGTCACGATGGTCGCGCCCTCAGCGGCATAGCTGGCGGCGTCCTTCCCGTTGTAGGCATGGACACCGACAGGCACCCCGGCGGAGACGGCCCGGGAGATGATCGAGGACAGGACGTCGCGCAGGTCCGCCGAACGATCCGCGGCGTCGAGGCCCAGGGACAAGGAGAGGTCCCCAGGGCCGACGTAGATCCCGTCCAGGCCGTCCACGCCCAAGATGGCGTCGAGGTCGTCGAGCGCTGTCGCGGTCTCCACCATGACGATGACCAGCGGCTGCTCGGCTCCACCTGACAGACGCCCGATCGACCGCCCACCCGCTGGGGCGTAGCGAGTGGCGGCGACGACCTCCCGGGCGTGATGGGCGTCGCGCACGTTCGGCACGATGACGCCGCGCGCACCGAGATCGAGCGGGCGCCCGACATCGGCGAACAACGGGCTGCGGCTCCGGACCAGCGGCACCGAGCCTGCTGCCGTGATGGCCGCGGCCACCCCCGGCAGCTCCGCCTCCGTCACGGCCCCGTGCTGCAGGTCCACGACGACGAAGTCGGGACCGGTCCGTGCAACGAGCTCAGCGCTCACGACGCCCGGCAGCAGACTCCACAGCCCATGGCAGGGCTGTCCCTCTGACCATCGCCGCCGCACGGCATCCTCAGTGATCACCATGCCGACATACTCCCCTAGCGCCACAGCTTTGGTCGGCATGGAGGAACGGATTGCTTGTCGACGGGCGGCACCCGGGGTGTCGCGTCGGACGTGGCGAAGCGGACGCGACCGCCGACCTTGATCGCGCACGGCCCCTTGCCGTCGGTGCGCCAGTCGCGGATCGTCGTGACGGGTTTCTGGCCGGTTCGTGACAGTCGGATCAAGTCCTCAAATGTTTTCAGGCTCGGAGATCAGTGATCTCCGAGCCTGAAACTTTGTAGCGGGGGCAGGATTTGAACCTGCGACCTCTGGAAGAGATCGAGCGCTACGGAGTGGCGCGGATGATCGCGGATCTCCTCGGGTTCACGCGGGGAGGCCTTGCGGTTCACCTCGGAGTCTAGCGGCCTCGTTTGGAGGTCATCGGACTGTAAGTGTCTAGTTTGTGACAGCGCACCCAATCCTGCGCCTCGTCCGCTCTGCACCCTGTCGACGGCGTCGGCCGCGTGAAGCGCGTTCACCGTCGCGAGCTCGATGTGACCTACCTCCGGATTGGGCGACTGGCGGCCCCATTCAGCGCTGCCGAGCTGCACAGTCGGTTTCCTTGTTGTCCCCCGCCGACATTGAGACGGGAACGTGCAACCCACTCCAGACCCAAGTCGTCGGCATCAGGCTCGCCGCGTCGCTTCACCGTCGCGCGCTGCCCGCTGGACGGTCACGCGGATGCCGCCGTACGTGTCACGGACGTCTGGGGGTCAATTTCGAGTCCGGTGAGGACAGATGAGGCAGCGGACGCCCGGTACCGTCCTGCGAGAACAGCTGGCCCCATCACCGTGGTCACGATCGGCGACAGGTTTCGGTCGCTCAGTCGCTACCTAGCAACGGGGCGCAGGTCGACCCTTTCAGTGGCTGGAGTCGAACTTTGTGTGGCGCACTGGCACGTCGAGACGCGAGGCCAGCTCGTCGAGGCCGGTGCCGAACGTCTCGAGAACGCGTACGCCGTCGGGTTCGATCTCGAAGAGCGCGACATCGGTGTAGACCCGGTCGACGCAGCCGACGCCGGTGAGCGGGTAGGTGCACTCCGGCACCAGCTTCGGGGTGCCGTCCTTCGCGAACAGCGTCATCATCACGAGCACCTGCTTGGCCCCGATGGCGAGGTCCATCGCGCCGCCGACGGCGGGGATCGCGTCCCGGGCACCGGTGTGCCAGTTGGCGAGGTCGCCGGTCGCCGAAACCTGGAACGCGCCGAGCACGCAGACGTCGAGGTGACCGCCGCGCATCATCGCGAACGAGTCGGCGTGGTGGAAGTACGACGCCCCGGGCCGCTCGGTGACCGGGACCTTACCGGCGTTCGTCAGGTCGGGGTCGACCTCGTCACCCCTGGCCGCCGGTCCCATGCCGAGCATGCCGTTCTCCGTGTGGAGGACCACGCCGGAGTCCGGGGCGAGGTGGTCGGCGACCTGGGTGGGCTGGCCGATGCCGAGGTTGACGAACGATCCGGCGGGGATGTCGCGCGCGACGAGCGCCGCCATCTCGTCGCGCGAGAGCGGGCCGCGGTCGAGGTGCTCGATCACCAGCCGGGGTCATGCGGCCACCACCCGGTCGACGTAGATGCCCGGGCGTGACCACGTGCTCGGGGTCGATCGCCCCGATGTCCACGACCGCCGACGACCTGGGCGACGACGGTGGTCGCGGCGGTGGCCATCACGGGACCGAAGTTGCGGGCGGTCTTCCGGTAGACGAGGTTGCCTGCCCGGTCGGCGGTGTGGGCGCCGATGAGGGCGACGTCGCCGCGGATGGGGTGCTCGAGGACGTAGGTGCGGCCGTCGATCTCGCGGGTCTCCTTGCCCTCGGCCAGTGGCGTACCGACACCGGTGGGGCAGAAGAACGCGCCGATCCCGGCGCCGGCGGCGCGCATCCGCTCGGCCAGGTTGCCCTGGGGCACGACCTCGAGCTCGATCTCGCCCGCGCGGTAGAGGCGGTCGAAGACCCACGAGTCGGACTGGCGGGGGAAGGAGCAGACCATCCTGCGCACCCGTCCGGCCGCGAGCAGTGCCGCGAGGCCGGTGTCGCCGTTGCCGGCGTTGTTGGAGACGACGGTGAGGTCGGTGGCGCCCTGCCGGATCAGCGCGTCGATGAGGTCGACCGGCATCCCGGCCATGCCGAAACCGCCGACCAGCACGGTGGAGCCGTCCTCGATCCCGGCGACCGCCTCGTCGACGGTGTCCACGCACGAGGGTCACGCGGCCTCCGTCCGGACGTTCTCCAGCACGACCGCGAGGCCCTGGCCGACACCGATGCAGATCGCGGCGACGCCCCAGCGCTCCCCCGACTCGCGCAGCCGCTTGGCCAGGGTGCCGACGACCCGTGCGCCCGAGGCGCCGAGCGGGTGGCCGATGGCGATGGCGCCGCCCTTGGCGTTGACGAGCGCGGGGTCGGCGAGCCCCTGGTCCAGCCAGGCGTCGACGCAGGCGAGCGACTGGACGGCGAACGCCTCGTTGAGCTCGACCGCACCGACGTCGGACCAGGTGATGCCCGCGCGTCGCAGCGCGATGCCGGCGGCCTCGACGGGCGCGTAGCCGAAGAGCTGCGGGTCGAGGGCGAACGAGCCCGCGGCCGCGATCCGGGCCTGCGGCTCCAGGCCGAGGGTGCTCGCCGCCGCCGCCGAGCCGAGCAGGAGGGCGGAGGCGCCGTCGTTGAGGGGTGAGGCGTTGCCGGGCGTGATCGTGCCGTCCGGGCGGAAGCTGGGCTTCAGGCCGGCGAGCTTCTCCGCGGTGCTCCCGGGGCGGATCCCCTCGTCCCGCGGGAGGTCGACGCCCGGCACCGCGACGACCAGGTCGTCGTAGAAGCCGGCGTCCCACGCGGCAGCGGCGAGGTCGTGCGACTGCGCCGCGAAGGCGTCCTGGCGCTCGCGCGGGATGCCGTACGCCTCGGCGAGCTGCTCGTTGGCCTCGCCGAGCGAGACCGTCCACTCCGCCGGCATCCGTTCGTTGACGAGCCGCCAGCCGAGGGTCGTGGAGACCGCGGTGACGTTGCCCGCCGGGAACGCGCGCGAGGGCTTGGGCGAGCACCCACGGCGCGCGCGTCATCGACTCCACCCCGCCGGCGACGACGACCTCGGCGTCACCGGTCTCGATGGCGCGGGAGGCGATCATGGTGGCGTCGAGGCTCGAGCCGCACAGCCGATTGACCGTCGTCGCGGGCACGCCGATCGGCAGGCCGGCGAGCAGCACGGCCATCCGGCCGACGTTGCGGTTGTCCTCCCCGGCCCCGTTGGCGTTGCCCCACACGACCTCGTCGATCTCACCGTGGTCGAGGCCGGGAGCGCGGTCGAGCACCCCGGTCAGGGCGACGGCGGCCAGGTCGTCGGGGCGCACATCGGCGAGCGCACCGCCGAAGCGGCCGAACGGCGTACGGGTCGCGGCGTAGAGATAGGACTCGGTCATGCGTCGGCGGCCTCTCCTTGGTCGGGATCGTGGTCGGGCTCGTCGGCGAGGACCTCCTGGGCGATCCGGAAGGCCGTGTTGGCGTCGGGGACGCCGCAGTAGATCGCGGTCTGCAGCAGCAGCTCGGTGATCTCCTCGACCGTGACCCCGTTGGTGCGGGCGGCGCGAAGGTGCATGGCGAGCTCCTCGTGGTGGCCGCGGGCGACGAGGGCGGTGAGGGTGATCAGGGACCGGCTCCGGCGGTCGAGCCCGGGCCGGGTCCAGATGCTCCCCCACGCGTACCGCGTGATGAGCTCCTGGAAGTCGCGGGTGAGGTCGGTCGTGGCGGCGGTGGCGCGGTCGACGTGGGCGTCGCCGAGCACCTCGCGGCGCACCCGCATGCCGGCGGCGTGGACCTCGTCGAGGGTGCGACTCCCGTCTGGCGGCTGCGGCACGGAGGTGCTCGCGGACCAGGCCGGCGACCACCTCGGGAGCCTCGGCTGGGGCCAGGTGGGCCACGCCGTCGAGCTCGACGTAGCGCCCGTCCCGGACGCCGTCGGCGATCTCGCGCAGCTTCTCGGGAGGCGTCGCCACGTCCGCGGATCCCGCCACGGCCAGCACCGGGGCAGCGACCTCGCCGAGGCGGTCGCGTACGTCGAAGTCGGCCAGGGCCGCGCACACCTGCACGTAGCCGGTGTCGTCGGCCTCCTGCAGGGCGTGGAGCAGCGCGGAGCCGCGCGCGCCCTCGCGCTCGAGGAAGCCCGGGCCGAACCACCGCTCGGCGGAGGCGGCGACCATCGACGGCGTGCCCGACGAGCGCACCCGGTCGACCCGCTCCGCCCACGACTCTGCGGTGCCGATCCGGGCTCCGGTGCACAGCAGCACCGCGCCCGTGACGCGGTCGGGGACGTCGAGGAGGAGCTGGAGTCCGACCGCGCCGCCGACGGAGTCACCGGCGTAGCCGAAGCTCCCGCCGTGGTCGCCGCGCTCGGCGAGCACGTCGTCGACCACACGGAGGACGCCGGCCGCGAGGTCGGTCATCGACCACGCCCCGTCGGGGACGGACCGGTTGTGGCCGTGGCCGGGGAGGTCCCACGCGACGACGTCGAAGTCGTCGGCCAGCCGGCTCGCGCAGTCGGCCCACAGCGTCGTGGCGGAGGTGCCGAGCGAGGGCCCGAGGACGAGCAGGGGCAGGTCCGGGCGGGCGGCGGCGCCGGAGAGCCGGACGGCGGTGACGACGGGGATCATGCGGACCTCCAGTGGCGCTGCGAGCGCAGGACGACTGCGTCGACGATCGCCCCGGCCTGTCCGTCGTACGACGGGAGGGGGTCACGTCCGGCGAGATCGGCCATCGCGCGCTGCTCGGCGCGGACCGACTGCGTCCGCGGCCGCGAGGGTCGCGGCCATCCGGTCGGCCCGGACCTCGAGGCCGCCGACCAGGTCGACCGACTGGGACGCGGCGGTCAGCGTCCGGCGTACGAGGTCGCGCACGGTGGCCCACTCGACGTGCCAGCCGCCGTCGGCCCGGTCGTCGACCTGGGAGGCGGCGGCCACGTGCAGCGTCGCGGCGAGCTGCGGGGTGGTCAGGGCGGCCCGGCGGACCAGGACCGACAGCACCGGGTTGGCCTTGCCGGGCATCGTCGACGAGCCGCCCGGCATGCCCTCGGCGAGCTCGGCGATCTCGGGGCGCGACATCACCAGCACGTCGTTGGCGATCCGGGCCAGCGCGTCGGTCGTCGTGACGAGGGCGTCGCCGAGGCGGGTGACGGGCGTGCGGACGGTGTGCCACGGGACGGGTTCGAGCGGGACCTCGACCCCGAGCTCGACCATCGCCGCGCGGGTGCCGGCGGCGCCACCGACCTGGTCGGGGAACGTCAGTGACGCGAGCTGCTCGTCGGCGTCCAGCAGAGCCGCGAGCCACTGCGCGACGCGGAGCCCGAAGGTCGTGGGGACGGCGTGCTGGGTGAGCGTGCGTCCGACCATCGGGGTGTCGCGGTGCGCCGTCGCCAGGGCGACGAGGCGAGTCGCCCAGCCTGCGCAGGTCGGCGCGGAGGTCGTCGACGGCGATCTCGGCCATCCGCATCAGGGCCGAGTCGACGACGTCCTGGCTGGTGAGCCCGCGGTGGAGCCACCGCGCGGCCTCGCCGGTGAGGCCCGTCGCGGAGCATCTCGACCAGCCCGATCACCGGGTTGCCGCCGAGCTCGGACTCGTGTGGCCAGCCACTCGAGGTGGTGCGCGCGCACGAGCGCCTGCAGGTCGGCGGGATGACCGAGTCGCTCGAGCCAGTCCTCCTCGACAGCGACGAGCGCCCGCACGAACGACTCCTGGTCGAAGTGCTCGCCCGCCCGGTCGTCGCCGGGCCAGTAGAGGTCGCTCACGCGCGTCAGTCTCGCCGATGGGTGAGGAAGACGGTCTCCCCCTCGCCCTGCAGCCGGATGTCGAAGACGAACCCGTGCGCGTCGGCCTCCGTCACCAGCGTGGCCCGGCGCTCCTGCGGGACCGAGGCGAGCAAGGGGTCCGCCGCCAGCGCGTCCGGGTCGGCGGGCAGGTAGGCGCGGGTGAGCAGCCGGTCGAGCAGGCCGCGGGCGAACACGGTGATCGCGAAGTACGGCGCAGCGCCCGGACTCGTCGCGCCCGGGGCGAGGGTGGTGAAGCGTGTAGCGACCGGTCCGGTCGGTCGGCGCCCGGCCCCACCCGGTGAACGTGAAGCCGTCGCGGTGCAACGAGCCGGGCTCGCGTGCCACGACCCCGTCGGGACCGGCCTGCCAGACCTCCACCAGCGCGTCGGGCACCGGGTCGCCGGCGCCGTCGAGCACCCGCCCCGTGAGCCGTACGGCGTCGGGGTGCCCGGCCGGCACGAGCTCCGAGCCGCCGTCGTGCACGAGGGCGAAGGCGAAGAACGGCCCGACCGTCTGGCCGGGGGTGGGCGTCGAGTCGTCACGACTCCTCCTCCGGCTCGAGCGGCGTGCGGTGGCTCCCGGTGAGGACGATGTCCCAGCGGTAGCCGGTGGCCCACTCGTGCTCGGTGACGTCGTGGTCGTAGGTCGCGACGAGGCGCTCGCGCGCCCGCTCGTCGACGATCGCCTGGTAGATCGGGTCGAGGGCGAAGAGCGGGTCGCCCGGGAAGTACATCTGGGTGACCATCCGCTGGGTGAACTCGGAGCCGAAGAGCGAGAAGTGGATGTGGGCCGGTCGCCAGGCGTTGCGGTGGTTGCGCCACGGATAGGGCCCGGGCTTGATCGTCGTGAAGGCGTAGGTGCCGTCGGCGTCGGTGAGGCAGCGGCCGACGCCGGTGAAGTGCGGGTCGATCGGGGCCGGGTGCTGGTCGCGCTTGTGGACGTAGCGCCCGCCCGCGTTGGCCTGCCAGATCTCGACGAGCTGGTGCCGCACCGGGCGCCCGTCGCCGTCCACGACGCGACCGGTGACCTTCATCCGCTCGCCGATGGGCTCGCCGTCGTGCTGGATGGTCAGGTCGGCCTCGAGCGGGTCGATGTCGCGCTCGCCGAAGACGGGGCTCCACAGCTCGATGCCCTCCGGGTCGGCGTGGTGGAGGCTCCTTGGTGGGGTGGCGCAGGATGCTGCTGCGGTAGGGCGCGTAGTCGAGACGGGTCCGCATCTCGACCGTGCCGGAGCGGAGTACGCGTCGGTGATCGCCGCCATCTCCGCGCTCACCTCGGCCTGCGTCTGGTCCGCGTGGGTCTGAGTCACGGCTTGAGGCTACGGCCGTCGCAGGTGCCGACGCAGGACACGGTTTCCGCCTAGTGGAAGACTCTGGCGCATGGCCGGTAACTCGACGACCCCGGGCGCCTCCGTCACCAGCCGCGCGCTCGGCGCTGGTCGGCGCCTTCGACGAGGAGCACCGGCGCCTCACCCTCACCGAGCTCGCCGAGCGGGCCGGCCTGCCGGTCGCGACCGCCCACCGACTGGTGGCCGAGCTCGTGGACTGGGGCGCCCTGACCCGCACCGGCTCCGGCGACTACGTCGTAGGGCGGCGGCTCTGGGACATCGGCCTGCTCGCGCCGCTCCAGGCCGGCCTGGTGGAGCTCGCCTCGCCCTACCTCCACGACCTCTACGGCGCCACCCACGCGACGGTGCACCTCGCGGTGCGCGACGACGTCGAGGTGCTCTACCTCGACCGGCTGCGCGGCAGCACCTCCGTCCCGGTGGTCAGCACGGTCGGGTCCCGCCTGCCGATGCACGCCACCGGCGTCGGCAAGGTCCTGCTCGCGCACGCGCCGCTCGAGGTGCAGCAGCGGGTGCTCGCCGACCTGCCGCGGGTCACGGCGTACACCGTCACCCAGCCGGGCCGGCTGCGGCGTCAGCTCGCGCAGGTGCTCCGCGACGACCACGCGACCACGACCGAGGAGATGAGCCTCGGCGCGTGCTCCGTCGCGGTGCCCGTACGCCGCGGCGGCGAGGTCGTCGCCGCCCTCGGCCTGGTCGTGCCGTCGCTCAAGCGCGACCGCCCCCGCCTGGTGGCCGCGCTGCAGGTGGCGGCGCGCGGCGTGGGGCGCGCGCTCGACGCCGCCCGCTCGACCTGAGCTTCCGCCCAGCGGAAACCGACCCTCGTCCAGTGGAGTCCGTACGGGCCCGTTGACTGTACGCCATGGACGAGGTGCGCACCCAGGTCGCGATCATCGGCGCCGGCCCCGCCGGCATGCTGCTGTCCCACCTCCTCGCGGCCGAGGGCGTCGAGTCCGTGGTCGTGGAGACCCGCACCGAGGAGTACGTCGCCTCCCGCATCCGGGCGGGCATCCTCGAGCAGTCGTCGGTCGACCTGCTCCGCTCCGCCGGGCTGGGCGAGCGCCTCGCGCCGCGAGGGCGACGAGCACCGCGGCATCTACCTGCAGTGGCCCGAGGAGCGCCACCACCTCGACTTCGTCGACCTCACCGGCCGCTCGGTGTGGGTCTACGGCCAGACCGAGGTGCAGAAGGACCTCGTCGCCGCCCGCGCCGCCGGCGGCCAGGAGGTGCACTACGGCGTCTCGGAGACCGCGCTCCACGACCTGGACTCGGACGGGCCCTCGGTGACCTTCACGTCGGCGATCGGCGCGGCGACCCGGGTCACCGCGGACGTGGTCGTGGGCTGCGACGGATCGTTCGGGCCGTCGCGCTCCGCCGTGCCGGAGTCGGTCCGGCGCACCTGGGAGAAGGTCTACCCCTACTCGTGGCTCGGCATCCTGGCCGACGTGGCGCCGTCCACCGACGAGCTGATCTACGCCTGGCACCCCGACGGCTTCGCGATGCACTCGATGCGATCCGCCACCGTGTCGCGGCTCTACCTCCAGGTGCCCAACGACACCGACCTGGCCGACTGGTCCGACGACCGGATCTGGTCGGCGCTCGCCACCCGCCTCGGTCACGGGCAGGACGGCTGGAGCCTCGAGCCCGGCCCGATCACCGACCGGAGCGTGCTGCCGATGCGCTCCTTCGTCCAGACGCCGATGCGGCACGGCCGGCTGTTCCTCGCCGGCGACGCGGCGCACATCGTGCCGCCGACCGGCGCCAAGGGGCTCAACCTGGCGATCGCCGACGTGGGCCTGCTGGCACCCGCCCTGGTCGACCTGCTGCGCAAGGACGACAGCCGCCTCGCCGACGCGTACTCCGACACCGGCGCTGCGCCGCGTGTGGCGGTGCACCCACTTCTCGTGGTGGATGACCACGATGCTGCACGCCAGCGGCGACGACTTCGACGCAGCAGCTACAGCTCTCGCAGCTGCGGTGGGTCGCCACCAGCGAGGCCGGGGCGACCGGGCTTGCGGAGAACTACGCCGGCCTACCGATCGGATTCTGAGACCTGGTGTGGCCCGCGAGACGCTACGCCGGTCAGCCACCATGCACGACGCGCCCGTCGGCGAAGGTGTGCGTCACCCTCGCCTCGCCGAGCATCGCTGGATGACCGTGCAGCACGTCGGCGTCGACCGCGACCACATCCGCTGCGAAGCCAGTCTGGAGCCGACCGGTGACGGCCTCGAGTCCGTTGAGGTACGCCGTGCCCGCGGTGTAGCCCCCGATGGCCTCGGCGACCGTGAGCGCCTCGTGCGGAAGCAGCGGTTGCACGTCGCTACCCTGATCAGGCGCTCGCCGGTTGACGGCGACATGCATCCCGAGCAGAGGATCGGGCGCCGAGACAGGCCAGTCGCTGCCACACGCCAGCCTCGCACCGGCCCGCAGGAGCGACCCGAAGACGTAGTGCTGGGTGCGTGCCGCCTCCGAGATGAAGGGCAGGGTGAGGACCTCGACGGCCTCGTCGCGGCACGCCCACAGCGGTTGTGCGTTGGCCGTGACGCCGAGCGCCGCGAAGCGACCGACGTCGACGGGGTCGATCACCTGCAGGTGTGCGAGATGGTGCCGGTTCCCCCGTTGCCCGTTAACCCGCAGGGCGTGCTCGACAGCATCGAGGCTGTCCCGCACGGCACGGTCGCCGAGCGCATGCACGTGCACCTGGAAGTCTGCGGCGTCCAGTGCGGCGACGTACGTCGCGAGGTCCCCCGCATCGATGAACGACAACCCGTGGTTGTCGGTCGGTAGACCGTCTGCGTCGCGGTAGGGATCGAGCATCGCCGCGGTGTGGGTCTCGCAGACCCCGTCCTGCATGATCTTGACGGCGCTGGCCCGGAGGCCGGCAGCGGCGGCGCGCTGTCGGCGCTCGATCAGCTCGGGCAGCTGGTCCAGCCCCCGCTCGCGGTCCCACCACAGAGCCAGCACGGTCTTGGCGGTGAGCTGTCCGGACCGGTGTGCGGCGATGTAGGTGTCGAGGGTGTCGAGCATGCCGAGTCCCGTTCCTACGAGCGCGTCCTGCCACCCCACGATGCCCACGGAATGCAGGTGCCGCTGGGCCGTGATCAGGCCGCGCGTCAGTTCCTCCGGTGTCGGTCGTGGGGCCAGCACGGCCACCAGACCCATTGCTCCCTCGTGGAGCGCTCCGGTCGGGGATCCATCCGGCCCACGCTCGATGCGGCCGTCCCTCGGCTCGGGGGTGCGCGCCTCTATCCCCGCGAGCTCCAGGGCACGGGTGTTCACCCACGCCGAGTGATGGTCCCGGTTGGGCAGGTAGATGGGACGGTCCGGGCACACACGATCAAGGAGCGCTGCGGTCGGGACGCCGCCGGGGAAGGCGTCCATCGACCAGCCTCCGCCGGTGATCCATGTCCGTTGCGGATGCTCCGCGGCGTACGACGTGATGCGGTCGAGGTAGGCCGGGACGCTATCGAGGTCCGCGAGGTTGCACAGGTTGAGCTCCGTGCCGGCCTGCACCGGGTGGACGTGCGAGTCGTGGAACGCCGGGAGCAGCCACCGCCCCATCAGGCTCTCGACCTCAGTTCCGGGTCCGACGAGGTGCGCCACGTCGTCGTGGTCGCCGACGCCGACGATGCGGCCGTCGCGGATCGCCAGGCGGTCGCCGACCCAGCCGCCGTCCCGGTAGATCGGCGCGTCACGGAGCAGCAGGTCTGCGTAGGGCACCCTCATGCCAGTCCCAGGAGGCGTGCCGCGTTGTCCTTGAGGATCAGGTCCTCGACGTCGTCCCCGAGCCCGAGATCCCGGAACGAGCTGAGCCAGCGATCTGGGGTGATCACCGGGAAGTCGGATCCGAAGAGGGCCTTGCGCTTGAGGAACGACCCGGCTGCCCGGACGAGCTGCGGCGGGAAGTACTTCGGCAACCAACCCGACAGGTCGATGTGGACGTTGGACTTGTGGGTGGCGATCGAGATGGAGGCATCGGCCCACGGGACGGAGGGGTGGGCCAGGATGACCTGCAGTCGCGGGAAGTCTGCCGCCACGTCGTCGATCAGCATCGGGTCCGAGTAGCGGAGCTTGATGCCCCGTCCTCCTGGCAGTCCGGCCCCGATGCCGGTCTGTCCAGTGTGGAAGAGCGCGATGACACCGAGCTCCTGCAGCGCGTCGTACAACGCGTAGTACTGCGCGTCGTTGGGCTCGAAGCCCTGGAGACTGGGGTGCAGCTTGATCCCGCGAACCCCGTGGTCGACGACCAGACGACGAGCGCGCTCGACGGCCTCGTCGCCGTGTCGTGGATCGACCGAACCGAACGGGATCAGCACGTCGTTGTTGCGCAGCGCCCCGGCAGCGATCTCTTCGCTCGAGAGCGCAGGGTGGCCGGTCTCGGTGCTTGCGTCGACGGTGAAGACGATCGCGGCCATCTGTCGCTCGCGATAGTGCTGAGCGACCTGGTCGAGCGTCGGGGTCCGCATCTGGTCGGCCTTGAAGTAGGCCGCGGACGCGTCCATGAGCTCCCGGTCGAGCGAGAGATGGCCGTGGTCGTCGGCCTCGATGTGGGTGTGCACGTCGATGGCGCGGATCGACGTCAGGTCGATCGCCGGTTCGTATCGGTCGGTCATGGTCCCTCCTCGGATGCTGGTGCGGATGACGCGATCACGGCAGGGCCGTCGACCGCTGCTTGCTGAGCAGGAGTGCCACGAGGAGGGCATCCCGCTCGGCCACCAGCAGCCCCTGGTCGACCCCGGCCAGCTCTTCGTCCACGCCTGCGACAAGCGTGTCGACGAGAGCATCGGAGAGGCGCGGGGCGCCGAGATCGTCCATCCAGGTCTGGGTCACCGGCCCCAGGTGCTCCAGGACGTGGCGCAGTCCCCCAGCACCGCCGGAGAGGTGCTGGTTGACCAGCGGCCCCAAGAGCGCCCAGCGCAGGCCGGGCCCGTGGGAGATCGCAGTGTCGACATCGGCGGCGGACGCAACACCACGCTCGACCAGCGAGTAGGCCTCGCGCCACAGGGCCGCCTGCAACCGGTTCGCGAGGTGTCCGGGAACCTCGTGGCGCACGTGGATCGGCCGCTTCCCGATCGAGGTGTAGAAAGCGAGCGCCTCGTCCACCACCCCAGCATCCGTCGCGGTGCCCCCGACAACCTCGACGAGCGGCACGAGATAGACGGGGTTGAACGGATGTCCGACGATCACCCTGCCCGGGGCGCGCCGGCAGTGTTCCGCCAGCCGGGTCGGGGTGGTGCCGGAGGTGCTGCTGGCGATCACGACCGCGGGATCGACCAGCTCGTCGAGCTGGCTGATCAGCCGGCTCTTCGCACCGGAGTCCTCCGGCCCGTTCTCCTGGACCCAGTCGACGTCCACGACGACCTCGTCGAGGTCGCTGACGACGGTCAACCTCTCCCGGTAGGGACCGAGCTCGGCGCCGAGGGCAGTCAACGCGGGCTTCGCTCGCTCGACGTAGCTCTCGACCACGTCGGGGCCGACGTGCGGGTCGACGACGATCACCTCGTGCCCGTGGGCGAGGAGATGGGCTGCCCAGCCCTGGCCGATGACGCCGCCGCCCGCGAGGAGGACCCGAAGCGTCCCCTGCGTCACGGCAGTCACGATCGGTGCCCCACGGCGTACGCGACGTAGGCGTCGAGCGCGTCGGCCTGGGCCAGGGATCCCGGCGAGGCGACCTGGTCCGCCCGGTCGCCGCGCAGGATCCGTTTGACCGGCAGCTCGAGCTTCTTGCCGGTGCGGTTGCGCGGCACGACCGGGACCACCACGACCTCGTCGGGAAGGTGCCGCGGCGAAAGTGCGGCCCGGACCTCCGCCCTGATGACGGCCACGAGCTCGTCGTGCGTGAGGCGAGAAGGACGGCTGGGGACGACAAACAGGACCAGTCGACCCATCCCACCCTGCTCGTCCTCGAGGTGGACCACGAGGCTGTCCTCGACGTCGGTCAGCTCCTCGACCACGTTGTAGAACTCCGCCGTTCCGAGCCGGACGCCACCGCGGTTGAGGGTGGCGTCGGAACGGCCCGCGATCACGCAGGTGCCCGTGTCGGAGAAGCGGACGAAGTCGCCGTGGCGCCACACGCCCGGATAGTCGTCGAAGTAGGAGGAGCGGTAGCGCGATCCGTCGTCGTCCCCCCAGAAGCCCACGGGCATGGATGGCATGGGTTGGCGGATGACGAGCTCGCCGAGCTGCCCGACGATCACGTTGCCGTCCTGGTCGTAGGCACAGGCGTCGACGGCCAGGCACGGACCTGCGATCTCTCCCTCGACGACCGGCTGCAGCGGGCTTCCCTGGACGATCCCGGAGCAGACGTCGGTGCCACCGCTGCCGACGTTGAGCATGACGCCGGGGAGCTGTTCGGCGATCCACCGGTAGCCCTCGCGGGGAAGCGGGCTGCCGGCAGCGCCGATCTGTCGGACCCGGCTGAGGTCGTACAGCTGTGCCGGCTCCAACCCGGCCTGGCGCGTCGCCATGATGAAACCGGGGCTGAGACCCATGAGCGTGGTGCCGGTGCGAGCTGCTAGGTCCCACTGCAGCTCGGGCCCGGGGTGGAGCGGGTTGCCGTCGATCAGGACGATTCCGGCGCGCACGAGCAATGCGGAGACGAGGGCGTTCCACATCATCCAGGCGGTCGTGGTGTACCAGAGGAGGCGGTCACCGGGACCGAGGTCCCAGCTCAGGGAGTGGTTCTTGAGGTGTTCGAGCAGGATCCCGCCGTGGCTGTGGACGATCGGCTTCGGCAGGCCGGTCGTGCCGGAGCTGAACAGCACGCACAGCGGGTGGTCGAATGGCACGTCGTCGTAGGCGGGCTCGGCACGAGCTCCGGTGAGCTCCGCCCAAGCCAGGGCGCCGTCTGGTGCCTCGTCGAACTCGCCGTACGGCACGTGGACGAGGTGCCGCAGAGTGGGCAGCTGCGCGCGCAGCTCGCTGAGATCCTCGAGCCGGTTGACGCTCCGGTCACCGTAGCGATAGCCGGTCACGCCGATCAGGACGGTGGGGCCCAGCTGGGCGAAGCGGTCGACGACACTCCGCGTCCCGAACTCCGGAGCGCACGAGGCCCAGACGGCTCCGATGCTTGCCGAGGCCAGGAAGGCCACGACCGTCTCGGCGATGTTCGGGAGGTAGGCCACAACCCGGTCACCTCGGGTCACGCCGAGCCGGAGGAGACCCGCTCGAGCCCGTGCCACGGCGTCGCGCAGCTCACCGAAGGTCAGCTCGGTGTCGTCACGGGTCTGGGAGTAGGTCGTCAGCGCCACCATGTCGTCATGGAGCAGCTCGGGGTCGGCGTCCTGCAGCAGGTGCCGGCTGTAGTTGACGGATGCGCTCGGGAACCATCGCGCGCCCGGCATCGACGCGTCCGCGAGCGCCGGACCCGGTGCCGTGCTGCTCGTCACGCCGAAGTAGTCCCACACAGCGGTCCAGAAGCCATCGAGGTCGCGCACGGACCACTGCCAGAGGTCGTCGTAGGTGCGCACGTCGAAGCCGTGCCGCTCCCCCGACCAGCCTGCGAACCGACCGATGACCGTGCTGGAGCGCCAGTCGACCGGGGGCTCCCACGAGGGGATCGGCCCTGGCTGTTGCGACGCGCCAGGATCGGTGCGCCCCAGCTCGATCACGCGCTGCCGCCGTCCGGGGCGCGACCGACCTTGGCGGCCCGCCCGTTGAGGAAGTCGTCCATGCGGCGCTGCGCTTCGTCACTGCTCGAGGCGGTGGACGCCATCAGTGCCTCGATGAGGTAGCCGTGGTCGGCGGTGGCCTCGGCGATCCTCGGTAGTGCCTGGAGCACGGCGAAGTTGCTGATCGGCGAGTTCCGAGCCACTGCCGCGGCCAGCTCCAAGGCACGCTCCAACCCGCCGCCGTCCTCGACGAGGTAGTTGCTGAGCCCGAAAGTGTGACCCTCCGCAGCGTCCAGCACCCGTCCGGTCAGCAGCATGTCGGTGGTGCGAGGAAGACCGATCAGCCGCGGGACGCGCACCGAACCTCCCCCTCCGACGAACAACCCCCTCTGCCCTTCCGGGAGGGCGTAGAACGCGCTGCGCTCGGCGACCCGCACGTGGGCGGCAGCGGCCAGCTCCAGACCACCGCCGATCACTGCGCCCTTGACCGCGGCGATCACCGGGACCGTCCCCTGTTCGAGCGCGGCGAAGGCGCGGTGCCACATGCGGGAGTGCTGGAGGCTGGCGAACGTGTCGCGGTCACTCAGCTCGGTGAGGTCCAGTCCGGCACAGAAGTGCTCACCCTCGGCATCGAGCACCGCGGCGCGCACCCAGGTCGGCGGCGCCGCGAAGAACTGCTCGATCCCGAGCACGGTGGCGTCGTCGAGGGCGTTGCGCTTGGCAGGACGGCACAGCCGGAGCACGGCGACCGACTCGCGCCGCAGGACGCGCACCGACGGTGGCAGGGCGGCGGTGAGGTCGGGCGTAACGTCCTGCAGGACGCCCGTTGCGGTCTCAGCGGTCATCGTCGGTCCTTCGGTCGTGCGCACGCTGAGCAGCGTCGTCGCGCAGGGGGACGCGCAGGATCTTTCCTGTCGCGTTGCGTGGAAGGTGGTGCACCAGCACCACCTCGTGGGGGAGCTTGAACCTGGCCACCCGGTCGCCCAGACGCATGAGCACGTCCTCGACGGTGAGGGTCGCGCCAGGGACGAGCTCGAGGTAGGCGACCCCGACTTCTCCCCAACGGTGGTGGGGTGCTGCGACCACCGCGGCTGCCCGGACCTCGGGCAGGTCGACGAGAAGCGTCTCGATCTCCGCGGGGTAGATGTTCTCCCCGCCAGAGATGATCAAGTCCGTCACCCGGTCCACGACACGGAGCCACCCGTCCTGGTCGGCCTCGATCACGTCGCCAGTGCGGTACCAGTCGGCGTCCGGCCCGAGCATGGCTGCCGACGTGTCGGCGCCGCGCTGCCAGTAGCCAGCGAAGACGTGCGGCCCGCGGACGACCAGCTCCCCGCGAACCCCGGCGGAGACTGGCCCCGGAGCACCGTCAGGGCCGAGGACGCCGACGTCGGTGAAGAAGTGCGGCACACCCACCGAAACGGGCTTGTGCGTCGCGCCGGGACTCGGCACCATCGCCACGCCCGGGGAAGCCTCGGTCATTCCGTACCCCTGGTGGAGGCTGACGCCGCGGTCGAGCCACGCGGTGGCGGTCCTCTCGGCCACGGGCGACCCGCCGTAGACGACGTACCGCAACGAGTCCAGGGACGTGGTCGGCCAGGACGGGTGCTCGGTCATCATCTGGAGCATCGTCGGCACGCACGAGAAGCTCGCGACCCCGAGCTCCTCGACCAGCGCGAGGACATGGCCCGCGTCGAACCGCGGAACGACTTCGACCGCCCCGCCCTTGAAGAGCGTCGGCAGGGTGACCTGCCCCAGCCCCACCGCGTGGAACAGGGGCGAGATGCACAGCGCCCGGTCCGTGCCGAGGACGTCGAGATGAGCCAGCTGGTTCACGGTGTTCCAGGTCAGGTTCCCGTGGGTCAGGGCAGCCGCCTTCGGGCGTCCGGTCGTTCCCGAGGTGTAGAGGAAGACGGCGGTGTCGTCGAGCGTCACCGGACCCGCAGGCGTGCCCCGTCCCGTCATGGTTCCCGCCGACATGCTCTGTCTCGTAGTCGTCGGCTGCGATCTCGTCGATGGGCGCCACGGCAAGCAGCTGCTGCCGATGGCTGTCGCCAGCGCGGTGGAGCACCTCACCGACCAACCCGTCGACGCCGGGTCCACACACCAGCACGCTCGACCCGGAGTCATTCAGCATGTAGCCGACCTCGGTCGCAGCGAGCCGGTGGTTGAGCGGCACGAAGACCGCCCCGAGGCGAGCGGCTGCGAAGAACGTCTCGAACGTGGCGATGTCGTTGAGACCCAGGTAGGCCACCCGGTCCCCGTGGCGGACGCCGCGCGCAGCAAGTGACGCCGCGAGGGACTCGGTGCGCTCTGCCAGCTCGCCGTACGTCAGCGACCGGCCGCCCTGGCTGAGGGCCACACGATCGGGACCCATGCGTGCGCGGCGCGCCGGCCAGCTGCCCAGACCGACGTCGAGCGGCGGCAAGGACCACGCGGTGCCATCCGCCTCGACTTCGGTCGTCAGCCGTCGTCATCACCGCTCCGCACCGGGAAGTACGTGGACGGTCAGCGCCGCGCCGCCCTCGCCTCCCAGCTCGATCGACTGACGATTGACCACGACCTCGGTGGCGAGCCACGGGTGCTCCCCCGTCCCGGGTTGCGGCACGAACTCGGGATAGTCGCTGCTGCAGACCTGGACGCGAAGGCGGTGGCCGCTCGCCACGCGGTAGCCGACCTGGCCGAGGTCGACGGCGATCGCCCGCGGTTCGCTGGTGTCCACGACGTGCACCTGTCCACGGGCCACGAGGTGCGCCGCACCCGAGGGCTCGACGTCGAGGAGTCTGACGAACACGTCCATCCGCGGCCCGTCGCTGTCCACGGACGCAGTCAGGGTCACCCCGCCCACCAGGTCGAGGTCCACCTCGGTCGTCGGCACCGTCGAAGACGAGCACGTCGGGGCGCTCGGACCAACGCTGCTCGTCGGGCAGCTCAGCCAGGAACGCGAAGGCGTTGTCCACCGGTGACGGCACCAGGTCGTCCGGGTCGTGGTCCCACAACGCGCGCGTCTCGACGTGCGGCAGGTCGACGCCCAGGGTGCCGTCCGGGCGCAGGAGCAGGACCAGCGGTGTCGTGCCTGGCGGCGGCCAGGCAGGTGCCTCCCGCAGTCCTTCGGTGTGGGCGAGGTTCCAGCGCACCCGGGGGAGGGAGGCGGCCGGGAGGCGATCGCGGAGGAACACGTCGAAGAACTCGATCGTCGGATCGAGGTAGGCAGGCAGGGAAGCGATGACGTCATCCTCGCTGGGCTCGCCGCGTGGACCGAGCAGCCGGTTGTTCTCGTGGTCGATCGAATCGACGAGGAGGTACTCGTTGTGGGCCCACCCCTGACGCTGCGCCAGCTTCCAGTGGTCGTCCCACTGCCAGGGCGCACAGTTGTCCCACCAACCGATGGTCTGCAGCACCGGGACCGGCGAGGCGTCGAAGGGGTGCCCGAAGGGGAAGCGCCGCAGTCGGACGGGTTCCGGGAACCACTGGTCGAACGAGATCGAACGGGAGCCGACCGACTCGAAGAACTCCTCGACGTGCGAGATCAAGGGGCGTCGATCCCAGTCCGGCTCCCAGTGATACGTGTCGTTGGAGTGGAAGAAGGTGCACGGGTAGAGCCGGTGGACGCCCATCTCGACGTCGCGCACGAAGTCCACGGCATCGTCGTCGGACGGGAGCTCACCCAGCCGCGTGCCGGTGACGCGGGGTGAGATTGCTCGGAGCGCCGGGTGGTTCGTCGACGCCGCAGCCCACTGCGTGTAGCCGTAGTACGAGTCGCCCCACATGCCCACGATGCCGTTCGACCACGGTTGCGCCGCGAGCCAGTCGAGGGTGTCGTGCCCGTCGGCCGCCTCGTTGACGAACAGGAGCGTCTCGCCCTCGGAGCGGAACTTGCCGCGCACGTCCTGTGCCACGACGTGGTAGCCGTGCCGCACGAAGTAGTCGGCGATGACCGGGATGTAGGTGTAGGCGCCGACCTTGTCGTACGGCAGGCGGATGAGGACGGCCGGGCCCGGCTCGTCCCCCGCCAGGTAGACGTCCGTCGCCAGCCGGATCCCGTCGCGCATCCGCACCATGTGGTGGGTGGCGCGCGGGTCGAGTGTGGCCGGGCCCACCCGCTCGTACGACATGGGCATCTCACCTCACCTCGAAGAACTGGATGCGGATCTGGTGCGCGTCGTTGTCGTCGTACGCCATGCCGACGAAGACGGTGTGCGTGAGCCAGACGTGCTGCGTGGCGTCGGTGCGGAAGACCGGCTGGGTGCGGAAGTAGTACTGGCGAGGGGTCCACCGGCTCGCCGGCATCCAGTGCCGCCTCCACCTCCGGCGAGGCGACCCAGTGGCCGCGGTTGACGATGTCGATGAGAGCGCCGTCGTCGGCGCGGATGAGGTACCTCGCGTCCAGGTCGGTGGCGATCCCCTTGCGAGCCACGGCCCAGTCTCCGCCACCCGCAACGACGCGACCGTTGAGACGTGGCCCTGTCACGGTGCCCCCGGTGATGGGCGTGAAGCTCAGTGGCGCTCCCCCGGCGTGCCCGATGTGGTCGGAGGGCGCGATGTCGACCTTCGCCTCGAAGGCGAAGATCAGCTCGGGCTGGACGATGACGGACATGGCAGTCCTCGTGGGTCGATGGATCGGGGCGGATGGTCAGGCAGGAAGGCGTACGGCCCGGTCGGGCCCTCGGCGCTGGGGACGCCACCCCTCGCGAGGCACGGAGTCGATGAGCCGTCGCGTGTAGTCGTCGCGTGGTGTGCGCAGCACGTCGTCGACCCGCCCGTGTTCGACGACCTCGCCGCGGTGCATCACCAGGACGTAGTCGCTGATCTGCTGGACGACCGGGAGGTCGTGGGAGATGAAGAGCAGGGCGACCCCGAGCTCGCGTCGGATGCGCTCGAGCAGCTCGAGGACCTGCGCCTGCACCGACACGTCGAGTGCGGCCACCGCCTCGTCCAGGATCAGCACGGCGGGATCCGCGGCGAGAGCCCGGGCGATGGCGACGCGCTGGCGCTCTCCACCGGACAGCGAGCGCGGGAGGCTCGTGCCGTGCCTCGGCGTCAGCCCTACCTGCTCGAGCAGCTCGTCGACCCGCCGCGCCCGGTCGGCGCGCGGGACGTGTCGGTGCACGTCCAGCGCCTCGCGGAGGCAGTTACGCACGGTCTGGCGCCGGTCGAGCGACGAGTACGGGTCCTGGAACACCATCTGGACCAGCCGACCGCGCCGACGGCGCTCGGCCGAGGAGAGCCTCCCGGGCGACCAGTCGATCCCGTCGACGACGATGTGTCCCGCGCTCGGGCGTGGTCAGTCCCACGATCATGCGCGCCGTCGTCGACTTCCCCGACCCGGACTCGCCGACGACGGCGACCGACCCTCCCCTCGACAGCTCCAGGTCCAGCGACTCGCACAGCCACGAAGTCCTCGTGCCCGTGTCCGAGCGAGCGTCGGACCCGGAACACCTTGCGCAGGCCGCGAACGGAGAGGACGGGCGGCTGTCCGTCGCCGGCGTTGCCGGGAGCATGGAAGGCGCCCGGCGACGGCACTGAAGACGCAGGCCGCACCTGGATGGAGGGGCGAGCCGAGATCAGGGCCCGGGTGTAATCGTGCTGTGCCTGCTGCCGCAGCCCTTCGGCCCCGAGCGTCTCGACGACCACTCCGTCCTTCATCACCGCAATCCTGTCGCACACGGCGTCGGCGAGGTCGAGGTCGTGACTGATGAACAGCATGGCGAGACCGCGTGCTGTCCGTTGCTCGTCGAGGATCGCCATGACCTCCTCCTGAGTGGTCACGTCCAGCGCTGTCGTCGGCTCGTCGGCCAGCAGCAGCGTCGGCTCGCTGGCCATCGCGGCCACGATCATGACGCGCTGCAGGAGACCCCCGGACAGCTCGTAGGGCTTCTGGCGCATCCGACGCTCGGCGTCACCGATACCGACGTCCTTCAGGATCGGGATCACCACGCGCTCGGCGTCGGCACGACTGCGCCGCTTGACGGTCACCAGGTTCTCGACGAGGAAGTCTCCGACGGATCGCAGCGGGTTGATGTGCGCGCGAGGGTCCTGGAAGACGACCGCGAGCCGAGTCCCCCGGAATTGGCGCAGGTCGGAGGCTTCGAGGGCGTGCACGTCCGTGCCGTCGACCAGCACCTGACCAGCGACCGACGCCCCGTGCGGCAGGAGGCGCACGACCGACCTGAGCGTCGTGGACTTGCCCGACCCGCTCTCCCCCACCAGCCCGAGTGCCTCGCCCGGAGCGATCGTGAGGTCCACACCGTGCAGGACCTGGGTCGTTCCGCCGGCGCGGCCGAGGCCGACCCTCAGGTTGCGTATCTCGAGCGCGGACGTGCTGCGCGAGCGGACATCTGCGGTCATCAGCGGAGTCCTCGCACGTCGTGACGCTCCGCGAGCCAGCCGCTCACGAGATTCAGTGACACCACGGTGACCAGCACCGTCAGGGACGCGTAGAGGGATTGTTGCGGGAAGCCCTCGATGATGGAGCCCTGGCCGGCGGCAACCATGACTCCCCAATCAGCGGTGGGTGGCTGGAGGCCCAGACCCAGGTAGGAGATCGCGGCGAGGTCCAGCATCGCGTACGCAAAGCCGATGCCGCCCTGCACGAGGATCAGTGGCATCAGGTTGGGCAGGACGTGACGCACCAGGATCCGCGGCACAGGGACGCCCTGAATGTGCAGTGCCGCGACGTACGGGAGGTTCCGCTCCCGTAACGCCACCGACCTCAGCACCCGAGCGACCATGGGCACGTAGGCGACGGACAGAGCAACCACAGGCGCCCAGAAACCCGCGCCGAACACGGCTACCGCGACGATCGCCAGGATCAGGCCGGGAAACGCGAACAGGACCTCGATGGCGCGGGAGATGATCGAGTCCACCAGCCCGCCATACCAGGCCGCTGCCAGTGCCAGCGCGACCCCGAAGGTCATGGAGAGCGCGATGACGAGAGTCGGGCCAAGGAGACTGATCCGTGCGCCGTGCAGGAGGCGACTGAGAATGTCCCGACCGCTCGCGTCGGTTCCGAGCAGATGGTCCGCACTCGACCCGGCGTACGAGTTGACGAGGTCGATCTGGTCAGGGTCGTAGGGGGCGATGAGTGGCGCCGACACAGCCGCAGCAGCGAGCAGGACCAGGAAGATCGCCGCCACGAGGACCAGTGGGCTGATCCGGGCGAGCCGCCCCATCAGGAGAGGCCGGCTCCGGCTCAGCACGAGCGGGGCGTTCACGCGGTCTCCACCTCTCGCGCGATCCGCGGGTCCAGCACGACGTTGACGGCATCGATCGCCGTGTTCACGATCACGAACGCCGCGACCATGAACACGGAGATCACCTGGACGACCGCCAGGTCCTGCTTCGCTGCGGCATCGACAAGAAGGGAACCGATGCCGTTGACCCCGAAGGCCTGCTCCGCCACGGCCGTCCCGGCGAAGAGCCCCGCGATGCTCAGGCCCGAGACGGTCAGGATGGGCGCCGCCGCGTTGCGCAGCACGTGTCGCCGGGTGATGAGGTGCCGCGGCGTCCCGCGACTCAGGGCGGTGTCGACGTGATCGGACGCCTTCTCCTCGTCGACCGCGGCACGGGTGACCGTCGCCACGTAGGCGATGTAGGACAAGGCGAGCGAGATGGCCGGGAGAGTCAGGTGCGAGAGACGGTCCGCCAGGCCGGTTCCCGTCCCGTAGACGGGGAACCAGCCGAGGGACGACGAGAAGATCGTGATCAGCACGATGGCGACGACGAAGGTCGGCGCACCCATCGCGATCGTGGTGGCGACGCTGATGACGGTGCGTGCGCCTCGCCCTCGGAGGGAGCCGAGCACTCCGAGCGTGATGCCGCCGACGACGATCAGCGTCCCGGCCAGCGCCACCAGCAGCACCGTGCTCAGCACTCGCTCGCCGAGGAGCTCGCCGACCCCGGTCCGGTAGACGATGGAGGTGCCGAGGTCACCGGTCAGCATGCCCTTCAGCCAGTGCAGGTACTGGCTCCACCACGGGTCGTCGAGGTTGAACTCCGCACGGATCCGGGCGAGGTTCTCAGGATTGGGCTTGGTGCCGCCGGCGAGTGCGGTCGCCGGGTCGCCGGGCGCCAGGTGCAGCGCCAGGAAGATCCCCAGGCTCGACGCGAGGATCGTGGTGAGCAACACCCCGAGCTTGCGAGCCGCGAAGGCTGCCCACCGGCGGCGCACTACTCGCTCCCACCGAGCGAGAACGCCCATGCCGAGCTGGCGTACGAGATCGAGGCCGGCGCTCCGGTCAGACCGTCGCGCAGGTAGAGCAGGCTGTTGAGCCCGGCGAGCGTGACCTGCAGGTTGTCGGCCGCGAAGATCTCCTGGGCCTGCACGTACTTCTCTGCAGAAGCGGTCGGGTCCGTGGTTGTTGCTGCCTCGTCGAGCAGGGCGGTGACGTCAGCGTTGTCGTACTGCGACCAGTTGTAGAGGCCGGTCACCGTGGCGAACTCGGGTGCGTAGTAGAGGGCACCGGGAACTTCCTGGTAACCCACCGTGCACACGAAGTCGAAGTCTGCGCGTCGCTCGGGGTTGTAGAACAGCTCCGAGAACTCGACCGGCTGCAGCGTCTTGAGCTTCAGGTCGAGCCCGATCTCCTTGGCGGCTGACTGGACGACCTCTGCCGCCTGGTTCTCCGTGCTGCCACCCGCGGGGATGGCCATCGTGAGGGTCGCGCCCTCCGCGCCGGCCTCCTGGATGAGCTGCTTGGCCTTCTCGAGATCGCGCTCGTCGTTGGGCGGGAGGGCGTCGTACGCCTGCTGGTAGACGTCGGCGGCCGGATCGCCGGTCCAGGCGAGGGGGGCCACGAAGGTCTTCTGCGGCACACCGAGCCCGCGCAGGACCGAGGCGATGAGGCCCGGCTTGTCGATCGCGAGGTCGAGGGCCTCGCGGACGCGGGGGTCGGCCGCGGGTCCGTCGGGGGTCGTCGGGCCGAAGCTCAGTGACTGGGTGCTGGCCCCGCGGTAGACCGTGCCCGTGTCGGCGTTCTGCAGCGCGACCGCAGCAGAGATGGGCAGGTCGTAGGCGCCGTCGATCTCTCCCGACCTAAGAGCCGTCGACAACGTGGCCGTGTCGCCCGGGAAGCGGAACGTGAGGTCGCGAACCATGGGTTCACCGTTCCAGTAGTTCTCGTACGCGGACAGCGTGACGCTGTCGCCGCTCTTCCACTCGACGAACTCGTACGGACCCGTGCACATCAGCTCACCGCCCGCGGTCCCGAACGCCCGGCCGGCCTTCTCGGCAGTCTCCTGGTGGACGATGGCGCCGCCCGGCCCGGCCAGCGCGTTGCGCAACTGGGCATCGGGCTCGGCGAGCTCGAGGGTGACCTCGAAGGTCCCGGTCTTCTCGATCGAGGTGACGCGCCGGAACATCCCGCCCCAGAAGCTGCCGCCCTCCGGATCGGCGGTGCGTCGCAGGCTGAAGACGACGTCATCGGCGTCGAGCGGATCGCCGTTCCAGAATGTGACGTCGTCGCGCAGCTCGATCACGAGCGTCGCGTCGTCGGCATACTCCACGGACTTGGCGAGGCCGGGCTGGATCGAGAAGTCGGGCTGTACGGCCAGGAGGCTCTCGCACATGTTAGGGGTGACCGTCATCTCGGAAGGACCTCCAGCGGTGATCGGATCGAGCGAGGTGGGCTCCCCGGACGGCAGTCCCCAGACCACCGAGTCCACGGCTCCGGTCGCCTCGGGCGTGGTCATCACGACCTCGTCCTCGACGAGGGACTTCTTCTCGCTGTCACCACCTCCGCCCCCACAAGCGACGAGCGCCATGCTGCTGCCGATCACCAGGGTCACGAGCCGGACCGACGTAGTCCTCATGCTGTTCCTCCACGACGTTGTGGCCGTCAGAACGGCCGTGACGAGATGTGGATCACGGTATGCGGTTGACAGGGATCCTGACAATAGACTTTGACAGGTTTCTTGCTAACCTGCTCTCGACAGGACGACACCAGCGGGGAGCGAGACAACGTCCGCCCGGCGCGGAGGAGATGAGATGCCACACGACGCAGAGCGCCAGGACACCGCGGTCCTGTCGCACGAAGCGAGGGACGACTCCGCGCCGCTGCTTCTCTACGCGGTCAAGCAGGTCGAGCTCGCGGTGCGGGCCCACCTCGACGATCTGCTGAAGCCCGCCGATGTCACGGCATTGCAGTACACCGCGCTGACCGTGCTGGAGCGGCGCGGCAGCCTGTCAGCGGCGCAACTCGCCCGCAGCTCGTTCGTGACGGCACAGTCGATCGCTGACATGGTGCGCGTCCTCACGCGCAAGGGCCTGATATCCAGGAGCACCGACCCAACCGACCGGAAACGCCTGCTCATCGAGCTGACCCCCGCCGGGAGGCAGTTCCTGGACCGGGTCCGAGACGACGTCGCCGCGCTGGACCGACGGATGACCGGCTCCCTCAACGCTCGACAACGTGAGGCCCTGCGCAACAGCCTCAACGAGTGCCGAGCCGCTCTGCAGCAGCTGACCTAGCAGTCACGACTTGGCAGGCGCGGCACCGGGTGCGCCCGCTGAGACCGCCCGCAGGTAGAGCTCCAGCTGGAGCTCGAAGATCTCGCGAGGCGAGATCTCGACACCCATGTGGGGCGCCATCTCGGCTAGATGCGGATAGTCCCGCGCGTCCAGGTGGCCGTACACCCGTGGCCAGGCCGACTGATCACCGGCTCTGTCCATCTCGGGCAGGGACATGAAGGTCGCGCCGGCACCGGCGATGCTCAGCACGAACGAGGCATAACCGCGGTAGGCCAGCACGGCCTGACGTCCGTGCCACCCCCCAGCCAGGACGGCGGCCATGATCGCCTCCACGGCGCGCATCTCGTTCGGTCGTCGGGTGGTACGCATGTAGGTCAGCGACATCGCTGCGGGGTGCCGCTCGCACGTCTCCCAGATCCGCCATCCGAGGTCTCGCAAGGTGTCGACCCAGTCAGCGACGGGCTCGAATCCGTCGAGCGCCTCGCCGATCAGGGCGTCGGCTACACCGAGCACCACCTCGTCCCGATTGGGGAAGTGTCGATAGACCGCGGTCGACGAGGCTCCCAGCTTGCGGCCGAGCCGCGGCATCGAGAGCGCCCCCACCCCCTCTGCGTCGAGCAGATCAAGCGCGGTCGTGGTGATCACGTCTGGCGTCAGGGTGCCACGCGCGAGCCGCTCCCCCTTGGCGCGAGTGCTTCCGCTGGCAGTAGTCACGTCTACATCCTACATAGTTAGAGCCATTGACTTGACCTCTTACTTACCTGCAAGATCCGCACATGACGACTGACATCGCATCAACAGTTGAGTGGTGGCGCTGTGGAGCCACCGAGATGGCCACAGCCATCCGCTCGCGATCGGTGACCAGCCGCGAGGTGGTCGAGTCCTGCCTGTTGCGCGTCGCTGAGGTCAACCCGCAGCTGAACGCGGCCACCGTGGTCTTCGCGGACCAGGCACGCGCCGAGGCAGACCGTGCGGACTCCACCCTCCTGTCCGGCGTCGACGTCGGGGCGCTGCACGGAGTGCCGTTCTCGGTCAAGGAGAACATCGACCTCACCTGGTCCGCCTCGACGTCCGGTGTGGCGGCGTTCCAGGGTGAGGCTCCGGCCGAGGACGATGTCGTAGTGGCGCGCCTCCGCGAGGCCGGTGCCATCCCGCTCGTGCGCACCAACATGCCCGATCTCGGCATGCGCTGGCACACCGACAACGCCCTGTTCGGTGAGACCCTGAACCCGTGGGACGCCACCCGCTCCTGCGGCGGCTCGTCGGGGGGAGAGGCGGTCGCGATCGCCAGCGGGATGACCCCACTCGGGCTGGGCAACGACTACGGCGGCTCACTGCGCCTGCCCGCGTTTGCGGCCGGCATCGCCGCGCTTCGACCGACCATGGGCCGGGTACCCCTCTACCGACCCGGTCCGCACCCGCCGATGCCACTCACCGGCCAGCTCTTCGCCGTCCAAGGTCCGCTCGGCCGCACCGTCGACGACGTCGCCCTTGCGTTCTCGTTGATCCAGGGCCCCGACCACGACGATCCGTGGACGGTCCCCGTGCCGTGGTTCGACGAGCACCACGGCCCACGCCGAGTCGCGGTGGTCACCGACCCGGGCGCGCTCGGTACGGACGTGGCGATCGCCGCCGTCGTACGGCGCGCCGCCGAGACTCTCGCCGCGGCCGGCTGGGAGGTCGAGGAGTGCGAGCCACCGGGCATCGCCGATGCAGCGCACTTGTGGCGCCGCCTGTCCACCAGCGAGCTGCGGGACGGCCTGTTCGATCCCGACGGCCCGCTCTACCCGCTCCTGTCCGAGGGGGCACGCCGATACATGGACGACAACATCGCAGCCACCGAGCCGCTCGACCTCAGCGGCTACCACGCCGCGCTGGCACAACGGCTGGCGATCGCGTCAGCCTGGCGCCGGTTCCACGCGACGTACCCCGTCGTCCTCGGCCCCGTGTCCACCCAGCAGATGTTCCCGAAGGACTTCGACCTGGGCGGCCCCGACGCCACCACCGAGCTCTGGCAGGCGCACCGCCTGACGGTCTCGGTCAACCTGCTGGGACTACCGTCGTTGGCCGTCCCCATGGGCGTCTCTGATGATGGCCTGCCCGAAGGCGTGCAGCTCATCGGCACGTCCTTTGGAGAGGCGGCCTGCCTGGCCGCCGGGCGCGTCCTCGAGGCCGCGGTCGGGACGATCGCGCCGCCAAGGATCACCGCATGAGTACCCAGGGAATCGGGAGCCCCGCCCGTTCTGGAACCGGCCTTCGCCGTTGAGGTGCAGGTCCTGCTCCCCCACACGATCGGTGACACCGGCTCGGGATTCAGGCGCATCTTCCCGATCATGGGTGGCCGGGTGCTGGGCCCGCGTCTGTCCGGATCGGTGCTCCCGGTGGGTGCGGACTGGAGCGTCGTACGCCCCGACGGCGTGACCGAGCTCTATGCGAGGTACGCGATTCGCACCGACGCGGGAGACGTCATCGACGTCGTCAATGCCGGACTCATGCACGGTCTGCCTGCAAGCGACCCGGCGCCTGGTGCGATCCCGGAGGAGCCGGATCTCTTCTGTCGCACGTCCCCGCGGTTCGAGGCATCGGCGCCGTCCCTGCGTTGGTTGAACGAGGAGGTGTTCGTCGGCACCTACGGTCCCGGCACAGACCCGGCGCAGGAAGGCGACTTCACCGTCAGGGTTGATTTCTTCGCTGTCCGCTGACAGGGGAGGCAATCGGCTTGTGCCCGGACGCGGCAGCGAGTTGGGATCGACTTTGCACCACTTCGCCGAGGGACGATCCGAGAATCTGCGCTGCCACGGTCGGTCAACCGGCAGCGTTAGAAATGCGCCGGCCTTCGCAACCTGCCGACAGAGCCAACAGGGACTGACGATATGAACCTCCGAGACTGCCCGCCACCATCGAGTCCCTACTTCCCTTTTACCGGCGCCAGCAGTCCGCCCATCCGTGCGATCAGCACGCGCAGGCCTACTCTCTAACCGCTCACCAAGTACCTCGCACCCCATGCATTCACGGTATTCGCGTAACGTTTCGTAACGCGTCAGGCGTAGCATCCCGTGCATGGCGAATCGGAACCAGCGCCTCGAGCGAGCAGCCCGGGCTCGTGACGACCGCTTGGGACTGGCCTGGCTGGAGGCGAATCCACCGTCACCGTGTCCAGGCTGCGGGCGACCTCTCGCTACGCGTGTGCCTGGCGCCGGCCCACGCGGTCGCCGACGGATCTGGTGCTCCAACGCATGTCGCCAGCGCGCCTACCGCGCGCGCCTGTCGGCGTCCGAAGACACGGCCTCTCCCCCATCGAGCCCGCCCGAACCAGCCAGTCGGCCGAGCCGAGCAAGCCACTGCTGCAGCTGGCCATGCACAACCTGGACGCGTGCATCATCGCCGTTCTGGAGGACCCAACCGCCATCGCGTCGGTGCTGGATGTCGTCCGGAGGGCCTCGCGCGATGGTGTCCTTGGTCAACCGGAGTACGCGGCTGTTCAGACCGCGCTGGTCGCCCTGACACATAGCCGGAAACGTGACCTCAGCTAGCTGACCGAATCGGCGGATCGGCTGGCACTGTCCGTTGTCAGTCAAGGTTGGCGGCCCTTATCGGTGACTAGACGATCGCCCCGATGCACCGTCCTTGATCTGAGAGCGACCGAGATGACCGGCGACGCAGAGACGGCGATCAACTCGCGCGTTCGTGATCGACTTCGTCGCGACCTTGCAGCCGAACTTCCCGCAGGTGTGGCCGCAGCGCGCCGGTGACACATGGACGGCCGTGTTCCCGACGTTGGACCTGTAGTTGGTCTCGTCGCCTCTTTGAAGGCAACGCCACGCGTGGATGCGGACGACGGCGAGGCCATCGAAAGCTCGCTTTAGCAGGCGCGCCCCACAGATGTCGCTTCCGCTCGTCCAGCAGCAAACGTATAACGTCGTCGTGTCCGTGACGGGTGCGTGTGGCCCGTCGAGGAGGGTCAAAGGAGGTTGATGCCCCACTCGACGAGGCGACGTGTTCCTTCGCTGGTAGCAGCCTGAAGGGCAGCGTTCCCCGCCCGGCCTGCGGCACGGTTGAGCATGTTGGCGCGCTTCCGGGCCAGCTCGACGTCGGGGTCATTTGGGTCGAGTGCGGCGATGAGGTCGTCGACGTGGGTCTGGAGGTCCTCACGTTCGTCGGCGTCCTCAATGGTCTCCACTGCGGTGACGAGGAGCAGCCGCAACGCCTCGATGTCGGCGGGGGTGGGCCCGTGGTTCGTGATCGCCTGGGCATGGTCGCCTTGGGCGACTGGCCCGGTCGTCCCATGGTTGTTGAACGTGAATTTGCTTCCGCCTCCGGCGGCGCGTGCCCATTCGCTTGGGTCAGCGTCGTGGTCTTCGACGCATGTAACGCCGTCCGATGTGAGCGCGGCCCGGATGGGCGCGCCGTTGGCACCCCACGCGGAGGGGCCGCGGATCAGGCCGGCCTCGGAGAGGTGTCGTGCGGCGTTCATGACGTCGTCATCGGTGAACGGGTCCGCGTAGAACGTCGGTGGTGCGTCCTGGCTGAGGACGTTCGTCATGACTTGCATCGACGACCCGGCGACGTAGAGCCATAGCAGCAGTTCCGTGCGTGCCGCTCGCGCTCGCCCCACCCCGTCGCCGCGCCGGCGGCGGAGGTCCTCGACAAGCTCCGAACCCGAGATGGTCAGCCGGGCGCCCGGGTAAGCCTGCGCGAAGCTCATGATGCGCCGCGGTTGCAGCTCCACCCATCCGCGTCGTTCGAGGTCGTTGAGGAACGCGTACATGTTGTCGCGTTCGACGCCGAGGCCACTGAGGTCCTCGACGAACTGCTCGGTCGCGTCGGCGACCCGCTCAAGGACGCGTACCTTCCGCAGCTGCACGTCACCGAGCTGCCACGGCTTCGCCCCACCAGAACTCCCCACGCTCATGCCCGCAGCCTAGGTGTCCGGCGCCCGCAGTAGCCCGGTCCGCCACATCACCGGACTCGGACGTGTCCGCGATGGCACCTCTTACGGTCTGATTCAGACGCACCCGGCTGACGTACCGCTCACCATTTTGCTCACCAGTTCGCTCACCTACGAGGCGGGCAGCAAGGTCGCTGCGGCCTCTCGGGGGACTTGGACGCACCGAGGTCGAAGCAGGCCCTCCCACGGCATGTTCTTTTCTGCCTTAGCCGAAGCGTGATCTTGTACGACCGGCTCGCGCGCTCGACGTCCAGTAGCGGTGAGTGGGCCTACAGGATGAGCAAACCAAGAGCGGGCAAGCGTTCGTCGCGATTCGGTGCGACCGAGGGGAAGACCTCACATCGACTGTTCTGCGTTCGAGCCGTCTGCACCTGTCCGGGACGCTTCGAGCTGAGTTGCTTGTCCTCGTATCACAAGAGTCGCACCCGAGGGAGATAGAGATGAGCACAGACGCTCGTTCGAGGTCGGAGCAGACGAGGGCCAACGACCCGCTCCTCTCACCAGATGACGTCTCAATCATGCTCGGCGGCGTCCCGGTCCGAACGCTGAAGCGCTGGCGCACCGAGAGGAGTGGACCCGTCGCGTTGCACCTCGGACGGCGTGTGGTCTACCGACGCTC
>CAWBNX010000015.1:0-21881 GCA_963790225.1 uncultured Actinomycetota bacterium | reverse complement strand
GCGACCGGGACCGCTGGGTCGACACCCTCAAGCCGTTCCTGTGGATGCAGTGCAACTCGATGGTCCAGGGGTTCACCGGCATCACCGAGGTCGACCTGGCGCTGCCGTGCACCTACGACTTCGAGGTCACTGGGCTCGCGCTACCTGCACGCGGTGGGCGAGGGTGACATCCCGATCGTCTTCCTGTTCCTCGGGCACCGTCTTCACCAAGGGGCTGCCAACGGCTTCGGCGTGGTGAGCAGGTGCCCTGGGACTGCGAGGCGTCGCTACCAGCTCCCGGTAACAGGTCTGGCAGCAGATGATCGCAGTCCTACTACCCGAACACGGGGTGGATCCGTCTCGACCACGACGTGCTCTCCGAGCTGGCCGCCTTCAGGGCCAATCACGGCCTGACGACGTGGGAGGAGACCGTGCAGGGAGCTGCTCGCCCACCAAGGGCGGGGTCCAGCCATGACCCTGTCACCGAGCCTCGACCACGTCCGCGCCATCGCGGACGCCTGTGCTCTACGAGGGCTACCTGCTCTATCCATACCGCGCCAGCTCCTCGAAGAACCAGTCGCGCTGGCAGTTCGGGGTGCCTTGGCCCCCCGCGGGCCTCCGCCACGAGTTTCCGCAGAGGCGCCGGAGCTGTCGTTCCAGCGCCTGCTCGCCCCCTCCCTCGGAGGCAGCCACCGTCAGTCCCCACCTGCGCTTCCTGCAGCTTCAGGTGCGCTCCGTCGAGCAGTGACGCCGTGGCGTCCACCAGTCGGTGACTCCGAGCTCGACGCTCGACGGCATGCACCGTCCTCACCTGGGAGGAGGCGGTGGAGTGTGAGGTCGCGCTGCCCGTCGTCGACGTGGGCGAGCCCGGCCGACGTACGCGGTGGAGATTCCCGGGGCGAGGATGACGGAGCCGGTGCAGCGAGCGAGCCGGGCACGATGGTCGGCCGGATCGTGCGGCGAGGTGCCCGCTCGGGCACGGCGTGCGGCGTGGGCACCGAGCCCGAGGACGGGTATCACCGACTCACAGTGACCGTGACGATACCTCACCCCGAGCGAGGCGCACGGCAAGCGACGCGATCCGGGTCCTCGTCATCGGCGACGCACGTGCTGACCAGGCGCACGACGCAGTCGGATTCGTCTCGCTGAGGAGCCTCCCGACGAGCTGCCGTCACGGCCGGCCGGCGTGCCAGCAGCGACGGTGTTTTCCGGTGCTGGCGGGGCCCGTCCGGGATCCGAACGACATGGGGACTCGCTCGCCGATCATCCTCTACGACCACCCGGAGATCGCCGAGCAGAGCGCCGGCGCGCTCTTCGACTCCACCGAGATAGACGAGATCCTGAGCCTGCGGGTGATGACGATGACCGACGCCGAGAAGGCGGAGGCCCGGGCCACCGACCCGCGCGCCGCGGCCATCATCGACCGCTGCGACGCGATGTCCCCCGAGACGCTGCGCGACCTGCACGGGGTGCTCCGTGACCCGCACCAGGTCTCGAGCCCGACGAGCGATCCGGTCGGCACCGAGTTCAACACCGGGGACGTTCCGTGGTGGGACCCGGCCACCGACGAGAGCGTGCACCCCGACACCGACAGCGTCGTCATCGACGGAGTCAGCGTCGCGCGCGGCAGCCTGGTGCGTGTGCACCCGTCGAGACGAGCCGACGCCCAGGACCTGTTCTTCGCTGACCAGGTGGCCCGGGTCACTGCCGTCCTCTCCGACGTCGACGGCAGCACGCCACGTCGCACTGGTGCTGGTCGACGATCCCGCGGCCGACCTGCACGAGGAAGCGGGGCGCTTCTTCTACTTCGCCCCCGACGAGCTCGAACCACTGGACCAGGCACCGAGAGGAGAGTCACCCATGAGAACCGTTGGCCTGCTGACCACAATCGTCGGCGCCGGCATCGCCGCCGTCGCAGCGATCGTCGGGGTCCGTTCCATCCCCGACGTCAAGCGTTACCTCAAGATGCGCCAGATGTAATGCGTCCCGAGCACCACGTGAGAGGAGGTAAGCATGAGTGACAAGCCAGGAGAACAGCTCGACGAGGAGCCGCAGGAGGAGCGTGGCGCGGAGGGTTCGCGCGACACCGGCTCCGACGAGCCCGGTGGCGGCCCGGTCGATCGTCCCGCGGGGACTGCGGATGAAGACGACGACACGGGCATCGACCCGCAGGAGACCCAGCACCGGGAGTCGCCGGACCTGCAGTCCGGTGGCGGATAGCCGACACGAGGAGAGGAACGACCCATGACCACGATCCCCGACCCGGACGACCCGGACACCGAGGGCAAGGCCGTCCCACCGTATGACGGTCGCCAGGAGTCCGCCGAAGTCGGCGGCCCCGAGGAGACGACCCAGGACGGCGTGCACACGGGCGGCGCGAGCCGTCCGGCGGAGTCCGACTCAGAGGTCGACGACCCTACCGAGACCGAACGCGGTGAGCACGCCTCGCCAGCAGACGAACAGCCAGCCGTGGGGGCCGACGAGGCTTCGGGGCCGGGGGGCACGACCGGCCCATCGCACGAGCCGGGCACCGGGCGGGCAGAGGACAAGTCCTGACGATGCGAGTACTGGTGGCGGGGATCGGCAACCTCTTCTGCGGCGACGACGGGTTCGGGCCCGAGGTCGTCCGCAGGCTCGCCGCGTCCGGAACCCTGCCCGAGGCGGTGCGCGCCGTCGACTACGGCATCCGCGGCATGCACCTGGCCTACGACCTCCTCGACGGCTACGACGCACTCGTGATCGTCGACGCACTGCCTGGCGACGGTGCCCCCGGCACCATCGACGTGCTCGAGGTGGGCGAGGGCGACCTCGGCGCCGGTGCCTTCGACCCTCACGGCATGGCGCCGGTCGCCGTCCTGGCGAGCCTGTCCGACCTGGGCGGATCGCTCCCGCCGACCTACGTCGTGGGGTGCCGGCCGGAGGATCTCGGTGACGGGATCGGGCTGTCCGACCGGGTCGAGGCCGCCGTGCCCGAGGCCATGGAGACGGTGCTCGCCGTCATCCGCAAGCGTGTGCCCGCACCGAACGGAGCCGGCTGATGTGCCTCGGGATCCCCGGCCGGGTGGTGCGAGTCCTGGAGGGAAACGCAGGCATGCTCGCCCTCGTCGACGTGCTCGGCGCCGAGCGACCCGTCAACCTCGGGATGCTGGAGGACATGGCAGTCGAGCCCGGCGAGTGGGTGCTGATCCACATGGGCTTCGTCGTCGAACGAGTTGACGAGGCAGCGGCCGAGAAGGCCATGACCGGCCTCGAGCTGATGGGTCGCGAGCGCGATGGCTGAGCGGGTCCGCAGCAGGTTCGAGGTCTCCGGTCTCGTGCAGGGAGTGGGCTTCCGTCCGTTCGTCTACGTCACCGCGAGCGAGCTGGGCCTCACCGGCACCGTGGCCAACACGTCAGCCGGGGTCGTGATCGAGGTGGAGGGCACGGCCGCCGCGGTGTCCGAGCTGGGTCACCGCCTGGTCCACGCGCCACCCCCGCTGGCCGAGGTGCAGGAGGTCAGCGAGTCGAGCCAGTCCCCACGTGGCGGCACCGGCTTCACCATCGAGAACTCCGCGAGCGGCGAAGGGCGCACCCTGGCGTCGCCCGACGTCGCAACGTGCGACGACTGCCTGCGCGAGCTCACCGACCCGGCCGACCGGCGCCACCGCCACCCCTTCATCACCTGCACCAACTGCGGCCCCCGCTTCACAATCATCACGTCCCTGCCCTACGACCGCGCCGCCACGACCATGGCCGCGTTCCCCATGTGCGACGCCTGCCGGGCCGAGTACGACGACCCGACCGACCGCCGCTTCCACGCACAACCGATCGCCTGTCCCAACTGCGGGCCGACGCTCGAGCTTCTCGGGACCGGGCCGCGGGAGTCAGGTGACGACGCCGTACGCCGTGCGCGTGACCTGATCACCCGCGGCCTGATCGTCGCCGTCAAGGGGCTGGGCGGCTACCACCTGGCCTGCGACGCCCGCAACGAGACGGCCGTGGCCGAGCTGCGCCGCCGCAAGCAGCGCGGCGACAAGCCGTTCGCCGTGATGGTGCGCGACGCCGACGTGGCGGGCGGGCTCGTGGCCATGGACCAGGCCGAGCACCGACTCCTCACCGGACACCGCAAGCCGATCGTGCTCCTGCCACTCGCGGGCGTCGAGCGGCTCGCTGCGTCCGTCGCGCCGGGCAACCCGGACCTCGGGCTGATGCTGCCGTACACCCCGGTGCACGTCCTGCTGCTGGAAGCGCCCGGCACCGACGCGCTCGTGATGACCTCCGGCAACCTCTCGGGTGAGCCGATCGTCACCGACGACGACGTGGCTCTCGAGCGGCTGGCCCCGCTCGCCGACGCCTGGCTGCGGCACGACCGAGCGATCCACGTCCCCTGCGACGACTCGGTGGCTCGCTACGTCAGCGGCGCCGAGCTGCCGTTGAGGCGGTCACGTGGTCACGCGCCGTTGCCGGTCGCGCTGCCGTTCGACGTCGGCCCGGTGCTGGCGGTCGGGTCCGACCTCAAGAACACGTGTGCCCTCGCCTCGGGGCGCTACGCCTGGGTGAGCCAGCACATCGGCGATCTCGACGACCTCGCCACCCAGGCGGCGCTGACCGCCTCGGAGGCCCACCTCGAGGAGCTCACGGGTGTGCGGCCGGAGTGTTTCGTCGCCGACGCACATCCGGGCTACCGCTCCAGCCGGTGGGCTCGCGACCATGCCGCCGGCCGCGAGGTCCGCACCGTCCAGCACCACCACGCCCACGTAGCCTCGGTGATGGGGGAGCACGGCCTCGGCAGCGACGACACCGTCATCGGCTTCGCCTTCGACGGCACCGGCTACGGCACCGACGGTGCCATCTGGGGCGGAGAGGTCCTCGTCGCGGGCTACAAGTCGTTCCGACGTGCCGCGCAGCTGGCCTACGTGCCCTTGGCCGGCGGCGACACGAGCGTGCTGCGGCCCTACAGGATGGCGCTCGCGCACCTCTGGGCCGCCAGCATCCCGTGGTCCGATGACATCCCGGCCGTGGCGGCCTGCCCCGAGACCGAGCGCGGCGTGCTGGCCCACCAGCTGTCAACGGGCCTGGGATGCGTCCCCACGTCGAGCATGGGTCGCCTCTTCGACGCCGTGTCCTCCCTCGTGGGGGCCAGGCACACTGTCGACTACGAAGCCGAGGCCGCGATCGAGCTCGAGTCCCTGGCGCGCTCGGCGCGGCGTGTGGATCCCTATCGCTTCGCGATCACGGCTCAAACCGGCGGCCCGCTGCTCGCAGACCCGGCACCGGTCCTGCGGGCAGTCGTGGACGACGTACGGAGCGGGCAACCGGCCCCTGACGTCGCGGCCCGATTCCATGCTGCTGTCGCGACCCTAGTCGCCGACCTCGCCGACCACGAGCGCGCGCAGACCGGTCTCGACGTCGTCGTCCTCGCCGGCGGGGTGTTCCAGAACGCCCTGCTGCTCGACAGCTCCACCCACGAGCTGGAGGCGCGCGACTTCACCGTCCTGCGCCCCCGTTTGCTCCCACCGCACGACGGAGGCATCGCCTTCGGACAGATCCTGGTCGGCTCGCTCGGCTGACCCCTCGCCAACAGCAAGGAGAGCGCTCATGTGTCTCGCAGTCCCAGGCCGCGTCCTGTCCGTCGAGGACCAGGACGGCACCACCATGGCGCAGGTCGACTTCGGCGGACTCCGCAAGGAGGTCTGCCTGGCCTACATCCCCGACGTACAGATCGGTGAGTACGTCATCGTGCACGTCGGCTTCGCGATCCAGCGGCTGGACGAGAGTTCCGCGCTGGACACGTTGGCCAACTTCGAGAAGCTCGGCATCCTCGAAGAGGAATTCGGCGACGGCTTCGCCCTCGCCGCCAAGCAGGCTGGAGAACCGCGATGAAGTACCTGGATGAGTTCAGCGACCCGGCACTGGCCGGCAAGCTGGTGGACCAGATCCACGCCGTGACCACGCAGCCCTGGGCGATGATGGAGGTCTGCGGCGGGCAGACGCACTCGATCATCCGCCACGGCATCGACCAACTGCTGCCCGAGGGTGTGGAGATGATTCACGGCCCCGGCTGCCCGGTCTGCGTCACGCCGCTCGAGATCATCGACAAGGCCCTGGCGATCGCCGAGCAGCCGGGCGTCATCTTCTGCTCGTTCGGCGACATGCTCCGGGTGCCTGGCTCCAGCCTGGACCTGTTCTCGATCAAGAGCGCGGGCGGCGACGTACGCGTCGTCTACAGCCCGCTCGACGCGCTCAAGCTGGCGCGCGACAACCCCGACCGCCAGGTCGTGTTCTTCGGCATCGGGTTCGAGACCACGGCACCGGCCAACGCGATGACCGTCTACCAGGCGAAGAAGCAGGGCATCCCCAACTTCTCCCTGCTCGTCTCGCACGTGCTCGTGCCTCCGGCCATCGCGGCGATCATGGAGTCCCCGAAGTGCCGGGTGCAGGCGTTCCTCGCTGCCGGCCACGTGTGCAGCGTGATGGGCACGTCGGAGTACCCAACACTCGCCGAGAAGTACCAGGTGCCCATCGTGGTCACCGGGTTCGAACCGCTCGACATCCTCGAGGGCATCCGCCGCACACTGATCCAGCTCGAGTCGGGTCAGCACGTGCTGGAGAACGCCTACTCGCGGGCCGTCACGGCCGAGGGCAACCTGCCGGCGATGGAGATGCTGCGCGACGTGTTCGAGGTGACCGACCGGACCTGGCGGGGCATCGGGATGATTCCGCAGAGTGGCTGGAAACTGTCCGAGCGCTACGCCGACTACGACGCCGAGACACGCTTCTCCGTCACCGACATCCACACCGAGGAGTCCGCCCTGTGCCGCTCGGGCGAGGTGCTCCAGGGCCTGATCAAGCCGCACGAGTGTGCGGCCTTCGGGAAGGAATGCACACCGCGCAAGCCGCTGGGCGCGACGATGGTGTCATCGGAGGGTGCGTGCGCGGCCTACTACACCTACCGTCGTCTCGACCACCTGGAGCTGTCCGAGACCCGCCTGGTGGGGGCCTGATGAGCAACGACCTTGACTTCGAGGGATGGGTCTGCCCGGTGCCGCTGCGCGATACCCCGACGATCGTGATGGGTCACGGCGGCGGTGGAGCCATGTCGGGTGAGCTGATCGAGTCGCTCTTCCTGCCGGCGTACGGGGGGGCGGCACGAACCGAGATGGGCGACTCGGCCGTGCTGGAGGTGCCGGCCGGTCGGCTGGCCTTCTCGACCGACTCCTTCGTCGTGAAGCCGATGTTCTTCCCCGGCGGGTGCATCGGCGACCTCGCGGTCAACGGCACCGTCAACGACCTGGCCATGGCGGGCGCGACACCGCTCTATCTCTCGACCGCCTTCATCCTGGCCGAGGGAACCCCGATGACCGACATCGGTCGGGTCGCGATGGCCATCGGGAAGGCAGCCGAGGTGGCGGGCGTGCAGCTCGTCACCGGTGACACCAAGGTGGTCGACAGCGGCAGCGGCGACGGCATCTACATCAACACCGCCGGCATCGGCGTGATCCCCGACGGCATCGAGATCTCACCGACGCGGGCACGGGTGGGAGACGCCGTCCTGATCAGCGGTGACATCGGCGTGCACGGCATCGCGGTGATGAGCTGCCGCGAGGGACTCGAGTTCGGTACGACGATCGAGAGCGACTGCGCGCCCCTGCACGGACTGGTGGCCGACATGCTCGCCACCAGGGTCGACATTCGTGTGCTGAGGGATCCGACCCGCGGCGGCGTCTCGGCCACACTCAACGAGATCGCGAAGGCCTCCGGCGTGGGCGTCGAGCTGATCGAGAACGACCTGCCGATCCCGCCCGAGGTGAAGGATGCATGCGGCCTGCTGGGTCTCGACCCGCTCCAGGTGGCCAACGAGGGCAAGCTGGTCGCGATCGTGGCGGCCGAGGATGCCGACGAGGTCATGGCCGCGATGAGGCAGCATCCCTACGGTGCGGGCGTGCGACGCATCGGTACGTGCGTCGCGGAACACCCGCAGATGGTCGTGGCCCGCACCGGACTCGGTGGGACCCGCGTCGTGGACCTGCCGATCGGCGAGCAGCTGCCAAGGATCTGCTGAGCGCCTGTCGCCATGAGTGATGAGGGGGCACTGAGGTTCGCGCGCTACGCCTACCCGCCCAACGAGCTCGGCTACTGCGGGCCCGGCGGTGCGCGCGAGATGCTCGTGCCGGGCGCGGCGGTGGAGATCGAACGGCGGGCGCGGCTGTTCGACGGCGCCTGGGTCTATCTCGAGTTCCTTGCCTGGGTGCTCGGCACCGACGACCCGCTGTCGACGCCCGTGGTCGAGGCGTACTGGATCGGCAGCGACGTGCTCGAGGCCGTTGATCCGGCAGCCCTCGTGGATCATCTGACAGTCGCCTTCGACGGTCAGGTGGGCGGGACCTGGCGGGAGTCAGCCGCGCGGGCTCGCGCGCACCACAGCTACCAGGTGTTCGAGGTCTATCCGTGGGCCGCGATGCTGCTGCGCGGGTTACCGCCCGGTCCTGCAGTGTCGGTGCTCGACCGCTGCCGGATCCGTTGCGGGGTAGTGAGCGAGATCGACGGCGAGTGGGTGGTCGTGATGTCCCGCCTCCTGACCTGGGACGGTGACTCGCTGACCCCATCCTCCCCACGGGCTGAGCGGGCCCGCTGGTCGGTCGACGGCCAGAGCCTGCTGTCGCCGCCGGCCGTCGGCGACACGGTGGCGTTGCACTGGGACTGGGTCTGCGACATCCTCACGACCGATCAGGCCGACCACATCGAGCGGATCGAAGCGACGCAGCGAACCGCAGTCGGTCTGGGCGGGCAGGCGCCACCTCCGGACGAAGGCGGAGGACCGGACGCGGGCAGCGGCGGCCAACCTGGTGCGCAATCGAGGATCTCGCGAACATTCTAAAACTCTCGCCGCCGTGCATGAGAAGAGCATCACCCACGCTCGCCGTGGTCGAACGAATCGTCAACGCCAACGGATTCGACCTCGACCTGAGTCCCCGTGTCGAGTTCACGACCCACGCCGGTTCCTGTGGCGAGCGCTACGTCGTGCCTGACGGCCTGTGGCACCTCGACCACACCGAAGGCTTCGCCACAGTGCTACTGCCCGAGCACCTGAACTGGTCGTCCCCCTCGGCGTCGATCACGCTGAACGTTGAAAGCCACCTCTGGCCCAAGGCGGAGGACCGCACCAGGTCCGCAGCGGCCGACCTCATGGCGACCACCGCCGTTGTGCGGGCTCTGTGCGGGCTCTGGCCGGTTCCTGAGCGTGACTCAGCGTCGCACCCGCGTGAACGGCCATCGTTGGTATCGAGCGGAAATGCGGTCTGACCTGCGAGTATGCGTTGAGGACAATCGGGCGTGGTCGAGCGTCTTGCGGACTTTCTGCGGACTCGCAAGACCCTCGCTGGACTACGACCAGAACCTCTACGGGTAGCTGTTGCTCCGGTTGGTCTGATCGGTGAGCCAGACGACGAGGTCCGTTCGCCAGTAGCGGACGTGGCGGCCGACCTTGAAGCTGCGAGGTCCGCAGCCGAGGTGGCGCCAATAGCGCAGGGTGCCTTCGGGGACACGGAGTAGCACGCAGGCCTCTTGGAGGGTGAGCATCTCGTCTCCGGGGTTGCGGCGCGGGTTTGGCGTGGTGGGTTGTGCAGTCATGTCGTGACTCCTTAGCGGTTCCGAATGGGCAACGCCTGTTGTTACCTAAGTGCGCGGTGGCTTCTAGAGCGGTCACCGGCGCCTACCATCGACACCGGCAGTGCGGTTGTCCATGACTTGAAAGGCAACAGCTTGCGGACCGGATCGGACATCGCTTGTGGGCGCTGGTCGGTAAGGAGTTTCACCGGTCGATGCCCGAGCCGCGGTCGGGCGTGCTGCGGCTCGGTGGGATCGGTTCGATCCGCCGTGCCTTCCCCTGCTGGAGTCGCAGGCGCTCGCGCGCCTCGCGGGCGTCGGCTTCCTGTCGGGCACGGCGGTCGGCGACCCACAGGTCCCGTTCACTTTCGAGTCCGCCGCTGGGGAGCGCGCGGATGCTCGGTTCGTTCGCGACGGCCCGGACGCGTGATGTGGCCGTGCGGAGGTCGCGCTCGACGTCGGCGAGTTCGACGGTGACGACAGTGAGGCGTCTGCCTGGGTCACCGACGTGTGCTGCCCGGCCGTACGGGCGGAGCTCTGCGTAAATGATGCTGTCGAGCCGAATGCGCGCCCGTTCGGCACTCTCAAGTGCCGCCATGGCTTCGCGCTCAGCGTGGCGGATTCGCTCCGCATCGGGGTTGGCGGCGGCGACCTTCTGCGCGACGAACCCACCGATCTGGTCTTCGACGCGCCGCCCGTACAGCCAGGGCACTTCGATCGCCAGCTCGGCGGGGTCGGTCGGCAGGTCCGCTAGAACGAGGTGCCAGCGCTCCGCGAAAGCGGTGAGATCGGCATGAGCGTCACGGAACTGGCGGCGGCGTTGGCCGAGTCGCCCGGTGCCCTCGCGGACGGTGTCGGCGGCGCGCTGCGCCTGCGGCAATTCTTGGAACCAGGCACTTCGGACCCGCGCTCGCAGGTCAGCGGTCTCGACCGGAAGTGCCGCATCGAGGTCGTCGACCCGCCCGCGGGCCTGGAGCCAACTGCGCCTCGCCTTGGTCTCGTCGTCGCGGAGGCGGTCGCATGCGGGCGCGTAGCGAGCGCGGATGTCGACCGCCTGCTGCAGGTCGCCGCGGTCCCGGGCCAGCCGTTGATGTTGCTCGTGCAGGTCGGCTTGTCGGGACCAGGCCGCCCGCAGGTCGCCGAGCACCTCCTCGAGGCGTCGCGCCGGCTGCTGGGTGCCGTAGCGCTCGATGTCGTCCGCGGCCTGCTGCGCGGCGGCCGCGGGGCCGAGGTCGGCTCGGTCCCGGGCGAACACCTGCTCCCACTGGCGGAGGGCGTCGGCCTCATCGTCGGCGACCAGGTGCGCGACGTTGTCGTCGCGGCCTCGGGTCATCGCGACGTATGCCGAGGCTGCCGAGGTGTGCTCGCCGAGCATGAGATGCCCGGCGCGGGTGGTCTCGCCCTGGGCGCCGTAGACCGTGGTCGCGTAGGCCAGTTCGACGTGCTCGCGGGCGTAGGCGGCGGGGATGCTGCGCAGCTCGGTGGCGCGCCGACCTCTGAGGGTGAGGCTGCCGTCGGCACCGACAGCGGTGATGGTCCAGGTGTCGCGGTTGCTCACGCTGAGGTCGCGGTCGTTGCGGCGGGTCGCGACCCGGTCCCCGACCCCGAGCCGTTCCCCGGCGTTGGTGGCGACCGCGCGGCTGTCATCGACGTGCCCTGTGGCAACCAGGCGGTCGCGGATGAATCCGTTCAACACGGCCGTCTGCTCGCGGGTGTCGGCCACTATCAGCAGCCCGCCCGCGCGCTGTTCGCCGGCGGTGAGGGTGTCGGCGGCGAGGCGGGCGAGCGCCTGGGTGCGTTCGGCTTCGCTGGAGTAGATCCGGATCTGGCCCCGGCGCCACAGTGCGTCCCATACCTGACCGCCCCGCTCACCAACTGGCTCACCGGCGTCCTGGCCGGGCGGGGTGTAGGTGGGGGAGCCGGTGCGCAGCGCGAGGCTGATGGCGGCGTACTCGGGGTCGGCGAACCGGTGCGCGACGTCGAGATCCACGTGCGCGTCGGGGTGAACCCACCGGCTGGCGAGGTCCAGGACACCGCCGCGGCCAGTCGCGGGGAGCTGATGCCGATCCCCGACCAGCGCGACCCGCGCACCCATCTCGTCCGCCACGGTGAGGAGTGCACGGGCGGTGTCCTGGTCGAGCATCCCGGCCTCGTCGACCAGCAGCAGGTCACCACGACCCAGCACCACCCCGGGTGCCGGGCCGGCGGCTTCTGTGCGGGTCCAGCGTCCGTCGGTGTCCCACCGGAAGCCGTGCTGGTGGACCAGCCACGCCACCGAGCCCGCGGTGCCAACCTCACGAGCGGCGACCTGGGCGGCCTTCAATGTCGGGGTCACCACCAGCATCCGCTGGCCCTGCTCACCCAGTAGGTCCTTCGTGGCGGCGAGGGTGGTGGTCTTACCGGCACCGGCCGCACCCTCGACCACGACCATCTGGGTCTGGCCCGCGAGCGCCGCGGCTGCGGTGCGTTGGAACTCGTCGAGCCCAGTCCCCGCCTCGGGAGACAACATGGCCGATGTCGGGGGGACGCTGGCGCGGTCAGCGAGCCTGGTCACGATGTCGGCCTCGGTCCGCAGCACGTGGCGTGAGGTGAGGGCTCGGACGTGCTCGGGAACGCCCGGCTGGTGCAGCAGCGGCATGCATGCGTCGATCACGCGGGCGGTGACGTCCTCTGCGAGTTCGGTGCGCGCGGCCGGGTCGATGACGATACCGGCCGCAGCGATCGCCTTCTCGGCCTGGCCGCGGATGTCGGCGGCGTTCCAGGCGGATCGTCGGGCGCCGAGTCGGAGCAGGATCGTGTCCACCGCGACGTCGCGGTCAAACGCGCCCACCCGGGGTGCGCCGACCACGATCGGCAGGCCGGGCTGGGCGGTGGGATCGCGGTAGCCGAGGTCGCGAAGCTGCTGGTTCCAGGCCGCTACGAGTTCGGCGCCGTCTTTGGGTGCGATCTTGTCGGGGCGGGCGTCCTTCCAGGCCCGCCGGTCCCAAGACCGGCGCACCGCAGGGCCGGGTTCTTGGCCGGGGCTGGCAGTGCGCCATTCGGCTTCGTACCGGTCGATGTTGCGGCTGATCTGCGCGGCCCGCTCACTGAACGCACCCGCAAAGGGCGCCAGTTCGGCTACCTCCCCGGTGCCCGGCTCGAGCGTGAACCCGGCCGCGGCGAGTGCGGCCCGGAACTCCGGGTCGCACAAGACCGCGGCGTGCCCGATTCCGTTCAGCGCTTCGATGGAGTCTCGGAACCCGACCGTGTGCAGGCCGCGCCACTGCCCCTTGGCGAATACCCGGGCGTTGACCTGTAGGTGTAGGTGGCGGTGGGGGTCCCCGGCCCGGGATGTGTAGTGCCGCACCGCGGCCGCCTCGATCCGTTCCACCGGCACCTGCACCTGTCGACCGCGGGGTCCGACCCGGGTGGTGGCGTGCTCGCTGACCCAGCTGATGATCTGCTCTGCTGCCCGGTCCTGCGCGGCGTCGTACGCCGCTGCGACCTCCGGATGCAGTGCCGCTGCGAGCGACCAGGTCTTCGGCCCGTTCGCGGTGATCTCAACGAAGCGCACCGCGTTGCCGTCTTGGCGGAGCCGTCCCCGGGTCTGCCCGGTCTCGGGGTCGTGGCCGGCCACCCACTGCTCGTACCCGTCGCCATCCAGCGTCCCGAGATCACGCACTGCTTCGCCGGGCGAAGCGCCGAACCGGCGGGCCAGTCCGTCACCGTCGGCCAGGTAGTAGTCATCGACCCGGGACCGGTCGGCCTCGACGTAGGTGCGCGCCGCGGAGGCCGCGCCGCGGTAGACCTTTACGCCTCCGTGCATGACCAATCACGTCCAACAAGTCGCCCGAAAATGACGGTTGAGCCGCCCGAGCGGGCGACCCATCTACGAACCTTCGTAGCATGCGTGCCGCTCGAAAAGGAGGGGTTGGATGGGCAGGAAAGGCAGACATCTGGAGGCGATCTTGGGGACCGTCGATCCTCAACGATCGTCAATCGTTCGAGGGCACGGTCGGCGATGTTGGCAATCGGGGGCGTCAGGTAGGTGGCAGCGAACCTTCGTTTCGTAAAGGGCGCCCGTCCCGTATGGGAGACCGGGCGGCTCAGACGGGACGAGCGTGTTGTCACGCACCGTTGCCGGTCTCGTAGTTCCGAGAGCTGTTCGGCTTCTGGACGGGTCGCTGCGCCGACGTCGACCGGCTAGTGGGAACCGTCTAGCGGCCGAGTCGAACCACGGCGACCCGGCCACCTACTCGTTTACCGGATCTGCTTGTTATGCACGTGATCCAGCAGGGAATTTCGACCAGCCGTTGTGGCTGCCTATCGACGGAGCTGGAGGCCCCGAGATGTCGGTGCTCGATCCGTGTCTGATCGGTTCTCGACGACCGTCCGGGCAGGTGGTGGTCCGGCTCGGAGTGCCGTTGGTCGATGACTATCTGGAGTTCATGGAGGCGCGGTGGACAGAGCCCGGCGGGGTGCCGGCCGAACACGGTGCTGGTTGCGGCCTATGACCTGCGGGTGTTCTTCTGGGTCGTGGACAGGGCTTTGTCCCGAGATGGCACCGGCGGATGTGCTGGGGTTCATCACCGCTCAGCGCACCGGACCCAACGACAGTGCTGGGTTGCAACCGGTCGTCGGTGACGGGCCGGGCGGGGTGGCGACCAGCACGATGGCTGGCCGGATGTCAATCAGCTTCGGAGCGTGCCGATGCGGGATCGGCCGGTCCGGAACCGCAACGCGCCACCCGGCGTCACACCCCACATGCGCACGCGGCGGCTTCTGGTCCTTCTCGTCTTGACGACGCTGACTGCTGGCTGCGGCACCCAGCGTGGACCGGACTCCGCAGCTCCCTCATCGCCCGAGTCCCCTTCGCAGCCGCAGGCCGGTGAGCGCGATCCGGTCGACGCCTTGGCGCTTGGAGCCGCTGGAGACCCATCCGACTTCCGCTGGGGAGACCAGATCTTCCACTTCCTCACCGAGGACGGGCAGGTCCTCGACGAGCAGCCCTGGACGGCCTGCCTAGGCACCGGTTGCTGGGACGGTGGGCCCGGCATGAGCGGCCCGATCCCCTCGGTCGGCTCCCCGGACGCGCTGTACTTCGCCTTCGACTACCCGGGCTGGAAGTTCCACTGGGTGAGCTTCAACCCGGTCGACGACGAGTGTGGGGGCCGCAGCATCACCGTGCGCGCCACACCCGTGACCGACCGGATCGTCCGCGTCGAACCGGCCGGACTGCGCGGGGAATGGCGGGTGGACGTATTCGGGCGGGCACCAGCCGGGGGCGACGCCGTAACCTCAGTCCGCTGGACCACGCCAGGCGACGGGTCCATGCCCGAACCGGGTGCGACCGGCTCCCTGTTCACCGATCAGGACGGCACGCGGGTGGCGCCGTACGGCGGGTCTGAGCTGCACCTCGCGGACCTGGCGCGCACACCGGCGAGGGCTGCGGCGTCGTGGACCGTGACAGACCGTGCCGGAACCGCCGTCGCCGTCGCGTTGCGCCGCGAGGAGTCGCGCTGCGAGCGAGACGGAGCCGTGTCCTTCCAGGGCCCTGAGCTCACCCCTGCCGAGCTGGACAGTTTGTCGGGCGAGTCAGTGACCTACACCGTGGAGCTGTCCCTCGACGACAAGACCTACACCGGGACCGTGCAGTGGCCGCGAGACGAGACCGCCGAGGCGCCGTTCACCAAGTTCACCTTCGAGCCACCGCTGCCCACCTACCGCGGCTGAGCACAAGACTCCCGTGCATCTGCCCACCTGAGCGGGCAACCCCCAACTCATATCCTTGTCGTGAAGTAGGCGATGGGCGGCTCCCCGGCGAGAGATCGTGCCCTGTTCGCTTGGGCGCCGCAGGCCGGGCGAGCTCCGTCCGCAAGAGGATCCCGTCTTGGTGACCGGAAGGCCCGTTCGCAGTCAACGAGTGTCGGTCATCGCCAACGCTGGAGGCAGTCGTCGCCCTGTGACTTGTCGGTGGACGGGCGCATCATGAGGCATGGCCAGCATTAGTAAGCGCACTTCTACGCGCGTCGTCATGGACAAGAGATCCGGCAGGGAAACGACGGCAACGGTCGAGCGCTATCGCGCCCGCTACCGTGACGAGGCGGGCAAGGAGCACGCCCGGCACTTCGTCAAGAAGGCCAATGCGCAACGTTGGCTCGATGAGGTCACCGCCGCTGTTGTTCGGGGTGACTATGTCGACCCGGCGGCTGGGAAGGTCACCTTCGGTCAGTGGTTCAAGCGTTGGTCGGAGGTGCAGACGTGGACTGACGGCACAGCCGAGACCGCAGCCATGACGCTCGCGTCGGTCACCTTCGCCGACGTGCCGATAAGCCGGATCACCGAGCTGCACGTCGAGGCGTGGATGAAGGCCATGACCAAGCCGGGGCCTAAGCGAAGAAGGGGTCTCGCGGCCTCGACCAGGCGCACCCGTTACAACTACGTCCGCATGGCCTTCCTCGCGGCCGTCAAGGCGCGAGTGATCCGGCAGGACCCGACGGCGGGGATCTCCCCACCGCGTGTCGCGAAGTCGGAGGGCAAGATCAAGGTGCCGACTCCTGAGCAGGTCGGCGCCGCGCTGCGCGAAGCACCAGATGGCTTCCATGCGTTCGTCGCCGTGTGCGCCTTCGCCGGCCTGCGACTGGGGGAGGCGGCGGGCATCCAGTTACGCGACGTCGACTTCCTCCGACGGACCTTGTCCATCCAGCGACAGATCCAGGGCCAGGTCAACGCGAAGACGATCGAGGTCTCGCCGAAGTACGAGTCGGCCCGGACGGTCTACCTACCCGACGACCTCGTGCGGGTGCTGGCCGCTCACCTCGAGAAGTGCCCGCCGATGGGGGAGGAACAGTGGCTGTTCTCCCTCAACGGCTACGTGTACAACCGCAACAGCGCCGGCAACCAGTGGCGGAGCCTGCGAAGGAAGGTGGGCATGGACGCGTTTACCCTGCACGACCTACGGCACTTCTTCGCTTCGGGCCTGATCGCCGACGGCTGCAATGTGGTGACTGTGCAGCACGCGCTGGGTCACTCCTCGGCGTCGATCACCCTGAACGTATACAGCCACCTTTGGCCGAAGGCGGAGGACCGCACCAGGGCTGCGGCCGCCAACCTGATGGCGGCCACGGCCGATTCTGCGGACTCTGTGCGGACTCTGGCCGCTTTCTGAGCGTGACTCAGCGGTAGTTGGTGAACTGCACCGCGAAGTCGTAGTCCTGCGACTTCACCAGCTGCTGCACCGCCTGCAGGTCGTCGCGCTTCTTCGACGAGACGCGCAGCTCGTCGCCCTGCACCTGCGCCTTGACGCCCTTGGGGCCCTCGTCGCGGATCAGCTTGGAGATCTTCTTGGCGTCCTCGGAGGTGATGCCCTCCTTGAGCACGATGTCGATCTTGGAGACCTGGCCCGACTGGCGTGGCTCGGAGGTGTCGAGGATCTTCAGGCTCTGGTTGCGCTTGATCAGCTTGTCCTGGAAGACGCTGAGCACCGCGCTCGCGCGGTCGTCGGCGGAGGCGGTGATCTCGATGGCCTGCTCGCCCTTCCACTCGATGCTCGCGCCGGTGCCCTTGAAGTCGAAGCGGTTGGCGATCTCGCGAGCCGCCTGGCTCAGGGCGTTGTCGACCTCCTGGCGGTCCAGCTTGCTCACGATGTCGAAGCTCGAGTCAGCCATGGTGTGCCTCCTTGGATGGGCTTGGGGCGCTGCCGGGGTGCCCCGGCGATTCGTAGCGGTGTCCGTGCCTTGCTATTGTTCCGCACGCCCCGGCAGGTTGCCCGAGCGGCCAAAGGGAGCTGACTGTAAATCAGCCGGCAACGCCTACAGAGGTTCGAATCCTCTACCTGCCACTGGACAGAACATCGGTCCAGTCGCCAGACCCCCTCACCTCGTGCGGGGGTCTCGTGCGTTGTGGGGGTTCGCTGATTGACTGCACGGGTGAGCCTTCCCGCGCCCCCGGACGATGCCTGGCTCGACGCCGAGTGCCGCCGCCTCCTGGCGTTCGGTCGCCGCGTCATCCACCCGGTCGGCGGCGCCGCCTGGCTCGACGACGACGGCGTGCCCGACCTCGACCGCCCGGTGCACACCTGGATCACCAGCCGCACCGTCCACGTCTTCGCGCTGGGGCACCTGCTCGGCGTCGACGGGTGTGCGCCGATCGCCACCGCCGCGCTCGACGGGCTGCGCGCCACGCTGCACGACGACGAGGACGGCGGCTGGTTCAGCGCCGTCGACGCCACGGGTGCACCGACCGGCGGGACCGCCAAGTCGTGCTACGACCACGCCTTCGTGATGCTGGCCGGCTCGTCGGCGGTCGTGGCCGGGCTGCCCGGTGCGGACGGCCTCCTCGCCGACGCGACGCGCAGTCTTCGAGCAGCGCTTCTGGGACGAGGCCACCGGCCGGGTCGTCGACGAGTGGGACCGCGCCTGGACGGAGCCGGCGCCCTACCGCGGGCTCAACGCGGCGATGCACTCCGTCGAGGCGATGCTGGCGGTCGGTGACGTGACCGGCGACGGCGTCTGGCACGAGCGGGCTGCCCGGATCGCGGCGTACGTCGTCGGGCTCGCGTCGTCGTACGACGGCCGGCTGCCCGAGCACTTCGGCCCCGACTGGTCGGTCGACCTCGAGCTCAACCGCGACCGTCCCGACGACCCCTTCAAGCCCTTCGGTGCGACGGTGGGCCACGGGCTCGAGTGGTCGCGCCTGCTCCTCCACGTCGAGGCGACGCTGGGTGACGCCGCACCGGCTGGCCTGCTCGAGACCTCGCGGCTGCTCTTCGACCGCGCCGTCGCCGACGGCTGGCACGTCGACGGCGCGCCCGGCTTCGTCTACACGACCGACTGGGACGGCACCCCCGTCGTGCGCCAGCGGATGCACTGGGTGGCGGCCGAGGGGATCTCGGCCGCAGCGGCCCTGCACCGGCGTACCGGGGAGACGGCGTACGCCGAGCGCTACGCCGCGTGGTGGGACTACGTCGTCACCCACCTCCGCGACGTCGAGCGGGGCTCCTGGCACCACGAGCTCGACCCGGCCAACCACCGCAGGCGTCGGTCTGGCCGGGCAAGCCCGACCTCTACCACGCGGTGCAGGCGACCCTCCTGCCGCGACTGCCGCTGACGCCCGAGTCTCGCGAGCGCGGTGGCCCTGTCGGACGGCGTCCCGCACCGGCATGATGGGGGCATGACGGACGCACAGCCGCGGGTCCTCGTCGTCGGCGAGGCGCTCGTCGACGTCGTCCCGGACCGCAACGGCCACCCCCAGGACCTCCCCGGCGGAAGCCCGGCCAACGTCGCCATCACCCTCGGTCGGCTCGGTCGCGACGTGCGGCTGGTGACGCTGCTCGGCGACGACGCCCGCGGGGCGATGGTCCGCGCGTGGCTGGAGGCCAGCGGCGTCACGGTGCTCGCCCGGCCGACCGCCAGCGGGCGCACGTCCAGCGCCGTGGTCACCCTCGACGACGAGCGGGGCGGCGTCCTACGACTTCGACCTCGACTGGCACCTCGACGACGTGCCCGACGACGGCTGCGACGTGCTGCACGTCGGCTCGATCGCGACCGTGCTCGAGCCCGGGCGCCGACGCCGTCCTCGACGCGGTCCGCGCCCACCGTGGCCGCGCCCTGGTCTCGCTCGACCCCAACGCCCGTCCGGCCATCACCCCGGACCGCACCGGGCCCGGTCGCGCGGGTCGAGGAGCTCGTCACCCTCGCCGACGTGGTCAAGGTCAGCGACGAGGACCTCCACTGGCTCCACCCCGACGACGACCCGGTGCAGACCGCGACGCGCTGGGCGGGCGCCGGCCCGGGGCTCGTCGTCGTCACCCGCGGCGGCGACGGCGCGGTCGCCGTACGCCCCGACGGCACCACGCTCGAGGTGCCGGGCGTGCCCGTCGTCGTCGCCGACACCGTCGGTGCCGGCGACACCTTCAGCGGCGTCCTCATCGACGCGCTCCTCGGCCTCGGCGTGAGGGAGCGAACGGGGCCGAGCCCTGCGCGCGCTGTCGGACCGCGACGTCCTCGACGCGGTGACGACCGCCGCGATCGGCGCCGCCGTCAACGTCTCGCGCCCGGGCGCGGACCCGCCCGCCCGGGCCGAGCTCACGGCTGCCCTCGGTGGCGCCGGGGCGCGCGAGGAGTGACGCGGAGCAGGTCCACGACATCGGCAGGCGGCGCGCCTGGGTGATCTGGGGGGTCGCCCTGGCCGTCTACGTCCTCGCGGTCTTCCACCGCAGCTCGCTCGGCGTCGCGGGGATCGTCGCTGCCGAGCGGTTCGACATCAGCGCGACCAGCCTGGCGACGTTCACCGTCCTCCAGCTCGTCGTGTACGCCGCCATGCAGGTGCCGGTCGGCGTGCTGCTCGACCGCTACGGCTCGCGGGCGATGCTGATCTGGGGACTGTCGCTGATGACCGTCGGGCAGCTCGGCTTCGCCTTCTCGGAGTCGTTCGCCGCGGCCGTCGCGTCGCGTGCCGTGCTGGGCGCCGGCGACGCGATGGTCTTCGTCAGCGTGATCCGGCTCGTGACGGTGTGGTTCCTGGTGCGCCAGGCGCCGATGGTCACGCAGCTCACCGGGCTCACCGGCCAGCTCGGCGCGATCGCCGCGGCCGGCCCGCTGGCGTACCTCCTCCACGCACTCGGCTGGACCCGCGCCTTCGCGCTGACCTCCAGCGTCGGCGTCGTCCTGCTCGTCGCCGTGCTCGCGCTGGTCAAGGACTCGCCCTACCGCCGCGGCGACGTCGTGGCCATCAAGCTGCGGCGCGCTCGCCCAGTCGGTGCGCACGGTCTGGGGCAACCCGGGCACCCGGCTGGGCATGTGGTCGCACTTCACCTCGCAGTTCTCCGTCACCGTCTTCGCGCTGCTGTGGGGCTACCCGTTCCTCGTGCAGGGGCTCGGCTGGACGCCGAGCGGCGCCAGCACGCTGCTGATGGCGATGACGGCCTGGGCGGTCGTGAGTGGCCTGGTGCTGGCGCGGCTGGTGGCGCGGCTGCCCTACTACCGCTCGTTCATCGTGGTCGGCGTCGTCGTGGCGATGGTGGTGCCGTGGACCGCCGTGCTGCTGTGGCCGGGTGTCGCACCGACGTGGGTGGTCGTCGTGATGGCCTTCGCCATGGCCAGCGGAGGTCCGGCCTCGATGGTCGGCTTCGACCTGGCCCGCTCCTTCACGCCGGCCCACGCGATCGGCCGTGCCAACGGCCTGGTCAACGTCGGCGGCTTCACCGCCTCGCTGCTCACGATGGCGCTGATCGGGGTCGTGCTCGACCTGTCGTCGTCCGGCGGGATGGACTCGTACACGCTCGGCGACTTCAAGCTCGCGATGGCGGTGCAGTACGCCTTCTGGGCGCTCGGCGTCGTCCAGGTCCTGCGCTACCGGCGCCGCGGGCTCGCGCACCTCGCCCGCGTGCACCCGGGATCGGTCGAGCAGATGCGCGCGGGCCGGCCGTTCGTCCACCCGGGCATCGGCACCGAGGGCGTCTGACCTGAGCGCCCAGTTGATCCCTGTGTCGGCCGACGACTTCACTCGCACGGTCTTCCGGTGCGAACCGGCACGCCATGCTCAGTGACGTTCCGCGTCGGAGGATCCGCATGCTCAGCCGATCTCGCCGTCACCGTCGGAGTCGAGGTCGCCGGTGGGGTCCTCGGCGGTGGGGTCCTCCAGGTAGTCACCGCCCACCGGGTGGCCCTGCCACGACACCATCCGCCAGCCGGCGTCGACGTCACCGTCGAGCACGATGAGCGCGGTGTTGTGCAGCGGCTCGGTCGCGGGTGGTGCGTCGGGGTGCGGCTCCATCCGGGTGGACACCCAGGTGCGCAGCGCAGCGCCGTGGCTGACGACCAGGGCCGCGGAGTGACCGGCGTCGACGATGGTGCGGACCGCTGCGTCGAAGCGGTCCAGGAACTCCTCACCGGTCTCGCCGCCGGGCATCCGGTGGGTGAGGTCGCCGTCGAGCCAGGTGGCGACGGTCCCGATGTAACCGGCGACGGCGTCGTGGTCGGCGCGCATCTCGAAGTCGCCGGCCTGGATCTCCTCCAGGCCGTCGAGCTGGGTCAGCGAGAGGCCGCGGGCGTCGGCGGTCGGGGCCGCGGTCTGGTGCGTACGCACGCGGCTGGAGACGTAGATCGCGTCGAGGTGCTCGTCGGCCAGCGCCTTGCTCGCGGCGACGGCCTGGGCGCGCCCGAGGTCGGTGAGGTCGAGGCCGGGGTGGGCGGTGTCGAGCTCGCCCGACACGTTGGCGTGGGTCTGGCCGTGCCGCATCAGCAGGAGTCGCACAGCTGCCCTAGTTGTTGAACTGGGAGGTCTTGGACGAGGCCAGCTCGAAGGCCTGCTCCAGCGGTACGTCCTCGAGGGCCGCG
>CAWBNX010000014.1:0-12893 GCA_963790225.1 uncultured Actinomycetota bacterium | reverse complement strand
ACTGTCGTCGTGTCGTGCATGCGCACATCGTGGTGGGTGGTTCCCGGAAATGGCAACGAATGTTGAGGGAACAGGGAAACAGGCGCACCCTGACGGGCATGAACGACGACGACAACGCGTACGACGTGGTGGTGATCGGCGGCGGTGCCGCCGGGCTGTCCGCCGCGCTGGTGCTGGCACGGGCCCGGCGCCGGGTCCTCGTGGTGGACAGCGGCGCCCCCCGCAACGCACCGGCGGCGCGCATGCACGGCTACCTGTCCCGAGACGGGCTGCCGCCGGCGGACCTGCTGGCCACCGGTCGGGCCGAGGTCAGCGAGTACGGCGGCGAGGTCGTCACGGGCGAGGTTGCCGACGTCGAGCGGTCCGGAAGCCGTTTCCTGGTGCGCCTCGCGGACGGCCGCCGCCTCTCCGCGCTCCGGCTCCTGGTCGCCACCGGCCTGCGGGACGAGTTGCCCGACGTGCCCGGCCTGCAGGCCCGCTGGGCGCGCGACGTGCTGCACTGCCCGTACTGCCACGGCTGGGAGGTCCGCGACCAGCGGATCGGCGTCCTCGGCGATGCCTCGCCCGAGAGCGTCGGGTACGCACAGATCGTGCGTCAGTGGGCCGCGGACGTCGTCCTGTTCGTGCCGGGCGGCACCCTGACGGAAGCGCAACGCACCGGGCTGGTCGCCCGCGCCGTCGGCATCGTCGAGGAAGACCTGGCCCGGGTCCTCGTCGAGGACGACCGGCTGGTCGGCGTCGAGACCGTGGCCGGCCGGGTCGTCGCGCGTGATGCGCTGTTCGTCCCGCCGCGGTTCGTTCCGAACAACGACCTGCTGGTCGCACTCGGCTGCGAGCTCGGCGACAGCGGCTGGGTCGTCAAGGACCCGACCGGTCGCACCACGGTCCCCGGAGTGTGGGTCGCGGGCAACGTCGCGAACCCCCGCGCCCAGGTCATCACCGCCGCCGGAGAGGGGTCGGCCGCGGCCATCGCCCTCAACGCGGACCTCGTCGACGACGACGTCCGCGCCGCCGTCGACCTCGTCGACCGGCCATCCCTCCCCTGAGGGCCCGGCGCCCGATCCCCACCCGCCCGAGAGCTGTCGCCCCCGAGACCTGAGGAGAAACAGATGTCCACCACCACGCCGCCGACCAAGCACCAGCTGGCACTGATGATCTGGCTGGCCGTCTTCCCGACCCTGACCTTGCTCAACCTGGCGCTCGGCGACTGGCTGAGGACACTGTCGCCGGTGCTGCGCACTTTCGTCCTGGCCACCGTCGCCGTGCCCGTCGTCATCTACGGGCTCATGCCCCAGCTGCACAAGGTGCGCGCCCGCCTGCTGGCCAGGGCGGCCGCCGGCTAGCGGAGCCTCCCCGGCCGCTCTGGACCTTCACCAGCGCGCGTCCGTAACGGGCGTCGATGAGATGCGACAACTCGGGGTCACCAGTCCTTCTCTTGGCCCCGGGCAGGCACCCATGCGCACTGATGTTCGTGACCGCACCTCCGTCGCCCCCGTTCCGCCCGCGCCAGCGCCGGTGGCGCTGCCACCTGAGGTGAGGGCACTGCTGGATGCGCCCAACTATGTCCATCTGACGACGCTGCGGACCGACGGCTCTCCGCGCAACCACGTCGTCTGGGTGGACCTCGACGGTGACCACGTCCTGGTGTGCACGTCCGACGTGACGTGGAAGGCCAAGGACATGCGCCGCGACCCGCGCGTGTCCCTGTCGGTGGTCGACAGCGCCAATCCGTACCGGATGGCGGCGGCCCAGGGCCGCGTCGTCGCCGAGCTGCCCGACCAGGACTGCCGCCTGATGGACCCCATCGCGCGCAAGTACACCGGTAAGCCGTTCCCGCAGCGCGGGCCCGACCGCATCTGCTTCGTCATCGCCGTGAACCACGTGACGCAGAAGCAGCTCGGCTTCGTCCACGCCCCCGGCCAGGGGTGACCGACAGCCTCGTGCCCGAGGCGAATCGACACCTTCGCCGCCCGCACGGCGAGGACCAGCCTGGACGGCGTTGCGGCCGCCCGGCACCGGTCCCCCGAGCGCGCTGTGCTTCGCCGACGTCCGGCGACGACCGCGGGCCTGGTGGCCGTGGAGTTCCCGAGGAGCAACCCGTTGTGGGCCGGTGTCATCCGCGAGCTGCGCGCCGTCGCCGGCCGGCACCAGGTTCGTACGGCGGACGCGTTCGCAACGCTCACGCTGGCTCGACGCACCTGCGACCTGACGTTCGCATGCCTGCCTCCTGACGAGGCGGACTTCCACCCCAACGACTCCGGTTGTGCGGTGATCGCGCGGCTCTTCCGAGCCGCCGCCCCACCGACGCGCTAGGGCATGTCGTCGTGCGGGCCGACTGCGGCGACGGATGGCCGGGAGAGACGCGGCTGGACGGAGCGGGCGACGAGAACCGAAAACTCGCACAGTCAGCCGGGAAAGCTGATCGGCCCCCCAAGGTGGCCGCCCCTTGACGCACGCGGAGTGCGCGGCGCCGAGGCGGACCCGGCCCCGCGGCAATCCGGGAGGTCATGCGTCGCGACGGCGCAGCTGCACAGCAGCCACGGCCAGGGCCACTGCGACCCAGACGACCATGACGGCGAACCCGACCCAGGGGTCGAGCACGGGTGCGCTGCTGATGGCGCGGGCTTGCTCGATGCTGGTCTGGGTGGCAAGCAGCTGGTGCCCGGCGGTGGCCGGCAGGAACGGGCTGACCTGGCGGAAGAAGTCGACCGGCAGGGTGCGGAACAGGACCTCGACGACGAGCAGCAGACCGAGCACGGTCGCTAGGGCGCCGGCGGCGACCCGGACGATGGCGCCGACCGCGAACGCGAGCAGGGCGATGCCGACCAGGTAGAGGACGCCGCCGAGCAGGATGCGCTGAGTCTCGGCGGAACCCAAGGCGAGGGCGGCGTCGTGGGAGTGCAGGGTCGGGGCGGCCACCAGCCAGGAGAGGACCTCGGCGACCAGAACGGTGCCGGTGGTGACTGCGAAGAGCACGATCGCCTTGGCCCACAGGGCCGGCAGCCGGCGCGGAACCGCAGTCAGCGTGGAGCGGATCATCCCGGTGGAGTACTCACCGGTGATGATGAGCACCCCGAGGACGGCCACGACGAGCTTGGCGAGCTCGGTGCCGGTCAGGATGAGGCCGGGGTCGTGCAGCAAGCGGGTCAGCTCGGCAGCGTCCTGCGGCTTCGTGCCGGGGTCGGTGACCTCGCGGGCGGTGAAGAACACCGCGAGCCAGCTGACGGCGCCCATCACGACGACGGTGGCGGCGACGGTCCACACGGTCGACCGCAGCGACCAGAACTTGATCCACTCGGAGTGCAGCACCCGGGGGAACGTCACGTCGTGCGCACCTGCACGTGCGACTGCAGTGGGGGCGAGGGCGGTGTGGGTGCTCATCGGTGGGTCTCCTCCGGGTTCGGCGCCTGCCGGGCGTCGGCCAGCGGTGTGGTCTCGTCGGTCTGCCTGTTTGGGTCGGCCGACGGGCCGCCGGTGGCGTGGTACTCGACGGCGTCGGCGGTCAGTGACATGTAGGAGTCCTCGAGGCTGCCGCGGCGCGGTGCCAGCTCGTGCAGCACCAGGCCGGCGGAGGCGGCTGCCTCACCGATGACCTGGGCGGTGGCGCCTCGGACCTCGAGGCCGCAGTCCTGCGCAGCGGTGACGGTGACGTCGGGGCCGCGCAGCAGATCGGCCAGCCGGCCGGGGTCGGTCGTGCGGACCCTGACGCAGCTGCCGCCGGAGCGGGCGATGATGTCGGCGACCGGGGCGTCGGCGATGATGCGGCCGCGTCCGATGACCAGGATGTGGTCGGCCGTGAGGGCCATCTCGCTCATCAGGTGCGAGGACAGGAACACGGTGCGGCCCTCGCCGGCGAGCTGCCGAAGGAGGTTCCGCACCCAGAGGACTCCTTCCGGGTCGAGGCCGTTGACGGGCTCGTCGAGGATGAGGGTGTGTGGGTCGCCCAGCAGGGCCACGGCCAGGCCGAGGCGCTGCCCCATGCCGAGGGAGAACCCGCCGACCCGTTTGCCGGCGACGCTGTGCAGGCCGGTCATGTCAATGAGCTGCTCGACGCGGCGCCGGCCGAAGCCGTGGGTGGCGGCCACGGCACGCAGGTGGTCCACCGCGGACCGGCCGGTGTGCACGGCCTTCGCCTCGAGCAGCACCCCGACCTCGGTCAGCGGCGACGGGTGCCCGGCATATCGGCGGCCGTTCACCGTGACAGTGCCGGCGGTGGGACGGTCGAGCCCGACGATCATGCGCATCGTCGTGGACTTGCCGGCACCGTTCGGGCCGAGGAAGCCGGTGACCTTCCCGGGGGCGACCGTGAAGCTGATGTCGTCGACGGCCACCTTGTCGGCGTAGTGCTTGGTGATGTTGCGGGCCTGGATCATCGGCCGGATCCTGTCTGTGCGTGGTCTGCGGGTGGGGGGGGTCGGCCGGGCCCGTATGGGCTGGCTGGCGGGCCCGGCCGGGCGGGTCGCGGCTCCGGTCAGCGGGAGGCGCTCGGGACGGGCGCGTCCTTCCCTGCTGGGGTGGCGTGGTGGCCCTGGGCCGGCACGGTCACCGGGGAGGCGGGGGGCTGCGCAAGGCCCTCGAGGCTCAGGTGCGGCAGGACCCGGTCCAGCCAACCCGGCAGCCACCAGTTGGCTCGACCCATCAGGGCCATCGTGGCCGGCACCAGGACCATGCGGACCACGGTGGCGTCCAGCGCGATCGCGGTGGCCAGGCCGATGCCGATCATCTTCACGAACGGGGACGGGTTCGTGACGAACGACATGAACACCAGGACCATGATCAGCGCGCCGGACGTCACGACCCGTCCGGTGGACGCCAGTCCGCGGGCGACCGCCTCCGTGCTGTCGCGGGTGGTCTCGTAGGACTCGCGGATGCGGGACACGAGGAACACCTCGTAGTCCATCGAGAGGCCGAAGAGGACGGCGAAGAAGATGACCGGCAGCGGCGAGGCGATGCGGTACGTGTCGTGGATGCCGAACGGGCCGGCGAGCCAGCCCCACTGGAAGATGGCGACCACGACGCCGTAAGCGGCACCGATCGACAGCAGGTTCATCACGGCGGCCTTGATCGGGACGGCGACCGAGCGGAACACGATCATCAGCAGCAGGATCGAGGTCGCGAGGATGGCGCCGATGAACAGCGGCAGGGTGTCGGACAGCTGCTTGTCCAGGTCGAGGGTCAGTGCGGCCGGGCCGGTCACGTAGGCCCCGGGCGGGGTGACGGCCCGGACCCGCTCGAGCGTGCGCACGGTCGCCGGGTCCGAGGGCTCGGTGGTCGGCAGCGTGGGCAGGATGACGGTGTCGCCCGCCGTGTTGGTGCGCGGCTCGCCGACCTGGGCGACCCCGGGGACGGCCGCGATGCTGGCGGTCAGCGACGAGACGTCGCTCGGGTCCAGGCGGGCAGCGCGCAGGTCCACGACCACGACGAGGGGGGCGTTGTAGCCGGGACCGAAACCGTCGGCGAGCAGCTCGTACGCCTTGCGCTCGGTGTGGCCGGAAGGGTTGTCGCTCGCGTCGGGGAAGCCGGTCCGCAGCGACAGGGCCGGGACGGCCAGCGTCAGCATGACGAGGGCGCCGGCGGCGAGGTAAGGGACGGGCCGGGCGGAGATGCGGTGTGCGAGCCGCCACCAGACGGTCGACTCCACCGGCTTGGCGGTCCTGGCGCGCTTGTTGCGGCGGCGGCCGACGACTCGCAGCGAGTCGATGCGGTCGCCTAGGACGGTCAGCAGCGCGGGCAGCAGGGTGACTGCGGTGGCGACCGCGAAGAGGACGACGAGGGAGGTGCTGATGCCGATGGAGGTGAGGAAGCCGACGCCGGTGAGCACGAGGGCACCCATCGCGAGCACGACGGTGCCACCGGCGAAGAACACCGCGGTGCCCGACGAGCTCATGGCGGCGGAGAGCGCGGGGGCGTTGCCGTGCCCGGCAGCCCGGTTCTCGCGGTACCGGGACACGATGAGCAGCGCGTAGTCGATGCCGACACCGAGGCCCACCATGGCGCCGATGGTCGGAGCGGCGGTGGAGACCGTGATGCCGCCGGCGAGCAACACGATGCCGGCGAGGCCGACACCGACCGCCACCAGCGCGAGGACGATCGGGACGAGTGCAGCCACGACGGTTCCGAACGCGACGAGCAGCACGACGAGGGCGGCCACGATGCCGAAGACCTCGGAGCCGGACTTCTCCTCCTCGGCGTTGAGGAACGCGGCGTCGCCGCCGAACTCGGTCTGCAGCCCGTTCACCTGGGCGGTCTTGAGGGCGTGCACGAGGGTGGCGGCGGTGTCGCGTCCGAACTGGGTCGAGGGCACGTCCAGGGCGATGTCCGCGTAAGCGATGCGACCGTCGGGGGAGACGTGCCCGGCGGCGAAGGGGTCGCCGACGGCGGCGACGTGGTTGATCTTCGCGACCCGGGACAGGGCGGCATCGACGGCGGGTTGGAAGGCCGTTGCCCGCTGATCTTCGGGGGCGGCGAAGACGGCGACGGCGGTGCCGCCGGACACGGCGGGGAACCGCTCGTCGAGCAGGTCCATGGCCTTGGCGCTGTCGCTGCCGGGTGCGCTGAAGTCGTCGGCGAACGCGCCGCCGAGTGCGCCGGACAGCACGGCCACGAGTGCGGCCATGACTGCCCAGGTGCCGATCGTGATCCAGGGGCGGCGGGCGCCGAGGTCCCCGAGGCGGCGGATGAAGCGGTTCATGAGGAGCTCCCGGGGGTCGTGGTGGTGGGTGTCGAGGCGTATGCCTCGGGCCGGTCGGTGGGGTCGTCGGCGCCGGGGCCGGCCGTGGTGTCCGCGGGCGTGACGGACAGCAGCGTGAGGCCGAGGTCGCGGATCTTCTGGAGCAGCCCGTGCAGGGCGGCCTGGTCGGCCACGGGTCCGTCGAGGACGGTGGTGCCGTCGTCCTGGTGGGTGAGGGTGAGCCCGTCGAACCATGTCGCCCACCTCTGGTCGAGGAGGCTGGCGACTCGGATCGCGTACCGCCTCGGCTCCCGCGAGCGGGACGTCGGGTTCGTGTCGCTCATCGGATGTCCTTCCGGTTCTCGGCTGGTCAGAACGGCAGCGGGTGGCCGGACGGGGTGGTGAGGTCTAGCTCCGCCGGGCGGGTTGGCCGCCGCCGTCGCGTCTGCTGGACCTGGCGCATGGCGGTCACGCCCTTCACGCGGCCCGCGCGACGCGCGTGACGTCGTGCGGCAGCAGTTCGCCGAGGTCGTCGAACACGACGACGCCGTTGCACAGCAGGTGCCAGCCCTGCTCGGGGTGGGCTGCGGCGGTGCGCGCGAGCTGGCGTGCCGGGCTGTCGGCCGGAGGGCACTGGGGCTGGTGCTGGCACATGGGACACCTCGTGCGAGTTGAGGGCAACTGCGGGAGGTCGGCGACGGTGCGCGCCGTCCATCACCGGGAAGGTAAGAACCGATGTGGTGAGTCGTCGTCACCACATCTGGTGAGCGGCATGGTGAACTTGCGCCCGCGGAGCGGCGCGGCAGCGGCGCGGCCTGCTGGCAGGTGGGGTCAGCTGCGGCGTTGGCGGGGCAGCAGGTCGAGCTCGACGGCCCGCCGGACCGCGGCCCGGCGGCTGCTGACCTGCAGCTTGCGGAAGATGTTGCGGCTGTGGGTGCGCATCGTGTTCAGCGAGATGTGCAGCTCGCGGGCGATGGCCGGGCCGTCGAGGTCGGTAGCCAGCAGCCGCAGCACGTGCAGCTCCCGCTCCGACAGCGGCTCGACGAGCGCTCGACCCCCCGGGCGGTTCGCCGTGGTCTGCCCGGCAATGCCGGACGCTGCGGACTGCCCCGGCTGGCTGTCGGCCGCGAGCCTCCGCAGGTAGCCCGAGCCGGGCTCGGCGCGCGACAGAGCAAGTAGCAGGGCGGCAAGTGCGGGCCCCTCGCCGGTGAACACGTGGACGTAGCCTTCGGGCTCGGCGAGTTCGACCGCACGCCGCAAGGTGCTCAGGGCGGTGTCGCGCTCGGCGTGCGCCGCGTGCGCTTGCGCCAGCAGGGCGAGGATCTCGATGAGCGGTCGCACACGGCCGCCGGTCTCGGCCCCGGCCGCGAGCCGCTGCAGCAGGCTGGTCGCCTCGTCCAGCGGCGGTGAGCCCCCTGCTGCCGCGTCCGCCCTGCCGGCCTGGTGCCGTGCCAGCAGCAGCCGGGCGAGGGTGATGTGCTCGTACTCGCGCAGGTACGACAGCTCGTCTTCGGGCCCGAGACGTCGTTCACGGGCCCATGCCTCGGCGTCGTGGAGCTCGCCGCGGCGCAGGCGCAGCCGGGCTCGCACCGCCGGCACCGGCCGGACGTTCGGTGCGTAGTCGCCGTTGTAGACCCGCTCCGCCTCGTCGAGCAGGCTCACGGCGGAAGTCAGGTCCCCCGCGGCCTCGGCGAGCCACGCGTGGAGGACCCGTGAGCGGTACGCGTTCTGCGGCAGCCCCTTGTGCTCGCCGAGAGCGTCGGCGGCGTTCAGCTCCGCCGCTGCTCCGGCGAGGTCACCGCGCTCCAGCAGGACGCCGGCGAGGCCCACGTGCATGTCGGCGGTGCCGCGCAGCGGCGCCCCGTCAGCAGCTGCGGTGAGGTCGAGCGCGTCACGGTAGGTGCGTTCGGCGTCGGTCAGGCGTCCCTGTGTCTGGCCCAGCTCGCCGAGGGTTATGCACAGCCCCAGCACGTCGGCCAGATGCCCGGCCCGGCGCATGTCGAGGGCGGAGTCGGTGTATGCAGCGTGCGCGGCCGTCAGGTCTCCCATGGCCCAGGCCGCCAGACCCGCCAGGGCGCGAGCACCCGCCCGGAGCAGGTGGTGGCCCTCAGGTGCCAAATGCAGCGCGCGTCGAGCGAGCTCGAGCGTTCCGGCGGGGTCGCCGTGGGACAACGCCAGTGCCGACCGGTACATGTGCACCATCGCCGGCAGCGCCCTGAAGCTGTCGGTGTCGACGACGACCAGTCCGTCCGGCGGCTCGGTGGGCCACCTGCCGTCCGCATCGACCAGAAGCCGCTCGACGTCGTCGAGTCGTTGTTCCACCGTCGCGAAGTCGGACACCTGCGCGAGGGCGCCCGCCAAGGCGATGGCCAGCACCGGCCTGGTCCGCACCACGTCGTCCGGGAGAGCGCCGACCCAGCGGGCGAGCTCGGCCTCGCGCCGGTCACGCGCCATCAGCGGAAACGCGAGCTCCATCAGCTCGGCTGCCCGCTCCGGGTCATCGGCGGCGAGAGCGTGCTCGACGGCCTGGGCCGCGTCACCCTGGCCGTGCCACCAGTCGCTGGCGCGCCGGTGCAACGCGGCGACCTCGTCCGGATACTGCTCGGACAGGTGGGCGCGCAGCACGTCACCGAACAGGTGGTGGTACCGGTACCACTCGCGGCGGTCGTCGAGCGGGACCAAGAACATGTTGGCCCGCTCGAGCTCCACCAGCCGGGCCGCGCCGCCGGTCTGTCCGGTGACGGTGTCGCACAGCGGCCCGGTCAGCCGGCTCAGGACCGCGGTCCGCAGCAGGAACTCCCGCACGTCGGCCGGCAGCCGGGTCAGAACCTCCTCGGCCAGGAAGTCGACGATGAACCGATCGTCGCCGGCGAACCCAGCGACGGCCTCGGCCGTGTCGGCGCGGTCCCGCAGCGACAGGCCCGCCAGCTGCAACGCGGCTGCCCAACCCTCGGTGCGTTGGGCGAGCAGCGTGACCTCGGCTGCCGCCAGGTGGAGCCCCATCGACCCGGTCAAGTACTGCGCGGCCTCGTCCCGGGAGAAGCGCAGGTCGGCCGAACGCACCTCGACGAGGTCGCCGCGGGCCCGCAGCCGGGACAGCGGCAACGGCGGGTCGGACCGCGACGAGAGCACCAGATGCACCTGCGACGGCAGATGGTCGAGCAGGTAGCCCACCGCGTCGTGGATCTCGTGCGCTGTTACGGCGTGGTAGTCGTCCAGGACCAGCATGACGTCCACGGGCAGCTCGCCGAGAGCATTCAGCAGGGTGGCCATCGCCGCCTCGCTGGCCGCGGACGGACCGTGCAGCAGCGGCAACGAGTCGGCGTGCACGGCGTCGCTGATGCCGGCCAGGGCAGCGACGACGTACGACCAGAACCGGCCCGGCTCGTCGTCGTGCTCGTCCAGCGACACCCACGCGACCGCCGGACCATCAGGTACCTGCCGGGACTCGGCGAGCCACTGGGCCAGCACCGTGGTCTTGCCGAACCCGGCCGGAGCCGACAGGAGCGTGAGCTTCGCCGTCAGCCCCCGCGCGAGCCGGTCGGACAGCCGTGGCCGGGGCACCGTGCCCGCGCGGCCGACGGGCACGTGCAGCTTGGTCTGGACGAGCGGTGCACCCATCGGCGCGCGCGACCCCGTCCCTCCCACCCGGCCATGGTCGCGCAGACCCGCCTCACCGCAAGGCCGTCTCGCGCGGCGTGAGATACCGGTCATGCGCGCCGAGGCGCGGGACGGCTCTTGCGGCGGTCAGGTTGCAGGAGCAGTCTCATGATCACGAGCGAGGCGTCTGTCATCGCCCTGCCTCCCGCGGGAGCCGCGATGTCCGACCCGTCACCCACGTCCGCCCTGCCGGGACCGCTGGTGCCTGCCGTGGGCGACGGTCCGGCAGCCCCGGTGGCCCTGACACGCCTCGCCGGTCCCGAGCACGACGCCGAGCGCTCGGCGCTGCTGGGCGCCGCCGGTGGCGACGGCCGACCGGACGTGGGCGCGGTCGGGTGGCGGTTCGTCGTCGAGTTCGCGGCCGCCTACACCGGCGTCATCATCATGCTCATCGCGCCGCTGGTCGTGACTTTGGCGCTCAAGCTCGACGCGCTGGTCGGCGACAAGGCGCCGAACAGCCTCGCCGTGGTCGCCGGCCTCGGGTCGCTGGTCGCGGTGGTCGGGAACCCGGTGTTCGGCCGGCTCTCCGACCGGACCACCTCACCGCTGGGGATGCGCCGACCGTGGGTGCTCGTCGGCCTGGCCGGCGGCACCGTCGGCACGGTCATCGTGGCCCTGGCCCCCAACGTCGCGGTCGTGGTGCTCGGCTGGTGCCTGGCGCAGCTGTTCCTGAACGCCGTGCTCGCGGCCCTGCTGGCGGTGCTGCCCGACCAGGTCCCTACCCGGCAGCGAGGGATGGTGTCGGGGGTGCTCGGCGTCTGCCTTCCGGTCGCGTCCGTGCTCGGGACCCTGCTCGTGAAGGTCTTCAACCCGAACGCGCTGGCCATGTTCCTCGCGCCGTGCCTCGTCGGCGGAGTCGCCATCGTGTGGTTCATGTGGCGTCTCGACGACCGGCGGCTCGACCCCGCGGGCCGGGCGCCCTGGTCGTGGGGGGAGCTGGCGCGCACCTTCTGGGTTCGACCCCGCGCCAGCGGCGACTTCCTGTGGGCGTTCGCCAGCCGGTTCCTGTTCGTGTTCGCCTACGCCTGCCTCACCAGCTACGAGGCGTTCTACCTCCTCGACCACCTCGGCAGCCCCGACCACGACGTGCCCGACCAGGTGTTCCTCGCCACAGCGCTGCAGTCCGCCCTGGTCATCACAGCCTCGCTGGTCGGCGGTCCGCTGTCCGACCGCACCGGGCGTCGCAAGGTGTTCGTGATGGTGGCGGCAGCCGTGTTCGGCATCGCCATGCTCGGGCTCGCCGCAACCTCTCAGCTTGCCGGGTTCTACCTCGCGCTGGCCGTCAGCGGTGTCGGGCTCGGCTTGTACGTCGCCATCGACCTCGCGCTGGTCGTCGACGTGCTGCCCGACCCCGCCACCGCAGCGAAGGACCTCGGCGTGTTCAACATCGCCGGGGCCCTGCCGTACTCGCTCGCTCCTGCACTGGCCCCAGGCATCCTCGCGCTCGGCAGCTACCCGGCCCTGTACACCGTGGCCGGGCTGTGCGCGCTGGTCGCGGCCGTGTGCATCCTGCCGGTGCGCGGAGTCCGGTGAGCGCGAAACCCGATAGGCGTGCCTGACAATCGTTGGTAACTTCGGATGGCGGACCTGGAGAAACGAGGAGGTGCTGCCCGTGAACGCATCGAGATGGGCGCCCTCCTCCGGGGTCGCGGCGGGGCGATAGATCGTCCGGGAGCGCCTTGTGAGCACTCCCGAAGGGCCCGACCATGCGCATCACTTCCGAGCACACCCTCGACGACGGCATCCTCGAACGCGACTTCACCCTCGGGGGCGTCCCAGGCATCCTGTGGACGCCTCCGTCTGCCACGCCATCCGCACCTGCCCCGTTGATCCTCCTGGGTCATCCGGGTGGTCTGAGCGCGATGTACCCCCGTCTGGAGGCTCGAGCCCGGCACTCAGCAGAGCTGGGATTCGCCACAGCGGCCGTCGAGCTGCCCGGGAGCGGCGCGCGGCCCGGCATCGCCGTCGTCGAGCAGGCCCGCGCCGAGCTGCGCCAGGCCATTCAGGCCGGGGAGCGTCCGGACGACGACGTCATCGACCGGTTGGTCCTTCCACTGGTCGAGCAGGCCGTCCCGGAGCTGCGCGCGGTCCTGGACGAGGTTCTCGCGCTCCCCCAGGTCGGCGGACCCGTGGGCATCTCCGGAGGGGTCACTGCAATCGGCGTCCGGCTGGCCCTGCTCGAGCCAAGGATCGCCGCGGCCGGCCTCTTCGCTGGCAGCTTCGTCCCTCGCGCCATCATCGAGGAGGCACGCCGCGTCACCATCCCTCTCCACGTCCTGCTGCAGTGGGACGACCGCGGCAACGACAGGCAGAGGGCCCTGGACCTCTTCGATGCCTTCGGGTCCGCGGAGAAGACGCTCCAAGCCAACATGGGCGGACACACCGGCATCCCGCCCCACGCCGCGGACGACGCTGGTCGCTTCTTCCTCCGCCACCTGGGCGAACGCACCTGACCCTCCCGGCACCTGCCGGTGAGGACTGGTTCGAGCGGGCTGGAGCCGGTTGCTCCGCCGGCCCGGCTAGTTGTGCGGAGACTTCGCGTTCGTTCTGCGAAGGACCTCGT
>CAWBNX010000013.1:0-25383 GCA_963790225.1 uncultured Actinomycetota bacterium | reverse complement strand
ACGTGGACCCCGGCTACGCCAATCGCAAGGGCGACTACCTCAAGCGCATGAAGCGCATCGAGGGGCAGGTGCGCGGCATCGGCGAATCATCGAGAGCGACACCTACTGCATCGACATCCTCACTCAGGTCTCCGCCGTCACCAAGGCGCTGCAGGCCGTCGCCCTCGGACTGGTCGACGAGCACATGAGCCACTGCGTGCTCGATGCCGCTCGCGCCGGAGGCCCTGAGGCCCAGATCAAGCTTGCAGGAAGCCTCGGCCGTCGCGCGGCTGGTGCGATCCTGAACCCGCGCGCGGCTGGTCCGGTCCTGAACCCACCACCACTCGAAGGAGAGCTGATGAGCGCCAGACCTACACCGTCACCGGCATGACCTGCCAGCACTGCGTCGCCTCGGTCACCGAGGAGATCACCGAGATCGCCGGAGTCACCGGCGTCGTGGTTCTCCTCGATCTGGCGACCGTCACCGTCACCAGCGACCACCCGCTGCCTCTTCGACGACGTGCGCCCGCCCGCCGTCGAGGAAGCCGGCTACGCGCTGTCATGAGCGGCACAACGTCGTGAACGCCATTGACACTGTCCAGCTGGAGATCGCCGGCATGACGTGCGCGTCCTGCGCGAACCGGATCGAGCGCAAGCTCAACAAGCTCGACGGTGTCTCGGCGAGCGTCAACTACGCCACCGAGAAGGCCAGCGTCCAGCACCGGCCCGGCATCGCGGTCGAGGACCTGCTGCGCACGGTCGAGCAGGCCGGCGACGCCGCCGCGCCCCACGAGGACGACCCGGCGGGAGGCAAGGCCCCCCACGACACCGCCGCGCCAGCCTGCGCACCGAGGACCTCCGGCGCCGAGTCCTGCTCGCGGCCGCTCCCACGGTGCCGGTGACCGTGCTCGCCATGGTGCCCGGGGTCGACGTACCGGCGGAAGGCTGGTGGCAGCTCGCCCTCACCACCCCGGTCGTGCTGTGGGCCGGCCTCCCCTTCCACCGCGCCACCCTCGTCAACGCCCGCCACGGCGCCTCGACGATGGACACTCTGGTCTCGATCGGCACGCTCGCGGCCTACCTCTGGTCGATCGTCGCGCTCGTCGCCGGCGGGCACGCGCACTACTACTTCGAGACGGCTGCGGTCGTCACGACCTTCCTCCTCGCCGGCAGGTACGCCGAGTCGCGGGCCAAGCGCCGAGCCGGGGCCGCCCTGCGGTCCCTTCTCGACCTCGGGGCCAAGGACGTCGCGGTGCTGCCCGACGGCCCGGGCGCGCCCGACGGTCCCGAGCAGCGGGTCGCGGTCGACCGGCTGCGCCCCGGCACCCGCTTCGTCGTACGTCCCGGAGAGAAGGTCGCCACCGACGGCGTCGTGGAGTCCGGGCGCTCGACCGTCGACCTCTCGCTGCTGACCGGAGAGTCGGCGCCCGTGGGAGTCGGCCCGGGCGACGCCGTCGTGGGGGCCACCGTCAACGGCGGCGGCCGACTCGCGGTGCGCGCCACCGCGGCGGGCGCCGACACCCAGCTCGGCGCAGATCTCGCGGCTCGTCGAGCAGGCCCAGTCCGGAAAGGCCGACGTGCAGCGGCTGGCCGACCGGGGTGTCGGCGATCTTCGTGCCGATCGTCATCGGCCTGTCGGTGCTGACCCTGCTGCTCTGGCTGATCTCTGGCGCCGACCCGGCCACCGCATTCGCCTGCGCCGTCGCCGTCCTCATCATCGCCTGCCCGTGCGCCCTGGGTCTGGCCACGCCCACCGCGTTGCTGGTCGGCACCGGCCGCGGCGCGCAGCTCGGGATACTGCTCAAAGGTCCCCAGGTGCTGGAGTCCGCGCCGCTACGTGTCGACACCGATCGTGCTCGACAAGACCGGCACGGTCACCACCGGGCGGATGAGCGTAGCCGGCGTGCTCTCCCTCTGGCCCCGGGCGTCGCCGCCGGTGAGGTTACTGCGGCTGGCGGCGCTGGAGGCCGCCTCCGAGCACCCGGTGGCGCGCGCGGTCGCGGCGCACGCCGCTGGAACGTGCCGGAGCGCCATTGTGCGCGGCGGCCGGCCTTCGTCAACCACGAGGGACTGGGAGTCTCGGGCGTCGTCGATGGGCCACGCTGTCGTCGCCGGTCGTCGACCCGCCCTGGCTGGAGGAGAGCAGGGCATAGACCGTGCCCGCGAGCTGGATGCGGCCGCCGAACACGCGCAGACAGCCCTCGGACACACCCCGTGGTCTGGGTCGGGTGGGACTTTCGGGTGCGCGGGCTGCGATCGCCGTCGCCGACACCGTCAAGGCGAGTTCCCGCGCCGCACGCCGTGCGCGAGTTCATCGAGCTGGGACTGACGCCGGTGCTGCTGACCGGTGACAACCCCGCCGGGCCGCCGAGGCGGTCGCGACCCGAAGTCGGCATCGCCGAGGTGATCGCCGGCGTGAACGCCGGCCGACAAGGTCGCGGTCGTGCGCGGGTTGCAGCAGCAGGGCAAGACCGTGGCCATGGTCGGCGACGGCGTCAACGACGGCCGCGGCGCTGGCGGCGGCCGACCTGGGCCTGGCCATGGGCACCGGCGCTGACGTCGCCATCCAGGCCGCTGACCTAACCCTGGTGCGGGGTGACCTGCGGACCGCGGCCGATGCCATGAGTCCCGCGCGCGACGCTCAAGACGATCAGGACCAACCTGTTCTGGGCATTCGCCTACAACATCGCGGCGCTGCCGCTGGCGGCCCTCGGCTGCTCAACCCGCTCATCGCCGGCGCGGCGATGGCGGCCAGCTCGGTGTTCGTCGTCTCCAACAGCCTGCGGGTGCGCGGCTCACGCCGTCGCACCGTACAGGCGGCAGACAGGTCCGGGCCGGCTGCGGACCACGCCCCCCCACACCCGCGGTGACCAGATTCCGGTAGCCTGTCCCGCCCAGGTGCCCTAAGTCCCGTGCGCCACGCCAGGACCGCGGGCTAGACAGGACCTCGACCCGGCACACCGTCGTGCGGGGGCACGGTGGAAGTTGCTCGTGCAGGACCATCGCTGCACCGTCGTGCGCAAGCACTACGCGGACGTCACGAGCAACCTCGACCATTGTGGACGCTGTGCGCCCCGGACATCGTCTTCCACGTCGCGGGCACGCACCCGCTCTCGGCCAGCTACCTCGGCCGTGACGCGGTGGGCACCTACCTCGACGCCGTACGACGGTGCCCGGCGACCACCCCGGGTTCACCGTCGCGTCGGTGCTGTCGGACCACCACCGGAACCTGCTGCTGGTCGAGGGCACGGCCCGACACGGCGACCCCGCCTACGTGCGCACCGTCGTGCACGTGCTCCGGTTCCGCGACGCGCTGCTGGCGGAGTACTGGGACTACCCGTTCGACCAGGAGGGTGAGGACGCGTTCTGGCGCGCCGCGGTGCCGTCGCAGGTCCCCGCCCAGCGGTCGCGGCTGCAGGCCTCGCCACCCCCGACGCCGCCGCTGCACCGGATCTGAGCGCTCAGTCCCGACCGTGCGGGGTGAGCCAGGCGTCCGGGTCGGGCCCCTTCGGCACGATCGTCGTCGGGTTGATGTCGGTTTGCACGACGTAGTAGTGCGCCTTGATCTGCTCGAAGTCGACGGTGCCGCCGAACTCGGGGATCTGGTAGAGCTCGCGAGCGTAGCCCCACAGCGCCGGCATCTCCTTGAGCTGGTTGCGGTTGCACTTGAAGTGCGAGAAGTAGACGGCGTCGAAGCGGGCCAGGGTGGTGAACAGCCGCACGTCGGCCTCGGTGATCGTGTCGCCCATGAGGTAGCGCCGGTCGGTCAACCGCTCCTCGAGCCAGTCCATGGCCGTCCAGAGCCGGTCGTAGGCGTCGTCGTACGCCTCCTGGGAACCGGCGAAACCACAGCGGTAGACGCCGTTGTTGACCTCGGTGAACACCCGCTCCATGACCTCCTCCATCTCGTCGCGGACCGCATCGGGCCACAGGTCCGGCGCGTCGGGGCGGTGGTGCTCGCGCCACTCGAAGAAGAAGTCGTGGGTGATCTGGGGGAAGTCGTTCGTGACGACCTGCTTGCTGCCGATCTCGACCACGGCCGGCACGGTGATGCCCTTCGGGTAGTCGGGGATGCGGTTGTCGTAGGCCTCCTTGAGCCTCTCCATCCCGAGCACCGGGTCGCGTCCGCCCTCGTCGAGGTCGAAGGTCCAGGAGTCGGCGTCGTGGGTCGGCCCGGCCAGGCCCATCGAGATGACGTCCTGCAGCCCGAGCAGGTTGCGCACGATGATCGAGCGGTTCGCCCACGGGCAGGCCTTGGCCGCGACCAACCGGTAGCGACCCGGCTCGGCCGGCCAGGTCGGAGCCCCGACCTCGGAGTCCTCGAACGAGTCCCGGGAGCGGTCGGGCTCGGCCGTGATGCGGTCGGGGACGTAGTCCATGTCGCGCTCGAAGGCCTGGCCCTCGGTCACGTAGCTTCCGGCGGTGTCGTTCACGCGCGCTCCTGGGGTGTCCGCGAAAAGATGTCGCTTCAACTCTCCCCGTTCCGCCCCCGCGCCAACCCCGGGGACGCGACACCTATCCTCGGCGGGTGACGCCAGGACACACCTCGGGACGGGACGCGGGTCGGGCCCCGGGTCGGGCCCCGTCACCCGGGTCGGCGTACGGCGAACCGCCGCTCGTTCGGCTCACGGCCGGTGTGGCTGGTGCTGGCGGGGATCGCCTCGGTCCAGCTCGGCGCGGCGTTCTCCAAGCAGCTCTTCGAGATCCTCGAGCCCACCGCGGTCGTGTGGCTGCGGCTCGTGGCCTCCTCGATCATCCTGCTGGCGATCGCGCGGCCCCGGCTGCGCGGGCGCAGCCGGGCGGACTGGCAGACGGTGCTGCTGTTCGGGCTCGTGCTCGGGACGATGAACTGGACGATCTACCAGTCGTTCGCCCGGATGCCGCTGGGCCTGGCCGTCACCATCGAGTTCCTCGGCCCGCTGACGGTCGCGCTCGTGGGGTCGCGCAAGAAGCTCGACCTGGCCTGGGTCGGGCTCGCCGCGACCGGCGTGGCACTGCTCGGGTTCGGCGGGGGCGGGGTCACCGCCGGCGGCGTCGTCTTCGCGCTGCTGGCCGGCGCCGCCTGGGGGCTCTACATCCCCCTGAGCGCCGCCGTCGGGCGCAGCTGGGACGGCCTGTCCGGGCTGGCCGTGGCCAGTCTCGTCGGCACCGTGGTGATCGCCCCGTTCGCGATCGCGATCGGCGGCGCCGACCTGCTCGGCACGCGCGTGCTCGTCGTCGGGGCTCTGGTGGGTCTGCTGTCGAGCGTCATCCCCTACAGCTTCGAGATGGCGGCGCTGCGGACGATGCCGCCGCGGGTCTTCGGTATCCTCATGAGCCTCGAGCCGGCGGCAGCCGCGATGGCAGGCCTGCTCGTGCTGTCCGAGCAGCTCGGGGTGCGCGAGTGGATCGCCGTCGTGTGCGTCGTGATCGCCAGCGCCGGCGTCACCCGCACCGCCACCCCTCCTGCACCGGCTCCCGACTGATCCCACGAGCACCCGGCTCGTGCTCTGTCAGCGGGTGTTCTGCGCCACCAGCAGCTGGGCGACCTTCTCGATCAGCTCCAGCGGCATCGGCTCGGAGAGCGGGAACTTCAGCGTGCCGCGGCCGGCGACGTACCGCGCGATCTCCGGCTCGATGCTCGAGGTGTCCTCGGGCGCGGGGTAGATGCTGACGTGCTTCTTCCAGCCCGCGTAGTGGACCAGCGCGCGGCCTTCGAGGCGCAGCGTCGGGATGCCGTAGCTGATGACCTCGTCGGCGCCGGGGGCCGCGGCGCGGATGCGGTCCTGGACCTGGCGCAGCACCGCCGCGACGTCGTCGGGGAAGGAGTCGAGGTACTCCTGCACGGTGTCGAACTGCGTTGCTGACACGATGGCCCTCCCTGTCCGGTGGCCCCCGCGCTCGACCGTGCGCTCCCCGCCCCCGGATCCATCACACCACGACCGGGGGGACGACGGACATGACACGGAAGACTTGCGACGCGGCCCGGCGGACCACCCGTACGGCGCTGCTCGGCTCACTGACCGGCGGCCTGCTCGCCACCACGCTGGCGGCCTGCAGCTTCGGGTCCGGCCCCACGCCTGACGACGCCGCGTCGGAGCTGGCCACCGGGCTCGCGTCCGGCGAGCTGCCGGGCGCGGTCTTCGCCGACGGGTCCCCGGACCCGCAGGAGGGGTACGACGCGGTGGTCGCCGACCTGGTCGACGACGCCGGTCTGTCCCCGAGCGTGGAGGTCGCCGAGGTCGGCGAGCCGAGGGAGGGCGACGGGCCTGCGACGGTCACCGCGACCTTGGCGTGGGAGTGGACCGTCGGTGCCGACACCTGGCGCTACGAGACCACCGCCGAGCTGACCCAGGACGAGGACACCGACGCCTGGACGACCGGGTGGGACCCCGCGCTCGTCGAGCCGTCGCTCAGCGAGGACGAGACGATCTCCGTCACCCGGGCGGCCGCGCCGCGAGCCCGGATCCTCGGCGCCGACGGCGCCGTGCTGGTGCGCGACCGCCGGGTGGTCAGGGTCGGCATCGACAAGACCCGGCTGGGGGCCGGTGACGCCGTGGCGAACGCTCGCCGGCTGGCCGCGGTGGCTGACCTCGACGCCGCGGCCTACGCGAAGCTGGTCCGCGACGCCGGCGACCAGGCGTTCGTCGAGGCGATCGTGCTGCGTGCCGGCGAGGCCGGCCCGATCACTTCGCGCATCAACCGGATCCGGGGCGCCGCGGCCCTGGAGGACACCCTGCCGCTGGCTCCGACGCGGGAGTTCGCCGCCCCGATCCTGGGTCGGGTGGGAGCCGTGACGGCCGAGATCGTCGAGGAGTCCGACGGGCGCCTGCAGGCCGGGGACGTGGCCGGCGTCTCGGGGCTCCAGGCCCGCTACGACGAGCAGCTGGCCGGGACGCCGGGGCTCGTGGTGGCCGCCGGGGACGAGGAGGTGTTCTCCACCGATCCCGAGCCCGGGACGCCCCTGGTCACCACGCTCGACCCGCGGCTGCAGACCAGGGCCGAGCGGCTGCTCGCCGTACCGGAGGGGGCGGAGACGCCGGCGACCGCGCTGGTGGCGATCCGCCCGTCCGACGGCGCGATCCTGGCCGCGGCCAGCGGTCTCGGGGGCGACGGGCTGAACGTGGCGACCTACGGGCAGTACGCGCCGGGCTCGACGTTCAAGGTGGTCTCGGCGCTGGCGCTGCTGCGGGCAGGACTGACCCCGGAGAGCCGGGTGAGCTGCCCGGCGACGACGAGCGTGGACGGCAAGTCCTTCAAGAACTATGACGACTACCCGGCCGGCGGACTCGGGGAGATCACCCTGCGCCAGGCGGTGGCGAACTCGTGCAACACGGCGTTCGTGGGGTCGGCCGACGAGCTCGGGCGCGGGGATCTGGCGGGGGCGGCGGCCGCCCTGGGGCTCGGGGTCGACCAGGACCTGGGGTTCCCCGCGTACTTCGGGCAGGTGCCGCCGCCGCGCAGCGAGACCGAAGCCGCCGCCGACCTCATCGGGCAGGGCACGGTGCTGGCCTCCCCGATGACGATGGCCACGGTCGCGGCCTCGGTGCAGTCCGGGCGGACGGTGACGCCGTACCTGCTGGAGGACGTCCGCCCCGAGGCGTCCCCGGACGCACCGCTGACAGGCGCCGAGGGGCGCGCGCTGCGCGGGCTGATGCGGGCCGTCGTCACCGAGGGCTCGGGCTCCGTGCTGGCCGGGGTGGCCGACGGTGCGAAGACGGGGACCGCGGAGTACGGCGAACCGCTCCCCGACGGGTCGCTCGCGACGCACGCCTGGATGATCGCCTTCTCCGGCGACCTGGCCGTGGCGGCGTTCGTCGAGACCGGTGAGTCCGGCTCCTCCACCGCCGGCCCGATCCTCCGCAGCCTCCTGTCCCCCTGACCCACCCACCCACCCCCCCGAGTCGGCGTGTCGTGCGGCGCGAGTCGGCGTGTCGTGTCGCGCGAGTCGGCGTGTCGTGTCGCGCGAGTCGGCGTGTCGTGCGGCGCGAGTCGGCGTGTCGTGTCGCACGACACGCCGACTCGCGGGGTGGGGGTGGGGGTGGGGGTGGGGGTCAGGGAGCGCGGGAGCCGCGGCGGTCCTCCTGCTCGACGAGCTCGTCGAGGTCCCTGAGGCGATCGAGGCCCTTGACCGCCCGCGCCATCCTCTGGTTGCCGGCGAAGTCCTCGCGGTGCCGGTCGAGGAACCACCAGTAGCCGGCGGTGAACGGGCAGGCGTTCTCTCCGACCCGCACCTTCGGGTTGAGCGGGCACTCTCCGCAGTAGTCGGTCATCGAGTCGAGGTAGGCGCCGCCCGAGGTGTAGGGCTTGGTCGCCATCACCCCTCCGTCGGCGTGCTGCGACATCCCCACGACGTTGGGCACCATCACCCAGTCGTAGCCGTCGACGAACGCCCGGTGGAACCAGTCGGTGACCTCGCTCGGCTTCCAGCCCCGCTGCATGGCGTAGCTGCCGAGGATCATCAGCCGCGGGATGTGGTGGACCCAACCGTGCCGGTCGACGTCGTCGAGGGTGCGGGACAGGCAGCGGGCCTGCGTCGCGCTGCCGTCGAGCTCGGCGAACCAGTCCGGCAGGCTCCGGCGCGCATTGAGCCTGTTGCGGCGTCGGTAGTCCTCGCCGAGGTGCCAGTAGAGGTGCCACACGTAATCGCGCCAGCCCATCACCTGGCGCACGAAACCCTCGACGCTGGCCAGCCGGGCCCCGTCGGTGCGGTGCCGCTCCTCGGCCTGACGTACGACGTCCAGCGGGTCGAGCAACCCGAGGTTGAGGGGGGCCGAGATCAGCGAGTGCGCCATCCAGGGGTCGTCGGCGAGCACGGCGTCCTCGTAGGTGCCGAAAGGCTCGAGCCGGTGGTCGAGGAAGTCGGCCAGTGCGGTCTGGGCCTCCCCAGGGGTGACGGAGAACCGCCGCGGACCGTCGGCCCCCAGGAACGAGATGCCGGTCTGGGGGTCGGACGCCCAGCCGTCCAGGTCTCGACGTACCTCTTCGTCGATCGCGTCCTCGCTGGGCCACCACGGCTCGTCGACGCCGAGCGTGGTCGCACCTGTGGGCGGCGACTCGCGGTTGTCGGCGTCGTAGTTCCACGACCCGCCGACGGGCTCGCCGTCGCCCTCGAGGAGGACGCCGTGACGCCGGCGAGCGTCGCGGTAGAAGTCCTCCATCAGCAGGCGCTTGCTGCCCCGTCCCTCGGCCCACCGGGTGAAGTCCTCGCGGGCCGTGACGAACCCCCGGGGCGGCAGGATCTCGAGATCACGCTGTTCGGCGATGCCCTGGACGAACCTCAGCGCCGCATGGCTCGTGGGGTGAACGACCTGGAGCGGTCCGTCGACCTGCGCCAGCGCCTCGCGGTAGGTGTCGGTCTGCAGGAACGTGACGTCGCGACCCGCCTCGCGAAGCTCGCCGACCCGGTGACGCATCGCCGACAGGACCAGGTGGGCCTTCTGCCGGTGGAAGGTGCGGCGACGGAACACGGCCCTCGACTCGACGACGAGCAGCGGCCCGTCGTGGTCGTCGGTGAAGTGCGGTCCCAGCTGGTCGGCGAACAACCACCGCGTCGGCTGTCCGGGCCGGCTCACGGGCCCTCACCGACTCTCGCCTCGAGACCGCGCAATTGTTCTCGCACTGAGGTGTTCAAGCGGCGTGTCGGGCGTAGTGCGAGAACATTTGCGAAGAAAGTACGCCGTCAGGAGCCGGTGACGGCCTGGTCGAGACGGTTGAGGGTGTCCTCGAGCTGCTCGGCCCTGACCAGCGGGAAGCTGATCTTCTTGAGCAGGTCGGGGTCGGTGACGTTGCTCCAGTCGTAGGTCTGGCGGACCAGGGTGCTGTCCGAGCCCTGCGACTCGAGCTCCCACAGCCACTCCCAGCCCGGCGGCTCGACGCCGCGCGGCGCGGTCTTCCACGCGATCAGGTGGTTGGGGTCGAAGCCGGTCACGTGGTTGTCGGTCTGGTACTCCCCGCCCATGTGGTCGCCGGTCATGTTCATCACGAACTGCTGGCCGGACTTGGTGATGCGGTCGCCCTTCTCCAGCGAGCGCACGAAGCCGGAGCCGTCGAGGTCCACGTGCCGGTGCGGGTTGCTCAGCACGTCGAAGACGGCGTCGGAGGAGGCGTTGATGGTCTTCTCGACCACGATCTTGGTGTCGGAGGAGGTCATGGTGAATTCGTGCTCACAACCGCCGACGCTCAAACCTGCAACGGTTACTTCAGCGCGCGGCGCGGCCGTTGCCCGGTCGGGTCGGCTGTGGAAGGGTCCCGATATGACGCGCGCCACACCCGAGCTGGTCCTCGGCTTCACACCCACGACCATCGACGAGCCGCTGGCCCACTGGGCGAAGCGGAGGCCCGACGACCTGGCGGTCATGTACGGCGAGCGCTCCTGGACCTGGGCGCAGTGGAACGAGCGGGTACGTCGTGCCGCCGGCGGTCTGCGTGCTCTCGGCGTCGGCCGCGGCGACGTCGTGGCGTTCCTCGACAAGAACCACCCGGCGTGCGTCGAGGTCACCCTGGCGGCGGCCTCGATCGGCGCGGCGCACGCGATCGTCAACTGGCGTTCGGCCGGTGACGAGGTGGACTACGCGGTGAACGACTGCGGTGCGAAGGTGCTGTTCGTCGGCGTCGAGCTGATGGCCACCGTCGAGCCGATCCGCGGCAACCTGACGAACGTCGAGCACCTGCTCACCGTGACGCCGGACGGCGCCGAGGGCGACGAGTACGAGGCCTGGCTGGCGGCGGCCGAGCCGCTCGAGCGACCCGACGAGACCGCGACCGAGGACGTCTGCCTGGTGATGTACTCCTCCGGCACGACCGGACGCCCCAAGGGCGTCATGCTCACCCACGCCAACATGATCGCCCACACGGTGAACGCCCACGAGGGCTGGGGATTCGAGGACGGCGACCGCTCGCTCGTCGCCATGCCGCTGTTCCACGTCGGCGGCACCAGCTACATCATGTTCAGCATCTTCGACGGCGTCCCGAGCGTCATGACCCGCGACCCCGACGGACCGTCCCTGGCCTGGGCGATCATGAACGGCGCCAACGGCGCCTTCCTCGTGCCGGCGGTGCTGGCGCAGGTGCTCGCCTCCGGCGGAGACGCGGTGAAGCTCTTCGGCGCGCTCAAGATCTACACCTACGGCGCCGCCCCGATGCCGACCCCGCTGCTGCGGGCGGCGATGGAGGCCTGGCCGGACACGAAGTTCATGCAGGTCTACGGCCTGACCGAGATGTGCGGGGTCATCACCCACCTGCTGCCGGAGGCCCACCACGACACCGCACACCCGGAACGACTGCTCTCGGCCGGCACCGTGCTGCCCGGCGCCGAGGTCAAGGTCGTCGACCCGGCCACGTTGGCGGAGGTGGGCGTCGGGGAGCCGGGCGAGCTGTGGTTCAGGACCCCGCAGCTGATGACCGGCTACCTCGGCAAGCCCGAGGAGACCGCGAAGGTCATCACCGAGGACGGTTGGTTCCGCACCGGCGACATCGGCAAGGTCGACGAGGGCGGATACGTCTACGTCGAGGACCGGCTCAAGGACATGATCATCTCCGGTGGCGAGAACATCTACTCCCCCGAGGTCGAGCGGGTCATGTCCGAGCACCCGGCGGTCGCGGAGGTCGCCGTCATCGGCGTGCCGGACGACCGGTGGGGCGAGGTCGTCAAGGCGGTCGTCGGCCTGAAGCCCGACGCCGAGGCGACCGAGGAGGAGCTGGTCGCGTTCACCGCCGAGCGGCTGGCGAGGTTCAAGTGCCCCCGCTCGGTCGACATCGTGCCGGCCCTGCCGCGCAACCCGACGGGCAAGATCCTCAAGAAGGACCTGCGCCAGCCCTACTGGTCGGGCCGCGACCGGTCGGTCGTCTGACGCCGACGAGCCGACGGGCCACCGGGCCGACGGGCCGGCGACTACTCGTCGTCGAGTCCCCGCTCGATCGCGTAGCGGGTGAGCTCGACCCGGTTGTGCATCTGCAGCTTGCCGAGGGTGTTCTGCACGTGGTTCTGCACCGTGCGGTGCGAGACGACGAGCCGCTCGGCGATCTGCTTGTAGGTCAACCCCTTGGCGACCATCTTCAGGACCTCCGTCTCGCGCTCGGTCAGCTGCGGTTCGGCGTCGCGTCTCGGCTCGCCTGCCCCCTCCGCCATCCGGCGGAACTCCCCGAGCACCAGCCCCGCCAGCCCGGCGGTGAAGACCGGGTCGCCGGCCGCGACACGTCGTACGCCGTCGAGCAGCTCCTCGCGGGAGGCGGACTTGACGAGGTAGCCGACCGCGCCGGCCTTGACTGCGCCGAGGACGTCCGCGTGCTCGCCGGACGCGGAGAGGATGAGCACCCGTGTCGCGGGGTCCTGGCGCACCACCTCCGCGGTGACCGCGACCCCGTCGGGGGCGGGGATCTGCAGGTCGAGGACGACCACCTGAGGACGGGTCGCGGCGAAGCGGGCCAGCGCCTGGGTGCCGTCCGCGGCGGTCGCGACGACGTCGAAGCCGGCCGCGACCAGGTCGCGCTCGACGGCCTCGCGCCACAGCGGGTGGTCGTCGACGAGCATCACCCGGATCGGGGCGGCGGTCCCGCGGCTCAGGTCGGTCGTGGCGGTCATGACGTGGACCCTAGACGCGTCGGGGGCGGGGTACGGCGAACTCCCACTCGGTGCCCCACGGTCCGGTGTCGAGGGTGGCGCTGCCCCCGAGGTCGTGCACGCGGCCCCGGATCGACTGGCTGACGCCGAGACGGCCCTGGGCGGCCGCCTCGTCGAGACGGTCCGGCGCTGATGCCCGGGCCCTCGTCGCGCACCGTCACCTCGACCCGGTCGACGAAGGCCTGCAGCAGCACCCACGCCGGCAGCGTCGTGCCCGACGTGGGTGCGGACGTTGTCGAGACAGGCGCGGACGACGGCGACCAGCTCGCGAGCGGTGTGCTCGGGCAGCTGCGACGGCCGTCGCCGGCGTGGCGACGGTGACGGTGCGGTCCTCGAGCCGGCCGAGCTCGACGACGAGGTCGAGCACCCGGTCGGGCCCGGTCGCGACGCCGGGGACGACCGCGGCCTCCTCACGGATGAGCGTGCGGAGCTGTCGCTCCTGCTCGCCGGCCAGGCGCGCCAGCTCCGCGCCGTCCTGGCCGAGCTCGTTGCCCCGACGCTGCACCAGTGCCAGCACCTGCAGCACGCCGTCGTGCACCACGCGCGCGAGCCGGGTGCGCTCGGCGGCGGTCGCGGCGCGCCGTTCGGCGACCTCGCGGTCGGTGGCCATCCGCTGCAGGGACTCGCACATGTAGCCGACGACCAGTCCGCCCACCACGAGCAGGAAGGCGTTGCCGTAGTTGGTCTGGGTGAGCTCCGGACGCACCACCAGGTCGACGGCGGCGAGCAGGACGCCGGCTGCCAGCCCTCCGGCCGAGCGGTAGTGGATCGCCCACGCGAACAGCACGCCCATCGTCCAGTAGCCCGGCACGCTGGCGTTGAACTCCGCCCCCTTCACGAGCGGGGTGACGGCGAGCATGGCCACCCCCACGACGAGGTCGGCCACCAGGAGGACGGGTCCGCGGCGGCTGCGGTGCGGCGTACGCCCAGAGGGCGACGGCGGTCCAGGCGACCATGGCCAGGACGCAGCCGACCGCGGCGGCCGGTGAGGTGAAGTTGTCGACGCGGTAGGCGGTCAGGACGATCGTGTGGAGAACGACGATGACGCGCAGCACCGCGAGGGCGCGGAACAGCTGGCTCTTGACGTCGACGGCGGCGGCCGTGGTCCAGGCGCTCATGAGAGTCCCGAGGCTAGTCGAGCGCGGGTCCGCCCCGGGTCGACCCCAGGGCCAACCGACCCTTGACAGGCCGTCCGGCCTGCGAGGACCGTCGGCAGGAGGAGCCAGGCGTACGACCGGCGCCGTGGTTCGACGTCACAGCGTGAGAGGGGACCACCATGGCAACGAGGCGTCGGCAGTGTGCCGCGATGCAGGAGTACGAACGTCTGCTCGAGGAGCAGCCGTCCTTCCGTGGCAACCAGCAACGGGCCGAGGCCTTCACCGCCCGGGCCGTCACCTCGGGCGAGGCCGAGCGGGTCGCCCGCCGCATCGTCACCATCCCGACCGTGGTCCACGTGGTGCACAAGAAGCCCAGCGAGAACATCAGCAAAGCCCAGGTGCAGAGCCAGATCGCAGCCCTCAACCAGGACTTCCGGGCCACCAACCCCGACGTGTCCCAGGTCCCCGCCCCGTGGCAGGGCCTGGTCGCGGACGCGAAGATCACCTTCAAGCTCGCCACGAGGGACCCCGACGGCAAGCGCACCGACGGCATCGTCCGGGTGCCGACGGACCGGGCGTCCTTCGGCCCCGGTGACGGGGTGAAGCGGGCCGGTGCCGGCGGCTCGACGGCGTGGCCCACCGACGCCTACCTCAACATCTGGGTGTGCACGCTGGGCGGGGGGCTGCTCGGCTACGCGCAGTTCCCCGGAGGCCCCAAGGCCACCGACGGCGTCGTCATCCTCAACACCGCGTTCGGGACCGTGGGCACCGCGAGCCCGCCCTTCGACAAGGGCCGCACGCTGACCCACGAGGTCGGTCACTGGCTCAACCTGCGCCACATCTGGGGCGACACCCTGGACTGCAGCGGCGGCGACCGGGTGCCGGACACACCGAACTGCGAGGGCCCCAACATCGGTGTGCCGACGTTCCCGAAGGTCTCGTGCAGCAACGCCCCGCACGGCGACATGTTCATGAACTACATGGACTACACCGACGACGCCGCGATGTTCATGTTCACCGCGGGCCAGGTGGCTCGGATGAGCGCCTGCCTGGCCGGTCCGCGCAAGTCGTTCGCCCCCGCGTGAGCACGTGACGCCCGACGAGGTCAGCGGGCGCTGGGTGCACGTCCACGAGGAGGACACCGATGACCAGATGGTGTTCCTCCCGGTCGGCACCGAGCTCCCGCCGGCGCGCGGACGGCTGGCCTTCGAGCTGCGCCCGGACGGCAGCTTCGCCGAGACCGGGCTCGGTGCCGCCGACGTCCCCGAGGAGGCCAGCGGCCACTGGCAGGTCGACGGCGACACGATCACGCTGAGCGAGGGCGCCACCCAGGGGGTGCCCCGGGAGATGGAGGTCGTGACCGCTGACGCGAGTCGCCTGGTGATCCGCAAGCTCCGCCGCGGGTGAGCGCTCAGGCCACCTCGCGGAAGGGGTCGTGCTCGGCGAGGATCCGCTCCACGCGGGCCTGGTCGAGCCGGCTGTAGATCGCGGCGTCCTCCTGGTTGTCGCGGATGACCTTGGCCAGCGTGAACGACGACGAGACCAGGAACAGCGTGGTCATCGCGATGAAGGCCCGCATCCACGGGTCGCCGGGCATGTACAGCGCGGCGAAGGCCAGCCCGAGCAGGGAGACGCCGAACGAGATCGCGGCCTGGGCGAAGAAGGCCGAGGTGTTCTTCGTGGTGCGGGGCTTGGTGGTGCTCATGGCGGGGTCCTCCTGGTCTCGGCCGGATCGGTCCCGGCGTCCTGTCGTGGGACCAAGCCTGCCGATCCGCGCGTCCGAGCGCCTGAGTAGCGGTACTCACCTGCGGCTGGGTGCCGCCACCCGGTCTGCGCGGTTCAGACGTCCGAGACGGCGTGCTGCGGTGAGGAGAGGTACTGCGTCCAGGTTCCCCGCCCGGTAGGGCTTCACGCCTGCCGCGGGTTCCGCCCGCAGTCGCATCACCGCGGTGGACGCGGCCGCCTCGTGCTCGGGATCGGTCATCCCGAGCCGGCGGTGGTGCGGCCTGATGAGCCTGTAGAAGCCCTTGCGGGAGGTCGTGCAGCGTGCCGCGGATCGCGGTGTCGTAGTCGGGATCGACGTCGGGCAGGTTCGACAGCGCCAGACCGTGCCGCGCCGCGTTGGCGACCATCCACCGCTGCGCCAGGCTGGAGAGCCGGTCGTCGGGGTAGCCGCCACCGACGTCGGAGTGCACCCCGGCGAACCACACCTGCGACAGGATCTGTCCCGACTCCCGAGCCGCCTCCGACTGGGTCCAGATCGCCGGTTCGAAGGGGCCGCGGCGCTCGTCGATGGCCAGCGCCTGGTAGGCCGCCTGCACCATGGAGCTCAGCTCGACGTTGTGGAACCGGAAGCGACGGTTCACGACGTTGAGGAAGCGGGTCCCGCTCAGCGGGATGCCGAGCGATCCCACGGTGTCCCAGACGCCCAGGAAGGTCACCGGCGTCTCCCAGGAGTACTTCTCGCGGAAGACGCGCGCGGCGTCCCGGCCCGCCTCGTCGGTGGCGCAGCGGTAGAGCCCGTAGGCCTCCTTCACGCGGTGCCGGTGCTCGGGTCGCAGGATCCCGCACCGGCGGATGAGTCCCACCGCGCTCCGCGCCGTGTAGGCACCCCGGCTGAAGCCGAAGAAGAAGAGCTCGTCGGGTGGGTCCTCCGGGCCGGTTCCCGGGGAGAACTCGTCCACGACGAAGGCGTAGGTGTCGCGGACGTGCCGGGACAGCCCGTAGCCGCCGGCGCCGCCGATGAGCCGCTGGAAGCGTTCGGTGCCGACACCCGGCTGGTAGAACGCCACCTGCTCGACGCCGTCGGCGTCCTGGTCGTCGACCGCGCGGAACACCTGGGTCACGTTGGTCGGGGTGGCGTGCTCGCCGCGACTCTGGTCGGCGTAGTTCCAGGTCCCGTCGCAGCAGATGACCAAGCGCTTCACGATCTCCCCTCGCCGCGCCGCCCTCCGCGACGCCACGGTACGACGACGCGGCGCCGGTCGACCAGGTCCGATCGGCCCTTGTGCGGTGGATCGGAGTCAGCCCGTGACCTCGATCCACCGCACACGACGTCCGTACGCCGCGAGAGGGTGTCTCAGCGCAGCAGGCAGCCGGCGTGCGGCGGCAGGACGAGGCGGTCGCCCTGCACGGTGACCCCGGCCGGCGACTGCCACAGCGCGGTCCAGGTGCGACCGGAGGGATCGGTCCCCACCGGGACCGTCACCTCGACGTCGCTGAAGTTGACCGCCACGACCACGCCCCGGGCCGGGGTCGGCCCGTCCGGCGCCCCCACGTCGCATGAGGAACCAGCGCGCGTCCTCGTCGTACTGGCACGTGGTCAGGGTCAGGTCGGGGTCGGTGAGCTCGGGCAGGGAGCGGCGCAGCGCCGTCAACGACCGGTAGGCGTCCAGCACCAGGGCGTGTCGCCCTTCGTGCAGCTCGCTCCAGTCGAGCCGGGAGGCGGTGAACGTCGCCGGGTCCTGGGGGTCGAGGATCGTCTCGGTGTCCCAGGCCATCTTCTCGAACTCGCGCTTGCGCCCCTCGCTGACCGCGTGACCGAGGTCGTCCTCCGGGTGGGCGGTGAAGAACGCGAACGGCGTCGACGCCGCCCACTCCTCGCCCTGGAAGAGCATCGGGGTGAACGGCCCGGCCAGGGTCAGCAGCGCGGCCGCCGCCAGCTGGTCGTCGTCGAGCGTCTCAGCCAGCCGGTCACCTCGCGCGCGGTTGCCGACCTGGTCGTGGTTCTGGTTGCAGACCACCAGACGCCACGCGGGCATCCGCTCGACGTCGACCGGCTTGCCGTGGTCGGTGCCGCGGAACGAGGAGAACGTGCCGTCGTGGAAGAAGCCCTTCTCGACCACCTTGGCCAGCGCCGACAGCGGCTCGAAGTCGGCGTAGTAGCCCTCGGTCTCCTGGGTCAGCGCGACGTGGACCGCGTGGTGGAAGTCGTCGCTCCACTGGGCGTCCAGGCCGGTGCCACCGGCCTCACGCGGGGTCACCATCGCGGTGTCGTTGCCGTCCCACTCCGCGATCAGCGTCATCGGACGGCCGTGGTGGGCCGACAGCGCTGCCACGCGCTGGCCCATCTCCTCGAGCAGGTGCTTGTCCGAGGAGTCCACCAGCGCGTGGACGGCGTCGAGCCGCAACCCGTCGACGTGGAAGTCCTCGAACCACATCGCCACGTTGTCGAGGACGTAGGCGCGGACCTCCGCCGAGCCCTCCCCGTCGAGGTTGACGTGGTCGCCCCAGGGGTTCGACCCCTCCGAGGACAGGTAGGGCCCGAAGACCGGCAGGTAGTTGCCCGAGGGGCCGAGGTGGTTGTAGACGACGTCCTGCACCACACCGAGCCCGCGCTGGTGGCAGGCGTCGACGAAGCGCTGGTAGGCGGCCGGGCCGCCGTAGGGCTCGTGGACGGCGAACCAGGCCGTGCCGTCGTAGCCCCACCCGTGGTCGCCGTTGAAGGCGTTCACCGGCATCACCTCGACGAGGTCGACGCCGAGCTCGACGAGGTGGTCGAGACGGTCGATCGCCGCGTCGAGCGTGCCTTCGGGCGTGAAGGTGCCCACGTGCAGCTCGTAGAGCACCGAGCCGGCCAGCTGGCGACCGGTCCAGGCGCCATCGCCCCACTCGTACGCCGAGGCGTCGAACGTCCGCGACAGGTCGTGCACGCCGTGGGGCTGACGCCGCGAGCGCGGGTCGGGGCGGACGTCCGGTGAGCCGGCCCCTCCCGAGCCTGTCGAAGGGTCGACGAGGTAGCCGTAGTCCACCTCGCCCAACGGCTCCGGGCCGACGGGCGTCCACCACCCGGACGATGGCGCGCCCGTCGCGTCCTTGCCCTGCTCCATCGGTACGACGCGGTCGCCCACGACCAGCGCCACGGTCTCGGCCTCGGGCGCCCAGACGTCGAAGCGTCCGCGACCCTCACGGCGGTCCGGCACCAGCAGCGCCACCGGGTAGTGCGCCAGCAGGTCGTCGACGTCGACACGTCCCCGCTCGTCGAGCCGCAGACGACGGCCGGTGAGCAGGTCGATCCACGGGCCGCCCGGCGGCAGCGGCAGCGCGGTCGCGCGCCAGCCACCGGCCGCGGCGAGCCCGACGGGGAGCCGGGTGGCGACCGTGACGGCGCCCCCGCGGTCGAAGGCCAGCACGTGGTCGGCGGCGTCGCCCTCCGCACCGAGAGCGACGTACGACGTGAAGAGGTCGGGCTGGTCGCGGCGCACGACGAGTGCGGTGTGGGTGGCCAGCAGCTTGACCGAGCCGTCGTCGTCGGGTCCACCGACCAGCGCCGGCCGCTCGCCGGATCGCAACCGCTCGAGCAGCTCGGCGCGGCGGCCGAAGTCCACGGGACGCCGGTTGTCCGGGTCGACGAGGCTCTGCTCCCACAGCTCGCTGCCCTGGTAGACGTCGGGCACGCCCGGGATGGTCAGGGAGACCAGCTTGGCCGCGAGCGCGTTGCTCCAGCCGGGACCGGCGATCTCGGTCACCAGGTCCGTCACGACGCTGCGGACCGAGGGGTCGTCGAGTGCGGCGTCGACGGCGGCGTGGACGGCGGCCTCGTAGTCGGCGTCCTGGGCGGTCCAGGTGGTCCGGTCGCCGGCCTCGCGCATCGCCTTCTCGGCGTAGGCGTGCAGCCGCGCGCGGAGGTCGGGCGCGGCGGCGCCGCCGGCGGGCCACGCGCCGACGATCGCCTGCCACAGCAGGCTCCCGAAGCCGGGGTCGGGCAGCGGGACGAGCTCGAGCAGCCGGTCGAGCGCGGCCGCCCAGCGCTCGGGCAGCTCGGCGAGCACGGCGATGCGGGCGCGCACGTCCTCGCCGCGCTTGGTGTCGTGCGTCGAGCCCGCCGTCATGGCGTGGGGCCAGTCGGCCTGGCGCGCGGTCATGGCGGCGTGGAAGTCACCGGGCGCGACGGCGAAGACGCTCGGGTCGCCGCCGACCTCGTTGAGGCTGGTCAGCCGCGACCACCGGTAGAACGCGCAGTCCTCGACGCCCTTGGCCATCACCATGCCGCTGGTCTGCTGGAAGCGCTGGGCGGCGTCGGAGGCGCCGTCGAAGAGCACCGGCTCGATGGCGTCGAGGGTCTCGGCCAGGTCGGGGCGGTGCGCGCGGGCGGCGGCGTCGGCCTGCTCCAGGTGCTCGCGTCCGAGCGGGAGGTAGGAGCGGTAGACCGGGAAGCAGGCCAGCAGCTCCGCCACGGCGTCGACGACCTGTGATGACGAGGCGGGCTCGGTCGCGGTCGGGAGCACCCTCGAGATCTCGCGGGCGATGCGGCGCACCTCGGAGTTGAGCACGTCGTCGGCCACGGCGCGCTTGGTGTCGTGGATCATCGCGTGCCAGTCGACGGCCTCGCCGCGCAAGCGGGTCTCGAGGTCGTCGAGCGGTCCCTCGCCGGCCGGGTCGGTCAGCACCCGGTCGACCAGCGCGAGCACGTCGTAGCCGGTGGTGCCGGCGGTCGCCCACGAGCTCGGCAAGGCCTCTCCGGGCTCGAGGATCTTCTCGACCAGCACGTAGGCGTCCCCGGTCAGCCGGGCCAGGTCGTCGAAGTAGCCACCCGGGTCGCGCAGGCCGTCCGGGTGGTCGACGCGCAGACCGTCGACCAGACCCTCGTCGAACCAGCGTCGGATCTCCTCGTGCGAGCGGTCGAACCACTCCTGATCCTCGACGCGGATGGCCACGAGGGTGTTGACGGCGAAGAACCGACGGTAGTTGAGGTCGTGGTCCGCGCGGCGCCACGAGACCAGCTCGTAGTGCTGGCGCGCCGCGACCTCGTTGGCGTCCTCGTCGGGACCGCGATCGGCCGTCCCGGGAGCGAGCGGGAAGCGCTGGTCGTGGTAGTGCAGCTCACCGGCCAGCACGCGTAAATTGTCGATCCGACCAGTGTCCGGGTCCAGGTCGTCGTCGCCGATGACCGGGATGCGCACCTTGCCGCCGGCGAGGTCCCAGTCGATGTCGAAGGCGTCGGCGTACGGCGACTCCTGGCCGTGCGTGAGGACGTGCCACCACCAGGTGTTCTCCCACGGCCTGGCCACCCCGACGTGGTTCGGCACGATGTCGACCAGCACGCCCATACCGAGCCGACGAGCCTCCGACGAGAGCGCCGACAGCCCCGACGACCGACCCCGCGAGGGGTCGATCGAGGAGTGGTCGGCCACGTCGTAGCCGTGGTCGCTGCCCGACTCCGAGGCCAGCAGTGGCGAGAGGTAGACCCAGTCCACGCCCAGCTGGTGCAGGTAGGTCAGCTCACGCGCGGCGGCGAGCAGGTCGAAGCTCTCGGTGATCTGGAGGCGGTAGGTGCTCGCCGGGATCCTCACGGGGTGGTCCTTGTCCGGTGCGGGTTGCTGGTGGTGACAGGAGTCGAGCGTCAGCTCGACGTACGACGACGGCGCTTGGTCGCGGTCGTGCCGGCGGCCGGCTCGGCCATCGCGATGAGCGAGGCGGCGACGGAGACGTCCTGCTCGAGCTCGGGCTCGTCGTACTCCTGGAGCACGAGCACGCTGCGCGGCTCGACGACCAGCGTGCTGCCGGGGCCGTGGGCCTCGGCGTCACGGCTGGCGGCGGCGGTGTCGACGACGAACATCCAGGCCTCGGAGTACTCCTGCGCCGGCAGCGTCACCTCCACCGCCTCGTGGCCGGCGTTGAAGTAGAGCAGGAAGTGGTCGTCGACGATCGGGTTGCCGACGGCGTCGGTGCCCGCGATGCCGTGCCCGTTGAGGTACATCCCGATGACCTTCGCGTCCTCGGCCTCCCAGTCGCCGCCCTCCATCGGGCGTCCCTCGGGGTGCAGCCAGACGATGTCGTTGAGCCGCTCGCCGTCACCGGTGCGCACGGTGTTGCCGGTGAAGAAGCGCTTGCGCCGGAAGGTGGGGTGCGCGGCCCGCAACCGGGCCAGCGCGGAGGTGAACTCCATCAACGGCCGGTCGACCTGGTCCCAGTGCATCCAGCTGATCTCGGAGTCCTGGGCGTAGGTGTTGTTGTTGCCCTGCTGGGTGCGGCCCAGCTCGTCACCGTGCAGCAGCATCGGCACGCCCTGGCTGAGCAGCAGGGTGACCAGGAAGTTGCGCTGCGCGCGGCTGCGCAGCGCCAGCACCTCGATGTCGTCGGTGGGACCCTCGGCGCCGTGGTTCCAGGAGCGGTTGTGGCTCTCGCCGTCGCGACTGTCCTCGCCGTTGGCCTCGTTGTGCTTGTCGTTGTAGGACACCAGGTCGCGCAGCGTGAAGCCGTCGTGGGCGGTCATGAAGTTGATGCTGGCGAAGGGGCGCCGACCGGACTGCTCGTACAGGTCCGAGGACCCGGCGATGCGGCTGGCGAACTCGCCCAGCGTCGGCTCGCCGCGCCAGAAGTCGCGCACGGTGTCGCGGAACTTGCCGTTCCACTCGGTCCACAGCGGCGGGAAGTTGCCGACCTGGTAGCCGCCGGGGCCGACGTCCCACGGCTCGGCGATGAGCTTGACCTGGCTGACGACCGGGTCCTGCTGCACGAGCTCGAAGAAGGTCGCCAACCGGTCCACGTCGTAGAACTCGCGGGCCAGCGCGGAGGCCAGGTCGAAGCGGAAGCCGTCGACGTGCATCTCGGTCACCCAGTAGCGCAGCGAGTCCATGATCAGCTGCAGCGAGTGCGGGTGCCGCACGTTGAGGGTGTTCCCGGTGCCGGTGTAGTCCATGTAGTAGCGCTCGTCGTCGTCGACGAGCCGGTAGTAGGCGGCGTTGTCGATGCCGCGGAAGCTCAGCGTCGGACCGAGGTGGTTGCCCTCGGCGGTGTGGTTGTAGACCACGTCGAGGATGACCTCGATGCCGGCGCGGTGCATGGCCTTCACCATCGCCTTGAACTCCTGCACCTGGTTGCCGGGCTCCCGCGCGGAGGCGGAGTAGTCGGCGTGCGGGGCCAGGAAGGCGAGGGTGTTGTAGCCCCAGTAGTTGCGCAGACCCTTGTCCAGCAGCGTGCTGTCCTGCACGAACTGGTGCACCGGCATCAGCTCGATCGCGGTGACGCCCAGCTTGGTGAGGTGGTCGGTGACCGCGGGGTGGGCCAGGCCGGCGTAGGTGCCGCGGATGTCCTCGGGGACGTCGGGGTGGAGCTGGGTCATCCCCTTGACGTGCGCCTCGTAGATGAAGGACTCGTTGTAGGGGACGTCCGGCCGGCGGTCACCCTCCCAGTCGAAGTACGGGTTGATGACGACGCCCTGGGTCATGTGCGCCGCGGAGTCGTCGTCGTTGCGCGAGTCCGGGTCGCCGAAGTCGTAGCCGAAGAGCGACTGGTCCCAGTCGATGTCGCCGAAGGTCGCCTTGGCGTAGGGGTCCAGCAGCAGCTTGTTCGGGTTGCAGCGAAGCCCTCGGGCGGGGTCGTGGGGACCGTGGACGCGGTAGCCGTAGCGCTGGCCGGGCTGCACCTGCGGGAGGTAGCAGTGCCACACGAAGGCGTCGACCTCCGTCAGCTCGACGCGGCTCTCCTTGCCGTCGGCGTTGAAAAGGCAGAGCTCCACCCGGTCGGCCACCTCGCTGAAGAGGGCGAAGTTCGTCCCGCGACCGTCGTACGTCGCTCCGAGGGGGTAGGGCTGTCCGGGCCAGGCGTGCACAGATCTCCTTCGTAATGCGACTGTCCGCCGCGGTGACATGGGGCTCTGGAGGATCCAGACCCACCGCTGGAACGATCCAACGCTGGCCCAACGGTACCTGTACCCATCCGTGGGCGCGTTATCGTCTGCCCAGAGGAGTCGACCCCGGGAGGTGTGATGGACCTCTTTCCAGCGACCCCTGCTGAGGCGTCCTCCGTCGTGCCCGGGGACGGCCCGGAGCCGGCGCCGGATCCCCGTCCGTGTCGTCGAGGTCGTCGTCGCCCAGCGAGGCGACGGGCCCGGTCCTCGACCGGTCCTTCGACCGCTACGCGCGCCTGGTCCAGCACGCGCTCGCCGTACCGGTGGCCCTGGTGAGCCTGGTGGAGACCGAGCGGCAGTGGTTCCCCGGCGCCGTGGGCCTGCCGGAGCCGTGGGCGACCTGCCGCGAGACGCCGCTGTCGCACTCCTTCTGCCAGCACGTGGTCGCCGCTCGGGAGCCGCTCGTCGTGACCGACGCGCGCACGGACCCGCGCGTCGACACGAACCTGGCCATCGCGGACCTCGGCGTGATCGCCTACGCCGGACACCCGATCACCGACCACACCGGCGAGGTGATCGGGTCGCTGTGTGCGATCGGTCACGAACCGCGCGCGTGGCAGCCTCACGAGCTGTCCGTGCTGCGCGACCTCGCCGACGCCTGCTCGACCGAGCTGGCCCAGCGCGGCCAGCGGCTGGTGGCCGCCGAGGAGGCCCGACGCTCGCGGGAGCTGTCGCACCGCAGCCAGGTGCTGCTGTCGCTGAGCCAGGCCCTGGCCGAGACCCAGACACCGCGGACACCGCGGCGGCCCTCACCCAGGTCACCTCCGAACGCCTCGGCTGCGTCCGGGCCGGGGTGTGGCTGCGCAGCCCGTCACGCACGCTGTCCTTCGAACGCAGCCTGAGCGGTGCCGCATCCGGGCGCGACCACTTCGCCGACGCCACCGGGGAGACGCTGGACTTCGTCGAGGGGGCCTGGCCACGAGTGGGAGGCGGCGCGGGTCTACTCCTCGGTGCCGCTGGCCGACAGCAACCCCATCGGCGCCTGCCTCGTGGCGGGCCGGGCGACGTACTACGTCAGCCGCCAGCAGCAGACCGACCGCTTCCCGAACGTCGGCACCTCCTCGCAGATCGGTCAGGCGCGGGCGTTCCTGCCGCTGGCCACCCGCAGCCAGGTGTACGGCGTGCTGGTGCTGCTCTGGGACGAGGTCCGCGACATCTCGCACGACGAGCGGGTCACGATCGAGGCGCTGGCGGCGTACACGAGCCAGGCGCTCCAGCGGGCGCTGCTCTTCCAGGACCGCATGGACGCCCTCGTGACCCTGCAGAGCGCGCTCATGCCGCGGCTGCCCCGGCCGGAGAACCTGACGCTGGCAGCGCGCTACCTTCCGGCCGCCACGCTCGACCAGATCGGCGGCGACTGGTTCGACGCTGTCGTGATGCCCAACGGGCGCACGGCGATCATGATCGGCGACGTCATCGGTCATGACATCTCCGCAGCGGCCAAGATGGGACAGGTGCGCAGCATGCTGCGGGCCTTCGCGCTGGCCGTGCCGGAGTCGCCCTCGGCGAGCGTCGAGCGGCTCGACAACGCGTTGGCCGACCTCGAGATGGAGACGATGGCGAGCCTGGTCTACGCCCAGATCGTCAACGAGGAGACCGCCACGACCTCGGACGCCACCGCGGGCCACGTCGCGACCGCTGACGCGGGCCCCGGAGCCCACACGCTGCACTGGACGAGCGCCGGGCACCCGCCGCCGTTGCTGGTGGCCGCGGACGGCACACTGACCTGGCTCGAGGGCGACTCCCCCGACGCCCTCGTCGGGCGGCGCCGAGCTGGAGCGGGCCCGACCTGACGGTCGAGATCCCGGCGGGCGGGACCGTCCTGCTCTACACCGACGGGCTGGTGGAGCGTCGCGACGAGCCGCTGGAGGTCGGCCTCGACCGCCTCGGCCGCGCCGCCCGGGCCCACCACACGCTCGACGTCGAGGACTTCGTCGACGCCGTCCTGGCCGACCTGGTCCACCGCCGTCTCGACGACGACGTCGCCATGCTGGCCGTCCGCTTCGCCCGCACCTGAGCACCGTCCCGGGCGCACGCAGCGACGTCTCGCGAGGCGGCGGAAAGCGGCCGGCTCG
>CAWBNX010000012.1:0-14112 GCA_963790225.1 uncultured Actinomycetota bacterium | reverse complement strand
AGCCTTGACCGACTTGCCGGTGGCCGGGCCCGCCACGAACGTGTCGTAGGCGCCCTGGGTGAAGACCACGTCGTCGGAGACGAGCACGTCGTAGGTGTTGAGCTGGTCGACGGCGATCAGGTGCACGCCCGACTCGTTGCGCAGCGACAGCCAGGTCAGGTTGTCCCCGCGCTCGAGCACGACGAGCACCTTGCGGGTGTCGACGAGACCGACGAGCGCCTTGAGCGCACCCTTGGTGGAGGGCTTGTCGCCCTCGACGAGGCTGTCCACGACGTGCACGCGACCCGCGCGGGCGCGGTCCGACAGGGCACCGCGCAGAGCAGCGACCTTCATCTTCTTGGGCGTGCGCTGCGAGTAGTCGCGCGGCTGCGGGCCGTGGACGACGCCACCGCCGGCGAACTGCGGAGCGCGGACGGAGCCCTGGCGGGCGCGGCCGGTGCCCTTCTGCTTGTGCGGCTTGCGTCCACCGCCGCGGACCTCGCCGCGGGTCTTGGTCGCGTGCGTGCCCTGGCGGGCCGCGGCCTGCTGGGCCACGACGACCTGGTGGATGAGGGGAATGTTGACCTGGACGTCGAAGATCTCGGCCGGCAGGTCCACCTTCACGATGTTCGCGGTCACTGGGCACCACCCTTCTTGGTCGCCGAGCGCAGCACCACGAGACCGCCCTTGGCGCCGGGAACGGCACCCTTGAGCAGCACGAGGCCCTTCTCGACGTCGACGGCGTGGACGACGACGTTCTGCGTCGTCACGGTCTCGCCACCCATGCGACCCGCCATGCGGAGGCCCTTGAAGACCCGGCCGGGGGTGGCGCAGGCGCCGATGGAACCGGGCTTGCGGTGGTTCTTGTGCGCACCGTGCGAGGCACCGACGCCGTGGAAGCCGTGGCGCTTCATGACGCCCGCGAAGCCCTTGCCCTTGCTGGTGCCGGTGACGTCGAGGACGTCACCCGCGGCGAAGGTGTCGACGGCGAGCTCCTGGCCCACCGTGTACGACGCAGCGTCGGCGGTGCGGATCTCGAGCAGGTGGCGACGCGGGGTCACACCGGCAGCGGAGAAGTGACCGGCGCGCGGCTTGTTGACCTTGCGCCCGTCGATCTCGCCGAAGCCGATCTGGACCGCGTTGTAGCCGTCCTTCTCGGGGCCGCGCACCTGGGTGACGACGTTGGTGGCAGCCGCGACCACGGTCACGGGGATGACCCGGTTGCTTTCGTCCCAGGTCTGGGTCATGCCGAGCTTGGTGCCCACCAGACCCTTGACGTTTCGTTCCATAGTCATGATCGCGATCCTCAGAGCTTGATCTCGATGTCGACACCGGCCGGAAGGTCGAGACGCATGAGCGAGTCGACGGTCTTCGGCGTGGGGTCGATGATGTCGATCAGCCGCTTGTGCGTGCGCATCTCGAAGTGCTCGCGGCTGTCCTTGTACTTGTGGGGGGAGCGAATGACGCAGAAGACGTTCTTCTCCGTCGGCAGCGGCACAGGACCGGCCACCTTCGCGCCCGTCCGGGTCACCGTGTCGACGATCTTCCGCGCCGAGGTGTCGATCACCTCGTGGTCATAGGCCTTGAGCCTGATGCGGATCTTCTGTCCCGCCATCAGCCATCCTTCTTCCTCGTCGTGGACCGCTCCCCCTCCGCCGACCCCCGCGGTCGGGCGTGTCGCGCCTTCGAGGCGCACACGTGACCGATCCAGCGTCTGGAAGTCATCGGCGTTGGCACCCGACTCGACGTCGGGATGAGCAGGGGTCTCACGGTGCGGCGCAGGCACGACGGACTGTCAGCGCTCAGAAACACCGATTCACCAGTCAATGTGCTCGCACCCCGGCGACCCCGCCGGAGCAACCTGACTATCTTGACAGAGGCGTCCGGACAGGGCAAATCAGCTCCTGCGGAGGCCTGGGTGCGGCGTCGGACCGCCGTGCCCGGACGCCTCCATCCGCACGGGGACCGAGGCCGGCCCAAACACCCAGATCTCCAGGTGAGAGCGCCTGTTCGTGCACTTTCGGGCGACTTCGTCTCACCATGTGACCTGCGTTACATCATCGTTACGCCGGGTCCTTGACGCGCTCCCCCCGAGCCCACTTGCATCATCTGCAGGGATGGCCGGGCTTCTGCCCGCTCCCAGGTCACAACCCACAAACAGAAAGGCTCGGCATGAGATCACCCCAGGCTCGACGCGGCATCGCATCGGCGGCCGTCCTCGTCCTGGCCGGCGTGGGCCTTGCCGCCTGCGGAGGCGGCGACGACGGCGGCGGCGAGACGCAGACCGCGGGAGGCACCTCACCCGGTGAGGGCAACCCCGACTGCGAGCAGCTCGTCCAGTTCGGCGACCTCACCGGCGAGGAGGTCAACATCTACACCTCGATCGTCGCTCCCGAGGACGCCTCGCACAAGGAGACCTACAAGACCTTCAAGGAGTGCACGGGCGCTGACGTCGTCTACGAGGGTTCGAAGGAGTTCGAGGCCCAGCTCGTCGTGCGCGTCCGCTCCGGCAACCCGCCGGACGTCGCCTTCGTCCCGCAGCCCGGTCTGCTCAACACCCTGGTCACCGACACCGGCAAGGTCGTCGAGGCCCCGCAGGCCGTCGAGGACAACGTCGACGAGTTCTTCGGCGAGGACTGGAAGGTCTACGGCACGGTCGACGACAAGTTCTACGCCGCTCCCCTGGGCGCGAACGTGAAGTCGTTCGTCTGGTACTCGCCCAAGATGTTCAAGGACAACGGCTGGGAGATCCCCGAGACGTGGGACGACATGACCGCGCTGTCCGACGAGATCGCCGGCACCGGCACCAAGCCCTGGTGCGCCGGCATCGGCTCGGGTGACGCGACCGGCTGGGTCGTCACCGACTGGCTGGAGGACGCCGTCCTGCGCGACGCCGGCCCCGACGCCTACGACCAGTGGGTCAACCACGAGATCCCCTTCAACGACCCCCAGGTGGTGGAGTCGCTGGACCGCGTGGGCGGCATCCTCAAGAACGAGGAGTACGTCAACGGCGGCATCGGTGACGTGAAGTCGATCGCCACCACGGAGTTCACCGACGGTGGTCTGCCGATCATCGACGGCGACTGCGCCCTGCACCGTCAGGCGAGCTTCTACGCGGCCAACTGGCCGGAGGGCACCGACGTCTCCGAGAACGGTGACGTCTTCGCCTTCTACCTGCCGACCACGAACGAGGAGTTCGGTCAGCCCGTCCTCGGTGGCGGCGAGTTCGTCGCGGCGTTCAACGACGAGCCGGTCACCCAGGCGCTCCAGACCTACCTCTCCAGCGACGTCTGGGCCAACGAGAAGGCCGTCGCCACCACCGGCGGCGGCTGGGTCAGCGCCAACACCGGGTTGGACATCAAGAACCTGGCCTCGCCGGTCGACCAGCTCTCCGGCGAGATCCTGCAGGACCCCGAGGCGGTCTTCCGCTTCGACGGGTCCGACCAGATGCCGGGCGCGGTCGGGGCGGGCTCGTTCTGGTCCGAGAGCACGAACTGGATCACCGGTCAGAGCACCCAGGACACCCTCGACAAGATCGAGGAGTCCTGGCCGTCCTCCTGACGACTGGCGGCTGGGGGCCTCAGCGTCGAGGCCCCCAGCCGCTTCCTCTGTCTGCCCTACCTGTCGCTTCATTCGTTCCGGCTCTGAGACAGAGCAACGGAGGAGGACCCGCCCATGACAACCCCCGAGAAGTTCATCCAGCTCCTCATCGTCATCGTCCTGTTCGTCGGCGTGATGACGGCGCTGCTGATACTCACGTCGAAGGCCCAGAGCAAGCGCGGCGAGCTGTTCCAGTCGGTGGCCTTCGTGCTGCCGGCCGTGCTCATGATCGCGCTCGGCCTGCTCTACCCGGCGATCAAGACGATCATCCAGTCGTTCCAGGACACCGCCTCGCTCAACTTCGTCGGCCCGAGAACTACCAGACGGTCTTCACCAGCGACGACCAGCTGCTCGTCCTGCGCAACACCGCGATCTGGGTGATCCTGACCCCGATCGTCGCGACCTTCATCGGGCTGATCTACGCCATCCTCATCGACCGCTCCAGGTTCGAGAAGTTCGCCAAGGCCCTGATCTTCCTCCCCATGGCGATCTCCCTGGTCGGTGCGTCGGTGATCTGGAAGTTCGTCTACGACTACCGAGCGGCCGAGCAGACCCAGATCGGGCTGATCAACCAGCTGCTCAAGACCGTCGGGCTCGACACCTACCGGTTCCTGCTCGAACCACCGTGGAACACGGTGTTCCTGGTCGTGATCCTCATCTGGGTCCAGGCCGGCTTCGCGATGACGATCCTCTCGGCCGCCATCAAGGCGATCCCCGACGACATGCTCGAGGCTGCACGTCTCGACGGCGTCAGCGGCCTGAAGATGTTCCGCTACATCACCGTGCCGAGCATCCGTCCGTCCCTGATCGTGGTGCTGACCACGATCTCGATCACCACGCTGAAGGTCTTCGACATCGTGCGGACCGCCACGGGCGGACAGTTCGACACCAGCGTGGTGGCCTACGAGTTCTACGTGCAGAGCTTCCGGTCGTTCAACAACGGGCTCGGGGCCGCGCTGGCCACCCTGCTCTTCATCCTGGTGATGCCGATCGTCATCTACAACGTGCGCCAGCTGCGAAAGGTGGAAGCGCGATGAGCACCCCGACCACAGAAGCGCTCGAGGTCACCACGACGGAGAAGCCGTCGAGGTCGGCCGCCGCCAAGCAGAAGCTGTCCTCACCCTGGGCCTCCCTGTTCGCCATCGTCATCGCCGTGCTGTGGACGATCCCGACCCTGGGCCTGTTCATCAGCTCGTTCCGCCCCGAGGCGTCGGTGAAGAACAGCGGTTGGTGGACCTGGTTCACCAACCCGGAGTTCACCTTCAGCAACTACGACGCGGTTCTCCGTGGCGGCGACACCGACCTGGCGACGTACTTCGTCAACACGATCGTGATCACCATCCCGGCGGTGGTCATCCCGATCAGCATCGCCACGATGGCGGCGTACGCCTTCGCGTGGATGAAGTTCCCCGGCCGCGACTCGCTGTTCGTCGCCGTCTTCGCCATGCAGATCGTGCCGATCCAGGTCACGATGATCCCGCTGCTCACGCTCTACGTGGACCCTCCCGGCAACATCCCCTCGCTGGCCGGCTCGGAGGCGTTCGGCGGCGGCTTCTACACGATCTGGCTCTCGCACGCGATCTTCGCCCTGCCCCTGGCCATCTACCTCCTGCACAACTTCATGAAGGAGATCCCCGGGGAGCTGATCGAAGCGGCGTTCGTCGACGGGGCCGGGCACGCCCAGGTGTTCATGAAGATCATGCTCCCCCTCATGACGCCCGCCATCGCCGCCTTCGGCATCTTCCAGTTCCTCTGGGTCTGGAACGACCTGCTGGTGGCCCTGGTGTTCGGTGGCGGCAACCTGGACGTCTCGCCGCTGACGGTCCGGCTGGCCGAGCTGTCGGGCTCGCGAGGGGCGGACTGGCACCTGCTGTCGGCCGGCGCCTTCGTGTCGCTGGTCGTGCCGCTGATCGTGTTCCTCAGCCTGCAGCGGTTCTTCGTGCGAGGCCTCCTCGCCGGAAGCGTCAAGGGCTAGTCGACCTCGCTGGTCGAGCTCGTCGAGACCTCACGGCCCGCCACCCCACCGGGGTGGCGGGCCGTCCGGCGTCCGGCCTCACCGGTGGGTCGCGACGTGGTCGGCGTAGAAGTCGAACGAGGCCTTGGGGGTGCGGTCCTGGGTCTCGGGGTCGATGTGGACCAGCCCGAAGGTCTTGGTGTAGCCCTCCGCCCACTCGAAGTTGTCCAGCAGCGTCCAGCACACGTAGCCGCGGACGTCGGCTCCCTGCTCACGGGCCCGCTCGAGCGCCGCGAGGTGGTCACGCAGGTAGTCGATCCGATCCTGGTCGTCGACCCGTCCGTCGTCGCCCACCCGGTCGACACAGGCCGCGCCGTTCTCGGTCACCAGGAGGGGCAGGCCGGTCCGTCGTGGGTGGCCACCAGCAGCTCGGTCAGCGCCCGGTCGTCGGTCTCCCAGCCGATGTCGGTCAGGGGTCCCCGGGGACGGAAGGTGAGGTTCTCCACCCCCGGGAACGCCGCCGCCGCTCCCGCGTCGGCCTCGCCCGCGTCCAGCACGTCGGGGCGGTCAGGGGTGTAGTAGTTGACCCCGATCCAGTCCGCCGAGCCCTGCATGAGCTCGAGGTCGCCGTCGCGCACCACCTCGGGGTCGGCGAGCTCGGGCGCGAGGGCCCGCAGCCGCTCGTCGTACGCGCCGTCGACCAGTGGGTCGAGCCAGACCCGGTTGCGGATCGCGTCGACGCCGTCGGCGGCGGCGAGGCACGCCGACAGCTCGGGGCGCTCGGGCCAGACGGTGTTGAGGTTGAGCACGATGCCCACGTCGCCGGCGCCCGCCTCACGCATCCGCGTGGCGGCCAGCGCGTGCCCCAGGTTCAAGTGGTGGGCGGCCACCAACGCACGGGATGCCCTCCCGGCGCCCCGGCGCGTGGACCCCGGCCGCGTAGCCGAGCAGCGCTGCGCACCAGGGCTCGTTGTGGGTGGCCCACAGCCCGACCCGGTCGGCCAGGCGATCGGTGACCACCATGGCGTAGTCGGCGAAGGCCTCGGCGGTGTCGCGGCTCAACCACCCTCCGCGGCTCTCCAGAGCCTGCGGGAGGTCCCAGTGGTACAGGGTGACCATCGGCGCGATCTGGCGCTCCAGCAGCCCGTCCACGACCCTGTCGTAGTAGTCCAGACCGCGGGGCTCGACCGCTCCGGTGCCGCCCGGCACGATCCGCGGCCAGGCCACCGAGAAGCGGTAGGTGTCGACCCCGAGGCGCTCGAGAAGTGCGAGGTCCTCGTCGAGCCGGTGGTAGGAGTCGCAGGCCACCGAGCCGTCCTTGCCGTCACGGACGGTGCCGGGCAGCGCGGCGAACGTGTCCCAGATCGAGGGGCCCCGGCCGTCCTCGCTGGTGGCGCCCTCGACCTGGTAGGAGGCGGTCGCCGTACCCCAGAGGAAGGTCGGGCGCGTCGGGCAGGCGAGACGGGGGCGGTCGTCAGGGCGGAGTCCGATACGACTCACGCTATCGCCAGGGCCGGTCTCCCACTAGGTTGATCCGGATGATTCGATCGTGATCGCCTGTCCGCGCTGCTCCGCGACGAGCAGGAACGCTTCGTCCGTGACCACCCGCAGTCGCAGGAGCTGGCCGAGCGGGCCGGTCGCAGCCTCCTCGCCGGCGTGCCGATGCCGTGGATGACACGGTGGGCCGGCGCGTTCCCGGTGTTCGTCGATCGAGCCGAGGGCGCACGGTTCGTCGACGTCGACGGCCACGAGTACGTCGACCTGTGCCTGGGGGACACCGGTGCCATGACGGGCCACGCCCTCCCGGCGGTCGCCGCGGCGCTCGAGCAGCGGGCCCGGCTCGGCATGACCACGATGCTGCCCTCCAGCGATGCCGCCTGGGTGGGCGAGGAGCTCGCCCGTCGCTTCGGCCTCCCGTTGTGGCAGTTCGCCATGACCGCCACCGACGCCAACCGCTTCGTGCTGCGCTTCGCGCGGATGATCACCGGCCGTCCGAAGGTGGCGGTCATGGACTGGTGCTACCACGGCACCGTGGACGAGACCCTCGCCGTGCTCGACGGCGACCGGGTGGTCCCGCGGCCCGGCGCGATGGGACCGCAGGTCGACGTCGCCCTCACGACCCGGGTGGTGCCGTTCAACGACGTGGCCGCCCTCGACGCCGCGCTCGCCCACGGCGACGTGGCGTGCCTGCTGATGGAGCCCGCGCTGACCAACATCGGCATCGTGCTGCCCGAGGAGGGCTACCTCGACGCCGTCCGGGAGGTCACCCGGCGCCACGGCGTCCTGCTCGTCATCGACGAGACCCACACCCTGTGCGCCGGTCCCGGGGGCGCGACCCGGGCGTGGGGTCTCGACCCGGACCTGCTCGTGGTGGGCAAGCCGATCGGCGGTGGCGTGCCGGTGGCGGCGTACGGCATGAGCGCGGAGGTGGGCGCCCGCATCGACCCCTACCTGCGCGGCCACGACGCCGACGTGGGTGGGGTCGGAGGCACGCTGACCGGCAGCGCCCTGGCCCTGGCCGCCACCCGGGCCACGCTCGACAACGCCCTGCGCGACGAGGACTACGCGGTGGCCGTCCCGCTCGCGACCCGCTTCACCGAGGGCGTGGCCGGGGTCATCGCCGAGCGCCGGGCTGCCCTGGCACGTCCAGCAGCTCGGCTGCCGGGCGGAGTACTGGTTCTGCCCCCCGCCCCGCACCGGCGCCGACGCCGCCGCGGCGGTCGACGACGAGCTCGAGGAGCTCATGCACCTGTGGGCCCTCAACCGCGGGATCCTGCTGACGCCCTTCCACAACATGGCGCTCTTCTCGCCGCAGCACACGCCGGCCGACGTCGACCGCCACACCGAGGTGTTCGGCCAGGCGGTCGCCGCGCTGCTCGGCTGACCGGCGACCCGGACGAGCGAACGGCGCCCCACCGCCGGGGCCGGCCGGACCGACCCGGTCACGACGTCCTACGATTGCCGCGGATCCCTTGCCGAGGCGCACGCGTCGTCCTAGCGTCACGTCATGGGCGACCTCATCACCGCCGTCCTGGTCTTCGGGACGGCCGCGGCGGCGTGGATCGTCGTGCTGCGCGGCACCGAGCGCGTCTGGTTGCCGCCGCACGCTGCGCCGGGCCGACGGGCTCCTGCTGCGCTGGGGTCTGCGCGCCCCTGCGCCCGAGCCGGAGTGCCGACCCCTCGAGGTCGTCGCCGCCGACGTCCGCCGTCTCGCGCACCGCTACCGCTGCCCCCAGGAGGGGGCGCGCTTCGCCAAGGTCGAGGGCTACCGCCGCGCCTACGACAACGTTCTCGTCGAGGCCTGCGCCGTGCTCGGGCTCACCACGCTCCTCGGGGTGCTGCCTCCTGGCAGCGAGCTGGACCGGGAGCGCGTCCGCGTCGAGCGGTCGCTCGACGACGCCGGGTTGTCGGTGGAGGTGTGGCGCTGACGCGTCACCGTCGGCGAGCAGGCGGCGGGTCAGCGGCAGGTCAGCGGCGGGTGTAGGTGAGGTCGATCGGTGCCCGGCCGGCGTCGAGACCGCGTCGCTCGAAGCGCGTGACCGGGCGCGCGTCCCAGCGTTCGGTGCGTCCGCCGACGAGTCCGGCCACCGGGGCCAGCTGTCGCTCGACGTGGTCGGCGTAGTCGGGCCAGTCGGTGGCCAACCTCCAGTGCCCGGCCGGCTGCAACCGGTCGGCCACGAGCTCCCCGAAGACGCGGTCCACCAGCCGGCGCTTGTGGTGGCGCTTCTTCGGCCAGGGGTCGGGGAAGAACGTCCAGACGGCAGCCAACGACGAGGAGGCCACGCGGTGCTCGAGGAACCACGGGGCGTCCAGCATCAGCAGCCGCACGTTGGTGACGTCCGCGGCGTCCAGCCGCCGCAGGGTCCCGGCGACGCCGGGGCGCCAGACCTCCAGCGCCAGCACGTCGAGGTCGGGGTGCGCGGCGCCCAGGGTCGCGAGGGACTCGCCGTCGCCGGACCCGACCTCGACGACCAGCGGTGCCTCGACGACCGAACCAGCGAGCCTGGTGCCACTCGCCCTCGCCCACCACGTCGGCGGGGACGACCCACCGCTCGGCGTGGGCGTCCCACGCCCTCTGCTGCGGGGTGTTGAGCCGGCTGCCACGGCGGGCGTAGGACGTCACCACGGCGAGCGGGCGGCCGTCCTGGGTCGTGGGGGCCTGGGGACGCGCCGGGTCGCTCACTGCTCGTCCTGGGCCGCCTGGGCGGCGTCGTACTCCGCCCAGATCTGCTCGTCGGACTTGCCGGCCGCCTTGCCCTCGCGCCAGATCGGCCCCGGGTCGACCGCGCGCGGCTGCCGGCGCGCGACCTGGCGCCAGTAGCCCATGACGTCGTAGGCGGAGCTGGGCAGCCCCAGCTCGCGCGAGAGGTGCTTGCGGACCGCGCGCATCTGGGCCGACTCCCCGGCCATCCAGAGGTACCCCTCGCCCTCGGGCCACGACAGCGACCTCACCACGTCGGCCAGCCCGGAGCCCGGACCGGCCGATCCAGGTCACGGGCGCTTCGGGCGGGAGGTAGTCGGGCAGCTCGTCCGGGCACCTCGGCGTGCACGTGGAGGTCGAGTCCGTCGCTGACCCGGTCGGCCAGCGACTCTCGTGATCCGGGCCATCGCCGGCAAGCGCCGTCAGGTCGCCGACCAGTCGCACCCAGCGTGCGTCGGACGGGCAGCGTGAAGCTGCCCTTGGGCGGCATCACGGTGACCCGCTCGCCCACGACGTCGCGCCGGGCCCACTCGGTGACCAGGCCCTCGGGGTGCAGCACGACGTCGAGGACCAGCTCGCCGCCGGACCACGAGCGGACGGTGTAGTAGCGGCTCTGGAACTGCCCGGGCACCACCAGGCCCACCCACTCGTCGGGCACGCCCGTCGTGGTGAAGCCGGCGGCGAGGTCGGCGCCGCCGAGGACCAGCCGCACCAGGTGCGGGGGCGAGACGCTCGCGGCGGAGCACCTCGGCGTACGACGGGACGGAGCGGGCGGTCACCGAGGCAGGGTAGCCGCTGCTCGCGGGCGGGCACGAAAACGGCGGAACCGCCTCGGACCAGCAGGTCCGAGGCGGTTCCGATGCTCTGGCGAGCAGGCTCAGTCCGATGGATCGAGCCCGTCGAGATCACTTGGTGATCTTGGTGACCCGACCGGCGCCGACGGTGCGGCCACCCTCGCGGATGGCGAAGCGGAGACCGTCCTCCATCGCGATCGGCTGGATGAGCTCGACGGCCATCTCGGTGTTGTCACCGGGCATGACCATCTCGGTGCCCTCGGGGAGGGTCACGACGCCCGTCACGTCCGTGGTGCGGAAGTAGAACTGCGGACGGTAGTTGTTGAAGAACGGCGTGTGGCGGCCGCCCTCCTCCTTCGAGAGGATGTAGACGCTCGCCTCGAAGTTGGTGTGCGGGGTCGTGGTGCCCGGCTTGATGACGACCATGCCGCGCTCGACGTCCTCGCGCTTGGTGCCTCGGAGCAGGAGGCCGACGTTCTCGCCCGCCTGGCCCTCGTCGAGCAGCTTGCGGAACATCTCGACGCCGGTGACGGTCGACTTCTGCGACTTCTCGCGGATGCCGATGATCTCGACCTCCTCGTTCACCTTGACGATGCCGCGCTCGATGCGACCGGTGATGACGGTGCCACGACCGGTGATCGTGAAGACGTCCTCGACGGGCATCAGGAACGGCTTGTCGACGTCGCGCTCGGGCTGCGGGATGCTGTCGTCGACAGCCTGCATCAGCTCGGCGATGGACTCGCCCCACTTCTCGTCGCCGTTCAGCGCCGGGAAGGCCGCCACCTTGACGACCGGGATGTCGTCGCCGGGGAAGTCGTAGTCCGACAGGAGCTCACGGACCTCCATCTCGACGAGCTCGATGAGCTCCTCGTCGTCGACCATGTCGCACTTGTTCAGCGCGACCACGATCGCCGGGACGCCGACCTGGCGGGCCAGGAGCACGTGCTCCTTGGTCTGCGGCATCGGGCCGTCGGTGGCGGCGACCACGAGGATCGCACCGTCCATCTGCGCCGCGCCGGTGATCATGTTCTTGATGTAGTCGGCGTGACCAGGGCAGTCGACGTGCGCGTAGTGGCGCGTCTCGGTCTGGTACTCGACGTGCGCGATCGAGATCGTGATGCCTCGCTGGCGCTCCTCCGGTGCCTTGTCGATCTGGTCGAAAGGCGTGAAGGGGTTCAGGTCCGGGTGCTTGTCGTGCAGGACCTTCGTGATAGCTGCGGTCAGCGTCGTCTTACCGTGGTCGATGTGACCGATGGTGCCGATGTTGACGTGCGGCTTAGTCCGCTCGAACTTAGCCTTGGCCACTGTGGGCTCCTCCTGTTGTTGGTTCTTGACTCGTGATGCGATGTCTCTGGAACGGGATGGTCGTGCTGGTGACGCAGGTGAGGCTGGGTCCGGACGTTACTCGCCGCGGACCTTCTTGATGATCTCGTCGGCGACGTTGTTCGGAACCTCGGCGTACGAGTCGAACTCCATCGAGTACGAAGCCTGACCGGAGGTCTTGGACCTCAGGTCACCAACGTACCCGAACATCTCCGACAGCGGCACGAGGGCGTTGACGACCATGTCGCCGTGACGCTCCTCCTGCGGCCTGGATCTGGCCACGACGCGAGTTGATGTCGCCGATGACCGTGCCGAGGAACGACTCGGGCGTGATCACCTCGACAGCGAACATCGGCTCGAGCAGGACCGGCTTGGCCATCCGCGCCGCCTCCTTGAAGGCGGCGATGCTGGCGATCTTGAACGCGAGCTCCGAGGAGTCCACGTCGTGGTAGCCGCCGTCCTCGAGGGTGTACTTGACGTCGACCATCGGGTAGCCGGCGAGCACGCCGAACTCCATGGCCTCCTGCGCACCCTGGTCGACCGACGGGATGTACTCGCGCGGGACGCGACCACCGGAGACGTTGTTGACGAACTCGTAGCCTGCGCCGGCACCCGTCTCGGGGTCGATGCTCGGCTCCATCGAGATGATGACCTTCGCGAACTGACCCGACCCACCGGTCTGCTTCTTGTGGGTGTAGCTGTGGTTCGCGACCTTCTGGCGCACGGTCTCGCGGTAGGCCACCTGCGGCTTGCCGACGGTCGCCTCGACGCGGAACTCGCGACGCATCCGGTCCACCAGGATCTCGAGGTGGAGCTCGCCCATGCCGGCGATGATCGTCTGCCCGGTCTCCTCGTCGGTCTTCACCGTGAAGGTCGGGTCCTCGTCGGACAGACGCTGGATCGCCATGCCCAGCTTCTCCTGGTCGCTCTTGGTCTTGGGCTCGATCGCGACCTCGATGACCGGGGCCGGGAACGTCATCGACTCGAGGACGACCTGGTTCTGCGGGTCGCACAGGGTGTGACCTGTCTTGGTGTCCTTGAGACCCATGACCGCCACGATCTGGCCGGCGCCGACCGACGCGATCTCCTCACGCTTGTTCGCGTGCATCTGGTAGACCTTGCCGATCCGCTCCTTGCGACCGTTGACCGAGTTGACCACGGTCGAGCCGGCCTCCAGCTTGCCGGAGTAGACGCGGACGTAGATCAGCTTCCCGAGGTGCGGGTCGGAGGCGATCTTGTAGGCGAGTCCGGAGAACGGCTCGTCGTCGCTGGGACGGCGGATCATCTCCTTGTCCTCGTCCTTGGGGTCGTGACCCACGATGCCCTCGATGTCGAGCGGCGAGGGGAGGTACTTCACGACGGCGTCGAGCAGGGGCTGCACGCCCTTGTTCTTGAAGGCGGTGCCGCACAGCGACGGGGTTGACCTTGTCGGCCAGGGTGGCGCGGCGGACCGCAGCCTCGAGCTCCTCGACGGTGAAGTCCTCGCCCTCGAGGTACTTCTCCATCACGGTGTCGTCGGCCTCGGCCAGGGTCTCGAGGAACTTCTCGCGGTACTCGGCGGCCTGCTCGGCCATGTCCGCGGGGATCTCCTCGACCTCGTAGTCCTCGCCCATCTTGGTCTCGCCGCGCCACGTGAGGGCGCGCATGCCGACGAGGTCGACGAGGCCGATGAAGTCCTGCTCGGCACCGATCGGGAGCTGCATGACCAGCGGGGTGGAGTTCAGGCGCTCGACCATCATGTCCACGCAGCGGAAGAAGTCCGCGCCGGTGCGGTCGAGCTTGTTGACGAAGCACATCCGGGGGACGGAGTACTTGTTGGCCTGGCGCCAGACCGTCATGGTCTGGGGCTCGACGCCGGCCACGCCGTCGAACACCGCGACGGCACCGTCGAGGACGCGCAGCGAGCGCTCGACCTCGGCGGTGAAGTCGACGTGCCCGGGGGTGTCGATGATGTTGATCTGGTGGTTCTTCCACCAGCAGGTCGTCGCGGCGGACGTGATCGTGATGCCGCGCTCCTGCTCCTGCTCCATCCAGTCCATCGTGGCAGCGCCCTCGTGGACCTCACCGATCTTGTAGGTGATGCCGGTGTAGAAGAGGATGCGCTCGGTGGTCGTCGTCTTGCCGGCGTCGATGTGCGCCATGATGCCGATGTTGCGGACCTTGTTGAGGTCGGTCGTGATGTCGACTGCCACCTGGGATATCCCTACTCAGAGTCGGTGTGTGGTAAACGTGCGGACGCGGGTCGCGCCGGGACGGCGTAC
>CAWBNX010000011.1:0-18189 GCA_963790225.1 uncultured Actinomycetota bacterium | reverse complement strand
GGCCTCAGTCCCAGCACCGAGCCAGCCTCTGGAAGGACGCCTCTTGGCCGCCTCGCGCCCCAGCACCACCGTCAACATCAGCAGTGCCCCCCGTCGTATCTCCTTCGCGAAGATCTCCGAGCCTCTCGAGGTCCCGAAGCTCCTCTCGCTCCAGACCAGCAGCTTCGACTGGCTGGTCGGCAACGAGCGTTGGGACGCGGAGGTCCAGAAGCGCGCCGACGCCGGCGAGGACGTCAGCCCCAAGTCGGGTCTGCAGGAGATCTTCGAGGAGATCTCGCCGATCGAGGACTTCTCCGGGACCATGTCCCTCTCGTTCGAGAACCCGGTCTTCTACGACCCGAAGTACACCGTGGACGAGTGCAAGGAGAAGGACTTCACCTACTCCGCCCCGCTCTACGTCTCCGCGGAGTTCACCAACAACGAGACCGGTGAGATCAAGGGCCAGACGGTCTTCATGGGCGACTTCCCGCTCATGACCGACAAGGGCACCTTCATCATCAACGGCACCGAGCGTGTCGTGGTCTCGCAGCTGGTCCGTTCGCCGGGTGTCTACTTCGAGCGCGCCGCCGACAAGACCTCGGACAAGGACATCTACACCGCCAAGCTCATCCCGTCGCGGGGTGCGTGGCTGGAGTTCGAGATCGACAAGCGCGACATGGTCGGCGTGCGCCTGGACCGCAAGCGCAAGCAGAACGTCACGGTGCTGCTCAAGGCGCTCGGCTGGACCGAGGAGCAGATCCGCGAGGAGTTCGGCCAGTACGAGTCGATGATGCTGACGCTGGAGAAGGACCACACCTCCGGCCAGGACGACGCGCTGCTCGACATCTACCGCAAGCTGCGTCCGGGCGAACCGCCCACGCGCGAGGCTGCCCAGACGCTCCTGGACAACTACTACTTCAACTCCAAGCGCTACGACCTCGCCAAGGTCGGTCGCTACAAGATCAACAAGAAGCTGGGTCTGGAGCAGGCCTTCGACCAGCAGACGTTGACCATCGAGGACGTCGTCGCGGCGATCAAGTTCATCGTGTCGCTGCACGCCGGCGAGACCGAGACCGAGGCGCCCCAGGGCACCATCGAGGTCCACGCCGACGACATCGACCACTTCGGCAACCGTCGTCTGCGCACCGTGGGCGAGCTGATCCAGAACCAGCTCCGCACGGGCCTGGCCCGCATGGAGCGCGTGGTCCGCGAGCGGATGACGACCCAGGACGTCGAGGCCATCACGCCGCAGTCCCTGATCAACATCCGTCCGGTCGTGGCGGCGCTGAAGGAGTTCTTCGGCACCTCCCAGCTGTCGCAGTTCATGGACCAGACCAACCCGATCGCGGGTCTGACCCACAAGCGTCGCCTCTCGGCGCTGGGCCCCGGTGGTCTGTCCCGTGACCGCGCCGGCTTCGAGGTCCGCGACGTCCACCCGTCGCACTACGGCCGCATGTGCCCGATCGAGACCCCTGAGGGTCCCGAACATCGGTCTGATCGGCTCGCTGTCGACCTTCGGCCGCATCAACCCGTTCGGCTTCGTCGAGACGCCCTACCGCAAGGTCGAGGCCGGCAGGGTCACCGACCGCATCGAGTACCTCACCGCCGACGAGGAGGACCGCTTCATCATCGCCCAGGCCAACCAGGGCCTCGGCGAGGACGGCTCCTTCACCGAGGACCGGGTGCTCGCGCGTGACCGCAAGGGCGAGGCCGACCTGGTGCTCGCCGCCGAGGTCGACTACATGGACGTCTCGCCGCGCCAGATGGTGTCGGTCGCGACCGCGCTCATCCCGTTCCTCGAGCACGACGACGCGAACCGCGCGCTCATGGGCTCGAACATGCAGCGCCAGGCCGTGCCGCTGATCCAGTCGCAGTCGCCGCTCGTGGGCACCGGCATGGAGTTCCGTGCCGCGGTCGACGCCGGCGACGTGGTCTCCGCCGACCAGCCGGGCGCGGTCACCGCCGTCTCGGCCGACGCGGTCGAGGTCATGAACGACGACGGCACGCACCGCACCTACCGGATGCAGAAGTTCCGTCGCTCGAACCAGGGCACCTGCATCAACCAGCGTCCGCTGGTCCACGAGGGCCAGCGCCTCGAGGTCGGCTCGCCGATCGCCGACGGTCCGTGCACCGACCAGGGCGAGATGGCGCTGGGCCGCAACCTGCTCGTCGCCTTCATGCCGTGGCAGGGTCACAACTACGAGGACGCGATCATCCTGTCGCAGCGTCTCGTGCAGCAGGACGTCCTCACCTCGATCCACATCGAGGAGCACGAGGTCGACGCCCGCGACACGAAGCTGGGCCCGGAGGAGATCACCCGCGACATCCCGAACGTGGGCGAGGAGATGCTCGCCGACCTCGACGAGCGCGGCATCATCCGCATCGGCGCGGAGGTCACCACCGGTGACATCCTCGTCGGCAAGGTGACCCCCAAGGGCGAGACCGAGCTGACCCCCGAGGAGCGCCTGCTGCGCGCCATCTTCGGCGAGAAGGCCCGCGAGGTGCGCGACACCTCGATGAAGGTCCCGCACGGCGAGTCCGGAACGGTCATCGGCGTGCGCGTCTTCGACCGCGAGGACGGCGACGAGCTGCCCCCGGGCGTCAACCAGCTGGTCCGCGTCTACGTGGCCCAGAAGCGGAAGATCTCGGTCGGCGACAAGCTGGCCGGACGCCACGGCAACAAGGGCGTCATCTCCAAGATCCTCCCGGTCGAGGACATGCCCTTCCTCGAGGACGGCACCCCGGTCGACGTCGTGCTCAACCCGCTCGGCGTGCCGGGCCGGATGAACATCGGCCAGATCCTGGAGATCCACCTCGGGTGGCTCGCCAAGACCGGCTGGGACGTCGACGCAGTACGACGGCGACAGCACCGACGACGCGTGGAAGAAGCGGCTCATCGAGATCGCCGCCGACTCCGCCCCCGCGGACTCCAACGTCGCGACGCCGGTCTTCGACGGCGCCCGCGAGGACGAGATCACCGGGCTGCTCAGCTCGACGCTGCCGACCCGCGACGGGGTCCGCCTCGTCAAGGCCGACGGCAAGGCGAAGCTGTTCGACGGTCGCTCCGGGGAGCCCTTCCCGGACCCGGTCTCGGTGGGCTACATGTACATCCTCAAGCTCCACCACCTGGTCGACGACAAGATCCACGCGCGCTCGACCGGCCCCTACTCGATGATCACGCAGCAGCCCCTGGGCGGTAAGGCCCAGTTCGGCGGCCAGCGGTTCGGCGAGATGGAGGTCTGGGCGATGGAGGCGTACGGCGCCGCCTACGCCCTGCAGGAGCTGCTCACCATCAAGTCCGACGACGTGCCCGGTCGCGTCAAGGTCTACGAGGCCATCGTCAAGGGCGAGAACATCCCCGACTCCGGCATCCCCGAGTCGTTCAAGGTTCTCGTCAAGGAGATGCAGTCGCTCTGCCTCAACGTCGAGGTGCTGTCGCAGGACGGCTCCGCGATCGAGATGAAGGACGCCGAGGACGACGTGTTCCGCGCGGCCGAAGAGCTCGGCATCGACCTGTCCCGACGCGAGCCCTCCAGCGTCGAGGAGGTCTGAGAGCAGGGGTACGTCGCAGCCGCTCGCGGTCCGGCGTACCCCTCCTCCCGCCCGATCCTCAGGCCGACCTCAGGCCCCCTCAGACCCACAGAAAGACAGGGAAGTAGCCACCGTGCTCGATGTGAACTTCTTCGACCAGCTCAAGATCGGCCTGGCCACCGCGGACGAGATCCGCGCCTGGAGCCACGGCGAGGTCAAGAAGCCGGAGACCATCAACTACCGCACGCTCAAGCCCGAGCGTGACGGCCTCTTCTGCGAGAAGATCTTCGGTCCCACCCGGGACTGGGAGTGCTACTGCGGCAAGTACAAGCGCGTGCGCTTCAAGGGCATCATCTGCGAGCGCTGCGGCGTCGAGGTGACCCGTTCCAAGGTCCGTCGCGAGCGGATGGGCCACATCGAGCTCGCCGCCCCGGTCACCCACATCTGGTACTTCAAGGGTGTGCCCAGCCGGCTCGGCTACCTGCTCGACCTGGCCCCGAAGGACCTCGAGAAGGTCATCTACTTCGCGGCCTACATGATCACCTCCGTCGACGAGGACGCGCGTCACCGCGACCTGTCCTCGCTCGAGGCGAAGATCGACATGGAGCGCAAGCGCCTGGAGAACCGTCGCGACGGTGCGATCAACGACCGCTCGCAGAAGCTCGAGGAGGACCTCGCCTCGCTGGAGGCCGAGGGCGCCAAGGCCGACGCGCGCCGCAAGGTGCGCGACGCCGCCGAGCGCGAGATGAAGCAGCTGCGCGACCGCAACCAGCGCGAGCTCGACCGTCTCGAGGAGGTCTGGACGCGCTTCAAGAACCTCAAGGTCCAGGACCTCGAGGGCGACGAGATGCTCTACCGCGAGATGAAGAACTGGTTCGGCAAGTACTTCGAGGGCTTCATGGGCGCCACGGCGATCCAGAAGCGCCTGGAGACCTTCGACCTCACCGCCGAGGTGGAGTCCCTCAAGGAGACCATCGCCACCGGCAAGGGCCAGCGCAAGGTCCGCGCGCTCAAGCGCCTCAAGGTCGTCGACGCCTTCCGCAAGACCGGCAACAAGCCGGTCGGCATGGTCCTCGACGCGGTCCCGGTCATCCCGCCGGACCTGCGCCCGATGGTGCAGCTCGACGGTGGCCGCTTCGCCACCTCCGACCTCAACGACCTCTACCGCCGCGTCATCAACCGGAACAACCGCCTCAAGCGGCTCCTGGACCTCGGCGCGCCGGAGATCATCGTCAACAACGAGAAGCGGATGCTCCAGGAGGCCGTCGACTCGCTGTTCGACAACGGTCGCCGTGGTCGTCCGGTCACCGGCCCGGGCAACCGGCCGCTGAAGTCGCTGTCCGACATGCTCAAGGGCAAGCAGGGCCGGTTCCGTCAGAACCTGCTCGGCAAGCGCGTCGACTACTCCGGCCGTTCGGTCATCGTGGTCGGCCCGCAGCTGAAGCTGCACCAGTGCGGTCTGCCCAAGCAGATGGCGCTGGAGCTGTTCAAGCCCTTCGTGATGAAGCGCCTGGTGGAGCTCAACCACGCGCAGAACATCAAGTCGGCCAAGCGCATGGTCGAGCGCGCCCGACCGGTCGTGTGGGACGTCCTCGAGGAGGTCATCACCGAGCACCCGGTGCTGCTGAACCGTGCGCCCACGCTGCACCGTCTGGGCATCCAGGCGTTCGAGCCGCAGCTGATCGAGGGCAAGGCCATCCAGATCCACCCCCTGGTCTGCACCGCGTTCAACGCCGACTTCGACGGTGACCAGATGGCGGTGCACCTGCCGCTGTCGGCCGAGGCGCAGGCCGAGGCCCGCATCCTCATGCTGTCGACGAACAACATCCTCAAGCCGTCCGACGGCCGTCCGGTCACCATGCCGACGCAGGACATGATCATCGGCCTGTACTTCCTGACCCACCGCAACGCGGGCCAGGAGTACCGGGCGAGGGCCGTGGGTTCTCCTCGACGTCCGAGGCGATCATGGCCTTCGACAAGGGCGAGATCGAGCTGCAGAGCAGCGTCAAGATCCGCTTCCCGGAGACCGGCACCCGTGAGACGACGCTGGGCCGTGCGCTCTTCAACGAGACGCTTCCCGACGACTACGCCTTCGTCAACGAGGAGGTCGGCAAGAAGCAGCTCGGCGTCATCGTCAACGACCTCGCCGAGCGCTACTCCAAGGTCGAGGTCGCCGCGGCGCTGGACGCGCTGAAGGACACCGGCTTCCACTGGGCCACGCGGTCCGGCGTCACCGTCTCCATCGACGACGTCGTCACCCCGCCGCAGAAGGCCGAGATCCTGGCCTCCTTCGAGGACCAGGCCGCCAAGGTCCAGCAGCAGTACGACCGCGGTCTGATCACCGACGACGAGCGTCGTCAGGAGCTCATCGAGGTCTGGACCCAGGCGTCGAACGAGGTCGCCAAGGAGCTCGAGAAGACCTTCGAGGGCCAGAAGAAGAACCCGATCTACATGATGGTCCACTCCGGTGCCCGCGGAAACATGATGCAGGTCCGGCAGATCGCGGCCATGCGAGGTCTGGTGGCCAACCCGAAGGGCGAGATCATCCCGCGCCCGATCAAGTCGAACTTCAAGGAGGGCCTGACCGTCCTGGAGTACTTCATCGCGACGCACGGCGCCCGCAAGGGTCTGGCGGACACCGCGCTGCGGACCGCCGACTCGGGCTACCTCACCCGTCGTCTGGTCGACGTCTCCCAGGACGTCATCATCCGCGAGGAGGACTGCGGCACCGAGCGCGGCCTGCCCAAGGTGATCGCCGACCGCACCGAGTCCGGTGCGCTGCGTCTGGCCGACTACGTCGACACCGCGGCGTACGCCCGCTCGGTGGCGACCGCGGTCGTCCACCCCGAGACCGGCGAGACGCTGGTCGCGGCCGGCGGCGACCTCGGTGACGTCAAGATCGACGAGCTCATCGAGGCCGGGGTCGACTCGGTCAAGGTCCGCTCGGTCCTGACCTGCGAGGCCAAGACCGGCACGTGCGCCAAGTGCTACGGCCGCTCGCTGGCCACCGGCAAGCTGGTCGACATCGGTGAGGCGGTCGGCATCATCGCCGCGCAGTCCATCGGTGAGCCCGGCACGCAGCTCACGATGCGCACCTTCCACACCGGTGGTGTGGCCTCCGCGGACGACATCACGCAGGGTCTGCCCCGCGTGGTCGAGCTCTTCGAGGCCCGCTCGCCCAAGGGCCGTGCGCCCATCGTGGAGGCCGCGGGTCGGATCGCCATCGAGGAGACCGACAAGGCCAAGAAGGTCGTCGTCACCCCCGACGACGGCTCGGAGCCGCAGGACTACCCGGTCTCGAAGCGCTCGCGCCTGCTCGTCGGCGAGGGCGACCACGTCGAGGTGGGTCAGAAGATCACCCAGGGCACCCCGGACCCGCAGGACGTCCTGCGGATCCTCGGTGTGCGTCGGGCGCAGGAGCACCTCGTGGACGAGGTCCAGGAGGTCTACCGCTCCCAGGGTGTGCAGATCCACGACAAGCACATCGAGATCATCGTGCGGCAGATGCTGCGCCGTGTCCTCGTGCTGGAGCAGGGCGACACCCGCCTGCTCCCGTCGGACCTGGTCGACCGTCCGTCGTTCGAGGCCGAGAACCGTCGCGTCGTGTCGGAGGGTGGCAAGCCCGCCGCCGGCCGTCCGCAGCTGATGGGCATCACCAAGGCGTCGCTGGCCACCGAGTCGTGGCTCTCGGCGGCGTCCTTCCAGGAGACCACCCGCGTGCTGACCGACGCTGCCATCCACGGCAAGTCGGACTCGCTCATGGGCCTCAAGGAGAACGTGATCATCGGCAAGCTGATCCCCGCCGGCACCGGCCTGGAGCGTTACCGCAACATCCGGGTGGAGCCGACCGAGGAGGCGCGGGCCAACGCCTACACCGTCAGCGGCTACAACTCCTACTACGACGAGTTCTCGTCGGTGGGACAGCAGCAGGTGGTCGCGCTCGACGACTTCCCGTTCCGCTACGACAACTGAGTCACCCAGCACCGCCGGCGAGGGCCGGGTCCCGACAGGGGTCCGGCCCTCGCCGCGTCGCGGCGGCGACAGGTAGGTTCTGAGCCATGTCCGACGTCCCGCCCCGACGCCAGCGGCTCGCGGCGTACGTCGTGCTGCGGCGCGGCGGGTGCGCCGACGGCGAGGTGCTCCTCGCCCGGATCGCCACGCACATCCACGACGACCTGTGGACCCTGCCCGGTGGTGGGGTCGACCACGGCGAGGACCCGCGCGACGCCGCCGCCCGCGAGGTGCACGAGGAGAGCGGGCTCCGGGTCCACGGTCGGCCACGTCCTCGACGTGCACTCGCGCCACTTCACCGGCGCCCGGCCCGACGGGCGGGTGGAGGACTTCCACGGCGTCGGGCTGATCTTCGACGCCTCACGTGCTGCCCGAGTCCGAGGGCGTGGAGCCGCACGTCGTCGAGGTGGACGGCACCACCCGCGCCATCGCCTGGGTGCCCCTGGAGCGGGCCCGCACCCTGCCGCTGTCCGGCACCGCCCACCACGCCCTCGAGCTCGTCGACGCCCTCGGGCGGACCCCGGAGGAGAACCGATGAACGAGACCGTCTTCACCTACGCCGCCCCGGCCCTCAAGTTCGGCACCGGCGCCTCCGACGAGATCGGCCACGACCTCACCACCTACGACGCCCGCCGCGTGCTCGTCGTCACCGACCCCGGCGTCGCCGCCACCGGCCACCCGCAGCGGATCGCCGAGCAGATCGCCGGCCACGGGATCGAGGTGGCCGTCTTCGACCGTGCCCACGTCGAGCCGACCGACGTCAGCCTCGACGAGGCCGTGGCCTGGGCGCGCGCCGAGGGGCCCTGGGACGCCTTCGTCGCGGTCGGGGGCGGGTCGGCCATCGACACCGCCAAGGCGGTCAACCTGCTCACCACCAACGAGGGCGGGCTGATGGACTACATCAACGCCCCGGTCGGCCGGGCCCGGGCGCCGCAGCACCCCCTCAAGCCGCTGGTCGCGGTGCCCACCACCACCGGCACCGGCAGCGAGAGCACCACCATCTGCGTCCTCGACGTGCTGTCGCTCCACGTCAAGACCGGCATCAGCCACCCGCGACTGCGACCGACCCTGGCGGTCGTCGACCCGCTGCTGACGCTCTCCCAGCCCTCCGGGGTCACGGCGGCGGCCGGGATGGACATCCTGTGCCACGCCCTGGAGTCGTGGACGGCCCGGCCGTTCTCGTCGTACGAGCGCAAGCAGCCCGAGCAGCGGGTGCCCTACTGCGGGGCGAACCCGGTGGCCGACATGTGGGCGGAGAAGTCCCTCTCCCTGCTGGCCGGCGCGTTCCGCCGCGCCGTGCGCCACGGTGACGACGTCGAGGCGCGCGAGCAGATGGCGCTCGCCGCCACCTTCGCCGGGCTGGGCTTCGGCAACGCCGGCGTGCACATCCCGCACGCGAACGCCTACCCGATCGCGGGGCGGGTCAAGGACTTCCACCCGGCCGGCTACCCCGCGCAGGAGCCGATGGTGCCGCACGGCATGGCGGTGTCGCTGACCGCTCCCGAGGCGTTCCGCTTCACCTTCGACGCCTCGCCCGAGCGGCACCTGCGGGCCGCGGACCTGCTGGGCGGCGGCGACCGGCGCGGCGAGCGGTGCCGACGTCCTCCCGGAGGTGCTGACCACCCTCATGCGCGACATCGAGCTGCCCAACGGCATCGGCGCCGTGGGCTACGACGAGTCCGACGTGCCCGACCTCGTGGAGGGCGCCCTGCAGCAGCAGCGGTTGCTGGCGACCGCGCCCCAGGACGTCACCGAGGACGACCTCGAGGGCATCCTGACCCGGTCGCTCGAGCTGTGGTGACCACGCACCCCGAGCCCTCCGGGCGCGCGGGCGCCGGTCGGGCCCGACCGCTCCGCCGAGGTGCTCGCCGAGCTGGCCCGGCGGGGCGTCCACGACGCCTCCGCCTCGACGCTGACCCGGTCGCTCTACTCCTCCGACGCCTCGATCTACCGGCTCGAGCCGCTGGTGGTGGTGCGGCCCCGGCACACCGACGAGCTGGCCGCCGTCCTCGACGTGGTGCGGACGACCGGGGTGCCGCTGACGATGCGCGGCGCCGGCACCTCGATCGCCGGCAACGCCGTCGGCACCGGCATCGTGGTCGACGCCTCGCGCCACCTGGACCGGGTCCTCTCGGTCGACGCCGAGGCGCGCTCGGCCGTGGTGCAGCCCGGCACCGTGCACGCCACGCTGCAGAAGGCCGCGACCGGGGTGGGGCTGCGCTTCGGGCCGGACCCCTCGACCCACACCCGCTGCACCGTCGGCGGCATGATCGGCAACAACGCCTGCGGGTCCCGCGCGCTGGGCTACGGCCGCACCGCCGACAACGTGCTGGCGCTCGACGCGCTGGGCGTCGACGGCCGACCGGTGGGGGAGCGGGCCGAGCGACCTCGCGGCGCTGACCGACGCCCACCTCGGCACCATCCGGCCGCGCTTCGGCCGCTTCACCCGGCAGGTCTCCGGCTACTCCCTGGAGCACCTGCTGCCCGAGAACGGTCGCTCGCTGGACCGCTTCCTCGTCGGCTCCGAGGGCACGCTCGCCGTCGTCACCGGCGCCACCGTGCGCCTGGTCGAGGACGCGCCGGTGCGGGTGCTGGCCGTGCTGGGCTATCCCTCGATGGCCGACGCGGCGGACGCCGTACCAGCGCGTGCTCGCGCACGGGCCCGTCGCCTGCGAGGGCATCGACGAGCGCATCACCCGTCTGGTGCCGACCGCGCCGCCGCTGCCGCGCGGCGGCGGCTGGCTCTTCGTCGAGCTGACCGGCGCGACCGATGCCGAGGCCACGTGCCCGCGCCGACGCCGTGGTGGCCGACGCCGGGGCGCTGGACCACCGCGTCGTCACCGACGTCGTCGAGCAGCTGGCGCTGTGGCGGATCCGCGAGGACGGCGCCGGCCTCGCCTCGCGAGCCACCGACCCGCCGGGACAGGCCGGCTGGGAGGACTCCGCGGTCCCGCCGGAGCGTCTCGGGTCCTACCTGCGCGCCTTCGACGCGCTGCTGGAGCAGCACGGTTTCCACGGCGCGCCGTACGGCCACTTCGGTGACGGCTGCGTCCACATCCGCATCGACTTCACCCTCACGAGCGGTCCCGGACGGGGTCGCCTACCGCGCGTTCGTCGAGGACGCGGCGCGCCTCGCGGCGTCGTACGGCGGCAGCCTGTCGGGGGAGCACGGCGACGGGCGGGCCCGCTCGGAGCTGCTGCCCCTGATGTACGACGAGCCGGCGCTCGCCCTCTTCGCGGAGGTCAAGCGGCTCCTCGACCCCGGCAACCTGCTGAACCCCGGCGTGCTCGTCGACCCGGCGCCGCTCGACGCCGACGTCCGGCTGGCGGGGATGCCGGCGTCGCGGCCGCGCTCGTCGTTGACGCTGCTGCACGACGGGGGTGACCTGGCCACCGCGGTCCACCGCTGCACCGGGGTCGGCAAGTGCCTGGCCGACAACACCGGGAGCGCCGGCGTGATGTGCCCGTCGTTCCAGGCCACCCGCGACGAGAAGGACTCCACCCGCGGCCGGGCCCGGGTCCTCCAGGACGCGGTCACCGGTCGCCTGCCCGGCGGCCTGGCCGACCCGGCCGTCGAGGAGGCGCTCGACCTCTGCCTGGCCTGCAAGGGGTGCGCCCGTGACTGCCCGACCGGGGTCGACATGGCGACCTACAAGGTGGAGGCGCTGCACCAGAAGTACGCCGGCCGGCGGCGCCCGCTGACGCACTACACGCTGGGCCGGTTGCCCCAGCTGCTGGCGAAGGTGCCGCCGTCGCTGGCGAACCTGGGGCTGCGGGGGACCCCACGCCTGGCCGCGCGCATGTCGGGGGTGGACACGCGCCGCTCGCTGCCGGTGCTCGCGCGTCGGCCGCTGAGCCGCCGGGTCGCGCCGACCGGGATCGCGGCGGGATCGCCCGACGTGGTGATCTGGGCCGACACCTTCACCAACCGCTTCACCCCGCAGGTCGCGGACGCCGCCGTGCGGGTGCTCGAGTCCGCCGGGCAGCGGGTGGAGGTCCACGCCCAGGGCGACGAGTGCTGCGGGCTGACCCTGATCAGCACCGGCCAGCTCGACGCCGCCCGCCGGTCGCTGGCCGCGCTGGTGGAGCGGCTGCGTCCGCACCTCGACGCCGGGGTGCCGGTCGTGGTGCTCGAGCCGTCGTGCCTGGCCGTGCTGCGCCACGACGCCGCCGAGCTGCTGGGGGAGCCGGTCGACGGGCGTGGTGACGCTGGCCGAGCACCTCGCCTCGCTGTCCTGGACGCCGCCGTCGCTGGACGGCGTCGAGGTGGTGGCCCAGCCCCACTGCCACCACGCCTCGGTGCTCGACTGGTCGACCGACGCCGCCCTGCTCACCGGGGCCGGCGCCCGGCTGACCCGGGTCGGCGGCTGCTGCGGGCTGGCGGGCAACTTCGGGATGGAGAAGGGCCACTACGACGTGTCGGTCGCGGTCTTCGAGCACGACCTGGGCCCCGCTGTCCGCTCCGCCGGCTCGGACGCCGTCGTGCTGACCGACGGGTTCTCCTGCCGCACCCAGCTGGCCGACCTGACCGACGTACGCTCGATGCACCTGGCGGAGCTGCTCGCCTCCCGGCTGTGACGGCCGCCCCTGTCGGTTTCACCGGGTCCCCGGTGAAACCGACGGGACTGCGGTGGATCGCAGTCACCTGATGGCTCCGATCCACCGCCTTGTCCACAGATCTCGTCTCCAGGGGCTCCCCTGCCCAGCCGCGAGGGCTGAGTCTGCCGGTATGCCCTCGATCGATCTCGTCGCCGACCTTCTCGCCGAGCAGGACGGCGTCGTCGCCCGTCGCCAGCTCCTCGGCACGCGGTCTCGCACCCGCACGACGTCCGCCGTCTCGTACGCCGTCGCGAGCTGTCGCCCCGTCCACCCCGGCGTCTACGTCGACCACACCGGCGAGCCCACCTGGCAGCAGCGAGTCGTGGGCAGCCGTCCTGGCGGTGTGGCCGGCGGCGCTCACCCACGAGTCGGCCCTGCGGGCGCACGAGGGGCCGGGCAGCCGCCGCGAGGTGCCCGTGGTCCAGGTGGCGGTCGAGCGGGAGCGTCACGTCGTCGAGCCCCCGACGGAGTCCACGGTGCTGCGCCGTGACCACCTCGAGGAGCGGGTGCAGTGGCACCTCGGGCCGCCGCGCTACCGCTACGAGGAGGCCGCCGTCGACGTCGCCGCCGCCGCCGGACACCGACCTCGACGCGCTGGCGGAGGTCGCTCGCGCGACTCAGGGTCGGCGCACGACCGCCGTCCGGCTGGCGCACGCCCTCGCTGCTCGCGACGCGCACGCCACGGCGCGAGTGGCTCGAGCGGGTGCTGGCGGACGTGGCCGAGGGGCGGAGCTCGGTGCTGGAGCAGGAGTTCCACGCTGCGCGTCGAGCGGCCGCACGGTCTGCGGCCGAGCGCGCCGGCAGGTCCGCGACCGGGTCGGTGCCGGAGTCGTCTACCGCGACGTCGAGTACCGCGAGCGACGATCGAGACGCTGCTCGTCGTCGAGCTCGACGGCCGGCTGCACCACGACACCGCCGCGGCCCGCGACCGGGACATGCGCCGCGACCTCATCACCGCGGTGCGCGGGACGTCGGCACGGTGCGCCTGTCCTACGGCCTCGTCGTGGGGCGTTCGTGCGAGACGGGCGGTCATGTCGTGTCGCTGCTGCGCGCCGCCGGCTGGCGCGGTACGTCGTACCCGTGCCGGTCCGGGTGTGCCCGGTGCCGGCAGGGTCCGGGACGACACGCTCGGACTCTGCGGTGGATCGGGTGCACCAGATGACTCCGATCCACCACAGAGCCGGAAACACGCCTGCATACCATGGGAAACCGGCGCCGGGCGGGCACCCGGAGCGGTGTGTGGCTGGCGTTTTGACCCTCCTCGGGGCAGCCGGTAGTCTTGACAACCGTGCCTGGCCGAGCCAGGTCATGACGCGTGCTCACAAGCCGAGTCGCGTGCTGCTTCGCGCAGCGTTCCTCACCAGAGCCACCGCAGCGGATCGTCGCGGCGGACCCGACCGGGCGACACGCCCGACCGCGGGGGTGCCCTGGAACGAGAGACTGACCGAGCACGACCAGCACGACCCGAACTGACCTGATCGCATAGAGGAAAGAGATCGACGCGGTGCCCACAATCCAGCAGCTGGTCCGCAAGGGCCGCCAGGACAAGGTGTCGAAGAACAAGACGCCCGCTCTGAAGGGTTCGCCCCAACGGCGCGGCGTGTGCACGCGCGTCTACACGACCACGCCGAAGAAGCCGAACTCCGCCCTCCGCAAGGTCGCCCGTGTGCGCCTGTCGAGCGGCGTGGAGGTCACGGCCTACATCCCCGGTGTCGGTCACAACCTCCAGGAGCACTCCATCGTGCTCGTCCGCGGCGGCCGGGTGAAGGACCTCCCCGGTGTCCGCTACAAGATCATCCGCGGCTCGCTCGACACCCAGGGTGTCAAGAACCGCAAGCAGGCTCGCAGCCGTTACGGCGCGAAGAAGGAGAAGAGCTAATGCCGCGCAAGGGTCCCGCCCCGAAGCGTCCGATCGACGTCGACCCGGTCTACGGCAGCCCCGTCGTGACCCAGCTGGTCAACAAGATCCTGGTCGACGGCAAGAAGCAGACGGCCCAGCGCATCGTCTACCGCGCGATGGAGGGGTGCCGCGACAAGACCGGCACCGACCCCGTCGTCACGCTCAAGCGCGCGCTGGACAACGTCAAGCCGGCCCTCGAGGTCAAGTCCCGCCGCGTCGGCGGTGCGACCTACCAGGTCCCGATCGAGGTCAAGGGCACCCGCGGCATGACGCTCGCGCTGCGCTGGCTGGTCTCCTACTCGCAGGACCGTCGCGAGAAGACCATGGCCGAGCGCCTGATGAACGAGATCCTCGACGCCTCCAACGGCCTCGGTGCCGCGGTGAAGCGTCGCGAGGACACGCACAAGATGGCCGAGTCGAACCGGGCCTTCGCTCACTACCGCTGGTGAGCCGCGGCGCCGGGTCGAACCGGGTGCCACGGCAGCGACTGCCTGCCCGCGCGCACCCCACGACCCGGTACGCCGCCCCGGCGCGACCCGCGTCCGCACGTACACCACACACCGACTCTGAGTAGGGATATCCCAGGTGGCAGTCGACATCACGACCGACCTCAACAAGGTCCGCAACATCGGCATCATGGCGCACATCGACGCCGGCAAGACCACCACCACCGAGCGCATCCTCTTCTACACCGGCATCACCTACAAGATCGGTGAGGTCCACGAGGGCGCAGCCACGATGGACTGGATGGAGCAGGAGCAGGAGCGCGGCATCACGATCACGTCCGCCGCGACGACCTGCTGGTGGAAGAACCACCAGATCAACATCATCGACACCCCCGGGCACGTCGACTTCACCGCCGAGGTCGAGCGCTCGCTGCGCGTCCTCGACGGTGCCGTCGCGGTGTTCGACGGTGTCGCCGGCGTCGAGCCCCAGACCATGACGGTCTGGCGCCAGGCCAACAAGTACTCCGTGCCCCGGATGTGCTTCGTCAACAAGCTCGACCGCACCGGCGCGGACTTCTTCCGCTGCGTCGACATGATGGTCGAGCGCCTCAACTCCACCCCGCTGGTCATGCAGCTGCCGATCGGTGCCGAGCAGGACTTCATCGGCCTCGTCGACCTGGTCGGCATGCGCGCCCTCACCTGGCGCGGCGAGACCAAGATGGGCGAGGACTACGAGGTCGAGGAGATCCCCGCGGACATGGCCGAGCAGGCCGCCGAGTACCGCGAGAAGTTCCTCGAGACGCTGGCCGAGGCCGACGACGCCGTCATGGAGAAGTACCTCGAGGGCGAGGACTTCACCGTCGAGGAGCTCGAGGCCGCGGTCCGCCGCGCCACGCTGGCCGACAAGATCAACCCCGTCCTGTGCGGCACCGCCTTCAAGAACAAGGGCGTGCAGCCCCTGCTCGACGCCGTCGTGAAGTACCTCCCCTCGCCGCTCGACATCGAGGGCATCGTGGGTCACGACCCCAAGGACGAGGACAAGGAGATGATCCGCCGTCCCAGCGACGACGAGCCCTTCTCCGGCCTCGCCTACAAGATCGCCTCCGACCCGCACCTCGGCAAGCTGATCTACGTCCGCGTCTACTCCGGCAAGCTGGAGGCCGGCTCGACCGTGGTCAACTCGGTCAACGGCCGCAAGGAGCGGATCGGCAAGGTCTACCAGATGCACGCGAACAAGCGTGAGGAGATCGCGTCGGTCGGCGCCGGCCAGATCGTGGCCGTCATGGGTCTCAAGGACACCAAGACCGGTCACACCCTGTGCGACCCGCAGAACCAGGTCGTCCTCGAGTCGATGACGTTCCCGGCCCCGGTGATCGAGGTCGCGATCGAGCCCAAGACCAAGAGCGACCAGGAGAAGCTGGGCATGGCGATCCAGCGCCTGTCCGACGAGGACCCGACCTTCACGGTGAAGACCGACGAGGAGACCGGGCAGACGATCATCGCCGGCATGGGCGAGCTCCACCTCGAGATCCTCGTGGACCGGATGCGTCGCGAGTTCCGCGTCGAGGCGACCGTCGGCAAGCCGCAGGTCGCCTACCGCGAGACCGTGCGCCAGAAGGTCGCGAACCACAGCTACACCCACAAGAAGCAGACCGGTGGGTCGGGTCAGTTCGCGAAGGTCATCATCTCGATGGAGCCGAGCATCGACCCCGAGACGGGTGCCGGTGCGGGCTACGAGTTCGTCAACAACGTCTCCGGTGGTCGCGTCCCGCGCGAGTACATCCCCTCGGTCGACCAGGGCGCGCCAGGAGGCCATGGAGTTCGGCGTGCTCGCCGGCTACCCGATGGTGGACGTCAAGTACACCCTCGAGGACGGCGGCTACCACGACGTGGACTCCTCGGAGCTCGCGTTCAAGATCGCCAGCATCGCCGCCTTCAAGGAGGCGGCGCGGATGGCCAAGCCGGTCCTGCTCGAGCCGATGTTCGCTGTCGAGGTCATCACGCCCGAGTCGTTCCTCGGCACGGTCATCGGTGACATCAACTCGCGTCGCGGCCAGATCCAGGCCCAGGAGGAGCGTCACGGCGACATGGTCGTCAACGCCCTCGTGCCGCTGTCGGAGATGTTCGGGTACGTTGGTGACCTGAGGTCCAAGACCTCCGGCCAGGCTTCGTACTCGATGGAGTTCGACTCGTACGCCGAGGTTCCGAACAACGTCGCCGACGAGATCATCAAGAAGGTCCGCGGCGAGTAACGTCCGGACCCGCCTCACCTGCGTCACCCGCACGACCATCACGTTCCAGAGACATCGCATCACGAGTCAAGAACCAACAACAGGAGGAGCCCACAGTGGCCAAGGCTAAGTTCGAGCGGACTAAGCCGCACGTCAACATCGGCACCATCGGTCACATCGACCACGGTAAGACGACGCTGACCGCAGCTATCACCAAGGTCCTGCACGACAAGCACCCGGACCTGAACCCCTTCACGCCTTTCGACCAGATCGACAAGGCACCGGAGGAGCGCCAGCGAGGCATCACGATCTCGATCGCGCACGTCGAGTACCAGACCGAGACGCGCCACTACGCGCACGTCGACTGCCCTGGTCACGCCGACTACATCAAGAACATGATCACCGGCGCGGCGCAGATGGACGGTGCGATCCTCGTGGTCGCCGCCACCGACGGCCCGATGCCGCAGACCAAGGAGCACGTGCTCCTGGCCCGCCAGGTCGGCGTCCCGGCGATCGTGGTCGCGCTCAACAAGTGCGACATGGTCGACGACGAGGAGCTCATCGAGCTCGTCGAGATGGAGGTCCGTGAGCTCCTGTCGGACTACGACTTCCCCGGCGACGACATCCCGGTCGTCAAGGTGGCCGCTTTCCCGGCGCTGAACGGCGACGAGAAGTGGGCCGAGTCCATCGCCGAGCTGATGCAGGCTGTCGACGACAGCATCCCGCAGCCCGAGCGTGACGTCGACAAGCCGTTCCTGATGCCCGTCGAGGACGTCTTCACGATCACCGGTCGTGGCACCGTCATCACCGGTCGCATCGAGCGCGGCATCGTCAAGGTGAACGAGGAGGTCGAGATCATCGGCATCCGCGAGAAGTCGCAGAAGTCGACCGTCACCGGCGTCGAGATGTTCCGCAAGCTGCTCGACGAGGGCCAGGCGGGCGAGAACGTCGGCCTCCTGCTCCGTGGCACCAAGCGCGAGGACGTCGAGCGCGGCATGGTCGTCATCAAGCCGGGCACCACGACCCCGCACACCAACTTCGAGGCGAGCGTCTACATCCTCTCGAAGGAGGAGGGCGGCCGTCACACGCCGTTCTTCAACAACTACCGTCCGCAGTTCTACTTCCGCACCACGGACGTGACGGGCGTCGTGACCCTCCCCGAGGGCACCGAGATGGTCATGCCCGGTGACAACACCGAGATGGCCGTCGAGCTCATCCAGCCCATCGCGATGGAGGACGGCCTCCGCTTCGCGATCCGCGAGGGTGGCCGCACCGTCGGCGCCGGCCGGGTCACCAAGATCACCAAGTGATCTCGACGGGCTCGATCCGTCGGACCTGAGCCCGCTCGCCTGAGCATCGGAACCGCCCCGGACCTGCTGGTCCGGGGCGGTTCTGTCGTTTTCTCGTGCCCGTCGCGGGCACGCGGCTACCCTGCCTCGGTGACCGCCCGCTCCGTCCCGTCGTACGCCGAGGTCCTCCGGCGTGAGCGGTT
>CAWBNX010000010.1:0-17810 GCA_963790225.1 uncultured Actinomycetota bacterium | reverse complement strand
CGCGGAGCCGGCATCGGACGGTGGCACCGCCGCCCCGGCAGCGGCGTCCGGCGAATCGACCGCTACGGCGTCCTCCGTCCGTCCCGCCAGCCCCGGCCCCCGGCCCGGTCCGGCGCGCAAGGCAGCCGAGCCCGAGCCGGCCGTCGAGCCGGACCCGGTCGTCGCACAGCCCGCTGCGACGGCGCCCACCACGGCGACCCCCGGGTCGCCCTCCGAATCGCCTGCCGCGTCGCCGGCCGAGCCGGCTGCGGCCGACGTCGGGCAGCCCGCTGCGGCGGCGTCCGCCGACACCGCCGCCGGTGACGCACCCGTCGACGGCGGCGCTGCTCCGGGCCCGCGGCCCGGTGGCGGCCCGAAGCCGGGCGCCCCGCGCCCCGGCAACAACCCGTTCGGCCAGACCCAGGGCATGGGCCGCCGTCCCTCGCCGCCGCCCGGTGCCGCCCCGCGGCCCCCGGCTGCCCGCGAGCAGGGCGGTCCTGCTGCCGGCACCCCCGGCCGCACCGGTGGGCTCCCCGCCGGCGGCGGACGTCCGGCCGCCCCCGGCGGTCGTCCCGGCATGCCCCGTCCCAACCCGGCGATGATGCCGAAGTCGCCGACCCCGTTCGGTCCCGGCGGCGGCCGTGGCCCCGGCGGCCCCGGTGGCCCCGGCGGCCCTGGCGGCCCCGGCGGTCGTGGGCCGGGTGGTCCTGGCGGCGCCGGAGGTCCCGGCGGCGCCCGCGGTGGCGCCCCCGGTCGTCCCGGTGGTGCCGGTGCCGGTGCCCCTGGCGGCGGACGTCCCGGCTTCGGTGGCGGTCCCGGTGCCGGCGCGCCCGGTCGGCCTGGCGGCGGTGGCCGTCCCGGTGGCGGTGGACGCGGTCGTCCCGGCGGTGTCGGTGGCGCCTTCGGTCGCCCCGGCGGCCCTTCGCGTCGTGGACGTAAGTCGAAGCGTCAGCGTCGCCAAGAGTTCGACCAGATGGAGGCGCCGACGATCGGCGGCATGCGCGTCCGCAAGGGCAACGGCGAGACCGTTCGCCTGGCGCGCGGCTCCTCACTGACCGACTTCGCCGAGAAGATCGGCGTCGATCCTGCCTCGCTGGTGCAGATGCTGTTCCATCTCGGTGAGATGGTCACCGCGACCGAGTCGGTCAACGACGCGACGCTGGAGCTGCTCGGCGACGAGCTCAACTACACCGTCGAGGTCGTCTCGCCCGAGGACGAGGACCGCGAGCTGCTCGACTCCTTCAACCTGGAGTTCGGCTCCGACGAGGGTGTGGAGGCCGACCTGGCCGCACGTCCTCCGGTGGTCACGGTCATGGGTCACGTCGACCACGGAAAGACCAAGCTGCTCGACGCGCTGCGCAACGCCAACGTGGTCGCCAAGGAGGCCGGTGGCATCACCCAGCACATCGGCGCCTACCAGACGGTCGCGGTCGTCGACGGCACCGAGCGTCCGATCACCTTCATCGACACCCCCGGTCACGAGGCGTTCACCGCCATGCGTGCCCGTGGTGCCCAGGCCACCGACATCGCGGTCCTCGTGGTCGCGGCCGACGACGGCGTCATGCCGCAGACGGTCGAGGCGCTGAACCACGCCAAGGCGGCCGGTGTGCCGGTCGTGGTCGCGGTCAACAAGGTCGACAAGGAGGAGGCGGACCCGACCAAGGTCCGTGGCCAGCTGACCGAGTACGGCCTCGTGCCCGAGGAGTACGGCGGCGACACCATGTTCGTCGACGTCTCGGCCAAGGCCGGCCTCAACATGGAGGGCCTCCTCGAGGCCATCGTGCTGACCGCCGACGCCTCGCTCGACCTGCGGGCCAACCCCGACCAGGACGCCCAGGGCCTCGTGGTCGAGGCGCACCTGGACCGCGGGCGCGGTCCGGTCGCCACGATCCTGGTCCAGCGCGGCACCCTGCGCGTGGGCGACTCGATCGTCGCCGGCCCGGCCTACGGCCGAGTCCGCGCGATGCTCGACGAGCACGGCGACAACATCGAGCAGGCCGACCCGTCGCGTCCCGCGATGGTGCTGGGTCTGACCGCCGTCCCCGGCGCCGGTCAGAACTTCCTCGTCGTCGAGGACGACCGCATCGCCCGTCAGATCGCCGAGAAGCGGGAGGCACGTGAGCGTGCCGCCCTGCAGGCCCAGCGTCGGGTCCGCCGCAGCCTCGAGGACTTCATGAAGTCCATGGAGGAGGGCGAGAGCCAGGAGCTGAACCTGATCCTGAAGGGCGACGTGTCCGGCTCGGTCGAGGCGCTCGAGGACTCGCTGGCGAAGATCGACGTCGGCGACGAGGTGTCGCTGCGCGTCATCGACCGCGGTGTCGGTGCCATTACCGAGACCAACGTGATGCTGGCCGCCGCGTCCAACGCGATCATCATCGGGTTCAACGTCCGGCCCCAGGGCAAGGCGACCGAGGTGGCCGACCGTGAGGGCGTCGAGATGCGCTACTACTCGGTGATCTACCAGGCCATCGAGGAGATCGAGGCCGCGCTCAAGGGCATGCTCAAGCCGGAGTTCGAGGAGTCCCAGCTCGGCACCGCCGAGATCCGGGAGATCTTCCGCTCCAGCCGCATCGGCAACATCGCCGGTTGCATGGTCACCGGCGGTGTCATCCGACGCAACGCCAAGGTGCGCCTGCTGCGTGACGGTGCCGTCGTGGCCGACAACCTCGACCTCGCCTCGCTCCGACGTGAGAAGGACGATGCGTCGGAGGTCCGTGAGGGCTTCGAGTGCGGTCTGGTGCTGCGCAACTACCAGGACGTCAAGATCGGCGACATCGTCGAGGCGTTCGAGATGCGCGAGATCCCGCGAGGCTGATCATGATGGTCGGGTGGGGCTTCGGACAGCAGCCCGCTGCGGCGGCGTCCGCCGACACCGCTGTCGGGGACGCACCCGCTGACGGCGGCAGCACCCCGGGCCCACGGCCCGGTGGCGGCCCGAAGCCGGGCGCCCCACGCCCCGGCAACAACCCGTTCGGTCAGACCCAGGGCATGGGTCGCCGTCCCTCGCCGCCGCCCGGCGCCGCACCGCGGCCCCCGGCAGCGCGCGAGCAGGGCGGTCCGGCTGCCGGCACCCCCGGCCGCACCGGTGGGCTCCCCGCCGGCGGCGGACGTCCGGCTGCCCCCAGCGGTCGTCCCGGCATGCCTCGTCCCAACCCGGCGATGATGCCGAAGTCGCCGACCCCGTTCGGTCCCGGCGGCGGTCGTGGCCCCGGTGGCCCCGGCGGTCGTGGTCCGGGTGGCCCCGGCGGTGCCGGCGGTCCCGGTGGTCCTGGCGGCGCCCGCGGTGGCGCGCCCGGTCGCCCCGGCGGAGCCGGTGCCGGCGCCCCCGGCGGCGCACGTCCCGGTTTCGGTGGCGGTCCCGGCGCCGGCGCGCCCGGTCGCCCCGGCGGCGGTGGCCGCCCCGGTGGCGGTGGACGCGGCCGTCCCGGCGGTGTCGGTGGCGCCTTCGGTCGCCCCGGCGGCCCCTCGCGTCGCGGACGCAAGTCGAAGCGCCAGCGTCGTCAAGAGTTCGACCAGATGGAGGCGCCGACGATCGGCGGCATGCGCGTCCGCAAGGGCAACGGCGAGACCGTTCGCCTGGCGCGCGGCTCCTCGCTGACCGACTTCGCCGAGAAGATCGGCGTCGATCCCGCCTCGCTGGTGCAGATGCTGTTCCACCTCGGTGAGATGGTCACCGCGACCGAGTCGGTCAACGACGCGACGCTGGAGCTGCTCGGCGACGAGCTCAACTACACCGTCGAGGTCGTCTCCCCCGAGGACGAGGACCGCGAGCTGCTCGACTCCTTCAACCTGGAGTTCGGCTCCGACGAGGGTGTGGAGGCCGACCTGGCCGCCCGTCCTCCGGTGGTCACCGTCATGGGTCACGTCGACCACGGAAAGACCAAGCTGCTCGACGCGTTGCGCAACGCGAACGTGGTCGCCAAGGAGGCCGGTGGCATCACCCAGCACATCGGCGCCTACCAGACGGTCGCGGTCGTCGACGGCACCGAGCGCCCGATCACCTTCATCGACACCCCCGGTCACGAGGCGTTCACCGCCATGCGTGCCCGTGGTGCCCAGGCCACCGACATCGCGGTGCTCGTGGTCGCGGCCGACGACGGCGTCATGCCGCAGACGGTCGAGGCGCTGAACCACGCCAAGGCGGCCGGTGTGCCGGTCGTGGTCGCGGTCAACAAGGTCGACAAGGAGGAGGCGGACCCGACCAAGGTCCGTGGCCAGCTCACCGAGTACGGCCTCGTGCCCGAGGAGTACGGCGGCGACACCATGTTCGTCGACGTCTCGGCCAAGGCCGGCCTCAACATGGAGGGCCTCCTCGAGGCCATCGTGCTGACCGCCGACGCCTCGCTCGACCTGCGGGCCAACCCCGACCAGGACGCCCAGGGCCTCGTGGTCGAGGCGCACCTGGACCGCGGGCGCGGTCCGGTCGCCACGATCCTGGTCCAGCGCGGCACCCTGCGCGTGGGCGACTCGATCGTCGCCGGCCCGGCCTACGGCCGAGTCCGCGCGATGCTCGACGAGCACGGCGACAACATCGAGCAGGCCGACCCGTCGCGTCCCGCGATGGTGCTGGGTCTGACCGCCGTCCCCGGCGCCGGTCAGAACTTCCTCGTCGTCGAGGACGACCGCATCGCCCGTCAGATCGCTGAGAAGCGGGAGGCGCGTGAGCGTGCCGCCCTGCAGGCCCAGCGCCGGGTCCGCCGCAGCCTCGAGGACTTCATGAAGTCCATGGAGGAGGGCGAGAGCCAGGAGCTGAACCTGATCCTCAAGGGCGACGTGTCCGGCTCGGTCGAGGCGCTCGAGGACTCGCTGGCCAAGATCGACGTCGGCGACGAGGTGTCGCTGCGCGTCATCGACCGCGGTGTCGGTGCCATCACCGAGACCAACGTGATGCTGGCCGCCGCGTCCAACGCCATCATCATCGGGTTCAACGTCCGGCCCCAGGGCAAGGCGACCGAGGTGGCCGACCGCGAGGGCGTCGAGATGCGCTACTACTCGGTGATCTACCAGGCGATCGAGGAGATCGAGGCCGCGCTCAAGGGCATGCTCAAGCCGGAGTTCGAGGAGTCCCAGCTCGGCACCGCCGAGATCCGGGAGATCTTCCGCTCCAGCCGCATCGGCAACATCGCCGGCTGCATGGTCACCGGCGGTGTCATCCGACGCAACGCCAAGGTGCGCCTGCTGCGTGACGGTGCCGTCGTGGCCGACAACCTCGACCTCGCCTCGCTGCGACGCGAGAAGGACGACGCGTCGGAGGTCCGTGAGGGCTTCGAGTGCGGTCTGGTGCTGCGCAACTACCAGGACGTCAAGATCGGCGACATCGTCGAGGCGTTCGAGATGCGTGAGATCCCACGGGCGTGAGCACCATGGTCGGGCGGCTCCTCCGGGGCTGTCCGACCACGGGCGGGCGGAGCCTCGGCTCCGTCCGCCCAGCCGCGGTTCGTCGCCCGCAGGGGGCGGCGCGCCGGCAACCATCCGGGCCTCGCAGGCTCGGCCCTCCCGCCAGGCCCATCCACGCCGGCGCGCCGTCCCCTCCGGGCGCCGCAGCTGGGCGGACGGACCCGAGGCGGACTGTGAGCGGAAGAGGAACTGGTCGAGATGAGTAGCCCACGGGTCCGCAAGATCGCGGATCGGATCAAGGTCGTCGTGGCGGAGATGCTGGAGCGGCGGATCAAGGACCCGCGCCTCGGGTTCGTCACCGTGACCGACGTGCGGGTCAGTGGTGACTCCCAGCACGCCAGCGTCTTCTACACCGTGTTCGGTGAGGAGGAGCAGGTCGTGGCGTCGGCGGCGGCGTTGGAGTCGGCCAAAGGGCTGATCCGGTCCGAGGTCGGCAAGCAGCTCGGGATCCGGCACGTGCCGAGCCTGGAGTTCATCCGCGACGCCCTGCCGGAGAACGCCCGGCACCTCGAGGAGCTGCTCGAGCAGGTCCGTCAGGCCGACGCCGCCGCGGCGGCCGCCTCGGCCGGGGCCGTCTACGCCGGCGAGGCCGACCCCTACCGCAAGCCTCGGCCGGAAGACGACGATCCCGACGGCGACCCCCTCGTCGACCCCGACGGCGACCCCGACGGCGAGGAGACAGTCGCAGCGACGGGCGAGGAGTCCGCCGAGGGCACGCGTGAGGGAGACGGCGGGGCGTGAGTCCCCGACGTCCTGACGGGGGGCCGTCGGGCCTGGTCGTGGTCGACAAGCCCGGCGGGATGACGTCCCACGACGTGGTGTCCCGCGTCAGGCGACTGGTGGGGACCCGCAAGGTCGGGCACGCCGGCACGCTCGACCCGATGGCCACCGGCGTCCTCCTCCTGGGCGTCAACAAGGGCACCCGGCTGCTGGGGCACCTGGCGCTGGCCGACAAGACCTACGTCGCCACCGTGCGGCTCGGGGTGGCCACCACCTCCGACGACGCCGAGGGCGAGGTCACCGGCCGGCGCGACGCCGGTGACCTCGACGAGGCGGCCGTGGTCGCCGCGACCGCCCCGCTCACCGGCGCCATCGAGCAGGTGCCCTCCACGGTGTCGGCCATCAAGGTCGACGGCCGACGCGCCTACGCCCTGGCTCGCGAGGGCGCACCGGTGGAGCTCCGGGCGCGCCCGGTCACCGTCCACCGCTTCGACGTACGGGCCACGCGCGCCGGCACCGACGACGGGGTGGGCGTGCTCGACGTCGACGTCGAGGTCCACTGCACCACAGGCACCTACGTCCGGGCGCTGGCTCGAGACCTGGGCGCCGCGCTGGGGGTGGGCGGCCACCTCACCCGGCTGCGGCGTACGACGGTGGGGCCGGTGGAGGTGGCCGACGCGGCCGACCTCGTGGAGGCCCTCGAGACCGGTGAGCTGCCCGTCCTGACGATGGAGCGGACGGTCGCGACGTTCTTCGAGTGCCTGACGCTGAACGCGGACCAGGCCCGCGACGTGTCCTACGGACGGGCGCTGGCGGTCGAGCTGCCCGCCGTCGGACCGGTGGCGCTGCTGGGGCCCGACGGCACCTTCCTGGCCCTGTACCGGCAGGAGCACCCGGTGTCCGAGGGGGAGCCGCGCGCCGTCGCGGTGGCGGTGTTCACCTGAGCGTGCCGGGGAACCGGCGAACGGGTGCGAGGGCTGTGGCAGGCTCGACTCCTCGCGAGCAGGCGTGAGCAGACGAGAGGGCGTGGGCATGACGGTCTGGCGATCGGTCGACGAGGTGCAGGCGGACCTCGAGCGCACGGTGGTCACCATCGGCAACTTCGACGGCGTGCACCGGGGCCACCGCCACGTCATCGCGCGGGCCCGCGAGCTCGCCTCCGAGGTGGACGCCCGCCGCGTCGTCGCGGTCACCTTCGATCCCCACCCGATCGCGGTGCTGCGGCCCGACCACGCTCCGAACACCCTGACCGGTATCGACGAGCGCGTGCGGCTGCTCCACGAGGCCGGCGTCGACGACGTGCTCGTCGTGCCCTTCACCCGTGAGGTCGCCGCCTGGTCGCCGGAGCACTTCGTCGAGGAGGTCCTCGTCGGTGCCCTGCACGCCGCCGCCGTCGTGGTGGGCAAGAACTTCCGCTTCGGCAGCCGCGCCGCCGGCGACGTCGGCACGCTCCAGGAGATGGGCCGGCGCCACGACTTCGTCGCCGAGGGCGTCGAGCTCGACGGCGGGCCCCAGGTGTGGTCGTCGACGTACGTCCGGACCTGTCTGGCCGCCGGCGACGTCGAGGGCGCCGCCGAGGCGCTCGGGCGCCCCGTCAGGATCCGCGGCACGGTGCAGCGCGGCGACCGGCGCGGCCGTGAGATCGGCTACCCGACGGCCAACGTGACGCCGGGGGAGACCGCCGCGCCGGCCGACGGCGTCTACGCCGGCTGGGTGTACGTCGACAGCGAGCCCGAGCGCCTGCCCGCCGCCATCAGCGTGGGCACCAACCCGACCTTCGCCGGTGAGCGCGACCGCCGGGTGGAGGCCTACGTCCTGGACCGCGGCGACCTCGAGCTCTACGACCGCGAGATCACCGTGGAGCTGGTGGCCAAGGTCCGCGCCATGACCCGCTTCGACTCTCTGGAGGAGCTGCTGGCCGCGATGGCGGGGGACGTCACCGACACCCGGCGCGTGCTGGGCATCGCGTGACTGCCCCCCTCGGCCCCGAGGACGGCGCCCCGGCGCCGGTCGGTGCGAAGACCCCCGACGTGCTGCGGGAGACCGAGGCGTGGTTCCGCAAGCGGGGGCTGCCCTACTTCGTGCCCGAGGAGCGAGCGTCGGCCCGCGAGGCGCTCAAGCTGCGGCAGATGCTGCCGGTGCTGCTGGCCGTCGCGCTCGCTGCCCTCCTGCTCGGAGGTGTGCTGACGTGGCAGACGAGCAACGCCTCGTTCGCGCCCGGGAGCATCACCTTCCTCGGCCTCCTCGCTGCGGCGTTCTACGCCGTGACGCGGCTGCGGGCCCGCCCGATCCTGACGTTCGCCGCCCACCGGACCGTGGCCGGGCTCGGCCAGATCTTCCCGATGGCCACACGAGCACTGCCGCTGCTGCTGGTCTTCATCACGTTCCTGTTCATCAACGCCGAGGTGTGGATGCTCTCGTCGACTCTCGACGGAGCGCTGCTGTGGCTGACCGTGCTGCTGTTCGCCGCGGTGGCGGTGGCTTTCCTGCTGGTGCGCCTGCCGGAGGAGGTCGACGGTGTGGACGACCGCATCGACGCGCCGCTGCTGGTCTCGGCCAGCCGGGGCACCCCGATGGCCGAGGCGGCGCGGGTTCTCGTGGAGAACCACAGCGAGGAGCTGGACCTCCAGGTCGACGCCGAGGTCCGCGGCTTCGAGCGGGTCAACCTCATCGTGGTGCTGCTGGTGATCCAGGCCGCCCAGGTCCTGCTGCTGGCGCTGGCGGTCTTCGTGTTCTTCATGGTCTTCGGCGCGGTGACGATGAACGAGACGGTGCAGGAGGCGTGGATCGCGGCAGGGACGCACCACGTCGACGGGCTGGGCAACGTCTCGGTCGAGCTGCTGCAGACCTCGGTGTTCCTGGCCGCGTTCTCGGGCCTCTACTTCACCGTCTACGTGGTCACCGACGAGAGCTACCGGGTGCAGTTCTTCACCGGGGTGCTCCGCGAGATGGAGAAGGCCGTCGCCGTACGCACCGTCTACCGTCACCTCTGCCGGCGCCGCGACGCCGAGGCTCCGGGCGACCCCGACAACGTCTGAGCCGCCCGCCCCCAGGGGGACGAGCGGCTCAGGAGGTGCTGCCGGCCACCGACGTCAGGCGTCGAGGTCCTTCTCGACGAGCGCCGCGATCGTGTCGACGGCCGACTGGTCGTCGCTGCTGACCTCGACCGCGTCGCCCTTGCCGGCGCCGAGGGTCATGATGAGCAGCGCGGAGCTGGCGTCGACCGGGTCGTCGCCGCCGACGGCGAGGGTGACCTCGGCGTCGAGGTCGGCGGCGGCCTCCGCGATGATCGCGGCGGGGCGGGCGTGCAGGCCGACGGCGGAGCCGACGTTGACTGTCTTGCTGGGCATCGTGGGTGTCTCCTCTGGGTGGCTGAACCGTGGATGTGCGGGAGGTGCGCCGCCGGGCCGCGAGGCGGCCCGGCGGGTGAACCGGCAGGGTGAGCCGGCGGGGTGAGCCGGAGGCCCGCCTCGGTCAGACCGCGACCTGGTCGAGCTGCGCGATCTCCGCCCTGTCCTCGGTCAGCGTCTTGAGGGCGACGACACCGGCTGCGGCGACCAACGTACCGGCGACCAGAGCGATGAGGAACCCGAAGACGTTGTCCACCGCGAACAGCACGAAGATGCCGCCGTGGGGGGCGCGCAGCCCGACGTCGAGGCCCATCGCCATCGCACCGGTGACGGCGCTGCCCGCCATGATCGGCGGGATGACGCGCAGCGGGTCCGCGGCGGCGAACGGGATCGCGCCCTCGGTGATGAAGGAGGCGCCGAGCAGCCAGGCCGCCTTGCCGTTCTCCTTCTCCGGAGCGGTGAACAGGCCGGGCCTCACGACCGTGGCCAGCGCCAGTGCCAGCGGCGGCACCATGCCGGCGAGCATGACCGCGGCCATGATGTTCAGCTGCGGGGCGTCGGTGGCCGTCGCGGCTGCGGCGAGACCGGTGGTGGCGAAGACGTAGGCGGTCTTGTTGAGCGGACCACCCATGTCGAAGGCCATCATCAGGCCGAGGACGATGCCCAGGGCGACACCCGCGCCGCCGCCCGCCATGCTGGTCAGCCCGCTGTTGAGGGCCTCCATCAGCTCGGCCAGAGGCTTGCCCAGGACGACGAGCATGATGAAGCCGGCGATCAGGGTGGTGAGCAGCGGGATGATCAGCACCGGCATCAGGCCACGCAGCCAGGGCGGTGTCTTGAGACCCGCGATCCTCGCCGCGATGACGCCGGCGAGGACACCGCCGATGATGCCGCCGATGAAGCCGCTCTGGGTGGTGCCGGCGATCGCGCCCATGACGAAGCCGGGTGCGATGCCGGGGCGGTCGGCGATCGCGTAGGCGATGTAGCCGGCCAGCGCGGGCACCAGGAATCCGAAGGCCGCACCGCCCAGCGTCAGCATCGCCGCGGCGAGGTAGGTCAGGAAGGCGCTGCGCGGAAGCTCGGCGCCTCCGGCGAACTCGAAGGACGCAGGATCCGGCGGGTTGAGGATGGAGCCGCCGCTGACGATCTGACCGGCGACGCCTCCGGCGCCGTCCTCGGTCTCCAGGGCGATCTCGTAGCCGCCCAGCAGGAACGACAGGGCGATGAGCAGACCACCGGCCGCGACGAACGGGATCATGTAGGAGACACCGGTCATCAGGACGCGGCGGACGGTGAGCCCGAAGGACTCCTTGCCCTCTCCGCCTGCGCCGGTCTGCGCCGAGGCGGTGCCCTCGACCCGCTGCGCGGAAGGGTTGGACGCGGCGGCGACGGCGTCGCGGATCATGCCGTCGGAGTCGTCGATGGCGCGCTTCACGCCGGAGGCGACCATGGGCTTGCCGGCGAACCGGGCCCGGTCCTTGACGCCCACGTCGGTGGCGAAGATGACCGCGTCGGCGCCGGCGATGGTCGCCGGCGGCAGCGGGGTCGAGCCGGCCGAGCCCTGGGTCTCCACCGAGATGTCGACCCCGGCCCGTCCGGCCGCGGCCTCGAGGGCCTCGGCGGCCATGTAGGTGTGCGCGATGCCGGTCGGGCAGGCCGTGATGGCCACCAGCTGGGGAGCCGACGACGAGGCCGACGTGGTGTCGGCTGCCGACGACGCCGGGGCGGCGGCTGCGGCGGCGGCAGCCGCCGACGGGGTGGCGCGCGGGGGCAGAGCCGGCAGCGGCCGGAGCGGGGGCGGTGCCGACGACGCCGGCGACGAGGTCCACCACCTCGTCCTCGGTGGCCGCGTTGCGCAGGGCGTCGGTGAAGTCCTTCTTCACCAGCGCGCGGGCGAGCTTGGTCAGCAGCTGCAGGTGGGTCGCGTCGCCACCGGCCGGCGCCGCGATCAGGAAGGCCAGGTCGGCCGGGCCGTCCTTGGCGCCGAAGTCACGCGGCGGGTTCAGCCGGGCGAAGGCCAGCGTGGGCACCTCGACGTGCGCGGTGCGGCAGTGCGGGATGGCGATGCCTCCGGGCAGGCCCGTCGGCGAGGTCGACTCCCGCGCCAGCGCGTCGTCGGTCAGGCCCGACGCGTCGTCGCTGCGACCGGCGGCGGCGACGACCTCGGCGAGCGACCTGATCACGGCGGACTTGTCGTCCCCCAGGTCGTCGTCGAGCCGCACGAGCGCGCGGTCGATCAAGGGAGTGGACATGGCGGTCACCTCAGTTCTCTCGGTGCAGCGGTGGCTGCGTCTGCAGGGGGTGCTGCGGACGCTGACGGCGCAGCGGCCGCAGCAGTGGACGCAGGTGCCGGACGGGTGTCCAGCGGGACGGGGTGGACCTCGACGAGGTCCGGCCGCACCTGGTGGGGTGCGGGGATCGTGGTGCCGGGCAGCGAGGCCGCGGCGCTGCCGTAGGCGACGGCGAGGCGCAGCCGGTCGGCCGGCTCCTCACCGCGCAGGTCGGCGAGCAGGTAGCCGAACAGGCTGGAGTCGCCGGCCCCGACGGTGCTGACGACCGTGATCGGCGGAGGGGTGGCGCGCCAGGCGCCGTGGGGGGTGACGAGCACGGCCCCGCGCCCCCGAGGGTGGCCAGCACGGTGCCGGCGCCGGCCTGCACGAGCCGGTAGGCCGCCGCCGCCGCGGCGACCGGGTCGCGCTCGATGCTCTCGGCGTCGCCGCCGGTGAGCAGCGCCAGCTCCTCCGAGTTCGGCTTGATGATGTCGGGGCGGGCCTCGCCCAGGGCCGCGGCCAGGGCGAGCAGCGGCTTCGTCGGAGGTGTCCACGGCGACCTGGGCGCCGGTGGCGCTGAGAGCGGCGGCCACCTCGGCGTACCAGCCGTCGGGGGTGCCCGGCGGCACGGAGCCGGCCAGCACCACCCACGCGGCGCCGGTCGCGAGCTCGCTCACCGCGCCGCGCATCCGGTCGAGGAGGTCGGCGTCGGCCGCCGCCCCGGCGCTGTTGATCTTGGTGGTGGTGCCGTCGTGCTCGGTCAGGGTCAGATTGACCCGGACGTCACCGGTCGGGGCGACCGGGTGGCAGCGGATGCCGTCGTGGCGCAGCGCCACGGTGAAGGGCGCGTCGGCCTCGGCGGGGAAGACGGCCACGGTGGGCACGTCGGCGACGGTGGCGGCACGCGAGATGTTCACGCCCTTGCCGCCCGCCTGCTCCAGCGCCGCCTCGGCGCGCAGCACGCCGCCGCGCTCGAGACGACCGGACAGCGCGATGGTCCGGTCGAAGCTGGGGTTGGCGGTGAGGGTGACGATCATGCGAGGACCACCTTGATGCCGGCGTCGGTCAGGGGAGTGAGCTGCTCGGGCGTCGCGCGGTCGTCGGTGACGATGACGTCGACCTCGTCCAGACGGGCGAAGCGGACCAGGTGCTCCTGGCCGAGCTTGTCGGAGTCGGCCAGCAGGACGACCTGGCGTCCGGCCGCGACGATCGCGCGCTTGACCGCGGCCTCGCCGTGGTCGGGGGTGGAGAGCCCGTGGGCGGCGCTGATGCCGTTGGTGCCGAGGAAGACCACGTCGGCCAGCAGCGGCTCGAGCGCCGCGACGGTGTCCTCCCCGACGGCCGCGTGGGTGGTGGCGCGCACCCGACCGGGCAGGAGTCGCAGCACGATGGCGGGATTGCCCGCCAGCCGTGCGGCGATCGGGACGGCGTGCGTGATGACCTCGACGCGCCGGTCGGTCGGCATCGCACCGGCCAGCCGGGCGGTGGTGGTGCCGGCGTCCAGGACGATGCTGCCGTTCTCGGGCACCAGCTCGAGGGCGGCGGTGGCGATGCGGTCCTTCTCGGCCGCGCTGCTGAGGTCGCGGTCGGAGACCGCGACCTCCAGGACGCTCAGTGCCTGGGAGGCGACCACGCCTCCGTGCACCCGGCGGACCAGGCCACTACGTTCCAGGGTGGAGAGGTCGCGCCGGATCGTCTCGGTGGTGACGCCGAACTTCTCGGCGAGGTCCGACACCGACAACCGTGCCGAACGCGCGACAAGGGCGGCGATGGCCTGCTGGCGCTCCTCGGCGTACATCGGTTACCTCCGGTGTCGACAGTCACGTGAATCTTTGTATCTGTTGTTTTATGCCCGAACGTGTTGACTGTCAAGGGGTGACGGGGGTTACATTTCTGTCCATGAACTTCACCACACCCACGCAGTCGCCCGAGACCTCCTTCTCCGGAGGCACCGCCGGCGCCGTCGGCGTCCTGTCCGGCACCCCCGTCGTGCCGGGCGTGGCGCTGGGCCCGGTCGTCACCGTCACCTCCGAGGTGCCGCCCGACACGGTCGCTGCCTTCGAGGCCCGCGAGCCGGCCTCCCCCGAGGACGCGCTCGCGTCGTACGACGAGGCGGTCGATGTCGTGGCCGACTCGTTGGTCGCCCGCTCGGCCAACGCGTCCGGTGCCGCCGCGGAGGTGCTGGTCGCGACCGCGAACCTCGTCAGGGACAAGGGGCTGCGCAAGGCGGTCAAGAAGCGGCTGGACGCGGGGGAGCCGGTCCTGACGGCGCTGCGCGGCGCCGTCGAGCAGTTCACGACGCTCTTCACCCAGATGGGCGGCCTGATGGCCGAGCGCGTCACCGACCTGCAGGACATCGAGCGTCGGCTGACCGCCCGCGTCGTCGGGGCGCCCGAGCCGGGCCTGAGCACGCCCGACGAGCCGTCGGTGCTGGTGGCCGAGGACCTCGCCCCGGCCGACACCGCCGGCCTGGACCCCGCCTTCGTGGTCGCGCTCGTGACCGAGCAGGGCGGGCCCACGAGCCACACCGCGATCATCGCCCGTCAGCTCGGCATTCCCTGCGTGGTCGGCGTCGCCGGCGCCACCGGCCTCGCCGCCGGCGCGCGTGTGCTGGTGGACGGCGCCACCGGTGCGGTCGAGACCGACTTCGACGAGGACGACGCCGCGAGGCGCGTGGAGCGCGACCGCGAGTGGCGCGCCCACCTCGACGCCTGGAGCGGTCCGGCCGCGACCAAGGACGGCACGGCGGTCAAGGTGATGGCCAACGTCGCCGACGGCGCCTCGGCCGAGAAGGCGGTCGCCTTCCCCGTCGAGGGGGTCGGGCTGTTCCGCACCGAGCTCTGCTTCCTCGGCAGCACCGAGGAGCCCAGCGTCGAGGAGCAGGCCGACGTCTACGCGGCCGTGCTGCGTCCGTTCGCCGACGGGCGCACCGTCGTCGTCCGCACCCTCGACGCCGGTTCCGACAAGCCCATCGCCTACGCCACGCCCAAGGGCGAGGAGAACCCGGCCCTGGGCATCCGCGGACTGCGGCTGTCCTTCGACGACCCCGGGCTGCTCGACCGCCAGATCGAGGGCATCGCGCTGGCCGCGCAGCAGACCGGGACCACCCCCTGGGTGATGGCGCCGATGGTCGCCACCGTGGAGGAGGCCGAGACCTTCGCCGGGCGCGTCCGCCCGCACGGTCTCACCGTCGGCGTCATGGTCGAGATCCCCTCGGCGGCGCTGCTGGCCGAGCAGATCCTCGAGGTCGTCGACTTCATGTCCATCGGCACCAACGACCTGACGCAGTACTCCATGGCCGCCGACCGGATGTCGTCCGGTCTGGCCCACCTCACCGACCCCTGGCAGCCCGCCGTGCTCCGACTGATCGCGATGACGGCGGCGGCGGGCAAGAAGCACGGCAAGCCGGTCGGGGTGTGCGGCGAGGCCGCCGCCGACCCGGCCCTGGCCGCGGTGCTGGTCGGGATGGGCATCACGTCGCTGTCGATGGCGCCCAACGCCGTCCGCGCGGTCGGTGCCCAGCTCGGCACCACGTCCGACGAGGCCTGCACCCGCGCCGCCGAGGTCGCCCTGGCCGCGCACGACCCGCACGCGGCCCGCGCCGCCGTGCGCGCCGTCCTCGACGCTTGAGGGGCGGTGCCGGTTTCACCGGGTACCCGGTGAATTCGGCACTTCCCGCAGGTTGCAACCGTCGGGAAGTGACAGTTTCGGGTGGGAAGTGCCCCTGGCGTGACGGCTCGACGTCCCCGTCGAGGAGTCAGCCCGCGGCGACGGTCACCGGTACGCCGCTGAAGGCCGCGTTGCCGCTGACGTCGAGCCGCTCGGGGTCGGTCAGGTCGTTGATGGAGACGCCCGGGACCCGACGGGCAAGACCCATGCCCGGGTTCTTCGCGTGCCCGTAGCCGTGGGGCAGCGACACCACGCCCGGCATCACGTCCTCCGTGGCCGCCACCTCGACGCTCACCCTGCCCACCCGGCTGGCGACCTCCACGGTCGCGCCGTCGACGAGCCCGCGCGCCGCGAGGTCGTCGGGGTGCATGAACAGCTGGTGACGCTCCCGACCGCGCGTCAACCGCTCGGTGTTGTGCATCCAGGAGTTGTTGTCACGCTGGTGCCTCCGCCCGATCAGCACCAGCTCGCTCGACCCCTCACCCCCCTCGGCCCCGTCGGCCCCGTCGGCCCCGCCGACCCCGTCGGCATCGGCCAGCGCCAGCACGCGCGGCAGCTCGCTCAGCGGGAGCTCCTGGGCGAGGTCGACCCGCTTGCTGCGCGTCATCAGCCGCGCCGGGAGCCGAGGCTCGAGCGCGCCCAGGTCGACGCCCTCCGGCCGCCTGGTCAGGGCCGCGACGGAGAGGCGCCGGCTGCCGGTGCGCAGCAGACCGTCGATGATCCGGGTGGGGGACAGGCGCAGCCGGGCCTGCGTCACCGCCCAACGCTTCCACGGCTGGCTGCGCCCGGACCTCCGCATCAGTCCGAGCGCCAGGTCGCGGAAGATCTCCCAGTCGTGCCGCGCGTCGTCGGCCTTGGGCAGGACGGCGCGGCTGAACCGCGCGGTGTTGCGTACGGCGAGCGCGTGGAACGCCAGGTCGTAGTGGTCGCGCTCCAGCGTGGTCGTGGGCGGCAGGACGACGTCGGCGTGCCGGGTGGTCTCGTTCAGGTAGATGTCGACCGCGACCCGGAACTCCAGCCCCGCGATCGCCTCGTCGAGCCGCGCGCCGTCGGGGGTGGACAGCACGGGGTTGCCGGCCACCGTCAGCAGCCCCCGGACCTGCCCCCTGCCCGGGGTGAGCATCTCGTCGGCCAGCGTGGCGACGGGCAGCTCGCTGCCGGTCTCGGGCAGGTCGCGCACGCGGCTGCGGTACCTGTCGTGGTGACCGCGTCCGATCAGGCCACGCCCCACGATGTCGACCGCCGGGTCGGTGAACATGACCCCGCCCGGCACGTCGAGGTGGCCCGTCACGGTGTTGAGCAGCTGATGGCCCACGCGCAGACGGTGCCGAAGCCTTGCGTGGAGACGCCCATCCGACCGTAGACCGCGGCCCGCTCGGTGGTCGCGACCTCGCGTGCCAACCGACGGATGCTGTCGGCGTCCACGCCGGAGACACGCTCGGCCAGCTCGGGGGTGAAGGCGGCGACGGCGTCACGCAGGACGTCGAGCCCGTCGACGTACTCCGGGACGCGTTCGAGGCCCTCGGAGAGCACCACGTTCAGCATGGCCAGCAGCACGGCGGCGTCGGTGCCGGGGCGCACGAAGTGGTGCTCGTCGGCGGCCTTGGCGGTCTCGGTGCGGCGTGGGTCGAGCACGACCATGCGGCCGCCGCGAGCCCTGAGCTCGCGCAGCCGGCCGGGGAAGTCCGGCACCGTCATGAGCGAGCCGTTGGACGCCATCGGGTTGGCGCCGAGAACGACGAAGAGGTCGGTGCGGTCCAGGTCGGGGATCGGGATGAGCAGCTGGTGACCGAAGAGCAGGTGGGCCGCGAGCTGGGCGGGGAGCTGGTCGACCGAGGTCGCGGAGTAGGCGTTGCGGCTGCCGAGCGCCTTGACGAGCTGGGTGCCGTGGGTCATCGAGCCGAGACTGTGGACGTTCGGGTTGCCGAGGTACGCCGCGACGGCGTCACGTCCGTGCCGCTCCTGCACCGCGGCGAGGCCCTCGACGGCCGCCCGGACCGCCTCGTCCCAGCCGTCTCGGCCAGGGTCCCGTCGGGCTGGCGGACGAGCGGGCGGCGCAGACGGTCCGGGTCGTCGTACACGTCGGCGATGGCGACGCCCTTGGGGCAGATGTGGCCGCGCGAGAGCGGGTCGTCGGGGTTGCCACGCACCCCGGTCACCCGCTCGCGGCCGTCCGGCCCGGCCTCGAGAGTGAGGACGAGACCACAGATGGCCTCGCACAGGTTGCAGGCGGTCAGCGCGGTCCTGGTCGTCACCGACGCAGTCAAACAGGTCAGCCCGTACGACGGCACTCCCCACGGCAATCTGGCACTCCCCACGCTCCGGACGCCATGGGGAGCGCCAGGTTGCCTGCATCCCTTGGGAAACCGACAACGGTCCCGAGGACGCGCGATTTCGGGGTAGGGCGGGTGGGTTGATAGTCTGC
>CAWBNX010000009.1:0-13925 GCA_963790225.1 uncultured Actinomycetota bacterium | reverse complement strand
TGATGGCCGGTGTCACGGTCACGCGCAAGGGCCCGCCCGGACAGCTACGCCGCAAGCTGTTCGGTCACTGACGGTCGGCCGGCGGCGGCGCCGTCGACGCACGTACGACGAGGTCCGCCTCCACCGTCTGGGTGACCTCCGGCAGGGGGCTGCCCGCCAACAGTTGCAGCACCATCTCCGCAGCCAGGTGTGCCTGGAGCGCGACGTGCTGGTCGACCGTGGTCAGCTCGAACAGGGCGGAGACCTCGGTGCCGTCGACGCCGACCACCGACATGTCCTCGGGCACCCGCACGCCTCGCCGGCGCAGCGTCTGCAGGGCGCTGATCGCGATCTCGTCGGAGTAGCAGAAGACCGCGGTGGGCGGGTCGGGGAGGGCGAGCAGCCGGGTCATCGCTTCGGCGCCGGCACACACGCCGTAGGGCTCGGTCACGATCAGCTCGGGCTCGGTGACCAGCCCGTGGGCGGCCATGGCCCGGTCGTAGCCGGCCCGTCGGTGGCGGTCGCTGGTCCAGCGGCCACCCTCGGTGTCGCTGGTCCTGATCATGCGCGATGCGGGTGTGGCCCAGGCCGATCAGGTGCGCCACGGCCATCTCGCCGATGCCGATGTCGTCGACCGTCACGGACGGGAAGTCACGCAACCGCGCGCCGGCGACCACGACCTGGACGCCCATCAGGTCGAGTCGTTCCTCCTCCTCGGGCAGCATCGGCAGCGCGACCATGAACACGGCGTCCACGTTGCGACGGGTGGGCAGGTCGCGGAAGAAGCGGCCCCGTTCGTCCTGGTCGCCCACCTGATAGACGAGGACATCGAGGTCCCCGGCTCGCAGGGTGCTCTCCACGCTGGCCAGCACGGTCCCGGAGAACCAGCTGTTGAGCCGGGGCAGGACCACCGCCACCCGGCGGGTCGCCCCCCGTGAGAGGGAGGAGGCGGCGGGCGATACGACGTAGTCGAGCTCGGCCGCGATCTCGAGGACCCGCCGCCGGGTGCCCTCGCTGACACCCGGCAGCCGGCGCAGCGCCCGGGAGACGGTCGCGATCGAGACCCCGGCCCGAGCTGGCCACGTCGGCCATGTTGGCGTGCGTGCGTGACTCGCTCATCGGGTCCGGTCTAGGTTGGCAGGATGAACGTGGACGAGATCTGGCCGCGGGGTCAGCTGGCAGTGGGAGTCGCGACGGCGTCGTACCAGATCGAGGGCGCCGTGGCCGAGGACGGTCGGGGGCGGTCGATCTGGGACGACTTCGTCGAGCGGCCCGGTGCGATCCGGGGCGGCGACGACGGCGCCGTGGCCTGCGACTCCTACCACCGGCTCGACGACGACGTCGCGCTCGTGGCCGGATGCGGCGCCACGACGTACCGGTTCTCCGTGGCCTGGCCGCGAGTCATGCCTGACGGTCGTGGTCGCGTGGAGAGCCGTGGCCTGGACTACTACGAGCGGCTGGTCGACGCGCTCCTGGCCGCGGGCGTCCGACCCCAGCCGACGCTCTACCACTGGGATCTCCCCTCCGACCTCGAGGCCGAGGGCGGCTGGCTGGAGCGGGGGACCGCCGAGGCCTTCGCCGAGTACGCCGGGGTGGTCCACGACCGGCTGGGCGACCGGGTGGACGCGTGGGCGACGCTCAACGAGCCGTGGTGCTCGGCCTACCTCGGGTACGCCGCCGGGATCCACGCGCCCGGCCACCAGCTGGGCGGAGGCGCGCACCGGGCGGTCCACCACCTGCTGCTCGCCCACGGTCTGGCCCGCCAGGTGCTGCCCGCCGAGGCCGCGGTCGGCATCGCGCTCAATCTGGTGCCGGTGTGGCCGGAGAACGACGAGGCGCGACCGATCGCCGACCAGGTCGACGCGCTGCACAACCGGGTCTGGCTGGGCCCTCTGGTGGACGGTGCCTACGACGACGGCGTCCTGGCGCTGGCCCCTGAGCTCACGGACCCGGGGCTGGTCAGGCCCGGTGACCTGGAGCTGGTCAAGGGCAGCATGGACTGGCTGGGGGTCAACTACTACAGGCCGGTCCGGCCGGCGCTCGCCTCCGGCGAGCACCCTGCCCACCCCGAGCAAGGCGCCTACCCGGGGGTCGAGGGCCTGGCTCTGGTCGTCCGTGAGCCGCGCACCGACATCGGCTGGGAGGTGGACGCGTCGGGACTCGAGGAGCTGCTCGTCTCCACCCACCAACGGTGCGGGGTGCCGCTGGTGATCACCGAGAACGGCGCGGCGTACGCCGACGTCCGCGAGGCCGACGGCTCGATCGACGACCAGGACCGCATCGCCTACCTCCGCGACCACTTCGCCGCCGCCGAGCGCGCGCGTGCGGCCGGTGCGGACCTGCGGGCCTACCTGGTGTGGACCCTGCTCGACAACTTCGAGTGGGCGGAGGGGTACGCCAAGCGCTTCGGTCTGGTGCACGTCGATCGCTCCTCTCCAGATCTGACCCGGGTGCCGAAGGCGTCGTACGCGTGGCTGCGCGAGCGGGCCGCGGGCCTCGTCCCAGATGCATGAGGCCCGCGGCTCGCCGATGCGGATCAGCCCTTGACGCTGCCGGCGAGCAGGCCTCGCACGAAGTAGCGCTGCAGGGACAAGAAGACGATCAACGGCACGATCAGCGAGACGAAGGCGCCGGCCGAGAGCAGGTGCCAGTCCTCGCCACGCTGTCCCGCGAGGGCCGCCAGTCGCACGGTGAGCGGTGACACGTCTGGGCTTCCCCCCGCGAAGACCAGTGCCACCAGCAGGTCGTTCCAGACCCAGAGGAACTGGAAGATGCCGAACGCCGCGATCGCGGGCGTCATCAGCGGCAACATGATCTTCGAGAAGATCTGCACGTGACCGGCACCGTCGACGCGTGCCGACTCGATCAGCTCGCCGGGGATCTCCCGCATGAAGTTGTGCAGCAGGAAGATCGCCAGTGGCAGTGCGAACATCGTGTGCGAGATCCACACGGTGTAGAAGCCGCCACCGGGCGCGTCGCTGCCGGCGAGGGGCATCAGGTTGAACGGCGGCTCCACGTAGAGCCGCAGCAGCGGGATCATCGTCACCTGGATCGGCACGATCTGGAGCGCGAACACCGCCACGAACAGGGTGTCACGCCCCCGGAACGGGATCCACGCGAACGCGTAGGACGCCATCACCGCGAGGCTGATCGGGATCAGCACCGACGGAATGGTGATGGCGACCGAGTTGATGAAGTAGGTCGCGAGGTCGATGTCGGCGCCGCTGATGACCTGCTCGATAGCTGTCCAGCGTGAACTGTGGGTCGGTGACGACGTTCCACCACCCGTCGGACTTGACCTCACCCTCGGGGCGGAAGGACGAGACGAACAATCCGAACGTCGGCAGCGTCCACAGCACCGCGATGACGATGGCCGCGCCGGACGCCCACCGGTTCGACAGGCTCTCCCGGGCGGCCGTCCAGGCGGACTCGCGTGGGGGCTCCGCGGCCGCCGGGGGCTCGGGGCGGGCGGGGTGTCGTGGTGGTCATCGTGCCTCCAGGCGACGCATCTGGCGGATGTTGTAGACGACGATCGGCATCACCAGGACGAAGATCAGCGTCGCGAGCGCCGCACCGAGGCCGAAGTTGAAGGATCGGAAGCTCTGCACGTAGAACTCGTAGGCGAGCACACTGGTGCCGAAGTTGCCACCGGTGGCGGTGCGGACGATGTCGAAGACCTTCAGGGTCGTGATGCTGATGGTCGTCAGCACCACGATCAGCGAGGGCCGGATGCTGGGAACGGTGATGTAGCGGAACAGCTTGAGGCCGTTGACGCCGTCGAGCCGGGCCGCTTCCACGATGTCGTCGGGGATCGCCTTGATCGCGGCCGAGAGGATCGTCATCGCGAAGCCGGCCTGCACCCAGACGATGATCACGATGAGGAACAAGGTGTTCCACGGCTCCGTCAGCAAGAACCGGTAGGTGTCGATCCCCACCGCCTTGAGCAGGCCGTTGGCGACACCGAGCTGCGCCTGCTCGGTGGCCTTGTAGTCGTAGACGAACTTCCAGATGATCGAGGCGCCGACCAGGGAGATCGCCATCGGCAAGAAGATCAGGGCCTTGGCGATCTTCTCGAACCGGGTCCGGTCGACCAGGACGGCGTAGACCAGGCCGATGGTCGTGGCCAGGAGCGGGGTGAGAACCACCCACAGTCGCGGTGTTCTGCAGGACCTGCAGCAGGTCGCCGTTGGTGAAGATCTCCTTGTAGTTGTCGAGGCCGACGAAGTTCTCGGAGCTGGCGCCGACGATCGGCTCGTAGGACGAGCCGAAGAAGGACTGGTAGACCGTGCGGGCTGCCGGGTAGAGCAGCCCGATCGCGATCAGGATCAGGGACGGGGCGATGAAGGCGGCCGCCTGGACCCGCTCACCGGAGCGCGAGCGCAGCCGGGTGGTGAGGAGCAGGATCACGCCCATCACGGTGAAGAACAACACGACGGCGATCGCCATCTGGACGAGCTTGTCGCTCGAGGACATCGGGACCTCCTGGTTCGGGGGTGGAGCGGGGCGCCCGGGGTCTCCCGGGCGCCCCGCTCACAGGGTCAGCTCGGCCAGGAACTCTCGATCGAGTCGAGCGTGCTCTGTGTGTCAGCACCGGTGATCCACTTGGTCATCTCGGACCAGAAGGAACCAGCACCCACGGCGCCGGGCATCTGGTCGGAGCCGTCGAAGCGGAAGACCGCGTCGGGGTCCTGCAGGATCTCCGCGGACAGCTGGTCGATCGGGCTCTTGAGGTTGGCGATGTCGAGCCCGGTGTTGGCGCTCACCCAGCCGCCCGGGGTGGCCTTGGCCTTCTCGTTGGCCCAGATGTCTGAGGACAGGTAGGTCTGGAACGCCTGGACCTCCGGCTCACCGGAGAAGGCAGCCACGAACTCGCCACCGCCGAGGACCGGGGTGCCGAACTCGTCGCTGGTGGTGGGCAGGTAGAAGGCGAAGACGTCGCCGTTCTCGGAGACGTCGGTGCCCTCCGGCCACTGCGCGGCGTAGAACGACGCCTGACGGTGCATGGCGCACTTGCCGTCGAGGATCGGCATTCCGCCGTCCTGGAAGGAGGTCGTGGCGATCGACTTCACGTCACCGACGCCGCCGTTGACGTAGTCCTCGTTCTTGAGGATGCCGCCGACCCGGTCGAGCGACTCGACGATGGCGGGATCGTTGAAGGGGATCTCGTGCTCGACCCACTGGTCGTAGACGTCGGGGCCGGCGTCGCGCAGGACGGCGTCCTCGAGCCAGTCCGTGGTGGGCCAGCCGGTGGCGTCGCCGGACTCGATGCCCGCGCACCACGGCTTCATGCCGGTGGCGGCGATGTCGTCGGAGAGGGCGAGCATGTCGTCCCAGGTCTCCGGGATCTGCCACCCCTCCTTCTGGAACTGCTTGGGGGAGTACCAGACGAACGACTTCACGTTGGCGCCGAGCGGCGCGGCGTAGAAGGTGTCGTCGACGGTGCCGTAGGCCTTCCAGTCCTCGCCGAAGAACTCATCGACGTTCTCGGAGACCGGGTCGGGGCCTGCGACGACGGAATCGGTGTCGCGGACCAGGGTCTGGAGCAGCCCCGGCTGCGGGATGTAGGCGATGTCGGGGGCGTTGCCGCCCTGGACACGGACGACCAGCTGGGCCTCGAACTCCGAGGAACCCTCGTAGTTGACCTTGGCGCCCGTGCACTCCTCGAAGACCTTGTACGACGCTCGGTGGACGGCGTCCTCGGGGGCAATGATCGAGGTGTAGACGCTGACCTCGCGTCCGGTCAGGTCGCCGAACTGCTCGAGCTGGGCGCACTCCTCCTGCCCGGCGCCGGGAGCTTCACCCTCGGCCGTCTTGGTGGCGCCGTCATCCTCTGCGCAGGCGGTGAGGACCAGGCCGGCAGCGGCGAGCACGGCAACAGCGCGAACCCCCCTGCGGTTCCGAAGTGATTTCATCAAGACTGTTCCCTCTCGTGATGCCCAGTCGGTGCCGGGTGAGTTCCCAGCTGCACAACGACGGGCGATGTGACGGTCATCACTATCGATGTAAACGTTTGCGGAAGGCCGAGTCAACCCTTGACGCCTTCACGATTGAGTAACAGACCTCGCGAATCGGTCACGGAGGGGCCCGGCTGGTGGTGGGGGTCGCCGACCGCTAGCGTGACCGGCGTCACTTCACTACGGATCGTCCGGCACGTACCTGCCGGTGAAGGGAGCTGTTCAACATGGCCACAGTGACTTTTGAGAAGGCACAGCGCTGGTATCCGGGGGCCGACAAGCCCGCGGTGCCCGGCATCGACCTCGAGGTCAACGACGGCGAGTTCATGGTTCTCGTCGGCCCCTCCGGATGCGGCAAGTCCACGACGCTGCGGATGCTCGCGGGTCTGGAGGAGGTCAACGAGGGCAAGATCTTCATCGGCGACCGGGACGTCACCCACATGCCGCCGAAGGACCGGGACATCGCGATGGTGTTCCAGAACTACGCGCTCTACCCCCACATGACGGTCGCTGACAACATGGCATTCGCCCTCAAGATGGCCAAGGTGCCAGACGAGGAGCGCAAGCGGCGGGTCGCCGATGCGGCCAAGATCCTCCAGCTCGAGGACTACCTCGAGCGCAAGCCCAAGGCGCTGTCGGGTGGTCAGCGCCAGCGCGTGGCCATGGGTCGGGCGATCGTCCGCAACCCGCAGGTCTTCTGCATGGACGAGCCGCTGTCCAACCTCGACGCCAAGATGCGCGTCCAGACCCGCACCGACATCGCCAAGCTGCAGGTCGACCTCGGTGTCACCACCGTCTACGTCACCCACGACCAGGTCGAGGCGATGACGATGGGCGACCGGGTCGCGGTCATGAACGACGGCGTGCTGATGCAGGTCGACACCCCGCTGAAGCTCTACGACAAGCCGGTCAACCTCTTCGTCGCCGGCTTCATCGGCTCGCCGCAGATGAACCTCCTCACCGCGAAGGCCAAGGACGGCAAGGCCCAGATCGGCGAGTTCCTGGTGCCGGTCGACCCGGCCGCGTCGAGCAAGCTCGGGCCGCAGCACAACGACATCACCGTCGGCGTCCGCCCGGAGGCCTGGCGCCTGGTCTCGGAGAACGACGGCGGGCTGCCCGTCAGGGTGACCGTGGTCGAGGAGCTCGGCGCCGACGGGTTCGTCTACGGCACCTCCGACGTCAAGGGAGCTCCCGGCAACGTCATCGTCCGGCTCTCGTCCGCCCGCGACTCCGTGCACAAGGGCGACACGATCTACGTGACCACCGACCCGGAGCACGTCCACGTGTTCGACAACCGACCGGGGAGCGCCTCGGACTGATGCTGCTGAGGTCGAGTTGGGCCTGTATCGGCTGAGTCGGGCCTCTGTCACACACGCTGTGGCAGGGGCCTTGCTCATCGTGAGGCCCGGGCGATCGTGCGGTCGATGGCGTCGACGAAGGTCGGGTAGAGATCGGCGGGCAGGTCGTGGCCCATGCCGTCCACGACCAGCAGCTCGGCGCCGGGCAGCGCGCGGGCGGTGGCCCGGCCGCCGGAGACGTGCACCATCCGGTCGTCCGCGCCGTGGATGACCAGCGCCGGCATCCGCAGGCCCCGCAGCCGGGGCCCGCGGTTCCCCTCGTGTGAGGATCGCCAGCATCTGCCGCATCACGCCGCTGGCTGACACCCCGCGGTCGAACGTCTCGTGCGCACGCGCGATGACGTCGTCGTGCGGCCTGCGGGAAGCGCGGGGGAGCCGATCGCCGCCCACATCCGCGCCGAACCCTCGGCGTAGGCGTCGCGGCCGGCGGCGCGCGGGGCGATCAGCATCGGCAGCAGCCGCGGGTGCTGCCAGCCCACCGAGCGCTTGCCGGTCGTCGACATGATGCTGGTCAGCGACCGCACCCGCTCGGGGTGGGTGATCGCCATCGTCTGCGCGATCATGCCGCCCATCGAGATGCCGACGACGTGGGCGGCCTCGAGGCCGAGGTGGTCGAGCAGCCCGAAGCCGTCCTCGGCCATGTCGACCAGGGTGTACGGCGGACGACCGCTCCGGCCCGCGAAGGCCCGCACCAGGGCCGAGCGCCGGACCCGCGCCTTGATCCGCGTGGAGCGGCCGGTGTCGCGGTTGTCGAAGCGGATGACGTAGTGGCCGCGCTCGGCGAGCAGCCGGCAGAAGCTCGGGGTCCCACCAGGTCATCGGCCCGCCGAGGCCCATCACCAGCAGCACCGGCTCGCCGTCGGGGTCGCCGAACGTCTGGTAGCAGAGCTCGACGCCGCCGGCTCACGGGCGCGAAGAGCTCCTCCGAGACCGGGATCTCGGCGTCGGGTCGGGTCGAAGGGGACATACCGGCAGTATTCAACAGCCGGCGGCAAATGCCCGCGGCCGATGCGTTCCGGTGCATGGTCGTCCTAGCGCTCCAGGCGTGGCACCCACCCTGGGCACCTTCTTGCTGCCGGAGGGCTTCGCGGCCCCCGGGCTGGCTGCCGTGCTCCGCGAGGGCAGCGTGGTCGGCGAGGCCGGCCGCCACGTGCTGTGGGCCGCGGGGGAGCGACGCACCCGCCGCCACACGCCGTACGCCGCTCGCTCGGTCGTCCGCCGCGAGCCGGTCGTGCTGGTGCCGGGCTTCCTCGCCGGCGACGGCACGCTGGGGCCGATGGCCCGCTCGCTGCGACGCCGCGGACACCGCACCTACCGCTCGCTGATCCACGCCAACATCGGCTGCACCCGCAGCGCCGCCCTCCAGCTCGAGGCCCGGATCGAGGCGATCGTGGCCCGTCGCGGAAGTCGGGTGCAGATCGTCGGGCACAGCCTGGGCGGGATGCTGGCCCGCGGCCTGGCCGTGCGTCGCCCCGACCTGGTCGCCGGCATCGTGACCCTGGGCAGCCCGATGCTCGCGCCGGCCGCCCACCACGCCTCGCTCGCCCGCAGCGTCGACGTCCTGGTTCGACTCAGTCGCGCCGGCCTGCCCGGGCTGATGTCGGAGGACTGCGTGGCCGGGCACTGCGCCCGGCAGGGCTTCGAGGAGAGCCAGCGGCCGCTGCCGGCCGGCATCTCGTTCACCGCGATCTACTCCAGGCGCGACGGCATCGTCGACTGGCGCGCCTGCGTCGACCCGGCCGCGACCCCGGTCGAGGTCAGCGCGTCCCACGTCGGGATGGCCGTCGACCCGACGACGATCGAAGCGGTGGTCGCGGCGCTGCTGCGCCACGAACGATCAGTGGTCGAAGTCGATCGAGGCGAAAGTGCGTAGCTTCGCCAGTCGGTGCTCGGAGCTGATGGACCGGATCGTGCCGCTGCGCGCGCGCATCACCAGCGAGTCGGTCGTGCAGCCGCCGGCGCGGTAGCGCACGCCACGCATCAGCTCGCCGTCGGTGATGCCGGTGGCCACGAAGAATGCGTCGTCCCCGGACACCAGGTCGTCGGTGGAGAGGACGAAGTCGTCGTCGAGGTTGTGGCCCGCGTCGAGCGCGCGCTGCCGCTCCTCGTCGTCGTGCGGCCACAGCTGGCCCTGGATGACGCCGCCGGTGCACTTCATGGCACACGCCGCGATGATGCCCTCCGGCGTCCCGCCGATGCCGAGCATCAGGTCGACACCGGTGTTGGGGCGCGCCGCCATGATCGCGCCGGCGACGTCGCCGTCGGAGATGAACTTGATGCGCGCGCCGGTGCGCCGGATCTCGTCGACCAGCTTCTCGTGGCGCGGGCGGTCGAGCAGGCACGACCGTGACGTCCTCGGTGTTGGAGCCCTTCGCCGTGGCGACTGCCCTGGATGTTCTCGGCCACCGGGTGGCGGATGTCGACGACGTCGGCGGCCTCGGGGCCGGTGACGAGCTTCTTCATGTAGAAGACGGCGGACGGGTCGTACATGGCGCCGCGCGGCGCCACGGCCATGACGGCGATCGCGTTGTTCATGCCCTTCGCGGCCAGGGTCGTGCCATCGATGGGATCGACCGCGACGTCACAGTCGGGGCCGGTCCCGTCGCCGACCTGCTCGCCGTTGAACAGCATCGGGGCGTGATCCTTCTCGCCCTCGCCGATGACCACGGTGCCGTTCATGTTGACCGTCGAGATCATGACCCGCATCGCGTTGACGGCGACCTGGTCGGCGCCGTTCTTGTCACCGCGGCCGACCCAGCGACCGGCGGCCATGGCGGCGGCCTCGGTGACGCGCACCAGATCCATCGCCAGGTTGCGGTCGACCTTTCCGGCGCTGTGGGTGAGGGGCTCCTGAGTCATGGCGCGACTGTACCGGGCGGCTCGGGCTGCCACTCATAGCGACGCACGGCGGTCTCCTTCGCCGAGAGCCACACCTCCCGGCCCGGTGTCAGGTCCAGCTCGGTGGCCGCCGCCAGGGTCACGTCCGCGATCAGGTCGGGGTCGGCCCGGACCAGCACCCGCACGGCGTCGCCGTGGGGTGCGACGTCCTCGACCCGACCCTGCCAGCGCAGCCGCGGCGAGCCGACCGGCTCCGCGAGCGACACCGACACTGCCTGCGGCGTGAAGGAGATCAGGGTGTCGCCGTCGCGCACCACGTTGAGGCCGACCAGCCGGGCGACGTGCTCGGTGCGCGGCCGCTGCGAGACCTCCTCGGGCGTCCCGATCTGGGCCACCGTGCCCTCGTCGAGGACCAGCACCCGATCGGCCACGGTGAGCGCGTCGAGGGCGTGGTGGGTGACCAGCAGCGTGACGCCGCCGTACGACGCGAGGTGGCGGCTCAGCTCGATCCGGAGTGCCATGGCGACCTTGACGTCCAGCCCGGTGAGCGGTTCGTCGAGGAGCAGCAGCTTCGGCCGGGTCACCAGGGCCCGGGCGATCGCGACCCGCTGCGCCTCCCCGCCGGAGAGCTCGCGGGGCAGCCGGCGGGCCAGCTCGCCCACACCGAGCCGGTCGAGCCACTCCTGCGCCCGGGTCTCCGCATCGGCACGGGAGACGCCGCGGCAGCGCGGACCGAAGGCGACGTTGGCGAGGGCGGTGAGGTGGGGGAAGAGCAGCTGGCGCTGGAAGACCAGGCCGACCTCGCGGTCCTGGGCCGACTGCGCGAGCAGGTCGGTGCCGTCGGCGACCGCGGAGCCCTCGGCCGGCACCAGTCCGGCCAGCGCGTGCACCAGCGAGCTCTTGCCGGCGCCGTTGGGACCGATGACGGCCATCACCTCACCGGGTTCGAGGCTGAACCTCGCCGCCACCCGGCCGGGCACGCGCAGGTCGACGTCGAGGCCGCTCACGGCGTCCCCAGCCAGCGGTCGCGCAGCGCGAGCAGCACGCCGACCGAGACCAGCAACATCACCAGGCTCAGCGCGAGCGCCGCGTCCTGGTCGGACTGGCGCGTGACGTAGATCAGGTTCGGCATGACCTGGGTGGTGCCGGGGTAGTTGCCGTTGAAGGTGATGGTGGCACCGAACTCGCCCAGCGCGCGGGCCCAGCCGAGCACCAGCCCCGCCATGATGCCGGGGAACGCGAGCGGCACCGTGACCCGGCGGAAGGTGGTCCAGCGGCTGGCGCCGAGGGTCGCGGCGGCGGCGTCGTACTCGCGGCCTGCGGCGCGGAAGGCGCCCTCGACGGCGATGACCACGAACGGCAGGGACACGAACACGTGGGAGAGCACGACGCCCCACGTCGTGAACGCGAAGCTGAAACCGGTGAGGTCCAAGATCGGCTCGCCGAGCAGGCCGCGACGACCGAAGGTGGTCCGCAGTGCCACGCCGGCCACCACCGGTGGCAGCACGAGGGGGACCGAGACCAGCGCCCGCACCACCCCGCGGAACCGGAAGTCGACGCGGGCCAGCACCCAGGCCAGCGGCAGCCCGAGCACCAGGCAGCACAGGGCTGCGGCGGTGGCGGTGGTCAACGAGAGCCAGAGCGCCTGGCGCAGCGGCTCGGAGCGCAGCTCGTCGGGCAGCCCGGCCCAGTCGGTGGCGGCGACCATCGCCACCAGCGGTACGACGAGCAGGCCGGTCGCGACCGCCGCCGGGACGAGCAGCAGCGCCGGTGGGCGACCGAGCGGGTCCCTCATGGTGCCGAGAAACCCGCGTCGTCGAGCGCTGCGCGGCCCGCGGGGGAGTTGACGAGCTCGATCCAGTCGGCGGCGAGGCCGCTGTCGGCGGCCTGGGCGAGCGGCGCGACGTAGTAGACCGCGGGGAGCTCATCGGACCCCTCGATCGGGACGGTCGCCACGGCCTCGCCCGCGGTGACAGCATCGGAGGCGTAGACCAGACCAGCGTCGGCCTCACCCGTGGTCACTTTTTCGAGTGCGGCCTTCACGTCGACCTCGAGGCTGACCGGCTCGGCGCTCACGCTCGCGTCCTCGAGCAGGCCCAGCGCGACCCGGCCGCAGGGGATGTCGTCGGCGCACCGCACCCACGAGACGTCGGCCAGGTCGGCGAGGGACTCGATGCCCGCGGGGTTGCCGGGAGCGGTGACGATCACCAGTCGGTTCGCGGCGAACACCGCGGGTTCCGCGTCGGTGACGCCGGCGTCGACCGCCACCTGCATCGAGGTCTGGTCAGCGGTCGCCAGCACGTCTCCGGGCGCGTCGTCAGCCACGGTCTGGGCCAGGTCGGTGCTGGAGCCGAACAGCAGCTCCACCTCCACGCCTGCGTGGTCGGCCTCGAAGTCCTCGGCCAGGTCGGTGAAGGCCTCGGTGAGCGAGGCGGCCGCGAGCACCTGGATGGTGGTCTCGTCATCGCTGCCGCAGCCGCCGAGGGTGGGCAGCAGCAGGACCAGGACGGGCACGAGCCTCCTCATCAGGGACGCTCGACGACGACGTTGGTGGACTTGACCGACGCGATGGCACGCACCCCGGGCTCGAGGCCGAGCTCGTCGGCGGCCTCGGCGCTCATCAGGGAGACCAGCCGGTAGGGGCCGCAGATCAGGTCCACCTGCGCCATCACGGTGTCCTTGACGACCTTGGTGACGATGCCGGTGAGACGGTTCCGGGCGCTGACCGCGCTGGCCCGGGTGCCGCCGCGGTCGGGGAGATCGGCGAGCTCCTCGGCCAGCCGCGCCAGGTCGACGCCGTCGAGCGTGGTCCGGCCGCCCTCGGAGCGGGCGGGGATCCGCCCGCCGTCCACCCAGCGGCGTACGGTGTCGTCGCTGACGCCGAGCACCTCGGCTGCCTCCGCGATTCGGTACATCATCACGCAGAGAGTGTGACGCAGGTGCGGCTGGATCACAATGAAGCGTCCGCATCTGCGGTTAGATGTCCCCCGGCGGGGGTGGCGCGCTCACCGGTCTGGGAAACTGCGCGCGTGAGTGAGAAGCCCGGCCGCTACCAGAGCTCGGCCGCCGGCATGGTCGGCGCGATGCTGGTCCTGCTGGTGATCATCGGGGCCTACGTCGGCTTCCGCGCCCTCAACCGGGGGGATCTCGAGGTCGAGCTCGAACGCGTCGACTACCTCGCGGCCGCGCGGTTCGCCCAGGAGTCGGACGGGGCGACCGTCGTCTACCCGGCGACCGTGCCGGATGACTGGCGGGCGACCAGCTTCGAGTCGCGCCCCGGGGAGGTGTGGGGCATCGGCTTCGTCGCTCCCGACGGCTTCGCCGGGCTGCTCCAGTCCGACGACGCGCCCGCCCGGCTGCTCGAGACCTACGTCGGTGAGGACGTGGCCGAGGTCGGCCCGGTCGAGATCGATGGCGACACCGCACCCTGGCAGGCGTATGAGGACGGCGGGGGCGACCTCGGCCTCCTCGGGGAGGTCGACGGCGAGCAGGTGCTCGTCTACGGCTCCCTCCCGGCCGCCGACCTGCAGCGGCTGGCGCGCTCGCTCACGACTGAGCCGGTCTCCTAGTCCTAGTCGTCGTCCTCGGGCGCGACCACGCGCTCGAGCCGCTCCCGGGCGCCGTCGAGCCAGGTCTGGCACAGGGTGGCGAGCTTCTCACCGCGCTCCCACAGCGCCAGCGACTCCTCCAGCGTGAGACCGCCGGCCTCCAGCTTCGAGACGACCTCGACCAGCTCCTCGCGGGCCTGCTCGTAGGGGATCTGCTCGTCGTTCGATGCGGTCACGGTGCCTCTTCC
>CAWBNX010000008.1:0-261175 GCA_963790225.1 uncultured Actinomycetota bacterium | reverse complement strand
CTCCTCGACGAACTCGATGAGGTCGGCGATCGAGCTGAAGGTCTGGGTCGGTCGGTAGGGGAACCTGTCGACGTCCTCCGGTGCCGTCGAGCCGCTGGTGACCAGCACGGTGCGGAGCCCGGCCTCCAGGCCGCTCTTGATGTCGGTGTCCATCCGGTCGCCGATCATGATCGTGGTCTCCGAGTGGGCCTCGAGACGGTTCAGCGCGCTGCGCATCATCAGCGGGTTCGGCTTGCCGACGTAGTAGGGCTCACGACCGGTGGCGGAGCTGATGAGGTTGGCGACGGCGCCGGTGGCCGGGAGCTTGCCCTGCGGGCTGGGGCCGCTGACGTCGGGGTTGGTGGCGATGAAGCGGGCGCCGGCGTCGATCAGCCGGATGGCGCGGGTGATCGCCTCGAACGAGTAGGTCCGGGTCTCGCCGAGCACCACGTAGTCGGGCTCGCGGTCGGTCATGACGTAGCCGATCTCGTGCAGCGCGGTGGTCAGGCCCGCCTCGCCCACGACGTACGCCTTGCCCTGGGGTCGCTGCTGGTCGAGGAACTGGGCGGTGGCCAGCGCCGAGGTCCAGATCGCGTGCTCGGGCACGTCGATCCCGCTCGAGCGGAGCCGGGCCCGCAGGTCGCGGGGGGTGAAGATCGAGTTGTTGGTGAGCACGAGGTACTTCTTGCCCGAGCGCTCGAGCGCGGCGATGAAGTCGGCCGCGCCGGGGATGGCGTCCTCCTCGTGGACGAGGACTCCGTCCATGTCGGTCAGCCAGGTCTCGATGGGCCGCGTGGGACTCGTCATGGCTCCAGTGTCCACGAGCACCGCGCCGAGTGTGAGGAGGCCTCGGGACGTGGCAGGGTTCCGGTCATGATGTACCGGCTGGTGGACGCAGTGATCAGCCCGCTCGCGCGCGCCCTCTGGCGCCCGACGGTGGAGGGCGTGGAGAACGTGCCCGCGACCGGACCGGTGCTGCTCGCCAGCAACCACCTGTCGTTCTTCGACAGCGTCGTCATCCCGGTGATCGCGCCTCGCAAGGTCGTCTTCCTGGCCAAGGACGACTACTTCAACGGCACCGGCCTCACGGGCCGCGCGCAGCGGGCCTGGTTCGAGGGCCTCGGCATGGTGCCGGTCGACCGCGACGACACGCGCGCCGCGCTGGACTCCCTCGACATCGCCCTGGAGGTGCTCGGCCGGGGCGAGGCGTTCGGCCTCTACCCCGAGGGCACGCGCTCGCGCGACGGCCGCCTCTACCGGGGCAAGGTCGGCGTGGCGCAGCTCGCGCTGCAGTCCGGCGCCCCGATCGTGCCGGTCGGCCTCATCGGCACCGAGCGGCTCCAGCCGGTCGGCTCCCGTCTGCCGAAGCTGGCCAAGGTGACGATCCGCTTCGGCGAGCCGATCCGCGTCGCAGGGGAGTACGACGGCGTCGCGCCCGGTCGCGCCCGTCGCGAGATCACCGACCGGGTCATGACCGCCGTCCAGGCCCTCACCGGCCAGGTGGAGGCCGGCGTCTACAACGAACGACCCGCCGACCCCCGTGACCCCCTGAGGGGCTGAGGGCCGACGGGTCGTCGGTCGTGCGGTGAGCCGTCGGGTCAGCAGCGGGCTCCGCGGAAGCACCCGGGGATGCCGCCGCCCGGCTGCAGGACGCCGTCGACCGTGAGCTGGTAGCCCGCCTGGTAGCGCCCCACCTCCCGCGGGTCGTCCTGCATGACGATGGCACCGACCGTCGTCGCGGTGCTGCCGATCGCCTTGCGCAGGGCGTCACCCGTGAGCGTGGCGCCGTGGGAGGCGTTGAGCCTCATCCGGTGGTAGTGCACCGGCGCCCCCCGGGGTCCGTACGACACCAGCTGGACCGTCCAGTCGGCGACCGGGTCGGGGTTCAGCTGCGTCTGGGTCTCCCATCCGTCGAGCGTGGTGGGCACGGCCGTGCCGCCGACGTCGATGTTGCGGACCCACCAGCCCGACTCCGTCACGGCGCTGTCGGTCATGTAGCGGAACGCCAGGAGCACGTCCTCACCGGCCCAGTCCGACAGGTCGGCGGTCTGGGGCTGGTAGCCGTCCGAGCTCGCCGTCAGGCCGGGCAGCTCGCTCACGATCGCCGGGTCGGCCTCGGGGTCGTGCTCCGAGGTGGCGTCGGTCGTGGGCACGGTCGTCCAGCTCTCGCCGCCGTCGTCGGACACCTGGACCACGCCGAAGTCCCAGGCCTCCTCGATGTCCCAGAGCGAGTCGAAGGTCAACGTCGGGTCGCCCTCGGGGACCGTGACGGTGCGGGCGATGCTCCGGTCCAGGTTGTCGCCGCAGCCGGAGTAGAGCGCCGGGGCGCCCGTGCCGGCGTCCGGCGGCGTCGAGCAGGTGTCGCCGTCGCCGTCGGCGGCGACCGGCGGGGTGCTGTCGACGGTCCACTCGACCGGCTCGCCGAGCGCGGTGTCGGCTCCCCGGAACCGGATCGTCGAGATCTCGTCGGCCGGCACGAAGCCGCTGTCGTCGCCCAGCCGGACGTAGTCGCTGCCGTTGACCGGCGCGCCGGCGTCGCGGTAGCTCTCCGGGTTCGCCCACCGCATGTGGAACTTCAGCGTGTCGGCGGTGAAGGCCTTGGCGTTGCCCCCGGTCAGCTCACCGTCGTTGCGGTCGATCGCGAGGTCGAGCGCGGCCATCGCGGCCCAGCGGTGCAGCAGCGTCATGGCGTCGGGCTTGGCGCCGACGGCGTCCAGCGCCCGCTGCAGCCCCCGGAGACCGTTGGCGTCGATGCGGTGGAGCTTGGTCATGAGGCGGTCGCCGTAGTGGCTGTGGAGATACTCCATGAAGGAGTACGCCGCGCCGTAGTCGCAGAGGATCTCGGGGCCACCCTGCTCGCCCCACAGCGTGAGCGAGTTCTCGGCGCCACCGAAGCGACGACCGGCGTAGCCGGCGAAGCAGGACATGTGGCGGTCGGCGTCGTCGGCGGAGACGTTGACCCGCGGGTCGACGTACCCGGTGAGGGTCTGCGCCCAGTCGGAGACGCCCTCGTTGACCCAGTTCACCTCGTCCGCGTCCTCGTAGTACTCGAGGAGGTGCTGGTACTCGTGGGCGAAGGTGCCCTCGTAGTCCCGCGGCCGGGAGACGCCGAAGTTGGTGGTCGGCTGGTTGAGCTCCTCGGCGCAGGCCTCGTAGTCAGTCTCGCTGCTGTTGTCGGGCGGGTTCGCCCCCGTGCGGTGGATCCAGTCGTAGGCGTCGATCGTCATGATGTTGCGATCGGTCAGCTCGTTGAAGTAGCTCCAGAAGAAGCCGGCGATGAAGGTCTGGCCGTCCGGGGGTCGCGGGAGCGTAGTAGTTGCTGTCGCGGACGTTGTCGACGAGCACGACGATGTCGTCGGCCTGCCTCCTCGGCACCTTCCAGTAGTCCTGGTCGAGCCCGATCTCACCGGCGGCGCTGCCGGCGCCGTTGCGGTTCGGCGGGACCGAGAAGACCTTCGACTCGCGCGGGTACATCGTGGTGCTGAACTCGCTGACGAAGGAGTTGACCTGCTTCTTCGTGACCTCGGTCAGGCCCAGGTTGTTGCGGCAGTCGTCGGTCGGGAAGGCACGGTCGTTGGCCACCCACACCTGCACGTTGTCGCCCAGGCCCCGCAGCACGTAGCGCTTGAGGTAGGGACCGTAGATGTCGTCGTTGGCCAGCCAGGAGCGGGTGTCGCCGACCTGCGGGGCCGCGGCCCGGTCGGCACGTGCCTGGCGGCGTGCGGCGCCGGACTCGTCGCGATCGAGCTCGGGGTTCTTCGTCGACGGGGTGAACTCGCGGGTGTCGTCGGTGCCCGCAGGAGCGGGGGCGGCGCTGTCCGTCCCCACGGGTGACGGTGGCGCGGTGGGCGCCGCGCCGGCGGGCAGTGCCGGGAGGCCGAGGGCGATCGCCGCCGCGGACCCGGTGAGGGCCGCGGTCCACAGGGTCGACCGTGAGGTCGACCGCGAACGTCTGGACATGGAGACTCCTAGGTCGTGAGAGAGGCAGGTGGAGCGGGGAAGGGTGCCTGGGTGGGCCCGCTCCGATCCGGGCCCGGCCGAGAGGTGGGCGTGCCGTACGTCGCTCTCCAGTGTGGCCGCCTGCACCGACAGGACCCCGGTGCCCGGGCCCACCGGGCGTGTCGGGCGCCGCGCGCTCGCGCCACGGCGCGGGTTCCCGGCCCACGGCACCGCCCCGCCCATTAGCCTGGGGCGGTCATGGCAGACGCTCCTATCGGCATCTTCGACTCAGGCTTCGGTGGTCTCACCGTGGCCCGCTCCGTCATCGACCAGCTGCCCCACGAGTCGGTGCTCTACCTCGGCGACACCGCCCGGCAGCCGTACGGTCCCAAGCCGATCGGCGAGGTGCGTGAGTTCGCCCTCGACTGCCTCGACCACCTCGTCGACCACGGCGTCAAGGCGCTCGTGATCGCCTGCAACTCCGCCAGCGCCGCCGTGCTGCGCGACGCGCGCGAGCGCTACCCCGTGCCCGTGGTCGAGGTGATCTTCCCCGCCACCCGGCGCGCGGTCGCGGCCAGCCGCACCGGCCGCATCGGGGTCATCTGCACCCGGGCCACCGCGGAGTCCATGGCCTACGACGACGCCTTCGCCGCCGCCCCGCACGTCGACCTGACCACCCAGGCCTGTCCCCGCTTCGTCGACTTCGTCGAGGCCGGCGTGACGTCGGGACCCGACCTCATCGGAGTGGCCCACGAGTACCTCGACCCGCTGGTCTCGGAGGGCGTGGACACCCTGATCCTCGGCTGCACGCACTACCCGCTGCTGACCGCGGTCATCGCCTACGTCATGGGCGACCAGGTCACCCTCGTCAGCAGCGCCGAGGAGACCGCCAAGGACGTCTACCGGCTGCTGGTCCGCCGGGGTCTGGAGCGCGATCCCGACCTCGCCCCGCCCACCCACCGCTTCCTGACCACCGGGCAGCCGGAGGAGTTCGGACGCATCGGACGCCGCTTCCTCGGCCCCGAGCTGCAGTCGGCCGACCAGCTCGCCTGGGTCCGGGCGAGCGCGTGAACGACGCGACGGAGGACCGGGCGTGAGGCTCACCGTGGTGGGGTGCTCCGGCTCCTACGCCGGGCCGGACTCCTCGGCCAGCTGCTACCTGGTCGAGGCTGACGACCCCGACGACCCGAGCCGGACCTGGCGGCTGCTGCTCGACCTCGGCTCCGGCGCGCTCGGCGCCCTGCACCGCTACACCGACCCGCTCACGATCGACGCTCTGGTCATCAGCCACCTCCACGCCGACCACTTCTTCGACATCAGCGGCTACTACGTGATGCGCAAGTACCACCCCACCGGGCCGCAGCCGCGGCTGCCGGTGTGGGGGCCGCGCGGCACGCGCTCGCGCGTCGCCCGGTCCTACGGGCTGCCGCTGGACCCCGGCATGAACGAGGAGTTCCGGTTCCGGCGGGTCAAGCGCGACCCCATCACCCTCGGGCCCTTCACGATCACCCCGCGCCGCGTCGACCACCCCATCGAGGCCTACGCCTTCCGGGTCGAGGCCGGCGGGCGATCGCTGGTCTACAGCGGCGACACCGCCGCCTGCGAGGCGCTGACCACCCTGGCCCGGGGCGCCGACCTGCTGCTGTGCGAGGCCGCGTTCCGCGACGACGCCGACAACCCGCCGCACGTGCACATGACCGGGTCGGAGGCCGCCGCCACGGCCCAGCAGGCCGGCGTCTCGGCGCTGGTGCTCACCCACGTGCCGCCGTGGCACGACCGGCAGGACGCCCTCCTCGAAGCCGAAGGGGTCTTCGACGGCTCCACCGTGCTGGCCGCCGAGGGCTCCACCTACCAGGTCTGAGGAGACGACCATGACGCGTCGACGACCGATCGGGCTCGTGCTCGGGCTGCTGCTGGCGTCGTTCCCTGCGGTGCTCGTCCCGGCGCTCGGCGCCAGCGCGGCGGGTCCGACCGACCCGGTCGAGATCACCAACCTCTCGCCGCCACGCGTGCTCGGCACCGCGGAGTACGGCGAGCGCCTCGGCGTCGGCCCGGGCGTCTGGGACCCCGAGGACGCCGAGGTGGTCAGCGTCCAGTGGCTGCGCGACGGCACGCCCCGGGGCGGCGCGGTCGAGGTCGACGCCGACGAGGGGCTCGACGACCCCGCCACGCGCTACCGCCCCAGGCTCGCCGACATCGGCCACGACCTGGGCTGTCCGGGTGACGGTGGCCCGGGCCGAGGACCCTGCGACCACGGCGTCCGCCGACTCGGCGGCCGTGCGGGTGCGCCGCGGCACGCTCGAGAGCCTGCGACGTCCCGACGTCGACGGGGTGCTGCGATTCGACCGGACCCTGACGGCCGACGCCGGGACGTGGGACCGCAGGCCCGACCGGGTCCGGTTCCGGTGGCTGCGTGACGGCGAGCCCGTCGCCGGCGCCTCGGGTCGTCGCCACCCGGTCGCCGTCCAGGACGTCGGGCACCGGCTCGCCGTACGCGTCACCGCGAAGCGCGAGGGCTTCCGCCCGCTCGCCGTCGACAGCGCCCGGACCGCCCGGGTGCAGCACCGCGTGCCCGTCCGGCGCACGGTGACCTACCGCGTCGAGACCCGTGGCCGGATCGTCGCGAGCCGCGCGACCTTCAAGCGCCAGGCCCAGCAGACCTTCGACGACCCGCGGGGATGGCGCGGTGCGGGCATCGCCTTCCGGCGCGTGAGGTCCGGCGGCGACTTCTCCCTGGTCCTGGCGGAGGCCTCGCGCGTGCCCGGCTTCTCGTCGGGGTGCAGCGCCGACTGGAGCTGCCGGGTGGGTCGCTACGTGATCATCAACCAGATGCGGTGGCGCGGCGCCTCACCGATGTGGCGCCGGAGCGGCCGCTCGGTGCGCGACTACCGGCACATGGTCGTCGACCACGAGACGGGTCACTGGCTGGGGTGGGGTCACCGGTCGTGCCCGCGCCGCGGTGCGCCTGCGCCGGTCATGCAGCAGCAGTCGATGGGCCTGCAAGGCTGCCGGCCGAACCCCTGGCCGACGGCGGCCGAGCGCGACGTACCCCGCTTCTGAGCGACCCCTGCGACCGGCCTGCCGACCTCCGCGCAGGGTCGACCGCCGACACTGCCTTTGGGTGCCCGGTCCCGCACGCTCCGACTGGCAGGATCGCACCATGCCAGGAGCCCACGCGCCCGAGCGCGTGCGCGGGATCGACCTCGCGCGCTGCCTGGCGCTGGTCGGGATGATGACCGCGCACGTGCTCCGCGGGGTCGAGGACGGCAGCGTCACCGTCACCCACCAGATCGTCTCCGGACGCTCCTCCGCGCTGTTCGCCGTGCTCGCCGGCATCGGGATCGTGCTGGTGTCCGGCACCCGGGCGCCGCTGCGCGGACGGGAGTGGTCCGCCGAGCAGGCAGCGACGTGGGGGCGGGCCCTCGTGCTCGCGACCGTCGGGCTGCTGCTGGGCGTGCTCGACGGCGGGCTGGCCGTCATCCTGACCTACTACGCGGTGCTGTTCGTGCTGGCGGCGCCTCTGCTGGCGCTCCGGACCCGGTGGATCGCGGTGGCAGCGGCGGTCGTCGCGCTGCTGGGACCCGCCCTGAGCCGGCTCGTGCGCGCGTCCCTGGCCCCGGGGTTGCCCGGCGATCCCTCACCGTCCGCGTTGGCCCACCCGGTCGCACTCACCCAGGACCTGCTGCTGACCGGCAACTACCCCGCAGCGACCTGGCTGCCCTACGTGCTCGTCGGCATGGTGCTGGGGCGCCTGGACCTGCGGACCCCCGCGGTGGCGCTGCGGGTCGCTGTCGGCGGGCTGGCGCCGTGCTCGTGGCGTGGCTCGTGTCCGACGCGCTGGTCGGCCTCCCCGGGGTCCGGGCGACGCTGGCCGCGACCGCCGAGGGGCGAGGATCGCGCGGAGGGATCGACGTCGTGCTCGCCCGCGGCCTCAGCGGTGTCGTGCCCACGGACTCGTGGACCTGGCTGCTGGTGCGCGCACCCCACTCCGGTGCCTGGTTCGACCTGCTGACCACCACGGGGAGCGCGTGCGCGGTCATCGGCGTGTGCGTGCTCGTCGGGCGTCACCTTCCGGCCCGGTGGATCCCGCTGACCGGGGCGGGCGTCATGACGCTGTCGCTCTACTCGTTGCACGTGGTGCTGCGCAGCAGCGGCCTCTGGGACGGCGACGGTTGGGGTCACCTGGCCGGTCACGTCTGCCTGGTCCTGGTCATCGGGGCTGTGGCCGCCCGCCTCGGCCGGCGGGGACCGCTGGAGCTCCTCGCGTCGCGGACCGCCCACGCCGCCCGCCGGCTCGTGGTCGGCCCCGTGCGAACGTCCGGGACGGTCCCGGCGCCGCGGTCCGTGAGACGGTCCGACGCCGCCGGCGACCCGGTCCGGACGCCGTAGGACGCGGGACCCCGTCGGGATCCGAACCGCTGAGTCGGATCTGAGGCGTGCCCTGGCAGGATCGGGGCATGGCAGGCGTCCGGTCGTCCCCACGGCTGGTGGGCATCGACATCGCCCGCTGCCTGGCGCTGGTGGGCATGATGGCGACGCACATCCTGCCGAGCGAGCGCGACGGCCAGATCACGCTGGTCCAGCAGCTCGCCGGGGGGCGCGCCTCGGCGCTCTTCGCGGTGCTGGCCGGCGTCAGCCTCGTGCTGGTGGCCGGCACCCGTGAGCCCCTCCGCGGCCGGCCGTGGCTGGCGCTCCAGGCCGGCACCGCGGTGCGTGCCCTGCTCATCGGGCTGATCGGGCTCGTGCTGGGCGGGCTGGGCACCAACATCGCGGTGATCCTGGCCTGCTACGCCGTCCTCTTCGTCCTCGCGGCCCCCTTCCTGGCCCTCACGACGCGCCGGCTCGCGGTGGCGGCCGGCGTGAGCGCGGTCCTCGGCCCCCCGCTCAGCCTCTGGCTGCGCCGCGACCTGCCGCCGCCGTCGTACGCCGTGCCGTCGTTCGACTCGCTGGCCGAACCGGTGACGCTGCTGCGGGAGCTGCTGCTGACCGGCTACTACCCGGCGGCGACGTGGCTGCCCTACCTGCTGGTGGGCATGGTGCTGGGCCGGCTCGACCTGCGCTCGGTCGCGACGGCGATCCGGATCGCCGTCGTCGGTCTGCTCGGGGTCGTCGTGGCGTGGGTCGTCGCCGACGCCTACCTCGAGCGGCCCGGTGTCCGGCGCGACCTGATCCGCAGCTTCGACGTGCCCGGCTGGTCGGGCAACCTCAGCGACAGCCTCACCCACGGCCTGTACGGCGTGGTGCCCACCGGTTCGTGGTCGTGGCTGATGGTGCGCGCCCCGCACAGCGGTGCCTGGTTCGACCTGCTCATGACCCTCGGCAGCGCCTGCCTGGTGCTCGGTCTCTGCCTGCTCCTGGGGCGACTGGCGCCGCGTGTGCTCGCCGTGGTGTTCGGAGCCGGGGCCATGACGCTCACGCTCTACACGCTCCACGTCGTGCTGCGGCAGCAGGGCTGGTGGGACGCCGACACCGCCGCCACCTTCGTCGGCCAGGTCGCGCTCGTGCTCGTCGTCGGTGCGGTGTTCCGCGCCCTCGGGCGGCGCGGCCCCCTCGAGGCGGCGGTGGGGGCGGCGTCCTCGGCCGCGCGCCGGGCCGTGGGCCGGACGGCGCCAGGCGGCGCCAGGGCGGGCGCCAGGGTGGCGCCAGGGTGGCGCAGTGCGTGGCCGCGATGCCGAAGGCGTCGGAGCCCCTCGGTAGGGTCCGGCCCATGAGCACCCCCTCCACCTCCTCGACCGGCCCGACCACCCCGACGGGAGTCGCGCGCCGACGGCCGCGCCGACGACGACCTGCGCGTCGTCCGCTTCACCCGCGACTGGCTCGACCACCCGGCCGGCTCGGTGCTGGTGGAGTTCGGCCGCACCAAGGTGCTGTGCGCCGCGTCGGCGACCGAGGGCGTGCCGCGCTGGCGCAAGGGCAGCGGCCTGGGCTGGGTGACGGCGGAGTACGCGATGCTGCCCGCCGCCACCAACACCCGCTCGGACCGCGAGTCGGTCAAGGGCCGCATCGGCGGACGCACCCACGAGATCTCCCGGCTGATCGGCCGCTCGCTGCGCGCCATCGTCGACGTCAAGGCGCTGGGGGAGAACACCATCGTCATCGACTGCGACGTGCTGCAGGCCGACGGCGGCACCCGCACGGCCGCGATCACGGGCGCCTACGTCGCGCTGGCCGACGCCTGCGCGCACCTGCGCGGCCGGGGCGCTCTGAAGGGCGAGCCGCTCACGGGCTCGGTCGCGGCGGTGTCGGTCGGCATCATCGACGGCGTCCCGCGGCTCGACCTGCCCTACGAGGAGGACGTGCGCGCCGAGACCGACATGAACGTCGTGATGACCGGCGACGGGCGCTTCGTGGAGGTGCAGGGCACCGCCGAGGGCGCCCCCTTCGACCGCGCCGAGCTCGACGCCCTGCTCGAGCTCGCCGCCGGCGGGTGCGCCGACCTGACACGTCTGCAGCAGCAGGCCCTCGCCGAGGCGGGTCGGACGACCGGATGAGCCAGGTCTTCCTCGCCTCCCGCAACACCGCGAAGCTGGCCGAGATGCAGCGGATCCTCGCCCAGCACCTGCCCGACGTCGAGGTGCTGGGGCTCGACGACGTGGCGCCGTACGACGAGCCGGCCGAGACCGAGGCGTCCTTCGAGGGCAACGCCGTGATCAAGGCGATGGCGGGCGTCCGCGCGACGGGGCTGCCGTCCCTGGCCGACGACAGCGGGCTGTGCGTCGACGCCCTCAACGGCATGCCCGGGGTGCTGTCGGCGCGTTGGGCGGGCGTCAGCGATGCGCCGAGGCAGGAGAAGGACGCCGCCAACAACGCCCTCCTGCTGGCCCAGCTGGGCGACGTGCCCGACGAGCGTCGCGGGGCGGCGTTCGTCTGTGCCGTGGCCTTCGTCGTCCCTGGCGAGGAGCACGCCCACGTGGTGCAGGGACGCATGCCCGGGCGCGTGATCCGCGAGACCCGGGGGAGCGGTGGGTTCGGCTACGACGTGCTGTTCTGCGCCGAGGGCCACGACGTCACCACCGCGGAGCTGTCCGTGGCCGACAAGGACGCGATCTCGCACCGGGGTCGGGCGCTGCGCGAGATCGCTCCGCTCGTCGCCCGGGTGCTCAGCTCCTGACGCGCGCGCACCGCTCCGGTGCGCCCGGCGAGACTCGAACTCGCACTGCACAGGACCTAAACCTGTTGCCTCCTGCCAATTGGGCTACGGGCGCGCCCGAGAAGTCTAGGGGCGGCGGCCGGCTCGCGACACGGCACGCAGGCAGGGCCGAGACGGCGCGCAGGTAGGGCCGAGACGGCGCGCAGGTACGGCCGAGGCGTCAGTCCAGCCCGAGGTCGCGGCGCAGCTTGGCGACGTGACCGGTGGCCTTCACGTTGTACTGCGCGAGCTCGACGCGGCCCTCGGCGTCGACGACGAGCGTGGAGCGGATGACGCCCTGCACGACCTTGCCGTAGAGCTTCTTCTCACCGAAGGCGCCCCACGCCTTCATGACCGCCCGGTCGGCGTCGGAGAGCAGCGTGATGCCCAGCGCGTCCCGCTCACGGAACGTCGCGAGCTTCTCCGGCCTGTCGGGGGAGATGCCGAGCACCTCGAAGCCCTCACCCCGCAGGGACTCGAGCGAGTCGCTGAAGTCGCAGGCCTGCTTGGTGCAGCCCGGCGTCATCGCGGCCGGGTAGAAGTAGACGATCACGCGGCGTCCGCGCAGGTCGCTCAGCGTGACCTCGGAGCCGTCGTCGGTCGGCAGGGTGAAGTCGGGGGCGTCCTGGCCCGGCTCGAGTCGTGCGCTCACTGGATCCTCCGTTGCTGGCGGTCGGGCCGGGGCGGGTGGATCGCCCTCGGTCGTGCTTATTGCACATTGTTTGCAATAACGTACGATGTTCAACGACCCGGAAAGCGCTCCGGGTCCCGAGCTGGCTCACGGTAGCGGAGGGCGACGATGCACGTTCCGGACGGTTTCCTCGACGCCCCGACGTCGATCGCGACGGGGGTCGTCGCTGCCGCAGCCGTGGGGGTGGCCCTCCGCGGCGCGCGCCGCGAGCTCGACGAGCGCACCGCGCCCCTCGCGGGGTTGGCGGCCGCCTTCGTCTTCGCCGCGCAGATGTTCACCTTCCCGGTCGGGGCCGGCACGAGCGGACACCTCCTGGGGGGAGCGCTCGCAGCCGTCCTCGTCGGGCCCTTCACCGCGGTCCTCTGTCTCAGCGTCGTCCTGCTGGTGCAGGGCCTGCTGTTCGCCGACGGGGGGATCACGGCGCTCGGGACCAACGTCGTGCTCCTCGGCGTCGTCGGCGTCGTCGCGGCCTGGCTGGTCTTCCGAGGGCTCCAGTCCGTGCTGCCGAAGCGAGTCGGCCTGGTGGCGCCGCTCGCCGCGGTCGCGGCTTTCGTCGCCGTTCCCGTGACGGCGCTGGCCTTCGTCGGGCTCTACGCCGTGGGTGGCACCGCACCCATCCCGCTCGACTCCCTGGCCACCGCCATGCTCGGGTGGCACACCCTCATCGGACTCGGCGAGGCCCTGATCACCGGTCTGGTGGTCGGCAGCGTGGTCGCCGCCCGCCCCGACCTCGTCCACGGCGCCCGTCGCGTGCTGGCGCAGCGCGAGCTCCGGATCCGCTCCGGCGCCGGACGTCACGACGGGAGCGGGCGCGTGAGTGGCGCGAGGGCGTGAAGGGCCTGCCCACCCGCGTGGTGCTGGCCGGGCTGCTGCTCGCCGCCCTGGTCGTGGCCGGCGTCGTCAGCTCCTTCGCCTCCTCCGAGCCCGACGGGCTGAACCGAGTCGCCCAGGACGAGGGGTTCGCCTCGACCGAGTCCGAGCACGCCTCCTCGGACAGCCCGCTGTCGGGCTACGCCGTCGCCGGTGTCGAGGACGAGCGGGTCGCCGGAGGTCTCGCCGGGGTGGCGGGTGTCGCGGTGGTCCTGCTGCTGACCGCCGGCATCGCGTACGCCGTACGCCGCCGCCCGGGCAGCGGGTCCGGCGCAGGCGCCGACTCTTCGACCCGGCCGGCACCCCGGACCCGGCCGACTCCGGGGCTCGCTGAGATGGGGGCCGGGCACGGCCACCGCCTCCACTTCCACGGCCACTCGGTCGTCCACCGGGCGGCCCCGCACCTGAAGATCCTGACGCTGCTGGCGTTCGTGCTCGCCGTGGTGGCGACGCCGGCCTCCCGGTGGCCGCTGTTCCTCGTGGCGCTGACGCTGCTGCTCGGCGTGGTCGCGCTGGCGCGCGTGCCGCTGCGCTTCCTGCTGCCCCGGATGGTGGTCGAGGTCCCGTTCCTGGTCTTCGCGCTCGTCATCCCGTTCGTGGCCACCGGGCCGCGCGTCGACGTCGCCTGGTTCTCGCTCAGCGAGTCCGGCCTGGTCGCCGCCGGGCTGCTGGTGGTGAAGGGCAGCCTCGGCGTGCTGGCCAGCCTCACGCTCGCCGCCACGACCGAGCCCCAGGACGTGCTGCGGGGCCTGGAGCGGCTGCGGCTGCCCGCGCTGCTGGTGCAGATCCTGGGCTTCATGATCCGCTACCTCGACGTGGTCTCCGCCGACCTGGTCCGCATGCGCCGCGGGCTGGTGTCGCGCGGCTTCGACGCCCGCGACCCGCGGCACTGGCCGGTGCTGGCGCGCACCGTGGGCGCCCTCTTCGTCCGCTCCTACGAGCGCGGCGAACGCGTGCACCTGGCGATGGTCTCGCGTGGTCTGCCGTCCTCGGGCGGGAGCCTGCCGCGATGAGCGTCCCCGTCCTCGACGTACGCGGGCTGGCCTACGCCTACCCCGACGGCCACCAGGCCCTCTACGGCGTCGACCTGCACGTCCACGCCGGCGAGCGGGTCGCGCTGCTCGGGCCCAACGGCGCCGGGAAGACCACGCTCGTGCTCCACCTCAACGGGCTGCTGCGCGCCGGCGTGGGCTCGGTGGCGGTGTCGGGGCTGCCGGTCGAGGAGCGTCACCTGCTGGAGATCCGCCGCCGCGTCGGAGTGGTCTTCCAGGACCCCGACGACCAGCTGTTCATGCCGCGGGTGCGCGACGACGTCGCGTTCGGTCCGCGCAACCTGGGCCTGCGCGGGGACGCGCTCGACGAGCGGGTCACCGAGGCGCTGCAGCAGGTCGGCATGCTCGAGCACGTCGACCGGGCGCCGCACCACCTGTCCTTCGGCCAGCGTCGACGGGTCGCGGTGGCGACCGTGCTGGCGATGCGTCCGGAGATCCTGGTGCTCGACGAGCCGTCGTCGAACCTCGACCCGGCCTCGCGGCGGGAGCTGGCCGACATCCTGCTGGGCCTCGACGTCACCGTGCTGATGGTCACCCACGACCTGCCCTACGCCCTCGAGCTGTGCCCCCGCGCGGTGGTGCTCTCCGACGGGCACGTGGTCGCCGACGGCGTGACGGCCGACGTCCTGTCCGACGACGCGCTGATGACCCGGCACCGGCTGGAGCTGCCCTTCGGTTTCGATCCCCGGACCGTGGGCAGGCGTACGGCGGGGTAACGTTCCACCCCAGCGGCGGCCGGTCCGGCCCGCCCTCCACCGATGGACAACCGCCGACGAGGAGCCCCTTCCGTGGCCAGTGCTGACTCCGCCAACTCCGCCGACAAGTCGGGTGGATCCGCGGGACCCCAGAGCCCCGACGCCATCGAGCAGGAGATGGAGGAGACCCGCGTCCGGCTCGCCGCCACCATCGACGAGCTGGTCGACCGGACCAGCCCCAAGCGCGTCGTACGCCGCGAGGTGGCCTCCGTCCGCGCGACCTTCGTCGACGAGCACGGCAACCCGCGGACCGACAACATCCTCAAGGTCGCGGGCGGTGTCGCCGGCTTCGTGGTGCTGCTCGTGGTCATCCGTCGCGCGACCCGCTGAGCCGGGGCGGCCCCGTGCCGGAGAAGATCCCGATCCGGATGCTGCACGACCGGGTGCTGGTGCAGCTCGACGGTGAGGCAGGGGAGCGGCGCTCCACCGGCGGCATCGTCATCCCGGCCACCGCCGTCATGGGCAACCGCCGGCTCGCCTGGGCGCGTGTCGCCGCCGTCGGCCCGAACGTGCGGGCCGTCGAGACCGCTGACCGCGTGCTGTTCGACCCCGACGACAAGGGCGAGGTCGAGGTCAACGGGGAGGCCTACGTGCTGATGCGCGAGCGCGACGTGCACGCCGTGGCCGCCGAACGGCTGGACGACAGCGAGACCGGTCTCTACCTCTGACCGCTCACCCCGCGAGTGGGCGTGTCGTGCGACACGACACGCCGACTCGCCGCGCACGACACGCCGACTCGCGGCGCACGACACGCCGACTCGCGGGGATGGGGCGCTACTGGACGAGGATCTTGAGGACGAGCGCTCCGGTGTCGTGCTCCTCCACGTCGATCGCGCCGGGGTTCTCGAACGAGATCCGGGCGGTGGTGCTGCCCGGGCCCGAACTCGACGTACTGCTCGGGGCTGGAGTGCACGTGCATCTCCCCGGCGACGGTCGGACTCGATCTGCAGGGTGATCGGCTTGTCGATGTCGGCCTCGACCACCTCGGCCTGCGGGCTCACCTGGTCGCCCTGCACGGTCACGTCGATGACCATCCCGACCGGCGTGGGCGCGGGGGTCTTCGAGATGGTCGTCGACGGCTTCGCGCTGGGCTTGTTGCTGGACCGGCGCTGGGCCCGGTCTCGCCGGTCGACGGTGACGGGCTCGCCGAGGCCTGGGTCGAGGAGCTGGACGCGGCCGGCTCGGGCTCGGAGGCGGTCGTGGTGGTCTCCCCGCCGCACCCGGCGAGCGCGAGGGTGGCCGTGAGGGTCAGGGCACCGACGGCGCGGGAGGCACGGGGAGGCAGCACAGGCTGGGTTCGGCGCATGCCAGCATTCTCCCTGCCGGGGCTGACGACCCGCGCGGCGGCTCGCCGAGCCGCCGGACCGACCCGCCCGTATTGCGACGCTTGTCGTGGCCCGGGCCCTATCCTGGAGCGCGGACATCCTCGGGGCCGACGTCGCTCCCGTCGAGGTCCGGTCGCCGGTCGGCACGAGCGGCCGGCACGGCACCCGCCGTCCACACCGATCGCTCACTCAGGGGGATGACGTCCGTATGTCCACGCCGGGCACCACAGCCTCGCGCTCCCGCGGCCGCCTGCCGGCCGCGCGCCGCGACCGCCGACCCGCGCTCGCCGCGCTCGCGCTCCTGCTCATCCTCGGCGGAGCTCTCGGCAGCGCTCTCCTCGTCTTCCGCAGCGGTGATCGGGTCGACGTGCTCGTCGCCCGTCAGGACATCCCGGTCGGAGCCATCATCGAGCGCGGCGACCTCACGACCGCCCGGGTCTCCGCCGACGGCGGCAAGACGCTGGACGCCGAGGCCCTCGACAGCTTCATCGGCACCCAGGCCCTGAGCACCATCCCGGCCGGCACGCTGGTGAACAACCAGATGTTCTTCGGCGGCTCGATCGTCTCCGAGGGCTCCCAGGTCGTCGGGGTCGTCGTGGACGTCACCCGTCGCACGATCACCCGGCCCGAGGCCGGCGACGTGGTCCGGGTGTACTTCGTCAGCGGTGCCGGCGAGCAGACCGCCGGCGACCTCGCGCCCGGCGGCACCGTCGTGGAGGCCGCCCGGGTGATCGACACCGGCTCCGGGGGCGGCTCCGACAGCATGGGCCTGTCGCTGCTCGTCAGCGACGACGAGGCCGGCCGCGTCGCCGACCTCGCCTCCTCGGGCAGCCTGGCGGTCACCTTGCTGCCGCCGGACACCGAGCCCGACGTCGACATCGCGGACTGACGTCATGGCCCTGGTCACCGTGATGTCCGCCAAGGGAGCGCCCGGCGCGACGACGACCGCGATGCTGCTCGCGGCGCTCTGGCCCCGACCCACCATCCTGGTCGACGCCGACCCCAACGGCGGCGACGTGGCGCTGCGCCTGCCGGGGGAGTCCGGACGCACCCTCGACCGCGAGCGCGGCCTGCTCTCGCTGCTGCCGGCCGCCCGTCGCGGCCTCGGAGGCGACGTGGTCCGTCAGCACCTGCAGACCGCTCTGGGGGGGCAACCCGTGCTGGCCGGCCTCGGCGGGCCCGAGCAGTCGGTCGCCGTCGGGCAGCAGTGGCCCGTCCTGGCGCAGGCCTTCGCGCGGATGCCCGAGGCCGACGTGATCGTCGACATGGGCCAGGTGCACGCGAGGTCGCCGCACGTGACCATGCTCGAGCACGCCCACGCCGTGCTGTGGGTCTACCGCCCTCAGGCCACCACGGTGCTGCACACCCGCCGACGTCTCGAGGGCCTGACCGGGCTGCTCGAGCAGGCGACGGCCCGCATCGGCGTGGTCGCGGTCGCGGGCACCGACCAGGAGGCGGACCAGGCCTCCGCGGTCGACGTGCTGCGTGAGGAGCGCGACTGGGTCACCGACTACGGCTCGGTGGCGCTCGACCGCCGCGCAGCGGTGATGTTCGAGGGCGGCGAGGTCTACCGCCCCGAGCGCACCCTGCTGGCCCGGAGCGGACGTGCCCTGGCCGCGCGGCTCGCCGAGGACGTGCGGTCGTTGGACCCGCTGGCCGGCGGCGTGCACGCGGGTGTGCCGGACGGCGCGGGGGCGCCGCAGGACGAGGACCACGACGACGCCGACGGCCGGGTTCCCGGTGAGGGCGCCGGGGCCGAGGGCGCGAGGCGTCGCGGCCTCAAGCTCGGTGGACGCAGGAGGCGCGCATGAGCGGCAACCGCACGGCCGACCCGCAGCTGGTCAGGCGACTGCGCGGCCAGGTGGCCGACCGGCTCAACCAGCAGCGTCGCAGCGACGAGGTGCTGGGCCGCACGCCGATGTCGACGGAGGACGAGCGCCAGTTCGCCCGCTCGCTCATCGTGCAGGTGCTCGAGGACCACGCCCGCGGTGAGATCACCGACGGGCGCACGCCTCCGGCCGCGGACGAGGAAGAGCTGGTCGCCGCCGCGGTCCACGCCGCACTGTTCGGCGTCGGGCGCCTCCAGCCGCTGCTGGAGAACCCCGAGGTCGAGAACATCGACATCAACGGCTGCGACCGCGTCTTCGTCAGCTACGCCGACGGGCGCGAGGAGCTGACCGACCCGATCGCGGAGAGCGACGACGAGCTCGTCGAGCTCATCCAGATCCTGGCAGCGTCGGTCGGCCTGGCCTCGCGACCGTTCGACTCGGCCAACCCGCAGCTCGACCTGCGCCTGCCCGACGGGTCCCGACTCTCCGCGGTGATGGCGGTCTGCTCCCGCCCGAGCGTCTCGATCCGTCGCTCCCGGCTGGGCGCGGTCAGCCTCGACGACCTCATCGGCAACGGCACCGTGACGCCGCAGGTGGCGGGCTTCCTCAAGGCTGCGGTCAAGGCCCGCAAGAACATCATGATCGCGGGCTCGACGAACTCCGGGAAGACCACGCTGCTGCGCGCGCTGGCCGGCGAGATCCCCTCTCACGAGCGCCTCATCACCGTCGAGCGGGCCCTGGAGCTGGGGCTGGACCGCTTCGTGGACAAGCACCCCAACGCCGTCGCGTTCGAGGAGCGGCTGCCGAACTCCGAGGGCGTCGGCGGCGTGAGCATGGCCGACCTGGTCCGCCGCTCGCTGCGGCAGAACCCCTCGCGGGTCGTCGTCGGCGAGGTGCTCGGCGACGAGATCGTCACGATGCTCAACGCGATGAGCCAGGGCAACGACGGGTCGTTGTCGACCATCCACGCGAACAGCTCGATGGAGGTCTTCAACCGCATCGCCACCTACGCTCTCCAGGCCGAGGAGCGGCTGCCGGTCGAGGCCACCCACATGCTGATCTCCGGCTCCATCAACTTCGTGGTGTTCCTGCGCAAGGTGAACACCTTCAACGAGGGCGGGGGCCTGCGCCGCGTCGTGGAGTCCGTGCGCGAGGTGACGGGAGTCGACCAGCGGGTCCTGTCCAGCGAGGTCTTCGCGCCCGGGCCCGACGGCAGCGCGGTCCCGCACGCGACGGTGAGCTGCATCGACGACCTGGTCGAGCACGGCTACGAGCCGCCGACGATGGCGCGGTGGGCCTGACGTCATGGGGCTGTCATGGGATTAGAGTCACTTGCGGCCATCGGTGCCGGCGCCGTCCTCGGCGCCGGTCTGTTCGTCGCCGTCCTGGCGGTCGTGGGCCTGCCCGAGCGGGCGCCCGGCACGCCGCGTCGCCACCGTCGCAACGTCCTGGAGGGCGGCACCCAACGCCTGGTGAAGGGCATCGTGGTCGGACTCGTGGTGCTGCTCGGCACCGGCTGGATCGTCGCGGCCGTCGCCCTGGGGCTGCTCGCGGCCTACTGGGACCGGATCGCCGGCGGCACCGGGGAGGAGAAGGCCGGCATCGTCCGGCTGGAGGCCCTGGCGACCTGGACCGAGTCGTTGCGCGACACCATCGCCGGTGCCATCGGTCTGGAGCAGGCGATCCCGGCGACGGCGGCCACCGCCGGCTCCGCGATCCGGCCCTCGCTGAACCTGCTCGTCGACCGCCTGCGCATCCGCGAGCCGCTCCCGGCGGCGATGCTCGCCTTCGCCGAGGACCTCGACGATCCCAGCGCCGACGTCGTCTGCGCCTCGCTCATCCTCAACAGCCGGCTGCGCGGCCCCGGTCTGCGCGACGTGCTGTCGGCGCTGGCGGTCTCGATCCGCGAGGAGCTCGACATGCGTCGCCGCATCGAGGCCAGCCGCAAGAGCATCCGCCGCAGCGTGCGGATCGTGCTGGTCATCGTGCTGGGCGTCATGGGACTGCTCAGCGTCTTCAACAAGCAGTACGTCGAGCCCTACGGCTCGCTCGGTGGACAGGTCGCCCTGTTCATCGTGGCGCTGCTGTTCCTCGGTGGGCTGCTGTGGCTGCGCAAGCTGGCGACGCCGGACAAGATCGACCGGTTCCTCGTCAACGACGTCGTCCTCGACAACCCGACGCTGCGCGGGGCGAACCGGTGAGGCCGTGATGTCGAGGGAGCGCGAGGTGGTGGCGTCGTGATCTTGTCGCTGCTCTTCGGTGCCGTGACCGGCCTGGGCATCTACGCCCTCATCCGGGTCTTCCTGCGTCCGCGTCCGGGCGTGGCCACGATGCTGGCCCGCATCGAGCGGGGCGAGCGCTCCATGAGCACCCACACGGTCCTCGCCGACCCCGGCGGCGAGCGCAACTCCGGCTGGCTCCAGCCGGCCGTCGACCGGCTGGGTGACCGCCTCGAGGTCGTGGCGATCGACCGGGGATGGGAGATGGGCAAGATCAAGGCCGACCTGGCCTTGATGGGACGCACCACCGGCGCCCACCTCGGCGCCAAGACGGTCGTGGGGTTGCTCTTCTTCCTGCTCGCGCCCGTGGTCTGGACGATCATGCGCGTCGCCGGGGTGCCGCTGCCGCTGGGCATTCCCGCCGTCGCCGCCTTCGGCATGGGGCTGATGGGCTTCTTCCTGCCCGACCTCGCCCTGCGCAGCGAGGCCGCCAAGCGACGTCGTGACTTCCGCCGGACGGTCGGGGTCTTCCTGGACCTCGTCGCCATGAACCTCGCCGGCGGGCGCGGCCTGCCCGAGGCGCTGCTGGCCGCAGCCACCGTGAGCGACCACTGGACCCTCATCCGGATCCGGCAGGCCCTGGCCAACGCTCGGCTCTACGGCACGACGCCGTGGACGGCCCTGGGCGACCTCGGCAAGGAGATCAAGCTGGAGGAGCTGCAGGACCTCTCCGGCGCGCTGTCGCTGGCCGCCGACGACGGTGCCAAGATCCGCGCCTCGCTCAGCGCCCGGGCGGCGACCATGCGACGCAAGGAGCTGGCGCAGGCGGAGGGCGAGGAGGGCGAGAAGTCGCAGTCCATGCTTGTCGCACAAATGCTGATCAGCACGGCATTTCTGATATTTTTGGCGTATCCGGCTGTTGCCCAGCTGCTCCAGGCCTGACCCCATGAACCATCATCGAACGGGGGACTCATCGCATGAGTTCGACAGACACCCACCGCACGGCCCAGCTCGACCTGCGCGACCCAGCCGCCGAGACGGCCGAGACTCCCGCGACCAGCGCGCCGCAGCGCGACGAGCGGGGTGCCACCGTCCTGGAGTGGGCGCTCATCGCAGCCGTCGTGGTGGTGGCGGCGTCGATCATCGCCGCGGTGATCTTCAACATCATCGAGACCAAGAGCCAGGACCTCGAGAGCTGCGCGAACCAGCCCGCTGGCTCGGCTTGCTCCCGGTAGCCCGTCGGTCGTCGCGGCGTCGGAGCGAGTCCGGCGCGTCGGCCCTCGAGCTGTCCTTCCTGGCTCCCGGGCTGATCTTCTTGATCTTCCTGACCATCCAGGCCGGGTTGTTCTTCTACGGCAAGGCGGTGGCCATCCAGGCCGCCCGCGAGGGTGTCTCGCAGCTGCGGCTGGCCCCCGACGCGGCGACGTACGAGAACGTGCGACCGCGGGTGGTCGACAACACCCAGTCGTTCGCGACGACGGTGGGGCGCGAGGCGCTCATCGACCCCGTCGCCACCCCGACGTACGACGAGGAGGCCGGCCGGGTGGCGATGGACGTCAGCGGCACGGTCATCACGCTGGTGCCGGGGCTGGACCTGGGCGTCACCGCGCGCGCCGAGGGCTCCATCGAGCGCTTCGAGCCGGAGCTGCCGTGAGGACCGCGCGCGCAGTGAGGCGCCGCGACGAGCGCGGGGCGCTCGCGGTCGAGATGGCCATCGTGGTGCCCTCGATCCTGCTGATCTTCGCGCTCATCTACGCCTACGGTCGCGTGGCGAACGTCAACGGCGCACTCGAGTCGGGCACCCGGGACGCCGCGCGCAGCGCCACGATCGCGCGCTCCTCCTCCGAGGCCGAGGAGCGCGCGCAGCGCGTCGTGCGCGAGGCCATCGTCGACCTCCCGCGCTCCTGCCAGAACTCGCTGGAGGTGTCGGTCTCCGAGCCGTTCGTGGCGGGCGAGCCGATCACGGTCGACGCCCGCTGCACCTACCCGCTGGCCGACCTCGGGCTGCCCGGCGCTCCCGGGGACGTCACGCCCGAGTCGTCGTTCACCTCGATGCTGGACCCCTACCGGGGGGTCGAGTGAGACGCGCCGCGGACCGGGCTGGAGTCCCCCGGGGGGAGCGGGGCTCGATCGCGCCCGCCGTCCCGATCATCGCGATGATGCTGCTGCTGCTCGGAGGGCTGGTCATCGACGCCTCCCGGCAGCTCAACGCCCGGGGCCAGGCCGTCGCCTTCGCGGAGGAGGCAGCGCGGGCGGGAGCCCAGGGTGTCGACATCGACCGGACCGACCTGGTGCTCGACGAGACCATGGCCCGGGACCGAGTGACCCGCTACTGCGACCGCGTCCTCGCGCTCGACCAGGTGACCAGCTGCCGGTTCGTGCGCATCGAGGAGGTCTCCGACTCCGACCCGCGTCGGCTGGTGGTCGTCACCGCGGTGAACACCGAGATCGACACGACGCTGCTCGGGATCGTCGGAGCCCAGACCCTCACCGCGTCGGGCGATGCACGCGCCCGCCCCTACGAGGGCATCGACGAGGCTCTCGAGTGATCGGGCCGTCGTACGCCGGGTCCAGACCGTGCGGTCAGGGTTATCTGCGGTCGGTCGGGGAAGCATCCAGACGTTGGTCCCGCTGCGTTGGGACCGGTCCCCAAACACCCATAAGTCATGAAATGGGCTACCATGGGAGTTCGACTGGGAATCCACACGGGGGGAGGAACCTGCCGATGCGAGGCATTGCGCCCGGAGCGTCGACCCTTCTCGCGATCGTGTTCCTGACCGGCTGCGGCGGCTCCGACGAGCCGGCGGCAGAGAGCGCCCCGGTGGAGCCCTCGAGCTCGAGCCCGGCCCCGTCGACGACACCGAGCAAGGCCCCCGAACCGACCGTGACGGCCAAGCCGCTCTCGCCGTACGAGCGTGAGAAGCCGGTGCAGGCCGCACGGGCCTGGGCCCGCGCCTACGCGGAGGCGGTCAACGCCGGCCAGCAGGGGCTCGACATGCTCCGGCCCTTGAGCACCCCGGGGGGCATGACCCGCTTCCCCGACCTCGGGGCCGAGGACCAGGGCCTGCTCTACCCGGGCCCGCTGCCCTTCACCCCGACCGGCGTCGACGTCTCGGGCGACCGCGCCGAGGTCGCGGCGTGCACCTGGGTCGAGGGCTTCGCCCAGGACCGGGCCACCAAGCAGCCACCGAAGCCGCGGCAGGTGGCCCCGTCCACGATCGTCCTCCTCCGGACGGGAACGAGCTGGAAGGTCGATGACCTCGCCGCGGCGGACGGCAGCTGCGCCTCGGTCCCCGTGAAAGGAATTGGTTTCTGATGCGCACGGCGCGACGTTCTACCCGGACCGCTGCCGCCCTCGCGGGCACGGCCGGCCTGCTCATGCTGGCAGCCCCGGCGGCTCACGCGATCGACCTCTCGCCCCCGCCGGCGCCGCCCCCGACGACGAACGCTCCCCCGTCCACCACGCCCACGAGCTACGGCGACTACGGCGACTACGGCGACTCCGGTGACACGGTCACCGGGCCCACGACGGGCACGGTCGGCAGCTGCTCCGTCGTGTCGTCACCGTCCTACCTCGGTCTGGCCTGTGGCTCGGACGGCGGCGCGAGCCTGACCCCGAAGCAGGTCCTCGGCAAGGACCCGGTCCCCGACTGCTGGCACGAGGCGCTGACCGACGCCGAGCTCGCCGCCACCGGCTACCAGAACAGCGAGGACACGCGCTGGTACTGGGAGCGTTGCCTCAAGGGCGTCGACCCCCAGACCTACGAGGTCGATGAGGGCGGCATCCGCTTCACCATCGGCATCGTCGCGCTCACCAGCGACCAGGTGAAGACCCTGACCGAGAACCAGCAGCAGCTGGTCGACTTCAACGACGACAACAAGCAGGTCCCGGCCCCGGTCGCGGTCACCTCACCCTCCACCCGCCCGCGGGTGGGTGCCTGGGTGTCGTTCTTCAACGGCACCGAGGACACCGTGAGCGCGAGCGCCGGCGGCGTGCAGCTCAACGCGCGCATCTCGAGCATCACCGTCGAGCCGGTAGGGGCCACGGGCCCCGACGGCGAGACCGTGAGCTGCGACGGCACCGGTCTCAAGGCCTCCGACGGCGACACGCCTGCCTCGGCGCCGAACGCGTGCTGGTACCGCTACGAGGAGTCCTCGGCCGGTGAGCCCCTGGTCGACACCAACGGGCTGCCCGCCTACCCGGTCGTCATCACCGCGACCTGGCAGGTCAGCACCGTCGCGGGCGGCGTCGAGACGCCGTTCAACTCCTTCACCAAGACCCAGGTCACCAGCCTGCCGGTCACCGAGATCCAGTCGATCGTCATCAACTGAGGACTCCCCAGCGACCCGGACACGATCCAGCCCGACCGATCACCTCGAGGTGCAACGCATGAGTGGTACGACGACCCGCGAGCCGGGCACGACCCGCCGGGCAGGCGACACGCTGCCCCGCCATGACGGACCCGAGCCCCGCCGCACCCGGACCGCGGTGCTGTCGATCCTCGGCTCGTTGCTGCTGCTCGTGGGCGTGCCCGTGGCACTGGTGCTCGGCGTCGGCAACCCGCTGCCGACCGAGGCCCCCTCGGCGGAGTGGCTGACCGCCGACGTCAACCCCGGCCTCGTCATCGACGTCCTGGCCGTGCTCGTCTGGATCGTCTGGGTCCACTTCGTCGTCTGCTTCCTCACCGAGTGGCGCGCCCTGCGCGCCGGTCGGATGCCCGCGCGGGTCGTGATGGGCGGCGGCTCCCAGACGCTGGCGCGCCAGCTGGTGGCCGGTGTGCTGCTGCTCAGCGGCGGCGCCTCGATCGCCGGCGGCCTCTCGTCGCTGGCAGCGGACCCGGCCGACACCACCGCGTCGTCCGGACCGAGCGTCGTGCAGACCGTCGAGCGCCAGGTCGTGCTCGAGCAGACCCCCGAGGCGGCGGAGGCCGACCGGTCGACGTCGAACCAGTCGACCAAGCACTACGACGTCCGCCCGCCGCAGGGGCGCAACCACGACACCCTCTGGGACATCTCGGACCGCACGCTGGGCGACCCCTTCCGCTGGAAGGAGATCTTCGAGCTCAACAAGGACCGGCTGCAGCCGGATGGTCGCCGTCTGATCGACGCCGACCTGATCATGCCCGGCTGGCAGCTGCGGCTCCCCGGTGACGCCCGTGGCACCGGCGTGCAGACCACCACGTCCACCGTGCCCGGCCCCGCGGCCGAGGTGCGCGACGCCGGTGGGGCCCGCACGGGCGCCGAGGCCGCCGGCCGGCCCGGTGCCGGAACGGTCGCGGAGACAGCGACGGAGACGGCGACGCAGGGCGACGCACGCGGTGGTGCCGAGGGTGGCGGGTCCGGCGCTGCCGCGGCCGTCGACCGGTCCTCGACCGAGGCCTCCAACGCCGTCGAGGCGCTCCTCCTGGGCGGGGGACTCGTCCTCGCCGGTGTGCTGCGTGCCCTGACCGCACGCCGCGGACCCTTCGGTGAGCCTCAGGCCGCCGAGGCCGAGCTGGCTCGGATCGCCCGGCAGCGTCGTGCCGACCTCGTCGACGACGCCCTGCGCGGGCTCGCCGAGCAGCGCGACTCCGCCGACGAGGCCATGCCCGAGGTCATCTTCGCCTACGTCGACGACGAGCAGGTGGTGCTCCACCTGGCCCGTTCGGCGAGCGCCCCCGAGCAGCCGTGGACGACGTCCGAGGACGGCATGTCGTGGACCCTGCGCGCCGAGGACCTCCAGACCCCCGGCCGGGGCGTCGTCGCGCCGTACCCCTGCCTGGTCAACGTCGCGGAGTCGCACGGCTACGACCTCCTGGTCGACCTGGAGATGGCTCCCGGCCTGGTCGCCCTCGGCGGCGACGCCACGGTGGCCCGCGAGGTCGCCATGTCGATGGCTGTCGACCTGGTCACCCACCGCTGGTCCGACGACGTCCGCGTGACGATGGTCGGCTTCGGCGACGAGCTGGCCGACGTCGCCGGTGCCCGGATCCAGCGGGTCGCCACCCTCGACGAGGCGCTGGAGAACGCCACGGCGCAGGCCGCGACGGCCGGCTCGGTGGCCGACAGTCTCGGCGTACGAGGCGTCCTGAGCGGCCGCCTCCGCGGTGCCGGGCGCGAGCTCACCCCGTCGGTCCTGCTGCTCTCGGGCCCGCCCACCGCCGAGCAGTCGCGCCAGCTCTCCCGCCTGACCTCGGGCGGTCGCACGAACCTCGCCGTGGTGACCATCGGGGACTCCCCGAGCGCTCGCTGGCGCTTCGTCCTCGACACGACCGGCCACCTCGACGCCGGCGTGCTCGGTGTCCGGGGCGAGGCCCGCCGCCTGACCCGCGAGGGGCAGCAGCAGCTCGGGAGCCTCCTCGAGGCCGCCGTCGAGCGCAAGCGCGAGGGCGAGACTCTCGTGGGTGCCGTGCTGAGCGGCGGCGCCGCAGCCCACGCCACCCCGGCCGTTGCCGCCGGCGCCGCTTCCCAGGCCGCCGCGTCGGTCCAGGTCGTCTCCGGGTCCGGAGAGGGCCCGACGCCCGCCGACCTCGAGCGCGCCTCGGTCCGGGTGACCCTGCTCGGCCCCGTCGCCGTCACCGCGCCCGGGCCGCTCGACGAGGCCAAGCGCGACCTGCTCACCGAGGTCGTCGTCATCGCCTCCCTGCACCCCGACGGCTTGCACGAGGCCGTCCTCAAGGCGAGCCTGTGGCCGCGCGGCGTCGAGCCCGACGTGGTGGAGGCCCGGCTGGGTGACGTCCAGGCATGGCTCGGGGACGACGCCCAGGGGCGCCCGCGCCTGGCCCGGGGGGAGGACGGTCGCTGGCACCTCGCCGATGACGTCGTCAGCGACTACGCCGTGCTGGTCGCAGCGGCTCGCACCACGGGGGCCCGCGAGCTCGACGCCCTCGTCGGGGCGCTGGCCACCGGCACCGGAGAGGTCTTCACCGGCAGCGCGTCGCGCTACGGCTGGTTCGCCTTCGCCAAGGAGGCACGTGCCTGCCGCGTGCTCGTCGCCACCTGCGCCCGCCGGGCGGCCGGCCTGGCGAGCGGCGCCGGCGACCCCGCCCGGGCCGAGGAGGCGCTCGACCTCGGGCTGCGGCTCGTCCCGGCCGCCGAGGTCCTGTGGCGTGATCGGCTCCGGCTGGTCGCCGACGTCGCGCCCGACCGGGTCCCGGGGCTCGTCAACCGGATGTACTCCACGCTCGCCGAGCGTGGGGTGAGGCACGAACCCGAGACCGATGCCCTCGTCGCCGAGATCGCACCGGATCTGGAAGGTGTCGTCGGGGGTTGATCCCGGCACCGCCCGGACCGACCGGTCCGGGGATCGACAACGACAGGAGATCCACATGGCCAACCTCAACGTGACCTACGAGGAGATGCACTCGGCAGCGAGCCAGCTCAAGGCTGGCCGCGCGGAGATCGAGGCGCAGCTCAGCAAGCTCAAGAGCATGGTCGACGGACTGGTGTCCGGCGGCTACGTCACCGACCGCTCCTCGAAGGCCTTCCAGTCCTCCTACGAGGAGTTCAACACCGGTGTCACCAAGACCATCGAGGGTCTGGAGGGCATGGGCGAGTACCTCACCCAGGCCGCCAAGGCGCTCCAGGACACCGACGAGCAGCTGGCCAGCTCGCTCGGCTGACCCGGTCGGCTCGACACGCCGTGGCTCGCCTCCCGCTCTCACCGGCGGGACGCGGGCCACGGTCGCGTCCGGCCCGTCCTCACCGGTCCGTCCTCGCCGGCCCGTCCTCGCCGGTCCGGGGTCAGCCGACCGGCACCTGGATGACGCGCAGCGTGCCGTCGCCGAAGTTGGCCATCGCTCGTCCCGCCTGTGGGTTCTTGCCCAGCGAGCTGCGCGGCACCCGGATCCCGATGAGCTCGCCCTCGGTGATCGACTGCGGGTTGATGAGGACGCCCTGGCGGCCCTTCATGTCGACCTGCCACCCGCTGAAGCCGCCCGCGACCTCGCCCGAGTCACCGCCGAGCACGATGGCGCGCCCACGGTCGGCGCCGGTGCGCTGGACGGCCTTGAGGTAGTCCTTCGCGTCGATGTCCTTGAGCAGCTCGCCGTCGTCGACCACGAGCACGACCGGGGTCTCGCCCTCCTCCATGAGGGGTTCGAGCTCCTCGCGCAGGAGCTCCACGCCGGTGAAGACGTGACGCACCCCGGCCACTCCGGCGAGGTCGCGCAGGGGCGAGGGCCGTGGCGCGGCGATGACGATCTCGGCGCCTCCGCGCAGCAGGGAGTGGACGACCGCGAGAAGTGCCGTGGATCGCCCCGACCGCGGGGGGCCGGCGACGATGGCCTGCGGAATGCGTGCGAGGTCCAGCCCCCGGGCCGTCAGCTCGTCGCCGCCCACGCCGACCATCGCCCACAGCGGTGAGGCCAGCTGAGGGTCGCGCAGCTTCCAGGCCTCGTCGAAGGTGGTCCGCGTCGGGAGGACGTCCACCCGGAAGGGTCGCAGGGAGCGGGGGACGTCGACCGATCGCTCGGCGGCCTGCTCGCCGATCCGCCGCAGCTCCGCGGCCTGGGCCTGGCCGTTGAGGTCGGCCGTGAGGAGCGCGAACTGCAGCTCCACCGCGGTGTCGGAGCGGAAGGCCCGTCCCTCCGGGATGCTCTCGGGCAGCTTGCGCGGCTGCAGCCCCAGCAGCGGGTAGTCGGCACGGTCGGGCAGGCGCAGGCCGATCTTGTTCTCGACCAGTGCCGACATCCGGGCGTTGACCAGCTGCCGGTCGCCGGTGAGGACGAGGTGGATGCCCGCCGACGCGCCCTCGCGCAGCAGCGTCTGGATCTGGTCCTGGGGGGTGCCACCGTCGTTCTCGGCCAGGGAGCCGAGGAAGCCCTCCCACCGGTCGAGCATGAGCACGACGTGGGGCAGACGATCCGCAGGGGCCGCCTGGGTCCGCTGCTCGCCCAGGTCGGCGAAGCCCCCGGACGCCAGCACCTCCTGGCGGCGCGCGAGCTCGGCCATCAGTCGGGTGAGCAGCCGGGTGGCCCGGTCGGGCTGGGTGCGCTGCACGACGGCACCGCAGTGCGGCAGGTCGGCCAGCGGCAGGAGAGCACCGTTGCCGCAGTCGAGTCCGTAGAGGTGCACGTCGGCGGGGGAGTTGACCAGCGCGAGCGACCCGGCCATGGTCCGCAGCGCCTGGGAGCGTCCGCTGCGCGGCCCGCCGACGATCGAGAGGTGGGAGAAGGTCGAGAAGTCGAGGACAGCCTCACGACGGGCCTGCTGCTCGGGCAGGTCCTCCACGGCGTACGGCGCGGGGGTCAGCGTGCCCGGGAGGGGATGGTCGGGCGAGCCCACGTGGCCGCGGTCCGCGAGCAGGTCGGACAGCAGGACCTCGGTGGTCAGCGCCGGCAGCCACGGGCTGTGCTGAGGGGCGAGCCCGAGCGCGTCGTTGGCCTCGCGGACGGCGCCGACGAGCACGGTGAGGTCGGTGACCTCGGCGTCGTCCCTGGTCTCGATCCGCGGCGGCATCGGGATGGGCTGGGCGAGGTCGGCCAGCGCCAGCGGCCGAAGCCACGGGCGCGGGCGCGGACCCGCGGTCGCCCCGGGGCGGCGGCCGCCGACCCGGCCGGACTGGAAGGGCACCAGGGAGTTGGCGCCCAGGCGCACGTAGGCCCGACCGGGGTTGGCCTTCGAGATCGACCCCGCGTCGGGGGCGTCGATGACGTCGGTGCTCTCCGAGGAGTCGGTGACCCGCAGCGCGATGCGGAGGTTGGTGTTCGCGCGGATCTCCGGGGAGACGACACCGCCGGGCCGCTGGGTGGCCAGGATCAGGTGGATACCGAGCGAGCGGCCGCGCTGGGCGACGTTCACCAGACCCGTGACGAAGTCCGGCAGCTCACGGGCCAGTGAGGCGAACTCGTCGATGACGATGAGCAGGCGGGGCATGGGGTCGAGCTGCGGACGGTTCTCGCGCAGGTCGACGTAGTCCTCGATGTCCTTGGCGCCCGCGTCGGCGAGGAGGTGCTCGCGGCGGGTCAGCTCGGCGCCGAGCGACACCAGCGCCCGCTCCACCAGGTGAGTGTCGAGGTCGGTGACCATGCCGACCGTGTGCGGCAGGTTCTCGCAGTCCTTGAACGCGGCACCGCCCTTGTAGTCCACCAGCACGAAGGTCATCCCGTCGGGGCGGTTGGCCACCGCGAGGGACGCGACCAGCGACTGCAGCAGCTCGGACTTGCCGGCGCCGGTGGTGCCGGCGACGAGACCGTGGGGGCCGTCGCGGCGCAGGTCGATGGCGAAGGGCCCGTCCAGGGAGACCCCGATGACGGCCTCGGTCGAGCGTGGCTGCACCGCCCAGCGCGCCATGATCGTCTGGGCCCCGACCGGCTCGAGCTGCATGACCTCCGTGAGGCGGCACGCCGACGGCAGGATGGCGTCGTCGTCACCCCCGGAGATGTCACGCACCGGCGCCAGGGCCCGCGCGACCCGCTGCAGCCACGGCTGCTCGACGAGGTCGGGGGTGACGTCCTCCACGACCGTGATGCGCTGCTGGCGCAGCGCCAGGCCCGAGACGGTCTCGACGACGACCGCGGTGGCCTCCTCGGGCAGCCGCCGCTCGTCCGAGTCCAGGCACAGGGCGTAGATCCCCAGCGGGGGTCCCTCCTTGAGCAGGGTCACGACGCCGGGCAGGGAGCGCAGCCGCCGCGCGCCGTCGACGACGACGACGATGTCCGGCCCGGCCACCGGAGCCCCGGAGCGGGCTCCGCGAGCCTGGCGGCGCGCGGAGAGCACAGCGGTGAGCTCGGCGATCCGGCGACCGCACGACTCGGCGTCGACGCCGATCGTCGTCACGGTGTCCTGGCCGAAGGACGGACGGGCGTGCGGCAGCCACCGCAGCCAGTCCCAGTCGGCGGCCCCGTCTTGATCGGTGAGGACGTAGATCAAGGTGTCGCGCGGGCTCTGCAGGACGGCGAGCTGGGCGACGGCCCAGGCGCTCACGCGACGGGGCAGGTCACCCCGTCCCGCGATGCCGACCACGCCCCGCTCGGCCAACGGGACGGTCACGGGGACGTCGTAGGCGGTGCGGACGGTCTTGCGTCGGTGCTCGAGCTGCTCGGGATCCTCGACCGTGACCTCGGACTCGAGGTCTCCCACCCCCAGCCGCACCGCGAGGTAGTCGGGGTCGGTGGTGCGGCGCTCCCAGAGCCGCGATCGGGGCCCGTTGGCGACCAGCAGCACCATCGCGGGGTCGGGGGCGTCGAGGCGGCGCGCGAGCCGCTCGTCGACCACGGCCTGCTCGGCGTCCTCCTCGATGCGGCGCTTCTTGTCCTTGTAGTCCGCCATCTGCTGGCGATAGGACATCTTGCCCTGCTTGCGGTTCTGGAAGTAGTTGCCGAGCATCATCACCGGCGAGAAGAGGCCCATCATGAGCATGTAGAGCCGACCCGTGACGAGCACGAAGACGATGGCCAGCGCCATGGGCATGAGCATGACGAGCCAGGGCAGGCCGATCCGGGTCTGCTCGCTGGGCGGGCTGGGCAGCTTGAACGTGGTCTGCCGCAGCGGGGGCAGCAGACGCGGTGGGCGGTTGTAGTCCAGCCAGCCGGGGTCCGGGCTCTCGGCCACTGCGGCGTCCGGCTCGTCGACCTGCTCGAGCTCGACGAGGAAGTCACCGAGCTGGAGCAGTCCGCCGACGGGCCAGGTGGTGTCCTGGGTCAGCGCCTCACGGTCGAGCGCCAGGGCGTGGTCGTGGTTCGGGAACGCCGCGGTGAGCGTCTCGACGGCGGCGTCGTACGGCGCGAGCGTGACCGTGCCGTCGGCGGCGACCGACACCGTCACCGCGACCGGGGGGATGCGGTCGTCGGGCAGGCAGACCACGCAGGCGGGGTCGCCGCCGATGGTGGCCTCACCCACGTCGAGCCGGTGCACCGCGCCTGCCCCGCGACCGGAGACCAGGCGCAGCTCGACGGTGCCGGAGGGCTCCTCCCGCGAGGAGGCGGCGGCGTCGCCCACGACCACCAGGCTGCCCTCGCGCAACCCGGAGTCGGCGAGCGTCCCGCCGGTGTCCAGCACGTGACCGTCGAGGTAGAGCGGCGACTCACCCGCGTCGGCCGCCCTGCGCGCGGCCAGGGACGGGACGCCGGGCGCGGTGCCGACACCGAGGGCCTCGCGCTGGAGCTCGGCGAGCACCTCTGCCATCGGAGTCTCGTCCGCGGCGTCGATGAGGACGTCCCGCCGCGAGTCGTGACGGGGGTCGACGACGGTGACCGAGACGCGCATGCCCGCATCCTAGGCGCGCCCCTGGCCGCTTTCTGGTCACTCCCTGCAGCGGGGCTCGCTTCTGGTCGGTGCCTGCAGGTTCTGGCTCGAAGCGCTGCGGCCGGCGACCAGGAGCAGGCATCACTGCGGGGAGTGACCAGAAGCGGGCCTTCAGATGCGGTCGGCCACCGGGTCGGGAAACGTCCGCGGGTCGTCGCCGGCTGGACACCTGGGGGTCGACTCCACGACACCCGGCCGGGTCAGGCTCGAGCCATGAACGTGTCGGAGGTCTTCCCCGTCCGTCCCACTCAGGCGCCCCGTCCGTCCCGTCCGTCCCGTCCGTGGTTCCCCTCAGGTGAGGCGATCGCGCGGACGCCCGGGACCCGGCGGGCGCTGTCGCGGGCCACGACCCAGCAGGTGCTGGCCGTGGCCCACCGGGGAGCCAGCGAGCAGGCGCCGGAGAACACCCTCGCCGCGGTGCGGCTGGGCGCCGACCTCGGCGCCGATGCCATCGAGGTCGACCTGCAGCGCACGCGGGACGGGGCGCTCGTGCTGCTCCACGACGGCGGTCTGGGCCGCACCACCGATGCGTCCGCGCAGTTCCGTCACCGCGGCCCCTGGTCGGTCGGCAGCATGACCCTCGCCGAGGTCCGCCGCCTGGACGCCGGCAGCTGGAAGTCATCCCGCTGGGCCGGCGAGCCGGTGCCGACGCTCGCGGAGACCCTGACCGAGGTCGGACGCCGCCCCGGGCTACGGCTGCTGCTGGAGCTGAAGCTGCCCGAGCGGCACCCCGGCATCGTCGCCGACCTCGCCGACGAGCTGGTCACCGCCAGCGCGCGGGGGGTGGTCGACCTGGCGCACGTCGTCGTGCAGTCCTTCGACGTCGCGGCCGTCAAGGAGCTCAAGGCCCGGTGCCCCGGGCTCACGGTCGGGATCCTGGGGCTGCCACCGCGAGGGCACCTGCCTGCGCTGGCCACGTGGGCCGGACAGGTCAACCCCCACCACGCCGCCCTCGACGCCTCCTACGTCGAGGCGGTCCACGCCAACGGGATGCGCTGCCTGACGTGGACGGTGGACCGCCGGTTCTCGATGCGGCGTGCGCTGCGGGCCGGGGTCGACGGCGTCATCACGAACCGGCCGGACGTGCTGCTGCAGCAGCGGTGACCGGCGGCACCCGGGCGGGGGGCGGTTCGAGCGGTTGCGCGAGCGACCCGGCGGCCAAGGCGGCCTCGACCCGCTCGGCCGGACCGGCGACGAAGACGAGCTCGGTGTTGTTCAGGTGCGAGACGCTGCCGACCTTGGTGCCGTCCGGGCCGTGGATGCCGATCTTCGCGCCCACGTAGCGCCTGCTGTCGAACGCGAGCAGGCCGACCCGCTCGTGGCCGGCCTCGTGCAGCGAGCGCGTCATCTGGTCTGCGGTGATCCAGGACTCGTCGTTGTAGGAGACCACCAGGACGCCGGCGCGTGCCTGACGGATCACGGTGTCCACGGCACGGGGCATCTCGGCCTTGCGGTTGAAGACGCTGCGCGTGGACTCCTCGCGGGCGTCGACGCGCTTGCAGGCCACGCCGTAGTGCTCCGGGGCGTCCCAGCGGACCAGCGTCTCCCAGACGTGATAGTTGGTGAAGTAGCGGTGGTGGTTGTAGGGCGGGTCGAGGTACATCAGGTCGACCGGTTCGAGCCCCGCCACGGCGGTCAGGGCGTCGTCGTGCACGGTGCGACCGGGCCCGGGCAGCAGGGCCGGCCGCTGCAGGCGCAGGGTGCGTTGCGCCCGCGGCGCCCAGGACTTGAGGTAGGCCATCTGCACGCCGGTGGTCGAGTCGACCCGGTCGGCGGCCATGAGCAGGCTCGTGAGGAGCAAGGGGTGCAGCGTCGAGCCCGCCCACCGCTCCTCGATGAGGTCGCGGACGGCGTCGACGCGGCGACCGTTCTCCGGGCGCAGGAACCGTGACTGCTCGCAGAACGTCGCGGTGAAGTAGCCCCGACGTCCCGGGAGCGCGTCGAGCTCCGCGAGCGCGTCCGCGAGCTCGTCCTCGTCGACGTCCGCGGCATCGGTCGCCACGAAGCAGTCGCTGAGCACCGCGCTGTAGCTCGCCAGGTCGACGGCGGTGGTGTGGATGCCGCGACGCTTGAGCTCCTGGGCCACGCGCGTGGTCCCGGTGAACAGGTCCACCGCCGTCGTCGCCCCGACCGCGTCGGCGATCGCCCCCAGCACCGGGACGAGCTTGCGCTTCGATCCCAGGTACTTGATCACTCGGCGACCCTAGTCCACCCGAACGGCCATATCTGGGCACCACTGCGCCGTGGTGAGTGCAACCGGCGGCGGAGTGCGACAGGATGAGCGCAACGGGACGAAAGTCCTGAATAGGACACGATGAAAGAGGGAAACATGATCGAGGACGCGGTCGGGTCGGAACGACGCCCAGGGGACGTGTTCCGGCTCTACGCCGAGATCTACGCGCTCCGGCTGGACCGGGACGTCGTGTCGCTGGGCCCGAGCAGGCCGGTGGTCCTGCCCACGCTCGAGGACGGCGGGCCGGGGGAGGGTCGAGCCCCGAGTGCACGCCGGTGGCGTCATCGTCGCTAGCCGGCGCTAGGTTCGGACCATGCGCTATCGAACCCTGGGCCGCAGCGGCTGTGCGGTCTCCTCCCTCGCCCTGGGCACCATGACCTTCGGCGCCGAGAGCGACGAGGCGGAGTCCCACGCCGTGCTCGACGCCTTCGTCGCGGCCGGCGGCACCCTGGTCGACACCGCCGACGTCTACTCGGCGGGAGTCTCGGAGGAGATCGTCGGTCGCTGGCTGCGCGACCGCCCGGACGACGTCACCGAGCCGGTCGTGCTCGCCACCAAGGGACGCTTCCCGATGGGGGACTCGCCCAACACCAGCGGGCTGTCCCGTCGCCACCTGACCCGGGCGCTGGACGCGTCCCTGGGCCGGCTGGGCGTGGACACCGTCGACCTCTACCAGGTGCACGCGTTCGACTCCGCCACCCCGCTCGAGGAGACGCTGCGCACGCTCGACGGCTTCGTGCGGGCCGGCAAGGTCCACTACTACGGGTTGTCGAACTTCACGGGCTGGCAGCTGACCAAGGCCGTGCACGTGGCTCGTTCGCTGGGCCTGACCGAGCCGGTGACGCTTCAGCCCCAGTACTCATTGCTGGTGCGCGAGGTCGAGTGGGAGATCGTCCCCGCCGTCCTCGACGCCGGCTTGGGCATGCTGCCCTGGGGTCCCCTCGGCGGCGGGTGGCTCACCGGGAAGTACCGCCGCGACCACCGCCCCACAGGCTCGACGCGGCTGGGGGAGGATCCCGGGCGCGGCATGGAGGCCTGGGACCGACGCGGCACCGAGCGGACCTGGGACGTGGTGGCCGAGGTCGAGGCGGTCGCGCAGGAGCGCGGGGTCTCGATGGTCGAGGTGGCGCTGTCCTGGCTCACCGACCGCCCCGGAGTCACCTCCACGATCCTGGGGGCACGCACCGTCGCGCAGCTGGAGGTCAACCTCCGCTCCGACGACCTCCGCCTCGACGCCGGCGAGCGGGAGCGCCTCGACCGCGTCAGCGAACCGGCGGTGGGTGACTACCCCTACGGCGCACTCGGAGTCTCGCAGCGCGAGCGTCGCCTGGACGGTCGTCGCGACTGACCGACGGGCTCACACCGCCACGTCGGCGTGCCAGCTCTCGGTGCGCTCGCTGACGGTCCAGCCCAGCGAGGTGTAGAGCCCGTCGGCTCCGGTAGGGGAGTCGGCGTCGACCTCGAGGTCGACGCGGTTGCGGCCGCGCGCGGCGGCGTCCCTGACGACGGTGCCCAGCAGTGCTTTGGCCACCCCGCGGCCACGGGCCCGCCGGTGGACGCCGATGTAGTCGACGTAGCTGCCCTCGCGTCCCAGGTCGTCGGGGGTCAGGACCGAGCTGACCAGGGCGCCGCCGGGCTCGGTGCCGGCCGGGCGCCGGCCTGGGCGTCGGCCTGGGCGTCGGCCTGGTCGCCGGCCTGGTCGCCGGCTTGGGCGCCGGTCACCTCGGCGATCCACCAGTGGTCCCAGCGGTGCCCCGGGTCCTCCCGCAGGCGCTGCAGGAACTCCGGGAAGCTCTCGCGGTAGGAGTTGAAGTGGTCGGCGAACGACTCCTCCAGCATCTGGTGCACCACCTGGATGTCGCCGGCGACGGGGAGGCCGTTCTCGTGCGTCGCCACCCGGCGTACGACGACACCGTCGCGGACCTCGCCGAAGACGTCGAGGTCCTCGGTCCCGCGGGTCATGTTCATCCAGGTCCGCGCGTGCCGGTAGCCCGCGGCCTCGAGGCGGCCACGCTGGTCGGCGTCCGCGGTGTAGGTGCTCGCGTCCAGCTGGGTCTCCTCGAGGCCGCGCATCCGCGCGGTCTCGCGGGCGGCCTCACGTGCCCAGGCGAGCAGGAACGCGGCGACCTCGTCACCGTGCTCCAGGGACAGCACCCGGTCGCCGTCACCGCCGGCGCCGACGGGGTCACCGGGTGCCATGGTGAGCTCGATGCCGGTGCGTCCCGCGGCGCGGTCGTGCACGGCGACCCAGCCGAGCAGACGACCGCCGTCGTCCTCGACGAGCAGCTGGCGGCGGGTCCACGAACCCGTGCCGGTCACCGTGGCCGCGACGGCCCGCACGTCGACCCGGGCGTTGTCGCGCACGGCCGCGTGGTGGGCCGAGAGCAGCGTGGCCAGGGGTCCGACGTCTGACTCTGCCGGCTCGCGCGCCGTCAGGGAGGCGGGGAGCGAGGGGAGGGAGGCGTCGTCGTCGGTGCGGGAGGTCACACGGTCATTGTTGCCGACCGCGTGACCGGGTGACCGGGCGGAGGCCTCAGGCCGCGGCGGAGGCGCCGATGAGTGCGACGAGACGGGCGAGCTGCGGGCGTGCGTCACGCAGCGCGACGGCGCAGCCCGCACGGCGGGCCCCGTCGGCGAAGTCGAGGAGCTGGCGGGCCCCGTAGGAGTCGCAGAAGTCGAGCTCGGCCAGGCGCAGGTCGACGGCGGCGACGCCGCTCAGGTCGACGGCGGACAACTGGTCGGCGAGAAGGTCGTGCGCGGCGACGTCGACCTCGCCGTGGACGTGGATCTCGAGACGGTCGCCGTGGTGCCGGACGGCAACCCGGACGGGAGCCCCGACGGGAAGCTGACGGTGTCGAGTGGGCAGGGGTGCTGCGGTGGAGACGGGTTTCATGGAGTACCTCCGAGGCGAACTGGCCCCGCTCAGCGTTCTTCCGGAGGTCGGCGCTCGCCTGTGGTGGCAGCGCACGGGGAGACCCCGGCCCCGTTGACGGTACGCCCCCCGAACCACAAATGCACAGCTCGCAGGTTTACCGTGCCGTGACAGGGGGCACAACTTCACCCTTTGGGGTGTGCCGGGTCCCCTGCGTGGCCTCGGCGGCGCCTCTCAGACGACGAACGCCCCGTCCGGAGGACGGGGCGTCGAGGTGGACCGGTGGTACGCCAGGTAGGACTTGAACCTACAACCCGCTGATTAAGAGTCAGCTGCTCTGCCAATTGAGCTACTGGCGCCTGAAGCGGTTCCACCGTATCAGCGGACCGGGTGGCGGGTGAAATCGACGGCCCACGCCCGAAACCCCGACCAATCCGCACGAGGCGTCTGAGCGAACTACCCTCAGAGGACGTTCGAGACACCTCGCCGGAACGACGGCGTGGGTCCGGGGAAGCAGCGCAGCTGCGGAAAGGGGGCGGGCGATGGCTGAGCCGACCCTGCGTCTGGTCCATGCTCGGGAGCCCAACGACGTCGACCTCCTGGTCGGCAGGGTCGCTCGCGGGGACACCGCTGCCTTCGGGGGTCTCTACGACATTCTCGGCGCCTCGGTGTACGGCGTCGCCCGCCGCGTGGTCCGCGACCCGAACCGGGCCGAGGACGTCGCGCAGGAGGTCTTCCTCGACGTGTGGCGCAAGGCGCCCAGCTTCGACAGCGACCGCGGCTCGGCCAAGACCTGGATCATGACGATCGCGCACCGCCGCGCGGTCGACGCCGTACGCCGCAACGAGACCCAGAAGCGGTACGACGGCCACGCGGTCGTCGAGGAGGTGGGCCACGACGAGCCGGCCGAGACCGTGCTGCGCACCGAGGAGCACCAAGAGGTGCGCGGGTGTCTCGAAGCCCTCACCGAGCTGCAGCTGGAGTCAGTGCAGCTGGCCTACTTCAACGGCTACACCTACAACGAGGTCGCCACGATCCTCGACAAACCACTCCCGACCATCAAGACCCGTATGCGGGACGGCCTCATCCGTCTTCGTGACTGTCTGGAGGCTTCCCGATGAACGTCGACGTCCATACTCTTTCAGGCGCCTACGCTCTCGACGCGCTGAGCGTCGACGAGCGTGAGACCTTCCGCGAGCACCTCGAGGCCTGCCAGGCCTGCCGTGACGAGGTCCGCGAGATGCGTCACGCCGCCGCCCGGATGGCGTCGGTGCAGTTCTCCGTGCCGCCGCCCGCGCTGCGTGCCCGCGTGCTCGAAGCAGCGTCGCGCACGCCGCAGCAGCCTCCGGTCGGCTCGGTCGGCTCGGTCGGCTCGGTCGGCTCGGTCGGCTCGGTCGGCTCGGTCGGTCCGGGATTCGGTGACATGGGCAGGTCCGGGACCTCTCGCGGGTCTGGAGACGCTCCGAGCTGGTCCGGGGCCGCTCGCGGTCCGGCGCGTCGACGGTGGCCGGCCTTCCTGGGCGCCGCTGCGGCCGCGGTCACCCTGGTCGCCGGTGGGGTGGCCGTCGTGTCGTCGCTCGACGACGGGGCCGACGACCTGACCGCCGCGCCCGCCCGGGTCTTCGAGGCCGACGACGTGCGTCGGGCGACCGTCGAGACCGACAACGGCGGCACGCTGACCGTCGGCATCTCGGAGAGCCGCAACGAGATGGCCGTCGACGCCCGTGGGCTCCCCGAGCTCGACCGACAGCACGTCTACCAGCTGTGGACGGTCCACGACGACTCCATGGTGAGCGCAGCGATCCTCACCGGCGGCACGACCGGCGCCGCGATGGGCCTGCCTGCCGCGGACACCCGGGTCGCGGTGACGGTCGAGCCGGCCGGTGGCTCCGAGACGCCGACCAGCGAGCCGATCGTCGAGGTCGACCCGCAGCAGGTCTGAGCCCGCTCCCGGTCGTCAGTCGTCGTCGGTGGGCAGTGCCGTGCCGGTGAGCTCGAGCACCGCCATCGCGGCGTTGTGCCCACCGATGCCGGAGACCGCGCCGCCGCGCTGCGACCCCGCTCCGCAGACCAGCACGTTGGCCTCGGGACCGGCCGCGCCCCAGCGCGTTGCCGCTCCGGCGGGTCCTTGCGCGGCCTCGTCGTCCTCGTCGAGCCAGGGCCACGACAGCGGGCCGTGGAACGCGTGACCTCCGGGCATCGCGAGGGCCGACTCCACGTCCTGGGGAGCGAGCGCCTGCAGGCAGGGGTTGCCGTGACGGTCCAGCGAGATCAGCGTCTCGAGCGGCTCCTCGAGGTGCACGTTGACCGCGTCGAGCATGCGTAGCACCAGCTCGTCGCGCTGCAGCTCGACGTGGCCGGAGAACAGTCGGGCAGGGCTCTGCAGCCCGAAGTAGGTGAAGGCGTGCTTGCCGTGGACGGCCATCGTGCCCAAGGTCGAGGGGTCGGTGAGCGTGTGGCAGAACAGGTTGCCCGGAGGGATCTCCGGGATCAGCCCCTCCTGCGCCTCGAGGTAGGCCTCCTGCAGCTGCTCGTAGCCCTCGGCGACGTGGAAGGACCCGGAGAAGGCCATCGGCGGTGACATTCCGTTGTGGAGCCGGGGCAGCTTCTCCAGCAGCATGTTGATCTGGATCTGGGAACCCTCCGGCCGGGGGCCGGGATTCTCGCCGAGCAGCAGGCGCATCACCCAGGGTGCGACGTTGCCCAGGACGTAGGAGCAGGCGACCCTGTGCTCCGCACCGCCGTGCCGGAAGGTCACCTCGGCCTCGTTGCCGTCGGTGCGGACGGCGGTCACGAACGCCCGCGTGAGGATCTCGCCGTCCGGTCGTCGTACGGCGCCCTCGAGCAGCTCGGTCAGCGCCCCCATGCCGCCCAGGGGCACCTGCCAGGCGCCCGCGCTGCCGATGACCGCGTGCTGCAGGAAGGTGCGGTTGGGCTGGAGCTCGGGATCGTTGAGGTCGGCGAAGGTGCCGATGAGGGCGTCGGTGGCGACCAGCCCGCGGACCAGGTCGTCGGCGAACCGTGACTCCAGGGTCCGGCCGAGGGGGCGCTCGGTGAGCATCTCCCACGTGTCGGGGGTGAGCCGATCGCGCACCTCGGCCGCGGGGCGAAGCGGCTCCAGCAGCGTAGGACGCAGGGCGTCGCCGGCGGCCGCGAGCTGGGACCTGAAGGCCTGCCAGCTCTCGTACTCCCGACCCGAGCCGGTGAGCTGGGCGAAGGAGTCGGCGGTCATCCCGGTGGGGTTGCTCTCGATGACCAGGCCGGTGTGGCGCCCGGCGCGGATGGTGGGGACGTACGCCGCCATCCGCCGGGCGCGCAGAGGCGCCTCGACACCGAGGTCCTCCAGGATGCGCCCCGGCAGTGGGCCGACGCGATGGGCGTAGGTCGACATCCGCACGGGCAGGCCCGGGAAGCTCTGGTGGCTGGTCGCGGCGCCGCCGACCTGTCCGAGGCGCTCGAGAACGAGCACCGAGAGTCCGCTGAGGGCGAGGTAGCCCGCAGCGACGAGACCGTTGTGGCCGCCTCCGACCACGACGACGTCGTACCGTGTTCTCTGGGTGGGGACCGTCATCGAGCCACAAGGTACTAGTTCCTCCGGCCGTGGTCCGAGGAGTTGGGCAGGACGCGCGGAGCACGGGAATGTCCGACGCCTGCAGACAGTTGAGACGTCAACTGATGATTTCGAGGAGGACCCCGTGCCCGCTGTGACCGTCGACGACCTGACCACGCTGCCGCGCCTGAGCGCACCGACCCTGGGCGACACCGCCCGGCCGGTGGTCTCGGTGACGACGGCTCCGCGCGGCTTCGAGGGTGAGGGCTTCCCGGTGCGCCGCGCCTTCGCCGGCGTCGACCTCCGGCTGCTCGATCCCTTCATCCACCTCGACCAGATGGGCGAGGTCGAGTACGCCCCCGGGGAGCCGAAGGGCACCCCGTGGCACCCCCACCGTGGCTTCGAGACGGTGACCTACATGATGGACGGCGTCATGGACCACCAGGACTCCGAGGGTGGGGGCGGCTCCATCACCGACGGTGACACCCAGTGGATGACCGCCGGCTCCGGTCTGCTGCACATCGAGGCACCGCCGGAGTGGCTGGTGGCCAAGGGCGGGATGTTCCACGGTCTCCAGCTGTGGGTGAACCTGCCGAAGGACCAGAAATGGGCGCAGCCGCGCTACCAGGACCTGCGCTCCTCCCAGCTCGGGCTGACCACCAGCGCCGATGCCGGCGCCCTGGTGCGCGTCATCGCCGGTGACGTGGGCGGGCAGACCGGCCCGGGGTCGACGTACACCCCGATGGCGATGGTCCACGCGACCCTGGCGCCCGGCGCGCACCTCGACCTGCCGTGGAACGTCGACTTCAACGCGCTGGTCTACGTGCTGGCCGGACAGGGCCGCGTCGGCCCCGACCGCCGGCCGCTCGAGAGCGGCCAGCTCGCCGTCCTGGGGCGTGGCGACTTCCTGCAGGTCGCGGCCGCCGAGCGCCAGGACGCCCGCCACCCGAACTTGGAGGTCGTGGTCATCGGCGGACGGCCGATCCGCGAGCCCGTGGCCTGGGGCGGTCCGTTCGTCATGAACACCAAGGCCGAGGTCATGCAGGCCTTCGAGGACTTCCAGAAGGGCCGGCTGGGAACCGTCCCGCCGGTCCACGGGACGCCGACGCGCGTCGTGGAGTCGTGAGCCTCCCCGGCTGAGGGCGTCGCCTACGGCATCCTGTGGCCGTGACCGACGAGCGCCGCCGAGCCTGGGAGGACGTCACCGCCTGGCCGCTGGTGGCCTCCGCCGCCGTCTTCCTGGCGGCCTACGCCTGGCCCATCCTCGACCCGACGCTGTCCGCGCGGTGGGTGACGGTGTGCGGCACCGTCGCCCTCGGCGTGTGGGTGGTGTTCGCGGTCGACTACGCCGTGCGCCTGACGCTGGCGGAGCGTCGGGGCCAGTTCGTCCGCGACAACCTCCTCGACCTCGCGAGCGTCGCCCTGCCACTGCTGCGACCCCTGCAGCTGCTCCGGCTGGTGCGCGCGCTGAGCATCCTGGACCGCAAGCTGGGCGAGAGCCTGCGCGGCCGGGTCGGCTACTACCTCGTCGCCGCCTCCTCGCTCGCGATCGTCATCGCCTCGCTCGCGGTCCTCGACGCCGAGCGCGACGCCCCCGGTGCCAACATCACCTCCATCGGTGACGCCGTGTGGTGGGCTTTCACGACCATGACCACGGTGGGCTACGGCGACCAGTACCCGGTCACCACGGTCGGACGCTGCATCGCGGTGGGCCTGATGATCTTCGGCGTCGGGCTCCTCGGGAGCGTCACCGCGTCACTCGCCTCCCTGCTGCTCGAGCGGGTCGCCGAGGAGGACGAGGCCGACCGGACCGCGACGCGACGCGACATCGAGGAGCTGACGCAGCAGACGGCGTTGCTCACCGCTGAGCTCCAGCGCCTGCACCGACGCCTCGACGACCGCAGCCCGTCGTGAGCGCGGACGGCCCTGGACGACGGACCGGAGCCGCCGCCCACCACCTCCGTGCGGCGTGGGCGGGGCGGGAAGCCCACCTCAGCTGAGAGCGTCGTCCCGCCGCTCGGCTCGCAGGTTCTTGGCGTCCGCGGCGTCCACCCGCTGTCGCAGGGTGCCGGTGCGGAGCCGCCGCTGCTCGCCGACCCGGTCCAGCGCCTCCGTGCCGTCGGCGGCCGCCGGGGGAGCGGTGGGCTTGCGGCTCTCGCCCGTCCACTCCTCGACGAGAGACACGGGCAGGTTCGCCGCCTCCGCGACGGCACGCAGGTCGTGCCCGTCGTCGATCGCGTTCATCACCGCGACCCGGATGTCGCGCTCGTTGGCCAGAAACGCCCCGCCGAGCTGCACGAGGCCCTGCAGCTCCTCCGGCGGGATCCCGCCGGAGCTCGTGGTGTCGGTCATGTCTCCGAATTCTAGATCCAGCGGCCGGCTTCGGCGACACCCAGATGGACTAGTTGTGCTGACGCAACGAAGGAGCCCCAGGCCGCCGGTTGCCCGGCTGACCTGGGGCTCCTCTCGGGGTGAATGACGGGACTTGAACCCGCGACATCCGCGACCACAACGCGGCGCTCTACCAGCTGAGCTACATCCACCATGTCGGCGTGGTCGCCGGGGGTGGACCCGCCGGTGACCAGCAACGGCGACGAGTGTACCTGCTCGTCAGGGGGTGGTTTCACCAGGGTTCTCGACCGTGTCGGAGGCCTCGCCGGTGAGTCCGGTCAGCGAGCCGCCGTGGCGGGCGGCCAGCTCGCGCGCCTCGACGGAGGTCGGTCCCGGCGGCGGCACGAAGACGGCGTCGCGGTAGTAGCGCAGCTCCTCGATGCTCTCCTGGATGTCGGCCAGCGCCCGGTGGTTGCCGCGCTTGGTGGGGGAGTTGAAGTAGGTGCGCGGGTACCACCGGCGCGACAGCTCCTTGATGGAGGAGACGTCGACGATCCGGTAGTGCAGGAAGGCGTCGAGCTCGGGCATGTCGCGGGCGATGAAGAGCCGGTCGGTGCCGACGGTGTTGCCGGCCAGCGGAGGGCGCGAGCCGTCCGGACAGTGCTCTCGGACGTAGGCGAGCACCTGCTCCTCGGCCTCGGCGAGCGTGACGCCGTCGTCCAGCTCGTCGAGCAGCCCCGAGGAGGTGTGCATGTCACGCACGAACGGCACCATCTGCTCCAGCGCCGCGGCCGGCGGCTTGATGATCACGTCCAACCCGTCGCCGAGCACGTTCAGCTCGAAGTCGGTGACGAGCGCCGCCACCTCGACGAGGGCGTCGGCGTCCACCAGGAGCCCCGTCATCTCACAGTCGATCCACACCAGCCGGTCAGTCACGCTGCGACCCTACTCACCGCGTGTGCACGTCACATCCGATCGCTGTGGATCGCGGCGGATCGCGGCGCATCGCGGCGGCCGCCGGTGGCCGCCGGTGAGAGACTCGGTCGCATGAGCGAGCACCCCTCCCGGCACGTCGACCTCGTCGCCGGACTGCCCAAGGCCGAGCTGCACGTCCATCACGTGGGGTCGGCCTCGCCGCGCATCGTGGCCGAGCTCGCCGAGCGCCACCCCGGCACCGTGCCGTCCGACCTCGACGCGCTGCGGGAGTTCTACACCTTCCGCGACTTCGCCCACTTCATCGAGGTCTACCTCGCGGTCGTCGACCTCGTGCGGACTCCCGAGGACGTGCGGATGCTCACCTACGAGATCGCCGCGGACATGGCCGACCAGAGGATCCGGTACGCCGAGCTGACCTGCACGCCGTACACCAACGTCAAGGCAGGCGTGCCGATCGAGGCCTTCGTCGAGGCGATCGAGGACGCCCGCGTGGCCGCCGAGCGAGACCACGGCGTCGTCCTGCGCTGGGTGTACGACGTGCCCGGCGAGTTCGGCGTCGAGGCAGCCGCCGAGACCGTGGGCTACCTCGGCGTCGCCCCGTCGACGCTCGTGGGCTTCGGGCTCGGCGGACCCGAGGTCGGCGTACCCCGGCCGCAGTTCCAGCCGTTCTTCGACGCCGCCCGCGCGGCCGGGCTGCACGCGGTGCCGCACGCGGGGGAGACGACCGGGCCGCAGACGGTGTGGGACGCGATCCGGCTGCTGGGTGCCGAACGGATCGGGCACGGCACGTCGTCGGTCCAGGACCCGGCCTTGCTGGCGCACCTGGCGGAGACCGGTATCCCGCTCGAGGTGTGCCCGACGTCCAACATCGCCACCCGCGCGGTGGCCACGCTCGAGGAGCACCCGATCCGCGCCATGCGCGACGCCGGGGTGACGATCACGATCGGCAGCGACGACCCGCCGATGTTCGGCACGTGGCTGAACAAGGAGTACGAGATCGCCGCGCACCTGCTCGACCTCGACGAGGCCGGCGTGGTCGACCTGGCGCGGACCGGCGTCCGCAGCTCCTTCGCCGACGACCACACGAAGGCGCGGCTGCTGGCGGAGATCGACGCCTACGCCGTCGCGCCGGGCTGATCGCTGCGCGCCTGCGTGCTCTCAGCCGCCGTCGTGGGCCCGCCGCGCGGCCAGGGCGGCCAGCAGGTTGGCACGCAGGGAGTCCCAGGTCTCGGGGCCGACCCTTTCGCGCCACTCCTGCTCGACCTCGTCGATCAGTCGTTCGCCCGCGACGACCGCGGCGCGCCCGTCGGCGGTGAGCCGCAGGATCCGGACCCGACGGTCGGCCGGGTCGCGCAGGGACTCCAGCAGTCCGCGCTCCTCGAGGGCGTCGGCGAACTCACCGAGGGCCTGCTTGGTCATGCCGACCCGCTCAGCGAGGTCGGTGACGCGCATGCCTCGGGTGGGGGTGAGGCTCAGCAGCCGCAGCTGGGAGGAGCGCAGACCCCGGCCGGCATCCGGCATCCCGGGCGTCACCTGGCCGTGGGGTCCTGCCGTGCGGACCCGCATGTCGTGGCGCAGCGCGTCCATGACCTGCCCGAGGAGGCTGAGGGCATGGTCCGGGAAATCATCCTTGACCTCGCTCATAAGGCAACCTTACTATCAGCCAGGTAGGAAGGTTACCTGACTGATGGAGATGCGAGCGGAATGACGGAGACGACGCACGCGGGCGGGCGGGCGCGCACCTCGCTGCCGCCGGTGCCGCAGATGACGGTGGCCGATCTCCTCGGTCTCGGGTCGGCCGGCGACGAGGCGGTCGACCGGCGACTCGCCGCGCTCGTCGAGCGGGCCGGGTGGGGGACGCACCAGAGCGGTTCTGCCGCGGTCGAGGTGGTGTCGCACTCGCTGGGAGCGCCCGCGACGCACGGGGTCTACCAGGTGTCGGGCCGCACCCAGCACGGTGCGACCTGGACGACGTTCTGCAAGGTGATCCAGCACCCCCGCCACTGGGAGGGCCTGCGCCAGCTGCCCCCAGAGGTGGCGCGGGACTTTGCGGACGGTTTCCCGTGGCGCACCGAGCTCGAGCTGTGGGACCCCCGGGTGCAAGCCTCGTTCCCTCCAGGTCTGCGAGCGCCGCTGCTGCACGAGCTGGTCGAGCTCGAGGACGACCGAGTCGCGGTGTGGCAGGAGGCGGTCGTCCGGGCCGTGGGGGACGACACCTGGGGGGCGGACCTCGACCGCTACGACCAGGCGGCGTACCTCCTCGGACGCTGGAACGTTCGCTCGACCGCACCGGAGGTCCTCGCGGTCACCGACCTGCCGATCGGGTTCGGCCTCCGCATGTACGCCGAACGTGCCGTGCCCGGGCGCGGACTCGCACCCCTGGCCGATGACGCGCTGTGGGGACATCCGTGGCTCGCCGAGCACCACGACCTGCGGACCACCCTGTCGAGGCTCGGGCAGCACATCGCCGCGGACCTCGACCGCCTGGACGGCATGGCCCAGTGCCTTCCCCACGGCGACGCCAGCCCGCAGAACCTGCTGGTGCCCCTGGCCGGGGACCCCGCCGAGATCGTGGTGATCGACCTGTCGTTCCGGACCGCGCACCCCCTCGGGTTCGACCTGTCCCAGCTGCTCGTGGGGCTGACGCAGGCGGGTGAGGTTCCGGCCGCGTGGCTGCCCGAGATCGCCCAGCGCATCCTGTCGGCGTACCTGCGTGGCGTCCACGACGAGGGCGTCACCGACCGGGACGCGGAGATTTGCGACGCGTTCGTGACGGTGTCCCTGCTGCGGAGCGGCTTCGACTCCTTGCTCTACGAGCTGCTCGGTTCGAACGATCCACGCGCGCGGATCGCCTTCGACGAGCGCGTCGAGCTCACGCGCTTCCTCGTCGATCAGTACGAGCAGCTCCACCACTGACATCTGCAGGCCTGGAGGGTGCCCCCGACAGGATTCGAACCTGTGACCGGCGGATTAGAAGGCCGCTGCTCTATCCAGCTGAGCTACGAGGGCAGGTGGCGTGACCCGCGGGCAGAGCCGGGGACCCGGCGGCAAGGATAACCGCACCGACGTCCCACCGGTCCCACGCACGGGTCCGCGTGGTCGGTGGCGTGGGCGTCCGCCTAGGGTCGAGGGTCGGACCGCGCGCCACGGGGCGCCGGCCACGAGATCAAGGAGTGGTGGGCATGCGTCGCGCCCCGGGGCTGATCGTGCTGACGACGCTGGCGGTCGTCCTGGCCGGGTGCTCGGACGCGAGCGAGCCGGAGACCGAGGAGTCGCCTTCGGCGGACGTCTCGGCGAGTGTGACCGAGTCGCCCTCGGAGCCCGCGGGTGAGGCGAGCGACGCGGAGACCGAGGAGGCCCCCGAGGCCTCCGGCGTGCCGGCCGACGTCGAGGAGGACGTCCTCGCTCGCCTCGCCGCCGCTGACGGTCTGCTGGGGACCGCCCCCCAGGCTGACCCGCAGGTGCTCGGACTCGAGGAGTTCAACGCCGGCGCCCCGCAGGAGCAGCTCGACGCGCTCGAGGAGCGCGGCTTCGTCGCCGGCGCGTTCGAGCAGCTCAAGGCGCCGAAGACCGCCGACGCCGTCCGCGTGGTGATCGGCTTCGAGACCGCCGACGGCGCCGCGACCGACGTGAAGGTCCGGCGCCGACGACCTGCCCGGCGAGGGCGAGGTCAAGCGGTTCGAGGTGGCAGGGGTGCCGGGGGCCGAGGGCTTCGACGTCTACGGCCAGCAGGGCCTGATCGGGCGCAACGTCGCCTTCAACGTGGGGCCCTACGAGCTCATCGTCGGGGTCGCCACCCAGCAGCCACCGACCGAGCCGCAGGTCACCCGCGACGAGATCTCCGCGGTGGCCCGGGACTGGTACGACGAGGTCCGCGCGCTCGACTGAGCGTGACGGGCTTCACGCGTCAGGGCCGCAGCCTCGCCACACCATCGCGGAGGATCTCCGGGTCGGCGTGCAGGGGGCTGTCCGGGTCGGCGTCGGGCCAGTAGACGGCCAGCTCGGTGAAGCCGATCTCGGCGGCGCGGCCGACGGTGTCGAGGTAGGACTCGACCGACGCCAGCGGCCGCAGGTGCCCGAAGCCGATCAGCAGCGACATCCGCACCGACGCCGGGGTCGCGGTCGTGCAGCTCGCACGCCGCCACGAGCCGGTCCCTCTGCCGCGTGACCTCGGCCCAGTAGTCGTCGCCGGTCAGGTCACGCGACTGCGGACCGCCGTACGTCGACCAGCCGTCGGCCGTGCGCGCGACGAGGTCGAGCCCGCGCGGGCCGTGAGCGGCGAGCATGAGGTGGGGCGGCCGACGGCCCGGGGGCAGCGGGAGCGTCTCGAGGCCGGTGAAGGACAGCTCGCGGCCCGACCACGAGGTCTCGCCCCGCCAGACGGCGCCGAGCCCGTCCACGGTGTCGTGGAAGAGCCGGCTGAGCTCGGCGAACTCCGGCACCCGCCCGGTGTCGGCACCGCCCTCGGTCGGCACGCCGGCGCCGAAGCCCAGCACCATCCGGCCGTCGCTGACGTCGTCGACGGTCGCGGCCAACCGGGCCAGGGCCACCGGGCGACGCAGGGCCGCCGAGGCGACCAGCACCCCGACGTCCACGCGAGAGGTGGATGCCGCGGCGGCCGCCACCGTTGCCCAGCCCTCGGCCAGCCAACGACCCGGCACGGTGCGGTGGGTCAGGTGGTCCCAGGTGTAGCCGACGTCGACCCCCCAGGCGTCCAGGGCCTGCCAGGCCTCGCGGGACTCCGCCCACGCACGCGAGGGCGGGATCACGACGCCCAGGCGCACACGCCGATCGCGTTCAGCCACGCAGGGCCGCCATCCACTCCTCCACCGCGTCGGGCTCGCGGGGCAGCGCGTCCGAGAGGTTCCGGTGGCCGTCGGCGGTGACGAGGATGTCGTCCTCGATGCGGATGCCGATGCCGCGCATCTCGGCGGGCACGAGGAGGTCGTCCTCCTGGAAGTACAGCCCCGGCTCCACGGTGAGCACCATGCCCTCGGCCAGGGTGCCGGCGGTGTAGGCCTCGGGACGCGCGCCGGCACAGTCGTGGACGTCGAGGCCGAGCATGTGGCTCGTGGAGTGCAGCGTCCAGCGCTTGTAGACCAGGCTGTCGGGCGCCAGGGCCTCCTCGGCCGAGACCGGCAGCAGGTCGAGGTCCTCCAGGCCGTGGGCCAGCACCCGCATGGCCGCGTGGTGCGGGTCGAGATAGGCCGCACCCGGGCGGACCGCGTCGATGCCGGCCTGCTGGGCGGTCAGCACCAGCGTGTAGAGCTCGCGCTGCAGCGGCGTGTAGGTGCCGTCGACGGGCAGCGTGCGGGTGACGTCGGCGGTGTAGAGGCTGGTCGCCTCCACGCCCATGTCGAGCAGCAGCATCGTGCCGGGGGTCACCGGACCGGTGTTGTCGATCCAGTGCAGCGTGGTGGCGTGGCTGCCTCCGCCCACGATCGAGTCGTAGCCGATGTCGTTGCCCATCGCGCGGGCCCGACGGAAGAACGTGCCCTCCACCCAGCGCTCGCCGTGCTCGAGCACTCGGTCCCACTCGGCCACGGCGTCGGTGAAGCCCAGCGTGGTGGCGTCGCACGCCTCCTGCAGCTGGCCGACCTCCCAGTCGTCCTTGAGCAGCCGCAGCTCACCCAGCAGGGTCGCCAGCTCGCGGTCGCGGCCGGCGTCGAGGGGCACCAGCGCGTCGACCTCCGCGTCGACTCCGCGCAGCACCCGCGTCTTGCCGGCCGCCCCGAGCGCCGACGGCAGCTCGTCGATGTGGCGGCAGGTCAGACCGAGGGAGTCCGACATCTCGTGCAGCGAGGGACGCCGTCCGGCCCACAGCTCGCCGTACACCCGGTCGCGGAAGAACTCGTCGCTGTCGCGGGAGGAGCGCGGGCGCGCGAACAGGGTGGCCTCGCCGTCCTCGAGCACGAGCACGGCGTCGGAGGTCTGGTTGCCCGACAGGTGCGTGTGCGCGGTCTGCGGCCGGAACCGGTAGTCGGTGTCGTTGGAGCGCTGCTTGTAGGTGCCCGAGGGCACCACGAGACGCTCCCCGGGCAGCAGGTCGCTCAGCCGTTCGCGTCGCGCCTGCGCCCACGGGCGTCACCGGGTGCGGAGGGAGGTCCAGCTCCCGGTCGCCCCAGCCGGTGCGCATGAAGGCGGCGTACGCCGCGGGGACGCCCTGGTCGTGGGAGGCGGTCGCGGGGGTCTTCTGCTCGTCCGTGCTCACCCGGCCAGCCTACGACGAGGGGATTCGCGATTCGGGCTCGCGGTTGCTGGATAGGCTGACGTGGTGACCTGGGGCGTCGACGAACAGCGTCCGCCGCAGCTCCGGCCGTCGGCGGGACAGCCGCCTGTCCCGGCGAGCCACCCGGGTGCGCTGCCGGCTGCGCTGCCGGCGGTGCCGCCCGCGGTCTTCAGCCGCCGGGGCACCCGCGGCACCGTCTTCGCGATCCTGATCGGGCTGGCCCTGCTGGTCGGGGCGGGCGTCATCGCCTACGTGTTCGTCGCGAGCGGCCAGCCCGAGGCGATCGGGGTCGGGTTCCTGCTCGCGCTGCTGCCCGTCGGGCCGCTCGTCCTCTGCTACCTGTGGCTGGACCGCTACGAGCCCGAACCCGGACGGCTGCTGGCGATGGCGTTCGGCTGGGGTGCCCTCGTCGCGACCGCCACCGCGCTGGTCCTCCAGGTCGTCGACGACAGCATCTCGGGTCGCGGCATGGTCTGGTCCGCGGTCGTCGTCGCCCCCGTCTCGGAGGAGGCCGCCAAGGGCGCTTTCGTGCTGCTCCTGCTGTGGCTGCGGCGCCACGTGATCCACGGCGTCCTCGACGGGCTGGTCTACGCCGGGCTGGTGGGCATCGGCTTCGCGTTCACCGAGAACATCCTCTACTTCGCCGGCGCCTACGCCGGCGAGATGGGTCTGGGGCCGGGCGGTCTCGGCGCCGCCACCACGATCTTCGTGGTCCGCGGTGTCTTCAGCCCGTTCGCCCACCCGCTCTTCACCTCGGCCATCGGCATCGGCGCGGGCATCATGGTCGGCTCGCGCCGGCGCTGGCTGCGCTGGCTCGCCCCGCTGGTCGGGTACGTCGTCGCGGTCGGCCTGCACGCGGCCTGGAACGGCTCGGCGTTCCTCGCCGACGGCCGGTTCTTCCCGTTGACCTACTTCTTCGCGATGGTGCCGGGGTTCTTCGCGCTGGTCGGGCTGGCGATCTGGTTCCGCGTCCGGGAGGGCCGGATGCTGACCCGGTCGCTGACCGACCTGGCCCACCGCGGCTACCTCGACCTCGCCGAGGTGCCGTGGCTGGTGCGGCCCCCTGCTCGTCGTACGGCTCGGCGCAACGCGCGCCGCCGCGGCGGCCACGAGGCGGAGAGGACGCTGCGGGAGTACCAGCGCCAGGCCGTCGAGCTCGCCGTCCTGCACGACCACGTCATGCGCGGGCACCGGGGACGACGCGGACGTGAGGCCGCCGACACCCAGGAGCGCGGCGCCCACATGGCGCACCGGCTCGGGGTGCTGCGCGCCCACGTGATGGCGCCGGTGCACGCGGCCCGAGCCTGGCAGCAGGCCCAGTGAGGCCCAGTGGGCCGAGTGGGCCCGCAGCTAGCTGGGCGCAGCACGGGCAGTGGGCGCAGCACGGGCAGTGGGCGCAGCACGGGCAGTGGGCGCAGCACGGCGCAGCCGGGTCGCAGCAGGCGCAGCTGGGCGCAGCAGGCGCAGCCGGGTCCCTGGACTCGTCCGGGCCAGCAGGACCAGCAGGACCAGCAGGACCAGCAGGGACAGCGATGACCGAGCCCACGGCCGAGGAGCCGCCGGTGGGCCCGGTCCCACCGGAGCCGCCGTCCGCTCCGCCGCTCGAGCTCGCGCTGACCCGGCTGCGCGACGCCTTGGAGCAGGTCGCGCTGCCGCTCGACACCCCGGAGGTGGACCGCACCGGGAGGCCAGGACCGAGGTCGTGGGCCAGCTCGACGACTACGTGCTGCCACGGCTGCGCCAGATCGACGCCCCGCTGCTGGCCGTGGTCGGCGGATCGACCGGCGCCGGCAAGTCGACGATGGTCAACTCCCTGGTGGGGCGCCTGGTCAGCGAGCCCGGGGTGCTGCGACCGACGACCCGGGCGCCGGTGCTGGTGTGCCACCCCGACGACGTCGCCTGGTTCGACGGCGACCGGGTGCTGCCCGACCTGGCGCGCAGCCACGGTCCCAGCCGGGACGCCGGGGCCGTGCAGATCGTCACCGCCGACTCCGTCCCGCGCGGGCTGGCGATCATGGACGCCCCCGACATCGACTCGGTCGAGCTGAGCAACCGAGCGCTGGCCAGCCAGCTGCTGGCGGCCGCGGACCTCTGGCTGTTCGTCACCTCGGCGGCGCGCTACGCCGACCAGGTGCCGTGGGAGTTCCTGCGGGCCGCGGCCGAGCGCAGCGCCGCCGTGGCCATCGTGCTGGACCGGACCCCGCCGGCCGCCGTCGGGGAGGTCACCGCCCACCTGCGCGAGATGATGGACGGGCGCGGGCTGGACCGTTCCCCGCTGTTCACGGTGGCCGAGGCCCGCCTCGACGACCAGGGCCTGCTGCCGACCGACCAGACCGCCCCCGTCTCCGGCTGGCTGCACGAGCTGGCCGCCGACGCCGACGCGCGCGCCGCCGTCGTGCGCCAGACGCTGGACGGCGCGGTCGACTCCGTCGTGCGCCGTGGGCGCGGCGTCGCCGCCGCCCACCGCGACCAGCAGGCGGCGCTGGACCAGCTTCGCGCCGACGTCGACCGCGCCTACGACCGTGCCCGGCGCGAGGTCGGCGAGGCCTCCGCCGACGGCAGCCTGCTGCGTGGGCGAGCTGCTCGCGCGCTGGCAGGAGTTCGTCGGAGCCGGCGACCTGATGCGCTCGGTCGAGTCGAAGGTCGGCTGGCTGCGTGACCGGGTCACCGGCTTCCTCCGCGGTCAGCCGGCACAGGTCGACCGGGTCACCTCGGCGGTCGAGACCGGTCTCGAGGCGCTGCTCGTCGAGCACGCCGAGGCGGCCGCGGAGCGCGCCCACGACGCCTGGGACGCCTCGACGACCGGGCGGCAGGTGCTCGCCCGTCCGGAGGGACGCGAGCTCGGACGGGCCTCGCGCGAGTTCCGCGCCGTGGCCGAGCGCGTGGTCCGCGACTGGCAGCAGGCCGTCGTCGAGCTGGTGCGGGCCGAGGGTCAGTCCAAGCGCACCACCGCGCGCTTCCTCGCCTTCGGCGTCAACGGCCTGGCGGTGGCCCTCATGATCGTGGTCTTCGTCAGCACCGCCGGGATGACCGGCGCCGAGGTCGGCATCGCCGGGGGCAGCGCCGTGCTCGGGCAGAAGCTGCTGGAGGCCGTCTTCGGCGACCAGGCCGTGAGGCGGCTGACCGAGCTGTCGCGCCGCGACCTCGAGCACCGGGTCCAGGCGGCGTACGACGTCGAGCGTCGCGCGCTGGGACGACGTACTGCGTCGGCCTCGGGGTGGACGTCGCGAGCGGTGACCGGCTGGACGGCCGCCGTCGCGGCCGTCGACGCGGCACGCGCGCGGAGTGACCGGCCGTGAGCCTCACCGCCGGGGTCAGACGGCTGACCGGCCGCGGACCCGACCTGCCCGACCGGCTGGCGGCGCTGCGCGACGCCGTCGAGTCGACCGAGGGCCGGCTCGACGCGGACCTCCTGGCCCGCGCCGCCGCGGTGCTCCAGCGTGCCGAGGGTCGCCTCGCCCTGGCGGGCGACCACACCGTCGTGGCGCTGGCCGGCGCCACGGGCTCGGGCAAGTCCTCGCTCTTCAACGCGCTGGCGGGGGCGTCGCTCAGCCAGGTCGGGGTCCGGCGCCCGACCACCTCGTCGACGACGGCCGCGGCCTGGGGCGAGGCCGACGAGGTGCTCGCCTGGCTGCAGGTGCCGCAGCGCCACCAGGTCGGGTCGGGGGTCGGGTGACCCCGGCGGCTCGGCGGCCTGGTGCTGCTCGACCTGCCCGACCACGACTCCACCGAGGTCGCCCACCACCTCGAGGTGGACCGGCTGGTCGAGGTGGTCGACCTGCTGGTGTTCGTCCTCGACCCGCAGAAGTACGCCGACGCCGCGATCCACCACCGCTACCTCGCGCCGCTGCGGACCCACCGCGACGTCATGCTCGTGGTGCTCAACCACGTCGACGAGATCGCCCCCGAGCGTCGGCGCGACGTCGACCGTGACCTCGCCCGCCTGCTCGACGCCGACGGGCTGACCGGCGTACCGCGGCTGCAGACCTCCGCGGTCACCGGCGAGGGCGTCGACGCGTTGCGCGACGTGCTCGCCGAGCGGGTCGCGGCCACCCGGGCCGCCGCGGCCCGCCTGTCGGCGGACGTCGTCGCGGTCGCCGCAGCGATGCGCGAGGCCGACCGGCGACGGGCCGGCGGGCCGGTCGAGCCGCACGGCGGAGGTCGTCAGCAGCGCCCAGCGTGCCGAGCTCGTCTCGGCGCTGGCCGAGTCGGCCGGCGTGCCCACGGTCGTGCGCGCCGTGGAGCGCTCGATGGTGCGGCGGGGATCGCTGCGGACCGGCTGGCCGGTGCTGGCCTGGCGGGCCCGGCTGCGTCCCGACCCGTTGCGCCGGCTGCACCTCGACCGGCTGCCCGGCCGGTCCGTCCCCGACGAGGGACGCGAGCCGGTCGGACCGGACCGGACCTCGCTGCCGGCTCCGAGCCGGGTCGAGCGGGCCCGGGCCGAGACCGCCGTACGCCGGGTCGCGGACGCGGTCGGTGAGCCGCTCGCCCCGCCCTGGCAGCGCGCGGTCCGCCGCGCCTCGCTGTCGCGCGCCGACGACCTCGAGGACGCCCTGGACCGCGCCGTCGCCTCCACCGACCTCGGCGTCGACAGGATCCCGCTGTGGTGGCGCGCTGGCCCGTCTCCTGCAGCTCGTGCTGGTCGCCGCCACCCTGGCCGGGGCGGTCTGGCTGGGGCTGCTCGCGCTCGTCGACTTCGTGGCGCTGCCGATCCCGGACCCGCCGGAGACCTCAGGGATTCCCGTGCCGACCCTGCTGCTGGTCGTCGGCCTGGCCGGCGGGTGGGCCCTCGCGGTGCTGTCGAGAGTGGTCAACGGCTGGGTGGGCCGCGCGCGCGCCCGCAAGGCGCGCCGCCGCCTCGCGCAGGCCGTCGAGGAGGTGGCCGACCGCCTGCGTGCTGCAGCCGATCGCCGTGGAGGTGGTGGCCCACGAGCGGGCCCGCAGCGCACTCGAGGTCGCCGCCGCGCCGCTCCGCCGCTGACCCGCCGCCCCCGACCGCCGACTGGTCACTCCCTGCAGCCGAGCCGACGTGGGGTCGCTGCCCGCAGCCAGAGCGCCCGGATGGTGCCGGCAGTGACCAGAGCGGCTCGCCGTACGCCCCGCATCGCTCGCGACTGACGACGTCGTCTCCCAGGGGCCGTCCGCAATTCGCGCCGGCGGACGGCTCCTCGCCGCCCTGGGCCCGTTCCTGTCCACGGGTCGGCGAACCGTTCCGTCCTCCACGACGGGGCGGGGACCGCCCCCACGCGCCGGTCTGCGGCGGCGACAGTGGTGCCCACACGACGGTGCGCGCCGGGGATCCGCGCGCGCAGGACGAAGGGGAATCAGATGCAGGACACGTTCGTGACCTTCCAGGGCTGGGTGGGCAGCGAGGTCCGCCACCGGGTGGTGAAGGAGACCTCGGTCGCCAGCTTCCGCGTCGGGGTGACCCCGCGGCTGCGGCGCGAGGGCGACTGGGTCGACGGCGAGACCGGCTGGTACACGGTGACGGTCTGGCGCACGCTCGCCGACCACGTGCGCCAGTCGATCCGCAAGGGCGACCCGGTCATCGTCAGCGGCAGGCTGCGCACCGAGACCTGGACGCCGGAGGAGGGCTCGCCGAGCACCACGATGATCGTCGACGCCACGCTGGTGGGTCACGACCTCAACCGCGGCTGCAGCCACTGGTGGCGCGGCGACCGGCCGCAGGAGGTCGGCGGCCAGGGTTCGCGTGAGGCCGGGTCGCCTGAGGCCGGGTCGCGTGAGGCCGAGTCGCGCGAGGCCGGTCGACCGATACGGACGGCCTCGACACCGCAGCCGCCGCCCGCGCGGGTGCCGAGGGTGCGGAGCAGGCGGCCTGACGCCGGCGCGGCTCTCGACGCCTCCCGAGCGCGAGGCACCCTGGCGCAGCAGCCGGGTCGGATCCCGTCCGGACGGACCCGACCCGGACGTGCGGGGATTGGAGACCGGAGGTGGGCGCACCGTAGGCTGAGGCCACTATGGCTGAATACGTCTACACGCTGCGCAACGTGCGCAAGGCCCACGGTGACAAGGTCGTCCTCGACAACGTCACCCTCTCCTTCCTCCACGGCGCCAAGATCGGTGTCGTCGGTCCGAACGGCACCGGCAAGTCCTCGATGCTGAAGATCATGGCGGGGCTCGACCACGCCAACAACGGCGACGCGATCCTCGACCCCGACGCCACCGTCGGGATGCTCCAGCAGGAGCCCCCGCTGAGCGAGGGCCGCACGGTGCTGCAGAACATCGAGGAGGCCGTCTCCGAGATCAAGGGCAAGCTCGACCGCTTCAACGCCATCTCCGAGGAGATGTCGAGCCCCGACGCCGACTTCGACAAGCTGCTCGCCGAGATGGGCGACCTGCAGACCGACCTCGACCACGCCAACGCGTGGGACCTCGACAGCCGCCTCGACCAGGCCATGGACGCGCTGCGCTGCCCCCGCCGGAGGTGCTCGTCGACAACCTGTCCGGTGGTGAACGCCGCCGTGTCGCGCTCTGCAAGCTGCTGCTCCAGCAGCCCGACCTGCTGCTCCTCGACGAGCCCACCAACCACCTCGACGCCGAGTCGGTGCAGTGGCTCGAGGGACACCTCGCGTCGTACCCGGGTGCCGTCCTGGCCGTGACCCACGACCGGTACTTCCTCGACAACGTCGCCAGCTGGATCCTCGAGCTCGACCGGGGCAAGGCCCACCCCTACGAGGGCAACTACACGACGTACCTCGAGACCAAGCAGAGCCGCCTCAAGGTCGAGGGCGCCAAGGACGCCAAGCGGGCCAAGATGCTCGAGCGCGAGCTCGAGTGGGTGCGCTCGAACGCGAAGGCGCGGCAGACCAAGAGCAAGTCGCGTCTGGCCCGCTACGAGGAGATGGCGGCCGAGGCCGACCGGATGCGCAAGATCGACACCTCCGAGATCAACATCCCGGCGGGTCCGCGCCTCGGTGACGTGGTGCTCGAGGCCCACGACCTCGAGAAGGGCTTCGAGGGGCGCACCCTCATGCACGACGTCACGTTCACCCTGCCCAAGGCCGGAATCGTCGGCGTGATCGGTCCCAACGGCGTCGGCAAGACGACGCTGTTCCGGATGATCACCGGTGAGGAGAAGCCCGACGCCGGCGAGCTCCGGGTCGGCCAGACGGTGAAGATCTCCTACGTCGACCAGAGCCGCGGCGGCATCGACCCCAACAAGAACGTCTGGGAGGTCGTCTCCGACGGCCTGGACTTCATCAAGGTCGCCAACTTCGAGATGAACTCGCGGGCCTACGTGGCGTCGTTCGGCTTCAAGGGTCCCGACCAGCAGAAGAAGGCCGGGGTCCTCTCCGGCGGCGAGCGCAACCGACTGAACCTGGCGCTGACGCTGAAGATGGGCGGCAACATGCTGCTGCTCGACGAGCCCACCAACGACCTGGACGTCGAGACGCTGCAGTCACTCGAGGACGCTCTGCTGGAGTTCCCCGGCTGTGCGGTCATCACCTCCCACGACCGGTGGTTCCTCGACCGTACGGCGACGCACATCCTCGCCTGGGAGGGCACCGACGAGGACAGCGCCCAGTGGTTCTGGTTCGAGGGCAACTTCGCCGCCTACGAGGCCAACAAGGTCGAGCGCCTGGGCGCCGAGGCCGCGCGTCCCCACCGCGTCACCCATCGCCGCCTCACCCGCCCCTGATCGAGCGAGTGCCGGTTTCCCAAGGTATGCAGGGAAACTGGCGCTCCCCACGGCGCACGTGCCGTGGGGAGTGCCAGTTTGCCTGCATACCTTGGGAAACCGGCAGCCTGACTAGCTGAGGCGCTCGAGGACCAGGGCCATGCCCTGGCCACCACCGACACACATGGTGATCAGGCCGGTCTGCTTGTCGTGGTGCTGCAGCGAGTTGATCATCGTCGACTGCAGGCGAGCGCCCGTCATGCCGAACGGGTGACCCACCGCGATCGCGCCGCCGTTGACGTTGAGCCGGTCGAGGTCGATCCCGAGGTCCTGGTAGGACGGCACGACCTGGGCCGCGAACGCCTCGTTGATCTCGACCAGGTCGATGTCGTCGATGCTCATCCCGGCGCGGGCCAGCGCCTGGCGCGAGGCCTCGACCGGGCCCAGCCCCATGATCTCGGGCGAAAGCCCGGTCAGACCGGTCGACACGATGCGCGCCAGCGGGGTGAGGCCCAGCTCGGCGGCCTTGGTGTCGGACATGACGACGACCGCGGCGGCGCCGTCGTTGAGTGCGCAGCAGTTGCCGGCGGTCACGACGCCGTCGGGGCGGAAGACCGGCTGCAGCTGGGAGACCGCGTCGTAGGTGACGCCCGCGCGGGGGCCGTCGTCGGTGGAGGCGACCGAACCGTCGGGCAGCGTCACCGGGGTGATGTCCTTGGCCCAGAAGCCGTCGACGATGGCCTTCTCGGCCAGGTTCTGCGACCGGACACCGAACTCGTCGAGCTCCTGGCGCTCGAGGCCCCGCATGCGGGCGACGTTCTCCGCGGTCTGACCCATGGCGATGTAGGCGTCGGGGAGGAGGTCGTCCTCCCGCGGGTCGTGCCAGTCCCGGCCACCCTCGGCGTACTGCTTCGTGCGCTCCTCGGCGTCGGCGAACAGCGGGTTGTGGGTGTCGGGCCAGTGGTCGGAGGTGCCCTTCGCGAAGCGCGAGACCGTCTCGACGCCGGCGCTGATGAAGACGTCGCCCTCGCCGGCCTTGATGGCGTGGAAGGCCATACGCGTCGTCTGCACCGACGAGGAGCAGTAGCGGGTGATCGTGGCGCCGGGCACGTTGTCCAGGCCGAGCAGCACCGCCACGATGCGGCCCAGGTTGTTGCCGGACTCGCCGCCGGGCAGGCCGCAGCCGAGCAGCAGGTCGTCGATGTCGTCGGTCGAGAGCGCCGGCACCTTGTCCAGCGCCGCCTGGACCATCTGCGCGGTCAGGTCGTCGGGACGCATGTCCTTCAGCGACCCCTTGTTGGCCCGTCCGATGGGGGAGCGGGCGGTGGAGACGATGACGGCCTCGGGCATGGGTTCTCCGATCGGTGGGCGGGCCCGGTGGTCCGGGCAGCCGCGGTGGCACGGTGGTGACAGGGCGGCAGTCAGTCACACGATCGCCGTACGGCGAGACTGCCCCCGCCACCTTAGTGAGGAATCTGCCAGCATGCAGGTGTGACTCGTCACCTCTACCGCTGTCCGCTGCGCTGGGCCGACATGGACCAGCTCGGCCACGTCAACAACGTCACGTACGTCGACTACCTCCAGGAGGCGCGCGTCGACATGCTGCGCCTGCACGCCCCGGTCTCCGGCGGTGAGGAGCTGGCCGAGGGCGTCGTGGTGGTCAAGCACGAGGTGGACTACCGGGTGCCGCTGGTCTACCGCGAGGAACCGGTCTCCATCGAGACGTGGGTGACGAAGGTCGGCGCCGCGTCGTTCACCATGGCCTACGAGATCTTCGACGAGGACGCCGACGGCCGGCGCACGGTCTACGTGCAGGCGCGATCGCAGCTGGCGCCGTACGTCTTCTCGACGGAGTCGCCGCGTCGCATCACCGCCACCGAGCGCGACGTGCTGGCGCAGCTCAGCGACGACGACGAGGGGCCGCGGCCGCGCAAGGGCCGCCTGGCGCGCGACTCCGGGGAGGCGTGGCGCCACCGCTACGCCTGCCATGTCCGGTTCTCCGACGTCGACCTCTACCGGCACGTCAACAACGTGAAGTACTTCGAGTACGTCCAGGAGGCGCGCATCAGCATGGTCGGCGACCTCGTCGCCGGCGGCATCCGCGACTGGAGCCTGGTGGTGGGCGCCATCGACGTGGAGTACGCACGGCCCATCCTGCTCCGGCAGGACCCCTACCCGATCGACTCGTGGGTGGAGAGCGTCGGTCGATCGTCGTTCGTCGTGGCCTCGGAGATCTCCGACGGCGAGAGCGTGCTCTCGCGTGCCCGCGCCGTCATGGTCACCTTCGACCCGGAGACCGGGCACTCGGTCCCGCTCAGCGAGGTCGAGCGCGAGGCGCTCACCGCCCGCCCCTGACCCGGCCCGTTCCTGACCCCGCTCGCCCCTGACCCCGCTCGCCCCTGACGCGCACGTCGGTCCAGAGGACCGGTGCGGTCCCCGCGTGCTCAGCGAAGGCGGAACAGAGCCGTGTCGAACGCCCAGGGGCCACCCTCGTAGGACTCGACCCACTCCGCACGCACCACGGCGGGTCCGGCCGTGAAGGGGTCGGACCGTGAGCTCGCAGGACGCAGCACGAAGGTGCGTCTGAACGACTCGCGGTTGCAGGACACCACACGAAGGGGCGCGGAGGCTGCGGCGTAGTCAGCCTGCCGGCCCTGGCGGACGTCGAACGTGAAGTAGCCGTCGAGCCGGCTTCGGGTGCACGAGAACGCGGCGGTCAGCTGCACCCCGCCTGTGCTCGTCCGCGTGACGTTCGTGACGTCGAGGTGACCGCCGATGTCGACGCGGCTCTCCGGCACGAAGCGGCCGGGCTCGGGTCGCACGGTGTCCGTCCGCGACACCTTCCAGCACCCCCGCTCACCGTTCGCCAGGTCCGAGGAGTCGAAGTACATGCACTGCGCGGTGTAGACGGTGGCGTTCACGGTCAGGGACGCGTCCCTCTCGGGCACCACTCCCTCCAGCAGCATCACGACGCGCCTCGGCGCCGGCCCGCACCGGAACTCGAGATACCCGTAGTTCGTCGACAGCGCGTGGCGGTAGCCGGCCGCACGATCCGACGGATCCGGGCAGGTGACCACGTAGGCCACCTCGACGGCAGCGCCGCGAGCCACGGTCCATGCCCGGTCGAACCGCACGGTGGGAGGGATCTCACCGGCCTGCGCGGGCGGTGTCACCGAGAGCGCCACGCTCGCCACGAGACCAAGGACGGCCAGGATCTGGCGCATGAGAGCTCCCCCACTGTTCCGAGACGCGAGGCGTCGAGACGTCGAGCGCGCTCAGTGTAGCGCCGCCGGAGCTGCTGCCCCTCGAGCCCGCGCGTCACGTCCGGGAGGGGACTTGACTACCGACGAGCTCAGCCCTCGCTGTTGAGCATGAACTCCGCGGCGTAGGTGACGTAGCCCCAGAACTTCGCGTCCTGGTCCGGCGTCAGCCGCGCCTCGTCGAGCCCGACGCGGAAGTGCTCGAGCCAGTGCGCCTGCGCCTCGCGGTCGACGGTGAACGGCGCGTGCCGCATGCGCAGCCGCGGGTGCCCGCGCTCCTGGGAGTACGTCGTCGGGCCACCCCAGTACTGCGCCAGGAAGAGGCGCAGCCGGCGCTCCGCCGACCCGTCCGCGAGGTCCTCGGTGGGATACATCGGCCCGAGCACGGGGTCGGTCGCGACGCCCTCGTAGAAGCGCGCCACGATCCGCTCGATGGTGGGCATGCCGCCGATCTCGTCGAAGAACGACGTCTCGCCGGGCTGGGTCGTCTCGGTCACCGGGCCAGTGTGTCAGGGAGGTCGGGCCGCCGAGCCGCGTGTGCCGCAGCGGCGTCCGGGCCGCGCCGCGGCGGCGTCTCGCCCGATTCTCAGCCGGTGAGGACGGGCACCGGTGGGCGCGACCCCGGTGGGTAGGTTCGACACGGGCCGTCACGGCCCGCCCACTCCACCCGCGCGGCTCGCATCACGACCTGCGCGAGGCGGAACCGACGACGAAGGAGATGCATGATGGCGACTGTCCGCCACGCCTCGACCCACTGGGAAGGCTCACTGTTCGAGGGCTCGGGTCAGGTGACCCTGAAGTCCTCCGGTCTCGGGACGTACGACGTCTCGTGGCCCTCACGCGCCGAGGAGGCCAACGGCAAGACCAGCCCCGAGGAGCTGATCGCCGCGGCCCACTCGTCCTGCTTCTCCATGGCGCTGTCCAACGGCCTGGCCCAGGCCGACCACGCCCCGCAGGCGCTCGACGTCACCGCCGACGTGACCTTCGTGCCCGGCACCGGCATCACCGGCATCAAGCTGACCGTGGTGGGCACCGTCGAGGGGATGTCCGCGGAGGACTTCGCCGCGGCCGCCGAGGACGCCAAGACCAACTGCCCGGTCTCGCAGGCCCTCACCGGCACCGAGATCACCCTCGAGGCCTCACTCGCCTGAGTCGGAGGCTCCGGCCTTCTCGTGCACCGGGCCGCCCCCCGCGGAACCGTCGGGGGCGTCCCGGTGCCACACGACGCGCTGCGGCAGCGGCATCTCGATGCCCTCGGCGCGGAACCGCTCGCTGATCTTCTGGCGCAGGTCGCGGGCCACGGCCCACTGCTCGAGCGGCACCGTCTTCAGCGCCACCCGCACGATCACCGCGTCGGGGTCGATGCGCTCGACGCCCCAGACCTCCGGCTCCTCCATGACGAGCTCGCGGAACTCCCGCTCCAGCCACAGGTGGTGGAAGAGGTCGGCGAGCACGCGGCGGACGCGAGCGAGGTCCTCGCCGTACCCGACCTTGATGTCGAGGACGGCGCGCGCCCAGTTCTGGCTCATGTTGCCCACGCGCATGATCTCGCCGTTGCGGACGTACCAGACGGTCCCGTTGACGTCGCGCAACCGCGTCACCCGCAGCGTCACCGCCTCGACGGTGCCGGTGGCGTCGCCGACGTCGACCACGTCGCCGACGCCGTACTGGTCCTCGAAGAGCATGAAGAGCCCGGACAGGAAGTCCGAGACCAGCGACTGGGCGCCGAAGCCGAGCGCGACACCCACGATCCCGGCGCCGGCGATCAACGGGCCGACGTTGACGTCGAACTCCGAGAGCACCATGACGCCGGCGATGGCGAAGATCGCGAAGGACGCGACCGAGCGGAGCACCTGGCCGAGGGTCTCGGCGCGCTGCTTGCGGCGCTCGCGGGCGACCCGGGCGGTGAGCGCCGCGCTCTCGTCGGCCTCGGCCAAGCTGCCCTGGCCCACAGGCACGACGCCGTGCGCGGCGCGCCGCACGACGCGGGCGACGAGCTTGTAGAGCAGCCAGCGGGCCACCCAGGCGACGATCAGGATGAAGAGGATCACGGCGGGCTTGGCGATCAGCCAGTCCGCTGCCGCTGCCAGCCAGTCGTTGCCGGTGGCGTCGGAGACGGTCCGGCAGAGCCAGTCCTCCTGAGCGCAGGCGGGGGGAGTGGTGGTGAGCGAGATCATCCGAGCAGGCTAGGTGATCGGGCAGGGGCAGTCCGAGCCGACCGGTAGGCTTCCGGGTGTGAGAACCGACATGCCGACCGCTCTGCGGCGTCTCGCCGTCCTGACCACCGGTCTTGCCCTCGCGACGGTCACCGCGCCGGCCTACGCCGAGCCTCCGAGCGCCTGGGAGCAGGCCGAGGACCCCTCGGCCCTGGAGTTCCTGACGGTGCTGGTGGGGATCCCGCTCGCGATCATCGCGGTCCTCGCGCTGCTGACCTACCTGCCCTCGATGATCCGGGGGCAGTCGACCGAGTCCGCCCTGGTCTTCGCCGAGCGCAGCGAGTGGCTTCCGGCCGGCCGCGCAAGACCCCGGCCGCCGACGAGGTCCCCGCGGACCGCCAGCCCACAGGTGGTGCCGGTGCCCAGTTCTGACGGCTTCACCTCTGCCGAGAGGCAGCAGATCGACCGTGCGATGCGTGACGCGGAGACGGTCTGCCGCTTCGAGTTCTCCGTCTACGTCGGCCCACCCAGGGACCCGCCCGGGAGACGCCGAGCGCCTGCACGCCGCGCCGTGGCCCCCGACCGCACCGTGCCGCCGCCGGTCGACCCCGCGGCCCGCGCCCTCGAGGTCGTGACCGGTCGTCGTCCGTCACGAGCCGGACGACAAGGAGGTCTGGCTCACGGTCGTCGAGATGGAGTCGCAGCTGGTCGACGACGACCTTGTCGGCGCTATCACCCGCGGGATCGACCGGGTGGCGGAGCAGGCGCGCAAGCCGCGTACCCTGGACTCCTCGAAGAACCAGACCGAACGGGCAGACGAGCTCGGCACGACCGACGGCGTCGAGGGTGGCCCACACGCCGAGCACGAGAGCGACGACGTGCGCGACCGCGGTGAGCGGGTCGTAGGTGTCATGGGCGAACTGCGGCGACACCACGAGCGCGCCGATCAGCGCGAGCACGAGAACCGGTGACGCCGCGACGCCGCAGCGCGGCGTGGGCGACCCCGAAGCACAGGACCGTGCCGCCGACGAGGGCGAACCTGCCCGAGCCGAAGCCGAGCACCGCAGCGTCACGACGTAGCCGAGGCCCAGCAGGCCGCCGGCAGAGCACCTGCGGGAGACGGGAAGACCCCGGAGCAGCTGCTGCACCACCCCGCGCGTCAGCAGCTCCTCGTGGACGCCGGTGACGACGAAGGCCAGCAGGAAGACCGCGGGGGGCACGGCGAGCTGCAGCACGACCAGGGCCTCGAGGAGCACGACGGGCACCAGCAGTCCCAAGCGCGCCGGGAGGCGGTGGCGGACCAGCCATGGCTCGCGCCACCACCCGAGGACGGTCGTCGCGGCGACCGGGACGGCCAGCGCGGCCAGCGGCGGGAGCACGTACCGCGCCGCGGCAGACCCCTGAGGACCCCAGGCGACGAGCGCTGCGAACACGACCAGCCAGCCCGCGACCAGGGCCACCGCCGCGCCGAGGGCACGGTGGCCGCCGAGGTCCGGACGAGGCCGGGCGTCGGGCGGAGCACTCACGAGCAGGTCAGCCGGCGGCGTCGAACCGCTGCGCGGCCAGTGCCGCGCACGTCGTCGGCGCCCTCACGGACGAAGCGGACCGCCCCGGGGTTGGCCGGGTTGTCGGCCAGCCACTCCCGACCCGGTCGAGCACCGCCTGGGTGGCGTGCGTGCGCGGGAACATCCACCGCAGCACGATGCGGGACCGCTGGACGCCCTTGGCCTCCCAGATCGTCTCGGCGGCGGCGAGGTAGCGCTCGACGTACGGCGCGAGCAGCGCCTCGTCGCCGGACTCCTGGAAGCGCACCGCGATCTGGCGCTGGGTCTCGTTCGGGGCGTGTCGCGCACGACGGCGGTCTGCCAGGCCGTCTCCTTGGCCTCCGCGGTCGGGATGAGCGCCCGCGCCGAGGCGGCCCTGCTCGCGGCCGGAGATCGTGCCGTCGCGCTGCTCCTCGGCCGCGATCCGTCCTCGCCGGCCCGCCCTGACGGACCTGGGCGTAGAGCAGCACCAACGCAGGTCGGGGTCGAGGGAGAGGCCCTCGAGCGGGGCGCTGCCGTCGTACCAGCCGGCCACCAGGTCGAGCGAGGCGTCGCTGTGGGCGGCGGCGGTGAGGGCGCGCACCAGCGCCAGCTGGTGGTCGCTGCCCGCGTCCGCGGCCAGCGCCACCCGCGCACCCCGTCGTCCCAGCGGGCCTTCAGGGCCGCGTGGCCTCCGGGCGGAGTAGACGTCGACCGCCGTCTGGGCGTAGCGCAGCAGCGCGCTGACCGCCGTCAGGTCGGCCTCGGTGGCCACGCCCTGCAGGACCAGGGTGGCGAAGGCGGTGGCGGACAGCTCCGCGTCGCGGGTCATGTCCCAGGCCGCTCCCCAGCACAGCGCGCGGGCCAGGGAGTCGTCGAGGGTGTCGATGGAGGCGACGAGGCTGGCGAGCGAGCGCTCGTCGAGACGGATCTTGGCGTAGGACAGGTCGCCGTCGTTGAGCAGCAGCAGCGCGGCCTGCTGCTGACCCACCAGCTCGGGGATCGCGGTCAGCGCGCCGTCGACGTCGGTCTCGACGTGGTGGCGTCGCACGAGCCGACCGCCGTCGGGTCGTAGAGGCCGATGCCGATGCGGTGCCGGCGCAGGGTCGCGAAGTCGGGGTGGTGGGCCTGCTCGACCGCGAACGAGGTGAAGGCTCCGGTCTCGTCGACCTCGAAGGCCGGGGTCAGCGTGTTGACCCCGACGTCTCGAGCCAGGCGCTGCTCCAGGAGGCGAGGTCACGCCCGGAGACCGCCTCCAGGGCGGTCACCAGGTCGCCGTACTCGGTGTTGCCGAAGGCGTGCTTGGCGAAGTAGTCGCGCAGCCCGCTGAGGAACTCCTCCTCGCCGACGTAGGCCACCAGCTGCTTGAGGATGGAGGCGCCCTTGGCGTAGGTGATCCCGTCGAAGTTGACCTCCACGGCCTCCAGGTCGTGGTTGTCGGCCACCACCGGGTGGGTCGAGGGCAGCTGGTCCTGACGGTAGGCCCAGTTCTTGCGGGCGTTGGTGAACCCGGTCCAGGCCTCGGTGTACTTCGTGGCCTTCACCGAGGAGTGGTGCGCCGCCCACTCCGCGAACGACTCGTTGAGCCAGAGGTCGTCCCACCACTTCATCGTCACGAGGTCGCCGAACCACATGTGGGCCATCTCGTGCAGGACGGTGTTGGCGCGCTGCTCGTAGAACGCGTGGGTCTGGCGGGAGCGGGGGAGGTACTCGTCGCGCAGCGTGACGCAGCCGGCGTTCTCCATCGCGCCCATGTTGTACTCCGGCACGTAGGCCTGGTCGTACTTGCCGAACGGGTAGGGGTAGCCGAAGGCGTCCTCGAAGAAGGCGAAGCCCTGCTTGGTGACCTCGACGAGCTCCTCGACGTCGAGGTGCGCCACCATCGACTGCCGGCACAGGTGCGCGAGCGGGATCGTGCCGTGCGGGCCCTCGTAGACGTCGTGGACCTGGTGGTACTCGCCGGCCACGACCGCGGTGATGTACGTCGACATCCGCTCGGTCGGTGCGAACGACCAGCGGGCGGCGTCGTCGGAGACGGTCTCGGGCTCGGGTGCGGCGGCGTTGGAGATGACCGTCCAGCCGGCGGGGGCGGTCACGGTGAAGGTGAAGACCGACTTGAGGTCGGGCTGCTCGAAGGTCGTGTACACGCGTCGCGCGTCGGGCACCTCGAACTGCGTGTAGGTGTAGACCCGGCCGTCGACGGGGTCGACGAAGCGGTGCAGCCCCTCGCCGGTGTGGCTGAAGGGCAGCTCGGCCTCGACGACCAGCTCGTTGTCCTCGGCCAGCCCGGTCAGGCGGATGCGGTGGTCGGCGTACACCTCGAGCGGGTCGAGGTCGGTGCCGTTGAGACTGATGCGACGTACGTCGCCGTCGACGAGGTCGGCGAAGGTGTCCGCTCCGGGCTCGCGGCAGGTGAAGCGCAGCGTGGTGGTGCTGGCGAACACCTTGTCGGAGACAGTGAGGTCGAGGTCGACGGCGTAGGAGGTCGCGTCGAGCAGACGGGCCCGCTCAGCGGCCTCGTCGCGGGTCAGGTTCGTTCCAGGCATGGGCCATGCCTACACCACGGGCCCAGGGGGTCCTCAATCACCCCAAGAAGCCGACGCCCGGCCGTGGACGGACGACCGCGTGCCAGTCCTCCTCGCCACTCAGAGCTGGTCGGCGATCAGGTAGGAGTCACCGTCGGGGACCAGCTGCAGCGTGACGCGTTCCGGCGACGTGGTCTCCCCGCCGGCCCGCCCGTAGGTCACGGTGTAGCTCACCTGGTCGGTGCTCGGGTCGGTGGTGATGTCGGACACCTGCGCGCTCTCGTTCAGGCTCCAGAACCCCTCGTAGGAGTCGCGGCCGCTCTCGCGCTGGTAGCGGGGCGTCAGCATCTGCCAGGAGGCGTCGGTGTCGGTCGTGGCCGTCTCGAGGTAGTCGGTGACGAAGGCGCGTTGACGGTCCGCCACGGACTCGGTGTCGGCCGACGGGGTCGTGGTCGGGGACTCCGACGGCTCCTCGGAGGAGGCGGAGTCCGACGGCGTCGCGTCGTCGGTCGCCGTCGCCGTCGAGCCGTCGTCGGCTCCCAGCCGGCTCAGCCCGACGCCGACCGAGGCCGACGAGGACCAAGGCCGCGAGGAGCGCCCCGACGACGAGGCCGCGGCGCCGGCGCGAGGACCGGTCGCGCCCGCTCGGCGGCGGCGCGATGACCGGTGGCTCGGATGCCGTCGGCGGACGGGCCGTGCCGGTGTCCACCGTCGTCCACACCGGATCGGCCTGGTAGTCCTCGTCGTGGTCCTCGTGGTGCGTGCCGCTCGGTGGCACGGCTGACCAGCGAGGAGACCGGGGCCGCGGCAGACGCGGGCCGAGTGGACTGCCCGGGTCCGGTGCGCCGCGGTCGTCCGGTCGCCTCGTCGAGTCGGCGCGGGTCGCCCAGGGCGTCGCGCGACCTGGTCCATGCGTCCATCGGCTGTCCGGGTCCTTCACCAGCGTGTGCTCGCAGCAGGCCGGTGAGGATCCCGGCCCGGTCGCTGCGCGGCTCTGGGGCCGTGCACGATCTGGTACATCCCCGCCATGACGTTGCTGCCCATGTCGTAGGGCGGGTGTCCCTCGAGCGCGTGGTAGAGCGTGGCGCCGAGCGCCCACACGTCGCTGGCCGACGACGCGCGACCGCCGAGGCGACCTCCGGTGCGAGGTAGGCGGCGGCGAGCCGGTGACCAGGCCGGTCTGGGTCAGGGTGACGTCGGCGGTGGCGCGGGCGATGCCGAAGTCGGTCAGCTTCACGCTGCCGTCGTGGCGGATGAGGATGTTCGACGGCTTTGACGTCGCGGTGGAGGATCCCGGCGTTGTGGGCGGCCGCCAGGGCGTCGGCGGCCTGGGCCAGCACGACGCGCGCCCCCTCGGGGTCGAGCGGACCCTCCTCGGAGACGCGCTGCCCCAGGGTCCGGCCCTGGACGTACTCCATGACCAGCCAGTGGGCGTCGCCCTCGGCGACGAGGTCGAAGATGGCCACGATGTGCGGGTGGTTCAGGCGAGCCGCCAGCCGGGCCTCCCGCTCCGCCCGCACCAGGTCGGGCTCGGAGCCGCCGGGCATCATGCCGACCTTCTTGAGGGCGACCTCGCGACCCAGCATCCGGTCCTCGCCGCGCCACACCACGCCCATGCCGCCGCGTCCGATCTGGGCGTCGAAGGAGTAGCGGCCGGCGATGACTCGGGTTCCGTCGTTGCTGGGGCTCATCACGACACTGTTGCCCCTCCGCCCCCAATCCATGCATCGAGCCGCTGTCATCTGGACCACAACCGACCCCCCGGCGTGGCTGCATAGGATTCGCCCATGCCCGTCGCCCCCTCCTCCCGCAAGGTGCTCTCCGCCGTGGCCTGGCCCTACGCCAACGGCCCTCGACACATCGGTCACGTGGCCGGGTTCGGGGTGCCCTCCGACGTCTTCAGCCGCTACATGCGGATGGCGGGCCACGACGTGCTGATGGTCTCCGGCACCGACGAGCACGGCACGCCGATCCTCATCGCCGCCGACGAGGCGGGAGTCACCGCCCAGCAGCTCGCCGACACCAACCACCGCCTGATCGCCGAGGACCTCTGCGCCCTCGGGGTCTCCTACGACCTCTACACGCGGACCACCACCGGCAACCACACCGCCGTGGTGCAGGAGCTGTTCCTCGGCGTCCACGCCAACGGCTACTTCCAGGAACGTACGACGTACGGCGCGGTGTCGCCGTCGACCGGACGCACCCTGCCCGACCGCTACATCGAGGGCACCTGCCCCATCTGCGGCGCGCCCGGCGCGCGGGGTGACCAGTGCGACACGTGCGGCAACCAGCTCGACGCGCACGAGCTGGTCGACCCGGTGTCGAAGATCAACGGCGAGACGCCGGAGTTCATCGAGACCCAGCACTTCTTCCTCGACCTGCCGGCGCTGGCCGACGCGCTCAAGGCGTGGCTCGACGAGCGCGAGGCCAGCGGCACCTGGCGCCCGAACGTCATCCGCTTCAGCCAGAACATCCTCGACGACATCAAGCCGCGCGCGATGACCCGCGACATCGACTGGGGGATCCCGGTCCCGCTGGACGGCTGGCGCGACAACCCGACCAAGCGCCTCTACGTCTGGTTCGACGCCGTGGTGGGCTACCTGTCGGCGTCGGTGGAGTGGGCCCGCCGCACCGGCGACCCGGAGCGGTGGCGGGAGTGGTGGGGCGACCCGGCCGCACTGTCCTACTACTTCATGGGCAAGGACAACATCACCTTCCACTCCCAGATCTGGCCCGCTGAGCTGCTGGCCTACTCCGGCAAGGGCTCACGGGGCGGATCGCCCGGCACCTTCGGGGAGCTGAACCTTCCCACCGAGGTCGTCTCGAGCGAGTTCCTGACGATGGAGGGCCGCAAGTTCTCCTCGTCCAAGCGGGTGGTCATCTACGTGCACGACATGCTGGCGCGCTACCAGGTCGACGCGTTCCGCTACTTCGTGGCCGCGGCCGGTCCGGAGAACCAGGACTCGGACTTCACCTGGGCCGAGTTCGTCCGGCGCACCAACGACGAGCTGGTCGCGGGCTGGGGCAACCTGGTGAACCGCACCGCCAGCCTCATCGCCAAGAACTTCGGGGAGATCCCCGCCGCGGGCGAGCTCACCGCAGGGGACCGAGGCGCTGCTGGACCGCGTGGCCGGGGCGTTCGACCTCGTCGGCGACGCGATCGGTCGGCACCGTCAGAAGCAGGCGATCGGCGAGGCGATGCGCGTGGTGTCCGAGGTCAACAAGTACGTCTCGGACTCCGAGCCCTGGAAGCTCAAGGGCGAGGAGCAGCGCGAGCGGCTCGGCACCGTCCTGCACGTGATGGCGCAGGCAGTCAGCGACTGCAACACGCTGCTGTCACCGTTCCTGCCGCACGCCTCCAACACCGTGGACGCCGTGCTGGGCGGGTCGGGCACCTTCCAGCCGATGCCGGTCCTCGAGGAGGCCGACGACCTCGACGGCGGCGCCGGCTACCCCGTCATCACCGGCGACTACACCGCGGCTCCGGCGTGGGAACGCCGGGCGGTCGTCGCCGGGACCCCCGTGGGCAAACCGACCCCGGTCTTCACCAAGCTCGACCCCTCGGTCGTCGACGACGAGCTGGCCCGTCTCGAGGCCCGTGCCGACGCGGGCGCCGGCGGGCGCGGGCGCGGGGCGGGCGCGATGGGCGCGTGAGCCTCCACCCGCAGGCGGTCGCCGCACTGGAGGAGTGGGGCCGGGCGCCCGCGGTCCACACCCTCGACGCTGCGGGCATCCGCGCGCGCCGCGCGGCCGGGCGCGAGGACGGCCTCGCCGAGCCGAAGGAGGACGTCGCGGTCGCCCTCGACGTCGACGCCGACGGGGTGCCGTGCCGACTGGTGCGCCCGGCGGGTCCGATCCCGACGCGCCGCTCGCGGCCCTGCTCTACCTCCACGGCGGCGGGTTCGTGCTCGGCGACCTCGAGACCCACGACGCCCAGGCCCGCCGCCTGGCCAACCGCACCGGTCGCGCCGTTCTGGCCGTGGACTACCGACGTCCGCCCGAGCACCCCTTCCCGGCCGCGCTCGTCGACAGCGTGACGGCGCTGGACTGGCTCGTCGCGAACGCCGCCGACCGCGGCGTCGACGGGCAGCACGTCGCCGTGATCGGCGACAGCGCCGGCGCGAACCTCGGCATCGGTACGTCGTTGCGCCGTCCGGGGCGGCTCGAGGCGGCGGTGCTGGTCTACCCGTTCCTCGACCCCGAGGCCGGGTCCGCGTCGTACGCCTCGACGCAGGGCGGGCTGGACCGCGACGACGCGCTGTGGTTCTGGCGGCACTACCTGGCGGGTGGGCCCAGCGGCTCCGACCGTGTCCGCGACCCCGAGGTCGCGCCCCTGCACTCCACGCGGCTCGGCGAGCTGCCGCGCGACTCTGGTCCAGATCGCCGGAGAGGACACGCTGGTCGACGAGGACCGTGCGTTCGCGGCGCGCGCCCGCGACCTCGGCGCTGACGTCACCACTCTCGAGTACCCCGGGATGGTGCACGGCTTCTGGCGCCACCCGGCGGTGTTCGACGCGGCCGGGCAGGCGCTGGACGACGCCGTCGCCTGGTTGGACGCGCTCTGAGTCGGACGCGGGGCAGGCTCAGGGACGGTTGACGCTCAGCAGCCGGGCGTAGCCGGCGGCGGCGACCTCCTGCTCGCTCAGGCCGTAGACCTCCTGCAGCGCCGCGGCCTGGGCCCGGGGGACCGGCGTGCCGTCCTTGCTCGCACCGGCGAGCGCGTCGACGAGGTCGAGCAGCTTCGGGACCCCGCCACGGCCGACGAGCGCCTCCACCAGCGCCTGCGCCAAGGTGTAGCCCACGACGGGGTCGCGGCGGAACTGGTCGGCGCTCAGGAGCCGGTCCTTCGGGGCGCTGGCGGCGAAGCGGTCGTAGATCGGGGCGGGCACGACGAGCTCGGCCATCCCGGCGCGCTGCCAGCCGAGATACTCCGCGATGCCCTCGGAGAGCCACAGGGGCTGGGGCTTGTCGCGCAGCACGAAGTGGGTGAGCTCGTGGCGCAGCACCCGGTCGTCGCCGAGGAACTCCTCGAGCCGGTCGGGGTTGTACTTCACCCGCCATCCCGCGACACCGATCGGCTCGTGGCTGCTCAGCGTCGTCGTGATGGCCGGTCCGAACACCGCCCCGGCCACCGCGAGGCCCTCGTTGCTCAGACGGGTGGCGTTCCCGCTGGTGGTGGCGTCGACGAGCAGGGGAGCGGGGTTGGTCACCCCCAGGGCGCTGCGCACGTAGTCCAGCGCGCGGGTCGCGCGCACGGTCAGGTCCGCGAGCTCGTCGCTGCGGCTGCGGTCGACCACGACCGTGACCGCACCGGAGCGGCGTACGGAGATGGGGCCCTCGGCCCACGGACGGGCGGTGCCGATGCTGCTCAGCGTGCGCTCGGTCTCGTCGATGCGCTCGGCGCCGAGCAACCACGCGCCGTCACGCTCGACGAAGGTCAGACCCACCTCGTTGGAGACCGCGTCCCGGTCGACCCCGCGCAGCTGGACGTGCTCGGTGACGTCCGGCTTGACCTCGGGGTCGTTGCCCGAGACCGGCGTGACGGGGAGGGTCCTCTCCTCCAGGCCGTAGACGATCTCGGCCACGCCGAGTCGCTGGAGGTTGTCGAAGGTGACGAGCTGTCGCTCCACGAAGCGCGGGCTGGCGTCGTCGACGGTGGACAGGAACCCTTCGCGGTCGCCCTCGCGGATGGCCTCCGCCCGTACGTCGAGCACCCGCCTGATGGCGGCGTACTCGCCGTCGTCGGCGTGGCCCTCGACCGAACCGCCCGGATCGTCCGAACCGATCGGGGCCGCTGCCGCCGGGTCGCTCCTCGCCCGCCGTGTCGCCGGACACGGCCGATGACGGGCCCGCGGCGTCGGCGGGCGCGGGGTCGTCCTCGGTGACCGTCAGCACTGCTGCGGAGGCCGCCACGGCGATGACCAGTCCGGCCGCCAACAGACCGGTACGCGTCGCCCTCACCGGGCCCATCGTAGGAGGGATCGGGCAGGTGCACCGGTGTTCGCCGCGCCTCCGGGCGGGTGACAGACTTCCGCCCATGCGCGTGCACATCGGATCGGACCATGCCGGACTCGAGCTCAAGGACCACCTCGTCGGCTGGCTGGCCGACCAGGGGCACGAGGCGGTGGACCACGGACCGTTCGTCCACGACGCGCTCGACGACTACCCGGTCTTCTGCCTGCGCGCCGCCGAGGCCGTCGCCGCCGACGGCCAGGACGGGGTCGAGGCGCTCGGGGTGGTGATCGGCGGGTCCGGCAACGGCGAGCAGATCGCTGCCAACAAGGTCGTCGGGGTCCGCGCCGCCCTGGTCTGGAGCGAGGAGACCGCGGTCCTGGCCCGCGAGCACAACGACGCCAACGTGGTCTCGGTGGGCGGGCGGATGCACAGCCTCGAGGACATGACGCGGTTCATCGAGGTGTTCCTCGCCACCGCCTACTCCGGTGCCGAGCGCCACGACCGTCGGATCGCGATGCTCACCGACTACGAGAAGACCCGGAACCTGCCGCCGCTGCCGGCCTCGGCGCTGGGCGGTCCTGCGGGCGGTCCGGCGGGCGATGCCTGAGGGCCACACCCTGCGTCGGCTGGCCGACGACCTCACGGCCGCCTTCGCGGGGCGGACGGTGGCGGTGAGCAGCCCCCAGGGACGCTTCGGCGCCGAGGCCGCCCTGCTCCACGGCAGCACGGTGCTGCGGGCGGACGCCGCCGGCAAGCACCTGTTCCTCGAGCTCGAGGGCGGGCACGTCGTGCACGTGCACCTCGGGCTCATCGGCACGTTCCGCATCGCGACGGGCGAGCCCCCGCCGCCGGTGGGCCAGGTGCGACTGCGCCTGGTCGCCGCGGGCGGCGGTCGCGAGACGACGTACGCCGACCTGCGGGGTGCGATCACCTGCGCGCTGATCACCCCCGAGCAGGAGGCCGCCGTCGTCGCCCGGCTGGGGCCGGACCCGCTGCGCCCCGATGCGGACCCCGCCCGGGCGTGGACGCGGATCTCCCGCAGCCCGCGCAGCGTCGGCGACCTGCTGATGGATCAGTCCGTGATGGCCGGGGTCGGCAACGTCTACCGCGCCGAGACCCTGTTCCGGCAGCGGCTCGAACCCGTTCCGACCCGGCACCTCGCTGCGTCGAGGGAGGTTCGAGGCGCTGTGGGACGACCTCGTCGAGCTGATGGCCGAGGGCGTGCGCACGAACCGGATCGACACCGTGCGGCCGGAGCACACGCCCGAGGCGATGGGGCGCGTCGCGAGGCGTGACGACCACGGGGGTGAGGTCTACGTCTACCGCCGTCAGGAGCAGCCCTGCCACGTGTGCGGCACCCGGATCCGCACCCGGGAGCTGGCCGGGCGCAACGCGTTCTGGTGCCCGCGGTGCCAGCCGACCTTCCGCTCCCGGGCCACCGTGACCGGGCCGTGAGGCCGTCCGGCACGGGCCTGGGGCCGGGACGGAGCGGATGACGGGAATCGAACCCGCGTAGTCAGTTTGGAAGACTGAAGCTCTACCATTGAGCTACATCCGCGAGGCGCCGGTCAGACCCCGGGGGAACCAGGGGCAGGTCGTTGCCGCCGACCATGGTGCCACACCAGCAGCCCCGTCCGTGACGCGGTGCGGGCTCGGTCGTGGCTCGGTCGTGGCTGGGTCGCGGCGGGTCGTCACCGCTCGCGGGAACTCGCCGTTTCGACAGGCCCAGTCCCGCTGACTAGACTCCCGGGGGTTCCACAACCGGGGCGTAGCGTAGTGGCTAGCGCGCCTGCTTTGGGAGCAGGAGACCGCAGGTTCGAGTCCTGTCGCCCCGACAGCGCGTCCCGTCCGACCAGGCTTTCCCAGGCCGTCCGGACACCAGCACGACCCGTCCGACCTGCCCACGACTTGCCGTGCCCCCAGATCGCACCCGCACGGCCGCATCCGCTGAGAAACCCGAGGAGACACCCCTGTGAAGAGCACCGTCGAGACCCTGAGCCCCACGCGGGCGAAGCTCACCGTCGAGGTGCCTTTCGAGGAGCTGAAGCCCAGCCTCGACAACGCCTACAAGAAGATCGCCTCACAGATCAACGTGCCCGGCTTCCGCCGCGGCAAGGTGCCGGCACCCATCATCGATCGTCAGGTCGGTCGGGGCGCCGTCCTCGACGAGGCCATCAACGAGGCGCTGCCGGGTCTGTACATCCAGGCGCTGCAGGAGAACGAGCTGGAGCCGCTGGCGCAGCCCGAGATCGACATCACCAAGCTCGAGGACAACGAGACCCTGGAGTTCACCGCCGAGGTCGACGTCAAGCCCGAGATCACCCTGCCGTCCCTGGACGACCTCGCGGTCACCGTCGACGACGTCGCCGTCACCGACCAGGACGTCGAGGAGCAGGTCGAGGCGCTGCGCGAGCGCTTCGGCACCCTGACCGACGTGGAGCGCGCGGCCGAGGAGGGCGACTTCGTGGTCATCGACCTCGAGGCGAGCCAGAACGGTGAGACCGTCGAGGGCGGCGAGGCCGCCGGCGTGAGCTACCAGGTCGGCAAGGGTGGCATGCTCGACGGCCTCGACGAGGCCCTGCGCGGCATGAGCGCCGGCGAGACCGCGACGTTCACCAGCCAGCTCGCCGGGGGAGACCTCGAGGGTGAGGACGTCGAGGTCGAGGTCAGCGTCACCGCGGTCAAGGAGCAGCAGCTCCCCGAGCTCGACGACGAGTTCGCGCAGATGGCCTCCGAGTTCGACACCATCGGTGAGCTCACCGACGACGTCCGGGTCCGGTTGGGCAACGGCAAGCGCCTCGAGCAGGCCGCCGCCGCCCGCGACGCCGTGCTGGAGAAGGTGCTCGACCTGACCGAGATCCCCGTTCCCGACTCCCTGGTCTCCGAGGAGCTGGTGGCGCGTCGTCAGGGCATCGAGCAGCAGCTCGCCATGGCCGGCATGACGATGGAGGCCTACCTCGACTCCGAGGAGCAGACCGTCGACGAGTTCGAGGCAGAGCTGGAGAAGCGCGTGCGCGACGCGGTGGCGGCGCAGTTCGTGCTCGACCAGATCGCGGTCAACGAGGAGCTGGGTGTCGAGCAGCAGGAGCTCACCGAGCACATGCTGCGCCGCGCCCAGCAGTCGGGTCAGAACCCGCAGGAGTACGTCCAGCACATGGTGGAGCACAACCACCTGCCCGAGCTGGTCTCCGAGGTCCGCCGCGGCAAGGCCCTCGCCCTCGTCGTCGAGCAGGCCACCGTCACCGACGAGTCCGGCAACCACGTCGAGCTGAAGACCCTGCAGCCCGACGGCACCATCGGTGAGCCCGCCGACGAGCCCGCCGACGAGCCCGCCGACGAGCCCGCCGCGGCCCGCCGACGACAGTGTCGAGGACGAGGCGGCCGACAAGGCCTGACACCCGCCCGCACCGCGACGAGGGTGCGTCCGGACGTGTTCCGGGCGCGCCTTCTTGCGTGTACAAGTGTTCACTGACAAAACTGGGGCCATGGTTCAGCCCCACACCCGGTCGTCCCTGCCCGGCCAGACGCTCGTCGCCACCACGGAGCCGCGCGCGACGCACATCCCCGATGCCATCACTCCGGCGGAGCCGGAGCCGGGGCTGATCGACGCCCTCGCGCTGGGCGCGCTGTTCGCCGACGAGATCATCGTCGCGACCGCTCGGGACACCCATGAGGCGTTCGCCCGGCGCACCTTCGACGTCGTCCTGGGCCGCTCCCCGGTCGGGCGGGTCACGCGCGGCATCCACGACACCGTGGCCCGGGCGGCCTACCGCGGGGTCAGCGCGTCGCTGCAGGGCGCCGCCGCCGCGCTGTCCAAGGTGGGCGCCACCGGCGTCGGCCCGCGGCTCGACGCCACTCCCCAGGGTCGGGTGCTGCAGTCGGCGGTCGAACGGCCTCATCGGCGAGCGCCTGAAGCAGGAGCACCCCCACCTCGCGCTGACCATGACGATCCGCGTCGGCGGACGCGCCGTACGGCCCGACCCCGCCGAGCTGGAGGCCGCGTTCCCCGAGGCCACCGGCCGCATCGTGGTCTTCCTGCACGGTCTGGGCGAGCACGAGGGCCACTGGAACACCCGCGCCGCGGAGATGGGCGGCACCTACGGCAGCCGGCTGGCCGAGCGCGCCGGCTGGACCCCGGTGTTCCTCCGGGTCAACACCGGTCTGTCCGTGGCCGAGAACGGCGTCGCCCTCACCGCGCTGCTCCAGGAGCTCGTGGAGACCTGGCCGGTGCGGGCCCGCCGGATCGCCCTGGTGGGCCACTCCATGGGCGGGCTGATCATCCGGGCCGGCTGCGCGGTCTCGACCGAGCACGAGCACTCCTGGCGTGACCTGCTGAGCGACGTCGTGACGCTCGGGACGCCTCACCTGGGCGCCGACCTGGCCCTGGGTGTCAGTCACGGCTCCCGCTTCCTCGCGCTGCTGCCCGAGATCGCCGGCTTCGGTCGGATCCTGGAGCACCGCTCGCCCGGGATCCGCGACCTCGAGCGAGGCCTGCCCGACCTGCCGCCGATGCGCGGCGTGAGGTACCGCCTCGTCTCCGCGGCGCTGGGGAGCGAGCGCAGCCCGGTCGGCGCCGTGTTCGGCGACCTCCTCGTACGCCGCGCGTCCGCCACCGGCCTGCGCCGCTCACTGCGGCTGTTCCCGGACGCCGACGTCCTGCACCTCGCGAACGCGGGGCACTTCGCGCTGCTCAACCACCCCGAGGTCGACCACGCCCTGTCGGACTGGTTGGCATGATGACCCCATGAGCGCACCCCCTTCCCGCCTCGCGCCGGAACGAGAGCTGCGCGCCGAGGTGTCGGTGACGGCGTCCGTGGACGAGGTGTGGCAGGCGCTGACGGACCTCCGACGCATGCCGCGCTGGAGCCCCGAGCTGGTCCGCATGATCCCGCTCAGGCGCGGCGGACTGCGGGTCGGCCAGACCTACCTCGGGGTCAACCGGCGGGGCGCGGTCGTCTGGCCGACCCGCAACGTCGTGCGCGAGCTGGTCGCGCAGCGGTCGATGGCCTGGGACACCCCGAGCTCGGGGGCCCGGTGGATCTACCGCGTCGAGCCCGCGGCCGACGGCACCACCCGGCTGTCCCTCACGCGGCCGGTGCCCGGCCGGGTCCCGGCGACGGCGCGGGCCTTCACGAAGCTGCTCCTCGGCGGCGCGGGCCCGCACAGCGACGAGCTCGAGGACGGCATGCGGACCACGCTGCGACGGATCGCCGACGAGGTCGAGGGCTGGACCACGAGGCCCCGGTGACCCGACGGCCCGGCCGTCCGCTGTCGGCGAACACCCGCGCAGGCTCGGCCCGGGGGGCGGTCGTCCGCTGTCCGCGAACACGGGCGGTCGATCCCCCCCAGGCCCTGGAACTGTCGCTGTCGCGGGCTAGGGTCGTGGCGTGACTGACATCGAGATGAACGGTGGCGGGGCCGGCTACGGCCTGGACGACCACATCTACCAGCGGCTCCTGCGCGAGCGCATCATCTTCCTCGGCTCCGAGGTGCGTGACCAGAACGCGAACGCGATCTGCGCGCAGCTGCTCCTCCTGAGCGCGGAGGACCCCGAGGCGGACATCTTCCTCCACATCAACAGCCCCGGCGGCTCCGTCGACGCCGGCATGGCGATCTACGACACCATGAACTACATCCCCAACGACGTCGCCACGGTCGGCATGGGCCTGGCCGCGTCGATGGGGCAGTTCCTGCTGTGTGCCGGCGCCAAGGGCAAGCGCTACGCCCTGCCGCACGCGCGCATCATGATGCACCAGCCCTCCGGCGGCATGGGCGGCTCGGCCTCGGACATCAAGATCCAGGCCCAGCAGTCGCTGCACATCAAGAAGGTGCTGTTCGAGCTCATCGCCGACCACACCGGGCAGTCGGTGGAGCAGATCGAGACCGACGCCGACCGCGACCGGTGGTTCACCGCCTCGCAGGCCGAGGAGTACGGCTTCATCGACCAGGTCATCCGCAGCGCCCGCGAGGCCGCCGACGAGGGCCGTCCGGCCCGCAACAAGTGACGGGACCCCATTCCATGAACTACTACATCCCCCAGTGGGAGGAGCGGACGTCGTACGGCTTCCGCCGCATCGACCCCTACGCCAAGCTCTTCGAGGACCGCATCATCTTCCTCGGCACGCCGATCAGCGACGACATCGCCAACGCGGTGATGGCCCAGCTGCTCTGCCTGGAGTCGATGGACCCCGACCGCGACATCCAGATCTACATCAACAGCCCCGGTGGCTCCTTCACCGCGCTGACCGCGATCTACGACACGATGCGGTTCGTCAAGCCCGACATCCAGACCGTCTGCCTGGGTCAGGCGGCCTCGGCCGCGGCGATCCTGCTGGCAGCCGGCGCGCCGGGCAAGCGGCTGGCGCTGCCGAACTCGCGGATCCTCATCCACCAGCCCTACACCGAGGGCACCTACGGCCAGACCTCGGACATCGAGATCCAGGCCAACGAGATCCTGCGGATGCGCGAGCTGCTCGAGAAGATGATCTCCGACCACTCCGGCAAGCCGGTCGAGGAGGTCAGCCGCGACATCGAGCGCGACAAGATCCTGACCGCCGAGGCGGCGGTCGAGTACGGCCTCATCGACTCCGTGCTGGCCTCGCGCAAGGGTGCCCTCCAGCTCACCCCGTGACGAGGGGTGGCACGGTCCGCACGGCCGCAGAACGGGTCGGCGGAAACTCGGGCCGTGTCACCCATGCCAATCCGGGCGGGGGCGGGGTATTTTCAAGTGGAGTTGGCAAGACGTGAAACACAGCCGAGAGGCTCAGCCAGGTCCCCCTGGCTGCTCGGCCCGAGTCGTGAGGAGTCGTGCCTGTGGCACGCATCGGTGATGGCGGCGACCTGCTGAAGTGCTCGTTCTGCGGAAAGAGCCAGAAGCAGGTCAAGAAGCTCATCGCAGGACCCGGGGTCTACATCTGCGACGAGTGCATCGACCTCTGCAACGAGATCATCGAGGAGGAGCTCTCCGAGGGCGCCGAGGTCGGTCTCGAGGAGCTGCCGAAGCCGCGCGAGATCTTCGACTTCCTCAACTCCTACGTCATCGGCCAGGAGAACGCCAAGAAGTCCCTCGCCGTGGCGGTCTACAACCACTACAAGCGCGTGCAGGCCGGTGTCGGCGTGGTCAACCACCGCCAGCGCGGCGACGACGCGGTCGAGCTCGCGAAGTCCAACATCCTCGTCATCGGCCCGACCGGATGCGGCAAGACCTACCTCGCCCAGACCCTCGCCCGCATGCTCAACGTGCCCTTCGCGATCGCCGACGCCACGGCGCTGACCGAGGCCGGCTACGTCGGCGAGGACGTCGAGAACATCCTGCTCAAGCTGATCCAGGCCGCCGACTACGACGTCAAGAAGGCCGAGACCGGCATCATCTACATCGACGAGATCGACAAGGTGGCCCGCAAGGCGGAGAACCCCTCGATCACGCGCGACGTCTCCGGCGAGGGCGTGCAGCAGGCCCTGCTCAAGATCCTCGAGGGCACGACGGCCTCCGTCCCGCCCCAGGGTGGCCGCAAGCACCCGCACCAGGAGTTCATCCAGATCGACACCACGAACATCCTCTTCATCGTGGGCGGCGCGTTCTCCGGCCTCGAGGGCATCGTGGAGAGCCGGATCGGCAAGAAGACCCTCGGCTTCGGCGCGACCCTGCCGACCAAGGAGGAGCGCGACCTCGACCAGATCTTCTCCGAGGTCATGCCCGAGGACCTGCTGAAGTTCGGCCTCATCCCCGAGTTCATCGGCCGGCTGCCGGTCATCGCCACCGTCGACAAGCTCAACCGCGAGGCGCTGGTGCAGATCCTCACCGAGCCCCGCAACGCGCTGGTCAAGCAGTACCAGAAGCTCTTCGACCTCGACGGCGTGGAGCTGGAGTTCACCGACGACGCCATCGACGCGGTCGCCGACCTCGCCATGGTGCGCGGCACCGGCGCCCGAGGCCTGCGCGCCATCATCGAGGAGGTCCTCCTCCACGTGATGTACGACGTGCCCTCGCGCGAGGACATCGCCAAGGTCGTCGTGACCGCCGAGGTCGTGCGCGACAACGTCAACCCGACGCTCGTGCCCCGCCCGGCGGAGAGCAAGAAGAAGAAGACCGCCTGAGCCCGGTCGACCGGTCCCGACCCCATGAGCAGCGCGTCACCTGATCGGCAAGTCCCGCCCCGCCTCGCCCCCCTGAGCCTGCCGACGGCCGACGCCGGCACCGACGCGTGGGCGACGTGGCTCTCCGAGCGTGGCGAGGCCCACCTGGTGGCCGTCGAGCACCACGTCGGACGGCTGCGGCAGATGGAGCAGTCGCCGGCCGTCGAGGTCCTCGACCGCTGGAACGAGATCGGCCGGCAGCTGCGCAGCGCCGGGGCGCTCGCGTCCCTGGTCACCAACGTCCACCCCGACCGCTGCGGTGCGCGACCTCGCCGAGGATCTCGACCAGCGCTGCCAGCGGGTGGGCACCGACCTCGGTCTCGACCGCGACGCGTTCCGTGTGCTCGCGGCCGTCGACCGCGACGGTCTCGACGACCCCGTCGTCCGGCGACTGCTCGACCACGCCCTGCGTGACTTCCGGCGCTCGGGCGTCGACGCCGACGACGAGACGCGCGAACGGGTGCGCGCGCTGTCGGAGCGGGAGACCGATCTGTCGTTGCGTTTCTCGCGGGTCATCCGCGACGGCCGGCGCACGGTGCGGGTCGATCCCGCCCGTCTCGACGGACTGCCGGACGACTTCGTGGCCGCACACCCGGTGGGCGACGACGGTCTCGTGGAGCTCAGCACCGAGTACCCCGACTACATGCCGGTGCGCGTGTCCTCGCGACGGACCGTGCCCTGCGGGCCGAGCTCACCGAGGCGTTCCTCACCCGGGCGTGGCCCGACAACGAGCCGGTGCTGGGCGAGCTGCTCGCCGTACGTCAGGAGCTGGCGCAGACCCTCGGCTACGCCGACTGGCCGTCCTACGACGCCGAGGTCAAGCAGATCGGCGACGGTCCTGCCATCCCGGCGTTCGTCGACCGCGTCGCGGCGCTGGCCGACGAGGCGGCGCGGGCCGACCACGACGCCCTGCTCGCCCTCGCCCGTCGTGACCACCCCGAGCTGGAACGGATCACCGCCGTCGACCGCTACTTCTACGCCGAGCAGCGGCGGCGCGAGGAGGCCGAGGTCGACGCTCGCGAGGTGCGCCGCTACTTCGCCTTCGACGACGTCCGCGCCGGGCTGCTCGACGTCACCGGTGCGCTCCTCGGCCTCGAGTACGTCGACGTCGCGGACGCGCCGACGTGGCACCGCGACGTCACCGTCCACGACGTGCACCTCGACGGAGAGCGCATCGGGCGCATCTACCTCGACCTGCACCCGCGCGAGGGGAAGTACTCCCACGCCGCGCAGTTCACCCTGGCCCCGGGCGCGGCCGGCACCCAGCTGGCCGAGGGCGTGCTGGTCTGCAACTTCCCGCGCGGGCTGATGGAGCACAGCGACGTCGTGACGCTGTTCCACGAGTTCGGCCACCTGGTGCACCACGTCGTCGGCGGCCGGCAGGCGGTCGTGCGCTACTCCGGGGTCGCCACCGAGTGGGACTTCGTCGAGGCGCCCTCGCAGATGCTCGAGGAGTGGGCGTGGGACGCGGGCGTGCTGGCCCGGTTCGCCCGCGACGAGACCGGCACGCCGATCCCCGCCGAGCTGGTGCACCGCATGCGCGCTGCGCACGAGCTGGGCAAGGCCCTCGACGTCCGCACGCAGATGTTCTACGCGGCCATCTCCTACCACCTCCACGCGGAGGTGCCCGAGGACGTCGGAGCCCGGGTGGCCGAGCTGCAGGAGCAGTACGACGTGTGCGGGGCGGTTCCGGGGACGCACTTCGAGGCGTCGTTCGGACACCTCGGCGGTTACACCTCGGCCTACTACACCTACATGTGGAGCCAGGTCATCGCCCAGGACCTGTTCTCCGCCTTCGACCCCGACGACCTGCTGGCCCCCGACGTGGCCCGTCGCTACCGCGACCAGGTGCTGGCGCCCGGCGGCTCGGCCGACGCCGCCGACCTGGTGGCCGACTTCCTCGGGCGCCCCTCCTCCTTCGACGCCTTCGAGGCCTGGCTCACCCGCTGACGGTGGTCGAGCGGGAGCGCAGCGAGCAGTCGAGACCCGGCGAGAGGTGCGCCTGCGTCCGTCGTCATCCGGGCAGGGACACTGGGTGAGTGCTCGTCACCAACCACGTCCTGTCCGGCGCCTTCATCGGGCGCGCCGCCCCCGGCCCCGTGAGCGCCTTCACCGCAGGCGTCGCCTCGCACTTCGCGCTCGACGCGGTGCCGCACTGGGGCGACGGCCGGCCCATCCGCGAGGTCATGCACATCGCAGTTCCCGACGGTCTGCTCGGCCTGGCCGCCATGGCGACCGTGACGGCCACCACCGAGCCTGGCGCCCGGCTGCGGGTGCTCGCCGGCATGGCCGGTGCGGCCTTCCCGGACCTCGACAAGCCGGCCGACCGGTTCCTCGGGCTCTCACCGTTCCCGAAGCGCTGGGACGCCTTCCACCAGGCGGTGCAGCGCGAGTCGCCGGGGCGGATGCCGCAGGAGATCCTCGTCGGGCTCGCTCTGGCCGCCGTGCTGACCGCGTCCGCCCGCCGCGTCACTCGTCGGTCGGAGCGGGCGGCACGAGCTCGGCGCTGACCGCCAGGGAGTCGCCCCCGTCGACCTCGACGAACGCCAGCTCGCCGACGACCTTCGCCGCCGCGGACAGGTCGGCCCGGGCCTGCGCCGTCAGGTCGAGGAGCCGACGCACCCCGGACACCTGGGCCGCGGCGACCTCGGTGCGCTGGGAGACCTTGGCCTGTGACTTGACCCCGCGCAGCCCGGCCAGCGCCTGGGCGACCGCGTCGAGCATGGCCGGGTCGGTGTCGGTGAAGGCCGGCGAGGTCGTCGGCGACGGGCCAGGCGGCGCGGTGCACCGACCCCTCCTGCCACCACGACCAGACCTCCTCGGTCACGTAGGGCAGGAACGGCGCCAGCAGCCGCAGCTGGACGTCGAGAGCCAGGGCGAGAGCCGAGCGGGCCGACGCCGCGGCCTCGTCACCACGCCCGCCGTACGCCCGCTCCTTGACCAGCTCGACGTAGTCGTCGCAGAAGGTCCAGAAGAAGCGCTCGGCGACCTCGAGCGCGGTGGTGTAGTCGTAGGCCTCGAACGCCGCGGTGGCGCGCTCGACGGTGCGGGCCAGGCCGGCCAGCATGGCCCGGTCGACCGGCTCGGTGATCGCGTCCACGTCGTACGACGTCGCGCCGACCCCGGCGAGGGCGAACTTGGACGCGTTGAGCACCTTCATGGCCAGCCGCCGGCCGACCTTCATCTGCGTCTCGTCGAAGGGCGAGTCCAGACCCGGTCGTGCCATCGCAGCACGCCAACGCACGGCGTCGGCGCCGTACTTCTCGAGGATGTCGGTGGGCACGACGACGTTGCCCTTGGACTTGCTCATCTTCTTGCGGTCCGGGTCCATGACGAAGCCGGAGACCAGGGCGTGGGTCCACGGCACGGTGTGGTGCTCGAAGTGCGCGCGCACGACCCGGCTGAAGAGCCAGGTCCGGATGATGTCGTGGGCCTGGGTGCACAGGTCCATCGGGAAGACCCGGTCGAACAGGTCGGGGTCGGACTCCCATCCGCCCGCGATCTGGGGCGTGAGCGAGGAGGTGGCCCAGGTGTCCATCACGTCGGGGTCGCCGAGGAAGCCGTTCGGCTTGCCGCGCTGGGACTCCTCGTAGCCGCCGGGGACGTCGGTGGAGGGGTCGACCGGGAGCTGCTCCTCGCGCGGCAGCAGCGGGTGGGCGTAGTCGGGCTCGCCGTCGCCGTCGAGGGGGTACCAGACCGGGAACGGGATGCCGAAGAACCGTTGCCGCGAGACCAGCCAGTCGCCGTTGAGGCCGCCGACCCAGTTGTCGTAGCGGTGCCGCATGTGGCTGGGGCTCCACGTGATCTCCGAGCCGCGCTCGACGAGCTCGGTGCGCAGGTCGGTGTCGCGCCCGCCGTTGGTGATGTACCACTGGCGCGTCGACACGATCTCCAGCGGCTTGTCGCCCTTCTCGTAGAAGTTCGCCATCCGCTGCGTGGGCGACGGCTCGCCGACGAGGTCGCCGGAGGCACGCAGCAGCCCCACCATCGCCTCGCGGGCGCTGAAGGTGGTCTTGCCGGCGAGCTCGGCGTACGCCGCCTCGGCCCCGTCCGCCGCGCCGGCGATCCACTCCGGGGTGTCGCGGTGGAGGCGCCCGTCGCGGCCGATGACGGTGCGCACCGGCAGCTGCAGCTCGCGCCACCACGTCACGTCGGTCAGGTCGCCGAAGGTGCAGCACATCGCGATGCCGGCGCCCTTGTCGGGCTCGGCCGCGGCGTGGGCGCGCACCGGGATCTCGACGCCGAAGACCGGCGAGGTGACGGTGGTGCCGAACAGGTGCTGGTAGCGCTCGTCGTCGGGGTGGGCGACGAGCGCGACGACGGCCGGGATCAGCTCGGGGCGCGTGGTCTCGATGTGGACGACCCCGTCGGTCGAGCCCGGGAGGTGGAAGGCGACCCGGTGGTAGGCGCCGGGGTACTCCCGCGCCTCGAGCTCGGCCTGGGCGACCGCGGTCTGGAACGTGACGTCCCACAGCGTGGGCGCCTCCTGCAGGTAGGCCTCGCCGCGCGCGAAGTTGCGCAGGAAGGCCCGCTGGGAGACCGTCTGGGCGGCCGGACCGATGGTCGTGTAGGTCTGCTCCCAGTCGACCGAGAGCCCGAGGGTGCGCCACAGCGACTCGAAGACCTGCTCGTCCTCGACGACGAGCCGCTCGCAGAGCTCGACGAAGTTGGGGCGGCTGACGGGGATCTGCCGCTTGGGGTCCGGCTTCTGCGGCGGGGCGAAGTCGGCGTCGTAGGGCAGCGACGGGTCGCAGCGCACGCCGAAGTAGTTCTGGACGCGGCGCTCGGTCGGCAGGCCGTTGTCGTCCCAGCCCATCGGGTAGAAGACCTCCTTGCCGCGCATCCGCTGGAAGCGGGCGACGAGGTCGGTGTGGGTGTAGGAGAAGACGTGGCCGACGTGCAGCGAGCCCGAGACGGTCGGCGGCGGGGTGTCGATCGCGTAGACCTGCTCACGGGGCGCCGTCCGGTCGAAGGCGTAGGTCTGCTGGTCCTTCCAGGTCTGCGACCAACGGGCCTCCAGGCCCTCCAGCGCCGGCTTGTCCGGTACGGCGACGCCGGCGGCGGGCGTCGGCGTGGACCGGGGCGGGCTCTGGGTGTCAGTCATGGAGCGAATCCTACGAAGCCGCAGGTGGTCAGGGCGAACCCGTTCCCCGACGTCGTCCCGCACCCTCTGCGGGCGGCGGGAGGGCGCGGCCCGCCCGTAGACTCGGCAGGCCATGTCTGACACCCCCGCACCGCCCGCCGGAACCTCCCCCGGATCGTCCCCCGCCACGCCCGACCCGTCGTCGTACGACGCCGTCCAGCGCGCGCTCCTGGCCCGTTGGCCCGAGACCCGCCTCGAGCCCAGCCTCGACCGCATCGCCGCGCTGACCGAGCTGCTCGGTGACCCGCAGCACGCCTACCCCGTCGTCCACCTGACCGGCACCAACGGCAAGACCACGACCTCGCGGATGATCGACGACCTCCTGCGGGCGCGGGGCCTGCGGACCGGGCGGTTCACCAGCCCCCACGTGGAGTCGATGACCGAGCGCATCAGCCTCGACGGCGACCCGCTGAGCGAGGAGGCGTTCGCGCAGGTCCACGCCGACATCGCGGCCTACCTCGACCTGGTCGACGCCGACCAGCCGCACCCGCTGTCGTTCTTCGAGACCGTGGTCGGCATGGCTTTCGCGGCGTTCGCCGACAGCCCGGTCGACGTGGCCGTCGATCGAGGTCGGCATGGGCGGGTCGTGGGACGCCACCAACGTCGCCGACGGCACCGTCGCGGTCGTGACCCCGATCGCGGTCGACCACGCCCGCTACCTCGGCGACCGTGCCGGCACGATCGCGGTGGAGAAGGCCGGGATCATCAAGCCGGGCGCGACCGTCGTGGTCGCCGCCCAGGACGACGACGTCATGGCCGTGCTCACCGAGCGCGCCCAGGAGGTCGGCGCGACGCTGCTCCGGGAGGGCACGGACTTCGGCGTGGTGCACCGCGCCGCCGCCGTCGGCGGCCAGGTGGTCGACCTCCAGGGTCTGCGTGGTCGCTACGACGAGGTCTTCCTCCCGCTCTACGGCGCCCACCAGGCGCAGAACGCCGTGCTCGCGCTGGCGGCGGCCGAGGTGCTGGCCGGCGGCGACCCCCTGGGTGACGACCTCGTGCGCGAGGCCTTCGGCGGCGTGACGTCGCCCGGCCGCCTCGAGGTGGTCCGGCGCGGCCCCACCGTCATGCTCGACGCCGCGCACAACCCGCACGGTGCCGCGGCCCTGGTGGAGGCGGTCCGCGACTCGTTCACCTTCGACCCGCTGATCGGGGTCGTGGCGATGATGGCGGACAAGGACGCCGAGGCGTTCCTCGGCGAGCTGGAGCCGGTGCTGGCGCAGATCGTGTGCACGCGCAGCCCGACCGACCGCAGCATGGGCGCCGAGGAGCTCGGCGAGATCGCGCGCGACCTGTTCGGCGAGCACCGCGTGGTGGTCCACGACCGCCTCGACGACGCCCTCGAGGAAGCGGTCACCCTCGCCGAGACCGGCGGCGCGGGCGGGGAGTCGATCGGCAGCGGGGGAGTGCTCGTGACCGGTTCGGTGGTGACCGTGGGCGAGGCGCGCACGATGCTGCGCCGCCCGAGCAGCCGCGACACCTCCGGGAGGCGGGGCTGATGGGGCGCATGCAGCGGGCGATGTGCGCGGGCATGCTCATGCTCCAGGCCGTCGTCGTCTTCCTCACCACGCCGGTGCTGCTCGTGGTCACCGAGGTCAGCACGCCGCTGGCCCTCGGTCTCGGCCTGGGGCTGACGCTGGCCTGCATCGTCGCGGCCGGGACCATGGGGCGCCCCTTCGGCGGTGCGCTCGGGTGGGCGGTCCAGGTCGCGTCGCTGCTCATGGGCTTCCTGGTCACCGCCATGGTGGCGCTGGGTGTGGTGTTCCTGTCGCTGTACGCCGGCTCGTGGTACCTCGGCGCCAGGATCGACCGCGAGCGGATCGAGCGCGGCCAGACCGCCTAGCCCCCGGCAGCGCGGGAGCCTCGTCCACGCGGGCGCCCGGCGTCTGCCACCATGTGCGTCATGTCCCAACGCACCTTCGTCCTGCTCAAGCCCGACACCGTGAAGCGTGGTCTCGTCGGTGCGGTCCTCCAGCGGTTCGAGGACCGCGGCCTCACGATCGTCGCCCTCGAGCAGCGCACGATCGACGGCGGGCTCGCCGACCGGCACTACGCCGAGCACGTCGAGCGGGACTTCTACCCGCCGCTGCGGACCTTCGTGACCTCCGGCCCGCTGGTCGCCGTGGTCCTCGAGGGCGACGAGGCCATCGAGGTCGTGCGCGGCATCAACGGCGCGACCGACGGTCGCAAGGCCGCCCCCGGCACGATCCGCGGCGACTACTCGCTGTCGAACCGCGAGAACCTGGTCCACGGCTCGGACTCGGAGGAGTCAGCCGCGCGTGAGATCGCGCTCTGGTTCCCCGACCTGGCCTGACGCCTCGCCGCCGACCGGACGACGGTCGAGGTCACGGAAGCTGGGCACCAGCAGGGGCGCCATGGTCGCGACGAAGTACGCCGTGCCGGCCCCCAGCAGGGCGGCCACCTCGCCGTACCCGGACACGACCAGCCCGGCCAGCAGGCCGCCGAAGGGCATGCCGGCCCACGCCAGGGCGGAGCTCAGCGTGATCACCCGACCGACGAGGCGGCCGGGGATCCGCTCGAAGATGACGGCGCCAAGGATCGGGTTGATGAACCCGGCGCCGAACCCGCCGGCCACCGCAACCACCAGGACCCACCAGAGGGACACGTCGGCGGCGACGTCGTAGGCCATGACGGCGAACCGCGGCAGACCGCAGACGGCGAAGGCCACGACGTAGATGCGGAAGCGGGGCAGACGCTCGCCGTACCTCGAGGCGAGGAGGCTGCCCAGCACGGCCGCACCGCTGAAGAAGCCGAACAGGAGCCCGATCGCCTGGGCTCCGCCACCGGTCTCCTCGGCCCAGACCGGCACCAGCACCGCGGCGTACGCCGTGTCGAGGAGGTTGGTGAACGCGACCATCAGCGTGATGGCCAGGAGCACCGGCTCGCGGCGCAGGAAGTGACCGCCCTCGCGCAGGTCGGCCAGATAGCCCGGCGCCGACCCGGCGGCGGGGCGGGGCCTCGGGGGCGCGGCCTCGGGGGCGGGGACGAAGGCAGCGAGCAGCCCGGCCGCGAGCGCGAAGCTGGCGGCGTCGACGACGAGCGCCTGCGCCGGTCCGACGGCCGCCACCAGCAGGCCGGCGAACGCCGCGCCGAGCGTCGAGGCGAGCCGCTCCACCGCGCCGCTGAGGCCGGTGGCGCGTTCGAGGGACACGCCGGAGCCGGCCACCACCGCCGGGACCAGTGCGTGCTTCGCGCCGTCGCTGGGACCGCGGAGCAGGCCCGCGAAGGCGACCGTCACGGTGACCACAGGCAGGGTCAGCAGGTCCAGGACGTGCAGCAGCGGCACCGCACCGACCACCACCACGCTCAGCAGGTCGGTCGCCACGGACACCCGCCGGGCGCCGAGCCGGTCGATGACCGGGCCCGCCGCGGCCTTGGCCAGCACGTAGGGCAGCATCTCGGCGAAGGCGACGATCCCGGTCCAGGTGGCGCTGCCCGACGTGGTGAGCACCAGCCAGGGGATGGCGACCATCGAGACCCGGGTGCCGGTCAGGGACACCGCCTCCGCCGTCAGCCACCCGCGCAGCGCCCGGTGCGACAGGCCGGTGCGAGGATCGGTGCCCGCCGCGGGTCCCGGTTTCACCCATCGTCGGACGCTCGCTCGTCCGGCGGAGCGGACACGGCGCCGGGGCGCGGGTGGGTGGTCAGGGCCACGACGAACGGAGCGGCTCCCTCGCCCGTCTCGTCCTCCTCCCACCCGGCGACGACCGCGGACATCGCCTCCATCAGCTCGCGGGCGCGCGCCGGGGTGAGCACCAGGCCCCAGTCGCTGAACGTGGAGGCGGCTCGCCACTCGGCCGGCAGGAGGGGCCGCTCCTCGACGGCCTGCTGCAGCTGCTCGGTGCGCACGATCGCGACGGCCTGCAGGAACGCGTCGTTGGTGTCCCGGTCGGTCACGGTGTCGGGGGAGGTGTCGGAGGAAGTGCCGGTGGAGGCGTCGTCGGTGGGCACCCGCGTGGACTGGTGCGCCGCGCGCCACCACCGGTCGCGGCCGTTGCCGCGCCCCTCGGCGTCGACGACGAAGCCGTGCCGGGCCAGCTGGCGCAGGTGGTAGCTGGTGGCTCCGGAGTTGAGACCCAGCCGGGTGGCGAGAGCGCTCGCGGTCGAGGCCCCGTCCATGCGCAGCAGGCCGAGGATCCGCAGTCGCACCGGGTGGGAGAGCGCGCGCAGCGCCTCGGGCCCGGGGGTAATCGAGGAGAGCTCCATCACGTGAGGGTAGAACCGCAAAGAAACCCTTGCAAACACTGTCTTTGCGGTGGTGTCGGTTTCCCAAGGTATGTCGGCAAACTGGCACTCCCCATGCCCCGGACGCCATGGGGAGTGCCAACTTGCCGGCATACCTTGGGAAACCGACACAGCCCGCGACCCCTCGCCGCGTGTCCTGCGGGGCGGGAGCGGTCGCCGTGCCTACGCTGCTCGAGACACTGGTGTGACGAAAGTGGCGGACGCAACGATGGCGAACAGCTTCATCGGACGGGACATGGCCGTCGACCTCGGGACGGCGAACACGCTCGTCTACGTGCGAGGCAAGGGGGTGCTCCTCGACGAGCCCAGCGTCGTGGCGCTGAACTCCTCCACCGGCGAGATCCTGGCCGTGGGGCACGAGGCCAAGCGCATGCTCGGGCGCACGCCCGACAACATCACCGCCCTGCGGCCGCTCCAGGACGGCGTGATCGCCGACTTCGAGTCGACCGAGCAGATGCTCCGGTTCTTCATCCAGCAGGTGCACCGCCGGCGCTACTTCGCCAAGCCACGCCTGGTGATCTGCGTGCCGAGCGCCATCACAGCGGTCGAGCAGCGTGCGGTCAAGGAGGCCGGCTACCAGGCCGGCGCCCGCCGGGTCTACATCATCGAGGAGCCCATGGCCGCCGCCATCGGCGCCGGGCTCCCCGTGCACGAGGCCACCGGCAACATGGTCGTCGACGTCGGCGGCGGCACCACCGAGGTCGCGGTCATCTCCCTCGGCGGCATCGTGACCAGCCTCAGCGTGCGCACGGCCGGCGACGACATCGACCAGGCGATCATCGCGTGGATGAAGAAGGAGCACTCCCTCATGCTGGGGGAGCGCACCGCCGAGGAGATCAAGATGACCCTCGGCACGGCGTTCCCGCTCACCAAGGAGCCCGAGGCCGAGATCCGCGGCCGCGACATGGTCACCGGTCTGCCGAAGACGATCGTGGTCTCCAGCGTCGAGGTCCGCCACGCCATCGAGGAGCCGCTGCACGACATCGTCGACGCGGTGCGCGCCACCCTCGACCAGACCCCGCCGGAGCTCGCCGGCGACATCATGGACCGCGGGGTCGTGCTCACCGGCGGGGGCGCGTTGCTGCGCGGCCTCGACGAGCGGCTGCGCCACGAGACCGGGATGCCGGTCCACGTGGCCGAAGAGCCGTTGCACTCGGTGGCCCTCGGCGCCGGCAAGTGTGTCGAGGAGTTCGAAGCGCTCCAGCAGGTCCTCGTGTCCGAGCCGAGGCGGTAGGCCCGTGCCGCTCAAGGACTCCCGCTCCGGTGCCGGCCGCTCGGTCGTCGCCGTCCTCACCCTCGCCTGCGTCACGACCATGGTCGTGGACTACCAGGGCCAGGACGACTCGCCCTTCGAGCCGGTCCGCACCGGCATCGGCGAGCTCATCGCCCCGGCCCAGGAGGGCACCGCCGTCGTCGCCCGCCCGCTGCACGACATCCCCGGGTTCTTCGAGTCCAGCAAGGACCTGCGCGGCGACATCGCACGCCTCGAGGCGGAGAACGCCAACCTGCGCGGTCAGGTCGCGACCACGTCCGAGGTCCGCTACCGCGCCGCCGAGCTCGACGGCCTGCTCGCCGCCTCCCGGACCACCGACCTCGCGCTGGTCCCGGCGCGCGTGGTCGCCATGGGCCCGGCCCAGGCGTTCACCCACACGGTCACCATCGACGCCGGCACCAGCTCCGGCATCCACGCGGACCTGACCGTGATCAACAACGCCGGGCTCGTCGGCCGGGTGCTGCACGCCAACCGCAGCAGCGCGACCGTCCTGCTCGTGGTCGACGAGGCCTCGGTGGTCGGCGCGCGCCTCGGGTCCAACGCCGAGGTGGGGTTCCTGCGCGGTCGTGGCGAGATCGACGGCGACACCCGTCTCGACCTCGACCTGGTCGACAACTCCGAGACCCCGGGCAAGGACGACGTGGTGGTCACCTGGGGCAGCCGCAGCGGAGCGCCGTACGTCACCGGCATCCCGATCGGCACCGTCGGCTCGGTCTTCTCCAGCCCGCGTGAGCAGTCCAAGCACGCCGTGATCACCCCCTTCGTCGACTTCTCCTCGCTCGACCTCGTGGGCGTGGTCGTCGACGGCGACACCCAGGGCGACCGACCGGTCATCCGTGCCGGCGAGGTCCCCGAGGAGGACGACTGATGCCCGTCGTGCGTGCCGCCCTCTTCACCGTGCTGCTGCTGGCCGCGGTCGTGCTGCAGACCGCGTTCTTCCCCTACTTCGCCCTCGACGGCGCAACCCCCAACGTCGTCCTGCTCGTCGTGGTGGCGGGTGCGCTCACCCGGGGACCGGAGTTCGCCGCCGTGCTCGGGTTCTTCGGTGGCCTGCTGGTCGACCTCGCCCCGCCGGCCGACCACGTCGCCGGCCGCTGGGCGCTGGCGCTGATGATCGTCGGCTACCTCGCGGGCAAGGTCCGTCCCGAAGCGGGACGCTCCGCCCTCGCCGCGCTGGCCACCGTGGGGGCTGCCTCCTTCGTCGGCACGTCGATCTTCGCGCTGTCCGGTCTGGTCATGATCGAGCCCTCGGTCAACGCCGGTGAGGCGCTGCACGTCATCCCCCTCACCCTGCTGCTCGACCTGCTCCTCGCGCCGTTCGTGCTGCCGTTGGCCCTCCGGGTCTTCCGGCGGGTGCAGCCGCGCCAGGTCGCCTACTAGCGAGCCGGACGGACACCGACAGACATGGCGATCATGAGTGGGCTGACAGCCTTCCGCGGGGACCCCGCACGCGCGTCCCGACCGGCGAAGGGCCTGCGGGCCGCGGTGAAGGGGCAGCTGCGCATCCGCGTCATCATGGTGCTCGTCCTGGCCCTCTTCCTCACCCTCTTCGGGCGGTTGTGGTACCTCCAGGTCCTCGACGGTGACACCTACCAGGCGAAGGCCGCCGACCAGTCGGTCCGCGAGATCGTCGTCCAGCCGGCGCGCGGGCTCATCGTCGACGACATGGGACGCCCGCTGGTCGCCAACCGCACCTCCTGGGTCGTCTCGGTCGACCGCACCCTGCTGGGCAAGCTGGGCGACTCGGTCCAGAAACGGCTGCTGCGGCGCATCGCCGGCGCGGTGGACCGGCCCTTCGCCACGATCCGGGACCGCACGCTGCTGTGCGGGGAGCCCGGGTCGAAGGCCGGCACCTGCTGGAACGGCTCGCCCTACCAGCCGGTGCCGATCGCCAAAGACATCGAGCAGCAGACCGCGATCTCGATCATGGAGCAGAACGAGGACTTCCCCGCGGTGCTGGTGGAGAACCAGACCGTGCGCTCCTACCCGGCGCCGTACGGGATCAACGCCGCCCACCTGCTGGGCTACCTCAGCCCGATCACCGAGGGCGAGCTGGACAAGGCCGAGAAGGACGAGGACGAGTCGGTCCACGGCGCCTCGGTGGTGGGGCGCGCCGGGCTGGAGAAGGCCTACGACTCCTACCTCCGCGGATTCCCGGGTTACAAGCAGGTGGCCGTGGACTCGGTCGGACGCGTCCTCGGTGACTCCGGCGAGGTGCAGGGTCGGGTGGGCGACACGCTCGTCACGTCGATCGACGCCCGCGTGCAGGCCGTCGTCGAGCAGCAGCTCGCGCAGACGATCAAGACCGCGCGCGCCACGGTGGACGAGGTCACCGGCCGCCCCTACGTCGCCGACTCCGGCGCCGCGGTCGTCATGGAGGCCGACACCGGTCGGATCGTCGCGATGGCCAGCCAGCCGACGTACGACCCGAAGCTGTGGGTGGGCGGCATCAGCGAGTCCGAGCTCCAGCGGCTCTACTCCGACGCCTCGGGCACGCCCCTGCTCTCTCGTGCGACGCAGGGGCAGTTCGCACCCGGCTCGACCTGGAAGCCGTTCATGACCGCGGGCGCGCTCGGCGACGGCTACACGCACAGCACGCAGCTCAACTGCTCCTCGGCGCTGCGCGTCGGCAACCGCGACTTCAAGAACTACGAGTCCGGCGCCTACGGCTACATCGGATTCCAGAAGGCGCTCGAAGTCTCCTGCAACACCTTCTTCTACCGGATCGGCCTCAACTTCTGGCAGAAGTACGGCTCCGACGTGGCCGACGTCGACGCCAAGGACCCCTTGGTCGAGGAGGCCAAGGAGTTCGGCTTCGGCTCGACCACCGGCATCGACATCCCGGGCGAGGCCAGCGGCCGCATCGCCGACCGGGCCTGGAAGCTCGAGTACTACAAGTCGATGAAGGACTACTACTGCGAGGTGGGCGAGGAGGACGGCTACGACTTCCTGCACCGCTTCGCCCGCGAGTTCTGCGTCGAGGGCTTCGCCTACCGCGCCGGCGACGCGGTCAACTTCGCGATCGGCCAGGGCGACACGGTGGTGACCCCGCTGCAGCTGGCCCGCGGGTACGCCGCGCTGTCGAACGGCGGCACGCTCTACGAGCCCAGCGTCGGCAAGGCGATCGTCGACCCGGCCGGCGAGGTGGTCAAGGAGATCGAGCCGACGGTCCAGGGCACGGTCGACGTCCCGCAGAGCGACCTGAGCTTCATCGACGTCGGGCTGCAGAACGTGGCCAAGGTCGGCACCATGGCCTGGCGGCTGACCGAGTTCCCCATCGATCGCGTCGCGATCCGCGCGAAGACCGGTTCGGCCGAGGTCTACGGCAAGCAGTCGACCTCCTGGGTGGCGTCGTACACCAAGGACTACGTCGTGGTGATGATGGTCTCCCAGGGCGGCACCGGCTCGGGGACCTCGGGCCCGGCCATCCGCAAGATCTACGAGACCCTCTACGGCGTCAAGGGCCTGAAGGTCGTCTCCGACGACGCCGCGATCCCAGGCGTCACCCCACCCGCACGTCTGCCCGTCTTCGCCGAGGACGGCTCGATCCTGCCGCCGTCGACGGCCCCCCAGCCGGCCGCGAACGACAAGGACTCCTGATGGCGCTGCTCGCCCCCGGCCGACCGTCCTCCGGCTCGCGCAACCGCGCCCCGCTGGCACGCCCGCGGACCATCCGCACCGAGTCCAGCCTCGCCCGTGTGCCACGGCTGGACTGGCTCCTGCTGGTCGCGACCGCCGCGCTGCTGGTCCTGGGCACGATGCTCGTGTGGTCGGCCACCGCCGAGCGCGACGTCCTCACCGGCGGCGACGCCCAAGCCTTCCTGCGCCGCCACCTGGTCAACATCGCCATCGGCGTCGTGCTGGCCGTCCTCGTGGCGACCACCGAGCACCGCTGGCTGCGCATCCTCGCGCCTCCGGTGTACGTCGTCTCGCTGATCGGCCTGCTGCTCGTGCTGGCCATGGGCTCGACGATCAACGGTTCCCGCTCGTGGATCGTCATCGCGGGCATGTCGATCCAGCCCGCCGAGTTCGCCAAGCTGTCGGTGGTCATCGGCATGGCCCTCGTGGTCGCCGAGCGCACCGAGGGCTCCTGGCGCCAGCGCGACGTCCGCCACCTCGACGTGCTCGGGATGCTGGCGGTGGCCTCGCTGCCGGCCGCGCTCATCCTGCTCCAGCCCGACCTGGGCACGGTGCTGGTGCTGCTGGCGACCGTCTTCGGCGTCGTCGCGGTGTCCGGCGCGCCGCGTCGGTGGCTGTGGACGCTGGTCGGCGGCGGGTTGGTGGTGTGCTTCGCCGCGGTCCGCTTCGGTCTGCTCAAGGACTACCAGCTCGACCGCTTCATGGCCTTCACCGACCCCGCGCGCGACCCGCTCGGCGCCGGCTACAACACCGAGCAGGCGCGCATCGCCATCGGCAACGGCGGCATGTTCGGCCAGGGTCTCTTCAACGGCTCCCAGACCCGCTCGGGCTTCGTGCCCGAGCAGCAGACCGACTTCATCTTCACCGTGGCCGGTGAGGAGCTCGGTCTCGTGGGGGCCGCGGTCATCATCGGGCTGCTGACGCTGCTGCTGTGGCGTGCCTTCGTCATCGCGGGCCAGGCCCAGGACCTCTTCGGTCGCCTGGCCGCGGCCGGCGTGGGCTGCTGGTTCGCCTTCCAGTCCTTCCAGAACATCGGGATGTGCCTGGGCATCATGCCCGTCACCGGCGTGCCGCTCCCGCTGGTCTCCTACGGCGGGACGTCGATGTTCGCGACCCTCATGGCCGTGGGCCTGCTGCTCAACATCCACCTGCGCACGCAGCGGGCGATGGGGCTGGGCATGTCGCGCTCGGGCATCAACCGCTCCCGTTACTGATCGGCGCGCGCCGTACGGCGGTGACGGTTGGGGACCGCGCCCGGGATCGGCGTACCCTGGGGCCGTCCTGCCGACCCCGACCTCGAGGTTCTCCGCCATGTCTGCGACCGCCGCCCCCGTGACGGCACCCGCGTCCGTCTTCCCCCTCCTGGAGCCGGTGCTGCCCACGGTGCAGAAGCCGATCCAGTACGTCGGCGGTGAGCTCAACGCGACGCTGAAGGACTGGGAGAGCGCCGAGGTCCGCTGGGCGCTGATGTACCCCGACGCCTACGAGGTCGGGCTGCCCAACCAGGGCGTCCAGATCCTCTACGAGGTGCTGAACGAGCGCGACTGGATCCTGGCCGAGCGCACCTACTCGGTGTGGCCGGACCTGGAGGAGAAGATGCGGGCCCACGGGATCCCGCAGTTCACCGTCGACCAGCACCGGCCCGTCGGGGCCTTCGACCTCCTCGGCGTGTCCTTCGCGACCGAGCTGGGCTACACGAACCTGCTGACCGCGATCGACCTGGCCGGCGTCCCGCTGCACGCCGTGGACCGCACCGAGTCCGACCCGATCGTGCTCGCCGGCGGCCACTCCGCCTTCAACCCCGAGCCGATGGCCGACTTCATCGACGCCGCGGTGCTCGGTGACGGCGAGGAGGTCGTGCTCGCGATCTCCGAGGTGGTGCGCGAGTGGAAGGCCGAGGGCTGCCCCGGTCTCGAGGGGCGCACACCCCGCGACGAGGTGCTCTTCCGCCTCGCCGCCTCCGGCGGCGTCTACGTGCCCAAGTTCTACGACGTCTCCTACCTTCCCGACGGCCGCATCGCCGCCGTCACGCCCAACCAGCCGGGCGTGCCGTGGCGGATCCGCAAGCACACGCTGATGGACCTCGACTCCTGGCCCTACCCGCGCAACCCGCTGGTGCCGCTGGCCGAGACCGTCCACGAGCGGTTCTCCGTCGAGATCTTCCGCGGCTGCACCCGCGGCTGCCGCTTCTGCCAGGCCGGCATGATCACGCGCCCGGTCCGTGAGCGCTCGATCGAGACCGTGGGCGCGATGGTCGAGAACGGCATCAGGAAGTCGGGGTTCGAGGAGGTCGGGCTGCTCTCGCTCTCCAGCGCCGACCACACCGAGATCGGCGACATCGCGACCGGCCTCGCCGACCGCTACGAGGGCAGCAACGTCTCGCTCTCGCTTCCGTCGACGCGGGTCGACGCCTTCAACATCACGCTGGCCAATGAGTTCTCCCGCAACGGGCGGCGCTCGGGGCTCACGTTCGCCCCGGAGGGCGGGTCGGAGCGGATGCGCAAGGTCATCAACAAGGCGGTGACGGAGGAGGACCTGATCCGCACCGTCTCCACGGCGTACGCCAACGGCTGGCGTCAGGTGAAGCTCTACTTCATGTGCGGCCTGCCCACCGAGGAGGCCGAGGACGTCCTCGGCATCGGCGAGCTGGCCAAGAAGGTCATCGCCGAGGGCCGGCAGGTGTCGGGTCGCAACGACATCCGCTGCACCGTCTCCATCGGCGGCTTCGTGCCCAAGCCACACACGCCGTTCCAGTGGGCGGCCCAGCTCGACTGGGAGACCACCGACGCCCGGCTCAAGCAGCTGCGCGACGACGTGCGCACCGACAAGAAGTTCGGCCGGGCCATCGGCTTCCGCTACCACGACGGACGCCCCGGCATCATCGAGGGACTGCTCTCGCGCGGCGACCGCCGCGTCGGCGCGGTCATCGAGCAGGTCTGGCGCGAGGGCGGCCGCTTCGACGGCTGGAGCGAGTACTTCAGCTACGACGCCTGGCTCGCCGCGTGCGAAACCGTGTTCCCCGCGCTGCCGGGAGGCAGCGTCGACCTCGACTGGTACACCACCCGCGCGCGGGAGTACGACGAGGTGCTGCCCTGGGACCACCTCGACGCCGGCCTCGACCGCGACTGGCTGTGGGAGGACTGGCAGGACGCGCTGGACCCCGACAGCGCCGAGATCGACGACTGCCGCTGGACCCCCTGCTACGACTGCGGCGTGTGCCCGGAGATGAGCACCGAGATCCAGATCGGCCCCACCGGCCAGAAGCTGCTGCCCCTCAGCGTCGTCTGACCCCCGCCGGTCTTTGGTCACTCCCTGCAGGTCGGCTGGCTTTCGGGCGGCGGCTTCACGGCGTACGGCGAATTCAGTGCGGTGAGCGCCCAGAAACCGGCGTGGCCGCGCGCTCTGAACGCCTGATCCGTCGGACCGCTGGTCCACGATGGGACAGTCGATCACTTGGGTGAGGGGAGGTGCCGATGGACGGGGGAGGCGAAGCGGCAACAGATCGCGACCGAGCATGGGTGTGGATCACCCTGGCTGCTCTCTGCGTCCTTGTGGCGCCGGCAGCGGGCCTCGCGGCGAGCCAGACGTCCGGCGCCGAGACCGTGACCCTGGTGATCGTCCAGTGCGTCTGCACGGCGTTCGCCTTCCTCATCCCGCAGGCGCGTCAGCTCAGCGCTGAGCGCCTGCAAGCCACGGCCGAGGAGCGCGAGGTGGACGCTCGCACCGATACCAGGCTCGCGATGAACGACGCGCTCGAGCCCGTCGTCACCCTGCTGGGCAACCTCGCACTGGAGCCGTTGCACGCCGAGCGGGAACAGCTCAAGGAGAAGGCCGTCACGCTGGTGCTGACCACAGCGGCGGCGTTGATCGGGCCGGAGCGTTCTCGCGCATGCTGGTTCCGGCTCGAAGGAGGGCCGCCCAAGCAGCTGATCCCGACCGAGCACGTCGGACGAGCTGGTTCGGCCAGCACCACGTTCGTCGGGGGCACACCGGCTGGTGACGCGGCCATCAGCATGGTCATGTCTAGCGTGGTGCGCCCCGTCCTCGTCGAGGACGACAGCGAAGGCCTTGAGCCGGATGACCGTCCGGTCGATCCGGCTCGCCTTGCCGGGCCCCTTCGGTCGCTCGGCCATGTCCCGCCTCCTCTTGGGTGGTGGCTGGACAGGTCATAGGCCTGTCCAGCCACCACACAAACATGAGTACGCCGCTGCAGGAGCCCGTCCCGGTACCGGCGCGTCCAGATCGTGCGAGTTCGTCCCCCGTTCACCCGGGGTGTTGTGGAGAGGCGGGGTGGCGTGCTTACGGTGCCGGGACGACCCCGACCCGAGGAGCCACCGTGAGCACCACGATCCGTCGCCTCACCGCCATCGGCTGCACCGCCGCCCTGGTCTCCGGCCTGACCGCCTCCGCCGTCGCCCGCCCGCCGGCGCCGAAGGACGACCCGCTCGTCCGGGCCTTCGACAACGTCTCGCGCAGCACCACCTGGACGAAGACCGGCTCGATGCGGCTCGACTTCAACACCCACCATCCGCAGGCCATGGAGGTCGTCGGTGACCGGATCTACCTGTCATCGGTCGAGATCACGGAGGCGCCGGAGAAGTATCCCGAGCCGGTCGACGGCTACGACCGCACCCCGGGCAGGGGCGTCGGCCACCTCTTCGTGCTCGACCGCAGGGGCAACCTGATCGAGGACGTCGTCCTGGGGGAGGGCGACATGTACCACCCGGGCGGCCTCGACGTGGACCGCGACGGCTCCATCTGGCTGCCCGTCGCGGAGTACCGCCCCGACAGCCGGGCGATCGTCTACAAGGTCGACCCGCGCACCCTCGAGGCCACCCAGATGTTCACCGTCGACGACCACGTCGGAGGTGTCGTCCGCGACCAGGTCACCGGCCGCATCGTCGGGCAGTCGTGGGGCTCGCGCCGCTTCTACGAGTGGACGACCGCCGGCCGGCAGAAGGCGCGCTGGCTCAACGACAGCCACTTCGTGGACTACCAGGACTGCGAGTACGTCGCCTCCCGCAAGGCCCTGTGCTCCGGCGTCGCCGGCCTGCCCGCCCAGCCCGGCGCCGGCACGCCGTACGAGCTGGGGGGGTTCGCGCTCCTCGACCTGAAGAGCCGCACCGTCCTGCACGAGGTGCCCACCCAGCTGTGGTCGACCGCGGGGCACGTCGTGACCCGCAACCCCACCGACATCGACGCCGTCGGCGACCGCCTGACGATGTATGCGGCGCCCGACGACTTCGGGGAGGGCAACGACACCGAGCTGCTCACCTACGAGACGACGGTGACCCCGCTTCGCTGACGGAACGGCAGGCTCCCAGCCACCCCCCGTCGGCGTCCGGGCCGGCTGGTTCCCGGTCGCCCCCTGCACGCCGTACGTCGTTTTCTTGCGGCGAGTCCGGAACCTGGCCCGACTGCGGGGAGTGACCAGAGACGACCCGGGGTGGGCGTCAGCCGGGGTGGGCGTCAGCCGGGGCGAGGAGTGAGCTCGTCCTCGAGGTAGTGGGGACGCGCCGCCAGCAGACCCACCACCATCTGGGGGACGAGCAGCGCGGCCAGGAAGACGATGGGGACGTCCCACCCGCCGGTCGCCTCGTAGATCAGCCCGACGCCGAACGGGCCGACCGCGGAGAACAGGTAGCCGACCGACTGGGTGAACCCGGACAGCGCCGCGGTGCCCTCGGGGGTCCGGGTGCGCAGCCCGATCATCGTCAGCGCCAGCGGGAAGCAGGCGCCGCCGATCCCGAGCAGCAGGGCCCACAGCCAGGCGAGGTCCGCCCGGAGGAGACCGAGGCCGACGAAGCCGACGGCGTAGCAGCTCACCAGCACCGCCACGATGAGGCGCTGGTCGTCGCGTCGCCCCGCCAGCCACGGGACCAGCAGCGAGGTGGGGATGCTGGCGCCGGCCAGGATGCCGACCAGCAGACCCGCGGTGGTGGGGCTGTAGCCGCTGTCGCGGAACAGCTGGGCGAACCACCCGAACGCGGCGTAGGCCTGGATCGACTGGAGCCCGAAGAACGCGGCCATCGTCCAGCCCAGCCGCGTCCGGGCGACGTCGCCCCAGCGGACCTGCCCCGGTCGGCCGCGCGTCAGCGTGCTGCTGTGGTCGAGCCGCCACAGGAAGAACCACGGCAGGGCCGCCCCGCGGCCAGCGCCGCCCAGGCGCCCAGCCCGGTGCGCCACGACGAGGTTGCGAGGGCCTCGGAGAACGGGACAGTGAGGGTGAAGGCCGCCGTCAGGCCGATGGCCAGCGCCGTGGTGTAGACGGCCGTCATCAGCCCGATGCTGTCGGGGAAGTGACGCTTCACGAGCGAGGGCAGCAGCACGTTCGAGGTCGCCATCCCAGCCAGGCCGAGGAACGACAGCAGCAGGAAGACGACCGCGGAGTCGGTGAGCGCCCGGCCGGTGAGACCGGCGACCAGGACGACGAGGGCGGCCAGCGTGACCCGGTGGGGCCCGAAGCGGGCGGCCAGGGCGGGAGAGACGGCACCGACGGTCGAGAACGCGAGCACCGGCAGGGTGGTGAGCAGGCCGGCTCCTGCGCCGCCGAGGCCGAGCGCGGTCGACACCTCGTCGAGGACCGGGCCGACGCTGACGGCCGCGGGACGCAGGTTCAGCGCCACGAGCACGATGGCGCCGACGACCAGCGCGCCGCCGACGGTGCGCTCGGTCGGGCGGGAGAGGGTCTGGGTCACCCCGGGATCCTCTCCCGACCGGCCAAGCGCGAACCGCCGGTAGGCTGGTCGATCGTGCGTGAACAGCCCCAGCAGCAGCCGCCCCCGGTCCAGCGACTCCGCGTGCGCTACGCCAAGCGCGGCCGGCTGCGCTTCACCAGCCACCGTGACTTCTCCCGCGCCTTCGAACGCGCCCTGGTGCGCGCCCAGGTCCCGATGGCCTACTCCTCGGGCTTCAACCCCCACCCGCGGATCTCCTACGCGGGCGCCGCGCCCACCGGGTCGGCCAGCGAGGCGGAGTACCTCGAGATCGGGCTGTCCAGCGAGACCGACCCGGACGACGTACGGATGCGCCTCGACGAAGCCCTGCCGCCCGGGCTTGACGTCCTCGAGGTGGTGACCTCTGCGGGAGGGTCCCTGGCGGACCTCCTGCAGGCCAGCATCTGGCGGCTGACGCTGCCGGGCGTCGGCGCTGCGGAGGCGGAGCGGGCTGTCGCGGCGTTCCTCGCCGCCGCCGAGGTCGCGGTCGAGCGGATGACCAAGCGCGGTCTGCGCACCTTCGACTGCCGCGCCGCTGTCGCCGCGCTGAGACCCGTCGAGTCGGAGTCGGCAGGGGAGGAGTGTGCGATACTCGAGGCGGTCTTGCGGCACGGCACGCCGTCCGTGAGACCCGACGACGTCCTCGCCGGTCTTCGCGAGGTCTCGGGACTCCAGGCCGGAGCCGCTGCCACGTTCGAGCGGGTGGCCCAGGGGACTTGGGACGAGAAGGCCGGCACAGTGGGTGACCCGTTGGTGCTCGACCGCGACGCGGTGTGAGTCGGATGGTGACAGCTCCGGCCCGCTGACGCCGTTGACCGCGGTCAGGTTCCTCAGGTTCTCGCTGACGCTCCGCCGGTGGGCGTCGCCGCTGCTCCACTGTCCGTGGGGCACCACCGAAGACTTGCGCTCGATCGGCTCCGGCCGCGACGGCGACTGACACGCTCGTGGGCCGCGTGAAGCGGCTACGCGACGAGGGAGACCGATGCTCGAGGAGCACACCGACCAGAACACCGCCGCCGGAACGTCGGAGACGCCAGGCGAGGACCCTCCGACACGCCGGTCCTGCCGCGAGCGCCGACACGGGCGGCGATCCGTCCGGTGCCGCGCCGGCCAAGAAGACCGCCGCCAAGCGCACCCGGAAGACCGCCAAGAAGGCCGCCGGCCCGCCGTCCGGCGGCGAGCCCTCCGCCCCGTCAGCGTCCGCCGACGCCTCGGCGACGTGGCCGCCGTCGACCAGCGGCGCCGCAAACGCTGACAGCGCCCCCGCGCCGACCAAGAAGGTCGGCCGCCAAGCGCACCCGGAAGACCGCCAGCCGACCCGCCGGCACGCCGGCCTCCGCCCCCGTCGCACCGGCCGCCGACGGCCCGCCGACCTCCGGCGACGCCGGTGCCGACACGGGTGCCGACGCCGTGGTCGACACGGGTGCGTCCTCGGGCGCCCCGGCCGCCTCGGCCCAGGTCCCGCTGTTCCAAGCCCCCGAGACACCGGCGCCGGCCAAGCGCGCGTCGCGACGTACGACGAAGAAGGCCGCGCCCGCCCCGAGCACCGACGGCGAGTCCGCACGCCGCCGAAGCCGCCGGCCAGGTGCCGACGAGGGCGCCGACACGGGCGCCGGCACGGGTGCCGACACGGGTTCCGAGAGGGGCTCCGACGCTGCCGCGACCGCACGACGAAGGCCGGGGCCAAGACGACCCGCAAGCGCGCTCCGCGCAGAACCGCTGCCAAGAAGACCGCCGGTGCGCACGCAGAGTCCACCGTCGCCGAGACCCCGGACCGTCGACGGTCCGGTCACCGAGGCCGACGAGGACGCCGGCGCCGACGCGGTCGAGGTCACGGCCGGCCCGGCCGACTCGGCAGCGCCCGCCGTCACCGAGGACGACGACACCCAGGCCACCGGCGGCCCGCAGACGGGCGCGGACGACGCCGGGACAGGTTCGGCCGCCCACGACGAGGACGACGACAGCGACGACAGCGACGACAGCGACGCCAGCGCCGACGACAGGACAGCGACGCACACCGACGACAACGACGACGGCGACTCCGAGGACGACAACCGCGAAGGCTCCCCGCGGCGCCGCCGGCGCCGCGGCGGTCGCCGCCGCCGCAAGGGCTCGGGCGGCCAGAACGCTGGCAATGACGGCGACAACGACGCGCGACTCCGACGAGGGCCAGGAGGGCCAGGGCAGCCAGGCCTCCTCCGACGACTCGTCCGACCAGAGCGAGCAGAGCAACCGTTCGCCAGGGCGGCGGTCGTGGTGGCGGTCGAGGCCGCCAGAGCGGCCAGGGCGGCCAGTCCCAGCGCGGCGGTCAGGCCAGGAACGCTGCGTCCGACTCCGGACTCCGACGACGCCGAGGGCGACGAGCAGGACGGCTCGAACGGCGCCGGGAACGGCGAGGACCGCCAGAACGGCGACGGCGAGAGCAACAGCAGCCGCCGACGCCGTCGTCGCCGTCGCTCCGGCGACGGAGGGGACGACTCCGGTGACGACCCGGAGAACACCGTCACCCGCGTCCGCAAGGCCCGTAGCGCCGAGGACGAGATCACCAGCTTCTCCGGTTCGACGCGGCTCGAGGCGAAGAAGCAGCGGCGTCGCGAGGGCCGCGAGGCCGGGCGTCGCCGGGCCCCGATCATCAGCGAGGCCGAGTTCCTGGCCCGCCGCGAGGCCGTCGATCGCACCATGGTCATCCGCCAGCGCGACGACCTCACCCAGATCGCGGTCCTCGAGGACAAGGTCCTCGTCGAGCACTACGTGGCCCGCGAGTCGCAGACGTCGCTCATCGGCAACGTCTACCTCGGTCGCGTGCAGAACGTGCTGCCGAGCATGGAGGCCGCCTTCGTCGACATCGGCAAGGGCCGCAACGCCGTGCTCTACGCGGGCGAGGTCAACTGGGAGGCCTTCGGCGCCAAGGACGGCAACCAGCGCAAGATCGAGCAGGTCCTCAAGCCTGGCCAGCCCGTCCTCGTGCAGGTCACCAAGGACCCGATCGGTCACAAGGGCGCGCGGCTGACCAGCCAGATCAGCCTGCCTGGCCGCTTCCTCGTCTACGTGCCCGCCGGCAGCACCTCCGGGATCTCCCGCAAGCTGCCCGAGGGCGAGCGCAATCGACTCAAGACCCTGCTCAAGGAGATCGTGCCGGACGGTGCGGGCGTCATCGTGCGCACCGCGGCCGAGGGCGCCAGCGAGGACGAGCTCACCCGCGACGTCGCGCGGCTCACCGCGCGCTGGGAAGACATCGAGAAGAAGGTCGAGAGCGGAAAGGCACCCGAGCTGCTCTACGGCGAGCCCGACCTGACCCTCAAGGTGGTGCGCGACCTCTTCACCGAGGACTTCGCCAAGCTCGTCATCTCCGGCGAGCAGGCGTGGGACATGGTCCAGACGTACGTCGACCAGGTCGCCCCCGACCTTGCCGAGCGGCTGGAGAAGCACGACGACTCCGAGGCCGACGCCTTCACCGAGTACCGCATCGACGAGCAGATCGCCAAGGCCGTCGAGCGCAAGGTCTGGCTGCCCTCGGGCGGCTCGCTGGTGATCGACAGAACCGAGGCGATGACCGTCGTCGACGTCAACACCGGCAAGTTCACCGGCTCGGGCGGCAACCTCGAGGAGACCGTCACCAAGAACAACCTGGAGGCGGCCGAGGAGATCGTGCGCCAGCTCCGGCTGCGCGACATCGGCGGCATCATCGTCGTCGACTTCATCGACATGGTCCTCGAGAGCAACCGCGACCTCGTCCTGCGACGTCTCATCGAGTGCCTGGGCCGCGACCGCACCCGCCACCAGGTGGCGGAGGTCACCTCCCTCGGCCTGGTCCAGATGACCCGCAAGCGGATCGGCACCGGCCTGCTCGAGGCTTTCAGCGAGGGCTGTGAGCACTGCCAGGGTCGCGGGCTGGTCCTGCACACCGAACCGGTCGAGTCGAGGCGCAAGGCTGTCGAAGACGAGCCCCGCAAGGGCGGTCGGCGCACGCGCGGCGGGCGCTCGGGCCAGTCGAAGGACGGCTCGGACGGCGACAACGGGTCCGACTCCGGTCGTGACGGCAACCGCAACGACCGCTCCGGTGGTCGTCGTGACGACGCGGAGGCGTCGTCGACGCAGCCCCCGCGCCGACCCACGCCGGCCGAGTTCGCCGCGATGGCGCGGGCCGAGAAGGCCGAGCGCGACGCCGGCGCCCCCACCGAGGCGGGCGCCACCACGGACGCGGGCGCCACCACGGACGCGGGCGCTACTACGGACACAGGTACCACCCCGGACGCGGGCAGGACCCCGGTCGCGGACGACGGCGCCGCTGGTGCGACGACCCCGGAGTCCACGGACGCGGTCGCGAAAGGGGTGGCACACGGGTCCGGCGACGCGTCGCAGGGACCCTCGGCGGCTGCTCCCGGCGTGGCTGCGACCGAGGAGGGCTCGGTGAGTGGTCCGCAGGTCAGCCAGCCCCAGGAGACGGCCACGGACGTTTCCACGGCCTCCGGGGTCCTGTCGGAGTCGGCCGAGCCCGACGAGGTGCCGGTGGCGCCGGTCGTGCAGTCGGTGACCGAGCAGGTCGCCGTGACCGAACCGGTCGCTGAGCCCGTGAGCGAGCCGGCCCCGCCTGCGGCTCCCCGGATCGTGACCTCCACCAGGCGCATCGGTGCCCGACGCGCCTGCCGGACCGCCGGCCGGGTCGAGCGGCGGGTCGTCCTCCGCGACCGCTGCGGACGGGGCAACCGCCGGTGCGGACGCTTCGGCGGTCACCGGTGACGAGGCCGGTGCGGGGTCCTCGGAAGCCGAGGGCGGCGAGGAATCCACCCCCGCGCACGTGCCGGTCAAGAAGAAGGGCACACGCAAGCGGTGAGACATCAGGGGTGCGCGTTTTGACCCACGCTCGGGTCAGTCCGTAAACTCGACCATTGGCGCGTTCAGCGCGCCCACCGTCGTGCGCAGCAGCGCGTCCCCCTTCATCCGAAGTCGGGCGCAAGCGTGCTGCCCGACGTCCAGACGCAAGAAGTGACGAGGAGAGTGAGTCGCGGTGTACGCGATCGTGCGTGGTGGCGGGACCCAGCAGAAGGTCGCCGTCGGCGATGTCATCGAGATCGACAAGGTCGGCCAGGGGGTCGGCGAGTCGGTGACTCTGCCCGTCCTCATGATCGTCGACGGCACGTCGGTCACGACGGACTCCGACAAGCTGTCCAAGGCCTCGGTGACCGTCGAGGTCCTCGGCGCCACCAAGGGCCCGAAGATCACCATCTTGAAGTACAAGAACAAGACCGGTTACCGCAAGCGCCAGGGGCACCGCCAGAAGTACACCCAGGTCAAGGTCACCGACATCTCGGCCAGCTGACGGCTGATTCCTCTCACCACGGCGTAAAGGACTGAATCGATGGCACACAAGAAGGGCGCGGCGTCCACCAAGAACGGCCGCGACTCCAACTCCAAGCGTCTGGGCGTCAAGCGCTTCGGCGGCCAGGTCGTCAGCGCGGGCGAGATCATCGTCCGTCAGCGCGGCACCCACTTCCACCCCGGCGCCGGCGTCGGGCGTGGCGGCGACGACACCCTCTTCGCGCTCGTCCCGGGCAGCGTCGAGTTCGGCACCAAGCGTGGTCGCAAGGTCGTCAACATCGTCACGGCTGAGTGACCTCAGCCGGACCCCGGTTATCCAGGCGCCCTGCTGACTCAGCAGGGCGCCTGCCCGTTTTTCCATTTGTCCCATTAGTCCGTGGTCGGTTTCACCGGGGCCCCGGTGATTTCAGCACTTCCCGCGCGTTGCAACCCTCGGGAAGTGCCAGTTTCACCGGGGCCCCGGTGAAACCGACAGCAGCCCGAGGAGCTCTCATGGCGGTCCCCACGTTCGTGGACCGGGTCGTGCTGCACGTGCACGCTGGTCGTGGCGGCAACGGTGTGGCCAGCGTGCACCGCGAGAAGTTCAAGCCGCTCGGTGGCCCTGACGGGGGCAACGGGGGACCGGGTGGCAGCGTGATCCTGCGCGTCGACCCCGACGTCACCACCCTGATCGACTACCACCACAGCCCGACGCGTCGCGCCGAGCACGGCGGACAGGGCGCGGGCGGTCACCGCAACGGCGCCCACGGCGGCGACCTCGTGCTGCCGGTGCCCGACGGCACGGTCGTGCTCGACGAGCGCGGCGAGGTCGTCGTCGACCTCGTCGGCGCCGGCACGGAGGTCGTGGTCGCGCAAGGCGGTCGCGGCGGGCTCGGCAACGCCGCGCTGGCCAGCGCCAAGCGCAAGGCCCCCGGCTTCGCGCTCCTCGGTGAGCCCGGCGAGGAGCTCACGGTCGCCCTGGAGCTCAAGGTCGTCGCCGACGTCGGGCTGGTGGGCTACCCCAGCGCCGGCAAGTCCAGCCTCATCGCGGCCCTCAGCCGGGCGCGCCCCAAGATCGCCGACTACCCCTTCACCACCCTGGTGCCCAACCTGGGCGTGGTGACCGCCGGCGACACGACGTACACCGTGGCCGACGTGCCCGGGCTGATCGAGGGCGCGAGCGAGGGCAAGGGGCTGGGCCACGAGTTCCTGCGGCACGTCGAGCGGTGCGCGGCCATCGTGCACGTCGTCGACATGGCCACCATGGAGCCCGGCCGCAACCCGGTCGCCGACCTCGAGGTGATCGAGAACGAGCTGGGCCGCTACGGCGGCCTCGAGGACCGGCCGCGCATCGTCGCCCTCAACAAGATCGACGTCCCTGACGGTCGCGACATGGCCGACATCGTCATCGAGGAGATCCGCGAGCGGGGCCTGCGGGTCTTCCCCGTGTCGGCGGCGAGCCGTGAGGGCCTGCGCGAGCTGTCGTTCGCGATGGCGGAGATCGTCGCCGCCGAGCGCGCCGCGCGCGTGGTCGAGGAGATCCCGCGCATCGTGCTGCGTCCGCGCGGCAAGGGCGACGGCGCCGAGTTCAGCATCAGCCAGGAGAACGACGTCTGGCTGGTCCAGGGCGACAAGCCCGAGCGGTGGGTGCGCCAGACCGACTTCGCCAACGAGGAGGCCGTGGGCTTCCTGGCCGACCGCCTGAACCGTCTCGGCGTCGAGGACCGGCTCCTCGGGCTCGGCGCGGCCGAGGGCGACGCGGTCGTCATCGGCTCCCTCGACGGTGGCGTCGTCTTCGACTTCAAGCCCATGGTCGACGCGGGCGCCTCGGTGCTCGGAAGCCGCCGCGGCGAGGACAACCGCTTCGAGGAGCAGCGCCCGAGCCAGCAGCGGCGCCGCGCCATCGAGGAGGCGTACGACGACCGCGGCGAGGGCGAGACCCGGGCCGACGTGGCGCGGCGGGAGGACCAGCAGAGCGGAGACCAGCCGTGACCGCCCCCGTGCCGGGACGCGAGGTCGTGACCTCCGCCCGTCGCGTGGTGGTGAAGGTCGGATCGTCCTCGCTGACCACTGCCGAGGGTGGCCTGGACCCCGATCGCCTGATCGGTCTCGTGGACACCCTGGCCGACCTGCGCCGGCGTGGCGCGGAGGTGGTGCTGGTCTCCAGCGGCGCCATCGCCACCGGCCTCTCCCCGCTGGGCCTGGCGAAGCGGCCCCGGGACCTGGCGACCCAGCAGGCGGCTGCGTCGGTGGGGCAGGGGCTGCTGGTGCAGCGCTACACCGAGGCGCTGGCCGGCCACGGTCTGGTCACGGGCCAGGTGCTGCTGACGCTCGACGACGTGACCCGTCGCAGCCACCACCAGAACGCCTACCGCACCTTCGCCAAGCTCCTCGAGCTCGGCGTGCTCCCGATCGTCAACGAGAACGACACCGTGGCCACGACGGAGATCCGCTTCGGCGACAACGACCGGTTGGCGGCTCTCGTCTCCCACCTCGTGCACGCCGACCTGCTGCTGCTGCTCAGCGACGTCGACGGCCTCTACGACCGCAGACCGAGCGAGCCGGGCGCCGTACGGGTCGCCGACGTGCGCGGCGAGGCGGACCTGGCGGCGGTCGAGATCGGGTCGGTGGGGACCGCGGGTCTCGGCACCGGCGGCATGCACACCAAGGTGGAGGCGGCACGGATCGCCACCGGAGCCGGCATCCCGGCCGTGCTGGCCGCTGCCCCCGACGCGGCGCGGGCGCTCGCCGGCGAGGCGGTCGGCACCCTGTTCCACCCCACCGGCAAGCGCCGCTCCACGAGGTTGCTGTGGCTGGCCCACGCCACGGAGCCCCGGGGACGCGTGCTGCTGGACGCCGGCGCCGTCGTGGCGCTGACCGAACGCCGCGCCTCGCTGCTGCCGGCCGGCATCGTCGGCGTCGAGGGCGCCTTCGTGGCCGGAGACCCGGTCGACCTGGTGGCGCCCGAGGGTCGGGTCATCGGCCGGGGCCTGGTCAACTACGACGCCCACGACCTGCCCGACATGATCGGCCGGTCGACCCGGGAGCTGGCACGTGCCTTCGGGTCGGCCTACGAGCGCGAGGTCGTGCACCGCGACGACCTGATGATCCTGGCCCGCTGAGCGTCGGGACGCGTTGTCAGTCCGACACGCCGCCCTCGCCGCGCCGTACACCTGATCACTGAAAAAGGATTGCTCGCACATCTGTGCAGACGGCAGACGGAAGCGTCGCCCGGGGGCGACACTGAGAGACGAAATCCGCACTCGAACGAGGACACCCGTGATCGAAGAAGCCCGGCTGTGGCACGTCACCGTCACAGTCGCCGGAGAGCCGGTCGAGCCGCTGCTCGTCCGAGCGGCCCTGCAACGACTGACGCAGCAGCGGCCGTTCATCAGCGGCATCCGCTTCAACGCCACCACGGCCGAGATCTCCTACTGGGACGAGGCCGACACCCTCGTCGACGCCGCCTCGTTGGCGCTGCGGCTGTGGAACGAGCACCGCGAGAGCGCGAAGCTGCCGACGTGGGAGGTCGTGGCGCTCGACGTCGCCGTGCGTGAGCGTCGCGTCGATGCCAGCGGGGCCGACCTGACCGAGCTCAAGCTGCAGGCCCAACGCTTCTGAGGTGTCCCGGGGAACGTAGGCTGGCAGCCATGCCCGACCAGCCCGACGTGCAGGAAGCCGTGCTCGCCGCCGCCCGCGCCGCTCGCGCGGCCTCCTACCCGCTGGCGGTCGCGTCGCGCTCGGCCAAGGACGCCGCCCTGCTGGCCATGGCCGACGCCCTGGTCGCCCGCACCGACGACGTGCTGGCCGCCAATGCCGAGGACGTGCTGGCCGCCGAGCAGCGCGGCACGCCGGCGGCCATGGTCGACCGGCTGCGCCTCGACGAGACCCGGGTGGCCGGCATGGCCACCGGCCTGCGCGAGGTCGCTGCCCTGCCCGACCCGGTGGGAGAGGTGCTGCGCGGCTCCACGCTGGCCAACGGCCTCGAGCTGCGCCAGGTGCGCGTGCCCTTCGGCGTCGTCGGCATCATCTACGAGGCCCGCCCGAACGTCACCGCCGACGCCGCCGGCATCTGCCTCAAGTCGGGCAACGCGGTGCTGCTGCGCGGCTCGTCCAGCGCGCGACGCAGCAACGAGGCGGTCGTGGCGGTCCTGCGCGAGGCGGTCGCAGGAACGGGTCTGCCGGCCGACGCCGTGCAGCTGGTGCCGGGGGAGGGCCACGACGCCGCCAAGGTCCTCATGCAGGCGCGGGGACTGGTCGACGTGCTCATCCCGCGCGGCGGGGCGGGCCTGATCCGCTCGGTCGTCACCGAGTCGCAGGTGCCGGTCATCGAGACCGGGGTCGGCAACTGCCACGTGTACGTCGACGCCGCGGCCGACCTCGACATGGCTCTGGCCATCGTGCTCAACGCCAAGACCCACCGGCCGTCGGTGTGCAACGCGGCCGAGTCGCTGCTGGTGCACGCCGACGTGGCCGAGGCGTTCCTGCCCCGGGCGCTGGCGGCGCTCGCCGACGCCGGGGTGACGGTGCACGGGGACGCGCGCACCTCGACGTACGACGGCAGCGGGCGCGTGGTGCCCGCGCTGGAGGCGGACTGGGAGACGGAGTACCTCTCCCTCGACCTCTCCGCGGCCGTCGTGGACTCCCTCGACGACGCGATCGCCCACATCCGGCGCTGGTCGTCGGGCCACACCGAGGCCATCGTCACCGGCTCGCTGGAGGCCTCGCGCCGCTTCACCGCCGAGGTCGACGCCGCCGCGGTGGTGGTCAACGCCAGCACCCGCTTCACCGACGGCGGCGAGTTCGGCTTCGGCGCCGAGATCGGCATCTCGACGCAGAAGCTGCACGCCCGGGGCCCCATGGGCCTGCCGGAGATGACGTCCTCGAAGTACGTCGTCACCGGTGATGGACACACGCGCTGACCCCGCCACCCTCGACATCTGGACCGATGTCGAGGGTGAGCGGGTCGGCACCTCCGCCACGGTGGTCACCGGTGTGCGGACGGTGATCGCGGTCGTGCTGGCCGGCCTCGCGGCCTCCTACGAGAGCCTCGAGCTCCTGGTGGCGTGCCTGGTCGTCTACTGGCTGGGCGACATGCTCGACGGGTACGTCGCTCGCCTGCGCGGCTGCGAGACCCGGATCGGGGCGTCGCTGGACATCCTGTGCGACCGGTTCTGCGCCGCGGCGTTCTACATCGGGCTGATGTGGCTCGAGCCCGGCTACGCCCCGGCGATCCTCGTCTACCTGGCGGAGTTCATGGTCGTGGACTGCTTCTTGTCGCTGGCGTTCCTGGCCTGGCCGATACGCAGCCCCAACTACTTCTTCGCCGTGGACCGCACGTTGTGGCTGTGGAACTGGTCCAAGCCCGGCAAGGCCGTCAACTCCTCGTTGTTCGCGGTGCTGCTGCTGGTCACCGGATGGGTCGAGGTCGCGGTGGTCATCGCGCTCGCTCTGCTGGCGCTCAAGGTGGTCTCGCTGGTGCGGCTCTCGACCCTCGGCCTGCCGGTGCCCGCCCGGCCCGAGGCCGCCGCCCAGGCAGGATAGGCTGGCCCCATGGCGCTCAACCTGATCACGTTCGCTTCCGAGGCGGAGGCCCACAGCGGTGGGCCCAACCCGTACGTCATCGGCGGACTCGTCCTGCTGCTCCTGCTCGGCCTGCTGCTCGGCGTCGTCGCCATCGGCGGCGGGCGTGACCACTCCTGAGGTGCCTGGGGTGACGTGCAGCCCGAGGTGACGGTGACACCGGGGGAGCCCGGCGCGTCCGCCCGTCGTGCCCGCATCGGCGTCATGGGCGGCACGTTCGACCCGATCCACCACGGCCACCTCGTGGCCGCCAGCGAGGTGCAGGCCTGGTACGACCTCGACGAAGTCGTGTTCGTGCCCACCGGCCAGCCCTACCAGAAGGCGGAGCGGTCCGTCTCGCCGGCCGAGCACCGCTACCTCATGACCGTCATCGCGACGGCCTCGAACCCGCGCTTCACGGTCTCGCGCGTCGACATCGACCGCGGCGGGCCGACGTACACCGTCGACACGCTGACGGACCTGGCCACGGTCTTCCCCGACGCCGACCTCTACTTCATCACCGGCGCCGACGCGCTGCAGGACATCCTCGGCTGGCGCGCGGCCGACGACCTGTTCGAGCTGGCGAACTTCGTGGGGTGCACGCGCCCCGGCTACGCCATGGACCACAGCACCCTCGCGGGCATGCCCCACGACCGCGTCACCATCGTGGAGATCCCGGCGCTGGCGATCTCGTCGACCGACTGCCGCGCCCGGACCGCGCGCGGCGAGCCGGTCTGGTACCTCGTGCCGGACGGCGTCGTGCAGTACATCACCAAGCACCGGCTCTACCTCTCCGACCGTCCCAGCGCCCCGGAGGCGCTCGGACCCGTCGACGAGGCCATCACCCCCGATCCCACCGACCGCACCACCCCGCAGGGAGTCTCGTGACCGCCACCGACCGTGCCCTCGAGCTCGTCCGCGCCGCCGCCCAGGCCGCGTCGGACAAGCTCGCCGAGGACGTCATCGCCTTCGACGTCAGCGACCAGCTCGTCATCACCGACGCCTTCGTGCTGGCCTCCGCGTCCAACGACCGTCAGGTCAAGGCCATCGTCGAGGCGGTCGAGGACGCGCTGCGCGAGCTCGGCGCCAAGCCGGTACGCCGTGAGGGTGAGCGCGACGGCCGCTGGGTGCTCATGGACTACGCGGAGATCGTGGTGCACGTGCAGCACGAGGAGGAGCGTGCGTTCTACGCCCTCGAGCGGCTGTGGCGCGACTGCCCGCTGATCGAGCTGCCCGAGACGGTCACCAGCAGCCGCCGCGGCAGCAGCTGACCCGCGGGCGTCCGGTGTCCCACCAGCCGCCCAAGCGGCTCTTCCTGCTCCGGCACGGGCGCACGGAGTGGAACCACACCCGCCGCGCCCAGGGCCAGGCCGACGTGCCCCTCGACGAGGTCGGCCACGCCCAGGCCCAGGCGGCCGCTCCGCGGCTGGCCCTGGTCGGTGCTGTGCGGCTCTGGTCCTCGGACCTCGCACGAGCTCGACAGACCGCCGACCACGTCGCGGCGGCGACCCGCCTGGAGGTCGAGGAGGACCCGCGGCTGCGGGAGTACTCGGTCGGTGCGCGCGAGGGGATGACGTGGGACGAGGCGGTCTCGGAGTTCCCCCAGATGGCCGACGGCATCTCGCTCGGTGAGCGGTTGGCCGGCGTCCCCGGGGCCGAGACCGACGACGACGTACGGGCCCGGATCGTGCCGGCGGTGGAGGACTGCTTCGCGGCGCTGGCGTGGGGCGAGACCGGGATCGCGGTCTCCCACGGAGCCGCGCTGAAGCTGGCGCTCGGCGGCCTGCTGGGCTGGGACGAGCAGGCCGTGCGCTCCCTCGGCGTGCTGGACAACTGCCACTGGGCGACCGTCCTGGAGCCGGGGGAGGGGCGAGCGCGGCGACTGCTCGCCTACGGCGTCGGCGATTTCGCATCCGCGACCACCATTGGCTAAGATTCCCGGGTTGCCTCGAGCCGGGCGGGAGACCACCGGGTGATCGAAGCGGCGGGGCTGTGGCGCAGCTGGTAGCGCACCTCCATGGCATGGAGGGGGTCAGGGGTTCGAGTCCCCTCAGCTCCACCGGACACAGCGAAGGGCGGTCCTCACGGGCCGCCCTTCGTCGTACGCCGAGGCGGGGTCAGGAGTCGTCCTCGTGCCACGCCGACGCCGTGGCGCTCCGGCGCGGTGACGAACGCGTCCGCAGCAGTCACTACGGTGGGGACATGACTCTTCCCAGCTTCCGGCTCGACGGACAGGTGGCGCTCATCACGGGGGCCAACCGTGGCATCGGCGCGGGCCTCGCGGTCGCCCTGGGGGAGGCGGGTGCGACGGTCGTGCTGGCCTCGCGTGGGGCCGACGACCTCGCCGCGGTGGCGGCATCCATCCCTGGATCGACCACCGTGACGATGGATCTGGCCGACGTGGCGTCCATCCGCTCGGCAGTGGCGCAGGTCGAGGCGACCCACGGGCGCATCGACGTCCTGGTCAACAACGCTGGCCTCGGCGCCAACCACCCCGCGCTGGAGGTGACCGAGGCCGACTGGGACTCGATGATGGAGGTCAACCTCAAGGGCCTGTTCTTCTGCTCGCAGGCCGTCGCCGGCGGGATGGTCGAGCGAGGGCACGGCCGCATCATCCACATGAGCTCACAGGCGAGCGTCGTCGGAATCGCGGACCACGCCGTCTACTGCGCGTCCAAGGGCGGCGTGAACCAGCTGACACGCGTGATGGCGCTGGAGTGGTCTCGCTTCGGCGTGACCACCAACGCCGTCGGACCGACCTTCACCTACACCCCGGGAACGGCGGAGCGACTCGACGATCCGACCTACCGCGACGCCGTGCTCGACCGGATTCCCGCCCACCGACTCGCCGAGATCTCCGACGTCGCCGGTGCGGTCGTCTACCTGGCGTCCGACGCCGCGCGGATGGTCACCGGAACCGTGCTGCTGGTCGACGGAGGGTGGACCGCGCAGTGACTCAGGCGGCGGGGTAGCCGCGCCGGACGGTGCGGTCGAGGATGCCGAGCGTCGCGCGGAGATTGGCCTCCGAGATCACCGGGAAGACGCCGTTGTCCTTGAAGTCCTGCCGGGCCTCGGACCAGTCGTAGACCGAGGTGACCAGGGTGCCCCCGTCGGACGGCTCCAGGCGGTAGCCGTAGCGGTGACCGATCTGCGGACGGATGCGTCCCAGGATCGACCAGGTGATCAGCCGATCAGGCTCGAGCTCCTCGATCCGCACGGTGACGTCGTACCGGCCCCAGTCGGGCAGGTCGCCGAGCGCCTCGCGGTCCATGTGGACGACGAACGAGTCGCCCACGGCTGAGACCGGCTCGCCGGTGGCGTCCTGAAGCATCCCGGAGGCGTCGATGGCGACGTGGCCCTGCGGGTCGCAGAGCAGCGCGAAGATCGCGCTCGCCGGCGCGGCGATCAGTCGGGAGGTCTCGAGGCGTTCGGACACAGGGTGCTCCTGGAGATCGATGAGGGGGCCAGGCCAGTCCTACCCACGGAAGGTACAACGCACCACGGATGGCCGGGTGTCGGTGGGAGCGGGCAGAGTGGGCGGCATGAGCGACCACACCACCCCCGGACGACGCCGCGAGGTCGCCGGCGTCGTCGTCACCGACCACCGTCCTCGAGCTGCCGCTCGACCACGACGACCCGAGCTCGGGCACGCTCGAGGTCTTCGCCCGCGAGGTCGCAGCCCCCGGCGGGTTCGACCGGCCGCTGCTGGTCTTCCTCCAGGGCGGCCCGGGCCACGAGGCTCCACGCCCCACCGGCTTCCCGGCCGGACCGGCCTGGCTGGAGCGCGCCCTCCAGGACCACCGGGTGCTCATGCTCGACCAGCGCGGCACCGGACTCTCCACGCCGTACGGCGACCCGGACCCCGACCCGGCTGCCGACGCGAACCGGCTGCGTCACTTCCGCGCCGACGCGATCGTCCGCGACGCCGAGGCGTTCCGGGAGCACCTGGGACAGCGGAAGGTCAGCCTGCTCGGACAGTCGTTCGGCGGCTTCTGCACGCTGCGCTACCTCAGCAGCGCGCCCGACTCGGTCCGCGCGGCCATCTTCACCGGCGGACTGCCCGTGGTGGGACGTCCGGTCGACGACGTCTACGCCGCGACGTTCGCGCAGGTGCGCCGGCTCAACGAGCTCCACCACCGTCGCTACCCGATGGACCGTGACCGGCTGGCCCGGCTGCTCGACCGGTGCGACGCCGGCGAGGTGCTCGACCCCGAGGGGCGCCCGCTCAGCCGCCGCATGGTCCGCACGATCGGCAACCGGCTCGGGTTCGACGGCGGCAGCGAGGAGCTGCACTACCTGCTCGAGCGCGACCCGCGCTCGGCGGCGTTCCGCCACGACGTCGTCGGGCTGCTGCCGTTCGACGCCCGCAACCCGATGTACGCGGTGATCCACGAGTCCAGCTACGCCGACGGTGTCACCACCGGCTGGGCGGCGGCCCGGGTGCAGCCCGACGACTTCGCCGCCGACGACTCGGTGCTGCTCACCGGCGAGCACCTCTTCCCGTGGCACTTCGAGGAGGACCCCGGCCTGCGTCCGTACGCCGACGTCGCGCGCCTGCTCGCCGACGAGGAGTGGTCGCAGTTGTTCGACCCGAGCGTGCTGGCCGACGTCGACGTGCCCGCCGCGGCCGTGGTCTACGTCGAGGACCCGTTCGTCGACCGCGAGCTGTCGTTGGAGACCGCCGCCCTCGTGCCGTCGCTGCGGACCTGGGTCACCGACGAGTACCTCCACGGTGGGCTGCGCCACGGCGGCGGCGACCTGCTCGACCGGCTGCTCGGGATGACGAAGGCAGGAGTCGCGGTCCGCGGAGACTGAGGCGACGCCCGTCAGCTGCGTGCCGGACGGTGGTGCGCCAGGTCCACCAGCGCCTGACGCGTCCACGACTCCACCCCGGGCCATCGGAGCACGTCGATGACCAGGGCGTCGTACCAGCCGGTGCCGCCGAGCGGCGCCCATTGCTCGATCGCCGGTGATGGCGCGCCCTGCTCGATCACCGGGGCTCAGCTCGCGGCGGTCCGGCGGGCCAGGTCGGCGACGACCTCGGGCATCGTGGCACCGTCGGCGACGAGCTTGCGCTGCCGTGACGCCCCGCCGCCGTCGGCCAGCGTGCGGCCGGTCAGCTCGCGCACGAGGTCGAGGTCGCCGGTGTCCTCCAGCGCGTCGCGGACGTGGTCGACGAAGGAGCCGACGACGTCGGCGGCCGGGGACAGCCTCCAGGTCGTGGGGTCGACCAGACCGCCGGCGAGGCCGTCGTGGGCGGCGCGCCACTGGGCGGCGCGGAGCAGGTCGGCTCGCCACCCGTCGGTGGGCACGCCACCGGTGGCGGCGGTGCCGACGAGCGCGCGACCCAGGGCGGCGACGAGGATCGCGTCGTCGACGTCGGTGCAGACGTCGGCCACCCGCAGCTCCACGGTCGGCAGGCCATTGCCCGGGCGGACGTCGAAGTAGATCATCGCGTCGTCCAGCGAGGCGCCCCACTCGACGAGCAGTCGGGTCGTGCGGTCGTACTCCTCGGAGGTGCCGAACTCCTGCCGCGGGCCGGCCGAGGGCCACCGCGACCACACCTGGCTGCGCCACGAGGCGTGACCGGTGTCCTCGCCGCGGTGGAAGGGGGAGTTGGCGCTGATCGCCAGCAGCACCGGCAGCCAGGGGCGGACGCCGTCGACGACGCGGACGACCTCGTCGTCCGCGACGCTCACGTGCAGGTGCATGGCGCACGCCACGGCGTCACGGGCCAGGCGGCCGTAGTCGTGCTGGATCCGCTCGTAGCGGTCGTCGGGCGTGAGGTCGGGGTGCCGCGGGACCGACAGCACCGGCACCGGCATGGCGACGGCGGAGGCCCCGGCGGCTCCGGCGGCGGCCACGACCGCGGTGCGGGCCCCCACCAGGCGGCGACGCAGCTCCGCCAGATCGGTCTCCGGCTCCGTCGCCAGCTCGATCTGCTGCTGGTAGAGCTCCAGCTCGAGCGTGGTCTCGGCGTCGGTGGCGGCCTGGGACTCCACCGCACTCTGGGCTACCGCGGTCAGCTCCCCGGTCGCGGGGTCGACGAGGAAGAGCTCCTCCTCCATGCCGATGGTGCGCACGACGCTCCTTCCGGGGGTGCGATCCGGCGGTCCCCGAGCGGGGCCGGACGGCGGGTCGCGGGGCGGCCGCCGCCCGGACCCTACCCACCACGACGGCTGCCACCCGCCTGGCAGGATCGAGGTCGTGACGGACGCGACGCAGGGTCTGCCCTCCTGGGACGAGACCGCGCGCCCGCGGGGTGCCGGCTTCCCGGAGGCGACGCCGGCGGAGGTCGCTCGAGGCGACCACCTGCGGCAGGTCCACGACATGTACCGACGCGGGCTCGCGCAGGTCGGCGACGTCCTCGAGCAGGTGCGGTCCGGGCAGCTGTCGGTCGGAGAGGCGCGCGGAGCCGTCCACGCGCTCGGCGTACGCGTCACCTTCGAGCAGCTCGGGTCCTTCTGCGGCCAGCTGTGCCAGAGCGTCGCGGCTCACCACAGCATCGAGGACGCCCACCTCTACCCGGCGCTGCGCGCGGCCGACGCCGCGCTCGACCCGGTGCTCGATCGGCTCGACCTCGAGCACCGCGTCATCCACGACGTCCTGGAGCGCTTCGACCGGGTGCTGGTCGCCATGGCGCACGGCGACGCCGGTCCCGGGAGCGCGGCGGGGGCGGACGGCCTGCCCGACGTGCACGCCCACTTCCGGCACCTGCGCGACCTGCTGGAGTCGCACTTCCGCTACGAGGAGGACCAGATCGGTACGGCGCTCGGCGTCCACCACGTCATGGTCTGACCAGAACCTCCCGGGGGTATGCCGGTTTCCCAAGGTATGCAGGCTTCTTGGCGCTCCCCATGGGGTTCGGAGCATGGGGAGCGCCAACTGCCATGGGGAGCTGGTGGTCCCAGGCCTCCCCGGAGACGGGGCGGGGTCGATGTCGGACCCACGACGTCGTTTCGCAGCACGGGCCGGGCCGGCAGACCGTCGTACGTCGAGCACGTGACGGGCCGGCGGTGCGTCGTACGTCGAGCAACCGCGCGGTGCGCCGAGCCCGACGTCCTCGGGGCATGTCGTCACCCGGCCGACCACTCCCCACGGCAACCTGGCGCTCCCCATGGTCCCGACGCCATGGGGAGCGCCAGGTTGCCTGCATACCTTGGGAAACCGGCAGCGCCCAAAGCAGATCCGCCCGGTGTGTTCTTGTGCATGCCTGATCACAACGCTGAGGCATATTGATCCAAGCCCCCGTATCGGGCGGGGCGGGCGAAGGAGCCTCGAGTGATTCTCCGCGCGGCGTCGGAGCTACGGCTCGACACGAACTGGATCGACTACCTGCTCATCTTCTTGTACTTCGGCTTCGTGCTGGGCATCGGCATCCTGGCCCGTCGCTCGGTCTCGAGCAGCATCGACTTCTTCCTCTCGGGCCGGTCCCTGCCGGCGTGGGTGACGGGTCTGGCCTTCATCTCGGCGAACCTCGGGGCCGTCGAGATCATGGGCATGTCCGCGAACGGCGCGCAGTACGGCATCGCGACCGCGCACTACTTCTGGGTCGGCGCCGTGCCGGCCATGCTGTTCCTCGGCGTGGTGATGATGCCGTTCTACTACGGCTCCAAGGTGCGCTCGGTGCCCGAGTTCATGCTGCGCCGGTTCGGGCCCGGCACCCACCTGGTCACCGGGCTCAGCTTCGCGCTCGCGCAGCTGCTCATCGCCGGCATCAACCTCTTCCTGCTCGCCACCATCGTCGAGATCCTGCTCGGCTGGCCGCTGTGGGTCTCGCTCGTCATCGCCGCGGCGATCGTGCTGTCCTACACCGCCCTCGGCGGCCTCTCCGCGGCGATCTACAACGAGGTCCTGCAGTTCTTCGTGATCGTCGCCGCCCTCCTGCCGCTGACCCTGATCGGCCTGCACAAAGTCGGTGGGTGGGGCGGTCTGACCGACAAGGTCGCCGAGAACCGCTGGGGTCCCGAGCAGATGTCGTCGTGGCCCGGCACCGAGCTCACCGGCATCGACAGCCCGCTGCTGTCGGTGGTCGGCATCGTCTTCGGTCTCGGCTTCGTGCTGTCCTTCGGCTACTGGACCACCAACTTCGTCGAGGTGCAGCGCGCCATGGCGTCCTCCTCGATGTCGGCGGCCCGGCGCTCACCGATCATCGGGGCCTTCCCCAAGATGTTCATGCCGTTCATCGTCATCATCCCGGGCATGATCGCCGCGGTCGCGGTCTCCGAGGTGGTGCAGGCGAAGCAGAAGGGGGCGACGCTTCGACTACAACAACTCGCTGCTCTACCTGATGCGCGACCTGCTGCCCAACGGCATGCTCGGGCTCGCGCTCGCGGGTCTGCTGGCGTCCTTCATGGCCGGCATGGCGGCGAACATCTCCGCCTTCAACACGGTGTTCTCCTACGACATCTGGCAGACCTACATCGTCAAGGACAAGCCGGACCACTACTACCTGTCGGTGGGCCGTCTCGCGACCGTGGCCGCGACCGTGGTCGCGATCGGTACGGCGTTCATCGCCTCGCAGTACACGAACATCATGGACTACATCCAGACGCTGTTCGGATTCTTCAACGCCCCGCTCTTCGCCACCTTCATCCTCGGTCTGCTGTGGGCGCGCATGTCGCCGGCGGCCGGCTGGACCGCGATGGTGGCGGGGCCGAGTGCGGCCGGCGTGGTCGGGTGGCTCTCCCGACACGTCTCGGTGCGCGAGCATCGGGGTCCTGCCGTTCGCCGGTCAGGGCGCAAGCTTCGTCGCCGCCGCGCGGCGTTCGTGGCGAGCATCGTGGTCGGTGTGCTCGTGACCTTGGTCAGCCGCCGCTTCAAGTCCGACTCCGAGCTGCGCGGGCTGGTCTACCGGCTGACGCCGAGGGAGGACATCACCACCCGACGATCCTGGGGCTCGCTGGTACCAGAAGCCGGTGCCTCTCGCCGGTGTCGGGCTGGCCACCGTCATCGTCCTCAACGTCCTGTTCTGGTGAAGGAGCCGTCATGAGCGAGCACGCGAGCAGCACCTCGACCAACGGAGCCGGCGACGGGGAAGGCGCCGAGAAGGCGCACAAGGCGGGCGCCTTCGACGTACGCAACTTCATCGGAGCGCTGCTCGGCCTGTACGGCGTGGTGCTGCTGCTGACCGGACTGTTCGGCACCGACGACGCGGCGCTGGCCAAGTCCGACGGGGTCAACGTCAACATCTGGACCGGCATCGCCCTCCTGGTCGCCGGCGGTGTCTTCATCGGCTGGGCGCGCCTGCGGCCGGTCGTGGTGCCGCCCGAGCACGACGACCAGTCCGCGGGTGACGGTAACGCCGCCTCCCACTGACCTCAGGTGAGACCATCAGCCATGGTGGCTACCTCTTCCTCATCTGCGGGCCCGGACGTCGACGGCTCCGACGTGCTCGACCACGGGGTGCGGGCCGGCCTCATCGCCTACGGCATCGTCCACCTCGTCGTCGCCTGGACTGCGATCCAGCTCGCGCTGGGCGACTCCAGCGGCAAGGCGAGCCAGACCGGGGCGCTGCAGCAGCTGGCCCAGGACAGCCTGGGAGGCGCGTCGCTCTACGCCGTCGCCCTCGGCTTCGCCGCGCTGGTGTTCTGGCAGGGCGCCGAGGCGGTGGCCGGTCACCGCTCGGAGGACGGCGGCAAGCGGACGTTCAAGCGTGCCGCCTCGGTGGTCAAGGCCGTCGTCTACGCCACCCTCGCGTTCTCCTCGGTCAAGATCGCCTCCGGCAACGGCGGCCGGTCCCAGGGCACCGACACCATCACCGCCCAGGTCATGTCGGCCCCGGGCGGGCGGCTGCTCGTCGGCGCGGTCGGCCTGGCGATCATCGCGGCGGGCGGCTACCTGGGCTACAAGGGCGTCACGCAGAAGTTCACCAAACGGATCGAGGCCAAGGGCAAGACCGGCGATCGTCGTACGCCGGTGGTGGTGCTGGGGACCGTGGGCTACGTCGCCAAGGGCGTGGCGCTGGCCGTGATCGGCGGCCTCTTCGTCTCCGCGGCCGTCCAGCACGACGCCTCGGAGTCGGGAGGCCTCGACCAGGCGCTCAAGGCGGTCCTCGACCAGCCGTTCGGGCGGCCCCTGCTCATCGTCGTCGCCCTCGGGATCGGGTGCTACGGCGTCTACTGCTTCCTCTGGGCCCGGCATCTGCAACGGAAATGAGACCTGGGGCCCTGCTGACCCGCGAGTAGCATGCGCAGATGGAGCTCCGCAGCGAGGACATGGTCCCGGTCGTCCACCGGCTGAAGCGGGCTCAGGGACAGCTTGCGGGGGTGCTCCGGATGATCGAGGACAGCCGCGACTGCGAGGAGGTCGTCACGCAGCTCGCCGCGGTGAGCCGTGCCCTCGATCGCGCCGGCTTCGCCATCGTCGCCACCGGTCTGCGTCAGTGCCTCGCCGACGAGGGCGGTGCTGAGACCGCAGACCTCGCCACGCTGGAGAAGCTGTTCCTCGCCCTGGCCTGAGCCCCGACCGTCCCCGTCTCCCGCGGTACCGGCGTGTCGCGCCGAACGAACGATCTGGCGAACGGATCTCAGGAGCTCACGTGATGGTCATGCCGCCGTCGACGGCAAGGGTCTGGCCGGTCACGTAGCCCCCGGAGGCGCCGGCGAGGAACACCAGCGCCGCCGCCAGCTCGGCGGTCTCGCCCTTGCGTCCCATCGGGATCCGCTGACCCATCGCGTCGAGGTAGCCGTCGGGGTACTGGTCGGTCATCTCGCTGGCGAAGAAGCCGGGCGCCAGCGCGTTGACGCGGATGCCCTTGCGGCCGGTCCACTGCTGGGCCAGGTCGCGGGTCAGGCCGATGAGCCCGGCCTTGGAGGCCGCGTACGCCGCCTGCGGCAGACCGGCCGTCGTGAGACCGAGCACCGACGAGATGTTGACGATGCTGCTGCCCGGCTCCATCACCCGTCCGCACGCCTGCGCCATCCAGTAGCAGCCGTTGAGGTTGACGTCGATGACCTGGCGGAACTGCTCCGGGAGACTCCCGGGTGGCCGGCACCGCGGTGCCGACGCCGGCGTTGTTGACGAGGATGTCGACGCGTCCGAGCTCCGACATCGCGGCGTCGACCAGCGCCTGGCAGTCGTCGGGGGAGGACACGTCGGTGGCGACCGCGATCGCACGGCGTCCGAGCGCCTCCACCTTGGCCCTCGTCTCGTCGAGCTTCTCGACGCGGCGCGCGCCCAGGGCGACGTCGGCCCCGGCCTCGGCCAGCGCCTCGGCGAAGGCGACCCCGAGACCGGAGGAGGCCCCGGTGACGACAGCGACCTTGCCGTCGAGGCGGAACAGGTCGAGCACGGTCATGAGGACTCCCTGGGTCGGTGGGGGCCAGAGGGGCTGTCGCGCGACAGCCTTCCCGGACGGGCGCGCCTCACTCGTAGCCGAGGATCTCCTGGCGCTTGCGACCCCATGCCAGTGCGGAGGCGATCGCGTCGTCGATGGTGAGGTCGGCGGTCCAGCCGAGCACCTCGCGCGCCTTGTCGACGTTGGCGTAGGCGCCCACGGCGTCGCCGGGTCGCGGCGGCGCCTCGCGCACCGGCACCTGCTGGCCGAAGACACGCTCGAAGGAACCGACCAGCTCACGCACCGTCACGCCCTCGCCGGTGCCGACGTTGATGATGGTGCTGCGGGCGTCGACGGCGCTCAGCACGTCGTCGAAGGTCTCGACCGCGCGGACGTGGGCCTGCGCGAGGTCCCAGACGTGGATGTAGTCGCGGATGCCGGTGCCGTCGCGCGTCGGGTGCTCGACGCCGGTGATGGTGAAGGCGTCCTTGAGGCCCTGGGCGGCCATCACGAGCTGACCGAGCACGTGGGAGGGCTCGCGGGCGTAGATGCCGGACTCGAGGTCGGGGTCGGAGCCGATCGGGTTGAAGTAGCGCAGGATGATCGCGCGCAGGTCGGTGGCGGCGGCCATGTCGGTCAGCACCATCTCCATCACCCGCTTCGTCCGGGCGTACGGCGAGCCCGGGTCGAGCGGGTCCTCCTCGGTGACCTCGAAGCCCTCCTTGGTGGCGTAGAGGGAGGCGCTGGAGGAGAACAGCACGCGCGGCTTGCCGAGCTCGGTGAGCTGGTCGAAGAGCGTGAGCGACTTCGCGACGTTGTCGCGGTAGTACTCGTAGGGCTGCTCCACCGACTCCGGTACGACGATCCGCGCCGCCATGTGGATGGTCGACTCGATGTCGGGGTGCTCCTCCACGACCCGGCTGAGCAGGTCGCGGTCGGCGATGTCGCCCTCGTAGAAGATCCGGTCCTTCACGAACACCCGGGGCCCGGTCAGCAGCGAGTCCAGCACCACCGGGGTGTGGCCCGCCGCCTCCAGCGCCTTGCACGTCGTCGAACCGATGTAGCCGGCACCGCCGGTGACCAGAACCTTCATGGTCAGCGACCCTAGCCCAGCGCCCGGCCCGGACCCGGGAGGTGCGGTACCCTGACGGTGTGAAGACCCGTCTGCTCCTTGGACAGCCGCTCTGAGTCGTCCGACACCGACAGCCAGAGCGGCCACCCTCCTGCCCGGAGGGTTTTTTGTGCCCGGAGCGACCACCCAGGAGACCCGAACTGATGAGCGAGCACCAGACCAGCGCCCCGCGCGCCGACGAGACGTCCGAGCGCCACGACGCGAGCTCCGATCGCGCGGGCGAGCCAGCGACGTACGACGTGCCGGGCGTGCAGGCGAAGTGGCTCAAGGCGTGGGAGAAGTACCCCTTCACCGCCGGTGAGGGCGGCATCCACGGTGACGGGGAGCCGGGGGAGAAGCGCTACGCGCTGACGATGTTCCCCTACCCCAGTGGGGACCTGCACATGGGCCACGCCGAGGTGATGGCGCTCCACGACGTGATCGCGCGCTACTGGTGGCAGCGCGGCTACGACGTGCTCAACCCGATCGGGTGGGACTCCTTCGGGCTGCCGGCCGAGAACGCCGCGATCCGCAACGACGAGAACCCGGCCGTCTACACCTACGCCAACATCGACACCCAGGCGGAGTCGTTCCGTCGCTACGCGATCTCCTTCGACTGGTCGCGTCGGCTGAACACCTCCGACCCCGAGTACTACCGCTGGACGCAGTGGTTGTTCCTGAAGTTCCGCGAGCAGGGGCTGGCCTACCGCAAGTTCTCGCCGGTCAACTGGTGCCCGAACGACCAGACCGTGCTGGCCAACGAGCAGGTCGTGCAGGGTGCCTGCGAGCGCTGCGGCGCGGAGGTCACCAAGCGCGAGCTGTCGCAGTGGTACTTCAAGGTCACCGACTACGCCCAGCGGCTGCTGGACGACATGGTGCCGCTGGAGGACTCCTGGCCGTCGAAGGTGCTGGCCATGCAGCGCAACTGGATCGGTCGGTCCGAGGGCGCCCACGTCGACTTCGTCGTCGAGGGGGTCTCGACGAGCTCGACCAACGGGTCCGAGCCGTCCACCGGGGCCGAGCCGTCCACCGGGGCCGAGCCGTCCACCGGGTCGACCACGATCCGCGTCTTCACCACGCGCCCCGACACCTTGTTCGGCGCCACCTTCATGGTGGTCGCCGCCGACGCCAAGCTGGCGGCCGAGATCTGCGCGCCGGAGCGGCGCGCAGCGCTGGAGGACTACCTGGTCGAGGTCCGCAAGGCCACCGACATCGACCGGCTGGCCACCGACCGGCCCAAGACCGGGGTGGACCTGGGCGTGACCGCGGTCAACCCCGTCACCGGCGCCCGGATCCCGGTCTGGGCCTCCGACTACGTGCTGGCCGACTACGGCACCGGTGCGATCATGGCGGTGCCCGGGCAGGACCAGCGCGACTGGGAGTTCGCCGCGACGTTCGACCTGCCGGTCATCCGCACCGTGCAGCCCACCGAGGGCTTCGAGGAGTCCGGCGGCGAGGCCTTCACCGGCGCGGGACCGGCCATCAACTCCGCCAACGACGAGATCTCGCTGGACGGTCTGGCGATCGAGGACGCCAAGACCCGCATCATCGACTGGCTGGAGACCAAGGGCACCGGCACCCGTTTCGTGAACTTCCGGCTGCGTGACTGGCTGCTGAGCCGCCAGCGCTACTGGGGCGCCCCGATCCCGATCGTCCACTGCGAGACGTGCGGCGAGGTCGCCGTACCGGAGGACCAGCTGCCCGTCGAGCTGCCCGATCTGCGCGGCTCGGACCTCAAGCCGAAGGGCGTCTCACCGCTGGCCGCGGCCGAGGACTGGGTGAACGTCGAGTGCCCGCAGTGCGGGGGAGCGGCCAGGCGCGACAGCGACACGATGGACACCTTCGTCGACTCGTCGTGGTACTTCCTGCGCTACTGCTCGCCGCAGTACACCGACGGACCGTTCGATCCTGAGGCGGTGCGCGACTGGATGCCTGCCGCGCAGTACGTCGGCGGTGTCGAGCACGCGATCCTTCACCTGCTCTACAGCCGGTTCTTCACCAAGGTGCTGCACGACCTGGGGATGGTCGACTTCACCGAGCCCTTCAGCGCGCTGCTGAACCAGGGGCAGGTCATCAACCGCGGCAAGGCGATGAGCAAGTCGCTGGGCAACGGCGTCAACCTCGGCGAGATGATCGACGCGTACGGCGTCGACGCGGTCCGGTTGACCATGGTCTTCGCCGGCCCGCCGGAGGACGACATCGACTGGGCCGACATGAGCCCGGGCGGGTCGCTGAAGTTCCTGCAGCGCGCCTGGCGGCTGTCCGGTGACGTCTCCTCCGCGGTCGGCACGCCGGCTTCCGGCGGGGACCCGGCGCTGCGCCGGACGACCCACCGCACGGTCGCCGAGGCCGAGCAGCTGATCGAGAGCCACCGGTTCAACGTGTTGGTGGCACGGACCATGGAGCTGGTCAACCACACCCGCAAGGCCATCGACTCCGGCTGCGGCCCGGCCGACCCGGCGGTGCGTGAGGCTGCGGAGACGGTGGCGGTCCTGCTCTCCCTGGTCGCTCCCTACACCGCTGAGGAGATGTGGGAGCGGCTGGGCCACGAGCCCACCGTCGCCCGCGCCGGCTGGCCCGTGGTCGAGGCCGCCCTGCTGGTGCAGGAGTCGGTCACGGCGGTGGTGCAGATCCAGGGCAAGGTCAAGGCCCGCCTGGAGGTCTCCCCGGACATCTCCGAGGCCGACCTGGAGGCGGCCGCGATGGCCGACGAGTCCGTGCAGCGCGCGCTGGACGGACGGACCGTCCGCAAGGTGGTCGTGCGGGCTCCCAAGCTGGTCAACATCGTGGCCGGCTGACCGGAGACTTCCCGCCAGCTGCTGGTGTGGTGGATCTGCCGGTCTGACGCCTGCCGATCCACCACACAGGCCCGGACGTTGGGCCAGGCGTGGGTGTGGGCCGTGCCCAGGAAGGAGTAGTCGCGCGTCCGCACTGGAACGGGCGTGCAACCTCGCCGTCACACGGCTGGCCTATCCTTCGGCCATGTCCCCGGTCGCCGTCGTCACCGACTCGACGGCCGGAGTGTGTGCCGAGACCGCAGCAGCCCTCGGCATCGTCGTCGTACCCCTCCAGGTGATCATCGGGGCGACGTCGTACGCCGACGGGGTGGACCCCGAGGCGAGCCCGGAGTCGGTGGCCCGGGCGCTGCGGGAGTACCTCCCGGTGAGCACGTCGCGGCCCAGCCCCGAGGTGCTGCTGGAGGTCTACGAGCAGGCGGCGGCCGACGGGGCGACCGAGATCGTGTCGGTGCACCTGTCGGCCGAGGTCAGTGCCACCCACGAGTCGGCGCTGCTGGCGGCCAAGCGCTCACCGGTGCCGGTCACGGTCGTCGACACCCGTCAGATCGGGGCGGGCACGGGCTGGGCGGCGGTCGCCGCGGCGCGGGCAGCGGCCGATGGCGCCTCGGCCTTCGAGGCCGCGGACGTGGCCCGTCGACGGTCCGCCGCGACCACGGCGCTGTTCTCGGTGGACACCTTGGAGTACCTCCGCCGCGGTGGGCGGATCGGCTCCGCGGCCGCGCTGCTGGGCTCGGCGCTGGCGGTCAAGCCGATCCTCGAGGTCAGCGGGGGACGCATCAGCCCCCGCGAGAAGGTGCGGACCCAGAGCCGCGCACTGGCACGCTTGGAGGAGCTCGCCGTGCTCGGCGCCGGGGCCCACGACGTCGAGGTCACGGTCGGCCACCTGGCGAACGAGTCAGCCGCGGCCGGGCTCGCCGAGCGGCTGCAGACCCGGCTCGCGGAGGGGCTGGGCGAGCGGCGGGTCGAGGTCGCGGAGGTGGCAGCCGTGCTCGGGGCCCACGTCGGTCCCGGCGTGGTGGGCGTGGTCGTCGCGCCGCTGCTCGCTCCGTCGCACCTCGGGGGTGCCGAGCGGGACTGAGGCTCCACCTCGAGGTCGCGCGGGTCGCGTCCGGCCAGATAAGTGGCAGACGCACCTCCTGGGTCGTCCGACGGTGCATCTGCCACTTCTTCGTGGAGCGAGGCGGCCAGAGGGGTGGCAGACCCGCTCTGCCAGGCGTCCCGTGGTGCAGCTGCTACCTCTCCGGGACCTGACGACCCTCGGAACTCCTGCGTTCTCCACAGTGATGAGGAGGACGCTCCCCACGCGCACCGAGCGCGCCTAGCGTGCCGGGATGCGCAGACGTCCCACCCCTGACCCGCACGCCGCCGAGGTCGCCCGCCGTCGGCTTGAGGCGCTGAGCCGTGAGCTCGGCCTGGATGGTGGCTCGCGGGCCGAGCGGGCAGCGGGAGCCGTCACGGGAGCGGTCACGGGAGCGGGCGTCCGAGCGGTCGACGACGCCCTGGACGCCGAGCTCGCGGCGGTGTCATGGTCGCCGCGGACGCAGGGGTCTCCGTCCCGGCCGCGCTCGGTCGAGGCAGCGGCGATCCACGAGAGCCCGCCCTGGGAGGACACGGTCGAGGACCGCCGGCCGGACGCTGCTGTACGACGGGGGGCCGGCCGGCACGCGCTCCCGCGCCTGTCGTGGCGGGAGCGGTGGGGTTTGTGGCTCGCGGAGCGCTCGAGCGGCGGAGGACGGCAGTTCGGGGCGGCCCACCTGGCGATCGTGGTGCTCCTGGTCGCGGTCAGCCTGGCGGTGGGGGCCTGGCACACCATGCGGGGGTCGGTGGAGACGGCGCCTACGGAGGCGCCGGTCCTGACCGCGCCCGGTGTTGCAAGCGAGACTTCCGGCGCGCCCGACGACCCGGACACAGCGACGCCCGGGTCGGCTTCGACCGGGGGCCAGGCCGCACCGGGCACAGGGACTGCTGCGGGCACCGGGGCGGCTACGGTCGGCGGGCCGACGGGCGAGGTCGTGGTCGACGTGGTCGGCAAGGTGCGGCGACCCGGCATCGCCGTGCTGCCGGCCGGCTCGCGGGTGGTCGACGCGCTCGAGGCTGCGGGGGGTGCCCGACCGGGTGTGCGCACCGACAGTCTCAACCTTGCGCGTCCGGTCACCGACGGTGAGCAGATCGTGGTCGGCGACACCGCAGCGCTCCCGGCACCCGCGGCAGGTTCGACCGGCACCACGAGCGGGGTCCCGTCCACGGGCGCTTCGCCGACGGCGCTGGTGAACCTGAACACCGCCGACCAGGCGGCGCTGGAGACCCTGCCCGGAGTGGGCCCGGTGACCGCAGCCGCGATCCTGCAGTGGCGCACCGAGCACGGGGGGTTCACCGCCGTCGAGGAGCTGCTGGAAGTGTCCGGAATCGGCGACGCCACCCTGGCGGAGATCGCCCCCCACGTCACGATCTGACCTGGTGGACGCGGACGGATCACGCCCCCGGGTCACGTCGGGCCGTCGGCCGATCCACGGGGCCGACCGGACCACGTCGACCCCCTCGTCGGATCCCGTGGTGTCTCCCGACCCGGCGCCGGAGCGGCCCGCCCGGCCGGACGGGCGTGTCCCACGGCTGGCGGCCGCGGCCTGGGCCGGCTGCATCGTCGGGCTGCTGACGCCCGGCGCGCTCGCGGTGGCAGTCGTGTGTCTGCTCGCCCTCGCAGCGGTGGCGGCCTCGGCGTCGTCGGTGCGGCCGAGGCTGCTGGTCACAGCCTGCTGCCTGCTGGCCGCTGGGCTGTGCGGGCACGCCGCTCTTGCCGTCGATCGTCTCAGCGCCGGGCCCGTCGCCCGGTGGGCCCAACAGCGCCCGATCGTGACGGTGCAGCTCAGGGCCGGCGCCGACGGCGTCGTACGGCAGGGGGACCACGGGCCGTTCGCGCTGCTCCGCGCCACCGGGACGACGTGGACCGTCCGCGGCGAGACCGCCGACGTCGCCGCGCCGGTCCTGGTGATCGGTGACGAGGCGTGGGGCGAGGTCGCCTGGGGTGACACGGTGACGGCGGTGGGTCGTCTCCAGCCGGCAGACGGCCACGACCTCGCCGCGGTCCTCAGTGCGGTGGGGGACCCGGAGATCGAACCGGGGAGGTCGAGCGTGCTGTCGGGTGCCGACGCCGTCCGCGCGTCGGTCCGCGCCGCCGCCCGCGACGGACCGGGTCACTCCGACGCGCTGGTGCCGGCCCTGGTGACCGGCGACGACGAACGGCTGCCCCCCGAGGTCGTCGACGACTTCCGCACCGCCGGCCTGACCCACCTGACCGCGGTCTCGGGGACCAACCTGACGCTCGTGCTGGCCTCGGTCCTCCTGCTGGCGCGCTGGGCCGGGGTCCGGGCCCGGGGTCTGCTGGTGGTGGGGGTGCTGTGCGTCCTGGGGTTCGTGCTGGTGTCGCGGCCCGAGCCGTCGGTGCTGCGGGCTGCGGTCATGGGTTCGGTGGCTCTGGTCGCTCTGGGCAGCGGCGGGCGAGCCGCGGGGCTCCGCGCGCTCGGCGCAGCCGTCGTGGTGCTGCTCGCGCTGACGCCGTCGATGGCGTTGTCGCCCGGCTTCGCGCTCTCGGTGTGCGCCACGGCCGGCATCCTGCTCGGGGCGCCCTCGGTCCGCGACGCGTTGGCGTCCTGGCTGCCGCGGTGGATGGCCGAGGCGATCGCGGTGCCGTGGGCAGCACAGATGGCGTGCACGCCACTGGTGGCCGGCCTGTCCGGGCAGGTGTCACTGGTCGCGGTGGTCGCCAACCTGCTGGTGGCGCCGGCGGTCGGCCCGGCGACGGTGCTGGGGCTGGGCGGTGGCGTCGTCGGACTGCTCGTGCCGCCGCTGGGCCGCTTGGTCGGCTGGCTCGGAGCGTGCTCGGCGTGGGTGATCATCGCCGTCGCCGACCGCGCCGCCCGGCTACCCGGCGCCGAGCTGGCCTGGCCGAGCGGGTCGCTCGCGATGGTGGTCCTGGTCCTGCTCAGTGGCGCCGGACTGGTCGGCGCCTCCTGGGTGATGCGCCACCGCTGGCTGACGCTGGCCGCCGCCGTGCTGCTGCTCCTCGCCGTGGTGCGGCCGGTGCCGTCGCTGGGCTGGCCGCCCGAGGGATGGGTGCTGGTGATGTGCGACGTCGGGCAGGGGGACGCGTTGGCGCTCAGGACCGGGCCGGACGAGGCCGTGGTCGTCGACGTCGGCCCCGATCCGGCGCTGGTCGACGGGTGCCTCGACGACCTCGGCGTCACCCGGGTGCCGGCGCTGGTCCTGACTCACTTCCACGCCGACCACGTGGACGGGTTGGAGGGCGCGCTGGCAGGTCGCCGTGTCGGCGAGATCCAGGTGACGTCGCTGCGCGAGCCGGAGTACGGTGCCGACGCGGTGGACCGGTCGGCGCACGAGCACGACGTACCGGTGCGGGTGCCGGCGTACGGCGAACGCTCGGCCGTCGGGGAGGTCACCTGGCAGGTCGTCGGTCCGCAGCGGGTGGTCGGCGACAACCCGAACGACGCCTCCCTGGTGCTGCTCGTGGAGACCCAGGGGCTGCGCATCCTGCTGTCCGGGGACGCCGAGCCGCCGGAGCAGGGCCAGCTCGAGGCCGCCGGCATCGGCGACGTGGACGTGCTCAAGGTCGCCCACCACGGCAGCCGCTACCAGGACCACACCTTCATCGCCGACCTGCAGCCGCAGGTGGCGCTGGTGTCGGTGGGGGAGGGCAACGACTACGGGCACCCGGCCCCGGACCTGACGGCCTGGCTCACCGGCGGCGGGGTCGACGTACGCCGCACCGACCGCGACGGCGACGTGGCGGTCGTGGTCGAGGACGGCGGTGGCTGGGGCGTGGTGGCGCGGGACTGATGCGGGCGACCCGGGACGGTGGGTGGACTGTCTGCAGCGTGTGGCAGGCTGCGGCGCATGAGTCCGCGCGTCGCCTCCGGAGCCCACCCGCTGGGCTCGGTGACGCTGGTGACCGGGCCCGAGGAGCTGCTCAACGACCGGGTCGTGCGCGCCGCCCGCGCCGCCGTACGTCGCGCCGCTCCCGACGCCGACCTCACCGTCGTGCAGGCCAACGAGCTGACCCGGGGCTCGCTGGGGGAGCTGACCGCGCCCTCGCTCTTCGCCACCACCCGGCTGGTCGAGGTCCGTCAGCTGGAGGACGTGCCCGAGGACAGCCACGACGGCATCGTGGCCTACGCGAGCACCCCCGACGCCGACGTCGCGCTGGTGCTGGTGCACTCCGGGGGCCAGAAGGGCAGCGGCCTGCTGAACCGGCTGCGCAAGCTGCCGACCGTCCACGAGCACCGCTCCGAGCAGGTCAAGCCGGCCAACCTGGTGGGCTTCGTCCTGGAGGAGGGCCGCAAGATCGGCGGCCAGGTCGACCGGGACGCGGCCGACGCGCTGGTCGAGGCCATCGGCGGCGACCTGCGAGCGCTGGCGGCGGCGGTCGAGCAGCTGACCCACGACTTCCCCGGCCAGCCGTTGAGCACCGAGATCGTCGGCCGCTACTTCTCCGGTCGGGCCGACGTCAAGGGCTACATCATCGCCGAGCACGCGCTCTCGGGCCGCACGGCCCAGGCCCTCGAGGAGCTGCGCTGGGCGCTGGAGACCGGTGTCGGCGGACCGGCCATCACCGGCTCCTTCGCCTCGGCCGTCCGTTCGCTCGCCCGCCTCAAGGGTGCGGCGCGCGGCATGCGCGACGCCGACCTGGCGCGTGAGGTGGGTGTGCCCCCGTTCCGGATCCGGCACCTGCGCGACCAGCTGCGCGGCTGGGACGAGGAAGGCCTCGGGGTGGCGGTCGGAGCGGTGGCCACGGCCGACGCCGAGGTCAAAGGGGCAGGGGCGCACGCCGGCTACTCGTTGGAGCGGATGGTGCTGACGCTCGCCGGGGCGAGGGCCGGCGGGCGCTGATCGCTCCGGGGGTGTCCGACGGACGTGCAGCTGGGGCCCCGAACGCCCGCGCGGGGCTCGAACCGGTGAGCTGCACGTCCGACGGACCCTGCGACGCAGAAGAGCCGCCGACCCCGACGGGTCAGCGGCTCCGTGCGTCTGGCACGACGGCCTGCCTCAGAACGCCTCCGAGGGGTCCCAGCGGGAGCCCCGGAGGGCGCTCAGAGGGAAGAGGCCTGCTTCGCGATGGCCGACTTGCGGTTCGCGGCCTGGTTCTTGTGGATGACGCCCTTGGAGGCGGCCTTGTCGAGCTTCTTGTTGGCGTCGGCGGCCAGCACGCGAGCCTTCTCGGCGTCGCCGGACTCGGCAGCCTCCTTGAAACGGCGGATGGCCGTCTTCAGGGCGGACTTGACCGACTTGTTGCGCTCGTGCGCAGCCAGGTTCTGCTTGTTGCGCTTGATCTGGGACTTGATGTTCGCCACGGGGCAGGCCTCAGTGCTTTCGATTGCGTTGACAGGTCGGGATGCTCGGGGGCGCGGCGCACCCGGGACGACCCGGTCGGCGCGCACGCGACAGGTGATCTTAGCAGCGGCGCCGGATCGGGCCCAAATCGAGCCCGCAGCGCCTACTTCCCGTCCCAAACTGTCACTTCCCGCGCGTTGCAACGTGCGGGAAGTGCCAAATTCACCGGGTCCCCGGTGAAATTGGCAGCCCCTCACCACCCCCGGCGGGTGGACAGCCACGCCCAGGCCGCCTCGGCGCTCCAGCGGGCGTGGACGCCCAGGAACGGCGAGCTCGGGCGCAGCGGCAGCTCGCCGGCCCGACGCATCCAGCCGGAGTAGGCGGCCAGCCAGACGTCGATCTCCTCGGCGGGCACCTCCGCGGTGAGGGGGTGCCCGGCCAGCAGCGGCTCGACGTCCACGCCGTCGCCGTAGGCCGAGACCAGCACGTCGACGACGTCGATCCACACCGGTCCCAGGAACGGCCAGTTCCAGTCGCACAGCAGCGTCCGACCGTCGGCGCAGAGCAGCACGTTGTCGTCGCGGGCGTCACCGTGCACGAACCCCTGGCGCGGCAGGTCCGGCAACCGGGACGCGAGAGCTGCGGCCGACCGGACGTCATCGTCGCCGGGGTGCGGGCCGCGAACACCTGCCAGGCGCCGGTCAGACCGGGAAAGGCCTCGGTCGCGGGCGGGAGGGCGGCCAGCAGGTCGGGAGGCAATGAGGCCGCGGACTCGGCGACCAGCGTCAGCAGCCCCAGGGTGCGGTCGAGCTCGTCGTCGCGCCACGGCCGCTCGGGCGTCAGCGCCCCGACGTCCTCGATGCCGAGCACCACCCACTCGTCGTCCTCGTGGACCCAGCGCAGCTCCGGCGCGGGCACGGCGTACGGCGCCAGCTCGGCCAGCACCCGCGCCTCCTCCGCGTACGACGTGGCGACGACTCGCTGGGCGACCTTGCTGGCGGCCTTGACGAACAACCGGGAACCGTCGGCGGTGTGCAGCCGGGACGCGAACCCGGGCGTGAACCCGGTGCCCTGCGACTGCGAGGAGACCACGCGCGAGCCGATCCGCTCCTCGACCTCGGCCCGCACGTCGGCCGGCAGGTGCAGCCAGGCCAGCCGGCGTGCGGTCCGCCCGTGCGGCACCGGCGGGGCGACGAGGGCGGACGTCGGGTAGCCGGGCACTGCGCCATTGAACCGCACCGTCGGAGCAGACCCCGGCTGCGTGGGACAATGGACGGGGGCCGGGCGCGTCGCCACTGGCCCGCCGATCAGCCCACTCGCCGTACAGCCATCGCCCAGTCATCACTAAGGGAGTCGTGTCCAAGTCCTCGAGCCGTCCCGCGGCGCCTCAGCCGGGCAGCACCGACCCGTCGATCATCCGCAACTTCTGCATCATCGCCCACATCGACCACGGCAAGTCGACGCTGGCCGACCGGATGCTGCAGCTGACCGAGGTCGTCGACGCACGCAGTGCCCGCGCGCAGTACCTCGACCGCATGGACATCGAGCGCGAGCGCGGCATCACCATCAAGAGCCAGGCCGTCCGGATGCCGTGGACCGCGCGCAGCGGTGAGGAGACCGGCACGACGTACATCCTCAACATGATCGACACCCCCGGCCACGTCGACTTCACCTACGAGGTCTCCCGCTCGCTCGAGGCGTGCGAGGCCGCGGTGCTGCTCGTCGACGCCGCCCAGGGCATCGAGGCGCAGACGCTGGCCAACCTCTACCTCGCCCTCGGCGCCGACCTGCACGTCGTCCCGGTGCTCAACAAGATCGACCTGCCCGGCGCCGAGCCCGAGAAGTACGCCGCCGAGCTCGCCGGCATCATCGGCTGCGAGCCCTCCGACGTGCTGCGGGTCTCGGCCAAGACCGGCGAGGGGGTGGCCGAGCTGCTCGACGAGATCGTGCGCCAGACCCCGCCGCCGGTCGGCGACCCCGACGCCCCTGCCCGCGCCCTGATCTTCGACTCGGTCTACGACACCTACCGCGGCGTCGTCACCTACGTGCGCGTCTTCGACGGCAGCCTCACCCACCGCGACCGGATCAAGATGATGTCGACCGGCGCGGTGCACGAGATGCTCGAGGTCGGCGTCATCTCGCCCGAGCCGCTGAAGTCCGCCGAGCTCGGCGTCGGCGAGGTCGGCTACCTCATCACCGGGGTGAAGGAGGTCCGCCAGTCCCGCGTCGGCGACACCGTCACCTGGCAGAACAACGGCGCCACCGAGCCGCTGAGCGGCTACAAGCACCCGAACCCGATGGTCTTCGCCGGGCTCTACCCGATCGACGGCGACGACTACCCGACGCTGCGCGAGGCGCTCGACAAGCTGCAGCTCAACGACGCGGCCCTGGCCTACGAGCCGGAGACCTCCGGCGCGCTGGGCTTCGGCTTCCGCTGCGGCTTCCTCGGCCTGCTGCACATGGAGATCGTCCGCGAGCGGCTCGAGCGCGAGTTCAACCTCGACCTGATCTCCACCACGCCCAACGTGGTCTACGACGTGACGATGGACGACGGCTCCACGGCGACGGTCACCAACCCCAGCGAGTTCCCCAGCGGCAAGATCGCCGAGGTGCGTGAGCCGGTCGTCAAGGCCACCATCCTCACGCCGAAGGAGCACATCGGCACGATCATGGAGCTGTGCCAGGCCAAGCGCGGCAACCTCCAGGGGATGGACTACCTGTCCGAGGAACGCCTCGAGATGCGCTACACGATCCCGCTCGCCGAGATCGTCTTCGACTTCTTCGACAACCTGAAGTCCCGCACCAAGGGCTACGCCTCCCTCGACTACGAGACCACCGGCGACCAGGCCGCCGACCTGGTCAAGGTCGACGTGCTGCTGCACGGTGACCCGGTCGACGCCTTCAGCGCGATCGTGCACCGCGACGCCGCCTACGCCTACGGCGTGGCCCTGGTCGGCAAGCTCAAGGAGCTCATCCCGCGCCAGCAGTTCGAGGTGCCGATCCAGGCCGCCATCGGGTCGCGGGTCATCGCCCGGGAGACCATCCGCGCCATCCGCAAGGACGTGCTGGCCAAGTGCTACGGCGGTGACATCAGCCGCAAGCGCAAGCTGCTGGAGAAGCAGAAGGCGGGCAAGAAGCGGATGAAGATGGTGGGTCGCGTCGAGGTCCCCCAGGAGGCGTTCATCGCCGCTCTCAACACCAGCGACTCGGGTGCCAAGGACAAGAAGTAGGACCCTCTCGTCACGGTGCTAGGGTGAGGCGCCGCCGTCCGGTGGCACCACACCATTTCACCTTGCAGACCAGGGGAAGCCGGTCCGAAGCCGGCGCTGACCCGCAACCGTAGCCCTCCCTCGGGAGGGGAGCCGGAACACCTGCTGCAAGGGGATCCGAACTCCACGCTGTCGCGGAACGCACGTGGGCTCCCCAACCGGGTGTCCCGTCGTGCTTGAGCAGCGGGAAGGGAAACCCATGAACAGCGCCTTCGCGCGCACGTCGCTCCGGCGGCTCGTCCTCCTGGCCTCGTCGGCCGCCCTCGTCACCTCCGGAGCCCTGGTCGCCCCGGCGCAGGCCGCCACGCCCCGGGCCACCACGTCCTCGGACTGGCTGGTCACCCAGATGAACGCGCGGGACCTCGTCCGCACCGAGTACTCCAACGGTGACGGCACCTACTCCGGCTACACCGACTACGGCCTGTCCCTGGACTTCTTCCTGGCCTTCGAGCAGCTCGACGTCCGGGCGGGCAAGCGCGCCGCGATCCTCGACGCCATCGAACCGCGTTCGCGGAAGTACACCGACGCCTTCGGCACGACGTACGCCGGCGCGCTGGGCAAGCTGCTCACCGCCGTCCACATCGCCGGGATCGACCCCTCGACGTACAGCACCGGCGACCTGGTCCAGCGCCTGGAGGACCTCGTGGTCACCACGGGTGCCGAGGAAGGACGTGCCAAGGACAACCCGGACGGCCCGTTCGAGAGCTCCAACACCTTCGGCCAGTCCTTCGTGGCCACCGCGCTGGCCGGCGCGCGCAGCCCGTTGGCCGACGAGGCCGTCGACTTCCTGCTCAAGCAGCAGTGCGCGACCGGCTACTACCGCGAGAGCATGGACTCCACGGACTTCACGTGCGACGGCGGCACCGGCGCCGAGCGGAAGTCGAGCGTGGACGCCACGGCCACCGCCGCGGTCGCCCTCCGGGCGCTGTCCCTGGTCGGCCCGGCGGAGCAGCGCGCGCTGGCTCGCGACTCGTTCCGAGACGCGATCGCGTGGCTGGTCTCGAGGCAGGCCGACTCCGGCACGTTCCTGGCTGGACGCAACACGAACTCCACCGGACTCGCCGCGTCCGCGTTCGTCGCGGCGGGCAAGACCCGGAAGGCAGCGAAGGCGGCGCGGTGGATCGAGAACCTGCGCGTCAACAGGCGCGACATCCGCACCTCCGCCTACCGCGCTCGCGACCTCGGCGCCATCGCCTACGACGCCGTTGCGTTCAAGCGCGCGGCGGACGAGGGCATCACCCGCGACACCCGCTACCAGTGGCGTCGGTCCACGGCCCAGGCCGCCCCGGCGCTCGACCAGCTGTCGTGAGCACCCCGCAGCGACACGGACGACCGGCTGGTCGGCGTACGCCGCTGCGGGCACGGGTGCTGCTGGCCGCTGCTCCGCTTCTGCTGAGCATCGGCGTCGCGCTGCCGGTCAGCGCACCGGCTCCGGCGTTCGCCGCCGGCAGCCGGTGTGCACCGGGCACGGGGGTGACCGTCGTGGTCGACTTCGGTGCGCTCGGGGGCGACACGCAGTTCGGGTGCGCCCCCGGTGGCGCCGGCAAGAGCGCGGTGTCGGTGATGAACGCGGCAGGAATCGACTGGGAGTACACCCAAGGCCAGCCGTTCGTGTGCCGCATCGAGAGCAAGCCGAGCACCAGCCAGGAGTCCTGCCAGGGCACGCCCCCGGAGGACTTCTACTGGGGATTGTTCTGGTCCGACGGCACGCGCGACTGGACCTACGCCAGCGAGGGCGCCTCGTCGCAGACGGCCCCCGAGGGCGGCTCCATCGGGTGGCGCTTCCAGAGCAGCTCGGCGAAGACGAGACCGGGTGCCGCGCCCACCGGGCCGGCACGCGAGTCGAAGCCGAAGCCGGAGCCTCAGCCCAAGCCGAAGCCCAGCCCGAAACCGACGCCGACGTCCAGCCCGACATCGAGCAGCAGTCCGTCCTCGAGCCCGAGCAGCAGTGTCTCGGCGGAGGCGGCGGAGCAGAGCGGCGCGCCCGACGAGGACGGAGCGCGACGAGGTCGGAGCGCACGAAGGCGGACGCCCGGGCCGAGAAGAAGGACGGCAAGGACGGCAAGGCGGCAAGGACGGCAAGGACGAGAAGTCGACCGACAAGGACCGGAGGCGCGCGAAGGACGCTCGCGACGGGGAGGAGTCGACCGAGGAGCCGCTCGTCACCGACGAGGACGACGAGGTGGTGGCCGGAGGCGAGTTCGTGGCACCGATCAGCGCCGAGAGCGACGGTCTCAGCGGCACCGACGCCGCCATGCTCGCGGTCGGTGGCCTCTGCGCCGCCGGACTGGCGGCTTCGGCGGTCCTCATGGCCCGCCGTCGGAGGCTGTAGATCGTTCGTGGCTCCCACCTCAGGCCAGCGCCACCCCCACCACGGCAGCCGCCGGGACGGCGACCCCCGGTCGCCGTCGGCGGCTGCCGCGCGACCTGCACCCGGTCGCGTGGTGGGTGTGGGCGCTGGGCCTGGCCGCGGCGGCGACCCGGACGACGAACCCCTGGGTGCTGGTGCTCATCGTGCTGGTCGCGTCGGTCACCGTGCTCTCCCGACGCACCGACGCACCCTGGGCACTGAGCTTCCGCCTCTACCTCGCGCTGGGGGCGCTGGTCGTCGTCATGCGGGTCTTCTTCCGGGTGCTGTTCGGCAGCGGCTACGGCGAGACCGTGCTGCTCGACCTGCCCGCGATACCCCTGCCGGAGCTGGGCCGCGGGCATCACCCTGCTCGGCCCGGTCACCTCGGAGTCGCTGCTGGCCGGCGCCTACGACGGCATGCGGCTCGCGACGGTCATCATCTGCGTCGGCGCCGCCAACTCGCTCGCCGACCCCCGCAAGCTCCTGGCCTCGCTGCCGGCGGCGCTCTACGAGGTCGGCACGGCTGTCGTCATCGCCTTCTCCCTGTTCCCGCAGCTGGCCGAGAGCGTCCAACGCGTACGTCGAGCCCGTCGCCTCCGCGGTGAGACCGCCCGTGGCGTCCGGGCCCTGCGGCGGATCGTCGTGCCGGTGCTCGAGGACGCCCTCGACCGATCGGTCGCGTTGGCAGCCAGCATGGACGCGCGCGGCTACGGCCGCTCCGGCGCCCAGAGCCCGGCGGGCCGTCGGGTCACCGGGGCGTTCCTGCTGCTGGGCCTGCTCGGGCTGGTCGTCGGCTCCTACGCCTACCTGGACTCGTCCGCGCCGCGGGTGCTGGCGTGGCCGATGCTGGTGGTCGGGCTGCTGCTGGCCGCCGTCGGGTTCCTGGCGGCCGGACGCGGTGTCGTGCGCACCCGCTACCGCCCGCCCCGGTGGCTGGCCGCCGACGTCCTCACCGCTCTCACCGGCCTGGCCGCGGCGGTCCTCATGACGCTCGCCGCGCGCGACCTCGTCGTGGTGCTGCCCGACCCGGCCACGATCCCGCCCCTGTCGCCGATCGCCCTGCTGGCCAGCCTGGTCGGGCTGGTGCCGGCCTTCGCCACGCCGCCGCCGGTGCTCGGACCCGCGCCGAGTGCCGGGGACGTCCCCGCCGAGGGAGGCGAGCGGCTTGCTCACGTGGCGTGAGGTCTCGGTCTCCTACGACCCCGACGCACCCCCGGTGCTGCGCGACGTCGACCTGACCGTCGAGGAGTCCGAGCTGGTCCTCGTGGCCGGGCGGACCGGCAGCGGCAAGTCGACGCTGCTGCGCACCCTCAACGGGCTCGTGCCGCGCTTCAGCGGCGGCGTCCTGCACGGGGACGTGCTGGTCGACGGGCGGTCGGTGCGCGACACGAGTCCGCGCGAGCTGGCCGACCTGGTGGGCTTCGTGGGCCAGGACCCGGTGCAGTCGTTCGTGACCGAGGTCGTCGAGGACGAGCTCGCCTACGGCATGGAGCAGCTCGGGGTGGCTCCGGGCACCATGCGTCGTCGCGTCGAGGAGACCCTCGACCTGCTGGGCATCGCCGACCTGCGCTCCCGCTCGCTGCGCACGCTGTCGGGCGGGCAGCAGCAGCGCGTCGCCATCGGTGCGGTGCTCACGATGCACCCGCGCGCCCTGGTGCTCGACGAGCCCACGTCGGCGCTCGACCCGACCGCGGCCGAGGAGGTGCTCGGCACGCTGGCCCGACTCGTCGACGACGTCGGGCTGACGGTCGTGCTGGCCGAGCACCGGATGGAGCGCGTGGTGCCGTTCGCCGACCGGCTCGTGCTCGTCGAGGACGGTCGCGTGCGGGCCGGCGACCCCGCCGAGATGCTCGAGACCTCGGTCGTGGCCCCGCCGGTCGTGGAGCTCGGACGCCTCGCCGGCTGGCGACCGCTGCCGCTGTCGGTGCGGGAGGCCCGGCGTCGTTCGCGCGCGCTCAGCGAGCAGGCTGGCCGCCGGACCGGCACCTGTGCGGCGTACGGCGGGGGCGGTCGTGGTCCCCGCGGAGGATCGCGAGCCCGTCCTGCGCGCCACCGACGTGGTGGTCACCTACGGACGCACCGTCGCGGTGCGCGAGGTGTCGCTCGACGCCCACGCCGGCCGCGTGACCGCTCTCATGGGCCGCAACGGCTCGGGCAAGTCCTCGCTGCTGTGGGCCCTGCAGGGCACCGGGAAACGGCAGGGCGGACGCGTGAGCGTCGCGGACGGCGACGCCCGCCGGGACCCGGCCGCGGTCGACGTACCGGCGCGGCTGGTCGGGCTGGTGCCGCAGAGCGCGACCGACCTGCTCTACCTCGAGACCGTGACCGCCGAGTGCGCGGCCGCCGACCGGCAGGCCGGTGCCGAGGCGGGCTCGTGCCGGGCGCTGCTCGACGAGCTGGTCCCCGACGTGCCCGGCGAACGTCACCCGCGCGATCTCTCCGAGGGGCAGCGGCTGTGCCTGGTGCTGGCGATCGTGCTGGTCGCGCGCCCGCCGGTGATCGTGCTCGACGAGCCCACCCGCGGACTCGACTACGCGGCCAAGGCCCACCTGGCGACCGTCGTACGTCGCCTCGCGGTCGAGGGCCACGCCGTGCTGACCGCCTCGCACGACGTGGAGTTCGTCGCCCAGGTGGCCGACGAGGTCGTGGTGATGGCGGCGGGGGAGACGGTGTCGTCCGGTCCGACCGCCGAGGTGCTCGCCGAGTCGCCGGCCTTCGCCCCCCAGACCGCGAAGATCCTCGGGCAGGCCTGGCTGACCGTCGACCAGGTGCGGGCGGTGGTCGCATGAGCCTGGTGCGTCCCGCCCGTGCCCGGCACGCCGGGTCCGACGCCGTCGGTCGCCACCTGCTGCCGCTCGGGACGTCGCTCGACGGCCGTGCTGTGGCTGGCCTCGCTCGCCGGTCTGCTGATGTTCGCCTGGCCGCTGCTGCTGGTGCCGGACCCCGGCGCCGCCCAGGTGGCGCCCCCGTTCCTGTTCCTGGCGCTGCTGCCGGTGGTCGTGCTCGTGGTGCTGGCCGAGCTGTCGGAGGGCGGCATGGACGCCCGGTCGATGGCGCTGCTCGGCGTGCTGACCGCGGTCAACGCCGCGCTGCGCAGCCTGAGTGCGGGCGTGGCCGGCGTGGAGCTGGTGTTCTTCCTGCTCGTGCTCGCCGGTCGGGTGTTCGGGCCGGGCTTCGGGTTCGTGCTCGGGTGCACCTCACTGTTCACCTCGGCCCTGCTGACCTCGGGCGTGGGGCCGTGGCTGCCGTACCAGATGCTGTGCGCGGCCTGGGTCGGCCTGGGAGCGGGCCTGCTGCCGAGGCGGATGCTCGGTAGGCCGCTGGTGGGTCGGCGCGAGATCGTCGTGCTCGTGGTCTACGGCATCGTCTGCGCCTACCTCTTCGGGCTGCTGATGAACCTGTCGTCGTGGCCCTACACGCTCGGGATCGCGATCAACGGCTACGAAGGTGCGCTCTCCTACGCGCCCGGGGCGCCGCTGGTCGAGAACCTGAAGCGTTTCGGCTTCTACACGCTGCTGACGTCCACCGGCGGGTGGGACACCGGACGCGCGATCACCAACTCCGTGGCGATCGTGCTGCTCGGGCCGGCCGTGCTGGCCACGTTGCGGCGGGCCGCGCGGAAGGTCGCGTACGCCGCGCCGGTGCGGCGACTGCTGGTTCCGAGGCTCCCGGCGAGCGCCCTGATGGACCGACTGCCGGCCGGCGTGCGGGGTACTGGCCGAGCGCGACGAGACCTGGGCGGCGTGGGTGGACGCGCTGCCGTCGGTGGCCGACGCGCTGCTGGCCGAATGGGGGCTGCGCCAGGACGGGTGGGCCCAGCCACGGCCACTCCGCGCTGGTCCTGCCGGTTCGCGACGGCGACGACCGGGCGGGCATGCTCAAGATCGCCTTCCCCGACGACGAGTCGGCCTACGAGCACCTGGCGCTGCAGAAATGGCAGGGCACGGGCGCGGTGCGGCTGCTGCGGGCGGACCCGCGCCGGCGCGCGATGCTGCTCGAGCGCCTCGAGGACCGCGCCCTCGACACCGTCGACGCGGTCGAGGCCTGCGAGGTCGTCGCCGGGCTCTACGGTCGGCTGCACGTGCCGGCCCCGCCGCAGCTGGACCTGCTCTCGCAGCGGGCCGCGGGCTGGGCGCAGGACGCTGCGTGCCCTGCCCCGCAGTGCTCCGGTGCCGCGCCGGCTGGTCGAGCAGGCCGCCTCGCTGGCCGAGGAGCTGGCCGGCGACCCGGCCACCGACGGGCGGTTGATCCACGGCGACCTGCACTTCCAGAACGTGCTGGCCGCCGACCGGGGGCCGTGGCTGGCCATCGACCCGCGACCGCTGAGCGGGGACCCGCACGCCGAGCCGGCGCCGATGCTGTGGAACCGGTGGGACGAGGTGGTCGCCACCGGCGACGTGCGGGGGGCGGTGCGCGAGCGCTTCTTCACCCTCGTCGACCTCGCGGGCCTCGACGAGGACCGGGCCCGCGCCTGGGTCGTGGTGCGCGAGCTCGTCCGGGTGACGGACCACCTCGCCGCCCCGTCCGCGCGGCGGGCTCGCCGATGACGACGTGGTCACCACCGGGGTGAGCATCGCCAAGGCCGTCCAGGACTGAGCACGGTGGGTCACACTGGCCCCATGAGCTTCCCACGACTCACGTCGGTGAACGTCGGCAACGCCCGCACCCTGGAGCACAAGCCGCTGCTGGTCTCCGCCATCGACAAGCTGCCCGCCCGCGGGACCGTCGAGGTCGGTGGACAGAGTCTCGTGGGGGACGAGGTCGGCAACCCCAAGCTGCACGGCGGCACCTACCAGGCCGTCTACGCCTACGCCGCCGAGGACCTGCAGTGGTGGACCGACCGGCTCGGACGCCACGTGCGGCCGGGGCTCTTCGGGGAGAACCTCACCACCCTCGACCTCGACCTGAACGCCTGCGTCGTGGGGGAGCAGTGGCTGGTCGGGACGGCACGGTTCCAGGTCAGCTCGGTGCGCACCCCGTGCGCGACCTTCGCCCGGTGGATGGGCCTGCAGGGCTTCGACGCCACGGACTGGAACGACCGCTTCGCCCGGGCCGGGAGAGCGGGCGTCTACCTCTCGGTGCTGGACCGCGGGTGGGTCCAGGAGGGTGACATGGTCACGGTCATCGACCAGCCCTCCCACGGTCTGACGACCGGCACGATGTTCCGTGCGCTGACCTCGGAGCCGGCGCTCCTCCCGCTGCTCCTCGAGGTCGACGGCCTGCCGCGGCACGTCTACGAGCGCGCGCAGGGCACCGCCACCGCCCGCTGAGTCGGCGTCCGTCGTACGTCCCGGTGTGGGACGGGGCGTGGGTACCTACCCGGTGGTAGCAACGGTGAACTAGGGTTCGTCCCACGCAGATGAGGCGGCCGTCACACCGGGGTGGCGCGGCCGACCCCCGAGGCCGGAGAGGTGTGTTGGGTGTCCCCAATCGTCAAGGATGCAAGCGTCGTCGAGGACCGTCCGATGACGGTCGGCGAACAGTTCATGGACCGAGTGGGGGCGGGGGGAGACCGCGAGGCCTTCCGCTTCCCGGACGGTGAGGACTGGGCGTCGATCTCGTGGAAGGAGGTCGGGGCCAAGGTGACCCGCCTGGCCGCAGGACTCGTCAAGCTCGGCATCGAGCCGCAGCAGCGCGTCGGCATCGCCTCCGGCACCCGCGTGGAGTGGATCTACGCCGACCTCGCCACCATGTGCGCCGGCGCGGCCACGACCACCGTCTACCCCTCCACGATGACCGACGACGTGGCCTACATCCTCTCGGACTCCGAGTGCCACATCGTCTTCGCCGAGGACGACACCCAGATCGCCAAGCTGCGCGAGAAGAAGTCCGAGCTGCCGCACGTCAGCAAGGTCGTCACCTTCGAGGGCACGACCGACGGCGACTGGGTCATCGGCCTCGCCGACCTCGAGAAGCTGGGCGAGGAGCTGCTCAACGAGAACGGCTCGGCCGTCCAGGAGCGCATCGACGGCACCGACGGCGACTCGCTCGCGACGCTGATCTACACCTCCGGCACGACCGGACGCCCCAAGGGCGTGCGGCTGCGGCACAAGTCGTGGACCTACGAGGGCGCCGCGATCCAGGCGCAGGACATCCTCACCGAGGACGACCTGCAGTACCTCTGGCTGCCGATGGCGCACTCCTTCGGCAAGGTGCTCCTCAGCACGCAGCTGGCGATCGGCTTCGCGACCGCGGTCGACGGTCGCGTCGAGAAGATCATCGAGAACCTGGCGGTCGTGAAGCCCACCTTCATGGGCGCCGCACCGCGGATCTTCGAGAAGGCCCACGGCCGCATCATGACCATGCAGGCGCAGGAGGGCGGGCTCAAGGAGAAGATCTTCAACGCCGCCTTCGCCGTGGGCAGGCAGGTCGAGACCCGGAAGGCCGCCGGCAAGGGCATCCCGCCGCACCTGAAGGTGCTGCACGGCCTCTTCGACAAGCTGGTCTTCAGCAAGATCCGCGAGCGCTTCGGAGGACGCGTCCGCTTCTTCATCTCCGGCGCGGCCGCGCTGAACCGCGAGGTGGCCGAGTGGTTCCACGTCGCCGGCATCCTCATCCTCGAGGGCTACGGCATGACGGAGACCTCGGCCGGCTCGGTGGTCAACCACCCCGACTCCTACAAGTTCGGCACGGTCGGCATCCCCATGCCCGGCACCGAGATCAGGATCGCCGAGGACGGCGAGATCTGCATCAAGGGCCCGGGCGTGATGGAGGGCTACCACAACATGCCCGAGGCGACCGACGAGACGCTGGTCGACGGGTGGGTCCTCACCGGCGACATCGGCGAGTTCGACGGTGAGCACCTCAAGATCACCGACCGCAAGAAGGACCTGTTCAAGACCAGCGGCGGCAAGTACATCGCGCCCTCGGCGATCGAGTCGCAGTTCAAGGCGATCTCCCCGCTGGCCAGCCAGTTCATCGTGCACGGCAGCGAGCGCAACTACTGCGTCGCCCTGATCGCGCTCGACCCCGACGCCGTCGCCGATTGGGGCAACCACGCCGGCAAGGGTGAGAAGTCCTACGCCGAGCTGGTCAAGGACCCTGACCTGGTGGCGGTCGTCGGCGAGCAGGTCGAGGAGCTCAACAAGCGCCTCAACCGCTGGGAGTCGATCAAGAAGTGGGTCATCCTCGACCACGACCTGACCGTCGAGTCCGGCGAGCTGACACCGTCGATGAAGGTGAAGCGCAAGGTCGTCGAGCAGAACAACAAGGAGCAGATCGACGCGCTCTACGCGTGATCGCGCCTGCTCGACCTCACGGCTGACACCCTCGTCGCGCCCGGCCCTGGTGGCCGGGCGCGACGCGTTTTGGGGGAGTGTCCCGGTGAGGGGGAGGATGGGGCCATGCCGTCGGTGCCTCCCGAGGGCGAGCCGGCTCCCAGCGACGGCTCGCTGCCCGCCTCCGCCCTCGTCGGGTCCGGCGATCGACCCCTGGGGTTCTACGTGCACGTGCCGTTCTGCGCGACGCGGTGCGGCTACTGCGACTTCAACACCTACACCGCAGCCGAGCTCGGGGGTGCCGGGGCGCCTCCCGGGGCGTCGCGCGACTCCTACGCCTCGGCAGCGAACGCCGAGACCCGGTTCGCCGCTGGCGTCCTCGGGGGTGCTGGGCGGCCGGTCTCGACGGTGTTCCTCGGGGGCGGCACGCCGACCCTGCTGCCGCCGGCCGACCTGGTCGGGATGCTGGAGGAGATCCGGTCGTCCTTCGGGCTGGTCGCGGGCGCCGAGGTCACGACCGAGTCCAACCCCGACAGCGTGGACCTGCCCGACCTCGAGCGGCTGCGCGAGGGCGGGATCAACCGGATCTCGTTCGGCATGCAGTCGAGCGTCTCCCACGTCCTGAAGGTCCTCGACCGCACCCACGACCCGGAGCGGTCTGCCGCGTGTCGTGGAGTGGGCACGGCAGGCCGGGTTCGAGCAGGTCAGCCTCGACCTCATCTACGGCACACCGGGGGAGACGCTGGGCGACTGGGCCGGATCTCTCGACGCGGCCCTTTCTTGTGGACCGGACCACATCTCGGCGTACGCCTTGATCGTGGAGGACGGGACCGGGCTGGCGCGACGCGTGCGACGCGGTGAGGTGGCCACGCCCGACGACGACGAGATGGCTGACAAGTACGTCATGGCCGACGAGATGCTCGGCTCGGCCGGCCTGGGGTGGTACGAGCTGTCCAACTGGGCGCGCGACGAGGCCGCCCGCTGCCGGCACAACCTGCTCTACTGGCGCGGCGGCGACTGGTGGGGCGTCGGCCCGGGGGCGCACTCCCACGTCGGTGGGCGTGCGCTGGTGGAACGTGCGGCACCCGGCGGCGTACGCCGAGCGGCTGGCGGCCGGGGTGAGCCCGGCCCAGGCGCGTGAGGTGCTCGACGACGAGACCCGGCGCGTGGAGCGGATCCTGCTCGAGACGAGGCTGGTCGAGGGACTGGCCGTCGACGTCCTCGACGACGAGGGCCGCTCCTGGCTCCCCGACCTCGTCGCCAACGGTCTCGTCGAGCCCCTGACCGGCGCCCGCGTCGGTCCCTTCGCAGGGGACTCCCGGCGTGAGGCGTCGGGCCCGTCGACGGACGACCGCGTGGTGCTCACCCTCAAGGGCCGCATGCTCGCCGACGCCGTCGTCCGCGACCTCGTCCCCTGACGTCCCCACCTCCCCCCGCGAGTGGGCGTGTCGTGCGGCGCGAGTGGGCGTGTCGTGCGGCGCGAGTGGGCGTGTCGTGCGGCGCGAGTGGGCGTGTCGTGCGGCGCGAGTCGGCGTGTCGCGTGTGCGAGTCGGGGCGTGTCGACTCAGACGCCCTCTACGCTTCCGGCATGACCTCGACCCCGCCTGGACCCGACGAGTCCCCCGACGGTCAGGACTCGACGCCGCCGCCTCCGCCCTCCGTCGGGGGCAGCAGCCCGACGCCCAGCCCGGGCAGCAGCCCGGGCAGCAGCCCGGCTCCGACCCCCAGGGATACGGCCAGGGTTACCCGCCGGCCGGCCAGGAGTACGCGCACGGCAACCCGGGCTACCCGCCGGGCAGCCCGGGCTACGACCAGCCCGGCCAGGGGTACGGGCAGGGTTATGCGCAGCCCGGCTACGGCCAGCAGGCCTACGGGCAGCAGGCCTACGGCCAGCAGGCCTACGGGCAGCAGGGTGTCGGACCGGGTTACAACCAGCCCTACAACCCCTACGGTCCCCAGGCAGGAGCGCCGTACGGCGTCGACCCGAAGTCGGGGCGGCCCTACTCGGAGAAGCAGAAGCTCGTGGCCGGGCTGTTGCAGATCCTGCTCCCGCTCGGGATCGGGCGGATGTACATGGGCGACGTGGGTCTCGGCGTAGCCCAGCTCGTGGTCACGCTCGTCACCTGCGGTATCGGCGCGCTCTGGCCCTTCATCGACGGCATCATCATCCTCGTCGGCGACCCGGTCGACTCCGACGGGCGCCCCCTGCGCTCCTGACGGGCCGGATCAGGCCGCGAGCCGCGCGTCGAAGAACTGCACGGTGCGGTCCATCGCCGTGAGGAACGCCGGTCCGAAGGCGTGGCCGTCCTCGTACCACTCCAGCTGCGAGTCCACCCCCGCCCGCGTCATGGCCCGCTGCGTCGCTGACGCCCAGCGCGGCGGACACGTGTCGTCGTACCGGCCGTGCACGAGCAGCACCGGCTCGGTGATGCGGTCGAAGAACGGTCGCGCACTGACGTCGGACCAGAAGGCGCGGTTGTCCTCGGGGAGCCCGTAGCGGCGTTCGATGACGCTGCGCCGGCCGGCGTCCTCGGGGTCGGAGCGCTGGAACTGGTTGTAGTTCTCGCCCTCGCGGGACGACACCGACGCCCACGCGGTGGCGGCGCCGACGAGCCCCGGCTCGGCGATGAGCGCCTTCTGGACGACGCTGCCGCCCATCGAGCGACCGAACAGTCCGATCCGCTCGTCGTCGACGGGGACGTCATCGCTGGCCTGCAGCGCCTTGACCGCGTTGACGACGTCAGCGGCGTACCCCAGGCGCAGGTCGGACTCGCCGTCGGGGGAGTCGTCGGACTCGGCATGGTCGCGGTAGTCGACGTGGAGCGCGACGTAGTTGCGCGAGGCGAGATATCCGCGCTCGCGCGTCATGCCCTGGCCGCGAACGTAGATCGCCGGGTCGATGTAGCCGTGCGCGAGCACGACGGCGGGGAATTGCCCGCGTCCGGAGGGGACGTTGAGGACGCCGGTGACGCGGTAGATCTCCTTGTCGCCACGGGGGTCCACGGTGATGCTGCGATAGGCGACGTCGTACGACGTGTAGTCCGCGGTCTTCTCGCGGACCGCGCCCAGGGTGAGCCGGTCGCCGCGATGCTCGGAGGCGTCGAGGGCCTCGACCGACACCGCGCGCGGAGGTGGCGTGGGCGAGCGGCTCGGGTCGTTGCTCGCCTCACCGCTCGCCTCCCCGGATCGCCGGCCCGCTGACCGGTTCGGGGAGGCGGGGGTGCTGGGCGACTCCGAGGTCGTGGTCGAGGGACCGGAGGACGAGGTCTCCCTCGGCGCGCTGTCGGGCTCCGGGCCGCCGTCGGTGGTGCAGGCGGTGAGCAGGCCCACGGTGGTCAGTGCGGAGACCAGTCCGAGTCGGGTGCGCACAGCAGCTCCTCGCGGTGGGGGACCTCGTCGCCGACGCTACCGGGGGGTGAGAAACGGCCCCGTACGGCGCCGTACTCCGTCGTACGGAGCGCGCGGCGTCGTACGGCGTCGCGCGGCGCAGCCGGTCCAGTCGAGCCTGGTGGGGACCGCGGGCCGGTGCCACGCTGAGTCGGAGGAGACGGGGGACCGAGGAGGCCACAGAGCATGGACGTTTTCACCCTCTACCACCGCAGTGTCGAGACCTGGGCCGACAAGGTCAACGCGGTGCGCCCCGAGCAGTGGGATCTGCCCACGCCCTGCCGCGACTGGTCGGTGCGTGACCTGGCGAACCACGTCACCGGCGAGGACCGGTGGACGGTGCCGCTGATGCGGGGGAGCACACCGGACGAGGTGGGGCACCAGCTGGACGGTGACCTCCTGGGCGAGGACCCGATCCGGTCCTCGCTGGCCGCGGCCGCCGAAGCGACCACGGTGGTCCGCGAGACGCTGCCCTCGGACGAGCCGGTGCACCTGTCGTACGGCGACGAGGGGCGGGCGGAGTACCTGCACCAGCTGGCTGCCGACCACCTGGTCCACGGCTGGGACCTGGCGGTGGCGACCGGGGGCGACCCGCGGCTGGACCCGACGCTCGTCCACGAGGTAGCCGCCTGGTTCGCCGAGCGCGAGGAGATGTACCGCAGCGCGGGAGTGGTGGGTGCCCGCCTGACCGTCGCGGCCGCTGCCGGCGACGCGCAGGCCGCCCTCCTCGCGGGCTTCGGGCGCGACCCGACCTGGGGACCGAACCACGCCGCTGCGGCCCGGTTGTCCGCGGCCTTCGGGTGCGGCGACGTCGACGCGATCATGGAGACGCTCACCGGCGACTGCGTCTTCGAGTCGACCGCCCCGCCCGACGGCCAGGTGGTCGAGGGAGCGGCCGGGATCCGTGCGGTCTGGGCTGACCTGTTCTCCGGCGACGGTGCTCGCTTCGAGGAGGAGGAGCTCTTCGTCGCCGGCGACCGTGGGGTGCTGGGGTGGCGCTACTCGTGGACCGACGCTGACGGGCGCCCGGGCCACGTCCGAGGGGTCGACCTGCTGCGGTTCCGTGACGGCCGGATCTGCGAAAAGCGGTCCTACGTCAAGGGTTGAGGACGATCGACGGACCGCACGACACGCCGACTCGCACCGCACGACACGCCGACTCGCACCGCACGACACGCCGACTCGCGGGAGAGGGGGTCAGGGGGTGGGGTCGGTGGTGACGAAGTCGATGAGCTCCTCGACGCGGCCGAGGAGGGCGGGCTCGAGGTCGGCGTAGGAGCGCACCGTGCCGAGGATGCGCTTCCAGGCCTGGGCGACGTCGGCCTGGGTCCGGTGCGGCCAGCCGAGGTGGGCGCAGATGCCGTGCTTCCACTCCATCGTCCGCGGCACGGCGGGCCACTTCTCCAGGCCGAGCCGCTGCGGCTTCACCGCCTGCCAGACGTCGACGTAGGGGTGGCCCACGATGAGCACGTGCGCCCCGTTCGGCCCCCGACGTACGGCGTCCGCGATGCGGCTCTCCTTCGACCCCGCGACCAGGTGGTCGACCAGGACGCCGACCCGGCGTGACGGCCCCGGGCCGAAGTCCTTGAGGTGCGAGCCCAGGTCGTCGACGCCGCCGAGGTACTCCACCACCACGCCCTCGAGGCGCAGGTCCTCGCCCCAGACCCTCTCGACGAGCTCGGCGTCGTGGCGGCCTTCGACGTAGATCCGGCTGGCCCGCGCGACGCGCGCTGTCGCACCCGGGACGGCCATCGAGCCCGATGCCGTCCGGGTCGGGACCGCCGGGGCGCTGCGGACGGGCGGGCGCAGGGTGACGGGCTTGCCGTCGAGGTGGAACCCCGGGCCGAGCGGGAACACCTTGCGTCGGTTGCGGCGGTCCTCGAGCGTCACCGTGCCGATGTCGCGGTCGACCTTGACCACCTCGCCGCAGAACCCCGTCGTGGCGTCCTCGACGACCATGCCCTTCTCGACCGGGGTGTCGACCGAGTGCCCGCGCTTCGGCGTGCGCCAGTCGCTGCTCAGCACGTCGGATCCGTAGCGGTCGTGGGAGGACATGCGGCGAACGCTACGGCGAGCGTCGCGCGCCGGTCGCGTGGACGCGCCGGGGCAGGTCTCGGACCGACCAGGCGGCACTCCATCGCTGGCGCGCGCTGAGGGGCCGGTGGTCAGGCCAACGGCAGCTGACGTGCCGAGGCCGGCGTGACGGCGGCGGGCAGCTGCGCGAAGCCGCGCCGTACGGCGTGCTCGAGGCCGTCGGCGGGAAACGGCCACTCCGCGTCGCGCAGAGCCTCCTCGACGCTGAGGCCCTGCGCGGCCGCGGCCCGGATGTTCTCGGCCACGGCCGTGATGTCGCCGCGCTGCTCGGTGACGAACGACCGCGGGACCACCGTCCCGTGACCCGGCACGACAGTCGTCTGCTCGGTCGTGAGGCCGATCGCGGTGTCGAGGCTGGCGGCCCACTCCAGCGGGAAGGAGTCGGGGCCGAAGGCCGGGGGACCGGCTTCCTCGACCAGATCTCCGAAGAGCACCACGTCGACGTCGCCGATCCGCACGACGAGGTCGCCGCCGGTGTGGCCGCGGCCGGGGTGCATGAGCTCCAGCACCCGGTCGCCGAGGTCGACGACGCCCACCGAGCTGAAGGTGGTCGTGGCGGGCAGGATCTCGGTGGCCAGCACGTCCGGGCCGTAGGGGTCGTCCGGGTCGTCGCGGAAGTAGCCCTTCACCCGCTCGCCGGCCTCGAGCGTCCGGGCCGCCGCTTCCTCGTGCGCGTGGAGCGCGGCGGCGGGCCAGGCTTCGCGCAGCGCGGCGTTGCCGAGCACGTGGTCCCAGTGCTCGTGGGTGTTGACCGCCGCCACGAGCCCGCGGTCGCCGTACGGCAGGCCACGGAGGTCGTCGACGAGCCCGGCCGCGGCGGCACGGGAGCCGAGGGTGTCGATCACCGCGAGCCCCCGCTCGCCGGCGACGACCGTGACGTTCAGCTCCATCCACTCGTGGTGCACGACCCAGACGCGGTCGGCGATCTCGGTCAGCTGGCGGACGTAGGTGGCCATGGCCGCCACTGTAGGTCGCGGCGAGGGGAGCGCCACACGCTGTGGACCTGCCTCACTGCTCCGCGCGCGATAGGATTGGCACTCGCAGGACCTGAGTGCCAAGGTGAGGATCCACGAGCCCGCGAGGAGGAGTCATGGTCGAGGAGCGCAAGCTGGCCGTCCTCCGCGCGATCGTGCAGGACTACGTCTCCACCCAGGAGCCGGTGGGGTCGAAGTCCCTCGTCGAGCGCTACCAGCTCGGGGTCTCCCCGGCGACGGTGCGCAACGACATGGCCGCGCTCGAGGAGGAGGGGCTCATCGCCCAGCCCCACACCAGCGCCGGTCGCATCCCCACCGACAAGGGCTACCGCGTCTTCGTCGACCGGCTCAGCGCCATCAAGCCGCTCTCGACCGCCGAGCGCCGCGCCATCACCACGCTGCTGGAGGGCGCGGTCGACCTCGACGACGTCGTGGCGCGCTCGGTGCGGCTGCTGGCCCAGCTGACCCGGCAGGTCGCGATCGTGCAGTACCCGACGCTGTCGCGCTCCACGGTGCGGCACGTCGAGATGGTGACGCTCAGCTCGACGCGGATGCTGCTGGTGCTCATCCTCTCGACCGGCCGCGTCGAGCAGCGGGTCGTCGAGCTGCCCGTCACCCTCGACGACGAGCAGGTCGCATCGTTCCGTCGCGCGGTGAACCGCGCGGTCATGGGCGAGCGCATCGCCGACGCCACGGAGAAGCTCGCCTCCCTGCCCGGCACCTTCGAGAAGGCGCGAGCGACCGGTGCTCAGCGTGGTCGTCGCCGCGCTCGTCGAGGCCATGAGCGACCACCGCTCCGACGAGCGCGTCATGGTCGGCGGCACCGCCAACCTGGCCCGCTTCGGCGACGGCTTCGACGTCACCATCCGCCCGCTCCTCGAGGCGTTGGAGGAGCACGTGCTGCTGCTCAAGCTCCTCGGGGAGGCCAGCTCACCCTCGGCCCTGACGGTGCGCATCGGCCACGAGGTGCCCCACGAGGGGCTGGTGTCGACCTCGGTCGTGGCCAGCGGCTACGGATCCGGGTGCGGAGTCGTTGGGCACCATGGGGGTGCTCGGTCCCACGCGAATGGACTACCCCGGAGCCATGGCGAGCGTCCGAGCGGTCGCACACTACCTGTCCAAGATCCTCGACGAGGCATGACGCTTCTCCGTCCCGCACCCGGTCGCCGTACGCCTCGTCCGCCTCGTCGCCCGTTCCCTTGATCCCCTACCACGTGTCTGAGAGTGCTGAGTGAGTCACGACCCCTACGAGGTCCTCGGTGTCGCCCGCGACGCGGACGAGACGACCATCAAGAAGGCCTACCGCAAGCTCGCCCGCGAGCTCCACCCCGATGTGAACCCGGATCCAGCGACCCAGGAGCGTTTCAAGGACGTCAGCCGGGCCTACGAGATCCTGTCCGACCCGCAGAAGCGCCGGCAGTACGACATGGGCGGCGGCGAGGGCGGCTTCGGCGGGTTCGGCGGCGCAGGTGCGGGCGCGGGGTTCTCCTTCACCGACATCATGGACGCCTTCTTCGGCGGTGGCGGTGGCGGCGCTGGACAGGGCCGCGGCCCGCGACCGCGGGTGCGGCGCGGCCAGGACGCCCTGATCTCCCTCGACATCGATCTCGCTGAGGCGGCGTTCGGCACGACCCGCGAGCTGAAGGTCGACACCGCGGTGCTCTGCGCGACCTGCTCCGGCGAGGGCGCGGCACCGGGCACCCGTCCCGTCGTCTGCGAGACCTGCCAGGGCCGCGGCGAGACCTTCCACGTGCAGCGCTCGTTCCTCGGCGAGGTCCGCACCATGCGTCCGTGCGCGGCCTGCCGCGGCTACGGCCAGCTGATCCCCGAGCCGTGTCGCGAGTGCGCCGGCGACGGCCGGGTCCGGTCGCGTCGCAACCTGACGGTCAAGATCCCCGCCGGCGTCGACGCCGGCACCCGTGTGCAGCTCTCCGACCAGGGCGAGGTCGGCCCCGGCGGTGGCCCCGCCGGCGACCTGTACGTCGAGCTGCGGGTCAACGACCACCCGGTCTTCGTCCGCCACGGCAAGGACCTGCTCTGCACGGTGACGCTGCCGATGACCGGCGCCGCCCTCGGTGTCACGCTCAACCTGCCGACCCTCGAGGCCGACCTGGGCGAGGACGAGGCTGCCGAGGCCGGCTTCACCAGCCCGCCGGCCACCGAGCTGTCGGTCGAGATCAAGCCCGGCACCCAGTCCGGCGCCGAGATCGTGATGCCCGGCCAAGGCGTCCCGGCCCTGCGTGGCGGCAACCGCGGCAACCTCGTCGTACGCGTGATCGTGGAGACGCCCACCCGCCTCGACGACGAGCAGGTCGATCTGCTGCGACGGCTCTCGGAGCTGCGTGGCGAGGAGAAGCCGCTCGGACAGGTCGAGAACCAGCACCACAAGGGCATGTTCGGCCGGTTGCGCGACGCGTTCGGCCCGCGATGAGCCTGGCCATGTTCGTCCACCCCGCGATCGGCTCGGCCGGTGTGGGGGAGACGGTGCGTCTCGACGGCGAGGAGGGCCACCACGCCGCCGTCGTACGTCGTGTCGCCGCCGGTGAGCAGGTCACGCTGACCGACGGCTCGGGTCACGTCGCGCGATGTCGTGTCACCGAGGCCGGCAAGGGCTGGCTCGACCTCGAGGTGCTCGAGGCGGCCGCGCACCCGGCCGAGATGCCGAAGCTGGTGGTGGTGCAGGCGCTGCCCAAGGGCGAGCGCGGTGAGCTGGCCGTCGAGATGCTGACCGAGGTCGGTGTCGACGTGATCGTGCCCTGGTCGGCCTGCGCGCTCGATCGCGCGTTGGAAGGGCGACCGGGTCGAGAAGTCGCTCGCCAAGTGGCGCTCGGCGGCCCGGGAGGCGGCCAAGCAGTCGCGCCGCTCCTGGTTCCCCGAGGTCGCCGACCTGGCCTCGACCGAGGACGTCGTGGCGCTGCTGGCGCTCGGCCTCGGTGCGGGTGGTGCTGCACGAAGCGGCGTCCGGTCCGCTGGCCGACGTGCCGGTGCCCGGGCGCGGTCAGATCGTGATCGTGGTCGGCCCCGAGGGTGGCATCACCGACGAGGAGCTCGAGGCCTTCTCCGCCGTCGGTGCCGAGCCGCTGCGCATGGGCTCGTCGGTGCTGCGTTCCTCCACCGCCGGTGTGGCCGCGGCGGCCGCGCTCCTCGCGCGCACCCCCCGCTGGCGCTGACCCCCCTGGGGGCGGGTCGGGTGCCGGTTTCCCAAGGTATGCCGGCAATTTGGCGCTCCCCATGGCGTCCGGAGCATGGGGAGTGCCGGTATCCCGTGGAGAGCCTGGTGTTGTCAGTCAAATCACGAGGGCCGGGCGTCGGAGGACGAGTGGGCGTCGGGCTCACGTCGTACGGCGTCGGCGCAACCGCCGACTCGTCGTACGCACGCCACGGGTTCGGCCCGTCTCGACGTACGCCGTCAGAGGCTCCGGCCGCAGCCCATTCTCCCCATGGCAAACTGGCGCTCCCCACGCTCCGGTTGCCATGGGGAGCGCCAACATGCCTGCATACCTTGGGAAACCGACGCCCCCCGAGGTGTCACTCGACGGTGAGGCGCTTGGTGTCCTCGGGCTCGGCGCCGCCCTCGCCTCCGGACATGTCGGCGGCGTAGACCCGCAGGGTGTGGTCGCCAGGGTCGACGCCCTTCACCTGGAAGCGGTACGGCGACATCACGCAGCACTCCTCGGCGGTGGCGAAGCCGTCCTGCACCACCTCGCCGGAGGCGTCGAGGAGCTGCCAGGAGACGTTGGCCTCGAAGAAGGCGCCCTGGCCCTCGACTGTGAAGGTCGAGCCCACGGTGTCACCGTCCTGCGGGCTCGTCACCCACACCGGTGCCAGGGTCTCGGCCTCGCCGCCGCGGCCGATCCCGCCCTTCACGTCGACCCCGAGCAAGGTCTCGGCGGGGCGACCGCCGATCTCGAACTCGACGGTGACGTTGCGCTGCAGCACGGCGGTTGCGGTGTAGACGAGCTGCTGGACCGCGAGCCGAGCCTCGTCGAGGCTGAAACCAGAGGGGCGCTCGTCGAGGGCGTCACCGTCCAGGCCGACGACGACGGTCCCGCCGGAGAAGGTCGAGCTCACCGTGGCGCCGAGGTCCTTCCACAGCGAGAAGTAGTCAGGGTCCAGGGGTGAGCCCTCCAGCGAGCTCGTGAGGGCGGGCATGAGGAGGTCACCGTCGCCGGCGGGAACGTCGCGGAACTCGCGGAACAGTCCGACCCCGGCGGGAGTGGCGCCGGCCGAGTAGACCGGGACCGTCTTCGTCGCGAGTTCGTCGGCCGACTCGGAGGTCGATGGCGACGCGGCGTCCTCGGTGTCCTCGGACGGCTCGGTGGACTCCGACGGCTCAGCAGGGGCCGACGAGGGCGTGCCTCCGGATCCGGCGACCGGAGTGGGGTCGTCGTCGCTCAGCACCGTCACCGCAACCACGGTGGCCGCGGTCGCGACCGCGGCTCCGAGGAAGCCGTAGAGCCAGGGTCGCTTGTCGCTCATGGTGGTCGCCTTCGTTCGGTCGCGGATCTGGTCCAGGGCCGGGGTCGGCTCGATGTCGTCGACGGCGTGGGAGAGCAGCGCCCGCAGGTCGTCATCGGGCCGGCCCGGCAGGGCCGCGGGTGGGGTCGCTCATCGGAGTTCCTCCGTCGTCGGTCGTGTCGAGCAAGCGGCGCAGGCTGGCGGCGCCGCGCGACGCGTGGCTCTTGACCGCACCCCGGCTGATGCCGAGCTCGGCGGCGATGCCGGCCTCGTCGAGGTCGAGGTAGTAGCGCAGGACGAGGACCTCGCGCTGCCGCGACGGCAGCTCGGCCAGCGCGGACAGCACCGCGTCACGGCGTACGCCGCTCTCGGTCGGGTCGGCGTGCGTAGTCGCCGGCGGCCAGCGTGGGTGCGTGGCGCCGCTCGACCCCGCGGTGGCGCAGCACCGAGCGGGAGCGGTTGACGACCGACTGGCGCAGGTAGGCCAGCGCCTTCTCGGGCTCACGCAAGCCGGCGCCAGCGGTCGTGCATCGCGACGAAGCAGTCCTGGACGACGTCCTCGGCGGTGGCGCGGTCGACGACGAGCAGGATCGCGAGGCGCACCAGGGAGGTGTAGTGCGCGGCGTACAGCTGCTCGACCGCGGCGTCGGCGTCCCACGCCTCGCCAGCAGTGCGTGCCGCCTCTGTCATCACACCCGTCACGCTAGTTCCACGCGCAGGTGGGGCCGTCGGTTTACACGCCGGCGCGGGCGGGGGGAATTCTCCGGGTTGCGGGCGGTCGGGCGCGAGGTCCGACGAGCTCCCGCCGCCCGACGGTGCGACGTCGGCGCCACACCCGCGAGGGAGGTGTGCCGCTTCACGGCAGGCCCCGTGCAGGCGCTTGTGTTCGAGTGGCTGAGGCGCGCCCACCCTATTGGCGTCGGGGGGCGTCCCGTGGGGTGCGGGTGATGCTGATGCGCCAGGCGGGTCGTCGGTGGACGGTGTAGTCGGGGTGGTGGGCGAGGGTGTGGTGGCGTCCGCAGATGAGGACGCCGTCGTCGAGGTTGGTGTTGCCGTTGCGGATCCAGGGTTGGAGGTGGTGGGCGTCGCACCAGGCGGTGGGTCGTTGGCAGCCTTCGGCGGCGCAGCGGAAGCTCTGCCGGATCGCCATCGCGATCCGTTGGGGTTTGGAGAACAGTCGCCGGGTGCGGCCGTGGTCGAGGACCTCGCTGGTGGCGCCGAGGACGGCGGGGATGAGGCCGGCGTCGCAGGCCATCCGGCGGGCTTCTCCGGGCGACAGGCGGGTGCCGGTGTCCATGGTCGCTGCGGCGAGTCCACCTTCGAGGGTCGCCAGGGGGATGGTGACCACGACGGTGGCGCTGAGGCCGCCGGAGTGGGGCAGGCGGTGGGGGTCGAGGGTCTCGATGAGGCGGCAGAACGCCTCACCCATCACCCGCTGGTTCGCCTTCGGCGTCAGGGTGGCGACATCCGCGCGCATGCCCGGCGTCTGGTCGTGCTGGTGGTCGGTGGTGGTGCGGCCGATGGCGTCGGTGAGGCTGGGGTTGGCGATGGCGTGCAGGGCGGTGCGGAGCATGTCGGCGTGGCGGGTGGAGAGGGTGACGTTGAGGTGGGTGGTGCCTGCGTGGTCGTCCCAGGTCGTGAGCCAGGTGTGGGCGTCGGCGGCGTCCTGCTCGGCCTGCAGCCGGGTGGCTTCGAGGGCTTCGGCGGCGTCGGGGTCGATGACCTCCAGCAACCGTCGTCCCAGGACGCGGAGCTGGTCGGCGTCGAGGCGGCGGGCTTCGGCGAGCATCACCTTCTCCGCCCGAGCACGATCCGCTGGCTCGAGGGTCTCCGGGAGCTTCTTGACCGCCGCCACGACGACCTCGGCCTGGGTGGCGTCGATGTCACCGGCCAGCAACGCCGACCCGGTCAGCCGTGAACTCGGAGGTGATCTCGCGGCTGTGACGGACCTGCCCGCGGGCGACCCGCCCCGGGACCAGTGCGCGGTGGGCCAGCCAGGCGGCGGTGTTCACCGGGCCGGGCCGTCGGCCTGGGAGCTGACGTCGAGCTGGTCGGCGTGGGCCAGCAGCGCGAGCTGCAGCCCCTTGAGCCGGGCCATGGCCTCGTGCAGCTCCAACACCGCCTCGCCGGCCTCGAAGGCGTTCAAGCACCCCAGCGCGACACCGTCGACACCCCCGGCGGTGGCGTCGCCCACCGCCGCCAGCAAGGTGGCGGTGAACCGGTGCATCCGCTGGGTGCGTGCCTCGACCGGGGAGAAACCACGCCACCTGCCCTCGACCGGAGCAGCCGCAGCGCCAGGCAGGGAACCATCCTCACCAGCGCTGCCAGCCGCGTCGCGGGGCACCTCGGCGAACCCTGAGCCGGGCGAGGAACCATCCTCAGGCTCGGGGTTCGGGTGCTGCTCCATGACTCGACGATGTCAGGGCGCACCGACACTTTGAGCCCCGGAACGGGCCCCTTCAGAGAACTTTCACTCAAGAAATTTGTCCTGTGGACAAAACCTGGCCCGGATGCGCACGCCCATGCTCCTCGCAGGCATGACCCCGGCTCGGAGCCCTGCGTTCGGCGGTCAACCCCACGGCAGCCGCAGCGGCGTCGCTCGGACGCGGTGCTCGCGTCAGCGACTCAGAGCTGGTCGCGCCGCGTGGGGTAGGTCAGTGGCGGCGACGGGTTGAAGGCCCGCAGCGTGTAGCTGTCGAGCTTGCGCAGCGCGCGGCGGGCGCGGCGGGACGTGGGCGGGTGGTGGAGTGGTCATCGGGTTCATGAGGAGTTCCTCTCGAGTGGCTTCGTGTATGTCGGTGGGGAAGGCGGCGATCCGGTGCGTCTTCACATCTGATTTTAACGATCCAAGCGCATGGCTTCATCCCGGATCGTGAGGGAACGTGTGTGATCCCGCGCACGACGCACGACGGCAACGGTCGCCGTGGTTGGCTGGGCCCATGAGCGACTCCGACTGCTTGTTCTGCAACTTCGTGGCCGGCGACCCGAGGCCGGACGTGGTGCACGAGACCGACACGACGCTGGCGTTCCGCGACATCAACCCGCAGGCGCCCACCCACGTCCTGGTCGTGCCCAAGAACCACCATCCGAACGCCGCCGCGCTGGCGGAGGCGGCGCCGGACGTGATGGCCGACCTGGTGCGCTCGGCCGCGGCCGTCGCGGAGGCCGAGGGCTGGGCGAGGGCTACCGGCTCGTGCTCAACACCGGCGCCGAGGCGGGGCAGACGGTCTTCCACGTCCACCTGCACCTGCTGGGCGGTCGGTCGCTGGAGTGGCCGCCCGGATGAGGGAAACGGCCACGACGAGGGTCGGGGGGCTCCCGTAGCATGGTGAGCACCGTTTCCCGCTCCGGAGGAGGCCGGCCCGCCGAGGCCCGTCCATGACTGAGACCACCGATCGCCGCAACCAGCCGCAGCACATCGTCGACGTGCCCAACAGCGTCAACATGGTCTCGCTCCTGGGGCCCAACGACGAGCACCTGGCCATCCTCGAGAAGGTCTTCGACGCCGACATCCACGTCCGCGGCAACCGCGTCACGCTGCGCGGGGAGTCCGCCGAGCTGGCGCTCGCCGAGCGCCTGATCGACGAGCTGGTGACGATCCTGCGCACCGGGCAGGGCCTCACGCCCGAGACCGTCGAGCGCGCCGCCGGCATGCTGCGCGCGGAGTCGCAGGAGCGTCCGGCCGACGTGCTGAGCCTGAACATCCTGTCCAACCGCGGCCGCACGATCCGACCGAAGACGCTCAACCAGAAGCGCTACGTCGACGCCATCGACAAGCACACGATCGTCTTCGGCATCGGCCCGGCCGGCACGGGCAAGACCTACCTGGCCATGGCCAAGGCGGTCCAGGCGCTGCAGAACAAGCAGGTCAACCGGATCATCCTCACGCGACCCGCGGTCGAGGCCGGCGAGCGGCTGGGCTTCCTGCCCGGCACGCTCAGCGAGAAGATCGACCCCTACCTGCGCCCGCTGTACGACGCGCTGCACGACATGCTCGACCCCGAGACGATCCCCAAGCTCCTCGCCGCCGGCACCATCGAGGTGGCGCCGCTGGCCTACATGCGCGGCCGGTCGCTCAACGACGCGTTCATCATCCTCGACGAGGCGCAGAACACCTCGCCGGAGCAGATGAAGATGTTCCTCACCCGGCTCGGCTTCGGCTCCAAGATCGTCGTCACCGGCGACATCACCCAGGTCGACCTGCCCGGTGGCACGCAGAGCGGGCTGCGCGTGGTCGAGGGCATCCTCGACGGGGTCGAGGACCTGTCGTTCAACCGGCTCACCGCCCACGACGTCGTCCGCCACCGGCTGGTCGGGCGCATCGTCGCGGCGTACGACGAATTCGAGGCGCGATCGCCGTCCACGTCCGACTGGACCGGCGGCCGCTCGCGATGAGCATCGAGGTGCTCGAGGAGTCCGGGGAGGCCGTCGACGCCAAGCGGATGGTGCAGCTGTGCCGCTTCGTCATCGAGCGGCTGCGGATCCACCCGTTGGCCGAGCTGTGCATCAAGCTGGTCGACGAGGACACCATCACCGAGCTGAACGAGCAGTGGATGGACAAGGAGGGGCCGACCGACGTGCTGGCCTTCCCGATGGACGAGCTGCGACCCGGGCTGGTCAACGACGAGCCCGAGCCCGGCGTGCTGGGCGACATCATGCTGTGCCCCCGCATCGCCGAGGCCCAGGCGACCGAGGCCCGCGAGCGCGGACAGGCCGGCTACACGACCACCGACGAGATCGACCTGCTGACGGTGCACGGCATCCTGCACCTCGTCGGCTACGACCATGCCGAGCCCGACGAGCACGCGGAGATGTTCGGTCTCCAGGCGCGACTCCTCGCGGAGTGGCAGGGCGTGCTCGTGGGCGACCGGCCCGAGTGACGCAGGCCGAGGGACCGGGGGCGACGACGTGAGCGCAGGGGACCCGTGGTTGGTGGCCCTGGCGGCCGTGCTCGTCGTGGTCGCCGGGGTCTTCTCCAGCGCTGACGCGGCCCTCGCCTCGGTCTCACGGGTGCGTGCCCAGGAGCTGGTCGACGAGGGAGTCGGTGGCGCCCGTCGGCTGCTTGACGATCGCCGAGGACCCGCCGCGCTACCTCAACACCGCGCTGTTCCTGCGCATGTTCTGCGAGATCGCCGCCGTGGTGCTGATGACCGAGGTGGTGCTGCGCTGGCTCGACGACGAGCGCCTCGCCGTCCTCGTCGCGGTGCTGCTGATGCTGGTCGTGCAGTTCGTCGCGATCGGGGTGGGCCCCCGGACCGTCGGGCGGCTGCACGCGCAGCGGGTGGCGCTGCTGAGCGCCGGTCCCGTGGTGGTCTCCACCCGCATCCTCGGGCCACTCCCGCAGCTGCTCATCGTCCTCGGCAACATCATCACGCCGGGCAAGGGCTTCAGCGAGGGTCCGTTCTCCTCCGAGGCCGAGCTGCGCGAGCTCGTCGACATGGCCGAGGCCAGCCAGGTCATCGAGTCCGGCGAGCGGGCGATGATCCACTCGGTCTTCGAGCTCGGCGACACCCTGGTCCGCGAGGTCATGGTGCCGCGGACCGACGTGGTGTTCATCGAGCGCCACAAGACCCTGCGCCAGACCATGTCGCTGGCGCTGCGCAGCGGCTTCAGCCGCATCCCGGTGATCGGTGAGAACCTCGACGACATCATCGGGGTCGCCTACCTCAAGGACGTCACCAAGCGGGTCTTCGACCGCCACGAGGCCGAGACCACCGAACGCATCGAGTCGGTGCTGCGACCGGTGATGTACGTCCCGGACTCCAAGCCCGTCGACGCGCTGCTGCGCGAGATGCAGTCCCAGCGCACCCACGTCGCGGTCGTCGTCGACGAGTACGGCGGCACCGCGGGCCTGGTGACCATCGAGGACCTGCTCGAGGAGATCGTCGGGGAGATCACCGACGAGTACGACCAGGCCACCGTCGAGGTCGAGCACCTCGCCACCGGCGCGATCCGGGTCAGCTCCCGCTTCCACGTCGACGACCTGCACGAGGCGTGCGGCGTGGCGATCGAGGACGACGACGTCGACACCGTCGGGGGTCTGATGGGCAAGCACCTCGGCCGCGTGCCGATCGCCGGCTCGGTGGTCGAGGCACACGGGCTGCGCTTCGAGGCCGAGGGCCCGGCCGGGCGGCGCAACCGGATCGGCACGGTCGTGGTCACGCGTCTCGACGACGGACCCGAGGACGAGGCGTCGCCGCACGACTCCTACGCTGAGAACCATGCCTGAGCTCGCCCCCGAGGACGCCAAGATCGTGACGCTCGCCCGCTCCGCGCGGGCCCGGACCGGCGCCCCCGAGGGCGCGGCGGTGCGCGACCAGGACGGGCGGACCTACTCCGGCGCGGCCGTCGACCTGCCGTCCCTGCAGGTCTCCGCGGTGGGCGTCGCCGTGGCCATGGCGGTCTCGAGCGGAGCCAAGGGTCTCGAGGCGGTCGCCCTGGTGACCGACGCCGACGACGTACGCCCCGAGGACCTGGCCGCCGTGCGCGACCTCGCCGGCCCGGACGTCCCGGTGTTCCGGGCCGACCGTCGGGGCCAGGTGCAGGACATCTGCGCGACCTGAGCCGAACCGGGTCGAGCCCACCTCACATGTCGGTGCCGGGGAACTGCGGGTCGCCACCGCTCGGCGGCAGGTCGGCGTACTTCTCGCAGGCGCCCGAGATCGGGTCGCAGTCGTAGGCCTCGTTGGGGCTCAGCGTCGCGGCCAGCACGGAGCCGTCGGTGTCGACGGAGAAGAAGATCGCGCCCACGTCCTCGAGCCGGAGGGGTTTGCCGCCGGGCAGGGTCGAAGGCAGCACGCGGTCCCACGCGACGACGTGCGCCCCGTCGTGGGTGAGGAGCCCGTCGACGGGCCCCTTCACCGCACGCCACCCGTCCGGCAGCCGCGTCGGTCGCCCGCCTGAGTAGAGCGCGACACGATTCTGCACGTCGGCGAAACGCGTCGCGGGCCCGGCGAGCGGCATCCACTCCTGGTCGGGGGAGTCCCACGTCCACGCCAGCGTGCCGTCCTCGCCGCGCAGCAGCACGCGGCCGTCCGAGATCGCGTCGATGACGAGCGTGTCGCAGCTGCCCATGCACAGCGGCGCGGCGGTGGCCACGGACTCGTCGTCGGCCAGGTCGTAGACCTCCAGCGTCGGCTCCCCGTCGTCGTAGGTCATCCAGGCGGCGAGATCGGTCGCCGGGTCGACCTTGATGGTGGGGCTCGCCCTCCCCGGCGCGCGACCGGGGTCAGTCAGGGCGCGCGGCTTCCCGCTGGGCTCCAGCAGCTGGACCGCCCCGGCCGAGTCGGTGAAGAGCACGCCGTACGACGACATCGCGCCGTCGGTGTCGAGGTCGAAGAACGCCTCGTCCTCGATGGGCACCGAGGTGTCCCCGAGGAACAGCCGCACCCCGGGGGACATGACCGCCCGCAGCCCGTCGTCCATGTCGAAGCCGCCGGGCACCGCGACCTCGGTCTGGGGCCTGATGACGTCGGCCACACCCTCGGCGAGCTGGTAGAACCCGAAGGTCGCGGCGGCGACCGCGCCCACGGTGACGCCGGCGACCGTGAGACGCCGACGGCTGCGGACCCGTCGCCCCCGGGCGCACACGTCGGCGAGGTCGAGGGGTGGGGGAGCGACCCCGTCGAGGTGCTCGGTCAGCGCGCGGGACAGCTGGGCGGTGCTCATGCGAGGTCTCCTGCCGGGAGGACGGCGAGGTCGTGGGTGCGCAGCGTCGCGAGCGCGGCGTGCGCCTGGGACTTCACGGTGCCGCGACTGCAGCCGAGGGTGCGGGCGATCTCGGCCTCGGACAGCCCCTCGTAGTAGCGCAGCACGATGACCGCGCGCTGCCGGGGCGCGAGGGCCCGGACGGCTCGCCAGACCGCGTCGTGCTCGACGGTCCGGCTCTCGTGGGAGGGCGTCGCTCCGGGCTGCGGGTCGTCGGTGGCACGCTCGGCGCGGAACCAGGGCCGCCGCAGGACGGAGAGGACCTCGTTGACGGCCATGCGACACACGTAGGCCTCGGGGCGTTCCGCGGCCTGCACGCGTGCCCAGCCCGCGTAGGCCTTGGCGTAGGCCGACTGCAGGGCGTCCTCGGCGAGGGACCGGTCTCCGGCCACCCCGTAGGCCACGCGGAACAGGTGGGTCCACGTGGTGCGGTAGAACTCCTCGAACTCCGCGTCGCGCGACCCGCCCGTCACGTGGTCCCTCCTCGTCGCCCGGTGTCCATGCACGGTAGACGCGCGCGGGGCCGCGGAGGTTGGGCCCGCGCGGACCGCAACAACGCGTTCACACTCCGGGAGTGCAGGGGCGCTCGCCTGAAGGGGTGCTCCGCCAGGTGCTGGCGGTCACGCCGCACGTCGACGGCACCGGCAACCTTATGTAACGCGGGGTTATGGACGGCTCGCACGGGTCCCACCCCTGGGTCGGCGTCCATAACCCCGCGTTACATGGGAGGGGCCAAGCGCTAGAAGCCGAGGCGGCGCAGCTGACGCGGGTCGCGCTGCCAGTCCTTGGCGATCTTGACGCGCAGGTCGAGGTAGACCGGCGTCCCGAGCATCGCCTCGATGCCCGTGCGGGCGTCGCTGCCGACCTGACGCAGCCGCGAGCCCTTGTGGCCGATCACGATGCCCTTCTGGGAGTCGCGCTCGACGAACAGGTTGGCGTGGATGTCGAGCAGCGGCTTGTCGGCGGGCCGGTCGGGACGCAGGTTCATCTCCTCGACCACCACCGCGATCGAGTGCGGCAGCTCGTCGCGCACGCCCTCGAGCGCCGCCTCACGGATCAGGTCGGCCACGATCGCCGTCTCGGGGGCGTCGCTCAGCTCGCCGTCGGGGTAGAGCGCCGGTCCCTCCGGCAGCCTGGCCGTCAGCAGGTCGGCCAGCAGCTGCACCTGGTCGCCGGAGACGGCGGAGACCGGCACGATCTCGGCCCAGTCGGTCTGGGTCTCCTGCCCCAGCTGCTGGATGTCCATCAGGTGCTCGGCCAGCCGCTGCGGGCTCACCAGGTCGGTCTTGGTCGCCACCGCGAACCGGGTCGTACGACGGACCTTGGCCAGCTCGGTGACGAGGAACCGGTCGCCGGGGCCGATCTTCGCATCGGCGGGGAAGCACGCGGCCACGACGTCCACCTCGGCCCAGGTGCTCGTGACCAGGTCGTTGAGACGCTCGCCGAGCAGCGTGCGCGGTCGGTGCAGGCCGGGGGTGTCGACCAGCACGAGCTGGGCGTCGGGCCGGTGCACGATGCCGCGGACCACGGTCCGGGTGGTCTGCGGCTTCGAGGAGGTGATGACGATCTTGCTGCCCACCAGCGCGTTGGTCAGCGTCGACTTCCCGGCGTTCGGGCGCCCCACGAAGCAGGCGAAGCCGCTGCGGAACCCCTCGGCCTTGGCGGTCGCGAAGGGGCTCGGGGCGGGGGTGTCCGGGGTGTCGCTCACCCCCCGATCCTCCCAGACCGCGCGCCGGGGTCTCGACGAGCTCGACCGACGTCTCAGGCGGGGGCCCAGCAGAACCCGTAGCGCTGGCCTGCGCCCCACTGCGCCCGGGTGGGCCACTCCCAGCCGTAGTCGATCTCGGTGGTGAACCCTGCCTGGCTCTCGACGTGGTCCGCGCAGGCAGAGTCGCCGGACGAGCGCACCTTCGCCACCCCGGGGTAGCGCGCCGAGTCGGAGATGCGCAGCGTGGTGACCGCGCGCCAGGAGTGCGGCAGCGAGCAGATCACGCGACGGAAGCCGACGGCGCCGGGGGCGGCGGTCCCGCAGGTGCCGAAGGTCTCCAACGCGGTGTCGGAGGCGAGCACGCCCTCGAGGCGCTGCTGCGGCAGCTTCGCGAAGGCGTCGTCGGCCCCGAAGGCGACGACGTCGCACCGGAACCACGACGCACCCGCGTCGGCGTCGGCGGCCGACGGGACGAACCAGATGGCCACGAAGCGGCTGAGGTTGCGTGTGACCGGGTCGCCCCCCAGGAAGGCGTCGACGCGGCGCGGGCACTCCTGGGCCAGCAGTCGGCCGACTTCGGGGTCCTCGACGGTGATCTGCGGGTCGTCGGCGAGCGCGGGCAGCCTCCCGACGTGCACCGTGCGCGCGGTGTGGGCCTCGGCGCACGGAACCGGCTCGGCGTCGGAGGAGAGGTCGTCGGCCGCCGCGACGGTGAGGTCGTAGCAGGCGCCGGACTTCGGAGCGGGTGGCGGCGGGGGAGGAGGAGGGGTGGAGGTCCCCTGGCTCGGCGACTCGGCGGTGGACTCCGACGGCGTCGCGGAGGGTTCCTCCTCGGTCGAGGAGCAGCCGGCGAGCACGAGCGTTGCCAGCAGGCCGACCAGGACCGGCCGCACGATCACTCGGGCGTGCGTGCCCAGCAGACCGCGCGGTTCGTGCCCGCCTCCCACTCGGCCTCGCCGAAGTAGGTGTAGCCGTAGTCGTACTGCGGCGGGTAGTCCAGCCAGGCGAGCACCGAGTCCGAGCAGAAGTCGCGGCTCAGGACCTCCACCAGCCGGTCGCCGGGGTACTCCTCCTTCTCGGAGACCACGATCGTCGAGACCGCTCGCCATGTGTGCTCCTCCTCGCAGGACAGGTACGGCGCGTCCTGCACCGTGTCGGCGTTCACGCAGGCCAGCCAGCGGTCGGGCGGGATGCCGAGCAGCACGCCCTTGGCCGTTCTCGGCAGCGGCACCAGCCCGTCGGGTCGGTCGATGCCGGCCACCACGTCGCAGCGGAACCACCGCGCGCCGTCCTCCCACGCCGAGGTGGAGGGGCGGAACCACGCCCACGACACGATCGAGCGCAGCGTGAGACTGGCGTCGGCCCCCGTGAACTTTGCCCAGCGCTTCTGGCACGCGTCGTAGACCTCGCCGGCCAGCGCTGGGTCGTCGTAGGCGGCGTCGTCGGAGAACCCACCCACGTAGAACGTCTCCGCGGTGTGCTCGCGGCCGCAGTCCACCGGCTCGGTCGCGTTGGTCGACTGCGCGACCGCGTCGGCGTCGAGGACTCGGCACAGCCCGGTCTCGGGTGCCTCCACCGGGGTCTCCGCCTGCTCGGCGCTCGGCTGGCCGTCGGAGGAGGAGACCTCGTCGAGCGGCGAGCTCTGGTCGCAACCCGTCAGCACCACGAGCGCCATCGCCACGGCGATGGCGGCGGCCCGCCCGCGCGGGAGACCTGGTGCGCGCACGTTCCTCCCTCGGTGAGCCTGCGGACCTCGACACCCTAGCGAGCGTCGCGCCGCTCTCGTGCCGGTTCGCCGACACGGCCGGCCCCGACCGCACGTTCGCGCGGGACGGTGTCGCGAGCGCGCTAGTCCGCCGGGATCAGGTGGGCGGCCAGTGTGCCCCCCAGGTCGACCGCGCGCTCCTGGTCCTCCCGCGTCACCGCGCCCATCACCTCCACCGTCGCCGCGGCCTGTCGCCACCCCAGGGCACCGGTGATCGCCTGCACCGACCGGACCGCACCGGTGACGTCGTACCGGCCATGCACCAGCAGCCCAGCGGGTCGCGCGTGGGTGGACCCCGCGCTGGGACCCGCCGAGCCGTCGTCGCCGAGCGAGCCGCCGACCGCCAAGAAGGTGCTGTCGAAGAAGTGCTTGAGCGCGCCCGACATGTAGCCGAAGTTCGCCGGGGTCAGCAGCAGGTAGCCATTGGCGGCCAGCACGTCCTCGGCGTTCGCCTCCAGCGCGGACCGTACGACGACCTCGACGCCGGCGATGTCGGGGTGACGCGCACCTTCGAGCACCGACTCGGTGAGGGTCTGCATCGACCGGGTCGGGGAGTGGTGGACCACCAGCAGCCGCGCCATGGGCGCGAGCCTAGGGGAGTGTGCGCTAAAGTCGGGGCATCATGACCCGCGGCCTCCTCCTTCGGTGCCGCAGCGAGGTTCGCTGACCCGGACCCCCTCGCTGCGGAGTCTCGTGTCGCCTCCGGACTCATCCCGATCAGCGAGGACCCCACCCATGACGCAGCACCAGAACGAACAGCAGCCCAGCGGCATGCCGCACGCCCGCTACGAGCCCTTCATCCCCGTCGACCTCGCTGACCGCACGTGGCCGACGCGGAGGATGACCGAGGCGCCGCGCTGGTGCGCGGTCGACCTGCGTGACGGCAACCAGGCTCTCATCGACCCGATGAGCCCGGCGCGCAAGCTGAAGATGTTCGAGCTGCTCGTCGCCATGGGCTACAAGGAGATCGAGGTCGGCTTCCCGGCGGCGAGCCAGACCGACTTCGACTTCGTGCGGATGCTGATCGAGGAGGACCTGATCCCTGACGACGTCGTCATCCAGGTGCTGACGCAGGCCCGTGAGCCCCTGATCGAGCGGACCTACGAGTCGATCCGCGGCGCCAAGCAGGCGATCGTGCACCTCTACAACTCGACCTCGACACTGCAGCGTCGCGTCGTCTTCGGCCTGGACATGGACGGCATCGCCGACATCGCGGTCCAGGGTGCGCGGCTGTGCAAGAAGTTCGAGGAGTCCGTCCCCGAGACCACCGTCTTCTACGAGTACTCCCCGGAGTCCTACACCGGCACCGAGCTGGAGTTCGCCGTCCGCGTCTGCAACCAGGTCATCGAGGTCTTCGAGCCGTCGGCCGAGAAACCCGTCATCATCAACCTGCCGGCGACCGTCGAGATGGCGACGCCCAACGTCTACGCCGACTCCATCGAGTGGATGAACCGCCACCTCAACCACCGCGAGCACGTCGTGCTCTCGCTGCACCCCCACAACGACCGCGGCACGGCCGTCGCGGCGGCCGAGCTGGGCTACCTGGCCGGTGCCGACCGCATCGAGGGCTGCCTGTTCGGCAACGGCGAGCGCACCGGCAACGTCTGCCTGGTGACCCTGGGCCTCAACCTCTTCACCCAGGGCGTGGACCCGCAGATCGACTTCTCCGACATCGACGAGATCCGTCGCACGGTGGAGTACTGCAACCAGCTGCCCGTCCCTGAGCGCCACCCCTACGGCGGCGACCTCGTCTACACCGCCTTCTCCGGCTCCCACCAGGACGCCATCAAGAAGGGGTTCGAGGCCCTCGAGCGCGACGCGGCCGCGGCCGGCGTACCGGTGGGGGAGCACGCGTGGGCCGTGCCGTACCTGCCCATCGACCCCGCCGACGTCGGCCGCAGCTACGAGGCGGTGATCCGGGTGAACAGCCAGTCCGGCAAGGGCGGCGTCGCCTACATCATGAAGACCGAGCACAAGCTGGACCTGCCCCGCCGGTTGCAGATCGAGTTCTCGCGCGTGGTGCAGGAGCACACCGACAGCGAGGGCGGCGAGGTCTCCGCCGACAGCATGTGGAGCTACTTCACCCAGACCTACCTCGACCCGGCGACGCCGCTGAAGCTCGACTCGGTGCACACCTCGTCGGCGGCGGGTGAGAAGGACCGCCTCGAGGTCGGGGTCGACGTCGAGGGACAGCGGCAGATGCTCACCGGCGAGGGCAACGGCCCCATCGCGGCCTTCTGCGACGCGCTCTCCGGCATCGGCTACGACGTGCGCGTCCTGGACTACGCCGAGCACGCCTTGTCGTCCGGCGGCGACGCCATCGCGGCGGCGTACGTCGAGTGTGCGGTCGACGGCCAGGTGGTGTGGGGGGTGGGGCTGGACCCGAACATCGTGACGGCCTCGCTCAAGGCGGTCACCAGCGCAGTCAACCGCGGCTGACGCGACCGCACGCCCGCCTCCGGGCCCGGACGGGCGGGACCTCCCGCCCCTCCTGGGTCGTCTCCCCTCGCGGCCTACCGGGTCTCTGGCACTCTGTGCTTGCGCCGCGCCGTCGCGGCCGACCAGGACAGCGGGAGGCGCTCGTGTCGAGCAGCAGGCTGGGTCGCCCCGCCTTCACCGACACGGTGACGAACCGGCAGATCCTCTTCGTGGTGCCCGTGCTCATCAACGCTGCGTTCATCCTGCCCGGCGAGCCGATCACGCTGACCTCGGGCGCCTGGTACCCCGTCGGGCTGGCCCTGGTCGTCCTCGCGACGGCGGCGGCGATCGCGAGCGAGCGGCGTGGCTGGTCGCAGCGCCTGGTGTGGATGATCCCGCTGGTCGACATCCTCGCGGTGGGCGCGATGCGCCTGGTGCCGGAGAACGGAGGTGTCGGCCTCCTGGTGGTGCTGCCCGCCATGTGGCTCGGTGTCGACCACCGCGAGCGCGGGGTGCTGCTGACGTCGCTGGCCACCATCCTCACCGTGTCCGTGCCGCAGCTGGTCTACTTCGATCTCGGTGCCGACTCCTGGTCGCGGGCGGTGCTGCTGCCGGTGACCGCAGCCAGCGTCGCGATGGCCGGATCCGCGCTGGCGCGGATGTGGACCCGGCAGAGCCACCGGCTGGCGATCAAGCACGAGGAGCTCGAGAAGGCCTACGAGCACGAGCAGCAGGTCTCTGCCCAGCAGGAGCTCATCGCCCAGACCGTCGACGTGGGCCTGGTGATGATCGATCGCGACGGCGCCTACACCTCGCTCAACAGCAAGCAGCGCGAGCTGCTGGCGGTCGGCTACCCCCAGGGGCACCGCGGCCAGGCCGGGCAGGAGGGGATGGTCTTCGCCGAGGACCGAGTCACCCAGCTGCGGTCCGAGGAGATGCCCACCGCCCGGGCGCTGCGCGGGGAACGGTTCACCGACTACCTCATCTGGGTGGGCGACCCCGACGAGCGGCAGCTGGCGATCTCGGTCTCGGCGGCGCCGATGTTCGATGCGCTCGGGGTGTTCGACGGTGCGGTGCTCGTCTACAAGGACGTCACCGACCTCGTCTCGGCCCTGCGGGTCAAGGACGACTTCGTCGCCACCGTGTCCCACGAGCTGCGCACCCCGCTCACGTCGATCATGGGGTTCCTCGACCTCGTCACCGAGACCGACGACTCGCTGACCGACACCACGCGGACCCAGCTGTCCATCGTCAAGCGCAACTCCGAGCGGTTGCTGCGACTGGTCAGCGACCTCCTGCTGGCGGCGCAGACCGACGAGGGACGCCTCACGCTGTCGACCCGCTGCCAGGACCTCTCCGCCCTGGTCGAGCAAGCGGTGGGGGACGTCGCGCCGCAGGCCGGGGACGGCTCCGTGCGCGTCCACCGGGCGATCGACCGGGGCATCGAGCTCGAGATGGACGACATGCGGATGCGCCAGATGGTCGACAACCTGGTCAGCAACGCGGTGAAGTACACCCCGCCCGGCGGCCTCGTGGAGGTCACCCTGACCGAGGTGGGCGACCGTGTCCTGCTTCGCGTCGCCGACACAGGCATCGGCATCGCGACCGACGACCAGGAGCATCTCTTCACCCGGTTCTTCCGTGCCCCGGAGGCCGAGACCCTCGCGATCCAGGGCGCCGGGCTCGGCCTGGCGATCACCAAGGCCGTCGTCGAGGCCCACGGCGGGACGATCACCGTGGCCTCCGAGCCCGGTAACGGCACTACCTTCGAGGTGCTGCTGCCGCGCGTTCCATCTCGCTCTTCATGAGCATGGCCCCCGGCCGGATCGGCTCGCGGGCGCCGGTGGGCCCGAACCCGAGATCCCGGTAGAGGTGCACCGCCGGGTTGCCGTCGGCCACCCACAGCACGACGCGGTCGCCGGACGGCACGGCGTCGAGCAGGTGCTCGAGCACGGCCCGCCCGACCCCGCGGCCCCGCTCACCGGGCACCACCCACATGGCCACCACCATCGACTCCGCCGGCGCGGAGGTGACGAGCCCACCCAGCCCGACGACACGTGCCTCAGCGCGGTCGCTGAGCCGCGCCACGACGTGGTACGCCGAGGTGAGCCGCTCGCGCCACTGCTCCTCGGTGAGGTCCCGCTCCCGCTGCCACGCGGACCCGAAGGCGTCCGGGTCGGTGCGCAGCGCCCGGAGCCGCACCTCACGCCACACCGGCCAGTCGGAGGCCCGGGCCCGGACGACGTCGACCGGGTGGGCGGGGGGCCGGCCGCCGGCGTCCGGAGCGGGGGAGCGGGTCACGCGCCCGGTTCTACCAACCCCGCCCGGCCCGTGGCCAGGGGAATTCGCCGACCGGGCCCCGGCGTCTGGAAGACTGCCGCCATGGCGGCGACGTTGGCCTCGGAGCGGGTCGGACAGTTCATGATGGGGCCCTACCGGCTCGAGTACACCGAGTTCGGTGCGGGCGAGCGTTGGGTGGTGCTGCTGCCCGGCCAGCTGATGCCGCGCAGCATGCACGGCCCGCTGGCGCGCGTGCTGGCCGCCGCCGGGATGCACGTGGTCACCCTCGACTTCCTCGGCCACGGCCGCTCGGACCGCCCCGAGGACCCGCGCGTCTACTCCATGACGGCCTGGGGAGAGCAGGTGGTCGGGCTGCTCGACCACCTCGGGGTCGAGCAGGCACTGGTGGGCGGGACCTCGCTGGGAGCGAACGTGAGCCTGGAGGTCGCCGACGCCGCCCCCGAGCGCGTCAAGGGCCTGCTGCTGGAGATGCCGGTCCTCGACAACGCCCTGGAGGCGGGCATCGTCGCGTTCGCGCCGCTGATCTACCTCGGCCGCTACCTACCGTTCACCGTCACCGGGCTGGCCGCCCTGAGTCGCATGGTGCCGCGCCGCCTGGTGCCGCACTGGGGCGCCGTCGTCCTCGACACCATGCTGCAGCGTCCCCGGCCCATGTCGGCCGCCGTGCACGGTCTGTTCTTCGGCCGTGTCGCCCCGCCCCGCAAGGACCGGATGCGCATCGTCGCGCCCGCGCTCGTCATCGGCCACCCGCACGACCCGATCCACCTCGCCGCCGACGCGGCGATGCTGGCCGAGGAGCTGCCGAACGCGACACACCTGGCCGCCTCGAGCATCCTGGAGTGGCGGCTGCGTCCGCAGCGGCTCGACGACGAGGCGACCACGTTCGCCCGCGCGGTCTGGGGCGAGGGCCCGGCGGTGGGGTCGTCCGCCTCGCGGGTCGGGGGGCGGTAGCCGTCCGCGACGACCGCGACGGGGCAGAATGGGCGGGTGCCCACCTACCGCGACGAGGCGATCGTGCTGCGCACCCAGAAGCTGGGTGAGGCCGACCGCATCATCACCCTGCTGACCCGGTCGCACGGGCGGGTGCGCGCCGTCGCCAAGGGGGTGCGCCGGACCAGCTCCCGCTTCGGGGCGCGGCTCGAGCCGTTCGTCCACGTCGACGTCCAGCTGGCCGAGGCCCGCACCCTCGACGTCATCACTCAGGCCGAGACGCTGCACGCCTACACCGACCGGCTCGGGGGTGACTACAGCGCCTACACCGCGGGCACCGCCATGCTCGAGACGGCCGAGCGGCTGGTGGTCGAGGACAAGGAGCCTGCGCTGCAGCAGTACCTCCTGCTCGTCGGCGCGCTGCGCGCCATGTGCGAGGCGGGACGGGCGCCGGCACAGGTGCTGGACGCGTTCCTGCTGCGCTCGCTGGCGGTGGCCGGCTACGCCCCGTCCTTCGACGCCTGTGCGCGCTGCGGTGTCGAGGGGCCGCACGTCGCCTTCCACCCCTCGGCCGGCGGCATGCTCTGCGCGGGGTGCCGTCTTCCCGGGTCGGCCCGACCGGCGACCGGGACGGTGGCACTGCTCGGCGCCCTGCTGGCCGGCGACTGGGAGGTCGTCGACGCCGGCGACCCACGGCACCTGCGCGAGGCCAGCGGCCTGGTCGCGGGCTACCTGTCGTGGCACCTCGAGCGTGGACTGCGGTCGTTGCCGCTGGTGGACCGGTGAGGGCGTCGCGCCGGCAGGCGACCGCCGCCGCGCGACGGGAGGTCCGGGCCCCCACGCCGCACCCCTCGGGCGCACGGCCGCCGGCGATCCCGGCTGAGCTGGTGCCGCACCACGTGGCCATCGTGATGGACGGCAACGGCCGGTGGGCCAACGAGCGGGGACTGCCCCGCACCGCCGGTCACGAGCAGGGGGAGAGCTCGCTGTTCGATGTCGTCGAAGGTGCCATCGAGCTGGGGGTCCGGGCGATCTCGGCGTACGCCTTCTCCACGGAGAACTGGTCGCGCTCGCCGGACGAGGTCCGCTTCCTCATGGGTTTCAACCGCGACGTCATCCGGCGGCGCCGCGACGAGATGCACGAGCTCGGTGTCCGGGTGCGGTGGGCCGGGCGCGCGCCGCGGCTGTGGCGCTCGGTCATCAAGGAGCTGCAGGTCGCCGAGGAGCTGACCCGCGACAACGACGTGCTCACGCTCACGATGTGCGTCAACTACGGCGGACGGGCCGAGATCGCCGACGCCGCCCAGGCGCTGGCCCGCGACGTCGCCGCCGGTCGGGTGAACCCCGACCGCGTCGACGAGAGGGTGTTCGCGCGCTACCTGTACGTGCCCGAGCTGCCCGACGCCGACCTCGTCTGGCGAACCTCGGGCGAGCAGCGGCTGTCGAACTTCGTGCTCTGGCAGGCCGCCTACTCCGAGATGGTCTTCACCGACGTGCTGTGGCCCGACGTGGATCGTCGGGACCTCTGGTCGGCGGTCGAGACCTACGCCCGCCGCGACCGTCGCTACGGCACCGCCTGAGGGGTCACGGGCTGCTCGACGTGGCCGGGGCGCTCGACGCGGGGCTGCTCGCAGGCGACGGCGAGCTGCTCGGCGAAGGAGCCGGGCTGGTCGGCGAGGGAGCAGGGGTGGTGCCGGTGGTCCCGTTGTCGTCGTCGGTGGTCGAACCGTCCGTGCTTCCGGTGCCGCTGTCGTCGTCGGTGGTCGGCTCCTCCGTGGTCCCGCCGGTCGTGGTGTCCCCGGCGCTCGAGGAGGTGGTCGGGGACGGGCTGGCTCCCGACGTCGGGGTGGCCGAGCCGGTGGGGGAGGCGCCGTCGCTGGGAGAGGCCGTCGGGCTCGGGGTCGCCTCGGCCGGGTCCAGCGCGTTCGCGGGGACCTCGACCTCCAGGATCGTGAGGATCTCGTCCTTGTACTCCTCGAGCCGGGCCACGATGTCGGCCAGCGGCAGCTGGGGGATCGTCGCCGCGAAGGCGGCGATCTCCGTCCACAGGTCGCTCAGCGCGACCTGCTGGGCCTCGCCCGGCAGCGCGTCGACCGTGACGACCAGCTGGCTGGCGATGGCGGCGGTGATGCACTCGAAGCAGTCGTAGTTGGCGGCGGTGGAGAGGTTCTGCGGGACGATCACGTTCGCGTCGCCGACGATGACCACGACCTGGAAGGCCACGGCCACCGAGACGCAGTTGGAGCAGCTCGACAGGGCGATGGCCTCGTTGGTGTTGAGCGCCTGGTCGTCCTCCACCCACACCATCGCCATGGCGACGTCGTAGTTCACCGAGTTGTCGGTGGTGTTGACCGCCAGAGCCTGGTTGTCACCCTCGCCGGGCGGCAGCGGCTGGTCGAACGGGAAGACCCAGGTCGGCGCCTGCGGGTCGGTGCTGCCCCCGTCCGTCGAACCGTCCGTCACACCGTCGGTCGAACCGTCGGGAACCGGGGTGGCGTCGGGGTCCACGACGGTGTCCTCGTCGCCGGGCTCCGCGACGGTCCCGCCGCTGTCGACGGTCTCGGTGCCGCTGGGGACGAGCACCAGAGCGGGCGTCGGCCGGTCCTCGGTGGGCAGCGGGCGGTCGGCGGACAGCACGGTGCGCGCGAGACCTCCCTCCAGCGCCTGCGAGGGCGGCACCTCGAAGCCGACCCGTTGCAGCGGCGCCGCGGCGGCCTGCTGCAACGTGCCGCCCTCGAACGGCAGGACGGGGCGGTAGCGCTCAGGGGCGGGCCACCAGGCCCACACCAGGCCGGCGACCATGGCGCCCAGGGTTGCCATCGCGACGGCGCGGCGGAACGGCTTCCCGGCGGTGCGGGTCCAGGTCGCCGTGCCGACGCCCTTGCCGAGCCGGTAGAGGATGAGCGCGATCGCCACGACCGGGAACGAGTAGGCGATCGTGCCGATGAGGGCCTCCAGTGCGGCGACGACCTCCATCTCGCCGAGCGCGGCAGCGAGCTCGGAGGACGCCTCGGACGTGCTGGCCCACGCGGTGCCGACGATCCGCGGCAGGGTCAGGATCATCGTCACCAACGCGAAGCCCAGCAACGGGACGACGGCGAGCACCCACAGGGTGATGACCGCGCGGGCCCACGGCTTGAGCTCGGCTGCCTTCGGGTCGCGCCAACGCGTCGGCCACAACGAGAGCAGGGTGGGCCCGATCCGGGGATAGAGGTCGGGGACGCCGGTCACGTCGGCCAGCACGTGGTAGCCGTCGAAGCGCACCAGAGGGGTGAGCTGGCGGATCATCTGGAGGATCTGCGTGGCGATCACCAGCAGCAGCGCGTCCCAACCGGTGCCCCACCAGACGCCGGCGATGGCGACCGCCACGATGGCGTTGAAGTAGAGACCGCCGAGGTCGGTGCGGATGCGTCCGACGCGCCCGAGCCGGTAGCTGTCGGTGACGTCGGTGTAGAACGCCGGCCACACCAGGTAGATGCCCGCCCCCATGACCCCAGGGACGGCACCGCCCTTGCGGGCCGCGGCGGCGTGGCCGAACTCGTGGAACCCGGCCGAGAGGACCGTGACGGCGACGACGAGCAGCAGCAGGCCGGGCTTCTGGAAGGCTTCGTAGGTCGCGGAGGCCAGCCCCTTGTCGAGCAGCAGCCACCAGCAGATGGCCAGGAAGCCCGCCATGAGCGGGATCCAGACGAGCGGCGAGAACAGGACGCGGAAGGGATCGGTGATGCGGCGGGTCCGCTCGGGGTCGGTGACCGACACCTTGGCGCGCAGCCCGAGCAGGGGGTTGCTCCGCTTCAGCTCCGGTGCGGAGCCGTCGGCCTTGAGCAGCAGCCCCAGAGGTCGCAGCTGGTCGTCGACGAGCTGGCGCACGTTGTCGCCGCTCACCGGCTTCCCGGTCCGTTCGCGCACGGCGTCGGCGAGGTCGTCGTACCCGCGGGCACCGTCGACCGCCTCGAGGACGGCGTACAGCAGGGGCGTGACCTGGAGGGTCTGCCCGTCACCGCGTCGGACGAGGGACGGAGGGACGCGGTAGCCCGAGCCCTCCATCTCGCCGATGAGCTGCAACCCGTCGGGTCGGGTCGGAACGTCCGAGACGACTGTCACCGTGTGGCCTTTCCAGCCGGGTGCGGCACCGGCCCATGTCGACCTCAGCGTCGACGGAGCCGGCGGGAGCTCACTGCTTGAGTTCGGCGTCCTGGTCGGTGGTGGCCTCGGCGCTGCCGGTGACGTCCTGGGTGATGACCGCGTCCTGCTGCGAGACCGCGGTGGCCTGGGAGTCCACGGAGCCGATGTTGGCCGCGACCGCGGCGTCGATCGGGGCCGCCACGTTGGCGTTGGCCGCCACCGACCCGGCGATGGGCGCTGCGAGATCCGCGTCGGCGTCGACGTTCACGTCGACGTTCAGGAGGTTCCCGTCGAGCATGCCGCTGGTGTTCACACCGTCCACCGTGTCGCCCACCGTGCCCGCAACGCCGTCCACGGTGCCACCCAGGTCGCCCCCGGTCGCACCGCCCACGGTGTCGCCGACGGTGCCGGTGGCGCCGTCGACCGCGCCGCCGGTGTCCCCACCGACCACACCGTCCACGGTGTCGCCGACGGTGCCGGTGGCGCCGTCGACCGCGCCGCCGGTGTCCCCACCGACCACACCGTCCACGGTGTCGCCGACGGTGCCGGTGGCCCCGTCGAGGGGCTCGGTGACCGAGGTCGGGGAGTCGGTCGCACCGCTGTCACCCGCGAGGGTCGCGGCCGGGGCCGTGGCGTCGGCCGCAGCGGCGTCCGTGCCGGCCGCGTCGGCGCCGTCGGCGCCGTCGGCGATGATGTCGTTGCCCTGGTCGATCGAGCTGTCCTGCTCGGAGGTCGCCACGGCGTCGGCGTCGATGCCCTGGTCGATGATCACGCCCTGGTCGCTGAGCGCCTGGGCCGTCGAGCCCTCGGAGAGGATGTTGGCACCGACCGCGGCGTCGATGGGAGCGGCCACGTTGAGGTTGGCCGCGACGGCCAGGTCGATCGGCGCGGCGGCGTCGATGGCCAGGTCGACGTCGGCGTTCAGGTCGAGGATCGAGACGACCTCCTTGTCCGGCAGGGCGGTCACGCCCTCGGCCATGAGCTCGGCCTCGCTGAGTCCCTGCGGCTGGATGTCGGTCATCTGTGCTCCTCGTGCGTCCCGGGATGGCCCGTTCAGGTGCGTGGCGGCGACCGCCCGCGTGTGGGTGGCTCGTGGCAGGCTGTCCACCCTGTCCGGGTTCCAAACGTACGACGATCCCTTCCCGACCGTCGTGGTTCTGCGCAACCGGGCCAGGCTCGCGTGGTGGGTCGGTCCCGCCCCCGGCGGTGAGGCTCAGTCCTCGCGGGGGATGCCGGCCTGGGTGAGCCGTCGTGTCGGGTGGGTCCGGCTCAGGCGCAGCGAGGCTCCGTCGAGGAGCGCCGCGGTGGGCGCTTCCTGGGTCAGCGCCGCCACGAAGGCGTCGCCGGGGATTCTCAGGACGACTGCGTCGGTCGACGTTCGCACGGTCGCGGTGCGCGGGATGCCCTCGATCAGGCCGATCTCGCCGAATCCGGCGCCCGGGCCCATCGGTGGCAGACCCACGGGCCTCCCATCCTCCCCGAGCGCCGTCACCGCGAGCTCGCCGTCCTCGGCCACGAAGAAGGCGTCGGCGGTGTCGCCCTGGGCGATGACCACGGTCCCGGCGGGCACCTCCTCACGGACCGCCTGCGAAGCGAGCTGCTCGAGCGCTCCCTCGGAGACCGAGGCGAAGAGGCCCGAGCGCGCGAGCAGCGCGATCCGGGGCGCCAGGGCCGCGCGTCGGGCGGAGGAGTCGGCGTCGAGCCGCCGCAGCGCGGGCAGCCCGAGCAGGCAGAGCACCGGTACGCCGAGTCCGGTGAACCACAGCATCGCGTCGAGGCCGAGGACCCGGATGCCGAGGGGGATGAGGGCCGAGCCGACGAGGATGGCTCCGAGGCAGAGCCCGTCGAAGGCTCCGAACACCCGGCCGAGGCGGTCAGCGGGCACCGAGCGTTGGAGGGCGGTGATCGCGAGCACGTCGACGACCATCGTGGCCGCCCCGCGCAGGCACTGGGCGGCGAAGCCGACCGCCGGCTGCTCGGTGACCAGGAAGACCAGGGTGGGCAGGCAGTACAGCGCCATCGCGACCAGGATCACCGGTCCGAGCCGTGGCTGCTGCTCCAATCGGGTGACGAGTCCGGCCGCCGCGACTCCGCCGATGCCGAGGCCGGCCAGCAGGTAGCCGTAGCCCTGCGCCCCGGTGCCGAGCACCTCCTCCGACACCACCACGAACAGCACGGTGTCGGTGCCGTAGACGAAGGTGGCGACGACGCTGAAGGCGACCAGCACCGCGGTGCCCGAGGACTCCGCGATGGTCCGGACCCCCACTGTCAGCTGGTGCAGCGGTCCGGCCTCACCTCCAGCGGTGACGTCGACGGGGCGGCTCCGGGCGCGGACGCGCGCGACGAGCACGGCCGAGGCCGCGAAGGTGAGCGCGTTGAAGGCGACGGCGAGCCAGGGGTCCGCGACCAGCAGCGCCAGGGCGCCGAGGGCGGGTCCGGCGACCACGCACACGTTGTCGACAGTGTTGCGCAGGGCGTTGGCCGAGCCGAGGTCGCGCTCGGGCACCAGCAGCGGGGTCATCGCCGTCGCCGCCGGCTCGTAGACGGTGGACACGGTGGCCGTGACCCCGACGGTGACCAGCACCAGCGCGGGTGGGGCCCCGACCAGCATCTCCAGCGCCAGCACGGCCATCGCCAGCGTCAGGAACACGTCGAGTCCCACCATCAGGCGGACCCGCTCGAAGCGGTCGGCGAGCACCCCGCCGTAGGCGCTCATCACCAGGGAGGGGCCGAAGCGCGCCGCGGTCGCGGCGGCGAGCCAGCCGGACGAGCCGGTCTCGTCGATGAGCCAGACCGCGAGGGCGACGTTGTAGGCCCACGAGCCGATGCAGGAGGTGGTGAAGGCGCCGATGAAGAAGCGGTAGTCGCGGTGCCGCAGGCTGGTCAGGAGTGACGGGCTCCCGGAGCGTCGGCCACTCACAGGCCGGCCTTGCGGGCCAGCGTCGGTCGGTCCAGCACGACGACGCGACCGCGACCGAGCTCGATCACGTGCTGGTCCTGGAGGCGCTGGAGGACCTGGTTGACCGAGGGGCGCGTTCCCCCGACGAGGTCCGAGAGCTGGTCCTGGGTCAGCGGCACGACGACGGGGGCGGCCGCCGCCGCGGGGTCGCCGTACACCTCGTGGAGGCGGAGCAGACAGCGGTAGACCCGACGGTCGAGGCCGACGTACATGGACTCGAGCAGCCGGCTGCTGAGCTCGCGGACGCGGTCGGCGAGCAGGTCGACGAGGATCTGGTTGACGGCCGGGAACTCTTCTCGGACGGCGTGGAACGCCGCGCCGGACAGGGCCAGGGTCTGGACCGCACCGAGCGCCAGTACGGTCGCCGATCGCTGATGGGTCTGGGTGCCGGGCAGCAGCGCCAGCTCGCCCACGTGGGAACCGGGCCCCAGCACGTTGAGGGTGGCTCGCTCGCCGTCGGGCGTGGCGACCTGGACCGCCAGGTGTCCGGAGGTGAGCAGGTGCAGCGCGTCGGCAGGGTCACCCTCGTGGAAGACCACCTCGCCCTTGTCGAAGTGGCGCCGACGAGCGGCCGACAGCAGTGCAGACCGTGCCTCGGGCGGCAGCGGTGCCAGCAACGGCCAGTCCATGGCGAAGGTCTACCACAGCAGCCACGGCGGATCGCCCCGTCGGAGGACGTCGTTTGCAAGACTGCCGCCATGACGACCGACGGACCCCCACCGCCGACAGCCGGGACGCCGCCCGGTCCTGACGACATCAGCCTGGTGGCGCGGCTCGGTGACGCCTTGGGCACCGCGATCCGGCCTGACACCCTCGACCGCGAGCTCCGGGCCGCGGTGTCGGGGATCCGCGAGGTCTTCGGCGCCGCCGCCTGCTCCTTCGCCCAGGTCGAGCCCGACGGGGCAACGCTGCGCTTCGCCGCGGCGGACGGTGCCGGGGCCGAGGAGATCGTGGGCGTCAGCCTGCCGGTCAGCCGGGGGATCGTGGGCTGGGTGGCGATGTCGGGCGAACCGATCCAGGTCGCCGACGTAGCCACCGACAAGCGGTTCGCCCGCGACGTGGCGGAGTCCACCCACTACGTCCCGACGACGATCATGGCCGCGCCCGTGCTCGACGCCCACGGCGACATCGCCGGGGTCGTCGAGGTCCTCGACCCGGCCGACCCCGCTGCCTCCGACCCGCAGGCTCCGGGGCGCGACTCCGGTCGCGACCTGACGATGCTCGGGCTCCTCGCCTCCCAGCTCGGCTCGATCATCCGGCTGTCCGCGCTGTACGACGCCCTCGGTGCCGGTCTGCTGCGCAGCCTCGCCGACCCGGACGGCAGCGGCGCGTTCGACGAGGCCTTGGCCAGCGTGTCCGACCCGGAGGCCGGGGCGGCCCTGCAGGCGGTGGCCGGAGCCTTCCGCGACCTCGCCGCGGCCGGTCCGGCAGCGGCCCGGATGGCCGAGCGGGTGCTGACCGAGGTGGCGACGTACGCCCAGCAGACCGCCCGGCAGGGCGGACGCCACGGCCGCCCGACCCCGCGGCCTCGATGAGCGTCCTGCCGGAGTGGTCGGCGGCGTTCCTCGGGGAGGGTCCCGGGCGCACCACCGGGTTGCCGCTGCCGGAGGAGCGTCGCGAGTGGGCCTGGGGCGGCGCCACGGGCGCCGGGGTGAAGGTCGCCGTCGTCGACAGCGGGGTGGACGCCTTACACCCGGCGGTCGGTCGGGTCGCGGGTGCGGTGGCGATCGAGCCGGACGCCGAGGCAAAGGACGGCTACCGCGTCGTCGAGGGGGAGCACGAGGACCTCTACGGGCACGGCACAGCCTGCGCCGGGATCATCCGGGCTCTCGCGCCCGAGGCCGAGATCTACAGCGTGCGCGTGCTCGGCAGCAACTTGAAGGGCAAGACCTCGGCCTTCTACGGAGGGATCGCGTGGGCCGTCGAGAACGGCATGCACGTGGTGAACATGAGCCTGAGCTCCAAGAGCGACCAGTGGTACGCCGCCCTGCACGAGGTGGTCGACGAGGCCTACTTCGCCGACGTCATGCTGGTGTGCGCGGCCAACAACATGCCCGGTCCGACCTTCCCGTCCCAGTTCGCGTCGGTCTTCTCGGTGGCCGCTCTCGGGGGTGACCGCGCCGAGGCGCTGGCCTACAACACCTCGCCGCCGGTGGAGTTCGGCGCGCGCGGTCTCGACCTCGACGTCGCCTGGACCGCAGGCACCACGATCAACGCCACCGGCAACAGCTTCGCGACCCCGCACGTGGCCGGCATGGCCGCGAGGATCCTGTCGAAGCACCCGGGCCTGACGCCGTTCCAGATGAAGGCGGTGCTGCACGCCATCGCCGACAACGCCGACTGACCGCGGACCCTGGTGTTCTGCACCGAACGGTGGTTGTGTCAGCGACCAGACGGTCCGCAGGTCGTAGGGCGGCGAGAGTGGTCTCACGGACAGCGACCCACCCACCCACACACCCCCAGGGGGACATCATGAGCAACTTCCAGCCCGGCGACGAGACCTTCGACGACGTGACCGGCCACAAGCTGAGCCGCACGGGTCTGACCGACGAGGAGACCGAGGGCCACAAGCTGAGCCGCACGGGTCTGACCGACGAGGAGACCGAGGGCCACCGGCTCGGCCGCACGGGTCTGACCGACGAGGAGACCGAGGGCCACCGGCTCGGCCGCACGGGTCTGAGCGACGAGGACGAGGTCGAGGGCCACAAGCTGCCGGTTCGCGGCGCGCTGGCCGACGAGGACGACGAGGTCGAGGGCCACCGGATCACCGGTAGGTGACTTCACCTCTTCCCGCACACCGAGCCTCGCGGCACGACGTACCGCGGGGCTTGGTGCATCTGCGCGAGGGTTGTGGACGCTTCGCCCGGGTCGTGCGCCTTGGGCGGCGTCCATAACCCCGCGTTACATGCGGCTGGGGAGCGCGGGCGAAGCGCATCAGGACGCGCAGCACAGTCAGGTGTGGCAGGCGGGACAGGTCCCAAAGATCTCGAGGGTGTGGCTGACGTCGGCGAAGCCGTGCTCCTCGGCCACCGCGGAAGCCCAGCGCTCGACCGTCGGCCCCTCGACCTCCACCGTGCGACCGCAGCTGCGGCAGACGAGGTGGTGGTGGTGCGTGCCGCTGCAGCGGCGGTAGCGCGCCTCGCCGTCCTCGGAGCGCAGCACGTCGACCTGGTCGCTCTCGGCCATCGCCTGCAGCGTGCGGTAGACCGTGGACAACCCGACCCGTTCCCCCTGCTGACGCAGCAGGTCGTGGATGTCCTGGGCGGAGCGGAAGTCGTCGAGCTCGGCCAGGCATGCCGCGACCGCGCGTCGCTGTCGGGTGGGCCGGACACCTGTCGGGTCACCGGTCAGGTCAGTGCTCGTCATAGTGACTCCCGTGCGGTGCGTGGCGGTGGCCGTCGTGCACGTAGTCGACGTGGTCCCCGTGACGGACCGCGAGATGGCCGCAGTCGGGACCGTGCTCGTGCCCGTGGTCCTCCGGAACGACGTCATGGGCCTCGTCGAGGTCGAAGAGGTCGGGCTCCTGGGGGAAGGGCACGGCCAGCCGGCGCCGGCGCCGCGACCAGATCCCCACGGGCCAGGCGAGGGCGAACCCGGCCAGCGCGAGCAGCACGATGGTCGCCCCCGGCTGGACGTCGACGTACGCCGAGACCATCAGCCCCGAGACCGACGCGACCGTGCCGACGACCATGGCGGCGTACAGGGTCGCGCGGAACGTCCGCGTCACCTGCTGCACCGTCGCCACCGGCACCACCATGAGCGCGCTGACCAGCAGCAGCCCGACGGTGCGCATCGCGACCGTGACGGTGACCGCGGCGAGCACCGAGACCAGCAGGTTGTAGGCCCGGACGTTGACCCCTGCGACCCGCGCGAAGTCGGGGTCCTGGGTGATCGCGAACAGCCGCGGCGCCAGCCCGACGCTGAGGGCCACGACGACCACGGCCAGCCCCACGACCAGCCACAGGTCGCCGTCGTCGACGGTCACGATGGACCCGAAGAGGTAGCGGTTCAGCGTGTTCGCACCCTGCCCGGCGAGCCCGGTCAGCAGCACGCCGCCGGCGATGCCCCCGTAGAACATCAGCGCCAGGGCGACGTCGCCGCTCGTCCCGCGGTCGCGAACGATCTCGACCACGACCGAGGCGACGATCGCGACGATGACGGCGCTGAGGACGGGGGAGGTCTGGGTGAGCAGCCCGATGGCGACGCCGGTGACGGCGACGTGGCCGATGCCGTCGCCCATGAGGGCCTGACGGCGCTGCACGAGATAGGTGCCGACGGCCGGGGCGGCCAGGCCGGTGACGAGCGCGGCCAGCAGCGCGTGCTGCATGAACTCGAGGGCGAGGATGCTCACCGGTGGTCCTCCCCGCCGTGGTGCGCGCCCGGCTGACCGTGTCCGGTCGAGCGTGGCCCGTCGAGCGGGGTCCGGACGTCGGGGGAGTAGTCCGCGTGAGCGCGATGGCTCGCCGGGTGGTGTGCGTGCGCGTGCGGCACGTCGTGGAAGGTGTCCAGGGGCGGCCCGTCGTAGGCGATCCGGCCGTCGCGCATGACGACGGTCCGGGTGATGATCGACGCCAGCGGGCCCATCTCGTGGGCGACCAGCAGGATGGTCGTGCCGCGTGCGACGAGGCGCTCGATGATGCCGGCGAAGCTCTCCTGGCTGGTGAGGTCGACCCCGGCGGTCGGCTCGTCGAGGACGAGCAGGTCCGGCTCGGCGGCCAGCGCACGAGCGATGAGGACCCGCTGCTGCTGGCCCCCGGAGAGGATGGAGGTGCCGTCCTTGGCCCGGTCGGCCAGGTCGACGGCCTCGAGCGCCTCCTGCACCGCCCGGCGGTCGGAGGCGCGCATCGGCTGCCAGGCACGGCGGTGGGCCAACCGGCCGGCGGAGACCACTTCCCGCACGCTGGCCGGGACGCCGGTCGTGGCGGTGAGGCGCTGCGGGACGAACCCGACCCGGTGATGGTCGGCGAAGCGGGCGAGCGGGGTCCCGAAGAGCTCGACCGCTCCGGTGCTGAGCGGGGTCAGGCCCAGCAGGCTGCGCACCAGGGTCGACTTCCCCGAGCCGTTGGCACCGAGGACCGCCACGACCTCTCCGGCGTGGACGGCGAGGTCGAGGTGCCGCAGGATCGGTCGGCCGCCCAGCACCACACCGCCGTCCGTGAGGCGGACGACGGCGGGAGCGGCCGGTCCGGTCGGACCGAGCGGACGGGGGAGCGGGGAGGCGGTCACGAGCAGGAGTTCGCAGTCCGCAGGGCCTCGAGGTTCTGCTCCATGAGCGAAACGTAGTCCTCACCCTCGGTCTCGTCGGTCAGGCCCTCGATCGGGTCCAGCACGGCGGTCTCGATGCCGAGGTCGCCCGCCAGGGTCTCGGCCAGGTCGGGACTGACCAGCGTCTCGTAGAAGACGGTGGACACGCCCTCCTCGGCGATGACCCCCTGGAGCTCGGCCAGGCGGCTGGGGGAGGGCTCGGCGTCGGGGGAGATGCCGGCGATCGGGGCGACCTCGAGGCCGTAGGTGCCGAGGTAGGAGAAGGCGTCGTGGCTGACCACGATGGTGTCGACGGCGCACGAGGCGAGGTCGCGTGCGCATCTGCTCGGCCAGCGCGCCCAGGTCGTCCTGCAGGGCGTCCAGGTTGACGGCGTAGGTCTCGGCGTTGTCCGGGTCGGCATCGGCCAGCTGCTCCTCGACGGCTTCGGCGACCGACGACATCCGCTCGGGGTCGAGCCAGAAGTGCGGGTCGGTGCCGGCGGTGCCCTCGGCGGCGTGATCGTGCGCCGACTCCCCCTCGCGCTCGGCGTGCTCCTCGGGGTCCTCCCCGGCCGCGATCAGGTCGGCGAACCCGGCGGCGTCGACGACACGCTCCGGGCCGTTCTGCGCGAAGGCCTCGTCGACGGCCGGCTGGAAGCCGCCGAGGTGGACGGCCACGTCGGCCTCGGCCAGCTCGGCCGTCTGCTGCACGCCGAGCTCGAGGTCGTGCGGCTCCTGACCCGGGCTGGTCAGGTTGACCACCGCGACGTCGTCGCCGCCGATCCTCTCGGCCAGGAACTGCAGGGGGTACATCGAGGTCACGATCGTGGCCGACGCGTCGTCCGCGCCGGCGGAGGAGTCGGCACCGCAGGCGGCGAGGGGCAGCAGCAGGAGCGGGACGACGGAGACGGCGAGGTGTCGTCGGAGGGTCATGACAACCATTCTCAATTGAAATGAGAATCGTTGTCAAACCGCTGTCTCGGTGCGGGCCTACGATCGCCACGTGATGGTCATCAACCGGTTCGTGGTCGAGCACGACGTCGACGCCTTCCGCGACGAGCTCGAGCGTGCCCGGGCGGTGCTCGCGGCTCAGAGGGGATTCGTCGACGGCACCGTCGGGCGCAACGTCGACGACCCGACGCGATGGGTCCTGACGACCCGGTGGGAGGGGCCGGGCGCCTACCGCCGCGCGCTGTCGGCGTACGACGTGAAGGTGGAGGCGTGGCCGGTCCTGGGGCGCGCGGTCGACGAGCCGAGCGCCTACGAGACCCTCGAGCCGGGGCAACGGGCCAACGCCGCCCGCCCCCGGGTCACCGACTGACCACTCACCACTAGGGTGAAGCCTTCCGCCCGACCGCCGCGCCATCCGGAGGAGAGTCAGCAGCGTGTCCACCAAGCCAGGTGCCACCATCGACAGCGTCGTCAGCCTCGCCAAGCGCCGCGGCTTCGTCTATCCCTGCGGCGAGATCTACGGCGGCACCCGCTCGGCGTGGGACTACGGTCCGCTCGGCGTCGAGCTGAAGGAGAACATCAAGCGCCAGTGGTGGCGCGCGATGGTGCAGCGCCGCCAGGACGTGGTCGGCCTGGACTCCAGCGTCATCCTCCCGACCCGCACGTGGGAGGCCTCGGGGCACCTCAAGACCTTCAGCGACCCGCTCACCGAGTGCCAGTCGTGCCACAAGCGCTTCCGTGAGGACCACCTGCAGGAGGACTACGCGGCCAAGAAGGGCATCGACGACCCCGACGACGTCGACATCAACGAGTCGGTGGCGTGTCCCAACTGCGGCACCCGCCACGCCTGGACCGAGCCGCGCGCTTTCAACATGATGCTCAAGACCTACCTCGGCGTCATCGAGGACGAGTCCGGCCTGCACTACCTGCGACCCGAGACCGCGCAGGGCATCTTCCTCAACTTCGCCAACGTGGTGACCAGCGCCCGGCGCAAGCCGCCGTTCGGCATCGCCCAGATCGGCAAGAGCTTCCGCAACGAGATCACCCCGGGCAACTTCATCTTCCGCACGCGCGAGTTCGAGCAGATGGAGATGGAGTTCTTCGTCGTGCCCGGCACGGACGAGGAGTGGCACCAGTACTGGATCGACGAGCGCACCGCCTGGTACGTCGGCCTCGGCATCAAGCCGGAGAACCTGCGTCACTACGAGCACCCGTCCGAGAAGCTGTCGCACTACTCCAAGCGCACCGTGGACATCGAGTACCGCTTCGACTTCGCCGGCTCCGAGTGGGGCGAGCTCGAGGGCATCGCCAACCGGACCGACTTCGACCTCAAGCAGCACAGCGAGTTCTCCGGCAAGGACCTGTCCTACTTCGACCAGGCCAGCAACGAGCGCTTCGTCCCCTACGTCATCGAGCCGGCCGCCGGGCTCTCGCGCAGCCTCATGACCTTCCTGGTCGACGCCTACTCGGAGGACGAGGCACCCAACACCAAGGGTGGCGTCGACAAGCGCACCGTGTTGCGCCTCGACCCCCGGCTGGCGCCGGTCAAGGTCGCGGTCCTGCCGCTGTCGCGCAACGCCGACCTGTCCCCGAAGGCCAAGGCGCTCTCGGCGGAGCTGAGCGAGCACTGGACCGTCGACTTCGACGACGCCGGCGCCATCGGCAAGCGCTACCGCCGTCAGGACGAGATCGGCACACCGTTCTGCGTCACCGTCGACTTCGACACCCTCGAGGACGACGCGGTCACCGTCCGTGACCGCGACTCCATGGCGCAGGAGCGGGTCGGGCTGGACCGGGTCCGTTCCTACTTCGCGGAGCGTCTCCTCGGTTGCTGAGGCTCCGAGCAGGCAGACTCAAGGGATGGACGACGTGCTGACGATGCGACCCTCCCGAGCCCTGGCCGCCCTTCTCGCCACCGGGCTGCTGCTCGCCGGTTGCAGCGGGGGCGACGAGGAGCCCGTGGGCGAGACGTCCAGCAGCCCGAGCGAGAGCCCGTCACCGTCGGCCTCCGCCTCCGCTCCGACTCGCTGCTCGGAGCCGGGTGACGACCTCACCTCGCCGGGCACCCAGCTCGTGTTCGGGGACACGGCGAGCGTCGACTACGAGGCGAAGGGACGCTCCGCCCTGCTCGACATCACCGTGAAGTCGGCCGAGGAGGGCGCCCTGGGCGACTTCTCCGGATTCGACACCGAGGATCCCCTGGTGCGCAACGCGGCCTTCTACTACGTGCGGGTGCAGGTCGAGAACGCAGGAACGAAGGCCTTCGGCAACGCCGAGGTCCCGCTGTGGGGCATCAGCGGGGCCAACACCCTGCTGCCGCCGGTGAAGTTCACCTCGTCGTTCAACACCTGCCCCACCGAGCCGTTGCCGGCCAAGTTCCAGCCCGGCGACTCGTTCTCCACCTGTCTGGTCTTCCTCTCGCCCCGCCGGGGCAAGCTCGAAGGGGTCAGCTACCGCCCGATCGTCGACGTGACCCCGATCGAGTGGCGCGGTGACGTCGAGAAGAAGGCGGAGCCGAAGAACAAGAAGAAGGCGGGCGGCAAGAAGGACGACAAGCAGAACGGCTCGGGCGACGGCTGAGCCGGCCGGTCACTGCTCCTCGTCGGATTTCACGGTGGCGCGGCCTATCGGGACAATGGGCCCATGGCACCGCTGCAGCTGGGACCCCTGGAGGTCGAGACGCCCGTCGTCCTGGCCCCCATGGCCGGCATCACGAATGCCGCCTACCGTCGGTTGTGCGCCGAGCAGGGGGCCGGCCTCTACGTCTGCGAGATGATCACCTCGCGCGGGCTGGTCGAGCGCGACGAGCACACGCTGGACATGCTGGCCTTCGACCCGAGCGAGAAGGTGCGGTCGGTGCAGCTCTACGGCACCGACCCGGTCTACGTCGGCAAGGCGACCGAGATCCTCTGCGCGGAGCACGGCGTGGCCCACGTGGACCTGAACTTCGGCTGTCCCGTCCCCAAGGTGACGCGCAAGGGCGGCGGCGGGGCACTGCCGTGGAAGCGGGGCCTGCTCGGCGAGATCCTCGAGGCTGCGGTCGCGGCGGCGGCGCCGTACGCCGTGCCGGTGACGATGAAGACCCGCAAGGGCATCGACGACGACCACCTGACCTACCTCGACGCCGGCCGCATCGCCGCGGACACGGGCGTGGCGGCGATCGCGCTGCACGGGCGGACCGTGGCCCAGGCCTACTCCGGCCGAGCCGACTGGGACGCGATCGGCGAGCTGGCTGCCGCTGTCGACATCCCCGTTCTCGGCAACGGCGACATCTGGGAGGCCTCCGACGCGCTGCGGATGGTGGAGCAGACCGGCGCCGCGGGCGTGGTCGTGGGGCGAGGCTGCCTCGGGCGGCCGTGGTTGTTCCGCGACCTGGCGGCTGCCTTTGCCGGCGAGCAGGTCGCGACCCTGCCGACCCTGGGTGAGGTGGCCTCGATGATGCGCCGCCACGCGGTGCTGCTCAGCGAGCTGATGGGGGAGGAGCGCGGGTGCCGGGAGTTCCGCAAGCACGTCTCCTGGTACCTCAAGGGCTTCGCCGCCGGCGGTGAGCTGCGCCGCAACCTCGGACTGGTCGACACCCTCGAGCACCTCGACGCGATGCTCGGCGAGCTCGACGGCACGGAGGCGTTCCCGGTCGAGACCCTGGGGACGCCGCGAGGACGGCAGGGGTCGCCGCGTCGCGTCGTGCTGCCGGAGAGGCTGGCTCGACGACACCGACGGGGCCGGCTACGGGGCGACCGAGGATCTGGCCGAGGCCTCCGGCGGCTGACCGTTGCGTCCGGTCGCCCCGAGACGTCGGCGTACCGGGGCCTGTGGAGGCTTTCTGGTCAGTCGTCTCACAACAGCGTATCCGTCGGTCCAGTGCCGTCTGAACGACGAAATCAGTCGCGCTAAAGCCCCTGATTCCGGACATTCTCCCTGTGGAGCGCCTTGTGAAGCGAAGCACAAACGCGGGCCTCAACGTGACCTTTGCCGTTCTGTGTTGTTTACTCGGTGACCGTTGTGCCGACAACCGTCCACCTGTGGGTCGGCACCCGCCCTGCACCCGACTCGAGGAGCTACTCCATGCCCGAAGCGCGACACCGAGCGGACGACCGCTCCGCCGCGCGGAAGGGGCTGCTCGGAGCCCTGGTCTCGCCGATCCTCGTCGCCGCCCTGTTCCTGGGCGTCCTCGTGGCCGTGAGCGCGTTCGCCCGCGCCGGCGCCGACCCCACCGCCTCACCCATCGCCTCCACCAGGACCGCACCCGAGAGCGTCGAGTCGATCGACGTCGACCAGCTCGCGGCCCGGCGGGAGAACCGCGACGAGCGTGCCTCGCGCTCGGGCGGCCGCTCGGTCCAGGTCGCCGACCGTGTCGCGCTGGAGCCCGCCGCGGTCGACCGGGAGTTCGCCACCGCCCCGCTCAACATCTGGCGAGGCCCCCGCGAGCAGGGCCCCAAGATCGGCGTCCTGGCGGAGCGGACCAAGGTCGCCGTCACCGGCCAGCAGGTCGGCCCGTGGGCCGAGGTCCTGCTGACCAACCCCGATCGCGGCCCCGTCGCCCGCTGGGTCAACGGCACCTACCTGGCGGAGAACAAGCCGGAGAAGGAGCAGGTCACCGACGCGAGCGACGCGGACGCCGCCCCCTCGACCGGCGGCCAGTGCACCAACGGCACCTCCGTCTCCCCGGGCGTCAGCCCCAACGTCGTCGCCGTCCACCAGGCCGTCTGTGCTGCGTTCCCGGAGATCACCACCTACGGCACCTTCCGCGGCGACGGCGAGCACGCCCAGGGCCTCGCCGTGGACATCATGGTCTCGGGCGACCGCGGCTGGCAGGTCGCCGAGTTCATCCGCAGCAACTACTCGCAATTCGGCGTCAGCTACCTCATCTACTCGCAGCAGATCTGGTCGGTCGACCGGTCCGGCGAGGGATGGCGAGGCATGGAGGACCGTGGGTCCACCACCGCCAACCACTACGACCACGTCCACGTCACGACGTACTGAGCGAGGGCAGCACGCGTCGCGACGCCGTCGGGGCGCTCCAGTAGAGTCGCCGCCGATGGCGCCCAGGGAGACTCACGCGGAGCAGTACGACGACGCCGCGCGGGCTCGCTGGGCCGCCGAGGCGGCCAAGCCCCACGCCCGGACGCCGTTCGAGCGCGACCGCGCCCGGATCGTCCACAGCGCCGCGCTGCGCCGGTTGGCGGCCAAGACCCAGGTGGTCGGGCCCCAGAGTGACGACTTCGTCCGCAACCGGCTGACGCACACGCTCGAGGTGGCCCAGGTCGCCCGCGACCTCGCGCGCCGGCTCGGTTGCGACCCCGACGTCGTGGAGACCGCAGCGCTGGCGCACGACCTCGGGCACCCGCCCTTCGGCCACAACGGCGAGCGGGCGCTCGACGAGCTGTGCGACGCCGCCGGCGGTTTCGAGGGCAACGCCCAGACGCTGCGGGTCCTCACCCGGCTCGAGGCCAAGGGCACCCACCCCGACGGCTCCAGCGCCGGGCTCAACCTGACCCGCGCCAGCCTCGACGCCAGCACCAAGTACCCCTGGCTCCGCTCCGACGCGCCACCGTCGTACGGCGCCCACAGCGACGGGACGCTGCGCACCACCAGCAAGTTCGGGGTGTACGACGACGACCAGCCGGTCTTCACCTGGCTGCGTGAGGGGGCGCCCGAGGGGCGTCGCTGCCTCGAGGCGCAGGTCATGGACCTCTCGGACGACGTCGCCTACTCCGTCCACGACGTGGAGGACGGCATCGTGGCCGGGCGCATCGAGCTGACCGGCCTGGAGCCCGAGCTCGAGGCGGTGTGGGCGACGGTGCGGGAGTGGTACCTCCCCGACGCCACCGACGACGACCTCGCCGCTGCCGTCGAGCGGCTCCGTCGCCTCGACGCCTGGCCCACCTCGACGTACGACGGGAGCCGGCGGTCGCTGGCCGCGCTGAAGAACTTGACCTCGACGCTCATCGGACGGTTCTGCCAGGCCGCCACCTCCGCCACCCAGGAGCGGTTCGGCCGCGAGCCGCTGGCCCGCTACGAGGCCGACCTCGTGGTGCCGGGGGAGACCTGGCTCGAGATCGGGGTGCTCAAGGGCGTCGCCGCCCAGCTGGTGATGCGCGCCCAGGACCGGCGCGGCCTGCTCGACCACCAGCGCACCGTGCTGACCGACCTGGTGGAGCACCTCCTCGGCCACCCCGAGCGGATCGGTGAGCCCTTCCGCCACGACCTCATGCGGGCGGCGTCCGATGCGGCGCGGCTGCGCGTCGTGGTCGACCAGGTCGCGAGCCTGACCGACGCCTCGGCCCTGGCCTGGCACGCGCGACGGGGTTGACGAGCCCCCTCGGTTCGTTCTCCCCAGGTGGTCCCACCGTGGCGGGGAGCGGGCGAGGCGGCCCCGTAGACTCGCGCCGTGGCTGGGCTGATCCGTGAGGAGGACATCGCGCTCGTGCGCGAGCGTGCCGACCTCGCCGAGATCGTCGGGCAGTACGTCACCCTCCGCTCCGCCGGCGGCGGCGCCCTCAAGGGCCTGTGCCCCTTCCACGACGAGAAGTCGCCCTCCTTCCACGTCCGTCCAGGCAAGGGGTTCCACTGCTTCGGCTGCCAGGAAGGTGGCGACGTCATCGCCTTCCTGATGAAGCACGACGGGCTCGCGTTCACCCAGGCCGTGGAGTACCTCGCCGACAAGACCGGCGTGCAGCTGCGCTACTCCGAGGGAGACGGCACGGCTCCGCGTCGCGACCCCAACAAGCGCAACCGGCTCGTCGAGGCCAATCGGCTCGCCCAGGACTACTACGCCGGCAGGCTGACCCAGCCCGAGGCGGTCAAGGCCCGCACCTTCCTCGACGAGCGCGGCTTCGACCGCGAGGCCGCGGACACCTTCGGGCTCGGCTTCGCCCCCCGTGACGGCGACGCGCTCTACAAGCACCTGCGTCAGAAGCAGTTCACCGACGGCGAGCTCGTCGCGGCCGGTCTGGTCGCCGAGGGGCAGCGCGGCCACTACGACCGCTTCCGCGGCCGGCTGCTGTGGCCCATCCGCGAGGTCTCGGGCGAGACGATCGGCTTCGGCGCCCGCCGGATCTTCGACGACGACCGCATCGAGGCGAAGTACCTCAACACCCCCGAGACCTCGATCTACAAGAAGAGCCACGTGCTCTACGGCATCGACCTGGCGCGCCGCGACATCGCCCGCGCGTCCCAGGCCGTGGTCGTGGAGGGCTACACCGACGTGATGGCCTGCCACCTGGCCGGCGTGCCGACCGCGGTCGCGACCTGCGGCACCGCCTTCGGCGAGGACCACGGCCGGGTGCTGCGCAGGCTGCTGCACGACCACGAGGAGTTCCGCGGCGAGGTGATCTTCACCTTCGACGGTGACGAGGCGGGCCAGAAGGCCGCGCTGCGCGCCTTCGGCGGCGACCAGCAGTTCGTCGGCCAGACCTACGTCGCGGTGGAGCCCGACGGCCTCGACCCCTGCGACCTGCGGCTGAAGTCCGGTGACGCCGCGGTGCGCGAGCTGGTGGCGCGCCGGACCCCGCTCTACCGCTTCGTCCTCGGCAACGTCGTCTCCCGCTACGACCTCGACCGGGCCGACGGACGCATCGACGCCCTGCGTGAGGCGGCCAAGCTGGTCTCCTCGGTCCGCGACAGGTCCAAGGTCGACGCCTTCGCCCGCGAGCTGGCCGGCATGCTCGGCATCGAGGTGGAGGAGGCCCGCGCCGAGGTACGCCGTGCCGCGGGTCGCGCCGGGCGCGCCGCCCACGAGCAGCGCACCGCCGCCGGCCCCATGCCCGGGACCCGACCCACCGGGCCGGGGCCGGCGACCACCGGCGCTCGCCCAGGTGCCGGCCCCTCCGATGCCGAACCTGCGCGATCCACGCTTCAGCCTCGAGCGCGAGACGCTCAAGCTCGTCGTCCAGCAGCCCCTGCTGACCGCCCGGTACAGCGGCGACCTCGCCGACAACGACTTCACCCACCCCGCCTACCTGGCGATCTGGGAGACGGCGGCCGCCCTCGGTGGTCCCGGGGCGGCCGGCAGTGCGGACATCTGGTCGGACTCGCTGCGCGACTCCCTCGTCGGGCAGTACGAGTCGGCCCAGCACCCGATCGTCTCCGCCTACAACGGCCTGGTCGTCGAGCCCTTGCTGGCGGCCGGTGAGCCGACACCGACGTACGCCGCCCAGCACGTCTTCCGCCTGCAGGAGCTCACCACGATGCGGGCCATCGCCGACCTCAAGTCGAAGCTGCAGCGCACCAATCCCGTCGAGCGCGCCGAGGAGTACAACCGCATGTTCGGCGAGCTGGTCGCCCTCGAGAGCCACCGACGGACCTTGCGCGAGCGGGCGATCGGTGTCGACAGCTGATGGCCGGGCTGTTCTCCCGGGAGCCGGCCGTCCCTGAGCCGGTCCGTCGTGCGGTCGCCGGCAAGGTGCTCGCCTGGGTCGCCACCGACGACGGCTCCGTGCTGGCCGGCACGCGTGACTCGCTGGTGACGGTGCCGGCGGACGGCGAGCCGGTGCAGCTGCCCTGGGAGCAGGTCCACCGCGCCGACTGGGACACCGAGGAGCGCACGCTGACGGTGGAGCGGGTGGAGGAGTGGGGGCACCCCACCGCCCGGTGGACGCACCGGCTCGCCGATCCCGGCTCGCTGCTGGTGCTGCTGCGCGAGCGGGTGACGGCCAGCATCGTGCTCCAGCGCCGCGTCGACGTGCGCCGGAAGAAGGGCTTCTCCGTCATCGGGCGGCGCCCACCCGGCGGCGGAGGTGCGATCACCTGGGCCTACCAGTTCGACGTCGGCGTCGACCCCGACGACCCGGCCGTCATGGCGCTCGCGGAGGCCTCCCTGCGTGACGCGCAGGAGTCGCTCGGTCTGCGCTGACGCCCGGGCCCCGGATGTGCGGTGCCGGTCCCGAGTTGCTAACCTGTGCGGGCCGCGGACACGTCCGCCCAGGCGATCCCCTGTAGCTCAATTGGCAGAGCATTCGGCTGTTAACCGGAGGGTTGTTGGTTCGAGTCCAACCGGGGGAGCCACCGAGCGGCCCGTCTGCGAGTGACCTCGCAGCGGGCCGTTCTGCTTCTCGATCCCGGGTCTCATCGGTCCACGGGGATCAGTCCTCGTCGCCGCCGCCCCAGGTGAGGGAGTAGACCTCGAAGGGCGCCGCGAGGGCGACCCCCATGCGGCTGCCGGCGCCGCGGCCAAAGCCCTCGAGCATCTCCCGCTCGTCGAAGTCCTCCCAGCCGAGTCCGTCGATGTAGGCGCGGTGGGCCTGGAGCGAGGCGACCCCCACCTCGAAGGTGTCCGTCGTGTCCACGCCGTGCCGGGCCCCGGGGGAGCCGGTGGCCCAGACCGCCCGCACCCCGCCCCATTTCTCGAGCCCGTCGACGAGCTGGTCGGCGAACACCCACCGGTTGCCGGCGTCACGCACGCCGTCGAGGACGGCCCGGCCCACCGCCATGTGGTCGGCCTGGTTGAGGGCTCCGGGGCCGAAGGTGTCACGGAAGTTGCCGGTGATCACGATCTCGGGCCGGTGTCGGCGTACGACGTGGGCGACCGCGGACCGAAGCGGCAGGCCGTACTCCACCACCCCGTCGGGAAAGCCCAGGAACTCGACGGTGTCGACGCCCACGATGCGCGCCGACTCGATCTGCTCCCGCTCGCGGACCGCGCGACACTCGTCGGGAGCGAGGCCATCGATGCCCGCCTCCCCGCTGGTGATCATGACGTAGACGATCCGTTTGCCCTGGCCGGTCCAGCGCGCGACCGCGGCCGCGGCGCCGAACTCCATGTCGTCGGGGTGGGCCACGATCGCGACGGCGGTGGTCCAGTCCTCCGGGAGGGCCTTGAGGGGAAGTGGCGGCTCGGTCATGGCGTCTCCTGGTGATTGAATACGGACATTCGTCGCTCTTCGGGCGCCGGCGCGGCTAGCCTCGAGGGGCTGGGGTGGGCCGAGCTGTGCAACGTCATTCATCGTCCGATAGGGAGTTCTCGTGGTCACCACGCTATCGCCAGCTCCGGCGCTCGTGGGTCGAGCAGCGCTGCCGGCGCTCGACCGTCACGTCGCCCGCCGCTTCAGCGGGGGGCTCAACGCGGCCCTGGCCGCCGACGTCGCCCGGGCCGGAGGCGGTCGCGCCTGGCTCGTGGCGCAGCTCCAGCCGGCCTCGGTGCCCGACGCCCCGGGGGCGGAGGTCGACGGCTGGTTCCCCTCGCTGGGGCGGAGTCCGGAGCAGATCTTCCAGCGCCAGGTCGACGAGGTGCAGGGCGCCTGGGAGGTGATGTACGACCTCAGCCGCTGGACGGTCGCACGCCGGATCCAGAGCCGACGCCAGGTCCGCGAGGTGATGGTCGACTTCTGGTCCAACCTGCTGCACGTCCCGCTCGGCGACGACGAGGCCTGCTTCCACCGGGTCTCCTACGACCAGGTGATCCGGACGTACGCGCTCACCTCCTTCGAGCAGCTGCTGGTCCACACCACCACGCACCCGGCCATGGGGCTCTTCCTCGACAACGCCGTCTCGACCAAGGACGCCCCCAACGAGAACCTCGGACGCGAGCTGCTCGAGCTGCACAGCGTCGGCGTCGACGCCGGCTACACGGAGGAGGACGTCAAGGCGTCCAGCCGGATGCTGACCGGCTATCGGGTCGACACCTGGTGGCCGACGTTCCGCGCCTTCTACGACCCCCGCGTGCACGCGACCGGCACCATCCGCGTGCTCGACTTCGAGCACCCCAACACCGACCCCGACGGCCAGGCGGCCACGGTGGCCTACCTGCGCCACCTCGCGCGGCACCCCGCCACCGCCCAGCGGATCGCGCGGCGGCTGTGCCAGAAGTTCGTCAGCGACACCCCGTCGGCCGGTCTCGTCGCGCACGTCGCAGCGGCGTACACCCGCAGCGGCACCAAGGTCCGGCCCACGTTGCTGGCGATGGTGGACCACCCCGAGTTCGCGGCCTCGGCCGGGTCGAAGGTGCGCATGCCCGCCGAGGACTACGTCGCCAGCGTGCGAGCCCTCCGGGTGCGGCTCAAGCCGCCGCGGAGCGACCGGTCGTTCGTCAACGCCATGTACTGGCAGTACGTCGAGTTCGGTCAGGCGCCGTACGAGTGGCCGGCGCCCAACGGCTTCCCCGAGGTCAGCGCCGCCTGGACCAGCGCCGGCCGGCTGCTCAACGGGATGGGCCACCACGTCAACCTCGCCGCCAGCTGGTGGCCCACCGCCGACGTCACGCGCCCCACCCCGAAGGCGTGGTTGCCGGCGCTGCCCGCCACCCTGGAGCAGATCATCGACCACGTCGGCCGCGAGCTCCTCGGGCAGCGCCCGACGGCTGCCGTGCGCCGAGGCGTGGCGATGGTGATCGGAGTGCCGCTGTCGCGACGCATGACCGCCGACGACCTCTGGGACTGGCGGATCCAGTGCATCCTCGCCGCGCTCCTCGACTCCCCGACCCACCTCCACCGCTGAGGGGCCTGACATGACCCAGACACGTGAGACCACCGGGTGCGGCTGCCCCGAGCTCGGCAGCGCCGTCGCCCTGAGCCGTCGGCGCTTCCTGGCCGCGACCGCGGCCGCCAGCGGTGCCGCGACCGTCGGCACGCTGTTCGGTGACAGCTTCCGCCAGGTGTCCTACGGCGCCGACCTCGGGGCGAACGTCCTGGTGGTGCTGTCGTTGCGCGGCGGTTCCGACGGCCTGTCCATGGTGGTGCCCCGCTCGAGCGTCGACCACGACCAATTGCGCCGGCTGCGCCCTGGCATCGCCGTGCCGGTCGGGAGCCTGCTGGGGTCCGACCCGAGGTTCGGGCTGCACCCGGAGTTCGCCCCGCTGCTGCCGATGTGGGAGAACAAGACCTTCGGCGCCGTGCACGCGGTCGGCCTGCCGGCCCCCAACCGCAGCCACTTCGACGCGATGGCCGCGATCGAGGACGCCGACCCCGGCACCTCGGCCCGGGTGGGGTGGATCAACCGCACCATCGGCCTCGACGGCTCGGCGCAGCCGGAGACGGCGATGCAGCTGGGCTCGACCCTCCTGCCGACCTCCCTGTCCGGACCGGCGCCGGCCATCGGGGCGCGTCAGGTGCGTGACCTCAGCCTGACCCCGCTCGGCAGCGGCACCGCAGCGCGACGTGCCTCGCTGGAGGAGATGTGGCGGCCGGAAGCGGGCCTGCTCGGGACGAGCATGCGCAACACGCTGGCCACGGTCGGGCGGTTGGCTCCGCTGGTGGACTCGGCGGCGGAGGACGCGACGGGAGGGTCGTCGGTGCACTCCGCCGCCTACCCGGCCGGCCCGCTGCGTGAGGTGCTGGCCAACACCGCCGCCCTCATCCGCGCCGACGTGGGGACCCGCATCGTGACGGTGGACTACGGCGACTGGGACATGCACTCCGGGCTCGCCGAGGGCGACGACCCGACGGCCGGCTGGATGGCGGGCCAGGTGCGCCACCTGGCGGGCTCGCTGGCGGCGTTCTTCGCCGATCTGGGGTCGGCGGCGTCGCGGGTGACGGTCGTGACCCTGAGCGAGTTCGGCCGCCGAGCCGAGGAGAACGGCGACCACGGCGTCGACCACGGCTACGGCAACGCGATGCTGCTGCTCGGCGCCGGGGTGAGCGGGGGAGCGGTGCACGGCAGCTGGCCCGGTCTGGCCGAGCTCGACGACGGCGACCTCAAGACCACGCGCGACTACCGCAGCGTGCTGTGGGAGGTGCTGGTGTCGAGGTTCCCCGAGATCTCCGGCAGCCGGGCCACGGTCTTCCCGTCGTTGACCCCCGAGACGATCGGCTCCATGGCCTCCTAGCCCCGATCCTCACCCTGCCCGGCGGGCTCCAGCGCCCGCCGCAGGCGGGCGTTCTCCCTCTCGAGCCGGAGCACGAGCGCGATCCCGGCCAGGTTCACCCCCGCCGCCAGCAGCTCGACGATCCGGGCGAGCCGCTCCAGGTCGGCCTGGCTGTAGAGACGCGTGCCGCCGTCGGTGCGGCTCGGCTCGAGCAGTCCGCGCCGTTCGTAGACGCGCAGGTTCTGGACGTTGGTGCCGACGATCTCGGCGGCGACCGAGATGGCGTAGACACCTCGGTGGTGGGCGCCGGTCACGGTCGCCTCCCGTCGTCGTAGGACTTGAACTCCGGTTTCGTGGTTCATATAATCTATATCAGACGTTAGAGATCGCGGAAGGACCGCGACGCACGTTCGGAGGTGATGACCATGTTGATGAGGACCGACCCGTTCCGAGACCTCGACCGTCTCGCCCAGCAGGTGCTCGGCGCCGGCACGACGTCGCGCCCGGCCGTCATGCCGATGGACGCCTGGCGCGAGGGCGACACGTTCGTCCTCGAGTTCGACCTGCCCGGCGTGAGCAGCGAGAGCATCGACATCGACGTCGAGCGCAACGTCCTGACGATCAAGGCCGAGCGGCCACGCCGCAACGGTGACTGGGAGATGCTCGCCAGCGAGCGGCCGGTCGGCCACTTCAGCCGTCAGCTCGTGCTCGGCGACAACCTCGACCTCGAGCGCATCGACGCGGCGTACGACGGCGGCGTGCTGCGCCTGCGGGTGCCGGTGGCCGAGAAGGCGAAGCCGCGCAAGGTCGAGATCAGCGTCGGCTCGCGCGAGGCGAGGTCGATCGACGCCTGAGCGACCGATCCGGCCGGTCGACCCTGCGGGGTCGGCCGGCCGGATCGTGTGTGCGAAGGGGTCAGGAGTCCTGGCGCACCTCGGACCGGTCGCCCGCCCACAGCAGGTGGTAGGTGCCCTCCCGGTCCGCGCGCTGATAGGTGTGTGCCCCGAAATTGTCACGCAGACCTTGAATCAGTGCGGCTGGGAGCCGCTCGGCCCGCAGACCGTCGAAGAACGACAGTGACGAGGCGAAGGCCGGTGTCGGGATCCCGTGCAGGGCGGCGTCGGCCACGATGCGTCGCCACGCCTGGACCCCGTCGCTGACCACGTCGGCGAAGTAGGGGTTCACCAGCAGGCTGACCAGCCCCGCGTCCTCGGCGTAGGCCTCGGTGATGCGGTCGAGGAATCGTGCCCGGATGATGCAGCCGCCCCGCCAGATCCGCGCGACCGCGCCCGGGTCGACGTCCCAGTCGTGCTCGCGGCTGCCGGCGGTGATCTGGTCGAAACCCTGCGCGTAGGCCACCACCTTGGAGGCGTAGAGCGCCTTGCGGACGTCGTCGACGTAGCCGGCGCGGTCGTCGACGGCGTCCGACGACACCGAGACGTCGGCGAACGCCTGGCGAGCGGCGGCGCGCTGGTCGGCGTGGCCGGACAGGGAACGGGCGAAGGTGGCCTCGGCGATGCCGGTCACCGGCACGCCGAGGTCCAGCGCGGACTGCACCGTCCACCGCCCGGTGCCCTTCTGCTCCGCCTGGTCGAGCACGACGTCGACGAAGGGCGTGTCCGTGCCGGGGTCGTCCTGGGCCAGGACGTCGGCGGTCATCTCGATGAGGAACGACTCGAGGTCTCCGCCGTTCCACTCCTCGAAGACGCCGGCGATGTCCTGGGGCGTCATCTCCAGCCGACGTCGCAGCAGGTCGTAGGCCTCGGCGATCAGCTGCATGTCGGCGTACTCGATGCCGTTGTGCACCATCTTCACGAAGTGGCCGGCCGCGTCCGGGCCGACGTGGGTGCAGCAGGGCGAGCCGTCCACGTCGGCGGCGATGTCCTCGAAGATCGGCCCGAGCCGCTCGTAGGCGTGCTGGGAGCCGCCCGGCATGATGCTCGGGCCGTTGAGCGCGCCCTCCTCGCCGCCGGAGACGCCGCAACCCACGAAGTGCAGGCCCTTCTCCGCCAGCGCGGCCCCGCGACGGCGGGTGTCGTCGAAGTGGGCGTTGCCGGCGTCGACGATGATGTCGTCCTCGTCGAGCAGCGGGACCAGGTCGTCGATGACGGCGTCGGTGGCCTGGCCGGCCTTGACCATCACGATGATCGCGCGCGGCTTCTCGATGGCGGCCACGAAGTCCTCGAGGGACTCGCAGGCCACGAAGTCGCCGTCGTCGCCGAACTCGTCGACCAGCGACTGCGTCTTCTCGACGCTGCGGTTGTGGACCGCCGTGACGTGCCCGTGGCGGGCGATGTTGCGCGCGAGGTTGCGGCCCATCACGGCCAGGCCGGTGACGCCGATGGTGGCGCGGGGGGTGCTGTCGTTCGGCTCAGCGCTGTCGGAGCTCATGGGGTTCCTCTCGGAGGGGGCGTCCACCACTCTGCCCCACCACGGCACGCCGTACGCCGGCTTGGTTCTGGTCACTCCCTGCAGCCCGGCGTTGTTGTGGTCACCGCCTGCGCGCCCGAGGGCGAATGCCCGCAGGGATCGACCAGAACGCGGCCTACCGGCAGGCAGCGACCAGAAGCTGGCTTGGGGAGGCGGGCATAGGCTCGAAACCATGACGGACAGCGCCACGCCCGAGCCCCTGTCGAGCACGACCTCGCCCGAGGGCACCTCCGCCCCGCAGCCCACCACGAGGGGCGCCCTGCTGGCCGGCGGCTACCGCTCCCGGTCGGTCAAGGAGGAGATCCGCGAGAACCTGCTCGCCCGCCTCCGCGCCGGTGCGCCGGCCTTCCCCGGCATCGTCGGGTTCGACGACACCGTCGTGCCTCAGCTCGAGGGCGCCTTGCTGGCCGGGCACGACCTGGTGCTGCTGGGCGAGCGCGGCCAGGGCAAGACGCGCCTCATGCGCACGCTGGGCACCCTGCTCGACGAGTGGATGCCGGTCGTCGAGGGTTGCGAGATCAACGACGACCCGGCGGCGCCGGTCTGCTCGCGCTGCCGCCGCCTCGCTGCCGAGACCGGTGACGACCTCCCGGTGTCGTGGGTCCACCGCGACCACCGGTACGTCGAGAAGCTCGCGACCCCGGACACCAGCGTCGGCGACCTGGTCGGCGACGTCGACCCGGTCAAGGTCGCCGAGGGCCGCACGCTGGGCGACCCGGAGACCGTCCACTACGGGCTCATCCCGCGCACCAACCGCGGCATCTTCGGCATCAACGAGCTGCCCGACCTCGCCGAGCGGATCCAGGTGGCGATGTTCAACGTCCTGGAGGAGCGCGACATCCAGGTCCGCGGCTACAGCCTGCGCCTGCCGCTCGACCTGCTCCTGGTCGCCAGCGCCAACCCTGAGGACTACACGAACCGCGGCCGCATCATCACGCCGCTCAAGGACCGCTTCGGCGCCGAGATCCGCACCCACTACCCGATCGAGGTGGCCGAGGAGGTCGCGGTGATCGCCCAGGAGGCCGAGCTGGTGGCACCCGTGCCTCAGCACCTGCTGGAGGTGCTGGCGCGGCTGTCGCGCGGGCTGCGCGAGTCGTCCTCGATCGACCAGCGGGCCGGCGTCAGCGCCCGCTTCGCCATCGCGGCCGCCGAGGGCGTGGCCGCCAGCGCACTGCGACGCGCGGCCCGCACCGGCGACGTCCACGCCGTCGCCCGCGTGTGCGACGTGCCGGCCGTGCTGCCCACCCTGCTCGGCAAGCTCGAGTTCGAGATGGGGGAGGAGGGCCGCGAGGTCGACGTGGTCCGCCACCTGCTGCGCATCGCGGTCGCCGAGACCTTCCGCGAGCGGTTGGTGGGTCTGGACCTGTCCGGCTTCACCGAGCTCTTCGCCGAGGGCGCGGTCGTGGAGACCGGCGAGCTGGTCACCTCCGAGGAGCTGCTGGGCCAGCTCGGTCCGGTGTCGGGGCTGGCGAAGGTCCTCGACCGGTTGGGCGACGACAGCGACGACCAGGCGGACGTCGGCTACGTCGCCGCCGGGGTCGAGCTCGTCCTCGAAGGGCTCCACCTGACCCGTCGGGTCGACAAGGAGAACGTCGGTGGCCGGACGGTCTACGGCGCGTGAGCGACCCCCGGTTCCGCTACGGCCCGTGGCACGGCGGGCCGGACCCCCTCGCGCCGCCGTACGACGTGCGGAAGGCGCTCGACGAGATCGGCCAGGACGTCCTGGCCGGCGGCTCGCTGAGGGAGGCGCTGCGTGACCTGATGCGACGCGGGGTCGACGGTCGCCGCGGGCTCGACGAGCTGCGGCAGCGGGCCCGCCGGATGCGCAAGGCCGCCCAGCGGCGCGGCGACCTGGCCGGCACGCTCGACCAGGTCCGGGCCGCGCTGGACCAGGCGCTGGCTGCCGAGACCGAGGCGCTCGCCGGTCTCGACGACGCGGACGCCCGGCTGGCCGAGATGGACCTCGCCACGCTGCCCGACGACACCGCCGGGGCCGTCCGGGCGCTCGATCCCTACCGGTGGCGCTCGCCCGAGGCGCGCGCGACGTACGAGGCGATCAAGGAGATGCTCCAGCGCGAGGTCCTCGACGCGCAGTTCGCCGGGATGAAGCGCTTCCTCGAGGACGGCGACCCGGAGGCCATGCAGGCGGTCAAGGACATGATGGCCGACCTCAACGACCTGCTGGCGGCCCACGCGCGAGGCGAGGACACCACCGACCGCTTCGCCGACTTCATGGACAAGCACGGCGAGATGTTCCCCGAGAACCCCGAGAACGTGGACGAGCTGATCGACGCGCTCGCCCGTCGGCAGGCTGCCGCCGACCGGATGATGGCGTCGCTGCGCCCCGAGCAGCGCGAGCAGCTCGGCCAGCTGATGAGCCAGGCGATGTCCGACCCCGACCTGGCCTCGCAGATGGCGCAGCTCTCGGACAACCTGCGCGCGCTGCGGCCCGGTCTCGACCGGGGACCCGCGCAGATGGGCGGAGGTGAGTCGATGGGCTACAGCGCCGCGGTCGAGGCCATCGCCGACCTGGCCGACCTCGAGTCGCTCGAGCAGCAGCTCTCCGAGGCGGGCGGTCCGGGCTCGCTGGACGCTGTCGACGTCGACACCTTGGAGAAGCAGCTCGGTGGGGAGGCCGCCGCCGACATGCGTGCCCTGCGCGAGCTGGAGCGCGAGCTGGAGCGGCAGGGGTTCGTGTCGTCCGGCGACGACGGGCTGCGCCTCACCCCGCGAGCGGTGCGGCGCTTGGGGGAGACCGCGCTGAAGAAGGTCTTCGACCAGATCCAGGCCGGCGGGTCCGGCGACCACGACGACCGACGCACCGGCTCGGCCGACGAGCCGACGGGGCTGACGCGTGCGTGGGAGTTCGGTGACGACCTGCCGCTGGACGCGGTCCGCACCGTCTCCAACGCCGTACGGAGGGGCGGGCTGGTCTCGACAGGCTCGACCGACGCGGGCTCGACCGACGGAGGCTCGACCCACGCAGCCTCGACCCACGGAGCAGCGCGCCTGCTGGTCGAGGACTTCGAGGTCGTGGAGACCGAGAAGCGCACCTCCGCGGCCGTCGCACTGCTGGTGGACCTGTCGTTCTCGATGGTCAACGAAGGTCGCTGGGGCCCGATGAAGCAGACCGCGCTGGCGCTGTCCCACCTCGTGCAGACCCGGTTCCGGCAGGACGCCCTGGAGATCATCGGCTTCAACCTGACCGCGCGCCGCCTGACGCCGGTGCAGCTGGCCGAGGTCGAGCCGGAGTGGGTGCAGGGCACCAACCTCCAGCACGCGCTCATGCTCGCCGGACGTCACCTGCGCCGCCACCCCGACGCCGAGCCGGTCGTCATGGTCGTGACCGACGGCGAGCCCACGGCCCACCTGTGGCCCGACGGCACCCCGGAGTTCCGCTGGCCCACCACGCGGGAGACGTTGCGGGCCACGGTCACCCAGGTCGACGAGATCGTCCGGTGGGGCGCCACCCTCAACCTCTTCATGCTGGGGGAGGACCCGGGCCTGGCCCGGTTCGTCGACGCCATCGCACGTCGCTCCGGTGGCCGGGTGTTCACCCCCGACATCGGACGGCTGGGGGAGTACGTCGTGGCGGACTACCTCCGGGCGCGCCGCGGCCGCCGCTAGACCGGCCCGACGACGTACGCCCGCGACGTTGTGTGGTGGATCCGAGCCACCTGGTGACTCGGATCCACCACAGTCCTGCCGGTTTCACCAGGGACCCGGTGAAACCGACGAGGGCATGCGCTCAGTTGTCGCAGACGAAGTGCGCCGGGTGGACGTCGAACGTCGGGTTCGCGTTCGCTCCACGATCCTTGTTGTAGACCATGCCCAGCTCCCACCAGCCGGAGGTGTTCGACGACGACGCGGACACCAGTCCGTCGTCAGTCGCGACCGACTGCCAGAAGGACTCCATGGCCGGGGACAGCAGCCGCATCACCGAGTTGCCGCCGTAGGCGCCCTCACAGACGAAGTAGCCGTTGTAGGCCCCGGTGGCGTCGACCATCTTGTCGGTCTGGTTGCTCGGGCTCGGCTTGCTGACGTCGGCCTGCATGGCGTCGGCACCCCAGCCGCCGTACATGAAGTCGATGCCCTTGAAGTCGACCGTCTTGTCGCCCGACACCACGCCGTTGAGCTCGGTGACGAGGTCGAGCCGGTCGGCTCCGTGACCGCCGTACATGCGGTCGTGCTGCCAGCCACCCCAGATCCGGTCGGCGCCGTGGCCTCCGAAGAGCACGTCGTCGTCGAGCCCGGAGGACCCGGTGGGTGAGCTCTCCGCGGTCGGCACCAGGTTCGTGTCGAAGGAGCGGTTGCCCCACATCTGGTCGTCACCGGCGCCACCGTGGGTGACGTCGTTGCCGAGCCCGCCCAGCAGGACGTCGTTGCCGCCGACCCCACCGCTGGTGGTCGAGGTCGGCACCGGGTACGTCGTGGTGGTGCGCTTCAGCGTGCCCGGGACGTTGATCGTCTCCTGGATGAAGCCACCGGCCTGCTTCAGCACGGCCGGTCCGGTCCTGACCGAGGTCACCATCTCGCCGAGGTCGCCGAGGAGCGCGTCGTCACCGGCGTTGCCCTCGAACCTGTCGGCGCCGAGCTGTCCGTAGAGCTCGTCGTGGCCGTCGCCGCCGTGGCCCTCGTCGTCACCCCAGCTGCCGGCACCTTCGTCGACCCGGGCGCCCACGACGCTGCGCACGAGCAGCGGAGCGGCGACGGTCTCACCGGAGCCCCGGTAGGACTGGTACCTCCAGAGACCGCTGCTGAGGAGTCGGTCGACGCGGCCGTTGTCGCCGAGGACAGCGTCGTTGCCGGAGTCGCCCCAGAGCTGGTCGCGCCCGTCGAGCACCTGGTTCGGAGTGGTCGGGAAGGTGCCCTTGCCGGCCTCCCCGATCGGCCCGAGCGTGTCGTCGACCACCACGTTGTTCGACGATCCACCCAGGATGTCGTCGTCGTTGTCGCCGCCCCTGATGACGTCGGGGGAGCCGGACGATCCTGCGGGGTTCGTGTTGCCCTCGAGCCAGTCGTCGCCGGCGTCACCGTCGATGGTGTCCGACCCGCCCTGCCCGTAGACCAGGTCGCGCTCACTGTTGCCACGGATCACGTCGCTGCCCGAGACCAGGGTCGAGGGCAACGTTCCACCCACGACCGCGAGGTCGTAGAGAACCGTGCTGCGAGCAGCCTGGCCCGTGTTCGCGTCGGTGCCGGAACGGGTGATCCGTCCGTTGTCGCCGAGGATCACGTCCGCCGAGTCGCTGCCGTTCGCCGCGTCGCCGCCGAAGAGGGTGTCGCCCTCGTCCCTGACGCCGGAGAGCTTGGTCGGCACCTGGGCGAGCCCGGAGCCACCGACGAGGTCGTCGGCCCCACCGTTGCCGCTCATCGAGTCGGCCCCGCTGTCACCTGCCATGGCGTCGTCGTCGTCCCCGCCGGACATCAGGTCGTTCTGGTTCTGCCCGAACATCCGGTCCCGGCCGCTGTCGCCGTGGAGCTGGTCGGCGCCCGATGCGTTCGGGGCGATGGTGGCCACCGAGGCCCACCACACGTCGTACTCCTCGACGAGGGCGGTGGTGCCGACGCCGGTGACCCGGCCGTTGTCGCCGAGCACGACGTCGTCACCGGCGTCACCGCGGACGAGGTCCCCGCGGGCCCGGGTCTCCCCGGCGGGGGTGCGGTCCCGGTCGTCGACCCCGGCCCCGGAGATGGTCGGCTCCTTGGCCTGCTGGGAACCGCCGACCAGCACGTCAGCGTCCTCGCCGCCGGACAGGGTGTCGGCTCCGCTGTTGCCGTCGATGACGTCGAGCCCGGCGTCGCCGAAGAGGCCGTCGTTGCCGGACTGACCGAGGACCCGGTCGTTCTCGCTGCCGCCGCGGATGACGTCCGCGCCGGCCGACGTCGTGCTCGGACTGGTGCCGCCGGTCGGCACGTCCCACAGGGTCCGCGTCGCTGCCACGCCGTTGTCGCCGAGCAGGGTGTCGTTGCCGGCGTCGCCGTACAGCTCGTCGCCGGTGTCGGAGGTGCCGACCCAGGTGCGGGAGCTGCCGTCCGCGGCCACGGTGTCGACGCCCGAGCCGCCGGTGATCGTGTCCACACCGTCGTCGCCGTGGATGACGTCGCGGGCGGGACCGCCCTCGATGTCGTCGTTGTCGGCCTCGCCGTTCAACACGTCCGCGCCGCCCTGCCCGTAGATCCGGTCGGCGCCGGTGCCGCCGAAGGCACGGTCCGCGCCCACTGCCGGGCCGGAGGTGACGTTCAGCAGCTCCAACCCGGTGAACACGCCCTCAGCGCCGCGCACAGGGATGGCGTTGTCGCCGGCGATCACGTCGGCGTCCTCCCCGCCGTAGAGGGCGTCGTTGCCGTCGCTGGCGCCAGCCGCGCTGGTGCCGCCGACCAGTGCGTCGACGTCCTCTCCGCCGTAGAGCGTGTCGGCGTTCTCGTTGCCCTCCAAGCGGTCGCTGCCGGTGCCGCCGTACGCCGTGTCGTCGCCGGTGTTGCCCAGCACGGTGTCGTCGCCGGCGTCGCCGTAGATGGTGTCCTTGTCGGCGGAGCCACGCAGCACGTCGGTGCCGTCCTCGCCGCGCACGACGTCGTCGCCCGAGCCGCCGACGGCGAGACCCTCGCCGAGGCCCTCGGCGATGCGGTCGCCGGCGGCGCCGCCGAACATCGCATCGTTGCCGTCCTGTCCGAAGAGGCAGTCGGCGTCGCCGGTGCCTCGCCAGGCCAGGCCCGTCACGGCCTGGGCGGCGGGTACGTCGAACTTGCCGGCGCCGACCACGATGCCGGAGACCACGCCGTTGTCCGTGGACCCCACGCTCCCGCTGCCGTCGACGTCCACGAGCCCGTTGACGACGTTGAAGCCGTCGAGGCGCCCGTCGTCGGTGCTCGTGACGACGCCGTCGCCGTTCAGGTCGGCCGCGCCCTGCGGGCCGGTGCCGCTGCCCTTCAGCAGCACCACCCGCGAGAGGCACACCGCCATCGTGCCGTTGGTCCCGGCGACGTCGTGGCCAGTGACCTTCGACTCGTACGCCGTGCCGCCCGCGCCGCTGAGGCCGATCTCCTCGACACCCGCCCGGCTCGAGTCGACTCCGCCCGAGTTCCAGGCGACCCCGTCGAGGCTGCCCTGGTCTCCGAGAACAACGTCGCCGGCGTCCCCGCTGTTGACGGCGTCGGAGCCGGTGCCGCCCTGGGCCAGGTCGGTGTCGTCACCGCCGACCACGAGGTCGTTGCCCGACCCTCCGTCGACGACGTCGGTGCCGCGGCGACCGTCGAGACGGTCGTTCCCGTCGCCGCCGCGCAGCTCGTCCCTGCCGACCGCCTTGCCGGACGGACCGTCGTCACCCTCGACCGCGTCGTCCCCGCCGTTGCCGCACACGGTGTCGTGGCCCTCGCCTCCGGTGAGGGCGTCGTTGCCGGGGCCACCCGCGATCCAGTCGTCGCCGTCCTGGCCGTCGACGGAGTCGTTGCCCGTGCCCGAGCCGGCATTGCCGGCGCAGGCGTCCGTGCGGAACGCACCGAGGTTCTCCGCGGTGCGGTTCTCGCCGAAGATCTGGTCGTTGCCCAGGTGGCCGCTGAGCTGGTCGTCGCCTCCGCCGCCGACCAGGACGTCGGCGTAGTCGCGCGGGTCGACGAATCCGTCCGCGGAGCCGGTCTCCTTGACCCACGACGTCTTGGCAGCTGCTGCCTGCTTGTCGGTCAGGCCCGGTCCGCCGAAGATGCGGTCCGCGCCCTCGCCGCCGTTGACGGTGTCCTTGCCGGCGTCTCCGGTGAGGTCGTCCACACCGGCGTCGCCGTCGAGGACGTCGTCTCCCGGTCCGCCGGCAACCATGTCGTCGCCGTCGCCGCCGCCCAGGTCGTCGACGGCCGTCCCGCCGGTGATCTGGTCGTTCTCGGTGCCGCCGTCGACCGTGTTGGCGCCGTTGCCGAGGTTCGCGGTGTCCGTGCCGGCACCGAGGTCGGCCTGGACCGGCACGGTGAAGTCGAAGGTGTTGTCCTTCAGGTCGACGCCGGGCAGGAACTCCAGGATGTCGCGGCCGTCGCCGGAGTCGGCCACGATGTAGCCGCCGTCGGGGACGTCGAACTCCTGGTACTCGCCGAGCATCTCCACCGAGATCCTGGTCGTCTTGCCGGGCACGCGCTCGCTGAGCTGGCGGACCTTGACGGCCTCGTCCGGCTTGTCGTCGCCCAGGTTGCGACCGGTCGCGTTGGGACCGAGCTTGAGCGTGAGTGCCTTGTCCGAGGTGGTCGCGAGGACCGGCGGCTCGGTGTTGCACGTGAGCTTGAAGAGGGTCAGGGGGGGCGTGAGCCGCCACAGCTCCACGTCGTAGCGCAGCGTCTCGATGAAGAGGTCGACCTCGACGAAGAAGCCGAAGAAGAAGTCCAGGGTGCCGCTGAAGTCGAACAGGCATGCAGCGCTCCGCGAGGAGATCTCGGAGAACCGCAGCTTGCCGTCCGCGTCCGGGTCGTTGAGGTCGGCGGCCAGCGTCAGCGTGACTCCGCCGTAGAGACCGACGCGGAAGATTCGGACCGAGACCCCGCCCTCGACCTGGACGGTGACGGTCAGCGTCATCTCGGGGACGTCGTTGCCTGCCTCGTCGAGGTCCTCCACGTAGAGGCCGTCGAGCATCGCGGTCGGGTCGGCTTTGCCGGGCTCGCTGGTCAGCAGGTTGCGGATGCCGAGCGTGTCGTAGCCCAGCGCCAGGTGCGCGGCGAAGGCGATGTTGAAGGACACGCCGATGTCGACCGGCACGGGACCGGCCATGAAGGGCCCGAACTTCAAGCCCACACCGGCGCTCGCGCTGAGCGTGCCCAGGTCGAGGCGCACCAGGTTGGCGTCCTCGCCCATGAGGAGACCGAAGACCTCGGTGAAGTCCTCCAGGAACGGGAACGTGATCGCGCTGCCGGTGATCGCGGGCCGCTTGGCGTACTTCGAGACGTTGGTGGCACCCGAGCCGCTGCGGCACGTGATCGTCGCGCCCGCCGCGTTCTTGCACGGCTTGGCCACGACCTTGGTGACGCCGCGCGGGCTGCCGGCGGGTGCGGCCGGGGTGCAGTTGGTCGGCGCTGCCCGGCGCTTGGCCTGCATCTGGGGACCCGGCGTGGTGCCGTCCTGGCCGATGCCGTTGGCGCCGTTGGCGCGAGCGCGGGTGGGGTTGATCGCCGGCGTCGTGCCACACGTGGCGGTGGCCACCGCGTTGGGCTCGACGGAGAACTCGCCGGCGCCCAGGGCCGGGATGGCGTCGGCCAGCGGTGACGTCGGCACGCTGGCGCCCAGCGGGATCAGCATCGAGCCGTCGACGTCCTCGATGTTCGCGACGATGTCGAGGACCTCGAGCACCTTGCGCACGAACCCGAGACGCGCGCCGGTGACGTTCTCCAGCACGGAGATCGGCGTCACCGCCGGCTTGCCCAGCTGGACGGCGATGTCGGAGACGACCGGGATCGGCGCACGCAGCGCGTCGATGAGCGGCTTGTAGGGCTTCACGTGCTCGGCGACACCGCCGATGACGCTTCCGGCGAAGTCGTTCACGAACGAACCTGCGTCGAGGTAGAGGCTGCCGAAGTCGACCGACCAGTCCTCGTTGAGGTCGATTTTCCAGACGCTCTTCTCGTCGGGGTTGAAGCCGATGTCGAGGATGCCGTGCACGCTGGGCAGGCTGCCCTCCTGGAGCTTGCCGCCCCCGATGTCGGAGTTGACGCCGGTGACGAAGTAGACGTTGAGACGGCCCGTCGCGATGAGGGCGATGCCGCGCTCGTCGAGCTTGTCGGTGAAGGAGGCCTTCTTGACCTCGGCGGCCGGGACCGGCTCGGAGTCCTCGGCCTCCGCGTCGGATAGTCCCAGCATCTTGGCCAGGTTGATGTTGAGCTTCACCTCGGCCTTGCTGCGGTCCGCGTCCTCGGTCGTGTCGTCCCGGTCGCCCGCGTCGTACGCCGTGGCCTGCAGGAGGCCCAGCGTCATGGCCTGACAGCGCCCGGAGTCGTAGTCGCCGAAGGGGCTGTTGTCCGCGAAGGCGCCCCGGATGGTGGCTCCGGGGCAGGGCTCGTCGGAGTCGTTGTCGGGGAACGTGACGTCCGCGCTGAGCTCCAGCTCGCTCTCGTCAAGGTCGACGTAGGGGCCGGCGGAGCGTGAGATGCCGACCATGAAGGTCAGGTTCCACTTCGCGGCGGAGTTCAGGGCGAAGTCGGCCTTCAGGGGCAACCCGTCGAGGCCGGCGTTGAACGGGAGCTGGTAGGTCTCCTCCTGGCCGAGCTCGATCGGCAGCTTGATGTCGGTGATGTCACCGATCGTGGCGACGTCGTCGCCCTCCAGCTTGCAGGGGTCGTCCCCGCAGAGGATCTCGGGCGTGACGGACAGCATGTCTCCCATGTCGACGCCTGCACTCTCCTGGAGCGAGGTGAGGGCCTCGTCGACAGCGGTCTGGAGGACCTCGTCGAGGGGCTCCTCGTCCGGTCCGACGGCGTCCAGAGGAGTGTCTCCCGCGATGGCGTCGAAGAACGGCGCGATCTGGGCGCTGAGCTCGGGGCCGAACTGCTCCAGCAGCGGAGTGAGCCACGAGCCGGCGGTCGGGTCGGACCCGACGAGGGGGAGCGAGGTGTCCTCGGTGCTGCCGGCCATGCCGTCGTTCGTCGAGGTGGCGGCGTCCGCGAAGGCGTCGCCCAGGGCGCCGAACGCCATGGGGGTGTCGCCGGTCTCGAGGTCTGCGACGGCGTCGGGGACCGTTGTGGTCGTGGTGACGGCCCCGTCGGCCGCGATCTGGGCCCGCACCTTGAGCACGCCCAGGGAGGTGCCGTCGGGCTGGTCATCGGTCGGCTTGGTGCGCACCGACAGCGCCGAGCAGAGAGCGTAGGTGCCGCCGTCGCAGGAGGGCGCACCCGTGCCGGTGCCGAGCTTGCCGGTCATGGCGGTCAGGTAGTCGCTCACGGCGGCGGTGGTCGAGCCGAGGTAGGTGAATCCGTAGTCGGCCTTGAACGTGGCCTGGCCGGCGATCTCGTAGGCGTCGCCCGGCTCCCAGCGGTTGTCGGTGCCGCCGCTCAGCGCCGTCCCGCAGACGGCGTAGTCGGGACCGGTGGCCCCGATCGTGCAGCTGGACTTGTCCGTCAGGTTCTTGACCACGCTGCCGCTCACGCCGGAGGACTCGAAGTTCGCACCCTCGGACATGAGGACGTTCTGGACGATGCGGTACGTCGTACCGGGCGTGAAGGTGGGGTTGCTCGCGCCCGCGGCAGGCGCAGAGCAGCTGACGAGGTGCTTGGCGACGGTGGCGACCGTGCAGGCGCCGACCTTCTGACGCTGGCCGTCCTCGAGCGTGTAGGTGTAGACGATGTCACCGGCCTTGACCTCGTCGGTCACGAAGTCAGCGGTGGTGTCGGCCAGCCAGGTGGTGCTGGAGTAAGCCAGCGTGTACTCGTCGTTGATCGCCCAGTCCTTCTTCACGACCGGAGTGGTCGTGGTGTCGGGCAGGTCGCAGGTCAGACCGGTGCCCGACGCCGCGGTGGCGGTGCACGTCAGCGAGTCCGTCTTCCGCGTCGCCTTCGTGGTGCCGGTGGCGAAGAGCTTGGACAGGTCGATGGCGGCGTCGGTAAGCGTCTTGTCCGCGGTCGTCGTCTTCCCCGTGACAGCGACCTTGCCCTCGGAGCGGACCAAGGGGGAGGTGATGTCGTCGGGGTCCTGGGAGACGCCGCTCATGGCGCCGCTGGTGCCGACGTTGACCTCGACCGGGCCGAGCGAGCCGGTGAGGTCGACGGTGGTGGACCCGACGCTGACCTTCATCTCGGAGACGCCGGTCCCCGGCAGGACCTGCACGGCGCCGGGCGCCTGCGTCAGGTTCGTGGGGACAGCGACCTTGAGCGCGACCTTCGAGCTCCACGTGGCCTCCAGGGTGCTCGTGTCGCCCTCAACCGGTGCGGAGCGGCGCAGCCAATAGTCCGTGCCGTCGCCGATCGCGAGCTCGAGGGGCACCTCCATGGTGCCGGCGGCGGGCACGTCGAGAGCGACCACCATGGCCGGCTGACCGCCGACGTCCTGGATCTTGATGGACGCTTGCTCGCCGGTTCCGCTGGCACCGTTCGCCGCGGCGAAGGTGTCGACCTTGTTCTCCAGGGCGGTGCGCAGGGCGGCCACGTCCTCAGGGGCGGGATCCTTCGTCGACGTGGTCTCGACCCCGGACGCCAGCGCAGAGAGGTCGGCGACGAGGTCCTGGACGCCGGTCAGCTGGGGTGCGAGCTGCGACGGCGCGATGCCGAGGGCCGGGAACGGCGTGTTCCACGAAGGCGCGTCGCTGTTCGCGATGCCGTTGGCGATGTCGGACAGCGCGCCGAGCGCGATCGTCCGAGTTGCGACGGGGTCGCCGCCGATGAGGTAGGCGTCGCCGACCAGCCAGTCGTTGTCGGTCGCGTAGTTGTTCGTGTTGTCGTCGTCGTCCAGCTTGGTGGTGTCGACGACCTTGCCGCCCGACATCAGTCCTTGGCCGTAGGCGACCGTCAGCTCGTCCTCGCCGGTGGGTGCCACCTGCTCCTGACAGATCAGCTGGTTCGTCGTCACCTTGATCGCGGCGCAGGACGCCCCGGTGCGCAGGTTGGTCAGGCTCAGGTTGAGGACGTCTCCCGCGGCGACGTCGGGACCGAGCGCGGAGGTGAAGTCGGTGCGGCTGTCGGTGACGGACTTCGCGCCGTCGACGCCGGTGGCCACGCCGGTGACCTGGGGGGCGACGTCCTGGGGGGCGACCCATTTCGCATAGCCGGAGGTCATCGTGACGGTCGGGAGGGCCGCGGTGTCCTCCAAGGTGTTCGCCAGCGTGACCGGGTAGGCCAGCGTGGTGCTGTAGTCGCCGCCCGCAGGGAGCTCCGGGGCGGTGACCTTGAGCGTGCCGCCGGCTTTGAGGCTCACCGAGCCCGTGGTCGGGATCGCGGCCTTCACGTCGGGGGCGCTCAGGATGCGTGCTCGAGCATGGCAGACCTGCCCGCGCCGGCGACCGTGTCGGTCTCCGTGGCGCCGATCTCCGCCTTCAGCGGGTTCGTGCCGCTGGCCGTCACCGCGAGGGCCGAGCCCGCGACGCCCACGCCGAGCAGGCCGACGTTGCCGGTGCCGCCGGTGAAGGTGCCGCCGCTGCTGGTGATGCCGGCCACCGAGATCTCGGGGTCGGCGGACACCTTGAGGAACGCGCGGTCGGCGACGGAGACCTCCGCCCCCTCCGGCTGCAGCAGCATCCCGAGGGTGCCGGACAACGAGATCTTGCCGACGTTGACGCTCAGCTTCTGGCTGGTCTCGATCGATCGGAGATGGGCCTTGGTGCGGAAGAGGTCACCGAAGGCGTAGGGCAGGGCCTTCGCGGCCGGGTCCAGGTCAGTGGCGATCGGGAACGTGAGGGCTCGTGTCGTGGCGTCGTACGCCGGGACCGTGTCCGAGCCGCCCGGGAGGGCGGAGAGACGCGCGGCCATCTCCTGCGCGGTGCGCATGCGGCGCTGAGCGGTGAAGGTGACGTCGGCGCCGCTGGTGCCGGTGACCTTGAACGAGACGCCGATGTCGGGCTCGGTGACGCTGCCGGTGACCGTGACGTTCTTGGTCGGGTTGGGGCCGACGGTCGCGTTGTCGGTCGCGCCGCTCAGGGTGCCGCTACCCGCGGGAAGGGTCCACCGGACGGAGCCGGACTTGATCGGGTCGGCGGTTCGGGCCTGGCAGTACCAGGTCGTGCCGGGGACGGTGGTCGCACTGGGGGGGCTGGTGTTCGCTCGTCCGCAGGTGACCGCGGCCGCGCCCTGCGCCTCCACCAGCTTGTTCAGGCCCTCGGCAGCCGAGCCCAGCTCGCTGACAGCGGTGTCGACCAGCGGCAGTCGTGGGTCGATGCGCGACTCGGCGGTCGTGTAGGCCGCGGCCATCTGCGACAGCGCGACCAGGGCGTCACCGGAGGAGATCTTGGCAAAGTCCTGGAGGCCGGTCCCGGGGGTGATCGCCGGAGCCGGGAAGGCGTAGGAGCCGTCGCCTGCAGCCTTCGGCACCATCGCGGCCGCACCGCTGAGGTTCTGGACCACGGTCCCGTCGGAGTCGCCGGGGACCAGGGGACTGTTCAGGGCGAGGTTCACCTTCGAGGAACCGCCCACGAGCACCGGAGCCAGCTCGGCGAACGGCGTGGTCTGCCACTCCGTGCTGGTGATCGCGCCGCTGCCGTCGGGGTCGACGAGCGTGAAGCCGGCCGAGACCTGGTAGGCCGCGGAGCCGGTGGCCGTCACATCGGTGAAGCCGTAGCGCGACGGCACGCTGAGGGCGGGCTCGGCGCCCGCCAGCTCGACGCTGAGAGCGCCGGCGGGGTCGAGGGTGACGCTGTTGTCGGACCCGACGGTGAGCTTGATCTGACCGCCGACGGCGCCGGTGAGGCCCGTGCTGCCCTTCGCGGCACTGGTTCCGTCGAGGAAGAGCGCCTCGTCGGAGTGGAGCGCGTAGGCCTTGCCGATCACGCTCTTCTTCGTCAGGTCGATGGTGATCGTCTTGTTGGTCAAGGAGGCCTCGACCCCGAGCCGGGGGGTGTCGGAGGCCGCCAGCTTGGCGGCGAGGTCGGACAGGCTCGTGCCCGAGGAGCCGTTGAAGGCGGCCGCGGCTGCCCCGAGCGAGCTGCCGAACGTCGAGTCCAGGCCGAGCACGTCGCTGACGGACTGACCCGCGAGGGGGAGCCGCGCCTGGAGAGTCGGGGTGGCGGCGAGAGCGTCCAGGGTCACCGCGAGACTCTGCACCGCGGTCCGTGCGGCGGCGGCCTCTGCGGTGAGGGGGTCGGCCGCGGAGGCCGGGGGAGTGGTCGTGACGACGAGGGCCAGACCGAGCAGCCCGGTCAGCGCCGTCGTGACGCCCAGTCGCCGGCCCACACCCTCGTGCTGGTGCCGGCCACGTCCCCCCGTCGGCGTGTTGTGCGCATGCCGAAAAGACCCATGACCGTGCATCGCTTGCCCCCAAGCTCCCAAGCTCCCAAGTGCCCATATCCGCGAGCGCGGCCAGACGGAGCCGGCCAGCGAGTGGCAGCGACGAGTGGTCTATGAACAGGGTCCATTCCACCGGTGGGCGACACCTTTGCGTAATGGACCAAGGTCCCCAGATGCGAGGTTCCGCCGGGAATGTAGGTGTAAAGCCGGAGATAGCGTGATCGTCGCGGCCCGGCACGTCCGCTGACGACTCGGCCCCGGCGCGGTGCGGCCCGGCGCGGTGCCCCGGCGATTCCTCAACGAGACAGCGGAGCCACCACGTCGATCAGGACCAGCGCCGAGTCGTCGTCGGCGTGGGACCGACCTGGACCGGCCGCGCCGGCGGCCATGAGCACGTCGCTGAGTGCCTCGGACGGCTGGGTGAACGAGGCCACGGCAGCGGCGAAGCGGTCCAGACTCTCCCCGAGGTCCTCGCCGCGTCGCTCGACCAGTCCGTCGGTGATGAGGACCACGCGGTCCCCGGGCCTCAGGTCGAGGATGACCTCGTCCGGTCGTCCGAGGAGACCCCCGAGCAGTGGTCCCGACGCCTCGACGTACGACGCGGATCCGCTCACGCACCAGCAGCGGCGGAAGGTGACCTGCGTTGGCGATCTCGACCTGTCGGCTGCCGTCGGCGGCCGGGGGGCCGAAAGCCAGGAGGCACAGCGTGGCCGTCATGTCGGGGCGGCTGCGGTTCAGGGTCAGGTCGACCCGCGCGATGACGTCCTGGGGCGTGTGTCCGTCGTGGGCGTAGGCCCGCAGGGTGTAGCGCAGCTCGGCCATGAGCACCGCCGCCTCGAGCGAGTGGCCCTGCACGTCGCCGATGAGCACGTAGGCGCGCCCGTCGTCGGTGGCGAAGGCGTCGAAGAAGTCGCCTCCGACCTGGGACTGACCGTCGGCGGCCCGGTAGCGCGCGACCAGTGAGAGTCCCTCGAGGGGCGGCAGGATCGCGGGGAGGAGGCTGCGCTGGAGGATCAGGGCGGTGCGGTGCTCCTGCTCCATCGCGCGCAGATTCTCCACCGCCACGCCGGCCGCCTGGGCGAGCTCGGCCAGCAGCCGCTCGTCGTCGTGGTCGGCGACGGAGTCACCCTCGACGGCCACGAATCCGACGACGTCGGCGCCCGAGCGGACGGCGCCGAGGAACCAGCTCCCGACGGCGTCGGCCCTGCTCGTGCCCTCGGCTGCGAGGAACGCCCAGGAGGCGTCGGCGAGGTCGATGCGGCCGAGTTCGGGAGCGCTTGCAAGGGCGCGGTGCACCGTCTCGGGGTCGACGCTCGTCACCTGCAGCGGCGCGAGTCCGTCGTCGCGCCGCATCAGCTGGGTCGGGATCGAGACGTCGTTGCTCACGAGGAGCGCCGCGCTGCGCCCGCCGAAGACCAGCTGGGCGCCGGCGGCCGTGGCGTCGCTGAGGCGGGGCACGGTGGTGGCGACGTTGAGTCGCAGCGACGCCCGGTTGAGCCGGCCCAGACGCGTCGCCAGGGACTCCGCGCGTCGGCGGGCGCCGGACGATCGCAGCAGCGCCCCGACGGTGGAGACCAGCTCCCGGGGCTCGATCGGGTCGACGAGGTAGGCGTCCGCGCCGCGGTCGAGCCCGGCGCTGCGGTGCTCCGGCTCCATCGCGACCGCCGAGATGTGCACGATGGGGATGGCAGCGGTCTCGGCGCTCGACTTCAGCTCCATCGCGACCTCGAGGCCGCTGCGGTCGGGCAGGTGCACGTCGAGAACGACGAGGTCGATCGACCGGGTCGCCATGGTCTCGAGCGCCTCGCCCGCCGAACCGGCGCCGATGACGTCGTACCCGGCGCGGCGCAGCCAGCTCGAGATGACGTAGCGCTTGGCCTCCGTGTCGTCGCACACGAGGAGCGTCGTGCTCGCGGGACTCATCCGGGACCTCCCCCGTCGGTGGGTGCCGCGGCGGGCTCCCGAGGCAGGCGTACGACGAACCGGCTCCCGGTGCCGGGGGTGCTGGTGAGCTCCAGCGTCCCGCCGAGGGTGACCGCGATGCGTTGCGCAAAGGCTAGCCCGAGACCGGTCCCCTTGACTCCGGCATGGAGAGGACTGCGGGCCTGGAAGAACTCCTCGAAGACCCGGGTCCGGTCCTCCTCGGCGATCCCGATCCCCGTGTCGCGCACCTCCAGCTCGACCGCGCTCCCGTGAGCGTGTGCCGCCAGGTCGACGTGTCCTGCGGCGGTGAACTTCGCGGCGTTGCTCAACAGGTTGCGCAGGATGTGGCGCAGCAGCGTGCGGTCGGTGCGCAGACGCGTGTCCCCGGTGGGAGGGTGCACCCGCAGCTCGACCCCGGGACGCAGCAAGGGGCGGGTGACGCCGCCGAGATCCTCGAAGAGCTCGCCGAGGTCGACCGTCTCGAGGGCGGCGTCCATGCGTCCGGACTCGGCCGCGGCCAGGTCGAGCAGCTCGTCGACCAGCCCGAGCAGGTCGCGGGCGCTGGTCTGGATGAAGGAGACCTGGTCCTGCTGGTCCGGGCTCAGCTGCTCCTCGGCGTCGGAGTCCAGCAGCAGGCGGGAGAGCCCGATGATCGAGTTGCTGGGCGAGCGCAGCTCGTGGGTGATGTTGCGCATGAACCGGGTCTTCGCCTCGCTGGCCTCGCGCAGCTGCCGGCTCTTGTCGTCGAGCTCGGCGTAGAGCGCGACGACGCCCTGGTTGGTGCGCTCCAGCTCCTCGGACAGCTCGTGGTAGAGCCCGATGATGCCGTCGGCGTCGTCGGCGGCCTCCGCCTCCATGCGCTCGCGCGGGCTCTCGTCACGAGCCTGCAGCTGGGCCAGCACGAGAAGCAGGTCGCGCCCCTGGTCACGCAGGTGGTCGGTCCACGACGTCGTCGTCGGCGCGCTCAGCCGGCGCAGCAGCTCCGAGACCTCGGCGGGGGGCAGTCCGAGCCGCACGTCCTCGCAGGTGAGGGTCACGGCTGCGGCGTCCTCGGCGTCGCCCAGAATGGTCCGGTCCACCAGGAGCGCGACGGCCGGCGCGCTCGAGGCCCAGCTGACGGGTTCCCGTCCGACACCCGGTTGCCCGGCGACGTCGACGTGCCCGCCGCCGACCGGGGGAGCGTCGTCGGACAGTGGTGCGAAACGCACGGTCAGGGCCTCGCCGGGCGCGGCCCCCAGCAGGAGGCGGCCCCCGCCCGAGGCGAGCAGGTCGTGGGCCAGCGATCCCGCGCACGCGACGAGTCGAAGCGCTGTCGCGTCGGGAGCTTCGAGCGCCGAGCAGGCCGCCCGCACGACGCCGCGCACGCGCAGCACATCGTCGTCGACCGTGACCTCCAGCGCGTGCTGGAGGCCCTCGGGCACGCGGGTCTCACCGCTCACGCCCGCCACCCTCGGTGCTCGTGACCGACGCGGCGCCCGGGCCGGTGGTGCCGTCGGTCCGCAGCGCGACCACACCGGCGTCGTCGCGGCGTACGCCGGCGGTCCGGAGCAGAGCGGCGCAGAGCACGACCGGCGAGCTGCCCAGGATCCCGGGCAGGTCGTCGAGGTTCCACCGCTCGGTCAGCCCGTCGCTGTGCATGACGATCCACTGCCCCCGCTCCAGCGGCATCTCGAGCTCGCGGACCGTGGGCGCGTTGTGACCGACGATCCCCGGCTGGCTCGTCAGCTGCGAGCTGCCGGTGGCGTCGAGGATGCGCCCGGCGATGTTGCCGATCCCCCCGTAGGTCAGCGTCCGGGAGGCGTGGTCCATGTGGGCCACGGCCACGGCGGCCCCTCGGGTGTCGCGCAACGCCCGGTGCAGGTCCTCCAGGACCAGTCGCGGGGAGGTGGCACGGCTGGCCCGGAACGCGCGGACGGCGGCGCCCGACGCCCGCGCGGCCATCGGACCGTGCCCCAGGCCGTCGGCCATCATCACGACCCGTCCGCCGGGCAGGGCACGTTGCGCGTAGGCGTCGCCGCAGACGGCCTCTCCCTGCAGTGGTCGCGTGAGGCCGCCGAACACGTCGCCGGTCACCGACGCGCCGTCGTCGTCGTGCGAGCGCAGCCAGAACTCCGCGCTCACGATGGTGCCCACCCCCGGGACCGAGTGCAGGTCCAACCGGTCGGCGAAGCGGCGTACGGCGCCCAGGCCGATGCCGAGGGTGCCGGTCGTGGTGACGCCGTCGGCGCTGAGAGCCGCGATGTCGCGCGTTCCGGGGCCTTTGTCGACGGTGAGGACGCCGACGCCCGCATCCCCGTCACGGCGCAGCAGCCGCAGCAGCACCGAGCCCTCGCGGGCGTGCTTGACCAGGTTGGTGGCGAGCTCGGAGGCCGCGACGGCCACCTCCTCGATCTGCTCGTCGGTCAGGCCCACCTGACGGGCGAGGTCGGCCGCGCGACGTCGTACGGCGGCGCAGGTGCTCGGCTCCTCGACAAGGATCCAGATCGACTCGTCGGCGCTGGAGGTCCCCGGGTCCGAGGGCTCGGTCATCTGGCCCACTTGGTCACGCTGACCGTGGTGCCCTCACCGGGGGCGGAGGTGACCTCGAACTCGTCGACGAGTCGACGTGCACCCGACAGCCCCAGACCCATGCCGGTGCCGCTCGTCCAGCCGTCGGTCAGCGCCTTCTCCAGGTCGGGGATGCCGGGACCGGCGTCGCTGAAGGTGACCCTGATGCCGACGCGGCTGTGATGTCCGACGTGCTCGATGACGACGGTGCCGCCGTTGCCGTAGGTCACGGTGTTGCGGGCCAGCTCGCTGGTCGCGGTGACCAGCTTGGTCTGGTCGATGAGGGACAGCGATGCTGCGACCGCCTGGGTGCGCACCGCCTGCCGCACCCGGACGACGTCGGAGTCGTTGGCGACGGTGTGGGTCTCGGTGGGACGCGGTTCCCCGAGCCGGGTCGTCATCGTCGCCGGACGCGCTGGACCCGGCTGCCGCGCTCCGCGGCCAGCAGCCGGTCGAGCAGGCCCATGCCCCGGTCGACGTCGAGGGCGGTGCGCACGCCGGGCAGGTTCAGACCCAGCTCGACGAGCGTGATGGCGACGGCCGGCTGCATGCCGACGAGGACCGTCTGGGCGTCGAGCACGCGCGAGGTCGAGGCGATCATCGAGATCATCCGTCCGATGAAGCTGTCGACGATCTCGAGGCCGGAGATGTCGATGAGGACGCCGCGCGCGCCGGTGTCCACGAGCGTCTGCCCCAGGTCCTCCAACAGCTGGGTGGCGGTCGCGTCCTCGAGCTCGACCTGGATGCTGACGAGGAGGATGTCGCCGATGCGGAGGATGGGGATGCGCGTCATCAGTCGCCCTGTGCCTCGTGGCGGTTGACGATGTCGAAGCCGGACTCGCGCAGTGCCAGCAGGAGGGCGTCGGCCAGGCTGGACTTGGTGGAGATGTCACCGAAGTCGATGCCCAGCCCGACCACCGTCTGCGCGATCTGCGGGCGGATGCCGGAGATGATGCACTCCGCACCGAGCAGGCGAGCGGCCTGCACGGTCTTGAGCAGGTGCTGGGCGACCTGCGTGTCGACCGCCCCGACGCCGGTGATGTCGATGATGGCGTGCTCGGAGCCGGTCTCGACCAGGGCTTGGAGGAGGCTCTCCATGACGACCTGGGTGCGGGCGGAGTCCAGCGTGCCGACCAACGGGAGGGCGACGACGCCGTCCCACAGCTTGACGACCGGGGTGGAGAGCTCCATGAGCGAGTCGGCCTGCTCGGCGATCACGCTCTCGCGCGTGGCAGCGTAGGTCTCCAGCATGAACAACCCGAGGTCGTCGACCCGACGGGACAGTGCGGCGAAGTCGCGGTAGCCGTCGTTGTCGTCCGCCTCCTCCAGGACCGAGAGCACCGCCTCCTTGAGGCCGAACACGCCGATGGCGGTCTCGGTGGGGGTGAAGCCCTGGCGGGCGCGGGTGCGGCTGACCTCGCCGAGCAGACCTCGGAGGTCGGCGTAGCCGTCTGCGGCGATGCCGCTGTCGTGCGCTGCGGCGCCCTCCGCTGCGAGGATGCCGGTGAAGATGTCGCGGCAGTCGCGCTCGAGCTCCGAGCGCGTCATGCGCCCCGCCAGCGTGGCGGCGGCGACATCGACCCAGCGGGCCAGGATCGTGTCGCGGTGGCTCTGAAGGATCCCCACCCAGGACGGGTGGGACGCGGAGGTGGTCATCGGGCCCCTAGCTCGGTCGACGCTCAGAACGGCCCGATCCTGCCACGTCGTCCCCCGGCCGGAGGCGAGTGTGCGATGTCCGCGCTTGAACTCGGGCGATCTGGGCCGAATGACCCGCTCGGCTGGACAGGAACGTCCCATTCGTCAGGCTTACCGGTGGTGGTGATCGGGGGTAGCGTCGAGACGTGGCCAGGGACCGGAAGCGCGCCTATCTCGTCCTCATGGGTGCCTGCGTGGTGCTCATCGTGCTCGCCTGGACCGTGGTGAAGGAGATCTCGCTCGTCGCGGCCGCGGCCATGACCGTGATGGCCGCTGTGATCCCGCCGGTTGCCTCGACGGTGGCGAACTTCGGCGTGCTCTCCGGTCGTCGTCAGCTGGACTTCGACGAGGTGCCGACGCGTCGCCGCGGCGCCTACGAGTACGACGGCCACGACGACCTCTAGCCACGGCCGGGTCAGCCGGTGAGCAGGCGCAACGTCTCGAGCCGGTTCGGCGCGGTGCCCGGCTCGGTGCCGACGTGGGCACCGGCGATGGGCACGACCATGACCTCGTCGACGCCGTACGACGCCGCCAGCTCGGCCACGCGCTCGCGTGCCTGGGGGCCGTCGCCGATGACGTAGCGGGCGGCCATCTTGTCCAGCAGCTCCACCTGGGCCGGCGGCGAATCGACCTTCTCGGCCTCCTCGATGAGCGCCTGAGGGCCGAGGGGCTGTCCGGTGCGCAGCGCCAGCATCATCTGCAGCTGGGGCAGGGCGCGCCGGCGCGCCTCCTCCGGCGACGCGGCCACTGAGGCGTTGACGGTGAGGAAGGTGCGCGGGGCCGCGAGGTGCTCAGAGGGCTGGAAGGTGCGAGCGGTAGAGCTCGAGCGCCTCGGCGGTGCCGGAGCCGGAGAAGTGGTGGGCGAAGACGTAGGGCAGTCCGCGCGCCGCGGCGAGGCGGGCGGAGTAGTCCGAGGAGCCGAGCAGCCAGACGTCAGGCACGGTCGTCGCGTCCGGCGTCGCGCGCAGCACCTGACGATTGCCCCGGACCGAGATCTGGGCTCCCTCGCGGGCCATCATCGTCAGCACGTCGTCGACGTAGTCGGGGAAGCGCGACACCGCGTCGTCGGTGACGCCGCCCCCGCCGTGACGCAGCGCGAAGCTGGTCACCGGGTCGGTGCCCGGCGCCCGGCCGATGCCGAGGTCGATACGACCCGGGTGCGCGGCCTCGAGGAGGGCGAACTGCTCGGCCACGACCAGGGGCGCGTGGTTGGGCAGCATGACGCCGCCCGACCCGACCCGGATCCGCTCCGTGGCGGCCGCGATCATCGCGATCAGGACCGGCGGGTTGGTCGAGGCGACGGCCGGCATGTTGTGGTGCTCCGCCACCCAGTAGCGCTGGTAGCCGAGCGAGTCGGCCTCGCGCGCCAGCTCGCGCATGGCGGCGAGGGCGTCGGTGGAGGTCTGGTCGCTGCGCACCGGGACGAGGTCGAGCACGGACAGGCGAGGGGATTCGGTCACTGCAAGCACAGCGTCCGGCCCGCCCCCCGTTATTCCAGCCGGCGTCGAGCCGGTCGCTCGCAGCACGCAGGAAACCCCCGCCCACCGAGGTGGACGAGGGTCAACTGCCGCGGACCACCGATTCGTGCGCCCCCACAGCGAGGGACATCGGTTTCCCGCAGAGCGGGATACGGCTCGGCGTCGCGGCGCCTGTCAGATCACTTGGTGTTGACGGTGATCTTCGCGATGCCGACCAGGAGGCCGGGCTTGACGGCATCGGTCTTGAAGGTGTCGTTCAGCAGCGGCGCAGCGACGTCCGAGATCTGGACCTCGGTGCCTTCGAGGATGGCGGTGGACCCCTTGGTCTGGAGGGGCTTCAGGGTGCTGCCATCGAGCTTGAAGAGGTAGGCGCTGGTCGCAGCGGTCTCACCGTTGACGCTGACGTCGCCGTAGACACGGGACACGCCCGGGTCGACGTTGAAGTTGGTCAGCTCGACCGTGGTGCCGCCGGCGGTGAGCGACAGACCGGAGCCCTCGTGCTGGACCTGGCCGACCACGTAGTTGGGCACGGAGCCGGGCTTGAAGACCGACACGTTGCCGCCGGTGATCGGGAAGATGAGCGAGCCGGCCTGCAGCTTGGCGGTGCCGACGACGCCCGGGGTCAGCTTGAGCTGGGTGAGGGCGTCGGTGAAGCCCTTGTCGAGCTTGATCGCCGTGTCCTGTCCGGACAGAGCGTCGATCGCGGCGACGGCCTCGGGTGCGGGGGCGCTGCTGCTCGAGGAGCTCGAACCGTTGCCGGTCGCCCCCTCGTCGCTGGAGCTGCAGGCGGCGAGCGAGATCGCCATGAGGGCGACCGCGGCCAGGCCGGCGGCCGAGCGCGTGGAGCGGGTGTGGAACGGGGAACGCATCGAATTCACTTCCTTGAAGCAGAGTGTCTTGCCTGTCAGACGAGAGTTCGGTCAGGGCAGCGTCGGCGGATGGGTCGCCACGCCTGTGACGGGGGACATGCCCCGCAGAGGTTTGGCGCCGAGCTGGTCCGCCGCCCCGCCACCGATCACTCGCCGGCCCCACCGGAGTCCGGGCTGGGTGCGTTCGGTGCTTCGTGGGGGTGGCGGTCGAGAGTGGGCTGGGAGAACCTGCTGCGGGGCGCTGAGCAGCCACCCTCGCTCCAGGGAGCGACGGGTGGCTTGGACGGCGCCCACGGGGGGATCGGACGCGGCCAGTCGGGAGGGTCGCGGCCCGCCCCCTCCCAGTGAGGCCCGGCCACGTCCAGGACGGTCGCTACGTGCCCCGACGCTCATCCGTCCAGATCTCGATGGTGATGGTGAGTCTGGTGCGGCGTCAAGCACTTCAGTCGACAGACGGACGAAAGTTCTGGGCCAGGCTGATCCATCTCGGGCATCGCCGAGCGTGAGGGCGGGGATCGTCGTGCCTGGCTGTCTATACGACGACCCATTTCACGCGTGGCGGGTGCGGCGTTCCGCTAGAAAGGCCTCTATGCCGGAGCGGGTGCACGAACTCGAGCTTCCTTCCCATCCCGCGAGCGTCTCGCAGGCGCGGCGCCTGGTGCGCGCCGTCGTCAGGGACTCCGCCAGGCCCGAGCTGACTGAGGACGCTGAGCTGCTCACCAGCGAGGTCGTCACCAACGCCCTGGTCCACGCCGGCGGCATCATCCGTATCGCGGCACGAGCGCTGAAGGCCGGGGTCAGGGTCGAGGTCACCGACGGCAGCCCGCACAGCCCCATCGTGCGACAGTACGGCGAGCTGGCGGGCACCGGTCGCGGCGTGCAGCTGCTCGACCTGCTGGCCCGATGGGGAGTCGAGGACAGGCCCGACGGCAAAGCGGTGTGGTTCGAGCTCGGAGAGACACGCGGCCGTGACGCGACGGCGCTCGCTCCCGACCACGCTGCCGCGGCGGCGCATCCCGATCACCGGCCGGCCCGCGAGGTCGAGGTGACCCTTCTGCACGTGCCTCTGCTTCTCCACGCTGCCTGGCTCGTGCATGCCGAGTCGATCCTGCGCGAGTACCTGCTGACTCAGCTCGATGTGAGCGACGCCGGACAGGTGATGTCCGCGCACGCCGCGGCGAGCGATGCCCTCTCGCTCCTGGAGGCGCACATCCCCGCCCCGGACCTCGGCACGGAGCCAGCCGAGATCATGGCCGGGGCCGTCGGTCCGAAGGTCTCGGCGGACCGGGTGACGCTTCGTCTGCCCCGAGGCTCGGTCGCCAACTTCGCCTTGCTGGACACGATGCTCGAAGCGGCGCTGGACCGTGCGGAGAGCGGCGGGTTCCTCACCCCCACCATCCAGCCGGAGCTGCGCGCTATGCGCCGCTGGTTGTGCGCCGCGGTCGCCGAGCAGGCGGAAGGTCACCCTCCCCGAGCGTGGGAGCTCACGACCGGCGACCTCGATGCGTCCCGGCGACTGCCGACGGTGTGGGACGACAGCGAGGTCGCCGACGCCACCGCCGCGGTGATCGTCGCCGACGACACCGACATCATCCTCGCGGCCAGCCGCGCTGCTCTCGCACTGTTGGGTTACGCCGAGGGCTCGTTGGTGGGCCGACGACTGGTCGCGATCATCCCCGAACGCTTCCACCAGGCGCACCTGGCGGGCTTCACCATGCATCTGCTCTCCGGACGCGGTCCGCTGATCGGGGTCCCCGTCACGGTGCCGGCGTTGCGTGAGGACGGCAGCGAGCTCACCGTCCAGCTCACCGTCAGGCGCATGTCGTCGGGGACCGGGAGGCCGGTGTTCGTCGCGGAGATGTCCCCCGCGGCCTGACCCGCTCGGCCCCGCCGGGCAACCGGGGGTGGTCGACGGCGGCACGGTTGCGGGCTGCGGGTGCCCGAGTCCCACGCTGTTAGGGTCCGGGCGTAGCACGCGCAAGGGGCGGTAGCTCAGCCGGTCAGAGCAGAGGACTCATAATCCTTGGGTCGTGGGTTCGAGCCCCACCCGCCCTACTACCTGCATGTGACGTCGCTTGATTGGTGACAGTCGACCTCCGGTTGATGCCCGGACAGTGTTCCGGTTGATGGGTGACAGCTGCTTCGGTTGATTGGTGACACTCCCTTATGAGGGAGATGAGTGTGGCTGAGCAGTGCCGATGGCGGACCCGTTGCCCGCCGTCAGTCGCCGCGTCGACCGCGTCGACCGCGTCGACGGCGTCGATGGCAGGGACGAACAGCTTGATGTCGTCGATGTGCGCGCGGCCCTCGTAGTAGTTGGTGTGCGGGTCACCGATCATGAAGTAGTCCGGGTACGCCGATCCCGCGGGCCAGACGTCGCGGTCGGTGAAGGTGCCGTGGTCGCCGGTGTAGGACCAGTCCCGGTTGAACGAGCCGTCGTACTCCTCGGCTGTCTGGTTGTAGTGCCAGATCGGGACGCCGTCCTCGACGAAGTCGCGGTGGTAGCGCAGCGTGGCGCGACCGACGTGCGCGAAGACCCCGCTGGTCTCGAGGGTGTAACCGGAGGCGTCGCGCTCGATGGCGAAGCGGTAGGGCCGATCGGGCAGGAGCTCCGGCCGCAGGTCCGCGGCCGAGACGACCGGGCCGTTGGTGGTGCCGCACTCGGTCTCGATGACGTAGGCGGTGCCCGGGCTGACGGGGTTCTGACGCCCGGCCGTCGGGAAGATCATGTTCACCCCGTTGCCGGTGCCCTCGTAGTAGGGCTCGTACGCCTTCGTCGCGGGGTTGCAGTAGAGCATGTCCCTGGTCCACTTGTAGCGGTTGTAGCCGTCGATCACGACCTTGCGGTGGGTGTGGATGAAGACGTTGTTGTGCGGCGCCGGGCGGGGGTAGTCCATGACGGACAGGTAGTAGAAGCCGTTGCTGTCGGTGCGCACGTCGCGCCACCTGCACGGCCGCTTGGCGAAGACGCTCCCGTCGTGAGCCCACGGGTGATTCGTCTTGCAGCCGGTGGGGGAGTAGCCGTTGACCCGGCCATCGGGGTAGTCCCACGAGCCGTCCCGCTCTCCACCGAAGTCGATCGTCCGAAGGCGGACCTCGACGCGGTACTGGGCGGGCAGGGCCTCGGTCGAGCGGATGACGACGCCTCCGTGGTGGCGCGGCTCGTCGATGAGCAGCGCGGGGTTGCCCTCCACCCGCTCCGATCGTAGTCGCGGAGGGCGGTCGGGACGCCCGTCGAGATTGCCGTCCCGCGCGGACATCTCCGCGGTCAGCCACCCGCCGGAGCCGAGCCGGAACCGCTTGCGCAGGGTCTGGAACGTGCCGAGCTGGCGCCGAAAGGCGGCGCCCCCCATCGCGTCGAAGTAGGCACCGTCGTCGTCGTAGCCGTCGACGTCGTAGCGGCTGCCACCGGCGTCGTCGGAGGGGACCCAGCGCCGGCCCGCATCGCTCACCGCGGCGGAGAAGCTCGTGCTCCGCAGCAGCTGCCAGTCCGTGCCGGAGCCCACGCCCGCGCGGGTCGTGGCTCGAGGGTCCGCAGGAGACTCGATGCGAGCGACGGCTGTCGTGCCGGCCGTCGGGCTGCCGACGACCGAGCCGAGCAGGGTCAGGGCCGTCGTCGTGATCGCGACCGCGAGAAGACGGATGGTCACCAAGATGCGGGCCCCCACCTGCCGGAAGTGTGAGCGACAACGTACCCCGCCCGTCGCTCTCGGCGAGACCCGAGCCGACGTGCCGGGTCCGTGCGGACGTGCGGGACCGGTCGGTCAGGAGCGGTTGATGCGCTCGCAGTCGATGGCCCGGTCCGAGCTCTTGAAGCTGGCCTCGTCGGAGCCACCTCCGCAGTTGGCCCGGTCGACACCCTCGCCGGTGAAGAGCGAGTCGTTGCCGTCGCTGCCGTACAGGCTGTCGTCGCCCGTGCCGCCGGAGACGGTGTCGTCGCCGAAGAGGCCGAGGATGTAGTCGTCGCCGCCCTGCCCGTCGGCGACGTCGTTCTCCGTGCCCAGGCGGATCCACTCGTCGCCCTCGCCGCCGTAGACGTGGTCGTCGTCCTGGGCGGCGTTGACGAAGTCGTTGCCCGGGCCGAGTCTCGCCACGTCGTCGCCCCGGTCCCCAAGGAAGGAGACGTCGAAGAGGGCCGGCAGGGCGGTGGAGTCGACGGTGTCGTCGCCCAGGCGGGGCCAGACCTCGACCAGCATCGGGGCGGCGTCGGTGAACTTGGCGCCGACGACGCAGCTGGCACCCACACCCTGGGGCACGTCGAGGCGAGTGCAGGCTCGCGCCATCCACTTCCACGACTCGGGTACCGGTGTCGACGAAGGTGAGGCGACCGTCGACGTGGGTGATGGTGATGTCGCTGTTCTGCTGACCGGCGCGGTAGATGTAGCCGTGCGGCGTGCGGTTGAGCAGCGCTTCGTCCTTGAGCGGGACCACGCCGCCGATCATGATCTCCTGCACGTAGGGCCGGAACGGCCCGAAACCGGGATACTTCGACGTCGCCCGCGGCAGGTCCATCGTGGCGTCCTCGAACGCCGCGTGTGCGCTGGGGCTGCCGGCCAGGGTGCCGGCGACGAGCGCGGCGGCGGCGGCTGCGGCCGCGGCGACGAAGGCGGGCCGGACGCGTGCAGGGGTGCGAGACATTGGTTCCTCCCAGATCAAGACTCGTTCCTGACGATACGGGACTAACGTCCCGAATACGGAGTCTTAGGGCCTTTCGGTACAGAGAACCGCCCGAAATGTCAGGCGACGGTGGAAACGTGGGCGCTCCAGGAGATGGGGGAACCATGATGAAAGCAACCCGGCGATGGACCGTGACGGCTGGTCTCGCTACCGCTGCCCTGACCGTGGCTGGAGCTCCGGGCCCGGCGCACGCCGGCCTCGTCGGCGACCTGCTCGACGTCACCGGCGACACCGTGGAGACGACGTACTCCCTGCTCGGTGGCACTGGGATCGTCGATCCGCTGTGGGGTGACGTCAGCGATCAGCAGGCGCGCAGCGCCCTCGACGAGGACGGCCGGTGGACTGCGACGCGCGACCCAGGGTCGATGCACTCGCTGACCGCGCGCACGGGCGTTCAAACCGTCTGGGCCTCCGGAGCCACCGGCAAGGGTGTGACGGTGGCGGTGATCGACACCGGCATCGCCCCCGTGCCCGGCCTGGACGGCGCCGGCAAGGTCGTGAACGGGCCCGACCTGTCCTTCGACAGCCAGTCCCCCAGCGCCCGCTACGTCGACGGCTTCGGGCACGGCACGCACATGGCGGGCATCATCGCCGGACAGGACCGGGACTGGCGCGCCGCGCGACCGGACCCGAGAGTGTTCGCCGGCGTCGCTCCCGACGCCCAGCTGCTGAACATGAAGGTGGGCGCGGCCGACGGTGGGGTGGACGTCTCGCAGGTCATCGCCGCCATCAACTGGGTCGTCGAGCACCGCACCGCGCGCGACATGAACGTGCGTGTGATCTCGCTGGCCTACGGCACCGCGACGACCCAGTCCTGGCAGGTGGACCCCCTGGCTCGTGCGGTCGAGGACGCGCAGAGAGCAGGGATCGTGGTGGTCGCCTCCGCCGGCAACGACGGGCTGGACACGCGTCGTCTCCTCATGCCGGCGATCGACCCTCACGTCATCGCCGTCGGCGCTGCCGACGCCCAGGGCACGAACGCCGTCGCCGACGACGTCGTCGCCGACTTCACCACCGGCGGCAACCTGTCGCGGCGTCCCGACGTGGTGGCCCCCGGGCGGTCGTTGGTGTCCCTCCGGGTGCCGGGTTCCTACGCCGACGTCATGGCGCCACAGGGTCGCGTGCTCGGCGACGCCGACGGACGGTACTTCCGCGGAAGCGGCACCTCGCAGGCGACCGCGTTCGTGGCGGGCGAGGCGGCCCTGCTGCTGGGCCGGCGTCCCGGGCTGACCCCGGCGCAGGTCAAGGCCATCCTCGTCTCGACCGCCCGACCGCTGCTGCGGGCCCACCCCGCCATGGGGGCCGGCGAGACCAGCCCGGACCGCGCGATGACGGCACCGACACCCCTGAGGACCGCCGCTCCTGGCCGCGTCGAGCGGGACCGGGTCCCTGGAGAGCTCCCGAGGCGGCGGGCACGTCGTCGATCCCGTGCGAGGGACGGCGCTGAGCGGCGAACAAGACGTCCTCGGCGGCGTGTGGCGAGGCGATGCGTGGGCGCGGGCCTCACGCCAAGGCACCACGTGGCGCTCGGGGGCGTGGAACGGCAGCACCTGGACCGGGGACGGCTTCGACGCCGACGGCAGCTGGAGGGCCACGACCTGGACGGGCACCACCTGGGCGGGCGTGCCGTGGTCGGAGCACCAGACGACCGCGTCGTGGGAGGCGCGCAGCTGGCGCGGGCAGAACTGGGAGGCGCGCAGCTGGCGGGAGAGCTCGTGGGCCGCGCGCAGCTGGCGGTCGCTGTACTGAGCCGACGAGCGTCACGCCTGGTCGGGGCGCAGCGGGTCAGGAGAGACCTGGACGACGAGCTTGCCGAAGTTCGTGCCGGTGAGGAGACCGCGGAACGCCTCGGGCGCGTTCTCCAGTCCCTGGACGACGTCCTCGCGGTAGCGGACCGCGCCGGTCGCGAGCCACCCGGCCATGTCGCGGACGAAGTCTCGCCCGTGGGTGGGCGTGAACTCGTCCTGGATGAAGCCGCGCACGGTCAGGCTGCGGCGCAGCACCAGTCCGAGGAACCCCGGCAGCCGATCGGGTCCCTCGGGGGCCTCCGTGGCGTTGTAGCCGGAGACGAGGCCGCACACCGGGATGCGGGCGTACTTGTTCACGTGGCGCAGCACCTGGCGCGTCACCGCGCCCCCGACGTTCTCGAAGTAGACGTCGATGCCGTCGGGCACGGCCGCGGCCAGGTCCTCGGCGAAGGTGGGGGAGCGGTGGTCGACGGCGGCGTCGAACCCGAACTCCTCGAGCAGGGCCCGGCACTTCATCTCGCCGCCGGCGATGCCCACCGCACGGGCGCCGCGTGCCGTGGCGATCTGGCCGACCGCGGAGCCCACGGGCCCGGTGGCGGCCGCGACCACGACGGTCTCGCCCGCCTGGGGTCGTCCGATCTCGAGCAGCCCGGCGTAGGCCGTGAAGCCCGGCATGCCGAGCACGCCGAGCGCCGTGGACACCGGCGCCTGCGCGGGGTCGAGGCGGCGCAGCCCGGTGCCGTCGCTGATGGCGTGGGTCTGCCAGCCCGAGTAGGAGAGCACCCAGTCGCCCTCGTTGAAGTCCGAGGAGCGCGACTCGGCGACCTGGCACACCGTCCCTCCGACGAGCAGGCCGCCGAGGGGAACCGGAGCGGCGTAGGACTCGGCATCACTCATGCGACCGCGCATGTAGGGGTCGAGCGAGAGGTAGACGACCCGGAGCAGGACCTCTCCCTCCTCCAGCGGCGGGAGCTCCTCGTGGACGACCTCGAAGGTGGAGTCGTCGGGCACTCCGACGGGGCGCTGGGCGAGCCGGATCTGGGTCGTGGTGGGCATCGGGTCAGCATGCCAGCCGGTCGGAGGGAGGTGGCCGGTGGTGCCGAGGAGGCCTCGGGTGCGCTTGTGCTGGCCCGCTGCGCGGTCTAGGTTGCCGCAGGTGCCCCGAGACCTGCGTGCCCCGTCAGGTCCTTCGTCCCCCCTGTCGGGACGTCAGGCCTGCCGACGTTGGCCGGCGTCGCGAGCGCTCAAGGACGGCTTCCGGGCACCGATTGGCCGCATGGTCTAGACCAAAAGAGCCATGTTGAACCGTTTGTCCGAGAGAGTCGAATCGGGACCTTAGTCTCGGTTTCGGGACCAAAGTCTCGTAGGGCTCGCATTTGGGAGGATGCCATGTTCCGCACCACGCTTCGCTGCGCCGTCGCCACCACTGCCTGCGCCGTCGCCACCACGACGACCGGGCTCACAGGCGGTGCCGCTCACGCCGAGGACCTGCCGCGCACCGAGATCCTGCCGGACTTCGGCACCGTCGTGCCCATGAAGGACGCAGCGGTGATCCGCACCAACAAGTGGGGCTACCGCTACAAGGCCGGGCAGCAGGACAGCCGGCTGACCATCACGCTGGTCGATGGCAAGCTGCGCTACGCCGACACCGGGACCAAGGAGCTGCGCCGCATCCCCGACACCTGCGTGCGGCAGAACGTCTCGGTGGGCATCGCGGCACTGTGCACGATCCCGCCGCGCTTCGCCGACGGCCGCATGTTCCTCGAGGTGTGGCCGCGCCTGGGTGACGACTACGTCGACGGGTCCTCGCTGCCGGCCACGTTCCGGATGTGGGTGCTGGCCGACGCCGGCTTCGACGTCGTGAAGACCGGAGCGGGCGACGACTTCGTCAACGGCGCCCAGGACGACGACAGGGTCTGGGGCGGCGCCGGGAACGACTGGCTGCGCACGGGCATCGGCGACGACACGGTCTTCGGCGAGGTCGGCAACGACCGGATCGTGAGCCAGGACGGTGCCGACACCGTCGACACCGGCGCCGGCAAGGACCGGGCCGAGTGCGGGGCGGGTCGCGACGGTGCCACCATCGGGGGCGAGGACTTCTCCAAGGACTGCGAGTCGGTGTCCCGCAGCTGACAGTCCGCGCGCTGTTGGGGCGGCGGCCTAGAGTCAGACCATGACGGCCTCCCGAGGCGGATCCCGGACGTCCGGGGCGGCGGCGGACCCCGGCGTGCCCGGCACGGGCCTTTCGCAGCCCGCGGCCCGACCGGTCGGCGTGAGTCCCTGGGGACTCCTGCGCGCCGCTCATGGTGGTCCGACCCTTGCCGTCACCACGCTGGTGGCGGTTCTGGCCGCTGGCCGGGGAGTCGGGCCGACGACCGGGCTGCTGCTCGTCGCTGCAGTGTTCACGGGGCAGCTCACCATCGGATGGGTCAACGACCTCGTCGACCTCCGACGTGACCGCGAGGTCGGACGGGCCGACAAGCCGCTGGCGACCGGGGAGCTGCCGGTGACCGCGGTGCGGGTCGCGCTGGCGCTGGCGGGGGTCGCCACCGTGGGGCTGTCGCTGGCCCTCGGCGGGGCGGCCGCGTTGGTCCACCTGGCGCTCGTCGTGGGGTCCGGCCAGGCCTACAACCTCGGTCTCAAGCGGACCGTCCTCTCGTGGGTGCCGTACGCCGTCGCGTTCGGCACCCTCCCCGCGGTGGTGACGCTGGCGGGTCCGGGCGACTCCTGGCCCGCGGCCTGGCTCATGCTGGCCGCCGGGACGCTCGGGGTCGCCGCACACGTCCTGAACGTGCTCCCGGACCTGGCCGACGACGCCGCCACGGGTGTGCGCGGTCTGCCGCACCGGCTGGGGGAGGGCAGGAGCCGTGTCGTGGCGACCGCGCTTCTCGTGGCCGCGTCGCTGGCCGCGCTGCTCGGGCGCGACGGTGCCCCCGAGCCGTGGGGCTGGGGCCTGCTGGTGGTCGTCCTGGCGCTCGCCGCGATCAGCCTGCGCGGCCGGGGACGGGCGCCTTTCCGCGCCGCCATCGGCATCGCGCTGGTCGACGTGGTCCTGGTGGCGCTCGGGTGAGCGGGCCGACGAACGACCGGACCTACGACCTCGTGGTGATCGGTGCCGGTCCGGCCGGGGCCGCGACCGCCCTGGGGGCGCTGAGCGCCGACCCGAGCCTGTCGGTGCTGCTGCTGGACCGCGCCGAGTTCCCCCGGGACAAGTCGTGCGGCGACGGCGTCGCCCCGCACGTGCTCGACCTGCTCGCCCAGGTCGGCGTCACCGGGTTGCTGGACGACCGGGTCCCGGTGACCCGGCTGCGGCTGCAGCGCGGTGGCCTCGGTGTCGACCGCGAGATGGCCCGCCCCGCCTGGGTGGTGCCGCGGCGGGTGCTCGACGCGCGCCTGGTCGACGCTGCGTGCGCGGCCGGCGCGCGGCTGGAGCGCCGCCGGGTCCGCGAGATCGGCGTCGACGACTCCCGCGTCACGATCGACGGGCAGGTCTCCGGGCGCCTGCTCGTGGGGGCCGACGGGGCCCACTCCGTCGTACGCCGTGCGACGGGGAGGCCGGACGGTCCCCGGGCCCTCGCGCTTCGTGGTTACGCACCCACCCGGCCGGAGTGGACCGGCACCCAGACCATCACCTTCGGCGACTCCCGGCAGCCGTCGTACGCCTGGGCCTTCGACTGCGGGGACGGCTCCAGCAACGTCGGGTACGGCGAGCTGCTCACCGCACGGAGATCACCCCCGACCCGGGCCCAGCTGCTCCAGCAGCTCGACCACCTCCTGCCCGGGGCCACGACGGACGCCGGCGACTGGCGCGGCCACCACCTGCCGCTGTCGACGTGGCGGCCCCTGCGCCCGGGCCACGGACGGGTGATGCTGGCCGGTGACGCCGCCGGGCTGGTCAACCCACTGACCGGGGAGGGCATCTACTACGCCGTCGCGACGGGGCTGCTCGCCGGCCGGACGGCGGCCGCGTCCCTCGACGCGCCCGCGAGCGCGAGCTGCGCCGCCGCGACGTACACGCGAGGTGTGCGCCGCCTGCTCGCGCGCCACCTGCGGCACACCGCGGTCGCAGCCCGGCTGTCGCTGCACGACCGGGTGCTCGACGCCGGGCTGCGCGCCTCCGGGCGCGACCAGCGGGTCTTCGACGACCTCGTCGAGCTCGGTCTCGCCCGTGGCACCCTCACCCCGACCCTGACCCGCGCCCTGGCGACCTCCGCGCTCGCCCGCACCCCTCCGCACGCCCACCCACAGGAGACACCCGTATGAGGATCGTGAGCGTCGCCGGCGTCCTGCCGGAGCACCGCTACCCCCAGCAGCAGATCACCGAGATGTTCACCTCCACCATGCTGCGCGGTGCGGTCGACCTGAAGGTGGTCGAGCGGCTGCACGGCAACGCCGGGGTCGAGCACCGCTCCTTGGCGCTGCCCCTGGAGCGCTACGCCGAGCTCGAGGACTTCGGCCAGTCCAACGACGCCTTCATCGAGGTGGGCGTCGAGCTCGGCGCCCGGGCCGTCTCCGACGCCCTCAAGGCCGCCGACCTCACCCCGGCCGACGTGGACCTGATCGTCTCCGCCACGGTCACCGGCCTGGCCGTGCCCACCCTGGAGGCTCGGGTGGCGGCGATCATCGGGATGCGGCCCGACGTCGTACGGGTGCCGCTGGTGGGTCTCGGGTGCGTGGCGGGGGCCGCCGGGGTGGCGCGGCTGCACGACTACCTGGTCGGCCACCCGGACAAGGTCGCGGTCCTCATGTCGGTCGAGCTGTGCTCGCTGACGCTGCAGCGCGACGACACCTCGATGGCCAACCTCGTCGGCAGCGGGCTCTTCGGTGACGGGGCGGCCGCCGTGGTGGCGGTCGGCGCCGACCGGGCGGCCGACCTCGCGGTCGAAGCGCGCGGGCCGAGCCGTCCCGACGTGCTGGCCAGTCGCAGCCGCCTCTACCCCGACTCCGAGCGCACGATGGGCTGGGACGTCGGCGCCACCGGGCTCAAGATCGTGCTCGACAGCAAGGTGCCCCAGATGGTCACCCGCTACGTCGGCGGTGACGTCGCCGCCTTCCTGGCCGACCACGGGCTGAGCCAGGCCGACATCGAGTGGTACGTCGCTCACCCCGGCGGCCCGAAGGTGCTGGAGGCCATGCAGGAGACCCTCGGCGTCTCGCAGGAGGCGCTCCAGGTGACCTGGGACTCCCTGGCCGCCATCGGCAACCTGTCCTCGTCCTCGGTCCTGCACGTGCTGGCCGACACCCTGGCCACCCGCCCGCCGCGCCCCGGCTCCTACGGCCTCATGCTGGCGATGGGCCCGGGCTTCTGCTCCGAGCTGGTGCTGCTGCGGGCCCCGGAGCACGACGCATGAGCTCCGAGGTCTGGTTCACGCTGCTGGTGGCGGCCGTGGGGCTCGAGCGCCTGGCCGAGCTGGTGGTCTCGAAACGCAACGCCGCCTGGAGCCTGGAGCGCGGGGGCGTCGAGACCGGGCAGGACCACTACCCGTTCATGGTGGTCCTCCACACCGGTCTGCTGGCCGGGATGCTCGTCGAGGTCTGGCTGCTGCGTCCGGACTTCCTGCCGCTGCTGGGGTTCACGATGCTGGCCCTCGCCGTCGCCTCCCAGGGACTGCGGTGGTGGTGCATCACGACGCTCGGGCGTCGCTGGAACACGCGCGTGATCGTCGTACCAGGACTGACGCCGGTGGCGGGCGGCCCCTACCGGTGGTTCTCGCACCCGAACTACGTCGCGGTGGTCGTCGAGGGCGTCGCGCTGCCGCTGGTGCACTCGGCCTGGATCACCGCGGTCGTGTTCACCGTCGCCAACGCAGCTCTGCTGACGGTGCGGATCCGCTGCGAGAACACCGCGCTCGCCTCCTTGCCACGGGCTGAGCAGGTGAGGGCATGAGGGACCTCGTCGTCGCCGGGGGAGGACCCGCCGGGCTGGCCACGGCGTTGTACGCCGCCCGTGCCGGGCTCGACGTCCTCGTCATCGAGCCCCGGTCGGGGACGCTGGACAAGGCCTGCGGGGAGGGGCTGATGCCCGGGGCGCTGGCCGCCCTGCTCGACCTCGGCGTGGATCCCCAGGGGTGCGAGCTCACCGGGATCCGCTACGTCGCCGGCGGCAGACGGGCCGAGGCGCCCTTTCGCGGTGGGCCGGGGCGAGGGGTCCGCCGCACGTCCCTGCACGACGCCCTGCGCTCGGCTGTCCTCGACGCCGGGGTCGACGTCGAGGAGCGGTCGGTCGGCGTCGTCACCCAGGACGCGACGGCGGTGAGCGTGGACGGCACGCGGGCCCGTTACCTGGTAGCCGCGGACGGCCTGCACTCGCCGCTGCGGCGATCGCTGGGGCTCGAACGACGGGCCGGTGGGCGGGGTCGTGCGCCCCGGCTCGCGCGCAGCCCGTCGCGCTACGGGTTGCGCCAGCACCACCAGGTCGCGCCCTGGTCGTCGTACGTCGAGGTCCACTGGGGCGAGCGGGCCGAGGTCTACGTGACGCCGGTGGCGCAGGACCGGGTCGGGGTGGCGGTGCTGACCTCCACCCGCGGCACCTACGCAGAGCACCTGTCGGCCTTCCCCGAGGTGTGCGAGAGGATCCAGGGCGTGCAGACCGCCAGTGACGTGCGCGGCGCGGGTCCGCTGCGCCAGACGGCGACCGCCCGCAGCGCGGGGCGGGTGATGCTGGTCGGCGACGCCGCGGGCTACGTCGACGCGCTCACCGGCGAGGGCGTCGCGCTCGCGGTCGCCCAGGCCCGCGCCGCGGTCGCCGCCGTGGTGGCCGGCGACCTCGGCGGCTACGAGCGGGAGTGGGGCCGGGTGACGCGGCGCTACCGCGTCCTGACCGAGGGGCTGGTCCAGGCGACCCGTCTGGGGCCGGTCCGCCGGACGCTGGTGCCGGCGGCCAGTCGGCTGCCGTGGGCGTTCTCGGCCGCCGTGGACGCGCTCGCGAGGCCGGCATGAGCGGCGCGCCGGAGCTCGTGGTGCTCGTCGACGAGACCGGGCGGGCGGTGGGCACCCAGACCAAGGCCACGGTGCACCACCGGGCGACCCCGCTGCACCTGGCGTTCTCCTGCTACGTCCTCGACGCGGACGGCCGGGTGCTGGTCACCCAACGGGCGCTGAGCAAGGTGACCTGGCCGGGGGTGTGGACCAACAGCGTGTGTGGACACCCCGCGCCCGGTGAGGACCTCGCCGAGGCGGTGCGCCGCCGCGCCGGCGACGAGCTCGGTCTGGAGGTCAGCGACGTCGCGCTGGTGCTGCCGCGGTTCCGCTACCGCGCCGTCATGGACAACGGGGTGGTGGAGAACGAGCTGTGCCCGGTCTACGTCGCGAGGGCGGTCTCGGGGGGCGCACCCGACCCGGCCGAGGTGGAGGCCACCGAGTGGGTCGGGTGGGAGACCTTTCGCGACGAGGTCCTCGACGGTCGTCGCGACGTCTCGCCGTGGTGCGCCTCGCAGGTCACCGAGCTGGCGGCTCGCGAGGACGGCGCCGGCTGGTTCCGCACCGGCGACCCGGAGTCGCTCCCGGCCGCCGCGCGCTGAACCCCAGGCCGGCGGCGGCCCCAGGGCCCCAGGGCCCCAGGGCCTCAGGGCCTCAGGCGGCCTGGCGGCCCAGGCGGGCGAGCCGTCGCAGCGCGCCGCCCTGCTGCTTCTCCCGCACCAGCGGGAGGAGGTGGGTGAGGCCCTCGCGCTCGGCCACGAGGAGGGTGGCGTCGCGGTCGTAGTCCCCGGCGAGGCGCTCCACGCGGGCGAGGTCGTTGTCCGCCACGGCCTCGTTGACCGCGATGACGTAGTTGTCGTGCAGGTCGTCCAGCTCGTGAACGAGTGTGTGTGCCATGTCGTTACCTCCTAGGTGAAGTCCGTGTCAAGACCATGGTCCCCCCTATCTTGGATCGATCCAAATTACGACACGGTGATCCCGCCCACAGCGCGTACATATCGTTCAAAAGAACGTTCAGAAGTCGCCTGATCGTCGTACGACGGGGTTCTGACCGTTCTTTTCGAACGAAAAGGCGAGGGGTGGGGGAGGGTGGGCACGTGAGGCTGAGCACGACGGACCCCGGTCACGGTCGACGTCGAGGTCCCTGCGTCTGCGGCTCGGGTGCCGACTACCGTCACTGCTGCGGTCCGTTGCACGACGGGGCCTCGGCCGACACGGCCGAGGCGCTGATGCGGTCGCGCTACGCCGCGTTCGCGCTGGGCCTCGAGGACCACGTCTTCCGCACGTGGCACCCCCGCACCCGGCCCTCGGGGCGACTCACCTCGGACGGCCTGATCTGGCTCGGGCTGACGGTGGTGCGCAGCGAGGACGGTGGACCGGAGGACAGCACCGGTGTGGTGCAGTTCGAGGCGCGCTACGACGCGGGTGGCGGCGAGGACGTCGTACGCGAGACCAGTCGCTTCGAGCGACGTGCCGGGCGGTGGGTGTACGTCGACGCCGCCCCCTGACGGTGACGCCGGAGGGACCGGCCGGAGACGCGGTCGGTGCGACAGGCATCCGGGCGGATGCCTGCCGCACCGGCAGGGGTGGTTCCGGTCTCAGACGGGCTGCACCTGACCGAGCACCTGGAGGATGTCGTCCGTCGAGGTCGCCGCCTCCAGGCGTGCCACCTGGTCGGCGTCGAGGAACACCTCGGCGATCCGGCCGAGCAGCTTGAGGTGGTCGTTGCCGAGGGCGGCGACACCGACGACGAACGTCACCTCCTTGCCCTTCCAGTCCAGACCGTCGGAGTAGCGGACGAACGAGATGGCCGTCCGCTTGATGGCCGACTTGGCCTCGTTGGTGCCGTGCGGCAGGGCCAGCCCGTTGCCCATGTACGTCGACACCGACGTCTCGCGGGCGTGCATGGCCTCGACGTACGCCGCGTCCACCGCTCCGGCCTCGACGAGGAGCTCGCCGGCCCGGGTGATGGCCTGGTCACGGGTGCGGTCGGGGGCGTCGAGGACGATCGACTCGGGGGCGAGCAGGCCCCCCATCGAGCCGGCGTCCTCGGCCGCCCCTCCCTGCTGGGGGACGCCGCCCTGGGCGGCGTGCCCACCAGCGCTGCTGTTGCGCTCACGCACCAGCTCCACGATCTCGTCGTAGCGCGGGCTGTTCATGAAGTTCTCCACCGAGACGTGCACGGCGGATCCCGTCTTCTGCTGGGCCCGGGCGGTGAGGTCCTGGTGCGTGACGACGACGTCGTAGTCGTCGCGCAGGTTGGAGATGGCCTTGTTGACCACCGTGACGTCGGTGAAGCCGGCCCCGTGCACCTTCTTGCGGAGCACCGAGGCGCCCATGGCGGAGGAGCCCATGCCGGCGTCGCAGGCGAACACGATCGAGGTGATCGGGCCGGTGTGCGAGCCGGAGCCGCCCAACGCGGAGGAGGCGATCGACTTCTTGCCCTTCATGCTCTCCATGCCCGCCGTGGCGGCTCCGAGGTCGCCCTCGCTGCGGTCCAGCTTGAGCAGGAAGGAGGCGACGAGGAAGGAGACTGCGGCCGATGCGATCACCGACAGGGTGACGCCGACCAGCTCTCCCGGGGGCGAGGCAGCCCAGACGGCGATGATCGAGCCCGGCGCAGCAGGGGATCGGAGGCCGGCGTCGAACGCGACGTTCACACCCACGCCGGTCATCCCGCCGGCGATGACGGCCAGGACCAGGATCGGCTTCATGAGCACGTAGGGGAAGTAGATCTCGTGGATACCGCCGACGAACTGGATGAGGATCGCGCCAGGGGCCGACGCCTTCGCCATGCCGGTGCCGAAGAAGGTGAAGGCCAGAAGCAGGCCGAGGCCCGGCCCGGGGTTCGCCTCGAGCAGGAACAGGATCGACTTGCCCTGCTCAGCCGCCTCGCTGGTGCCCAGCGGGGTGAGGATGCCCTGGTTGATGGCGTTGTTGAGGAACAGGATCTTGGCGGGCTCGATGAAGATCGAGGTCAGCGGGAGCAGTCCGTTGTCGACCAGCGTGTTGACGACGTTGGAGGCCAGCTTGCTGAACTCCTCGACGAACGGACCGGCGCCGACGAACCCGATGACGGCCAGGAAGCCGCCCCAGATGCCGGCCGAGAAGTTGTTGACCAGCATCTCGAAGCCGGGCCTGATCTTGCCGTCCCAGATGGCGTCGATCTTCCTCATCGACCAGCCGCCGAGGGGGCCCATGACCATGGCGCCCAGGAACATCGGCACCGAGGCGCCGGTGATCGCACCCATGGTGGCGATGGCGCCGACGACACCGCCGCGGATGTTGTCGTCGTACATCATCCGGCCGCCGGTGTAGCCGATGAGCAGCGGCAGCAGGTAGGTGATCATCGGGCCGACGATCCCCGTGCCGTCCGCGCCGGAGCCCCACGCGCCGAGGTCCTCGACGAAACCGTAACCACCCGTGTGGCCGAGGGCGTCGCCGATGAGCGTGATCCAGCCGGTCTCGATGAAGAGGGCGGTGATGAGGCCCCAGGCGATGAACGCGCCGATGTTGGGCAGGACCATGTTCGACAGGAACGTGCCGAAGCGCTGGACGTGGAGACGTGCGCCGCCTCCGGGGGAGCGGGTGGGGGTGGTGGTTGCCATGGCGCCTTCCTGGGAGTGAGGGCCCGATCCGATCGGTCGCCGCGAGGCGTACGTTGGATCTGGTCTGCCTGTGACCGCAGTCACGTGCATCTGTGATTGCCTTTATATCTCCCCCAGATAGGACCGTCAATACCCGAAACACAACATGTCCGCAGAAAAAAACCACGCAGATGCGGTATGGTCTGCATCACACACCGTGAGACACCTGGAGGACACCCCATGAAGGCACTGCGCTTCTACGCCCCCGAGGACGTCCGGCTCGAGGACGTGCCCGAGCCCACGTGCGGCCCCCGAGAGGTGAAGCTCAAGGTGCGCAACTGCTCGACCTGCGGCACCGACGTCAAGATCTTCCACAACGGCCACCAGAACCTCACCCCGCCGCGGACGATCGGGCACGAGATCGCCGGCGAGGTCGTCGAGGTCGGTGCCGAGGTCGAGGCCACCTTCGGGGCGTCGTGGTCGGTGGGCGACCGTGCCCAGGTCATCGCTGCCGTCCCCTGCGGCGAGTGCCACGAGTGCCGCAAGGGCTGGATGGCGGTGTGTGCGAACCAGACCTCGGTCGGCTACCAGTACGACGGCGGGTTCGCCGAGTTCATGATCGTCCCGGAGCAGGTGCTCAAGGTCGACGGTCTCAACCGCATCCCGGAGAACGTCGGCTTCGACGAGGCCTCGGCCGCGGAGCCCTTCGCCTGCGCCATCAACGCCCAGGAGCTGCTCGGCATCGAGGAGGGCGACACCGTCGTCGTCTTCGGCGCCGGCCCGATCGGCTGCATGCACATCCGCATCGCTCGGGGCGTGCACAAGGTCGGTCCGGTGTACCTCGTCGACGTCAACGCCGAGCGTCTGAAGATGTCGGCCGACGCCGTGCAGCCCGACGAGGTCATCGACGGCTCGCAGGTCGACGTGGTCGAGAAGGTCATGGAGCTGACCGGCGGGCGCGGCGCGGACGTCGTCATCACCGCCACCGCGGCCAACGTCACCCAGGAGCAGGCCATTGCGATGGCCGCCCGCAACGGACGCATCTCCTTCTTCGGCGGGCTGCCCAAGACCGACCCGACGATCACCTGCGACTCCAACGTCGTGCACTACCGCCAGCTGCACATCCACGGCGCCAACGGCTCGGCCCCGGAGCACAACAAGCGGGCGCTGGAGTACATCTCCACCGGGCAGGTGCCGGTGAAGGACCTCATCACCGAGCACATCCCGCTCGAGCGGGCGCTCGACGCCTTGGCGATCGTCAAGGCCGGCGATGCGATCAAGGTGACTGTCGAGCCCTGATCAGTCCGTCGACGGCGCGCTCCTGGTCACCCGCTGCGGCGTACGGCCTGCTTCTGGTCACCCGCTGCGGCGTACGGCCGCTTCTGGTCACCCGCTGCGGCGTACGGCGCTCCTGGTCGGTGACCGCGGATCTGGCCCCGAAAGTGTGTTGGCACTGACCAGAAACACGCAGTCCTGCTGGGGGTGACCAGAAGCAGGCGTTCGGGTCAGGACAGGTGGGTCGGCTGCTGCCGGGTCTTGTGCCCGGAGTCGGACCCACGGGAGTCCTGGCTGCCCTGGCCGTCGGACTCCACCCCGGTGCCCTCGGGCACCAGCGTCACGATCACCGCTTTGTAGACCGGGGTGTTGCTGTGCAGGGCCGTGTTGTCCAGCGGCACCAGCGGGTTGGTCTCGGGGTAGTACGCCGCTGCCGTGCCGCGGGGGGTGTCGAACTCGACGATGCGGAACGACGGGGCGCAGCGGACGACGTCGTCGTCGGGCCAGTGCGAGACGAGGTCGACCACGTCGCCGGGCTGGAAGCCCAGAGCGGCGATGTCCTCCTTGTGCGCGAACACCACGCGGCGACCGCCCTCGATGCCGCGGTAGCGGTCGGAGAGGCCGTAGATGGTGGTGTTGAACTGGTCGTGGCTGCGCAGCGTCTGCAGGACGAGGTGACGGTCGGGCACGTGGAGCAGCTCGATGGGGGAGACGGCGAACTCGCCCTTGCCGGACTCGGTGTCGAAGCTGCGGGAGTCACGCGGACCGTGGGGGAGCAGGAAACCGCCGGGCTGGTGGGCGCGTTCGTGGTAGTTCTCGCATCCGGGCACCACCCGGGAGATGTGGTCGCGGATCACGCGGTAGTCGTCGCGCATCGCCCGCCACGACAGGTCGTGCCGGTCGCCGAGCGTGGCTTCGGCGATGCCGGTGACGATCGCAACCTCGGAGCGCACGTGCGGGCTCGGGGGCGCGAGCGGGCCGCGGGAGGCGTGGACCGCGCACACGGAGTCCTCGACGGTGATGGTCTGGTCGCCGGCGGCCTGCGTGTCCTTGTCGGTGCGGCCGAGCGTCGGCAGGATCAGCGCGGTGTCACCGGTGACCAGGTGCGAGCGGTTGAGCTTGGTGGAGACCTGGACGCTCAACCGCGTACGACGCAGCGCCTCGACGGTGACGTCGGTGTCGGGCGTGGCCTGGACGAAGTTGCCGCCGAGACCCACGAAGACCTTGACGGTGCCGTCGCGCATGCCGCGGATGGAGTCGACCACGTCGATCCCGTGGTCGCGGGGCGGGTCGAACCCGAACTCCTTCTGCAGGGCGTCGAGGAAGTGCGCCGGCGGGCGCTCCCAGATCCCCATGGTGCGGTCACCCTGCACGTTGGAGTGGCCTCGCACCGGGAAGAGTCCGGCACCGGGCTTGCCCAGGTTGCCCTGGGCGAAGGCCAGGTTGGCGATCTCCTTGATGGTGGCCACGCCGTTGCGGTGCTGGGTGAGGCCCATCGCCCAGCAGAAGACCGTGCGGTCGGAGTCGCGCAGCATCTCGGCGAGCCGGGTGATCTGCTCGCGCGTGAGACCCGTGGAGGTGGCGACGACGTCCCAGTCGACCGCGCGGACGTGCTCCTTCCACTCCTCGAAGCCGTTCGTGTGGCGCGCGATGAAGTCGTGGTCCAGGGCGTCCCACTCCACGAGAAGGCTGCCGAGGGCCTGGAGCAGCGCCAGGTCGCCGTTGACCTTGATCGGCAGGTGCAGGTCGCTGAGCGGCGTACCGGCGGTCATGCCCTTGGGGGTCTGAGGGTTCTTGAAGCGGATGCTGCCGGCCTCGTTGAGCGGGTTGACCGCGACGATGGTGGCGCCGTTGTGCTTGGCGATCTCCAGGGCGCTGAGCATGCGCGGGTGGTTGGTGCCGGGGTTCTGCCCCAGGATCACGATGAGCTGGGCGTCGTAGACGTCCTGCATCACCACGCTGGCCTTGCCGATGCCGATGGACTCCGCGAGCGCGACGCTGGTCGACTCGTGGCACATGTTCGAGCAGTCCGGCAGGTTGTTGGTGCCGTAGGCGCGGACGAAGAGCTGGTAGGCGAACGCCGCCTCGTTCGAGGTGCGTCCGGAGGTGTAGAAGGTCGCTTCGTCGGGGTTCTCGAGAGCGTTGAGCTCCTCGGCGATGAGTCCGAAGGCGTCGTCCCACTCGATGGGTTCGTAGTGGGTGCCGCCGGGGCGCTTGACCATCGGGTGGGTGATGCGTCCCTGCTGGCCGAGCCACATCTCGCTGTGGCCGTCGAGGTCGGCGATGGAGTGCTCGGCGAAGAATTCCGGGGTGGCCCGGTCCTTGGTGGCCTCCTCCGCGACGGCCTTCGCGCCGTTCTCGCAGAACTCGGCCGTGTGCCGGTTCTTCGGGTCCGGATCGGGCCACGCGCACGACATGCAGTCGAATCCGTCGACCTGGTTGAGCTTCAGCAGCGTCTTCGCCGTGCGCACGGGGCCCATGCGCTCCAGGGAGCGCTTCATCGACACGGCGACCGCAGTGGCGCCGGCCGCGGCGTCCTTGGAGTCGTGGACTTCCAGCTCCGACTCGTCGTAGTCGGTCCTCTGACGCTTGGTGCGGCGGTCTGCGGTGTCAGTCATGGGTGATGGTCTCCTGCTCGTCGTCGACGATCGTTCCGCACCCGAGAGGGACCGAAACACTCTGGCCCCGACCCTACGGGTGGGGCGTGCGGCGGCGGCGACGAATCCGCGCGTCGGCGAGGCACGTCGACGGGGACTTGCGGGGGAAGATGCCCGGCTTTGCAGATACATGCATCGCGTGGATTCGCACGAAAAGGTGCTATATCGGGCACAGAGTCTGCGGCAGACTAGACCTGTCGGACGGCGGTCCCGGTCTCCCACCCCCCACCCACACCGGGGCTCCCCCAGCGCTGTCCACGCCACCACGGAGGTACTCCCAGCCTCCGGGACGGGGGCCCCACTCGGCGGCCCCCGTCCCAGGTGCGCGCGTCCCAGGTGCGCCCGTCCCGGACTCCGCTCAGCTGATCCCGCCCGGCACCCGCGCCCCGGTGAAGGCAGCGGCGAGCGCGCGGGCGGCCCGCAGCGTCGGTGGGTCGTCGGAGCGACGGCTCACCAGCACGACGGTGTCGCCGTCGAGCACGGCCACGTCGCTGTAGGCGTCGGACTCCGGTGTCCGGTCCGACAGCTGGGTGCCGCCACCGAGGTCGATCACCCGCGTCACCAGCGGGCCGACCGCGGAACCGGTGCCCCGGTCGACGCACGCACGGAGTGCGGCGCGTCGGGCGGCGAGGAACCGGGTGGCTTGCCGAGGCGCATCGAACCGCACGCGCGTCGCGTCGACCCAGTCGCCGGCGACCTCGTAGGCGACGGACGCGGCCCGGAGAGGTGCGAGGCTGCGCACGGGGCCGGCACGCGCCGGGCGGCAGCCGCGGGGCACCGCTGCCCGAAGGGCGGCGCGGGGGTTCGCGAGGAGCAGCGGTACGCCGGGTTCGGCGTAGCCTTCCTGGCCGAGACCCTCCCGGTAGGTCCAGGCCGGTCCGAGGTCGGCAGGCCTCGGGAAGTCCCTCCTCGCCCCCGCACCGGTCACGGGTGCGGTGGCGCCCGGCGCGGGCGGGCGCGTCAGGCTCGGTCGGGTCACCCACGGGGGCGGCTCGCTACGACGAGGTCGCAGCGCGTCGGTGGCCGGACGTCCGGGCGTGTCGTCGGGGGCCGTGTCCGTGGAGCTGCCCGGCGCGATGTCCGGCGCGGTGTCCGGCGCGGTGTCCGGCGCGGTGTCCGGCGCGTTGCTGGTCTCCGCCGCGGACGGTGGGGGAGGCGGGGCCTCGGATCCGGTGCACCCCGCCAGCCCGACGACGAGGGCGAGGACCGCCCCCGTGACGGTCGTGAGCGTCCGGGGGGTCATCGCGCCAACCTAGTCCGTGCGGACGAGCGTCACCGGGGCCGAGTGAGAATGGCGCCATGACCGAGGCGGGACGAGGTGAGCACGTGAGCGAGGACGTCCTCGAGCTCGGCGGCCCCGGCGCAGATCGGCGCGCAGACCGGCGCGCAGACCGGCGCGCAGACCGGCGCCCGCGCAGAGTCCGGCGCGGTGGCGCGCCTCGCCGCTCGCGGCGCACGGGGTCGGTCCTCCTCGTCCTCGGGCTGCTGGTCGTGGGCGCCGGGTGGGTGCTGGAGGACCGGATGAGGGACGCCACCGAAGCCGATCTCGCCCGCTGCCGGACGGAGGCGACCGAGCAGGTCGCCGCCACGGAGAGGTCGCTGGCCTCGATGGCCGACTACCTGCGACCGGGTCTGCTCGCTGTCCCGATCGAGGCCCGCGACAGCCTCTACGTCGCGATGTCCGAGGCGGCCGTCGACGACGTGCCGCGCGTGCGCGCGGCCCTGGAGAGCTGTCGGTCGGTGGACCCGTCGTGGATCCACCCCGACCTCCAGCGGCGGCGCGACGACTACGTCGGCTACCTGACCGAGACCGTCGCGCTGCTCGAGACCGTCGCGGCGGACGGGCGGTTGTACTACCGCGACACCCCGGAGCTCGACGCCGAGCGGGACCGCTTGTTCGGCACCGGCTGAGGGCCCGAGCGCGGGACGGCCCGGGACAGCAGCGGCCTACATCTCCTCGTGGGTGTCGGGGTCGCCGTCGAAGAGCCGCCCGTCGGGGCGTCCGAGGGCCGTGATGGCCGCGACCTCGTCGTGGGTCAGCTCGAAGCCGAAGACATCGAGGTTCTGCCGCTGCCGCTCGGGGTCGGCCGACTTCGGGATCGGCAGCGCACCGACCTGCAGCTGCCAGCGCAGGATGACCTGGCCGGGGGTGACGCCGAGCCGCTCGGCCGGTCCGGAGACGGCGGCGTCGGCGTACTTCGCCTGCCGCTTGCCCAAGGGGCTCCACGACTCGGTCACGATGCCGCGGGCCTCGTCGACCGCGCGCATCGCCTCCTGCGGGAAGCCGGGGTGCAGCTCGAGCTGGTTGACCGCCGGGGTCACCCCGGTCTCGGCGATGATCCGGTCGAGGTGGGTCTCGGTGAAGTTCGAGACACCGATCGAGCGGACGAGGCCCTGCTCCCGCAGGTCGACGAGCGCGCGCCAGGCTTCGATGTACTTCCCGACGCTCGGGTTGGGCCAGTGGATGAGGTGGAGATCCAGGTGCTCCAGGCCGAGCCGCTCGAGCGACTCGTGGGTGCTGCGGATCGCGTCGTCGTACGCGTGGTGCCGCCCGGGGAGCTTGCTGGTCACGAAGAGCTCGTCGCGATCGACGCCCGAGCGTCGGATCGCCTCACCCACCTCGCGCTCGTTCTCGTAGTTGACCGCGGTGTCGATCAGCCGGTAGCCGGCCTCGATCGCGCTCACCACGGCCGTCGTGCCCTCCTCCCCGCTCAGCGGGTAGGTGCCGAAGCCGATCGCCGGGATGGTGCGTCCGTCGTTGAGGGTCCGTGTCGTGTCCACGCCTCCACTGTGCACGTCCGTCAGGGACGTCAAACCGGGGCGGCGGTGGTTGAATCGGAGAGTGGAGCTCGAAGAGCGGTGGCCGTTGCGGGGGGCCGAAGACGTCCGAGACCGGCTGCTCGAGGCGTACGACGACCAGAGGCGCGGCTACCACGACCGACGCCACCTCAGGGAGGTCCTGGAGCGGCTGGAGGAGCTGGCCGCGGCGGGGGAGAGCTTCGACCGCCTGCCCGTCGAGCTGGCGGCCTGGTTCCACGACGCGGTCTACACGGGTGCGCCCGACGACGAGGAGCGCTCGGCGCGGCTCGCTGCCTCCGAGCTCGACGCCGCGGGTGTGCCTGCGGAGGTGGTGGTCGAGGTGGTGCGGCTCGTGCTGGTGACGGCCGAGCACCGGCCCGACGACGCCGACCCCGACGGCGCCGCGCTCAGCGACGCCGACCTGGGCATCCTGGCCGCCGACGCGGCGCGCTACGCGGAGTACGTCGCGCGTGTGCGCCGCGAGTACGCCCACGTCGATGACGACGACTTCCGCGCCGGTCGTCGGGCGGTGCTGGCGGCGCTGGACGAGAAGCCCCACCTCTTCCACACGGCCGCGGCGCGGGAGCGGTGGGAGCACGCGGCGCGTGCGAACCTGCGGCGCGAGCTCGACCACCTGGCCTGAGTCCCGTCAGGTCGGGAAGCCGGCCTCGGACGGCCGGGCCGGCGGTCAGCGCAGCGTGCGCTCGAAGGTGAGGGTGGCGGCGCGTGCGTCGAGGCGCGCGTGCACCCCGAGCGGGAGCGCGCGGTTGCCCGGCACGTGGCCGACGGGAAGCCCGGTCACGACCGGCACCCCGAGCGGAGCGAGGCGGTCGAGCAGCAGCGACTCGGCCTCCCCGGGCTCGCCGCAGCGGGTGAAGTCGCCCAGCGCGACGCCGCGGACGTCGTCGAACCAGCCGGAGCGCAGCAGCTGCGTGATCTGGCGGTCGAGCCGGTACGGCGCCTCGCCGACGTCCTCGAGCAGGGCGATGCCGTGGGCGGCGGGGCGGACGAGCGGCGTGCCGGTGCAGCTGGCCAGGACGGCGAGGTTGCCGCCGGTCACGGTGCCCTCGGCGGTGATGGCCGGGGCAGTGGGCGCCGGGTGTCCACCGACAGGCGTGCCGTGGAGCGTCAGCGGGCCGCCGTCCATGACGAGGGCACGCACCTGCTCGACCGCCTCGGGCGTGCCGTCGGCGAGCGCGGCCACCCCGGGGCCATGGACGGTGGCCAGGCCCCAGCGGGTTGCGACCGCCTGGTGCAGCGCGGTGACGTCGGAGAAGCCGACGAGGAGCTTCGGGGCGGCCCGGGCCAGCGTGTCCCAGTCGACCAGGTCGAGCATCCGTTGCGTGCCGAAGCCGCCACGCGAGGTCCACACCGCCGCGATGTCCGGGTCGGCCCAGGAGCGGGCGAAGGCGGCTGCGCGGTAGGCGTCGTCTCCGGCCAGCCAGCTCTCGCTCGCCTCGCCGGGCGGCTCGACACGGACCCGGAGCCCCCACGACTCGAGGACCGCCACGCCGGCCTCGAGGCGGTCCGGCCAGGTCGGTCCGGCGGGGGAGACCACGGCCACGCGGTCGCCCTCGCGCAACCGGGAAGGGCGCAGCAGCGCACGGCCGGTCGGTCGAGGCAGCAGGGTCCGCGGCTTGGGACGTCGCAGACCGGCGCGGGTCAGCCGGGCCACGAGCTCGCGCGAGGACACGGGCGTGGCTCCGGCCGCGACCACGTCGTCGTACCACTCGGACGGGACGTCGTAGTGGTCGCCGTCGAAACCGCGCTCCGGCACGCCGATGCGCCGGGCGAAGGTGTGCAGCTCTTCGTGGGAGGTGTCGCTGGCCAGGTGCGACCAGACCCGTCCGTGGGCCTCCACGCGCGGCGGGTCGATGATGATCACGGACGGGCCGCTCGTCAGCGCGCAGGGCGCGCGAGTCGACGTACGGCGACCTCGGCGAGCCAGGCGGCGGCGTCGGGCACGACCGTGTCGTCGAAGTCGGCGCGGGGCGAGTGGTTGTCAGGCGCGGACGCCGGGTCGTCGGTGGGGCAGGCACCGAGGATGAGGTAGGCGCCGGGCACCTCGTTCATCACGAAGGACATGTCCTCGGCGCCGAGCTCGGGCTCGGCCTTCAGCCGCCAGGCGTCGAGGCCGAAGAGGTCGTGCACGACACGGACGGCGAAGTCGTGCTCGGCGGCGTCGTTGACGGTGACGGGGTAGCCGAGGCGGTAGTCGACGTCCACGCCCACCCCGTGGGCGTCGGCCACACCGCGCAGCACCCGTGGGACGACCTCCTGGACGCGGGCGCGCTGGGACGCCGAGAGGGTGCGCACGGTCGCCTCGAGCTCCGCGGTGTCCGGGATGATGTTCTCCTTGGTGCCACCCGCGATCCTGCCGACGGTGATCACCACCGGGTCGAGCGCGTCGAGCGAGCGGGTGACTGCCGTCTGCAGCTCGGAGACCATCGCGCACAGCGCTGCGATCGGGTCGCGGGAGCGGTGGGGGGCGGAGCCGTGGCCGCCCTCGCCGCGGACGGTCACGTACAGCTCGTCGGCGGCGGCGTACTGCGAGCCCGGGCGCGAGGTCCAGACCCCGCGGGGGATCTCGGACGAGTAGGCGTGCCAGGCGTACGCCGCGTCGACCCGCCTCCCTGCCACCTCCAGCAGTCCCTCGGCCACCATCGGCTCGGCACCGCCCGGCCCCTCCTCGCCGGGCTGGAACATGAGGACGACGTCGCCGGCGAGCTCTTTGCGTCGCGCCGACAAGATATGAGCGGCTCCGACGAGGGCGGCGACGTGGAGGTCGTGGCCGCAGGCGTGCATCACGCCCGCCTCCTCGGACCGGTGGTCACCACCCACCTCCTCGTCGACCGGGAGGGCGTCCATGTCGCCCCGGAGCAGGACCACCTGGCGCGGGCCGCTGGTGGGTTGCGCCTCCCCCCGCACGACGGCGACGACGGAGGACAGGCCCTGCCCGAGGGTGACCTCGAGGTCGAGCGACGCGAGCGCCTCGACGATCGTCTGCTGCGTGCGGGGCAGGTGGTTGCCGATCTCGGGATGGCGGTGCACCTCGCGACGCAGCGCCACCATCAGGGGGGCGAGCTCCCGGGCCAGTCGCAGTGACTCGTTCACAGGGGCGTTCGGGGTGGTCTCCGGCACTCTCGGAGCCTAGCCGTCCGCGGCACCGTGAACCGCAGTCCGGCTGCCGCGAGCACCTGGTGGGCGACACCGCGCGACTCGACCACGGCAGCCCGCTCGGCGCGGAGGTCACCGGGGGCTGAGGATCGGTTCGCGGAGCATCACCTCTGGCAGGGGCGCGGGAACGTCCAGAGCCTCGCGTGAGCCGCGCGGACGGCAGGGCAGTCCTTCAGAGGTGGGGGTAGGTGCCGTGTTCGTCGACGGTGTAGGTGCGGTTCTGGGGTGAGGTCCAGGTGAGGACGCCGGTGGTGGGGTCGTGGGTGTAGTGCCAGTTGCTTCGGGTTTTGACGCGGTGGTGGAACCTGCAGAGTCTGGTGAGGTTGTGGGTGTTGGTCTGTGCGGGTGGTCCGCCCTGGTCGGGATGCACGTAGGCGTCGGTGTGGTCGATGTCGTAGTGGCCGGTGTTGGTGCACCAGGGGAAGCGGCAGTGGTGGTCGCGTTCGGCGATCTGGCGGCGCAGGGGTGGGGGGATCTCGTAGGCGTCGACGCTGATGTGCTCGGTGAGGTCCACCACGGGTGTGATGTTGAGGCGGGTGGTGGGGGTGAGGCCGGCGATCCAGCGTTCGATGACGGCTTGGGAGCGGGCTCCGAGCTGTTGGCCGGCCTTGTTCACGCGTCCCAGGTGCACTTGGTCGCCCGCGCCACGGGTCTCACACGCGTCGGTGGCGTGGGTGGGGTGGAGGGCGTCGAGGTGGAGGTGGACGTGCAGGGTGGGGGTGAGCCGCTTCGCGCGTCGCTTCCCGGTCCCGGTCCCGGTCCCGGTCCCGGTCCCAGAGTCGGTGTCGGCGGTGGTGTGGAGGTCGAGGGCGTACTGGGGGTCGGCGAGCACGCCGAGGGCGCGGGCACGTCGGACGTCGCGGGCGTCGCGGTCGCCGAGGGCGCCGAGGGTGGTGGCGACGGTGTCGAGGGCGTGGTCGAGGGCGTGGGCGTCGGGGGTGTCGAGCAACGCGTTCAGGTCGGTGGTGCCGTCGATACGGTCGCTGAACCACGCCCCACGCTTCTCCGCGGCGGCGTCCTCACGCTCGCGGGCCAGGTCGGGGTCGTGACGCAGGATCGCCGCATCCACCGCGCGTTCGATCCGGTGGGGCGTCATCTTCGCCGCGAACGGAGCCAGGCTCGCATCGACCGCCTCGGCAACTGCTGCGGTCAGCGGGATGGTCTGCTCGGCGATGCGGCGTGCTTTCCACACCCGCAGGTTGCCGGCCATCACCTGGGCCCAGCACAACGGAAGGCGGTCACGCAGCTCGACGGCTTGGCCGACGTAGGCCCGTCCGGCGAACTCGCTGATGCCCAGGGCGGTGGCGAGCTCGGTGACGGCGAACTCCTCGACCATGAACGCCCCCTGACCGGCCAACCGCAGCTGACCTTCCAGACCCAGCGACGACGTAGCGGCGGCCAGGGACCGCTGCGGGTCGTCGTCGATCCACTCACTCGTCTCGGGGTCGATCGCCCCGACGTGTCCGACACGGTGCAGGTCCGCCCAGTGGGTGACCGCACGCAGCTCGCGCACCGCGGCGGTGTCCGCGATCCGGCGTTGGGCCACGGTGTAGGCCAACGTCGCAGCAGCATCACAACCCAACACCTCGACCAGCTCCACCACCGGCGCGGCGGGACCCGGGATCGGGTCGAAGAGCAGTGCGTCCATGTGTTCGAATGTAGGCCAGGGCTCCGACAGTTTGAGCTGCAGGACGGGGTCCTCAGGAAGATTCTTTGAGGAACTTTCCCGCGGTGGTGGCCGGGTTGTGAGCAGTCCTCACCAGGTCTCGACATCGCTCGCTGGCGCTCGCTGCTCGACCACCGGGAACGACCACGGGGTCAGGGGTTACGGGTGGTCTGCTGCTGCCGCTCGTCCTGCAGCTTGTCCTTGCTGCGCACCAGGCGCAGGAGGGTCACCAGCCCGAGCCCACCGACCACGTTCCCGACCACGGAGTAGGAGAAGAACACCAGCCAGTCGCCGTAGCCGAAGCCGGCCTCGCCCGTGTGCAGGGCGCCGAAGATCAGCAACGAGTTGAGCACGGCGTGGAACAGCTCCAGGCCGACGAGCAGGAACGTGGCGGCCAGGGACGCCACGACCCGCACCACCATCTCCTCGGTGCCCTGTTGCATGCGTGTCAGCAGAGTCATCACCATCCCGCCGAGCAGGGACAGGCAGAAAGTCTCAACCGACAGCGGTGCCGTTGCGTAGTGCCCGGCGGACTCGACCATCTGTTCCTGCAGAGCGGGGAAGGCGAGCACGATCAGCCACATGATCAGCCAGCCGCCGACGAGGTTGGCCACCAGCGTCCCCGACCAGAGCCTGGCCAGCTGAGCCGGTCGGGCCTTCTTCGCCGCGACGGTGAGGACCGGGACGAGGAAGCCCTCCGTGAAGAGCTCGCTGCGCCCGAGCATCAGCGCCAGCGGGCCGATCGTGAAGGCGATGGCGCCGAGCAGCTGGTTGCCGGTCTCGTCCATGACCAGGACGTAGGCGATGACGCCGAAGGCGATGTCGGTGCCGGCGACGAAGCCGGTGACGAGGATCTCGCGCCAGCTGCGACTCAAGCGCTGCACGCCCTGCTCGACCTGCCGATCGAAGGCGTGCTCGAGCTCGTCCTCCATGGGGCCCTCGGTCTCACCCTGCTCACGACGGCTCTGGTCGGCGTTGTCTGGCTGCCCGGGGCTGTCTCCGGACCTCTCGCCCTGCGCGACGTCCTCCTGGACCGTGCCTTCGCCGGAGCCCTCGTTCTCTGCCATGTCCGAAGCGTGGCACGGGCCGGGTCGCGGGCGCGGCCCGGATGCCTAGGCTGACCTCCGTGTCCATGAGCGGGTCGAGCGTCGAGACGGTGGAGATCCTGGTGCTGGCCGCGGCGGCGCTGCACACCGGCTTCCAGCTGACGGTCTCGGTGCTGGTCTACCCGGCGCTGCTGCGGGCCGAGCCGTTCATCCCCGCGCACGAGCGGCACAGCCGCAGCATCGTCCCTCTGGTCCTCCTCGTGTACGTCGCTCTCGTCGCCTCAGGCGTCGCGCGCCTCGTCGTGGGTCAGCTCGACGTGCCCTCGGTGGTGGCGCTCGCCGGGGCGGCCGTCGCCGGTGTCACGACAGCCCTCGTGGCCGCCCCCACGCACGGGAGGTTGGCGCACGGACGCACCGACGAGCTGGCCCGACGGCTGACGCGAGCCGACCTGGTCCGCACCGCTGGTGCGGTGGTCGGCCTGGTCGGTGCACTCGTCGCCGTACTGGGGTGAGTGCGCTCCTCACCAGGTCTCGACGACGCTCGCTGGCGCTCACTGCTCGACCACCGGGACGTCAGCCCTCCAGGTTGTCGACGTCCTCGAACTCGCTGCGCTGGTTGTCGCGCTTGTTGGCCAGCCAGGTGACACCCCACAGCACGACCCCGACGAGCAGCATGCCGCCGGCGATCTTGTACTGCACCATCTGGTCCGACAGCCGCGCCCACGGCCCGGCGAGGTAGAGGCAGGCAGCTGCGGCGATGAACGGCGTCACGGTCGGGGCGCGGAAGGTGCCCTCCGGGGCGGGGTCACGACGCAGCACGACCACGGCGACGTTGACGACGGCGAAGACGCACAGAAGCAGCAACCCGGTGGTCCCCGCCAGCGCCGTCACGGTGCTCTCGGCGAGGTTCTCGACCACGACGATGAGCACCAGTGCGAGACCGGTGGTGAAGGCGATCGCGGCCCACGGCGACTGCCGGCTCGGGAGCACCTTGCCGAGGCCGCTGGGCAGCACCCGCTGGTTCGCCATGCCGTAGACGAGCCGGCTGGCCATGAGCATGTTGATGAGCGCGGTGTTGGCGACCGCGAACACCGTCAGGAAGGGGAAGATCGTGCTGACCGGGAACCCGGGCATGCCCTCGCGGACCATGGCCAGGAGAACGCCGGTCTCGCTGTCGGCGCCCTTGGTGACCTCCTCGGCCGTGAGCACGGTGACGACCGCGATCGCGACCAGCATGTAGATGACCACGGCGATGCCGAGGCCGGTGAGCATCGCGCGGGGGAAGACGCCACGCGGGTCCTTGCACTCCTCGACCATGTTCACGGAGTCCTCGAAGCCGACCATCGAGAAGAACGCGATCGCGGTGGCGACGGTGATGGCAACCAGTGCGGAGACGTCGTCGGGGCTGGTGAACTCGGTGACGCGGGAGATGTTGCCGTCGCCGCGACCCATGACCCAGATGCCGACGCCGATGACGATGGCGAGTGCGGTCAGCTCGATGAGGGTCAGGACGACGTTGAACTTCACGCTCTCACCGACACCACGCAGGTTGATCGCGGCCAGCAGCAGCATGAAGCCCAGCGCCACGACCAGCGCAGCGGTGTCGCCGGTGGGGATGCCGATCCACTCCAGCCCGCCGTCGGAGCCGAGCGTCGCGTCGAGGCCGGCGAGCAGGTTCGACGACAGCAGCGTCGACGACGTGGAGGCGCTCGTGATGCCGGAGGAGATGACGGCGAAGGCGACGATGAAGGTCACGAAGTGCAACCCGAACGCCTTGTGGGCGTAGAGCGCGGCTCCGGCGGCCTGGGGGTACTTCGTCACCAGCTCCAGGTAGGACAGCGCCGTCAGACCGGCGACGGTGAAGGCGACGAGGAAGGGCAGCCACGCCAGGCCGCCCACCTGGGCGGCGATGTCGCCGGTGACGGCGTACACGCCGGCCCCGAGGATGTCGCCCACGATGAAGAGCAGGAGCAGCTTGGGCCCCATCACCTTCTTGAGCGGTGAGCGCTCGTCGTGGCGCTCGTCCGACGATGTGGTGGATTCAGCCATGGGAGCTCCCCGCACCTCCGCTCGGGCCGAGCGCCCGAGATACGCCACATGGTCCTCCCGTATCGCTCGCGAGCGGACGCAATCGCCGAGATCCGCGTGTCGCGGTGGTGGTGCCCACCTGCGTCCGAGGGGTGACGGTCCAGGGCTGCCGCGCCACACTGGTCGGGTGAGCACCAACAGCACCGTCCACGAGTATCTCGAGCCCCGCGACGTCCTCATCGGACGTACGACGCACGTGCGCCGGCTCCTGCCCCACAAGGAGCGGCGCAAGATCGGGGCCTGGGTGTTCCTCGACCACTACGGGCCCGACGACATCAAGGACACCGGTGGCATGTGGGTGCCGCCGCACCCGCACACCGGGCTGCAGACGGTCACCTGGCTCTTCGAGGGCCTCGGGCGCCACACCGACAGCCTCGGCTCCGACCAGCTGATCCGCCCGGGGCAGCTCAACGTCATGACCGCCGGCCACGGCATCTGCCACGCCGAGGTGTCACCGCAGGAGGCTCCTCGGACGCTGCACGGCCTCCAGCTGTGGGTGGCCCTCCCCGCCTCCGCCCGTGACGTGCGGCCGGCCGACTTCACCCATCTCGCCGACCTGCCCGGGTGGAACGACGAGGGCGTCGAGGTCACGGTCCTGGTGGGCGACCTCGCCGGCCGGGCCTCGCCGGCTCCGACGTACACCCCTCTCGTGGGGGCGGAGATCAGGCTCGAGGCCGGTGCCACGATCGACCTCGAGCTCCGCGAGGACTTTGAGTACGGCGTGCTCGCCGTGGGGGCGGAGGTCGCGATCGACGGCGAGGCGCTGGCGGCGCAGCGGCTGTCCTACCTGGGGCACGGGCGCTCCGTCGTCTCGCTGGCCGCAGGTGACGAGGCGGCGATCGCGGTGCTCCTGGGGGGCGAGCCCTTCGCCGAGGAGATCGTCATGTGGTGGAACTTCATCGGCCGCAGCCACGAGGAGATCGTCGAGCAGCGCGAGGCGTGGAACGGGTCCGGGGCGGAGTTCGTGCCCGAGCGGTTCGGCGAGGTCGCAGCCTTCGACGGCGACCGGCTGCTGGCTCCGCCGCTGCCGAACACCCGCCTCAAGCCGCGCTGATCCCGCCGGATCCCACCGGATCACGCCGGGACCCGCCGGGTCTCGAACCCACCCGAACCGCCCCGAACCGGCTCCCGCGGCGACGGGCGACGTTCTCGTGGCACTTTGTGTGGGGAACAAGTGGCAAATGGGACGCACGTGCCCCACAATGGGGGAGTGACCCGTGGTGCACGGGTGGCGACCGACAACTTCACAGGCTCAGGCCGTGGCTCACCACGACACCTGCTGATCACCGATTCGAGACCGCTGGGGAAGGCGTACCTCGACGCCGGATCAACAGGAGGACCTCGTGACCACACGTCAAGCGACCAGGGGCGTCATCTACGTCCACTCGACGCCCTCTGCGCTCTGCCCGCACATCGAGTGGGCGCTGGGGGGCGTGCTCGGCAACGCCGTGAGCCTGGAGTGGACGCCGCAGCCTGCCCAGGCGGGCACCTACCGCGCCGAGTTCTCGTGGCTCGGCAGCCCCGGCACCGCCGCGTCCGTCGCCTCGGCGCTGCGCGGCTGGAACCATCTGCGCTTCGAGATCACCGAGGAGCCGACCACCTCGACCGAGGGTTCGCGCTACTCCTACACCCCCGACCTGGGGGTCTTCCACGCCGTCACCGGCATCCACGGCGACATCATGATCCCCGAGGACCGGCTCAAGGCCGCGGTGGTCAAGTCCGCCGCCGGTCAGACGACGCTGGAGAACGAGATCAGCGCACTGCTCGGCAAGCCGTGGGACGACCAGCTCGAGACCTTCCGGTACGCCGGGGACGGCGCCCCGGTCCGCTGGCTGCACCAGGTGGTGTGAGCGTGGCGGGTCTCCCGGTCGACCCGGGGGCAGCAGGGATGGCGTTCGTCGCGGTCAACGACCTCGACCGTGCGCTGGCGTTCTACGTCGACACGCTGGGGTCCTCGCTCGTCGAGCCACCCTCGAGCAGCCACCCGGAGGCGTGCGTGGTGACGGCCCCCGGCAGCGGCGACAGCCCCCGCGACTCCCTCCTCAGCCTGACCCTGGTGCTGGTGCCGACCCGGCGCGGCGGCGGTGCGTCAGGCACCGCAGGCACCGCACCCAGGCACCCAAGGCAGCGGAGTCACCGGGGACACCCAGGGCGCCGAGGCTGCCGTGGGCGCACCCGGTCGAGAGGCCACCACGGAGGCCTCGCTCCAGGCCGACATCGAGCTCGCCCGTGTCGAGGACGCCGTCGTCGACGACGCCGGTCTCTGGCGGACCCCGCAGGGGGACGCCGTGACCTGGTTCCGCGATCAGGCCGGGGCCATCGT
>CAWBNX010000007.1:0-211840 GCA_963790225.1 uncultured Actinomycetota bacterium | reverse complement strand
AGTCGCATCGCTGAGCGATCACCGGGCGCTCACCCTGAGCGGCAGGGTCGTGCCGACGCCGCTCAGCCGGCGGCCATGTCGACGAAGCGGGAGTAGTGGCCCTGGAAGGCCACCACGACGTCGCGGGTCGGGCCGTTGCGGTGCTTGGCCACGATCAGGTCGGCCTCGCCGGGGCGGGTCGACTCCTTCTCGTAGACGTCGTCGCGGTGCAGGAGCACCACCATGTCCGCGTCCTGCTCGATGCTGCCGCTCTCTCGCAGGTCGGACAGCATGGGTCGCTTGTCGGCGCGCTGCTCGGGACCACGGTTGAGCTGCGAGAGCGCCACCACGGGGACGTCGAGCTCCTTGGCCAGCAGCTTGATCTGCCGGGAGAACTCCGAGACCTCGAGCTGGCGGGACTCGACCTTCTTGCCCGAGCTCATCAGCTGCAGGTAGTCGATGACGATCAACCGCAGGTCGTGGCGCTGCTTGAGCCGCCGCGCCTTCGCCCGGATCTCCATCATCGTCATGTTGGGGCTGTCGTCGATGAACAGCGGCGCCGAGGAGACCTCGCCCATCTTGCGGGCGAGCTTCTGCCAGTCGTCGTCGGTCATGTGGCCGTTGCGCATGTGGTTGAGCGGGATCTTCGCCTCGGCCGACAGCAGGCGCATGGTGATCTCGTTGCGCGTCATCTCGAGGCTGAAGATGACCGAGGCCTGGTTGTGGTGGATGCTCGCGGCCCGGCACAGGTCGAGGGCCAGCGTCGAGTTGTGGGTCGGGATGCCGGTCGGCCCGGCGAGGTAGAGGTGGGCCTCGTTGTCGACCTGCACGCACCGCACCGGAACGGTCTCGACCGGCTCGACGCTCTCGACCTTGACCGATGTGCCGTCGGGCATCGCGATGGTGTGACCGGCCTCGATCGTGCGCGCCAGCGTGCCGGTCGTCACCGTCGAGATTCCCGAGCCGGTCGCCGACGGAGAGCCGGCACCTGCGCGTGTGACCCACTGGTGCTGCCAGTCGGCGACGATGTCGGAGCCGTCGGAGAACCTCAGCCGGTAGCAGGGACGTCGCGGCATCGGTCGCGTCGCCGCGACCACCCGCGTCGGGTTGCCCTCGGCGTCGAGCAGCTGGTCGCCGACGGCGACCTCGCCCATCGTGGTCCAGCCCGTGGGCGTGGGCAGGGCGGTGTCGAGGGCCAGCGCCTTCCCGACCGCGGGGCGGGCGGCGATGATGATCATCTGACCGCCGTGCATGCCGTTGGTGAGCTCGTCGAGGTCGGCGAAGCCGGTCGGGACGCCGGTCATCTCGCCGCCGCGGTTCGAGATCGCCTCGATCTCGTCGAGGGTGCCCTCCATGATCGCGCTCAGCGGTGCGTAGTCCTCCGAGGTCCGTTTGTCGGTGACCTGGTAGACCTCCTGCTGCGCGGCGTCGACGGTGTCGTCGACCATGCCCTCGCCGGCGTAACCCATCTGCACGATGCGGGTGCCGGCGCTGACCAGGCGCCGCAGGATCGCCTTCTCGCGGACGATCTCGGCGTAGTAGGACGCGTTGGCCGCGATCGGGACCGAGGCCGACAAGGTGTGGAGGTACGGCGCTCCGCCGACCCTCACCAGCTCGCCGCGACGGCTCAGCTCGGCCGAGGTGGTGACCGGGTCGACCGGCTCGCCGCGGCCGTAGAGGTCGATCACCGCGTCGAAGATCGTCTCGTGGGCCGGCCGGTAGAAGTCCGTGCCGCGGATGTTCTCCACGACGTCGGCGATGGCGTCCTTGGACAGCAGCATCGAGCCGATCACCGACTGCTCAGCGGCGTGGTCCTGGGGTGGCATCCGGTCCGAGCCGGGAGCGGCGTACTCCTCGGCTGCATAGGGCGCGAAGCTGGCGTCCCACGGCTCCGCGGAGGTGTGTCCACGACTTCCCGACTGCTCCGCGATGCTCATGCCTGGCCCCTTGTCTGTGTCCCGAGGGAGACGGTAGGGAGGGGCTCCGACATGTTGTCGAACGGTGCGGCGGACCGTGACCGGTGCGGACCCCGTTGCCCTGCGAGGCCGTGACCGTAGCCCGAAAGCGGAGGCCGCTCCAAGGTCGTTGTCCACAGGCCCTGTGGATAACCGGCCTCTGCATGTGGAACACGCCCGAGCAGGGTGTGCACAGGTTGTTGACAAGCCTGTGGACTCACGATCGATGTGCGCTCCGAAACAGGCTCTGACCTGGGCTTTCGCTCCAGACTGCCTGTGTGCAGAAAAAAGATGCCGTTACTTCCCGTTCATCTGGTGGCCATCGGGCCGAAGGTCCTGGGAGCGGCCAGGGGAGGCGTAGCAGACCGGATATCCACAACAAATCCGGGGTTGTGCACAGGGTCGGCGCGGTGGTAGTGCCACCGGGGCCGCAGGCTGCTGGCCAACCTACGTTCATCCCACCGACACGCCCAGATAGGTTGCCCCCATGGCGTGGCGTCGGTCGGTGAGCAGCCGGGGCGTCGACCGACAGATCCTCGCCCTGGCCGTGCCCGCGTTCCTCGCGCTGGTCGCCGAGCCCCTCTTCCTGCTCGCCGACTCGGCCATCGTCGGCCACCTCGGGACCGCGGAGCTGGCCGGCCTCGGCATCGCCTCGGTCGTCCTGCGGCTCGCCGTCGGGCTGTGCGTCTTCCTGGCCTACGCGACCACCGCAGCGGTGGCCCGGGAGCTGGGGGCCGGCCAGGCACGGCGAGCCCTCCAGCAGGGAGTGGACGGCCTCTGGCTGGCCCTGCTCATCGGGGTCGTGCTCACGATCGGCGGAGTCCTCACGACTGGTCCCCTCATCGCCCTCTTCGGCACCGAGACGGACGTGACCGCGGCTGCGACGACGTACCTGCGGATCTCCTGGCTGGGTCTCACCCCGATGCTGCTGCTCCTCGCCGCCACCGGCGTCCTGCGCGGGCTCGCCGACACCCGCACGCCGCTGGTGGTGGCGGTGGCGGCGAACCTGCTCAACGTCGGCCTCAACGTCGTCCTGGTCTACGGCATGGACCTCGGCATCGGCGGCTCGGCCGCCGGCACGGTGATCGCTCAGACGGCCGCGGGGCTCTACCTCGCCGGGGCCGTGCTCCGCGCCGCGTCGGTCGAGGGTGCCACCTGGCACCCCGACCTGCCCGGCGTACGTCGTGCCGCGCGCGCCGGCTCCGCCCTGCTGGTGCGCACCCTCAACCTGCACGCCTGCCTGCTCACGATGACCTGGGGCGCCGCGTCGCTCGGTGCCGTCGCCACCGCAGCGCACCAGCTGGCCTTCACGCTGTGGACCTTCCTCGCCTACGCCCTCGACGCCCTGGCCATCGCCGCCCAGACCCTGACCGGCTCCGCGCTCGGAGCCGGCGACCTCGAGCGGACCCGCTCCCTGACCCGCCGCATGATCCAGCTCGGGCTCGGGTTCGGAGTCGTCACCGGGGTGGTGCTCGCGCTCGGAGCGCCGGTGCTGGGGCACCTCTTCGTCGACGACCCGGCCGTCGTGGAAGCGCTCGCGCCGGCCCTGCTCGTCGCCGCCGTCGCCCAGCCGCTGGCCGGCGTGGTGTTCGTGCTCGACGGCATCCTCATCGGCGCCGGGGACGGCCGCTACCTGGCCTTCTCCGGGACGGCGGTGACCGCTGCCTTCGTGCCGGTGGGACTGCTTGTCGCCTCCCTCAGCTCCGACCGGGGAGCCACCGTCGGGCTGGTCTGGCTGTGGGTCGCGTTCTGCGTGGTGTTCATGGGCGGCAGGGGCGTCGTGCTGACTCGACGCGCTCGCGGTACCGACTGGATGGTGACCGGATCCGCGGCCTCGGCGGCCACGTCTCACTAGAGTGCGGGGGTGACCTCGTTGCAGACCGTCGTCATGGGTCTGGTGATCGTCTTCCTCGACATCCCTCCGGACGGCTACGACTGGATCGCCGACCCGGTCGGCTGGGTCCTCGTGCTGCTCGGTCTCGCCGCCCTCGGGACGCGCCTGCCCAACCGCCGAGGCCTCGTCGTCACCGCATGGGCGTGTCTCGCCTTCTCCGTCGTCAGCTGGCCCGAGGGCTCGCCGGCCACGCTCACCCCCGTGCTCGGCTGGCTCTTCAGCCTCCCCACGCTGGCCTGGTGCTTCCTGGTCTGCGACGCGGTCTCGGACGCCGTCGAGGGCCGGTTGCGCTGGGTGCTGCTGGGACTGCGCAACGCCTTCCTCCTCGTCGCGCCGCTCCCCGGGCTCGTCTACCTGGCCGACCAGGACTGGCTCTCGACGCCGGCTGAGGTCCTCATCCTGGTCGCGAACCTGAGCCTGCTCCTCGCTCTCGGCAGCGCGTCCGGGCGCCCGGGCACGACCGGTCCCGCAGCCCGAGCCCCAGCCCGAGGCCCGCAGCCCCAGCCCGAGCCCCAACCTGACCCACGGGGGACGACGACGCCCACACCGTCGCCCCCGGTCCCGGCCGCGCCGGCGTCCAAGCCACGCCAGAAAACGGTCGGTTTCTCCGCCGCCGAGGCCAAGAGGAAGGCCCGCGCCAGGCGCGAGCGGGAGTCGGCGGCTGCCTCACCACCCAAGGAGCAGGCCGACCCCTCGGTGACCGGCGCCGCCCCCGAGCACCACCCCGTCACCGGGGCCGAGGTCATCGAGAAGGTGCGCCGCCGCCGCGCCGCACGCGAGAAGGCGCCGGAGCGGGACGAGCCCCGGGGCGGGTGACCCCACCCCCTGCTCCGCTGTCACGGCGTGTGCCCGGCCGACCGCCCGCCGCTGGTCCGTCCGGGGAGCGTGGCCAGGACCTTCTGCGGTGGATCGGGTCCGTCAGGTGACTCCGGAGCACCACACAGTGACCTGCACCCCCCGGACGCAGACGACCCGCGTCACCCTCAGGGTGACGCGGGTCGTCGTACGACGTGGTCGCGGAGGACGGAGCCTCAGGCAGGGACGACGGTCAGGTTGACGGTCGCCTCGAGCTCGTCGTGGACCTTGACGGTCACGACGTGGCTGCCGAGCGACTTGATCGGGTTGCCGACCATGACGCGACGCTTGTCGACGACGTCCGAGGAGCCGCCGACCGCGGTGTTGATCGCGGAGGCGATGTCGGAGACGGTGACGGCGCCGAACAGGCGGCCACCCTCGCCGGCGCGGACCGGGACCTGCACCTCGCTGCCCTCGAGCTTGGCCTTGATCTCCTGCGCCTTGCCGAGATCGGCGACGGCGCGGGCGGAACGGGCCTGCTTGATGGAGTCGATCTGACGTTCGCCGCCGCGGGTCCAGCGGATCGCGAAACCGCGCGGGATGAGGAAGTTGCGGCCGTAGCCGTCCTTGACCTCGACGATGTCGCCAGGCGCGCCGAGGCCGTCGACCTCGTGGGTGAGGATGAGCTTCATGTCGTTTCCCTTCCTCAGCGAGCCGTCGAGGTGTACGGCAGGAGCGCAACCTCACGGGCGTTCTTGACGGCGATCGCGACGTCGCGCTGGTGCTGGACGCAGTTGCCCGTCACCCGACGCGCGCGGATCTTGCCGCGGTCGGAGATGAACTTCCGCAGCAACGCGGTGTCCTTGTAGTCGACGTACTCGGTCTTGTCCTTGCAGAACTGGCAAACCTTCTTCTTGGGCTTGCGCAGAACAGGCTTGGCCATCGTGGTGCTCCTTCTCGAGCCCGGGCGGCCCTCTGCGGGGTTGGCCCGGAATGGTTGCTGGTCTGGTGGTCTCGCACCTCGCCCCGGTCAGGGGCGGGTGGGTGGATCAGAAGGGTGGCTCCTCCGAGGAGTTGCCACCCGGGGTCGCCCACGGGTCGTTGGCCTGGCCAGGGGTGTTCCATCCACCCTGGCCACCCTGGCCACCTGGGGAGCGGACTGGCCGCCACCCTGCGGCGCGGACTGCGGAGCCGACTGGCCGCCGCCGTACCCGCCACCCTGGGGAGCGGACTGACCGCCGCCACCCTGGTTCGACCACGGGTCGTCGCCGCCGGAGCCACCACCGCTGTAGCCGCCTCCGCCACCCTGACGGGTGGTCTTGGAGACCTTCGCGGTGGCGTACTTCAGGCTGGGCCCGATCTCCTGCACGTCGACCTCGAAGACCGTGCGCTTCTCGCCCTCGCGGGTCTCGTAGCTGCGGGCCTTCAGGTTCCCCTGCACGACGACGCGCGAGCCCTTGGTGAGGGACTCGGCGACGTTCTCCGCCGCCTGGCGCCACACCGAGCAGTTGAGGAACAGCGCTTCGCCGTCCTTCCACTCGTTGGTCTGGCGGTCGAAGTTGCGCGGGGTCGACGCGACGGTGAAGTTCGCGACGGCCGCACCCGAGGGGGTGAAGCGCAGCTCCGGGTCAGCGGTGAGGTTGCCGACGACGGTGATCGGGGTTTCGCCTGCCATTGGATGACTCCCTTGTCTGGGGCTCGCAGCCCCGGTGGTGCTCGGTCCGGTTCGTGTTCGCCACATAGAACCTCATGGCGGCGACAGTTACGAGACCGTGCGATCGATCAGTGGACGTCGGGGCGGATCACCTTGGTGCGCAGCACCGACTCGTTCAGCGTGAGCTGACGGTCGAGCTCCTTCACCGTGGCCGGCTCGGCCTGCAGGTCGACGACGGCGTAGATGCCCTCGGCGTTCTTGTCGATCTCGTAGGCGAGTCGTCGCTTGCCCCACACGTCGACGTTCACAACCTCGCCACCGTCCTGACGGACGACGTTGAGGTAGGTGTCGAGAGACGGGGCGACGGTGCGCTCGTCGAGGCTGGGGTCGAGGATGACCATCACTTCATAGGCACGCAAAGCAGTCTCCACCTCCTTCGGACTGGCGGCCACGGTCGTTCCGCGGCAGGAGGGCTGTTGCGTCGACGTACGTTCCGCAGGGACTGCGGGCGGTACGTCGTCCCGGCTGGTCGGTCACCGTCGGTGGCGACCGGGGTCAACCGGACAGGGCAATCTACCAGCGGCCCGGGGGTCATCTGGAAATCGTGCGGCGCACCGATGCCCGCGACGTGCCACGGATCGGTCGTCGGGCGACCAGCTCCCCTGACGTCCGGGGTCCGTCCTAGCCTGGGGTCATGAACCAGGCCAGTCCCGCACCCGCCCCACCTGTCACCGTCGACACCCTCCGGATCGGTGCCCATGTCGACCAGACCGACCCGATCGCGGAGGCGAAGGCGCGGGAGACGTCGTTGGTCCAGTTCTTCCTCGGCGACCCGCAGAGCTACAAGGGCCCCGAGATCCGGTACGCCGACGGGGCGGCCGCGCTGAGGGCCGACGCCGAGGCGGCCGGGGTCGACCTCTACGTCCACGCGCCGTACATCGTGAACGTGGCGACCACGAACAACCGGATCCGCATCCCGTCGCGCAAGCTCCTCCAGCAGCACATGGACGCCGCCGCCGAGATCGGGGCCAAGGGGCTGATCGTCCACGGCGGTCACGTGAACAAGACCGACGACCCCGAGAAGGGGTTCGACAACTGGCGCAAGGCGATCGAGGCCACCGACCTCAAGATCCCGCTGCTCATCGAGAACACCGCCGGCGGCGACAACGCGATGGCGCGTCACGCCGAGCGCATCGGTCGGGTCTTCGACGCCGTCCACCAGGCCGAGGGCGCCGACATGGTCGGCTTCTGCCTCGACACCTGCCACGCCCACGCCGGCGGCATCGCCCTCGACACCGCGGTGGAGCAGCTGCTGGCGCTGACCGGCCGCATCGACCTGATCCACGCCAACGACAGCCGCGACGTGTTCGCCTCCGGCGCCGACCGTCACACCAGCTTCGGCGAGGGTCACGTCGACCACGACGCCTTCGTCGAGCTGATCCGGGCCGCTGGCGCCCCCGTCATCGCCGAGACGCCCGGCGGCCCCGAGGACCACCTCGCCGACTTCTCCTGGCTCCGCTCCCGCCTCTGAGGGCAGGGGTGCGACGGTTTCCCAAGGGATGCAGGCAACCTGGCACTCCCCATGGTGTCCGGAGCATGGGAAGCGCCATGTTGCCGTGGGGAGTGCGGCGCCCGGCGTAGGTCGTCCGCCCGCACTGCACCCGCGCCCGACGCCCGCGCCCGCGCGCGTCGTACGGTCCGTTCGCGGCTCAGCCGCCGAGCGCGGCTCGCAGGTATCGCGACGACCCGTTCTGAGGACGCTCGAGGTCGGCCCACGTGAGGCGGATGACCCTCCACCCGTGACCCGCCGTAGCGCGTCTTCCCGCTGCTTCTCGCGGAAGACGGCGTCCGCGGGCGTCTCGCCCGGTCGTAGGTGCTTGAGGTACTTCTCCTTGCCGTCGAACTCCACGATGATGCCGGCGTCGGGCCACGCGAAGTCGCAGATCCCGATCAGCTCGCCGGCCGCCCAGACCTCGTACTGCAGCTCCGGCGCCGGCAGCCCGAGACGCCAGAAGAGGTAGCGACACCGCGACTCAGCCACCGATCCGCTGCGGCCGTCGGCCAGTCGGGTCACCAGCTGCAGGTGCTGACAGCCGGGCCACGACTGCATGAGCGACTGCTGAGCGGCGAGCCGTTCGCCGTCGTACACGTGCTGGTTCAGACCGGCGTCGACCACCGCGAGCCCCTGCTCGACCGTCAGCAGTGACGCCGATTCGAGCACAGCACGCACCGGCGACGTGACCAGGAGACCGTCGACCTCGCACAGGTCGGAGTCGAGGACGAATCCCTCGTGGTGCTGCACGTCGCCCTCCCGGCGCCCGGCCCCGCCGTCGCGTCGCGTCACCCGCACGAGGTCGAGGTCGGCGCCCCACACCGGTAGCCGATGGAGCAGGCAGGCGCTGTGATGGCTGACCGCGACGCGCTCGCCCAGCACCCTCATCGCGGCACGCGTGCGGATCCGGTGCTGCTCCTCGGGGCTCCCGGCGACCCACAGGTCGCGAAACGTGTAGGCCCCGTGACGGACCCGGACCCAGGCACCTGCCCGGACCTGCCGTCGCAGCGTGCGGTCGTCGATCCCGAGCTCGAGCACCTCACGACGCAGGAACGCGCCGTGCTCTGCCGCCACTCGACGCAGGTATCCGGTGGGCTCGTCGATGTGCGCGATCGTCATGAGCCGACCTTGCGCCGAAACGCTCAGCCGGTGCGGCGTACACCCGGCGGTCGGGGAGAACGCGGCCGATCACTGACCTGTGGAGAGATCCGCGGGTCCACTCCCCATGGCGAACCGGCACTCCCCATGCCCCGGACGCCATGGGGAGCGCCAGTTCGCCTGCATACCTTGGGAAACCGGCAGCCCCAGCCCTACGGCGCGGAGGGCTCGAACTCGTTCAGGTCGAAGACGTCCTCCGCCGCAGGGGCCTCGAGGTCGAGGTCGGCGTCGAAGTCCGAGAAGGTCAGGCTGCCCGGCTTCCCACCCGTGTCGACCTCGATCTGCAGGATGTGGTGGGGGTCCTCGGCGGCAACCCACGCCTTGACGGGGTCGCCCTCGTCGGAGGTGCTCTCGACGACCACCGCCTCCTGGCCCTCGACCTCCTCGGTCCCGGTCACCTCCACCTTCTCCTCCTCGGTGTCGCTGGTGTTGAACTGCTCGAGCAGCTGGTCGAGGTCGCAGATCTCGGCGAAGTCGTCGGCCTCGTCGCCGGGGAAGGCGACCCACTTGTCGCCCGCGGCCTCGGTGATCTGGTCCGCCGCGGGGCCCGCGACCTGCTGCCAGAACGCCTCGCTCCGGCTTGATCCAGGTGTCACCGTCGACGCTGAGCAGCTCGAGGCTGGCGTCCCCGGCGACGCTCAGGTCGCCCTCGCAGTCGCCGTCGGTGTTCAGCCCCAGGTCGATCGTGATCTGCTGGCCCTTGTCGTCCAGCTCCCCCGCCATGCGCAGCGAGGACAGCGCCTTCATGTCCTCCTCGACCGCGGCGGTGATGGTCTCGGGCGACTCGTCGGCGAACGCGGTCGCCTCCTCGCCGGAGCCACCGGAGCTCACCGGACCCGCCGGACTCCTCGGCGGACCCGCCGCCACACCCTGCCAACAGCAGCACCGCGCCGAGCCCGGCAGCGGCAGTCGTCACGAGCCTCATGTGATCGCCTCCCTAATCGGTGGCCCGACGGGCGGACACCCGTGGTCCCACCCGCACATCCCACCACAGCGACGCTGTCCGCACGGTCGTACGGACTACTCTTTGCCGGTGAGCCGACTCGTCGTACGTCCTGTGTCCGCCGAGGAGCACCGCGACTTCGTCGCGGCTGGTGGCCGGGCCAGCTTCCTGCAGACGCCGGCCTGGGGCGAGGTCAAGAGCGACTGGCGCCGCGAGTCGCTCGGCTGGTACGACGACAGCCGGCTCCCTCGTGGGTGTGGGGCTCGTGCTCTACCGCCAGCTGCCGAAGGTCAGGCGCTACCTGGCCTACCTGCCCGAGGGCCCCGTCATCGACTGGGAGACCGACGACCTGGCCGGGTGGCTCACCCCGATGACGGCCCACCTCAAGGCGCAGGGGGCGTTCGCGGTCCGCATGGGGCCGCCGGTGGTCACCCGCCGCTGGGACGCCGCCGCGGTCAAGGGCGGTGTGGCCGACGAGGCCGTTCGTCGGCTCGACGAGGTCCCGCCGACCCGGCGCGAGCCGACCGGCGCGCGGGTCGTGTCCCAGCTGCGCGAGCTCGGCTGGCAGCCCCTGGTCTCCGAGGGCGGGTTCGCCGCCGGGCAGCCGCAGTACAACTTCCAGGTCCCGCTGCTCGACCCCCGAGGGCGAGCCCCGCACCGAGGACGACGTGCTCGCAGGCCATGAACCAGCAGTGGCGACGCAACATCAAGAAGGCGACCAAGGAGGGCGTCGTCACCGGCCGCGTCCCCGCCGACGAGCTCGACGGGGCGCTGAAGCGCTTCCACGACCTCTACGTCCACACCGCTGAGCGCGACCACTTCACCCCCCGACCGCTCGGCTACTTCACGACGATGGTCGCCGCCCTCGGCGCCGAGGACCCCGACCGCATCGCGCTCTTCACCGCCGAGCACGAGGGCGACCTGGTCGCCGCCACGATCCTCATCCAGGTCGGCGGCCACGTCTGGTACTCCTACGGAGCCTCCTCCAGCGAGAAGCGCGACGTCCGCGGCTCCAACGCCGTCCAGTGGGCGATGATCCGCCACGCGCTGGCCCACGGCGCGGCGGTCTACGACCTGCGCGGCATCACCGACACCCTCGACAGCGACGACAGCCACGTCGGGCTGATCCAGTTCAAGGTGGGCACCGGCGGCGAGGCGGTCGAGTACGCCGGGGAGTGGGACCTCCCGCTCAACCGGGTGCTCTACAAGGCGTTCTCCCTCTACATGGCCCGACGGGGCTGAGGCCGGTGCTGACCCTCCACGTCGACGAGGCCCGCTGGCGTCGTCACCTCGAGCAGGTGCGCGACGCCGACCCGTCGGTCGTCCCGGTCGCCAAGGGCAACGGCTACGGCTTCGGCCTCCCCCGGCTCGCCGAGGTCGCCGACCAGCTCGGCGTCGACACCCTCGCGGTCGGGACGTACGCCGAGGTGCCGGTCGTCGAGCGTCACTTCAGCGGGTCGCTCCTCGTGCTGTCACCCTGGCGCCCCTTCGAGACCCGCGCCACCTACGACCCGCGCCTCATCCACACCGTGGGCCGTCTGAGCGACGTCGACGACCTCGTCGCCCGTGCCTCCGAGCCGGACGGCGGCCACCCCGGGCACGGCCGCCCCCGGGTGGCTCTCGAGCTGCTCACCTCCATGCGTCGTCACGGCTTCACCCCGCGCGACCTCCGTGCTGCGGCAGGAGTCGACGGCCTGACCGACCGGCTCCAGGTCGAGGGCTTCGCCCTCCACCTCCCGATGGACCACGGCTCCCACCTCGGCGAGGTCGAGCGCCTGCTCACCGAGATCGTGGCGAGCGGCATCGACGCCCGCACCGTCTGGATCTCCCACCTGTCGGCGCCGGACATGGCCCGCCTGCGCTCGTCGTACGGCGACTTCGACCTGCGTCCGCGCACGGGCACCGCCCTGTGGCTCGGCGACCGGTCGAGCCCTCACCGTCACGTCCTCCGTGCTCGACGTGCACCCGGTGGAGCGCGGCGACGTGTTCGGCTACCGCGGTCGCAGCGCCCCCCGCAACGGTCACCTCCTGGTCGTCTCGGGCGGGACCGCCCACGGCATCGGTCTGGAGGCCCCCACCGGTGGGGCGACGCTGCGCGACCGCGCGGCCCGGGTGGCCAAGGGCGGGCTCGACGCCGCCGGTTTCGTCCGCTCACCCTTCACGGTGACCGGCAAGCAGCGGCTGTTCGCCGAGCCACCTCACATGCAGGCGTCGATGCTCTTCCTGCCGGCCGGTGCCGTGGTCCCTGCCATCGGCGACGAGGTCGGTGTCCAGGTGCGCTTCACCGCGACGTCGTTCGACCAGACCCTGCTGGAGTGAGGCGCGCGGCCGGCGGGCTCGACGGGACTGCCGGCGCCGCAGCGCCGACGGTTCCTCCTCGGAAGCGGCCACCGGGTCGTGCCACGGTTGCAGGATGTCGCGCACCACGACAGCGGCCAGGTAGAGCTCGCACGCGACCCGCAGCAGGATGGCGGCCGCGTAGGCAGGGTCCGGCGAGCCGGTCGTGGCCGAGCTGGTGAAGCCGCCGAGGTAGAGCCAGACCATGACGAAGTAGACGACCTCGCCCACCTGCCAGATGAGCAGGTCGCGCCACCGGGGTCGGGCCAGCACCGCGAGCGGCAGCAGCCACAGCACGTACTGCGGCGAGTAGACCTTGTTGACCACCAGGAAGCCCAGGACGATCAGGAAGCCCAGCTGGGAGGCGCGCGGAGGTCGGCGGGCCCGCAACCCGAGCACCAGGACTCCGAGGCAGATCACGGCGAAGGCCACGAGGGAGACCGTGTTGACCGTCCCGACGTCGGCCTCCCACCCCTGGTCGCGCGCGGCCAGCCAGAGTGAGCCGAGGTCGGCCCCGCGCTCGGAGTTGAAGCTCCAGAAGCCCTTCCACCCCTCGAGGTGCACCAGCATGGCGGGCAGGTTGCACAGCAGCCACGTCGCGATCGCGGCGGTCGCGGTCAGCGCGAATCCGCGCAGCTCCCGGCGTCGCAGCGCGACGACCAGAAAAGCGCCGAGCAGAAAGGCGGGGTAGAGCTTGGCGGCGGCCCCGAGCCCCACGAAGACCCCGACGAGCACCGGACGACCGCGGGCGTGAGCCCAGAACGCACCGGCCACACAGGCGACGGGCAGCAGGTCCCAGTTCACCAAGCCGGTGAGCACCAGCGCGGGCGCGGCGACCATGCCCATCGCGTCCCAGGGACGGCGCGGGTGTGCGCCGGCGAGCAGCCAGGTGGCCAGCAGCAGCAACGGCAGCAGCAGGACGGCGTTCACCGCCACGAAGTCCTGCCGCTCCTCGTCGACGCCGGGCAGCCCGCCGACGGCCTCGACCGGCGCCGCGTGACGCCCGGTCAGGTCCGGCCAGCCGTGCACGCCCTGGGTGACGAACGCGGCACCGTAGGCGAGGTAGCCGATGAGGACCGGGTACTCCAGGTCGGGGTAGCGGCCCTCGGAATCGGTGTAGGGCGCCTCCAGCTCGGCGAACCCGCGACCGACGTAGAGGTAGGCGAGGTCGGAGTAGCACAGCTGCGCGTAACGGGTGTTCTCACCGTTCCAGCCGTCCTTGATGCAGGGCGACTTCTGCACGACCGCCAGCACCCACGCGACACAGGCCACGGCCAGCATCACCCGCAGCGGGGTCCACCACCGGTGCGGTCGGGCGTGGTCACCCCACGGGCCGCCGACGACCTCGCTCGCCGCGCGGACGACCGGATCCTCTCGCGTGGGCGCGACGACCTCGCCGGCTCGACGGTCCGGGGGCGGGATCACGCGAGCAGGCTACTGGCCGGGATCGTTGCGGCCCGCTGCGGGCGACCTGCTCGCGTCGCTGCGCGCCCCGCCGCCGTTCGGCGGCTCGGCGATGCGGGGAGCGCGACTCGGCGAGGCCGACTCGCTCGGGGGAGGGGTGGACGGCGACGCAGTGGTCTCGGTCGGCGTCGGCGTGGGCGTCGGCGTCGGGGTCGGGGTCGGTGTCGGCTCCGGCTCGGGCTCCTCCTGCGTCGGCTCCGGCGACGGCTCCGGTGTGGACGTCTCGCTCGGGGTCGGCTCCGGGGTGTACGTCGGCGTCGGCTCGTAACCCTCGACGGTCGCCTCGAGGAAGGCGCGCTCGGGGAAGGGGATGATCTCGGCTCCCTCGAGGGCCGCGGTCATCACCGACGCCCAGGTGCGGGCCGGGTACTCCCCGCCGTAGAAGGTGTCCAGAAATCCGTTGAGCGGCATGTTGCCGTTGCCGCGGGTGAACATCACCGCGGTGGAGAGCTGCGGCGTGTAGCCCACGAACCATGACGACCGCACGTTGCCGCCATCGGTCGTCGCCGTCCCGGTCTTGCCCGCGATCGGGCGCCCGATGACGTTGGCGTTCGTGCCGGTGCCGGTGCTCGCGACCTGCTGCAACGCGTACGACGTCTCGGCGGCCACGTCTTCGGAGATGGCCTGGGTCGTGCGGACCTTGCGCTGGTAGTCGTCGCCCTCCGGCGCCTTGACCCCCTGGACGATGAACACGTCCTTCGCGGCTCCCCTGGCGGCGATGGTCCCGTAGGCGTTGGCCATGTCGATGGGGCTGACGGTGGCTGAGCCGAGCACGATCGACAGGGTGTCGTCCAGACCAGGTGCGTTGCGCGGGATGCCCATGTCGACGGCGGTGTCGACGACGTCGCCGACCCCGTCGCCCTCGATGCTGTCGACCATGTTGACGTAGGCGGTGTTGACCGAGTCGATGGTGGCCTGCAGCAGGGTCACGGACCCGTAGGAGACGCCGCCGGCGTCGCCCTGGTTGGTGAACTCGGTGCCGGCGACCTCCTGGGGCGAGGACCCGTCGAAGGTGGACTCCAGCGAGAAGCCGTAGCCCAGCGCCGCGGCCAGGGCGAACGGCTTGAAGGTGGATCCGGGAGCCCCGCCGGCCTCCGCCCAGTTCAGCTGGCTCTTCAGGTAGTCCTGGCCGGCGAACATGCCGCGCAGGGCGCCGGTGCGCGGGTCGACCGAGGCGACCGCGACGTGGAGACCCGGCAGGTCCGGGCGGTTGGCCAGCACCCCTTTCTCGGCCGCGGTCATCGCCTGGCGCGTGAGGGTGGTGGTGATGCGCAGACCTCCGGTGTCGATCTCGGAGTCGCTGTAGCCCACGGAGCGCAGCTCGTTGCGGACCAGACGCAGCACGTGGCCCCGCTGCCCGCCGTACTGGCTCTGCTGCTGCACCTCGGGGAAGGCGGGCAGCTTGTCGAGGAAGCGCTTCCCGGTCACCTTGGCCGGCAGGGTGCCCATCGCCTCCATGCCGTCGAGCACGTAGTCGTAGCGTTCCTTCAGGCCGCGCCGGGACTCCTTGCCGTTGGCCGGGTCGTAGCCGTTCGGGCTGTTGATGACCGCGGCCAGCACGGCCGCTTCGCGCACGGTGAGCTCTCCGGTCGTGGTGTCGAAGTAGGCGCGCGCCGCAGCCTCGATGCCGTAGGCGCCACGACCGAAGTAGATGGTGTTGAGGTAGCCCTCGAGGATCTCGTCCTTGGACTTCTCCCGCTGGATCTTCAGCGACAGGATCGCTTCCTTGGCCTTGCGCGACCAGGTCCGGTCCTGGCTGAGGTAGAGCACCTTGACGTACTGCTGGGTGATCGTCGACGCACCCTGGGTGTCGCCGCCCGAGGCGTTGTTGAAGGCGGCGCGCAGGATGCCCTTCGGGTCGATCCCCTGGTTGGTCTCGAAGGTCCGGTCCTCCGCCGCGATCACAGCGTCCTGGACGACCTCGGGCACGTTGTCGAGGTCGACGTTGGTGCGGTCCTGCTCGGCGAACTTGCCCAGCACGGTCTTGCCGTCGGCGTAGTAGACGTACGTCGTCTGTGCCTCGAAACCCTCGTTGGGATCAGGGATGTCGGTGGTGGCGTAGGCGAAGGCGAACAGGCCGAGCCCGATCGCGAAGAGGGTCGCCCCGATCACCGCGATCCACTTCACGAGACGGCGCCAGCCCTGCGACCACTTGCCCCGCGGCCGGCCGTCGCGCTTGAGCTTGCCCGACCCTGCTCCATGCGCAGCGCGCTGCTGCCCGGGTCGGGGTTCCTTGCGATCTCCGCTCACAGCGCGTTGCTCCAGGGACAGATGGGGGACAGGTCCACCGACCAGCGTAGGGCGCATCCCGGCCGCCGCGAGCCACGTTCGTCCAGAGTCGTGCGTCTCACACGTGCACCGCGCCGTCGACCGGTGTGGGCCAACCCGGCTCTCGATATATCGATGCGATATATTGCGTCGAGACGTCCGCCACACTCCCGACCTCGGGGCCCGGCGGGTGCACGACGGACGGGAGCCCGGGTGACCAAGCGTGGGGAGACCCTCGAGCTGGCGGTGCTCGGACTGCTGCACGAGAACCCGCTCCACGGCTACGAGCTGCGCAAACGGCTCAACGTCGTGCTCGGCAGGGGGCGGGTGCTGTCCTACGGCTCGCTCTACCCCGCCCTGAAGAAGATGCTGCGGGCCGGCTGGCTGCGCGAGTCCGTCGTCGCCCCCGACACCGGGGACAAGCCGGTGCCGGCGGCGAGCCGGCGGCAGCGGATCACCTACGAGCTCACCCCCGAGGGCAACGCCCGGTTCGCCCAGCTGACGGCCGACTCCGGCCCGTCCTCCTGGGAGGACGACGTCTTCGGCGTGCGCTTCGCCTTCTTCGGTCGCACCGACCGGGACACCCGTCTGCGCATCCTCGAGGGGCGACGCACACGGCTCGAGGAGCGTCTCGAGCGCGTCCGGAAGCAGATCGACCACCTCACCGTCGACGACACCTACACCGCCGAGCTGCAGCGCCACGGCCTGGAGTCGGTGGAGCGCGAGGTGCTCTGGCTCTCCGGCCTGATCGACGCCGAGCGGGACGACCGGCCGCGCAGCGGCACCTGAGAACCAGCACGAGACAGCACGAGACAGCACCACCCACGCACGACCACCTGCACCACATCAACGAGAAGGAGAACCCATGGGTTCCGTACGAGTCGCCATCGTGGGCGTCGGCAACTGCGCCACGTCCCTGATCCAGGGCGTGGAGTACTACAAGGACGCCGACCCCGAGGCAACCGTGCCCGGCCTGATGCACGTGAAGTTCGGTGACTACCACGTGTCCGACATCGAGTTCGTCGCCGCGTTCGACGTCGACGCGAAGAAGGTCGGCTTCGACCTCTCCGAGGCCATCGGCGCGTCCGAGAACAACACGATCCGCATCTGCGACGTGCCCCCCACCGGCATCACCGTGCAGCGCGGCCCGACCCACGACGGCCTGGGCAAGTACTACCGCATGACCATCGAGGAGTCCGACGCGGAGCCCGTCGACGTCGTCTCCGTGCTCCGTGAGACCGGCGCCGACGTGCTCGTGTCCTACCTCCCCGTCGGCTCGGAGGACGCCGACAAGTTCTACGCCCAGTGCGCCATCGACGCCGGGGTCGGCTTCGTCAACGCGCTGCCGGTCTTCATCGCCTCCGACCCCGAGTGGGCGGCGAAGTTCGAGGCGGCCGGTGTGCCGATCGTCGGTGACGACATCAAGTCTCAGGTGGGTGCGACCATCACGCACCGTGTGATGGCCAAGCTGTTCGAGGACCGCGGTGTCGCGCTGGACCGCACCTACCAGCTCAACGTCGGCGGCAACATGGACTTCAAGAACATGCTCGAGCGCGAGCGTCTGGAGTCCAAGAAGGTCTCCAAGACCCAGGCCGTGACCTCGAACCTCCAGGGCGCGCTGGCCGGCAAGACCGACGACCGCAACGTTCACATCGGGCCGTCCGACTACGTCGCGTGGCTCGACGACCGCAAGTGGGCCTACGTCCGCCTCGAGGGCCGCGCCTTCGGTGACGTCCCGCTGAACCTGGAGTACAAGCTCGAGGTCTGGGACTCGCCCAACAGCGCCGGCATCATCATCGACGCGCTGCGCGCCTGCAAGATCGCCAAGGACCGTGGCATCGGCGGCCCGATCCTGTCGGCGTCGACCTACCTGATGAAGTCCCCGCCGGTGCAGATGGCCGATGACCTGGGCCGCGCCCAGGTGGAGGCCTTCATCGCCGGTGACGTCGAGCGCTGAGCACCACACGACCGGGTCGAGGCCCGCTCACGGCGAGACCGCGGACCTACGGGGTCCGCGGTCTCGTGCCGTCAGCGGAGCGACACGGGACCCGAGACCACCTTGGTCCCTGTCACGGGGACAAGAATCTCGTTACATTCACGTCCATGAGCGAGAACACGCCCCCACCGGAGCCCCCACGCCCCCCGGGAGGGTCGGACGCACCGCCGCCTCCCCCACCCCCGGGACCCCCGGGACCCCCGCCCCCGGGGGGACCTCCCCTCCTCCCCCACCCCCACCCCCGTCGACACCCCCGGGTGGCAGCGGCGCGGGTGACCCCTCCGGCGGATGGGGCTCGCCCCCGCCCGGCGGTCCGGGGGATGCGAACAGCCCCAGCGGTTGGGGCACGCCGCCTCCGCCCCCTGGTGGCTCCGGCGGTTTCGGTGGCCCCGGCGGTTACGGCGGCCCCGGCGGTTACGGCGGCCCCGGCGGTTACGGCGGCGGCCCGCAGTCCTACAGCGTCGGCAACGCCTTCAGCTACGCCTTCGAGAAGTTCAAGGCCAACTGGGGCCCGCTGGTCCTCATCACCCTGCTCCTGCTGGTCGCCGGCATCGTCGTCAACCTGCTCAGCAACGTGATCTTCGGCGGCGTGGGCCAGGCAACCGTCGACCCCCAGACGGGGCGGATGGAGGGCGGCGGACTCTTCGGGATCGCGATGATCCTGTCGCTGCTCTCGAGCGCACTGGTCTTCGCCGTCCAGCTCGTGATCCAGGCCGGGATCATCAAGGGCGCGCTCGCTCTGAGCCGCAACCAGCCGATCAGCGTCGGCTCCGCCTTCAGCGGCATCAACTGGGGCCAGGTCATCCTCGCCTCCATCATCACCGGCGCGATGATCTTCGTCGGCCTCATCCTGTGCATCGTTCCCGGCATCGCGGTCGCGTTCCTGACGTCGTACACCCTGTACTTCGTCATCGACCGCAACATGTCGGCGATCGACGCCATCAAGGCGAGCTTCGCGATGGTCAAGGACAACGTCGGCCCCCTGCTGCTGTTCTTCCTGGCCTCCGTCGCCGTGACGATCGTGGGTGCCTGCCTCTGCGGGGTCGGCCTCCTGGCCGCCATCCCGATCGTGGTGCTCGCGCAGGTCTACACCTTCCGGACCCTCAACGGGGATCCCGTGCAGGCCTGAGCCGCACCGTCGGCACCCCAGCGCGACCCGGCCCCCGGCCCCTGCTCCCCGCAGGGACCGGGGGCTCTGCCGTTCCTGCGCCCAGGCCCCACAATGGGCGCCATGACCGCGCTGCGCCACCTCGTGCACCTGTGCAGTGGCACGTGGTTCCGCCGGTTGCTCGGTGTCCGGCTGGCCAGCCAGCTCAGCGACGGCGTGCTGCAGGCGGCGTTGGCGTCGTACGCGTTGTTCGGGCAGGAGCAGGCGACGGCCGCGGAGATCGCGGCCGCGCTGGCGGTCGTGCTGCTGCCCTTCTCGTTGCTGGGCCCGTTCGCCGGGGTGTTCCTCGACCGCTGGTCACGACGGCAGGTGCTGGTGCTGGCCAACCTGGTCCGGGTGGCGATCGCGCTGGTGCTGGCTGCCGTGGTGGCCGCCGGTCTCCCGGACCCGGTCTTCTACGGGGTGGTCCTGCTCTGCCTGTCGGTCAACCGCTTCCTGCTCGCCGGGCTCTCGGCCTCGCTGCCGCACACGGTCGCGCGCGAGGACCTGCTGACCGCGAACGCGCTGACACCGACCGCGGGGACCCTGGCCTTCCTGGTCGGTCTCGGCACCGGCGGGCTCGTGCGGGTGCTCACCGGGGCGGGGGATGCGGCGGTGCTCGCCACCGCCGCGCTGCTGTACGGCGTCGCGGGCCTGTTGGCGCTGCGGATGCCGCGCGACCTGCTGGGGCCGGACCCGGGGGCCGACCGGCCTGCCCTCACCGACTCGGTGCGCCACGTCGCGTCCGGCCTCGTCGACGGCCTGCGTCACCTGGCCGGTCGCCGCGACCCCGCCGCCGGGCTGGTGCTCATCGCCGGGCAGCGCTACCTCTTCGGCATCACCGCGGTCCTGCTGGTGCTGCTGTTCCGCAACGGCCTGCACCCTGACGACTCCGACGCGGCCTTCGCGGCGCTGGGTCGCACCACGCTCGTCGGCGGCGCCGGTTTCGTGGTGGCTGCGCTGCTGACCCCGGTCGTGGTCGAGCGGCTCGCGCCGCGGCGGTGGATCGTCCTGTTGCTGGTGCTGGCCGCGGTCGTCCAGCTCCTGCCGGCGGTCTCGTTGACGACCGGGCCGCTGCTCGCGGCCTCGTTCGTCGTGGGACTGGCCGCCCAAGGCATCAAGATCTGCGTCGACACCTTCGTCCAGCGCGACGTGGAGGACGTGTTCCGTGGCCGGGTGTTCTCGGTCTACGACGTGCTGTTCAACGTGGCGTTCGTCGCCGCAGCGGCGAGCGCCGCGGTGGTCCTGCCGTCGGACGGCAGGTCCCCCGCGGCGCTCGTGGTGGTCGCTGTCGGCTACCTCGTGCTGGCGGTCGGGTTCTCCGCCAGCGGACCTCGCGCCCGGAGTGGGCGCGAGGGGCTCAACGCACGAACAGCGTGAAGTACTTCCTGCCCTTCACCACGGCCGGGGCCCGGTTGCTGGCGGCCGGGGCCACCGTGCCGAGCCGGCGACCGCCGTACAGCTGAGCGGTGACCTGGTCGGTCCGCGGCCGTGACTCCAGCTTGGCGAGCAGGTCCGAGAAGCTCGTCGGGGACAGGCTGCGACGGCTCAACCGCTCGTTGCCGCCGCCGATGAACATCTCGACGTACCGCCCGCGACGCAGCGTGTCCGGCACCGGGACGGTGAGCAGGCGCATGGTGCTCGACAGCCCGTCGGAGGCGCCCGCGCGCGGGTTGAGCGTCACCCGCAACCGCACCTGACCACCCGGCGTGCCGGCGATCGGGGAGCCCTGTTCCACGCGACGCCACTGGCCGGCGCTGGTGCGCACCTCGACCTTGCCGACCGCGAGCTGCTGCAGGTCCTCGTCGAGGACGGCGTCCATGCGGATGGAGTCGACCTCGACGTCGCTGAAGCCGTTGTCCTGGAGCAGGGCGAGGGTGTAGTAGAGCTCGGCGGGGGACTCGTAGCCGATGTCCCAGCGCGAGGCGGCCCGGTTGGCCCGGGTCAAGCTGAACGGGGCGCCGTCGGCGGTGCCGTCGACGGTGAACGTCTGCAGCGATCCTCCGGAGCCGGCCTTGTCGATCACCCGCGTGTGGTTGACCACGACGCCGAGCGCGGCCAGGTCGGGCAGGTACTCCGCCATGCTGGCGTACGTCGTGCCGGTGCGCTCGAAGCCGGTGTCGCTGCTCCGGGCGCTGGAGACGATGTCGGTGGTGTCGGGCGCGGTGCCGGTGAAGCCGGAGATGCCGACCAGGCGGTCGTTGTCGATGGTGCCGACCGGTGCGGTCGGGTTCGCGACCTTGAAGGGGACCCAGGACGGGTCCTCCTGGATGTAGACGGTGTCGGCGCCGTGCATCGTCATCGACGACGCCCCCGTCCACTGCATCGGGTGACCGAAGCCGACGACGTCCTCGCCACACACCAGCGTGACGGTGCCGATGCCCACGGCCGAGAAGTCGCCGTAGGACAGCGAGCTGCCCAGCGAGCCGCCCGGCTCGATGCCCGCCTCCTCGGGCGTGATCACCTCCGGCGTCGCCCTGGCCGCGCCGGCACGGAAGAACCGGGTGTCGTCCATGCCCAGGCGCTCCTGCGCCTTGGCCAGGCGGCCGGCGCCGCTCAAGCCGGAGACCGCGACCGGGGTGGGCAGCCGCGACATCCCGCCGTCGGCCTCGCGCGCGGTGACCACGCCGTTGTCGACCAGACGTGCGGCCAGCCGCTTCGGTACGGCGACCTCGCGTCCGCCCGGGACGGCGTCGATGCCGCCCTCCTCGGGGATGAGGTCGCGCATGGCGCCGGCGGGGGTGACCCCCGCGACGGGCGTGGTTCCGGCCAGACCGTAGGCGACCGCCCCGATGAGGCGGCCGTCCTCGGCGTAGACCGGCGAGCCGGACATGCCCGCCCAGATGCCGCCGACGCGGTCGATCTCGTCGGAGGTGAGGCGCATCATGATCATGTCGACGCCGGGGGCGATGCCGTCGTCGAGCACGCCGAGGACCTTGCCGGTGAAGCCCTCCGGCGCCATCTCGGAGGCGACGGTGAGTCCGTTGACCGATTGGCCGCGGGCGACCTCGTCCAGCGGGAACGTGTCAGGGCAGCCCGGGTCGACGGCGGACGAGGCCGTGGGGGCGTTCACGGTCAGGGTCGCGGTGGCAGCCGCGGCGAGCGAGCCGGCGATGACACCGGCGCGGGTGACGCGCGACCGGTAGGAGTGCGATCGAGCCATGGTGGGTCCCATCCAGTGCCGAGGCGGCCGAAGGTGGCCGCGACCTGCGTCGCAACAGCTGCGACTCATGAGACTGACGCACAGGGGGACGTTTCGGTTGCTTCCCCCGTCACACCGCTCTCAAACGTTTTATACGCCCGTCACTGCCCGCCAGGTCGGGACTTCGGTCCTGACACGCCGCGATGGTGGACAGTGGCGCTGTTCGCCCGCCTGTCAGCCGCGTCGGGCCCACCACGCACGGAGCGCAGCCTCGGCCGCCTCGGGGGTCATCGGACCCTGCTCCATCCGCTGCTCGAGCAGGAAACGGTAGGCCTCGCCGACCTCGCGGCCGGGTCCGATCCCGAGCAGCGCCATGATCGCGTTGCCGTCGAGGTCGGGGCGGATCGACTGCAGCTCCTCCTGCTCCGCCAGCCGCGCGATCCGCTCCTCGAGGTCGTCGTAGGTCCGGCGCAGCCGCTCGGCCTTGCGGCGGTTGCGGGTCGTGCAGTCGGCTCGGGTCAGCACGTGCAGCCGTTCCAGCTGGTCCCCGGCGTCACGGACGTAGCGACGGACGGCGGCGTCGGTCCACTCGTGGTCTCCGTAGCCGTGGAAGCGCAGGTGGAGCTCGACCAGGGTGCAGACCGCGTCGGTGGTGTCGTTGGAGAATCGCAGCGCTCTCATCCGCTTGCGCGTCATCTTGGCACCCACCACGTCGTGGTGGTGGAAGGTCACGGTGCCGTCGCCGGAGAACCGGCGGGTGCGGGGCTTGCCGACGTCGTGCATCAGGGAGGCGAAGCGGGTGACGAAGTCCGGGCCGCCGCCGGGCAGCCGCGCCTCGAGGTCGACGGCCTGCTCGAGCACGGTGAGGGTGTGCTCGTAGACGTCCTTGTGTCGGTGGTGCTCGTCGCGCTCGAGCGCGAGGGCGGGCAGCTCGGGCAGCACCCGGGCGGCCAGACCGGTCTCGACGAGGAGCGCGAGCCCGCGGCGGGGGTACGGCGCGCAGACCAGCTTGACGAGCTCGTCGCGGACCCGCTCGGCGGAGATGATCTCGATGCGCTCGGCCATGGCCGTCATCGCCGCCACCACGTCGGGGGCCACCGCGAACCCGAGCTGGGCGGCGAAGCGCGCGGCGCGCATCATCCGCAGCGGGTCGTCGGAGAACGAGTCCTCGGGGGCGCCCGGCGTCCGGATCACCCGGTGGGCCAGGTCGACGATGCCGCCGAAGGGGTCGGCGAACTCCCGGGCCGGCAGTCGCAACGCCATCGCGTTGACGGTGAAGTCGCGTCGGCCGAGGTCGCCCTCGAGCGAGTCGCCGTAGGACACCTCCGGCTTGCGCGAGGCGGCGTCGTAGGACTCCGAGCGGAAGGTCGTGATCTCCACCGTCCACGGACCCTTGCGACAGCCGATGGTGCCGAAGTCGCGACCGATGTCCCAGACCGCGTCGGCCCAGCCGGTGACGAGGCGCTCGATCGTCTCGGGGCGCGCGGACGTGGTGAGGTCGAGGTCGCTGTTCATCCGACCGACCATCGCGTCGCGGACGGTGCCGCCGACCAGGGCGATCTCCTCGCCGGCGGCGACGAACAGCTCGCCCAGCTCGGCGAGCACCGGTCCGACCCGGTCCAGCTCGCGTTCGGCGCGGGCCTGGACCTCCACCATCGACAGGGGCTCGCTCACCGGCTCCCCGGCCGCCGAGGTAGGTCGGCCCGAGGAGGTCGCAGGGGGGGAGGGGGGCAGATCGGGCACGGGACACCACTGTAGAGACTTCCGGCGGGACACTGACGCCGTCCCCCGGGTGCGGGGGCGGGCGACTAGCCTGACCGGGTGAGTGCTGCTGACCCGAGACGACGGTGGGCCGTCCTCGGGGTCGGTTGCCTGCTGGCCCTCGTGGCCGGCGCCTGCCCGGCCGCGGCGAGCCCTTCGGCGGCGCTCGCCGGCCCGCCCTCGGACGACGGAGCGGACGGGGCGGGGACGACGACGCAGCGCACGAGCCTGCGCACCCCGTCGCGCGCCGAGACCGAGGAGCCCGAGTCCCCGCTGCGGGTCGTCATCGACCGCCTGAACCCCGCGGTGGTCCCCACGACGGGCGAGCTGCAGGTGACGGGCACCCTCACGAACGTCTCGGAGTCCGACTGGACCGACCTCAAGGTCTACCTCCTCACGTCCACCGAACCGATGACGACCGAGGCAGAGATCGCCGAGGCGGTCACCTCCGACCCCGACATCGAGATCGGGGACCGGCTCATCGCGCCCGGCCTGTTCCAGCAGGCGCCCGACCTGGCGCCCGGACAGTCCACCCGCTTCCGGCTCGCCGTGCCGGCGCGAACGCTGCTGGTCTCCGGCGCCCCCGGGGTCTACTGGCTCGGCGTCCACGTGCTGGGCACCGACGACGCCGGTCGCATCGAGGGCGCCGACGGCCGGGCGCGCACCTTCCTGCCGCTGGTGCCGGAGCGGGCCTCGACCCGGTTGGCCCTCGGGGTGCCGTTCCGCCGGCACGTCGTCCGAGCCGCGGACGGCACGCTGGAGTACGACGGCCTGTGGGAGCGCCAGCTGCGCAACGGACGGCTGGAGCGGACCCGCGCCTTCGCAGCCAGCGCCCTGCCCGACGGGGACGAGGCCGGCACCCCGGCCCCGCGCCGGCAGCGCAGCAACGGGTCCTCCCCCGACACCGGCGAGGGGTGGCCGCTGACCTGGCTGGTCGACGGGGCCGTGCTCGACGCCGCCGACACGCTGAGCGCCGGCAACCCCGCCATCGACCTCGCCTCCGACGGCTCCAACGAGCTCACCGCCCCCGACGACGAGCCCACCGAGGAGGAGACCGCCGCCCGCGTGGCCGAGGACGACCCGGCCGCCAAGGCGGCGACCCGCTGGCTGGACCGGTTCGTGGCCGCCGCGGACCGCACCAGCGTGCTGGCCCTGCCCTACGGCGACCTCGACGTCAGCGCCACGGCTCCGGGGCACCGAGGGCACCGAGGGCAACGAGGGCGCCGAGGCCGCGGACACCATCGCCATCGCCCTCGACCAGAGCCAGGCGGTGCTGTCCTCGCGCGGCGTCTCCTCCGCGCCGGTGGTGGCCCCACCCAGCGGCTACCTCTCCCCGGAGGCGCTCGGCGCCCTCGACCCCGACCTGCGGGTCCTCATCGGCGAGTCCGCCCTGGCGAGCGACCTGCGTGGCGCCGGCGACCCCACGGTGCTCGCCGCACCGCGCGGCGGCAGCCTGGCCACCACCCCCACCGCCGAGGGGATCTGGGGGCCTGGGCCCGGACCGAACCGCGGGGCGCTGGCGGTGCGTCAGCGACTGCTGGCCCAGGCCGCGGTCCACGCGCTGTCGGACCGGGCCGGCGACCCCCTCGTCACCGTGCTCCCCGCGTTGTGGGACCCCGGCCGGGCGTGGGAGCGGGCGCAGTTCTTCGACACCCTCCAGCAGCAGGACTGGCTCGAGGCGACCTCGTTGTCCTCGGTGGTCGACCCCGCCGCGATCGAGTCAGCCACGGTCCGTGGCGAGGACGTGGTCTACCCCGACGAGGAGGCCCAGGCCGAGGTGCCGGCGTACGCCGTGACGGCGAGCGCCGAGCTCGTCGATCGCAGCCTCACGCTGAAGGACCTGCTGACCGACGACGCCGGCATCGGCGAGCGGCTCGACCGGCAGGCGTTGCTGACCTCCTCGGTGTGGAGTCGCGCGTTCCCCGGGGCGGCCACCGAGCGCGCCCGCAACGCCGCGGCACGGGTGGACGGCTGGCTGAACCAGGTGAGCATCCGCGGGCCGTCCTTCATCACCATGTCGAGCGAGGCCGGCACCTTCCAGGTCACCCTCGTCAACGGGCTCGACCAGGCAGTCACGGTGGGGCTCTCGGCGCGGGTCAGCGGTGGCCCGCTGCAGCTGACCACACCCGACCCGGTGGAGCTGCCTCCCGGAGGGCGCCGACCGATGCGCATCGAGGCCGACTCGCCCGACATCGGCGTCCACCAGGTGACCCTGCAGCCGATCAGCGAGACGGGCCGAGCCCTGGGCGAGACGTCCACGCTCAGCGTGCGCAGCAGCAAGGTCGGGCTCATCCTGTGGGTGATCATGGCCGGCGGAGCCACCGCCCTCTTCGGCGCCATCACCGTGCGCACGGTGCGACGCGTGCTGGCCCACCGACGCCGCCGGAGCGTCGCCGAGGCGGCCGCGTGAGCCAGCGCGACGCCAGCGTGCTCTCCTCGAGCGCGGTCATGGCCGCCGGCACGGCGGTCTCGCGGCTCAGCGGCTTCGCCCGCTCGACGCTGCTGGCCGCCGCCCTGGGCACCCAGCTGCACGCCGACGTCTTCACCATCGCCAACACCGTGCCGAACATGCTCTACATCCTGCTCGCCGGAGGGGTGTTCAACGCCGTGCTCGTGCCGCAGCTGGTGCGCGCCATGAAGCAGGACCCCGACGGTGGCGACGCCTACACCAACCGCATCATCACGCTGGCCGCGCTGTTCCTGGCCGGGACCACGGCGCTGCTGGTGCTGGCCGCCCCGTGGGTGATGCGGCTCTACCTCGACGACGCCTACTTCACCTCCGAGTTCACCGAGCAGCGTGAGTCGGTGATCGCGTTCGCCCGGCTCTGTCTGCCCCAGGTCTTCTTCTACGGGATGTTCGTGCTCATCGGTCAGGTGCTGAACTCGCGCGACCGTTTCGGGCCGATGATGTGGGCTCCGATCGCGAACAACGTGATCGCCGTGCTCGTGCTGGGCGTCTACCTGCTGCAGTTCGGAGCAGCCGGCGGCGAGGAGCTCGTGGGCGGCTACTCCCGCGGCCAGGAGCTGCTGCTCGGGCTGGGGTCGACGCTCGGCATCGCCGCGCAGCTGCTCATCCTGCTGCCCTACCTGCGCGCCGCCGGCTTCCGCTACCGGCCCCGCTTCGACTTCCGCGGCACCGGGCTCGGACACACCTTCCGCCTGGGCGCCTGGACGTTGGGCTTCGTGCTGGTCAACCAGGTGGCCTACACGGTCGTGGTCCGCCTGGCCTCAGGAGGCACGGCGGCCTCGCTCGGGTCGGGCGGGTCGGGCGGGGACGCGGCCGCGACCGGCTACACCGTCTACTCCGGCTCGTTCCTGCTGGCGATGGTGCCGCACGCCATCGCCACGGTGTCGCTGGCCACCGCGGTGCTGCCGCGACTGTCCCGGCTCGCCACCGACGCAGACCTGCGCGGGCTGGCGGGGCAGATCGCAGCCACCACCCGGACCGCGCTCGCGCTGATCCTGCCCTTCGCGCTGGTCCTTCCCGCGATCGCCCTGCCGCTGTCCGACATCGTCTTCGGCTACGGCGCTGCGTCCGAGACCTACCAGGGCTTCTCCACCACGCTCGTCGCCTTCGGTCCGGGACTTGTCTTCTTCACCGTCCACTACCTGACGCTGCGCGGCTTCTACGCCCTCGAGCGCAACCGGACCGTCTTCTTCGTCCAGTGCGTCATCGCCACCGCGAACGTCGTGCTGGCCGTGGCGGTCGTCAACGCCGTCGACGCCCGCCTCACCGCGCCCGGCCTCGCCGCGGCGTACGGCGGCGCCTACGCCCTCGGCGCGGTCACCTCGTACCTGGTCCTCCGCCGGGTCCTGGGCTCGATGCAGACGCCGGAGCTGATCCGCTTCGGGGTGCGCATGCTGATCGCGGCCGCCCTGGCCGGCGCGGTGGCGTACGGCTGGCGGAGCGCGGTGTACGCCGTCTGGGACGGTGTCGGCGACGGGAGCAAGCTGCAGTCGCTGCTCGTGCTCGGCAGCACCGGCCTGGTCGACCTCGCCGTGCTGGTGGTCCTCGCCCGCGCCATGCGGATCACCGAGATCCAGGAGGTGACCTCGCTGGTCACCGCCCGCCTGCGTCGGTGACCCGCCTACCATGGACCCTGTCGTGAAGGACGTGACCGGTTCCCGCACGAGGGAGCGGGAACGGACGAGGGGACAGGGAGGTGTGGACGCGCCATGAGCCAGGGAGGCCAGGACGCCTGGGGACCCGGGAGCGTCGTCGCCTCCCGTTTCCGGCTCGAGGACCTGCTCGACGAGCGGGCCGGCGCCCGCTTCTGGCGGGCCACCGACCTCACGCTCGCGCGCAACGTCGCGATCCACGTCATCTCCGCGCGGGACCGCCGCGCCCACGCCGTGCTCACCGCAGCGCGCACCTCCGCCACCGTCAGTGAGCCGCACCTGCTGCGGGTGCTCGACGCGGTGCAGGAGGACGACGTGGTCCACGTCGTCCACGAGTGGGGCTCCGGAGTCTCCCTGGACCGCATGGTCGCCGAGGAGCCGCTGGACCCCCGCCGCGCCGCCTGGCTGGTCCGCGAGGTGGCCCAGGCCATCGCCGCCACGCACGCCCAGGGGGTCGCGCACGGCCGGCTGCTGCCCGAGAACGTGCTCGTGTCCGACGCAGGATCGGTCAAGCTGATCGGTTTCGTCGTGGACGCCGTGCTCTACGGCCGGCTCTCGCCGCAGGACCTCGAGGGTGAGGAGGCGACGCCGCTGAGCGACCACGAGAACGACGTGCGCAACCTCGGTGCCCTGCTCTACACCGGCCTCGTGGGCCGGTGGCCGGGACGACCGTCCAGCGTCGTGCCCGACGCACCCCTCGACCACGGTCAGGTGTGCCGGCCCCGCCAGGTCCGCGCCGGCGTGCCTCGTGAGCTCGACACGCTGTGCCGTCGGCTGCTGCGCCCGGAGGAGAGCGCAGGCGTCATGGTCACGGCTGCCTCGGTCGCGGAGGCGTTGAGCCGGTTCCTCGGCGAGGGGGCGCCGCACACGCTGACCAGCCTGTCCGCGGCCACCGCGTTCCTGGCCCCCGACGCGCTGCGCGGCCCCGGCGACCCGGGAGAGGACAGCCTGGGGGCCTCGAACCCGCCGGACGAGCAGGACCCGCCGGACGAGCAGGACCCGCAGGACGCGACCGCCGATCCCGAGGCCACCCAGGCCTCACCGATGGGTCGCTGGGACCTCGACGACACCGCTGGAGGTGGCGGGCGGGCACCCGCCCCCGAACCGGACGCCACGCAGGCGGCGCCGCTGACCCGGCCCGTGCCGGAGGACGCCCGGACCACCCGGGTGACCCCCGCTGCTCCTGCTCCTGGCCCTGCTCCCGGCCCTGCTCCCGGCCCTGCTCCCGGCCCTGCTCCCGGCCCTGCTCCCGGCCCTGCTCCCGCCCGGCGCTCGGCCCCGCCTGCGCCGACCGCTGCTGCTCCGGACGACCCGGGCACCGGTGTGGCCCCGCCGCGCGAGCCCTGGCTGGGGATGGGCGCCGGGGCCGTGCCCGAGGACTGGGGCCCCGACCACGACGACACCGGGTCGCTGCCGGTCTACGAGGACCGCCCCGAGCGACCGGGCTCGAGCTGGCTGCGACTGGGCGCAGCTCTCGTCGGGTTGATGCTGCTGGTGCTCACGCTCGTCGTGGTGGCCAACCTCGGCGGTCCCGACCTCGTCCCCGGTGGCGAGAGCGACCCGGAGCCCACGGTCGGGGCCTCGCCCGCGCCGGACCCGGCCCGGCCCGTGCCGATCGCGAGCATCTCCGACTTCGACCCCTCGGGCGACCCCCCGGAGGAGAACCCCGACCTGCTGCCCCTGGCCGTGGACGGCCGCCCCGGCACCGCCTGGGAGACGCAGACCTACTTCGACGGACCTCCGCTCGCGCCCTTCAAGCCCGGCGTGGGGCTCCTGCTCGACCTCGGCGAGGAGACCGAGGTCACCGACGTCGTCGCGCGCCTCACCGGGTCCGGCTACTCCGTCGAGGTCCTGGCTGCTTCCCAGGGCTCGGGTGCGCCCACGGCTGCCGCCGGGCTCGACCGCGTCGCGAGCAGGACCGGCGTGGGAGGGCGGATCGTGCTGACGCCCGACTCCCCCGTCACGACCCGCTACCTCGTGGTGTGGCTCACGGCCCTTCCGAGTGTCGAGGGGGGCTTCCAGGGTCGGGTGGCCGAGGTCGTCGTACGGTCGTGACGTGACCGAGCACGCCGGTGGCGACGACCGCACCGGGCAGGACGACCGCGCCCTGCTCGCGGCGCACGTCGCCGGTGACCCGGAGGCGTTCGGGGTGCTCTTCGCACGGCACCGGGACCGGCTGTGGGCGGTGGCGCTGCGCACCACCGGGAACCGCGAGGACGCCGCCGACGCCCTCCAGGACGCCATGGTCGCCGCCTTCCGCCGCGCCGAGAGCTACCGCGGCGACGCGGCGGTCACGACCTGGCTGCACCGGGTCGTCGTCAACGCCTGCCTCGACCGGCACCGACGCCAGGCCGTCCGGCGGACCGAACCCCTGGCCGAGACCGAACGGATGACCGCGGTGCCGGACCCCGGGCCGGGCACGGGGGTGCTGCGGCCCCGTGCCGGCGGCGACCCCGAAGCGATGGCCGAACGCGCCGAGCAGCACCGCGCCGTGCACACGGCACTGGCCGCCCTGCCGCTGGAGCAGCGCGCGGCGCTGGTCCTGGTCGACATGCAGGGGCTGCCCGTCGCCGAGGCCGCAGCGGTCCTCGGAGTCGCCGCCGGCACGGTGAAGAGCCGCTGCTCACGAGGACGGCGACGGCTCGCCACCCTGCTCGCGCCGGGCGCGGGGAACCGCGACGGGCCGCCGCGCGTCCCATCACCGACCGACGAGACCACGACAGGAGGTGGGCAGCGATGAGCGCGGACCGACCGGGCTCCGGCACGCCCGGCGACGAGCTCTCCTCGGAACAGGTCGCGCGGCTGCTCGCCTCGGCCGGTGGCGCCGAGCCCACCCCTCCCGACGTCGCAACCCGGCTGGACGCAGCGCTGGCCGACCTGGTCGCCGAGCGCGGAGTGACCGCACCGGTCGTGACGCTGCCCGAGCGGCGCGCGCGCCGCACCTGGGCGCCCCGGCTGCTGGTGGCCGCCGGGGTCCTCGGTGTCGCCGGGATCGGCTTCAGCGTGGCCGACGACCTCACCGGTGGGGTCACCTCCAACGAGAGCGCCACCGCCGGCGACGCCGCGGGCAGCTCGGCGACGGAGGCCATGCGGCTGCCACAGGTGCTGCGCATCACCGACACCGCGAGCCTGCGCACGGCGGTGCGGGCCGCCGCCCAGCCCGCCGCCGACTCGCTCGCCTCCCGCAGCGCCCCGGAGGCGGCCTCGGTCGCGTGCGCGGTCCCCCGCGGACCGGGCCGGAGCACCCTGGTGAGCTACGAGGGCAGCCTGGCCACGCTCGTCGTACGACGCGACGGTGACCGGCTCGACGGACGCGTCTACGACTGCGACCTGGGTCTGCAGGTCGACGGGGTCGAGATCGGTCCCGCGCAGGAATAGTCGCCGCCTAGGATCGGTTCTGACCACGGCCCCGATGACCGGGTGTGCACGCACCCCGACCCGCCGGGCCGGATCCCCCAGCAACCGCGAGACGAAGGACACCCATGACCTCCGAGACCACCGTCCACGACGTCATCATCATCGGGTCGGGACCGTCCGGCTACACCGCAGCCATCTACGCGGCGCGCGCGAACCTCTCCCCCCTCGTCTTCGAGGGCGCGGTCACGGCGGGTGGCGCCCTGATGAACACCACCGAGGTGGAGAACTTCCCCGGGTTCCAGGACGGCATCATGGGTCCAGCGCTGATGGACGAGATGCGCGCGCAGGCCGAGCGCTTCGGTGCGGTCTTCGTGACCGACGACGTCACCGACGTCTCCCTGACCGGGGAGGTCAAGGAGGTCACCGACGGTGACGGCACCGTGCACCGGGCGCGCACCGTGATCCTGGCCACCGGGTCGGGCTACCGCAAGCTCGGCATCGCCGACGAGGAGCGTCTCTCGGGCCACGGCGTCTCGTGGTGCGCGACCTGCGACGGGTTCTTCTTCCGCGACCAGGAGATCGCGGTCGTCGGTGGCGGTGACTCGGCGATCGAGGAGGCCACGTTCCTCACCCGCTTCGCCAAGAAGGTCTACCTGATCCACCGTCGCGAGGAGCTGCGTGCCTCCAAGATCATGCAGGAGCGCGCGTTCGCCGACGAGAAGCTCGAGATGGTGTGGAACAGCACCGTCACCTCCCTGCTCGGTCAGGACAAGCTGACCGCGATCACGCTGAGCGACACCGTGACCGGGGAGACCCGCGAGCTGCCGGTGACCGGGCTCTTCATCGCCATCGGCCACGACCCGCGCTCCGAGCTCCTGGCCGGGCAGGTCGACCTCGACGACGAGGGCTACGTGCTCGTCCAGCACCCCTCGACGCGCACGAACATCGAGGGCGTCTTCGCCTGCGGCGACCTCGTCGACCACGAGTACCGCCAGGCCGTCACCGCCGCCGGCACGGGCTGTTCCGCGGCGCTCGACGCCGAGCGTCACCTCGCCGACCTCGACCACGCCGCGAAGCAGTCCGGCGTCGGCGTGGGTCGCGAGCCCGCCAACGTCTGAGCCGGACCCGCTCCACCCCGTCCGAGGGTGGGCCGTCGGGAACAATCCGTCGGCTCCGTGGTGTTGACTCAGCACGCACGAACCGCGCGAATCCCCCCGCAGCACCACCCGCACGACCACCCGCACCACCACCCGCACGATCCACGAAACGGAAGGACCTGATCCGTGGCCGAGATGAAGAAAGTCACCGACGCCGACTTCGAGGCCGAGGTCCTCAAGTCCGACAAGCCCGTGCTCGTCGACTTCTGGGCCGAGTGGTGCGGCCCCTGCCGACAGGTCGCCCCGATCCTCGCCGAGATCAGCGCCGAGCACGGCGACAAGGTCGAGATCGTGAAGATGAACGTCGACGAGAACCCGGTCGTACCGGCGCAGTACCGCGTCTCCGGCATCCCGACGATGAACCTGTACCACAACGGCGAGGTCGTGAAGCAGATCGTCGGGGCGCGCCCGAAGGCCGCCATCCTCAAGGAGCTCGCCGACTTCATCGGCTGAGTCGATGACCGACGCCCCCACCTCGGGCCGCACCTTCGCGGTGTTCCGGCTCGGGGACCGGGCCGCCGAGGTCGCCGAGCTCAAGGACCGGTTGGCGGCGCTCGAGCTGCTGCCGGGCGACGCTGTCGGCGACCGGGACGAGTACGACGCAGCGCTGGAGCGAGCGGTCCGGGCGTTCCAGCAGCGCCGGGGCCTCAACGCCGACGGTGTCGTGGGCCGCTCGACCTACCGGGCCCTCGAGGAGGCGCACTGGCGGCTCGGCGACCGGGTCCTGGTGCACCTGCCCGGCAGCGTGCAGACCGGCGACGACGTGATCGCCCTGCAGCGCCAGCTGCTCGAGCTCGGCTTCAAGACCGGTCGCGTCGACGGCCGCTTCGGGTCGGTCACCGAGCGCGCGGTGCGGGAGTTCCAACGCAACATCGGGGTCCCGGCCGACGGCACCTGCGGCCCGGCCACCCTCAAGGCCCTGGCCCGACTGGCCCCCCGGGTCTCCGGGGGTCGTCCCAACGCCCTGCGCGCCGAGGAGCGGATCCGAACGGCCGGCCCGCGGCTCAGCGGCAAGGTCGTGGTCATCGACCCGTCCGCCGGCGAGACCGGCGACGGCCGCAGCAGCGGCGACCCCGAGCGCCGCACCCGCGCCCACGAGGCCAGCAGCGACCTGGCCCGCCGGGTGGAGGGGCGTCTCCTCGCCACCGGCGTCCAGGCGTTCCTGTCCGTCCCGCACGCCGGCCACGACGAGGACGAGAGCGACCGGGCCACCTTCGCCAACCGCGCCGACGCCCACCTGTGCGTCTCGCTGCTGGTCGACCCGGCGGCCGAGCCCGCCGACCACGGCGTGTCGGCGTACTTCTTCGGGATGGAGGCGCACGGGCTGCGGTCCTGGGTGGGTGAACGGTTCGCGGGCCTGGTGCAGCGCGAGATCGTCGCCCGCACCGCTCTGCCCGACCTGCGCACCCACGCCCGGTCGTGGGACCTGCTGCGCCAGACGAAGATGCCGACCGTCTGCGTCGAGGTCGGCTACCACGCCGGCACCGACGACGGTGCCATCAGCGGCTCCGGGCGGAGCGAACGCGAGCAGCAGCTGCGCGACACCATCGCCGAGGCGATCGTCATCGCCGTGCAGCGCCTCTACCTCGACCCGGAGTCCGACCCGCACACCGGCGTGCTGCGCATCGCCGACCTGCGCGCGCTCCGTCACCCGTCGCCGGAAGGCTGAGCCTGGTCAGCTGGTCGGCTGGTCGGCTGGTCGGCTGGTCAGCTGGTCAGCCGGTCAGGGCCGGACCGGGCCGCGGGTGGCTCGCGGCACCGGCAGCGGCGCCGGGGGCCGCACCGCGCCCAGCAGCCGCTCCCACGCCAGCTCGACCTCCTCGCGCCAGCTCGCGACCGACCGGAGGTCGATCCGCATCCGGGGGTGACGCACGTGGCCGCGGGCGGTGCGGAAGCCGACCCGCTGCAAGAACTCCGTCGGCAGGCAGCAGGCGTCGCCCGACGCCGAGATCCCGGCCTGGCTGCCGAAGCACTCCACGGCGCGGTAGCCGCCGCGCTGCAGGGCGTCCTTGACGACCAGCTGCATGAGCAGCCGCCCCAGTCCCGCACCGGTGTGCGCCTCGCCGACGAACGCGCCGGCGATCTGGACCGCGTCCTCCGCGACCGGCGCCGTCGGCATCGTGACCGTCCCCGGCAGGTAGGTGGGCGGGGCGTAGAGCACCGCCCCCGCCACCTCGCCGTCGATCCACACGACCCGACCGCACGAGCCCCACTCCAGCAGGACCCGCGAGAGCCAGGCAGCCTTCTCCTCGGCCGCGGTGCCCTCGCGCTCGGCGCGGGCCCGCTCGACCGGGTCGAGCTCCCAGGCCACGCAGGTCCGCACCTCCTCGGGCAGGGCCGCGAGGGAGTCCACGGTGAGACGTGCGACGCGTCGCGACACGACACCTCCTCGGGCGTGGATACTTTGATGGTAGTCACCCGCCAGGAGTTCGCACCCATGTCAGTCCCGCCGCCCGAGCTGCCCACCCGCAGCAGCACCCGTCTCGACAGCTACGTCGACCGGTACGCCGCGCGCACCAAGGGCATGACGGCCTCGGAGATCCGCGCCCTGTTCTCCGTGGCGAGCCGGCCCGAGGTGGTCAGTCTGGCCGGCGGCATGCCGAACATTTCCGGTCTCCCGCTCGACGTCGTCGGCGGCGCGATCAGCGACCTGGTCGCCCATCACGGCGCCACCGCCATGCAGTACGGCTCCGGTCAGGGCGACCCGGTGCTCCGCGAGCAGATCTGCGACGTCATGCGCCTCGAGGGCATCGAGGCGCACCCCGACGACGTCGTGGTGACCGTCGGCTCCCAGCAGGCCGTCGACCTCGTCACCCGCATCTTCTGCGACCCCGGCGACGTCGTCATCTGCGAGGCTCCCTCCTACGTCGGCGCGCTCGGGGTGTTCCGCGCCTACGAGTGCGACGTGGTCCACGTCGAGATGGACGCCGACGGGATGGTGCCCGAGTCGCTGCGGCAGGCGATCGCGACCGTGCAGGCGGCCGGACGGACCATCAAGTTCGTCTACACGATCCCGAACTACCACAACCCCGCCGGCGTCACGCTGAGCGCGGCTCGTCGTACCGAGATCCTTCAGATCTGCCGCGAGGCCGACGTCCTGGTGCTCGAGGACAACCCGTACGGCCTGCTCGGCTTCGAGGGCGAGCCGATCCGCGCGATGCGTGCCGACGAGGCCGAGGGCGTGATCTACCTCGGCTCCTTCTCCAAGACCTTCGCCCCGGGGTTCCGGGTGGGCTGGGCGCTGGCTCCCCACGCGGTGCGCGAGAAGCTCGTGCTGGCCCAGGAGTCCGCCACGCTGTGTCCTCCGTCGTTCAGCCAGATGGCCGTGTCGGCCTACCTGCGCACCCACGACTGGCAGGGCCAGGTGAAGCAGTTCCGCGAGATGTACCGCGAGCGGCGCGACGCCATGATCGAGGCGCTCGACGACCTCATGCCGGCCACGGCCCGCTGGAACGTGCCCGCCGGCGGGTTCTACGTCTGGTTGACGCTGCCCGACGGTCTCGACGCCAAGGCGATGCTGCCCCGCGCGGTTACCGCGCGGGTCGCCTACGTGCCGGGCACGGCGTTCTTCGCCGACGGGTTCGGTGCCCAGTCGATGCGGCTGTCCTACTGCTACCCCACCCCCGAGCGGATCCGCGAGGGCGTGCGCCGCCTCGTGGGCGTCATCGAGGACGAGCTCGAGCTGCGGCAGACCTTCGGTGCGGTCGCCGACGTGGTCGCCCGCGGCTACGAGGGCCCGAACACCGACCTGACCTGATGGCGTCCCGCCTGGTTCTGCCCGTGCCGTCTGCTGTGGAGGTCTACCCCTGTGAGTGATCGCGTGCTGGTGCTGGCCGGCGGGCTCTCCCACGAGCGCGACGTCTCCCTGCGATCGGGGCGTCGCGTCGCCGAGGCGCTGCGCGACCGCGGCCACGAGGTCGAGGTGAGCGACGTCGGAGCCGGGCTGCTCGCTCACCTCCAGCAGGACCGCCCCACCTGCGTCGTGCCGCTGCTCCACGGGGAGTCGGGCGAGGACGGCGCGCTGCGCGAGGTGCTGGAGCTGCTGGAGCTGCCCTACGTCGGATCCCGGCCGAGCGCCTGCCGTCTGGCCTTCGACAAGCCGGTGGCCAAGACCCTGGTCGGGCGGGCCGGGGTGCACACCCCCGCCGGCGTCACCCTGCCCGCCGAGGCCTTCCGCGAGCTCGGGGCCGCCGCCGTCATGGCGGCCATGGTCGAGACCGTCGGGCTGCCGATGATGGTCAAGCCCGCCCGCGGCGGCTCCGCGCTGGGCTGCAGCCTGGTGACCGACGCCGGCCAGCTGCCGGGGGCGATGGTCCACGCGTTCTCCTACGGCGACACCGCGCTGGTCGAGACGTTCGTCGTGGGACGTGAAGTCGCGGTGCCCGTGGTGGACACCGAGGACGGGCCCCAGGCGCTGCCGGTCGTGGGCATCAGCCCCGACGGGGGCGTCTACGACTACACCGCCCGCTACACCGCCGGCTCGACCGTGTTCGACGTGCCGGCCGACCTGCCTGCCGAGACCGCGCGGGCGTGCGCCGAGGTCGCGGTGGCCGCCCACCGCACGCTGGGGCTGCGCGACCTGTCCCGCTCCGACCTGATCGTCGACGCGCAGGGTCGGGTCTGGTTCCTCGAGGTCAACGTCGCCCCCGGCCTGACCGAGACCTCGACGGTCCCGCTGGCCGTGGACGCCGCCGGGGAGGACCTCGGCACCGTGGTGGCGCGGCTGGTCCAGCGGGCGGTGGCGCGCGTGGCTGCGTCGGACGCGCCAGGACAGTAGCCTGACCCGGTCCGTCACCCGCGGAGATCGCCGGCCCCCTCACCCCTTACGGAGCCCCATGACCGACCTGACGTACCTCTCGATCATCGGTGCGGCGCGGACGTGGTTCAAGGCCATGGACTTCCAGTTCCGCGTCACCGGGGAGGAGCACATCCCGGCCGAGTCGGGCGCGGTGCTGGCGATCAACCACATCTCCTACGTCGACTTCATCATGGCCGGCCTCGGGCCGCGCTCGGTGAACCGGCTGACCCGCTTCATGGCCAAGCGCGAGACCTTCGACCACCCGGTGACCGGGCCCATCATGCGCAACTGCAAGCACATCAGCGTCGACCGGGCCGACGGCCAGGCGTCCTACGACGAGGCGGTGGACTACCTGCGCCGCGGCGAGCTGGTCGGGGTGTTCCCCGAGGCGACGATCTCGCGGAGCTTCCTGGTCAAGGAGCTCAAGACCGGTGCGGTGCGGATGGCCGAGGACGCCGACGTCCCGCTCATCCCGCTCATCCTGTGGGGCACGCAGCGCATCATGACCAAGGACCACCCGCGCGACTTCTCCCGCCACAAGACGATCACGATCACCATCGGCGAGCCGTTCCGGCCGGAGGGCGCGACCGCGGTCGAGAAGACCAAGGTGCTCCACGAGCACATGTCGGCGATGCTCGACAAGGCGATCAACGAGTACCCGCCCGACGAGCAGCCCCCCGGCTCCTGGTGGCTGCCGGAGTCCTACGGAGGCTCGGCCCCGACGCCCGAGCGTGCCAAGGAGCTGGACCGCGAGGAGCTCAAGCGCCGCGCCGAGAAGCGCCGCGCGAAGGCCGAGGCCACCCGCGCCAAGAAGAAGTAGACCCCTCCCCTCCCGCGAGACGCCAGGGGGTCAGTCCCGGGTGGGACGGGCGTGCTTGGGGGACTCGCCGAGCTCCTCGGTGGACAGGTGCAGGCCCAGACCCTCACGGCAGAAGTCCTCGCCGAACGGGGTCAGGTGGATGCTGCGGCGCACGCACTTGGCCCGCTTGACCGACTCCATGGCCTCGATGACGTCCGGCTGGGCCTCGAGCACCTGGTAGTCCATCGGGTCGGTGACCAGCTCGGGAGAGAACCAGATCAGCCCGAGCCTCTCCAGGTTGTGCAGGTAGGACGGCACCCGCTCGACGTAGCGGCAGCCGGCGTGGGCGCCGATCATGTTCAGCTGCGCCGCCACCAGGGTCGAGGACACCGTGCCGATCAGACCGCCGGTGCGGACGTCGACGGCCGCTTGCGGTCCGCGACGCATCAGCAGCAGGAGGATGCGGCCCTCGTCGGGCGCCAGCTCCTCGATGATCCGGGCGTACGCCGGGTGGCCACTGTCCTCCGCCCAGACGTCGCGCGAGCGGTGCAGCAGGTCGCGGCCGGCGGCGTGCAGCGGGTTCTCCGGCTCCGGCTCCTCCTCGGGGGGTGGGTGGTGCGGCGTGACGCTGTCGAAGGTGTCGGCGACCACGCGCACCACCGGGTTCGACGCCGCGGCCGCGCGGACGTCGTCGAACCGGTCGCCCATCATCGCGCGGCTGACCGCGCCGGCGGCGTACCGCACGTCCTCGGCGAGCTCCCACACGTGGTCGGGATGGAGCGCGACGTCGACAACGCGTCGTGTCGCCGACAGCCCGGTGTACGCCGCCCAGGCGCCCACCCGGAAGCCGGAGACCGCCACGACCCGTGCCAACCCGACCACGTCACCGGGGCCGAAGTCGTCCGGTTCACCCGCGGGGGACCGTCTCTCGAGGCTCATGTCAGCTTGCCCGAGCTGAAGATGAGGACGTGCAGGAGTCCTCCGCCGAACCCCATGACCGCTCCGTGTGCGTACAGCATCCACTCATCCTCCTTGATGGCTGCGCGCAGCATCTCCACGAAGTCCTTCGAGGGCAGCTCGCGGGTCCGCTTCTCGAAGAGCAGCCTGATCTTCTCGCTCTGCTGGGCCGAGAAGCTCGGGTCCTTGAAGGGCTCGATCGTGTGGGCGGCCGAGTCGTGCGCGACCTGGTTGCGGATGGCGTCGAACTCCCGCGTCCCGACCGCGACCCGAAGCGCGCCGCGGACCGGACCAGCAGCGCGGTCGATGGCCGGACCCATCGCTTCCTCCAGCATCTGGTGGGTGCGGTCGCCCCGAGGACCGTAGAGCAGGAAGTCGCCGATGTTCTCGAGCGTGATGACGTCGTCAGCGATGATCTTGGCGTAGATCGTGGCGACCTCGTCCTGGCGCCGCAGGAACAAACCGTGGACCCTGATGCCGAGGATCCGCCGCTCCTCGACCGGGGAGAAGATGAGCGCCATCCCGAGCAGGTTGGTGATCCACCCGACGATCACGCCCAGGAAGGGCAGGGTCCACCACAGGTGGAAGAAGACGTCGATGATCGCGACCGGGATGCCGAGCAGGAACCCGAACAGGAAGCCCACCCGCACCATGAGCTTCAGCTCGCGCTCACCCACGTCGTAGAAGATCTTGTTGACCAGCGCCGGGTTGTTCCGGAAGTGCTCGATGACCATGATCTTCGGGTCGAGCAGCTGGTCGATGTGCTCACCGATCTCGTCGGTGATCTCCTCCACGATGCTGGGAAGCTGCTGCTTCACCCGCTCGACGATGGCGTCCTTCAGCCGCGGCGGCAGGTTCGTCCACAGCTGTGGGTGTTGGCGCATCATCACGCCCTCGACGATCTCGGGCACCTTGGGCGCCATGATCGACACGATGTGCTCGCCGATCGCCGGCGGGTCGAGGTGCTGGTAGAACTCCTGGGGCGTGCCGATCTTGGCGATCGCCTTGTCGACGGCGATGCTGCCCATCTTCGCCGCCCGCGCCGGCACGATCCCCTGCCAGCCGAGCCGCCCGTAGAGCAGCCCCGGGATCTCCTGGAGCTTGTGGGGCAGCAACCGAGCCAGCTCCGCCAGGCCCGGCACGCGCACGCCGTACAGCCGGACGGGCTTGAAAAGCATGATGAGACCGGTCCAGTTGATCAACCAGCCCACGGTGCCGGTGAACATCGGGATGGTCCAGAAAAGGACCCACTCGTTCTCGAAGAAGCTCGAGATCCCGTCCACCGAGCGAGCGTAGCCACAAACCCGTGCCAGCGAGGGTGGTTGTCGTCAGGAAGTGACGACCGACACCTCCTGATGTCGGTGCCGCGTCGGTGTCCTGCCGACATGTGGTTTCAGCGATGAAGCGCTTCGTCGCCAAGACGATTCGTGGCTACATCGACGAGTCGGTTTGTCGACATCTCAGGGGTGCGACGACGCGCCCTGAGAGGGGTCCATGGTCGCGACGATGCGCTCCAGGTCGGCCAGTGAGGCGAACTCGATGGTGATCCGACCCTTCTTCTGCCCCAGGTCGACCCGCACCCGCGTCTCGTAGAGGTCCGAGAGTCGCTGGGCCACCTCCACCGCGTGCGGGGCCACAGGCTTGGCACGCCGCGCGCGGGGCACCGCCTCGTCGCCGTACTCCCCCACCGCGACGATCTCCTCCAACGCCCGCACCGAGATGCCCTCGGCCACCACACGCTCGGCCAACCGATCCTGCAGGGACGCCTCCGGCACGGACACCAAGGTGCGCGCGTGGCCGGCCGACAGCACACCGGCTGCGACGCGGCGCTGGACGGCCGGGGAGAGCCTGAGCAGCCGCAGGGTGTTGCTGATCTGAGGTCGGCTGCGTCCGATCCGCCGGGACAGCTCCTCCTGGGTGCACCCGAAGTCGTCCAGCAGCTGCTGGTAGGCGGCTGCCTCCTCGAGCGGGTTCAGCTGGGCCCGGTGGAGGTTCTCGAGCAGGGCGTCGCGCAGCAGGTCGTCGTCGGTCGTGTCCCGCACGATGGCCGGGATGGTGTCCAGGCCCGCCTGTCGCGTGGCGCGCCACCGCCGCTCGCCCATGATCAGCTCGTAGCCACCGGCCACCGCGGGGCGGACGACGATCGGCTGGAGCAGCCCGACCTCGGTGATCGAGGCCACGAGCTCGGCCAGCGCCTCCTCCTCGAAGACCTCCCGCGGCTGGCGCGGGTTCGGCCGGATGTCGATGACGGCCAGCTCCGCGAAGTGCGCACCGATGACCGGCGCGGGCTCGGGTGCGGTCGCATCCGCCTGGGCCCCGTCCGGAGGGTCGATGCGCCCGATCCAGTCGGTGGGGGTCGCCTGCCGCGGCGGCGTGCCGTTCTCCCCTGACGGAGCGTCGGTCGAAACGCCCTCCGCCTCCTCCGGCACCGGTGCCGTCGGGATCAGCGAACCGAGTCCGCGCCCGAGTCCGCGACGCTGCTGGTGAGTGGTCATGCGGTGCCTCCCTGGCTGGCGGCCGCCACGGCGTGGGGCTGCGATGGGTCCTGCGGGTCCGGCTCGGACGACTCCGCGGCCCCCCGGTTGCGCGCACGGAAGCCCTCCGCGCCTTCCGCGAGCTCACGAGCCGCCTCGCGGTAGCTCAGGGCCCCGGAGGAGGCCGGGTCGTAGGTCATGACCGTCTGCGCATAGCTGGGAGCCTCGGAGACCCGGACCGCACGCGGGATCGCCGTGCGCAGCACCCGGTCGCCGAAGTGACCGCGCACCTCGTCGGCAACGGCTGCGGACAGTCGGGTGCGGCCGTCGTACATCGTGAGCAGCACGGTGCTGATGCGGAGCCGCGGGTTGAGGTTGGCGCGCACCAGCTCGACCGTCTCCAGCAGCTGTCCCACGCCCTCGAGCGCGTAGTACTCGGCCTGGATCGGCAGCAGCAGCTCCTCGGCCGCGACCAGGGCATTGAGCGTCAGCAGGCCCAGGGACGGCGGGCAGTCGATGAGCACGTAGTCGAAGCGGTCCTCGCCGTCACCGGAGACCCGGTCCCAGCCCACGATCGCCTTGCGCAGACGGTTCTCGCGGGCCACGACGCTGACGAGCTCGATCTCGGCGCCGGCGAGGTCGATGGTGGCCGGCACGACCTCGAGGCCGGGCAGCTCCTCGCAGGGCTGGGCCACCTCTGCCAGCGGCACCCCGTCCACCAGCGCGTCGTACGTCGACAGCGTGCCTCGGGTGTGTCCGACCGCGAGGGCGGTGGAGGCGTTGCCCTGGGGGTCGAGGTCGATCACGAGGACGCGCAGTCCGCCCTGGGCGAGCCCGGCGGCGATGTTCACGGCGGTGGTCGTCTTGCCGACGCCGCCCTTCTGGTTGGCCACGACCATCACCCGGGCCCGGTCGGGACGGGGGAGTGTCGCGCGGGTCAGCAGGCCCCGCCGCAGCTCCAGCTGCTTCGCCACCGCTGCCGCCAGGGGAGTGGTCTCCTCGCCCGTGTCCTCGGGCTCCGCCTGCGCAGGGATGGTGGCCGTTTCACGTGGAACCTCCCCGCCTCGCGCCACGGAGTCGGAGTTCTCGACCTCCGATGATGTGCTCGATGAGGGGCCCGACGTCGCGGTCGAGAGCTCGCCCGGTGCCGTTTCACGTGGAACGGGGGGTGCCGTCGGAGCTTCGGCGCGCGGGGGCGGTGGGGGAGAGGCGGTCAACGAGTGCCGGGGCGGGACAGCGGGAGCAGCGGGCCACCCCAGGCGGGAACGTCGCAGGTCACGGACCTTCTGTGGCCAGCCGAGCCCCCGTTCGACGCCGGGAGATGCGGTCGGGCGTCGCAGTGACACGGTGGGTGCCTCCTCGTCGTGGCCGTCGCGCCCCGGGGCCGAGAGGCCGCGTGCACGCTGTCGGCACAACTTAACGAGCCGTGAGGGACGCTTCCACTCGCACCACCGTGACGGGCGAAGAAAGCCAGGCCTTTTGGACGACCAGCACCTCGGGGACGCCGCAGCGCAGTCGGCGCAGCGGCGCGGACGCCTTCTCGATCTCCTCGGGGGCGCTGCGTCCCTTGAGGGCCAGCACCTCCCCGTCGGCCTCGGTCAACGGCAGGCACCAGCCCAGGAGCGTGGCGATGTTCGCCACGGCCCGCGAGGTCACCACGTCGAAGCGACGCGTGCCGTGGAACTCCTCGGCACGACCCCGCAGCACCTCCACCTGATCGGCGAGCCCGAGGTCGGCGACGACCTCCTCCAGGAACGTCGTACGACGCAGCAGGGGCTCGACGAGCGTGACCCGGAGGTCGGGACGGGCGATGGCCAGCACCAGCCCGGGCAGCCCGGCGCCGCTGCCGACGTCGGCCACGCGGCGTCCTGGGGCCACGACCTCGGCCAGGGCTGCGCAGTTGAGCACGTGTCGGTCCCACAGACGCGGGACCTCCCGGGGACCGATCAGGCCGCGTTCGATGCCTGCTCCCGCCAGCCAGTCGGCGTAGCGGGCGGCGAGGGGCAACCGGTCATGGAAAACCCCCGCGGCCGAGTCCGGCGGCGGGGGCGTTCCACGTGAAACGGCGTCGCTCATCAGGCGCCGGCCGGCCTCACGACCACGTGGCGGCGGGGCTCCACACCGTCGGAGTCCGAGACCAGGCCGGCCTCGGCGACGACGTCGTGGACGACCTTGCGCTCGAAGGAGTTCATCGGCTCCAGGGCCACCGACTCGCCGGAGGCCCGGACCTCGGCGACCGCGTCGCGACCGATCGCCTGCAGCTCGGTACGGCGCTGGGCGCGGTGCCCGCCGATGTCGAGCATCAGCCGCGAACGGTCGCCGGTCTCGCGCAGCACGGCCAGGCGGGTGAGCTCCTGGAGGGCGTCGAGAACCTCACCGCGGGGGCCCACCAGACGACCCAGGTCGCCGCCGACGATGTGGACCGAGGCGCGTCCGTTCTCGACGTCCATGTCGAGGTCCCCGTCGAAGTCAGCGATGTCGAGGAGCTCCTCGAGGTAGTCGGCGGCGATGTCGCCCTCGCGCTCGAGCTGCTCGACCTTGCCGGCCGGCGCCGCCTGGGCGTCCGTGGGGGCGTCCGTGGGGGCGTCCGTGGGGGCGTCCGTGGGGGCGTCCGTGGCGGCGCTGTCGGCGGACTCGGCAGACTGGGTCTCAGCGACCTCGGTCGAGACGTCGGCGTCCGCGTCGGTGTCGATGTCGGTGGCGGTCTGGTCACTCACGATGGCGTGCTCCTTGACGTTGGTGCGGGGGAATCGGCCCTACGCGGCCGGGTCCCGGGGCGTGATGAGGGGGTTAGTCCGGGTTCTTCTGCTCGGACGGACCGGGCTGGCGCGGACCGGGCTGCCTCGGTGGCCGCACCGGACCCTGCTTGCGTCGCTGGTCCCGGGTCTGCTTCTTGGGCTGCTGACGCGGCGGCGCCGGGGGCGCGGGCGTCTCGGTGGCGGTCAGCGTGGTGCCGGGGGAGGGCTCCTCGGGAAGCCCCTTCTTGCGCCGCTTGGCCGCGTCGCGCTCCTCCTTGGCCTTGGCGGCCGGGGTGCCGGGCACCGGGTTGTTGCGGATGACGTAGAACTGCTGGCCCATCGTCCACAGGTTGGAGGTGGTCCAGTACATGAGCACGCCGATGGGGAAGGCGATGCCGCCCACGGCGAACACCAAGGGCAGCACGTAGAGCAACAGCTTCTGCTGCTGGGCGTACTGCCCGGTCAGCGCGTCGGCCGGCATGTTCTTGGTCATCAGCTGGCGCTGGGTCAGGAAGGTGGTGGCCGTCATCGCCACCACGAGCACCGCAGCCAGGACCCGCACCTGGGTGGCGGTGCCACCGGTCGCACCGAGGAAGGTGTCGGCGATGCGCGCCCCGAACAGCGTGGCCGACGACAGCTGGTCGACCTGGTCCTGGGTCAGGACCCCCTTCTTCTCCCCGTTGGCGGCGCTGTCGATCAGGTGGAACAGCGCCAGGAAGATCGGCATCTGCAGCAGCAGCGGCAGGCAGGCCGAGAACGGGTTGGTGTTCGTGTCCTTGTAGAGCTTCATCTGCTCCTGGGCGAGACGCTCCCGGTCGTGCTTGTACTTCTTCTGCAGCTCGCGCACCTTCGGCTGGATGAGCTGCATGTTGCGGCTGGACTTGATCTGCTTCACGAACAGCGGGATCAGCGAGGCCCGCACGACCAGGGTCAACCCGACGATCGACAGAGCCCAGGAGGCACCCGAGGCGTCACCGAAGATCGCGCCGAAGACGCTGTGGAACCCCGACAGGACCAGGGAGGTGATCCAGTAGAGCGGCGTCAGGATGGCGCCGAAGAACGAACCGATCGCGTCAAACACGCTGGCTCCTCGAGTCAGGGTCGGTGGTGGTGGTCACGGGCGGGACCGGGTCGTAGCCACCCGGGTTCCACGGATGGCAGCGCAGGATGCGTCGCACGGCCAGCCACGAGCCTCTCAGACTGCCGTGCACCGTCACCGCCTCGAGCGCGTACGCCGAACAGGTCGGGTGGTAGCGACAGACCTGACCGTAGAGGGGACTGATGGCGAAGCGGTAGGCCTTCAGCAGCGCGATGAGCACGACCTTCACGTCCGGCCCCCCGTGTCCTGCCGGGCGACCACGTGGGCTGCCCGGTCCGAGGCGGACAGGCGCCGCAGCACCCGGTCGAGATCGGCTCCGAGCCGCGTGGAGTCCGCGCTCGCGGCGGCGGGCAGCGCTCGCACGACGAAGGTCGACCCCGCAGGCAGCTGGTGCAGCCGGGTGGCGAGCAGGTGGCGCAGCCGTCGCTTGGTCCGGTTGCGGACCACGGCGTTGCCGACGGTCCGACTCACCACGAAGCCGACGCGAGGCGGGGTGACGACCGCGTCGGTGGCGGGACGCCGAAGGCTCCTCCGGCGCGCAGAGGTGTCCCACGAGCGTCGTCGAGCCCTTGCGGGATCCCGCTCGAACGGTCGAGGAGAAGTCCTGGGCACCGGTCAGCCGGTGCCGCTTGGCCAGCACGGTCGGCTCAGCGCCGACGTGCCGCGGCGGCGGGCACGGGATCGCCCGCCGTCAGACGGACAGGCGCTTGCGGCCCTTGCTCCGGCGGCCGGACAGGATGGAACGGCCGGCGCGGGTGCGCATCCGCAGACGGAAACCGTGCGTCTTCGCGCGGCGACGGTTGTTCGGCTGGTAGGTCCGCTTGCTCACGAGGTATCTCCGGGTGTCGAGGATGAGACAGACTGGGGAGACCGGGGTGCTCGAGCACGTCGCGGAGCAGGGCTGGCTGGAGACTCACCCCGCGCGTGCGGACATGCGGCACTCGACGATCCGGTCGCCTGCTCTACGGTACGGCGTCCCTCGGAGGAGGGTCAAACCGGGCGCCGTCGAGCACGTGTCCACGCCTCGTCAGGACACCATCCAGCCTGTGGAGAACTCCTTGATCCTTGGCGCCGGTCCTTGTTAGGTTCACTCCCTCCCCGAGACTTCCCCCTCACGTTCGTAGACCGTCCCACGCGGCACCGACACACCTCGCTCCGTTGGAGCACCGGTGCGCCGGGCGTTGTCTGGAACGACCCAAGGCGCTTCGTCCTCGCCGGGAGACGCCCGACCCCACCCCCGCTGCACAACCTGTGGACAAAGGTGTGGAGAACTACTTCGTGAGGCGCACACGTCCTCGGAGTTCGACGCCGCTGCCGGCACGGGCCCTCGGGCCCGGTGCGCCTGGCTGGCACAGGAGAGGACGGTACGACGTGACCTTCGGCAGCACCCCCCCGGACCCCGACCCCCGCCCGGCCGGTCCCCACGATCCCGATGAGCTGCTGCGCGTCTGGCGACACCTCGTCGACGACCTCCCGCTCAACCAGCGGGTCTGGCTCAACGCGAGTCAGCCGCGCCACCTGCGCGACAACATCGCCACGATCGCCGTCGGCGACGAGTTCACCCGCACCCGGCTCGAGGGCCGGTTGCGCACCTGGCTCGAGGACGCCCTGGGCAACGCCTTCGGGCGTCCGGTCCGGCTCCAGGTCGAGGTCGACGAGAACCTCCCCGTGCCCGCTGAGCCGGCGTCGACCCTCGCGCCTGCCCCGGTCTCCATGTCGACGGATACCTTTCCCGACAAGTCGACAAATCGACGGTTCGACGACGGTTACGGCCTGGGCCGCCCCTCGGGCAGCCTCGTCGAGGCCCGCCTGAACCCGAAGTACATCTTCGAGACCTTCGTCATCGGCTCCTCCAACCGGTTCGCCCACGCCGCCGCGGTCGCCGCGGCCGAGGCGCCCGGTCGCGCCTACAACCCCCTCCTCATCTACGGCGGCTCCGGGCTGGGCAAGACCCACCTGCTGCACGCGATCGGCCACTACGTGCGCAGCCTGGTCGCGGGCGCCCGGGTGCGCTACGTGTCGAGCGAGGAGTTCACCAACGAGTTCATCAACGCGATCCGCGACGACAAGACCTCCAAGTTCCACCGGCGCTACCGCGACGTCGACGTGCTCCTCATCGACGACATCCAGTTCCTGGAGGGGAAGATCCAGACGCAGGAGGAGTTCTTCCACACGTTCAACACCCTCCACAACGCGAACAAGCAGATCGTCATCACCTCCGACCGTCCCCCCAAGCGCCTCGAGGCGCTCGAGGACCGGCTGCGCAACCGCTTCGAGTGGGGCCTCATCACCGACGTCCAGCCGCCCGACCTGGAGACCCGCATCGCGATCCTGCGGAAGAAGGCGGCCATCGAGCGCCTCACCGCCCCGCCGGACGTGCTGGAGTTCATCGCGAGCAAGATCCAGACCAACATCCGCGAGCTCGAGGGCGCCCTCATCCGCGTGACCGCGTTCGCCAGCCTCAACGGGCAGCCGGTCGACCTCACCCTGACCGAGATCGTCCTCAAGGACCTCATCCCCGACGGCAACGAGCCGGAGATCACCGCCCCGCTGATCATCGCCCAGACCGCGTCGTACTTCGGGCTGTCGATCGACGACCTCTGCGGGCCCAGCCGGTCGCGCAACCTGGTCACGGGACGCCAGATCGCGATGTACCTCTGCCGCGAGCTCACCGACCTCTCGCTGCCCAAGATCGGCCAGCAGTTCGGCGGCCGCGACCACACCACGGTCATGTACGCCAACAACCGGATCCGCGACGAGCTCGCCGAGCGCCGCAGCACCTTCAACACGGTCACCGAGCTGACCAACCGGATCAAGCAGCAGGCACAGCAGGGATGAACCACAGCGGTGTCATCTGTGCACGAGGGTGGGGGCGGCCGTCGGTCCTGACCTCCACGCCTGTGGAGAACGTGTGGTTCGCAGGGGACGACACGCGGCCCGTCCCCACCCCCGCCGCTGTTCCCGGCGCGTCGTCCACAGGGCGGAAAGAACAACTTCGGGCCGCTGACCTGCCCGGACACCGGTTCTCCACAGTTTCCACCGGTGCTACGACTACCCCTGTAATTCCCATGTCCTCGTCCTCGGTGAAGTTCTCCAGCCCGCCCGACCTGTGGATGAGCAGCCCGACCGTGGCAGGATCGACCTCCCCATCACTCAGGAGGCAGCAGCCGTGAAGTTCCGAGTCGAACGCGACGTGCTGACCGAGGCCGTGGCCTGGGCCGCCCGTGGTCTCCCGGTCCGCCCCAGCGTCCCGGTGCTCGCCGGCCTGCTCATCGAGACCACCGACACCGGCGACGGGCTGGTGCTCTCGACCTTCGACTACGAGACCTCGGCTCGAGCCTCGATCCCGGCGACGGTCCAGGACGAGGGGAAGGCCCTGGTGTCGGGCCGCCTGCTGGCCGACATCTGCCGCAGCCTGCCGGCCAAGCCGGTCGACATGGCGATCGACGGCGCCAAGGTCGTGCTGACCTGTGGCTCGGCCAAGTTCACGCTCCAGACGATGCCGGTCGACGAGTACCCGGCGCTGCCGGCGATGCCGCAGGCCACCGGCTCGGTGAGCAGCGACGTCTTCGCCCAGGCGGTCGGCCAGGCCGTCACCGCCGCCGGTCGCGACGACATGCTCCCGGTGCTGACGGGGGTGCGGATCGAGATCGCCGGCAGCAACATCTCACTGCTGGCGACCGACCGCTTCCGGCTCTCGCTGCGCGAGCTGACCTGGGACCCCCAGCCCACCGACGTCGAGGCCCACGCGCTGGTCCCGGCCCGGGTGCTGGCCGAGACCGCCCGCGCGCTGACCTCCGGTTCGACCGTCACGGTCGCCCTGTCCGGTGGCGGCGCCGGTGAGGGCATCATCGGCTTCGAGGGCGAGGTCGGCGGCGGCTTCCGCCGTACGACGACCCGGCTGCTGGACGGCGAGTTCCCCCGGGTCCGCACGCTGTTCCCGAGCGAGCACGCCACCACCGCGCGCCTGAATCGCACCGAGCTCATCGAGGCCGTCAAACGCGTGTCCCTGGTGGCCGAGCGCAACACGGCGGTGCAGCTGAAGTTCGACGACGAGGGGCTGACCCTGGACGCCGGTCACGGCGACGAGGCGCTGGCGACCGAGCTCATCGACGCCCAGGTCAAGGGCGAGGGCATCGTCACCGGCTTCAACCCCCAGTTCCTGCTCGACGGCCTCACCGCCATCGAGGAGCCCGTCGTGGAGCTCGCCTTCACCCAGGCCGCGAAGCCGGCCGTCATCACCGGGGTCCCCGACCTGGACGGCGAGCGGAACACCGACTTCCAGTACCTGCTCATGCCGCGCCGGCTGCTGAGCTGAGCGCGATGAGCGAGAGCGAGTCGGGCGCACACGCGCCGCTGGACCACATCGGCATGGTCGGTCTGGGCAAGATGGGCAAGAACATGCGTGACCGGATGCGCCGTGCCGGCCTCACGGTCATCGGCTACGACCGGAACCCCGAGGTCAGCGACACCGAGTCGCTCGAGGCGCTCGTGGAGGCGCTCCCCCAGCCCCGCGCCGTCTGGATCATGGTCCCCGCGGGTGGCCCCACCGACGAGACGGTGACGGCCCTGGCCGAGCTCCTCGACGAGGGCGACCTCGTGGTCGACGGCGGCAACTCGCGCTGGACCGACGACGAGCGCCACGCGGCGGAGCTCGACGCCCACGGGGTCGCCTACGTCGACTGCGGCGTCTCGGGCGGTGTCTGGGGCCTGGAGAACGGCTACGGACTCATGGCCGGGGGTGCTGCCGAGCACGTGGAGCAGCTCCGACCGTTCTTCGAGGCTCTCAAGCCCGAGGGTGACCTCGGCTTCGTCCACGCGGGTCGTGCCGGCTCGGGGCACTTCTCGAAGATGGTCCACAACGGCATCGAGTACGCCGTCATGCAGGCCTACGCCGAGGGCTACGAGCTGCTCCAGGCCGCTGACATGGTCGACAACGTGACCGAGGTGTTCCGTTCCTGGCGCGAGGGCACCGTGATCCGCTCCTGGCTGCTCGACCTGCTCGTCCAGGCGCTCGACGAGGACACCGACCTCGAAGGCATCCGCGGCTACGCCGAGGACTCCGGTGAGGGCCGGTGGACCGTGGAGGCGGCCATCGAGCACTCCGTGGCGACCCCGGCCATCGCGGCCTCGCTCTTCGCGCGCTTCGTCTCACGGCAGGACGACAGCCCGGCGATGAAGGCCGTCGCGGCGATGCGCAACCAGTTCGGCGGGCACGCGGTGCAGGCGGGTCCCCCTCCCGGCGACGCGGGCGGGCACCCGGGTGGTCAGGGGCCGGGCGGGAGCCCGGCCGCCTCCTGAGGCCTCCGCCGTGCACGTCGCGCACCTCACGCTCCACACCTTCCGGTCCTACGACGCCCTCGACCTGGCGCTGACCCCGGGACCCACGGCGATCGTGGGCAGCAACGGCCAGGGCAAGACCAACATCGTCGAGGCCATCGACTACCTGGCCCGGCTGTCCTCCCACCGTGTCTCGAGCGACGCTCCGCTGGTGAAGCAGGGCTCGGAGCAGGCCGTGGTCCGGGCTGCGGTCGTCAAGGACGGCCGGCAGGCGATCCTCGAGGTCGAGATCAACCCCGGTCGTTCCAACCGGGCGCGGATCAACCGCTCACCGCTGCCGCGGGCCCGCGAGATCGTCGGGCTGATGCGCACCGTGCTGTTCTCGCCCGAGGACCTCGCCCTGGTGAAGGGCGATCCGTCGGAACGCCGTCGCTTCCTCGACGACCTGATGGTGCTGCGCACGCCGCGCCTGCTGGGCGTGCGTGCCGACTACGACAAGGTCGTGCGCCAGCGCAACGCCCTGCTCAAGAACGCCGGGCAGGACCGCCGCCGACCCAGCGAGTACTTCGAGAGCACGCTCGCGGTCTGGGACGACCAGCTGGTGCGCCTGGGTGCGGAGCTGACGGCGGTGCGCGCCGCCACGGTCGGGGCCCTGCGCCCCCTGGTGGCGCAGGCGTACGCCGAGGTGGCCAAGGACGCGGCCCGGTCCGAGGCACGCGTGGACTACGTCCCCTCGGTGCCGATCGAGGGCGGTCCCGGTCCCGGTGCCGGACTCCGGTCCTGGTCCTGGCGAGGCGCCCGACCGGGCGGCGCTGGAGGTGGCCTTCCAGGAGGCGCTGACCGCCCGGCGGCGTGAGGAGCTGGCGCGCGGGCTGACCCTGGTGGGACCGCACCGCGACGAGCTCGCGCTGGCCGTCGGCACGCTGCCGGTCAAGGGGTACGCCTCGCACGGGGAGTCCTGGTCCTACGCGCTGGCGCTGCGGCTCGCGTCGTACGAGCTGCTCAAGGCCGACGGCGACGATCCCGTCCTCATCCTCGACGACGTCTTCGCCGAGCTCGACGTCGCGCGCCGGGACAGGCTGGCCGAGATGGTCACCGGCGCGGAGCAGGTGCTGGTCACCGCGGCGGTCGAGGCGGACGTGCCCGGGGTGCTGACCGGCACCCGGCTCGAGGTGCGCGACCTGGTGACCGGGGGCTCCGATGGCTGAGGACGCCCCCAGGGACGGTTCGGGTGGGGACACGTCCCCGCGCTGAGGAGCCGCACCGCGACACCGGGCTCGAGCTGGCGCGCAGCATCGCCCGCTCACTGGCCTCGCGGAGCGGTCGCGCGGCGGCTCGCGCGCGGGCGGCTCCGGACGGCCGTCGCGCCGCAGCCGCCGCGTCGACCCGCAGGCGTCCGGCGCCCACCCCGACGACCGCGACCCCCAGACCCTCGACGCCACCATCGGCCGTTTCATCTCGCAGCAGGGCTGGGAGGCTGAGGTGCGGGTGCACGGCGTCTTCTCCCGGTGGGGCGCGCTCGTCGGCGACCAGGTCGCCCAGCACGCCCAGCCCGTGTCGTTCGTCAAGGACACCGACGCCGACGCCCACGCCGACGGTGGCCGGCTCGTCGTGCAGACCGACTCCACCGCCTGGGCCACCCAGATGCGGCTGCTGGCACCCACGGTGCTGAAGCGGCTCAACGCCGAGCTGGGGGAGGGCACGGTCACGTTCATCGAGGTGCGCGGCCCCTCGGCGCCCCGGTGGAGCCACGGTCGGCGATCCGTGCGCGGCGGCCGCGGACCCCGCGACACCTACGGCTGAGGCGTGGCCGCCGCGTCGCGCACAGGCGCCTGCATGCGCCCCGGAACCCCCGCTCGCCGGTATGGGGACTCACGCCGCCCCCTGGCGAGCCCCCTGAGTGGCCCTGTGAGGCCCACAACCGGCTGATTTCACGGCGTTGTCCCCAGATTCCGCGGGCCGGCCCTCCGTTTCCCGGCCTCTGAGAGGTAGGGTGAGGAGACAGGGTCGTTCCCCGTCAGGCGATGAAGAGGGACGACCTTCGCTGTGCCTCCACTCCTTTGAGAAGTCAGGACGGTTCGTGCCCGACGACACTCCGCTCACGCCCGCCTCCCCCTCCCCCTCGACCGAACCACGGTCCGGCGACGGCCAGGGCGACATCAGCCCCGAAGCCGCCGCGGCCCTCGCGGCCGTCCCCGCCGCGTCCGCCGCCGCGCTGCCGTCGTACGACGCCTCCGCCATCCAGGTGCTCGAGGGCCTCGAGGCGGTCCGCAAGCGGCCGGGCATGTACATCGGCTCGACCGGTGAGCGAGGCCTGCACCACCTCGTGTGGGAGGTCGTCGACAACTCCGTCGACGAGGCGCTGGCGGGTCACTGCGACCGCATCGTCGTCACGCTGCTCGACGATGGCGGCGTCGAGGTCGTCGACAACGGCCGCGGCATCCCCGTCGACATCCACCCGGTGGAGGGCATCCCCGCCGTCACGGTCGTGCTGACCGTGCTGCACGCCGGCGGCAAGTTCGGCGGCGGCGGCTACAAGGTCTCGGGCGGCCTGCACGGCGTCGGTGTCTCGGTGGTCAACGCGCTGAGCCGTCGCGTCGAGGTCGACATCAAGCGCGACGGCTACCGCTGGACCCAGGGCTTCGCCTTCGGCGTGCCCGACGGTGAGCTGCTCAAGCACGAGGCGACCGACGAGACCGGCACCACCACCCGCTTCTGGCCGAGCGAGGAGGTCTTCGAGACCACCGACTTCAACTTCGAGACCGTCACCAACCGGTTCCGCGAGATGGCCTTCCTCAACAAGGGCCTCGAGATCGTGGTTCGCGACCACCGCACCGCGGCCGATGAGATCGCCGACGCCGTCGAGGACGGCACGGTCGACAACACCCTCGACCAGGCCGACGCCTCCGACGCCCAGCGGGGCGCGACGGGTGGCCTGGAGCGGACCTTCAAGTTCGAGCGTGGCCTCGTCGACTACGTCGAGCACCTCAACAAGCGTCGCGACCCGGCGCACCCCTCGATCATCAGCTTCGAGGCCGAGACGGCCCTGGAGTCGGACGCCGGCCTGAGCCTCGAGGTCGCGATGCAGTGGAACACCGGCTACACCGAGTCGGTCCACACCTTCGCCAACACCATCAACACCCATGAGGGCGGCACCCACGAGGAGGGCTTCCGCTCCGCCCTCACCTCGTTGATGAACAACTGGGGCGAGGAGTGGGGCCTGATCAAGAAGCGCGAGGACCGGGTCTCCGGTGACGACGTGCGCGAGGGCCTGACCGCCATCGTGTCGGTCAAGCTCGGCGAGCCCCAGTTCGAGGGCCAGACCAAGACCAAGCTCGGCAACACCGAGGTCAAGGGATTCGTCCAGCGCGTGGCCAACGACCAGCTCGGTCACTGGCTGGAGGCCAACCCGGCCGAGGGCAAGGACATCGTCCGCAAGGCGATGTCGGCGGCCCAGGCCCGCATCGCCGCCCGCAAGGCCCGTGAGCTGGCCCGCTCCCGCAAGGGCCTGCTCGGCGGCGGCGGCCTGCCCGGCAAGCTCGCCGACTGCCAGTCCACCAACCCCGCCGAGTGCGAGATCTTCGTCGTCGAGGGTGACTCGGCCGGCGGCTCGGCCAAGGGTGGCCGCGACCCCCGCATCCAGGCGATCCTCCCGATCCGCGGCAAGATCCTCAACGTCGAGAAGGCGCGCATCGACAAGGTGCTGGCCAACAACGAGGTGCAGGCGATCATCTCGGCCCTCGGCACCGGCATCCACGAAGAGTTCGACATCGAGAAGGTCCGCTACCACAAGATCGTGATGATGGCCGACGCCGACGTCGACGGTCACCACATCCGGACCCTGCTGCTGACGCTGCTGTTCCGCTTCATGAAGCCGCTCATCGAGCACGGCTACGTCTACCTCGCCCAGCCGCCGCTCTACCGGCTGCGCTGGAACAAGCCGCACGAGCACGAGTTCGTCTACTCCGACGCCGAGCGCGACGCCGTGATGCGCGTCGGCCTCGCCGCCGGCAAGAAGCTGCCCAAGGAGAACCCGGTCCAGCGCTACAAGGGCCTCGGCGAGATGAACCCGGACGAGCTGTGGGACACCACGCTCGACCCCGACAACCGCCTGCTGCTGCAGGTCCAGCTCGAGGACGCCGCCCAGGCCGACGAGATGTTCTCGGTCCTCATGGGCGAGGACGTCGAGCAGCGTCGCTCCTTCATCCAGCGCAACGCGAAGGACGTCCGCTTCCTTGACATCTGATGAGCAACGCGAGGCACGCACGCCAGCTCCCGCCGCTTTCACGAAGGAATGATCAATGACTGAGATCCCGCCGACGGAGCCGTTGGGTGGGCGGATCGAGCCCGTCGAGCTGCAGGTCGAGATGCAGCGCTCGTACATCGACTACGCCATGACCGTGATCGTCGGGCGTGCGTTGCCCGACGTCCGTGACGGCCTGAAGCCGGTGCACCGCCGCGTCCTCTACGCGATGTACGACGGCGGCTACCGGCCCGACCGCGGCTTCTCGAAGTGTGCGCGCGTGGTCGGTGAGGTCATGGGTCAGTACCACCCCCACGGCGACTCGGCGATCTACGACACCTTGGTGCGCCTGGCGCAGCCGTGGGTGATGCGGGCGCCGCTGGTCTCGAGCCAGGGCAACTTCGGTTCCCCGGGCAACGACCCCGCAGCGGCCATGCGCTACACCGAGTGCAAGATGGCGCCGCTGGCCATGGAGATGGTCCGTGACATCGACGAGGACACCGTCGACTTCACGCCGAACTACGACGGTCGCTCGCAGGAGCCGGCCATCCTGCCGGCCCGCTACCCGAACCTGCTGGTCAACGGCAGCGCCGGCATCGCGGTCGGCATGGCGACGAACATCCCGCCCCACAACCTGCGCGAGGTGGCCGACGGCGTGCAGTGGGCGCTGGCCCACCCCGAGGCGACCCGGGAGGAGCTGCTCGAGGCGCTCCTCGAGCGGGTCAAGGGACCGGACTTCCCGACGAAGGCGTTGATCGTCGGCCGGCACGGCATCGACCAGGCCTACCGGACCGGGCGCGGCTCGGTGCAGATGCGGGCCGTGGTCGACGTCGACGAGGACGCCCGCGGTCGCACGCAGCTGGTGATCACCGAGCTGCCCTACCAGGTGAACCCCGACAACCTGGCGATGAAGATCGCCGAGCTCGCCGACTCCGGCAAGATCCAGGGCATCGCGGACGTGAAGGACAACACCTCGCACCGCACCGGTCAGCAGCTCATCGTGGTGCTCAAGCGCGACGCGGTGGCGCGGGTGGTCCTGAACAACCTGTTCAAGCACACCGAGCTCCAGACCAACTTCGCCTGCAACATGCTCGCGCTGGTCGACGGTGTGCCGCGCACGCTCACGCTGGACCAGTTCGTCAGCCACTGGGTGACCCACCAGATCGAGGTCATCCAGCGTCGGACGCGCTACCGGCTGCGCAAGCGCGAGGAAGAGGCCCACATCTTCCGGGGCCTGGTCAAGGCCCTCGACGCGCTGGACGACGTGATCGACCTGATCCGCCGCAGCCCCGACGTCGACGAGGCCCGCCAGGGCCTGATGGCGCTGCTCGACATCGACGAGGTGCAGGCCACGGCCATCCTCGACATGCAGCTGCGACGCCTGGCGGCGCTGGAGCGGCAGAAGATCGTGGACCGCCTCGAGGAGCTCGAGCGCATCATCGCCGACCTGCGCGACATCCTCGACAGCCCCGAGCGTCAGCGCCAGATCGTCTCCGACGAGCTGCACGCCATCGTGGAGAAGTTCGGCAACGACCGCCGCGCGCAGATCATCGCCGCGGACGGGGACCTCTCGATGGAGGACCTCATCCCCGACGAAGAGCTCGTCGTGACGATCACGCGCGGTGGCTACGCCAAGCGGACCCGGGCCGACCTCTACCGCACCCAGAAGCGGGGTGGGAAGGGCGTGCGCGGCGCCACGTTGCGCGGTGACGACGTCGTCGAGCACTTCATGGCGACCAGCAACCACCACTGGCTGTTGTTCTTCACCACCGCGGGTCGGGTCTACCGGACGAAGGCCTACAACCTCCCGGAGGCGTCCCGCGACGCCAAGGGCGGTCACGTGGCCGGCCTGCTGAGCTTCCAGCCCGACGAGAGCATCGCCCAGGTGCTCGCGATCCGCGACTACGAGCAGGCGCCGTACCTCGTCCTGGCCACGCGCACCGGTCTGGTGAAGAAGACGAGGCTGGGTGACTACAACTCGCCGCGCCAGGCGGGCGTCATCGCGATCAACTTCCGCGAGGACGACGACGAGCTGATCGGCGCCGAGCTGTGCGGCCCGGACGACGACATCCTCCTGATCTCCCGCAAGGGCCAGGCCATCCGCTTCCGCGCCGACGACGGTCAGCTGCGGCCCATGGGCCGGGCGACGTCGGGCGTGAAGGGCATGGAGTTCCGCGGCGAGGACAGCCTTCTGTCGATGTCGGTGATCCGCCCCCACGCCGAGGACGACAGCACGCCGCAGCAGTTCGTCTTCACCATCACCGACGGTGGCTTCGCCAAGCGCAGCCGCATCGAGGAGTACCGCCTGCAGTCGCGCGGCGGCCTGGGCATCAAGACCATGAAGCAGGACGACGACCGCGGCAACCTGGTCGGTGGCTTCATCGTGGTCGACGGTGACGAGGTGCTGGCGATCAAGTCCTCCGGGCAGGTCACCCGCAGCGCCATCGACGACTCCCTGCGCGCCACGAGCCGCGACACCAAGGGCGTCAAGTTCGTCGGGGTCCGCGAGGGTGACGCCGTGGCCGTGGTGGCGCGCAGCGTCGAGTCGACGCTCGAGGCGACCGACGGGGCCGACCCGGTCAACGACCCGGTGACCGACGCCGACATCGAGGCGGTGGCGCAGGCGGCGACGGCGGACACCGGCGTCGCCGACGACACCGAGGTGGAAGGTGATGCCACAATCGACGGTGGAGCCACCGATGACGGTCCGCAGAACGGGCCGGAGACAGAGGAGTCCTGATGGCCGACCGGCGTACCGACGAGACGTCCGTCGCACCTGACCGCGCCAGCGGAAAGAGGGTCGGCGGGTCCGCGACCCCGCGACCCCGACGGGTCAGGCGGGTCAGGCGGTGAAGCCGGCTGCTTCCGGCGCACCGGGCACGTCCGAGAAGTCGGGCCGGTCCGGCGTCAGCCGAGGTCAGGCGCGCTTCGCGGCCGCGGTGACCAAGGCCCGCGAGGGCGGGAAGTCCTCGCGCGGCGGCGGCTCGGTGCCCGCGACGCTGGGGTCGGGCACGGCGCGGCCGGCCGGCTCGCGCCCGTCCGCTTCTCGGCGCGTACGACGTGCGCGGCTCCGGCTGGTCCACATCGACCCCTGGTCGGTGATGAAGACCGCGTTCCTGCTGTCGATCGCCATCGGCATCGTGACCGTCGTCGCCGTCGGGATCGTGTGGTCGGTGCTGGGCGCCGCCGGCGTGTGGGACTCGATCAACCGGGCGGTGGCCGACGTCGCCGGTGACACCGGCGGTGAGTTCGCGATCGAGGACTACCTCGGCACCAGCCGCATCATGGGGATCACCATGCTGCTGGCCGTCGTCGACGTCCTCCTCATCACCGTGGTGGCCACTCTGGGGGCGTTCCTCTACAACCTGGCCGCAGCCCTGCTGGGCGGCCTCGAGGTCGTCTTCGCGGAGGAGGACCGCTGAGTCGTCCGCCCCGTGGTCCGCGTGGAGGGCTCGGTTTGGGAGCGACCGCAACGGTGCGGTAATCTTCCTCGTCGGCCAGGCGAACATGTCCTGGCCGCCTGTGTGCGGGCCTATAGCTCAGACGGTTAGAGCGCTTCCCTGATAAGGAAGAGGTCACAGGTTCAAGTCCTGTTAGGCCCACCCGAGGAAAGGACCCCCATGAAGAAGATCATCCTTCTCGCAGCGGCCGCCGTCGGTGGCGTGGTGGCCTTCACCAAGGCCAAGGAGACCCAGCACGAGCAGGCTCTCTGGGCCGAGGCCACCGACAGCGTCAAGCGCAGCAGCTGACGCCCGCAAGGTGACCGGGTCGTCCGGTCGCCGTCCCGGGGCCATGGCGCAATTGGTAGCGCACCTGCTTTGCAAGCAGGGGGTTAGGGGTTCGAGTCCCCTTGGCTCCACCACCACCGTCCCACCTGCTCCGCCGTGCTCCTGCGAGACGGCGACGGCCGGTGAGGCGCCGGGCGCCTCACCGGCCCGTCGTCGGTGAGCTGGTCCTCGATCGTCGGTCAGCCGACGGGGATCGGGCGGCCGTCGACGGTGAAGGCACCACCGTCGTTGTAGACGTTCGGGCCGTCGGGCGCCCGGTTGCGACGGATGCTGACGTTCGTCCACCGTCATGGTGCCGGTGGCCGAGTTCCACAGGCCGCCACCCTCGGACGCCGCGACGTTCTCGATCACCGATCCACCGGTGTAGTCGACGACGCCGGCGTCGGTGGTGTGCAGACCGCCGCCGTTCCCCGGGTTCGCGGCCGTGCGGTTGCGCAGCAGGTCGACGTTGACCAGCCTGACCTGCCCGGCGTTGGTCTCGATGCCGCCGCCGGCCCGGGTGGAGACGTTCTCGACGACGCGGCTGGCGCGCACCACGAGGCTGCCCTGGTTGTTCAGGATGCCGCCGCCGGAGCCGGAGGTGCCCGGTGCCCGGTTCCTGGCCAGCCGGGAGTCACGCACCCGCAACGTGCCCCCGTCGTTGTACAGGGCACCACCGCCGTTGTCGCTGGCCGAGCCGCCGCGCGCGACGTTGCCGCGCAGCACGACGTCGCGGACGAGCATGGTGCCGGTGCTGTTCCACAGCCCGCCGCCCTCGTTGCCGGCGCGGTTGGCCACGACCCGGCCGCCGATGAACGACACCGAGCCCGCGCCCGTGATGTGGAGGGCTCCACCGTTGCCGGGGTTGGTCGCCACGACGTTCTTGTCGAACGCGACGTCGGTGAGCTCGGTGACGCCACCGACGGTCTCGATGCCGCCACCGGCGCGCTGGGCGCGGTTGCCGGTGAGCAGCACGTCGTCCGCGGTGAGGTCGCCCCCGAGGACGTTGAGCACGCCGCCGCCGGAGCCGGCCGCACCCGCCGCCTCGTTCTCGCGCAGGTCGACGCTTGTCCAGGTCGAGCTCGCCGCCGTCGTTGTAGACACCGCCGCCACCGCTGTCAGCGGCGTCGCCGTTGGCGACGTTGCGCGCCACCACGGTGTCGGTCACGGTCATGGTGCCGTCGCCACTGTTCCAGAGCCCGCCGCCCTCGTTGGCGGCGCGGTTGTTGACCACCGCTCCGCCGTCCAGGCTCACCTCGCCGGCACCGGTCAGGTGCAGCGCGCCACCGTTGCCGGGGTTGGACCCCGCGATGTTGTCGAACAGCTGGACGTCGACGAGCCGGGTGACGCCACCCACGGCCTCGACGGCTCCGCCCGCGCGGCTGGCGCGGTTGTCGAAGGCGTCGGTGTCGCGCAGCCGGGCGGTGCCCAGGTTGAGCAGTCCGCCGCCGGATCCGCTGGTGCCGGTCGCCTCGTTGTCGTCCAGGGTGCTGCCCCGGACGACCAGGGTGCCGCCGTCGTTGTACAGCGCACCGCCACCGTTGTCGGCAGCGGTGCCCTGGGCGATGTTCTCGGTCAGGTAGGTGCCTCGGACCGTCATCGTGCCGTCGGCGCTGTTCCACAGGCCGCCGCCCTCGGAGGCGGCCACGTTGTTGATGATGCAGGCTGTCGACCACGTCGACCGCGCCGGCGCCGGTCAGGTGCAGCGCTCCACCGTTGCCGGGAAGCGCACCCGCAGCGTTGCCCGTCATGCGCGAGCCCTCGACCTGCGTGTCGCCGAGATTGGCCTCGATGGCACCGCCGGCGCGCGAGGCGGAGTTGTTCCGCAGGCGCGAGGTGTCCACGTTGAGGGTGCCGGCGTCGTTGAAGAGCGCTCCTCCGCTGGCGCCGGGGCCGGTGACGGTGTTGTCGACGAGCAGCGAGTTGACGACGTCCAGGTCACCCGAGCTGCGGATGGCGCCGCCGCTGGCGCCGAGCGCGGGGGCGCCGTTGCGCAGCACGATGTCGTCGACCAGCAGGCCGGTGTCGGCCGGTACGTCGAAGATCCGGTCCGTGCCGGCGGCGTTGATCGTCTCGCCGTTGCCGATCACCTCGAGGGTGTCGGTGACGTCGAGGTCGCCGGCGGCCGGTCCGTCGTCCTCACCGGTGGGCAGGGTGCTCAGGGTGATCGAGGTGGCGAGCACGATCCGGTCGGTCCCCGGTGAGGCGTTGGCGGCGGCGACCGCCGCGCGGAGCTCCTCCTCGGTGCCCACCTCGGTCGTGGCCGCGTTGGCGGGAGCCACCACGGCGAGCGAGAGGCCGCTGACGGCCAGTCCGGCCGCGGCACCTCCCGCGAGCGTGCGAAATGTCCTGCGTCTCATCTGTCGTCCTCCGTCGGTCCCGCGTCGGCCGTGCGTCGAGTCGCGGATTCCCCCGTGAGCCGACGATGCACGTTGTCGGTGTGACGTTCGTCGCTGACCCGTCCCAGGATCGGTCCATCCCAGTAGCGGACACTTTTTCTCGGCCTGACCCCGCCTCTCGACCGACGAGGGGTCAGGCGCTGGTACGTGTCGCCATCAGGCGCATCCGGTCGGGGGTGAAGCCGTGCTCGAGCCCCCACAGCACGGCGTTGGTGCGGCTGGTCACGCCCATCTTGCGGTAGCTGCTGCGGATGTAGGTCTTGACCGAGTTGATCGACAACGACGCGCGCACCGCGATCTCGGCGTTGCTCAGACCCTGCGTGATCAGCGCCACCACCTCGGCCTCGCGAGCGGTCAGTCCCTCCTGGCGTCCGGGCCAGTCCCCGTCGACGACGGGGGTGTCGCCCGGGTCGGGCGACACCACGCGCTCGCCCGCGTGCACCGCGCGCAGCGCGGCCACGAGCTCGTCGGCGGGCAGCGTCTTCGACAGGTACGCCGCTGCGCCGGCGCCCAGGGTGCCGTCGCGGAACTGGTTCTCGATGTTCCACGTGTAGACGACCACCCGACCGATCAGGGGGCTGCTGAGCAGGTCGGGCACGTCCGGACCGGTGCCCGCGGCTCTGGGCGAAGGTGTCGTAGAGCGCGATGTCGACGGGCTGGGTCACCGGCAGCGAGCTGTTGATCTCGACGATGCTGACCTCGTCGGCGAAGGGGCTCAGCATGTCGGCCAGACCGCGCACGACGACCTCGTAGTCGTTGACGATGGCGAGACGCAGGGGCACTGCTCCATCGTAGGGCGGTCTGCGCCGGTCGGGGTGGCGCTTTTGTCCTTCCGCACCCGGAGGGGGATGATGGGCCACGGAGGGCGAAGGGGGCCGCGTGCGGCATCGCGCTCTGGCTCTACCAGGGAGGGACACCCACCGTGAATTCCACATCGACCGACAGCCCGAGAATCTGGGGCGGAACCACGCTCGCGACCCGTCAGAAGGCCCGGCGGGAGAAGCTGCTGGCTGTCGGCCTCGACCTGCTCGGGACCCCGGGATCGACGCTGTCGGTCCGGGCGGCCTGCCGCTCGGCGCAGCTGACCGAGCGCTACTTCTACGAGAGCTTCCCCGACCGCGACGCGCTGGTGCTCGCGGTCTACGAGGAGCTGGCCGGCGAGGTCCGCCAGGCCCTCGACGAGGCAGGTGCCGGGGCCGACGCCGAGCGACTCCTCCGAGGTCGCCCGCCGCAGCATCGAGGCCCTGGTGACCCTCATGGTCGACGACCGCCGCAAGGGCCGCGTGCTCCTGGTGGCGCCGCTGACCGAGGCGGTGCTGGCGGAGCCGTCGCAGGCGCTGCTGCCGGCGCTCGGCGAGCTCATCCGCGCCAAGCTCCCGCGCTCCACCCCGGCCGACCAGCGCACGCTGATCTCCGTGGGCCTGCTGGGCTCGCTGACCGCGCTGTTCTACGCCTACCTCGAGGGCGACATGCAGGTCGGCCGCGAGGCGCTGGTCACCCACTGCGTCGCCGTCCTCAACCACGCCGGGCACCTGGCGGGCTGACCCGGCTGCCCGTCGACCGCCACGCGACGACCCGCCTCGAGCCGCCGGTGACCTCGCTATGAGCCGGTGGCGCGCGTGGACGACCTCGCGCATGCTGCTGCTGCACGCCGGGCTCGTGGTCAGCGTCGTGGCCACGACACTGCTGGGGCTCTGGCAGCTCGACGCCTGGCAGGGGCACCGGGAGGACCGGGTCGAGTCGCTCGCGGACCTTCCGCCCGTGCCGCTCCCGTCGGTGCTCGGTCCCGACGACGCTTTCGATCCCGACGACGCCGGGCGTCCGGTCACGATCACGGGCACGTGGCTGCCCGAGGAGACCGTCAGCGTCACCGGGCGTCCTCAGCACGGTGACGTCGGACGCTGGTTGGTGGTGCCCCTCGCGGTCTGCGGGGAGCCGCCCTGTGACGGCGACGTCAGCGTGGTCCCCGTGGTGCTGGGGTGGACCGATCGGTCCGGGACCGCAGGGCTCGGTGCGACGCCCCCCACCGGTGAGGCCTCGGTGGTGGCACGCATCCAGCCCGCCGAGCAGGACGACTCCACCGACGACGACCCCGACGACGACGTGCTGGCGTCGCTGCGCATCCCCGACTTCGTGCAGCGCCTCGACCAGGACCTCTACAGCGCCTTCGTCATCCTCGACGAGCCGGCCGGTCTGCGCGGCAGCCTCGAGGCGGTGACGCCGGCGGCGCTTGCCCAGCCCCCCGACCTCGACCGGGCTGCGCAACCTGCTGTACGCCGTGCAGTGGTGGGTGTTCGGGGCCTTCGCGGCGGCGGTGTGGTGGCGCTGGAGCCGTGACGAGCTGGAGGCCGCCCGTGCCTCGGGGGCGACGGAGCCTCGGATAACGTCACCGTGTGAGCGCACCTCTGCACCCCGACCGCGACGACAGCGCCGGGAACGGGCCCCGAGGGCCCTGACGGCCCTGACGACCCTGACGACGCTGGACCGCCGAGCGGCCCGGCGGTCCTGCTGGGCGCCTACCGCGCCATGGCCGGCATCGTGGGCGTGCTGCTGGTGGTGCTCTGCCTCGTGGGGCTCCCCCTCAACGAGGCGCACCTGCTGGACCCGGACTGGTTCCCGGTCGGCAGCGATCGCCCAGCGGATGGGGGACGCGATCTCGACGTACCTCGGCGTCGCCCACGGGTGGCTCTACATGATCTTCGTCATCGTCGCCTTCCTGCTGTCGCGACGGGAGCGGTGGAGCGTCGGCTTCACGCTCGCGACGCTGCTGGCCGGCACCGTGCCGATCCTGTCGTTCTGGGCCGAGCGACGCGCGACGCGCGCCGTGCTGGCCGTGCACCCCGACTGCTCCGGCCGGCTGCCACCGCGACGCAGCAGGCGCCCCGGCCCGCTCGCTGAGGAGGGGTCGGGGCGCCTGCGGGTGCCGCGACGCGGCGGCGGGTGCGTTCGTGCCGGTCTACTTCTCGTCCTCGATGTCGACGACCTCGACCGGCTCGTCGGGCGTCGTCGGGGTGTGTGCGGTCTCCGCAGCGTCCGAGGCGGCCTCGTCGGGGCTGCCACCGGCTTCGTCGGCCGCGGCGGGACCGGAGGTCGCGGCCGAGGCGGTCGCGTCGGCAGCAGGCGCCGGGGTGGGGCGCGGAGCCGCCGAGGGCTGCTGCCACGCCGGCTCCTTCTCGGCCGCGCGCTTGCTGGCGACGAAGGCGACGGCGGCACCGAGGCCCAGCAGCGCGAGGATGGTGGTGAACTTGCTGGGACTGCGGCCGTTGGCGGAGGCGTCCTTGACGAAGTCCGGGGTGCGGTCGTCCGGGAGCGCGTCGTCGAGCTTGGTGGCGACGGTCTCGGTCAGGCCGGCCAGCCGCTCCTTGGCGTCGGCCAGGACGGGCGCGACGTGGCCGCGTGCCTCGGCGACGGCCGGAGCGATCCGATCACGGGCGTCGGCCACGGTCGGTGCGACCCGGTCGCGGGCGTCGCCGAGCGTGGGGCCCACGCGGTCGCGGGCGTCGCCGAGCGTGGGGCCGACCCGGTCGCGGGCGTCGGCGGCCTGCACCTTCAGCCCCGCGGCGGCGGCCTGTGCCTGGTGCCTGGCCACATCGACCTTCGATGAAGACTTCCTCAAACCCATCAGCCGCACTCCTCGTGTGTGTGTCCGTGTTCGCGGGCGCTCGAACGTGTCGCCCGAGCCCGCCTCATCCTTCCCCGTGCGCTCGCCCGGGGAAACCCCTTTGGGGAGGTCGTGACAAGATCAGGGGGACCTCACGCGGCCGCGCCGAACTGCGCGCGCAGCCTCCCCGCCCCACGAAAGGCGACCCCCTGTGGCCGACACCTACGCGACGTTCACGACCAACCGCGGAGACATCACCATCAAGCTCTTCGCGGACCACGCGCCGACCACCGTCGGGAACTTCGTGGGTCTGGCCACCGGCGAGAAGGAGTTCACCGATGCCACGTCAGGGGAGAAGAAGACCGGACGGTTCTACGACGGGCTGACCTTCCACCGCGTCATCGACGGCTTCATGATCCAGGGCGGCTGCCCGCGCGGCGACGGCCGGGGCGGCCCGGGCTACACGTTCAAGGACGAGTTCCACCCCGAGCTCCAGTTCGACCGGCCCTACCTGCTGGCCATGGCCAACGCCGGCCCGGGCACCAACGGTTCGCAGTTCTTCATCACCGTCGGCCGCACCCCCCACCTGAACATGAAGCACACGATCTTCGGTGAGGTCGACGACCAGGCGTCCCGCGACGTCGTGGACGCCATCGCCACGACCGAGACCGGTTCCATGGACCGTCCGGTCGACCCGGTGGTCGTCGAGACTGTCGAGGTCACGGAGCGCTGAGCCGCCGCAGCAGTCGCCGCCGTCGATCCCGATGAGCACCGAGCAGCCCGGCGCCGAGCCGGTCGCCGCCGCGCCGACGTGCTACCGGCACGCCGAGCGCGAGACCTACATCCGCTGTCAGCGGTGCGAACGACCGATCTGCCCGGACTGCATGCGGTCGGCGGCCGTGGGGTTCCAGTGTCCCGACTGCGTGGCGGAGGGGACGCGGACCACCCGTCAGGCGCGGACGGCGTACGGCGGGACACGGCCGGCCCGACCGGGCGTGGTGACCCAGGTGCTCATCGCGGCGAACGTCAGCATCTTCGTGCTGGTGCTCGCCGCGGGCGGTGTCGGCAGCGTGCTGCTGTCCAAGCTGGCGCTCATCCCGCTGCAGGCCGGACTCATCGTCGACGGCCGTCCCACGGTGGTCGACGGCGTCGCCGAGGGATCCTGGTGGCAGCTGGTGACCTCGATGTTCACCCACGTCGAGGTCTGGCACATCGGGTTCAACATGCTGGCGCTCTTCATCCTCGGGCCTCAGCTGGAGCTGCTCCTGGGACGCGCCCGCTTCCTGACGCTCTACCTCCTGTCCGGACTGGTGGGGTCGGCGACCGTCTACTGGCTGTCGGCGCCGAACTCGATCACCATCGGCGCCTCGGGCGCTCTCTTCGGTCTCATGGCCGCGCTGCTGGTGGTCGCGATCAAGGTGAAGGGCGACGTGCAGTCGCTGCTGACCCTGGTGCTGATCAACGTGGTCATCACCGTGCTCGGTTCGAGCTTCATCTCGTGGCAGGGGCACCTCGGTGGCTTCGTCGGTGGCCTGGTCATCGGGGCCGTGCTGGTCTACGCACCGCGGCAGCGGCGCACCCGGTGGCAGGTCGGCGGCCTCAGCGTGGTCGCTCTGCCGCCCTCATCGCGATCGTGCTGCGGACCCTCGCGCTGTCCTGATCCCCGCCCCGGTCCAGACCGGTGCTGCGCCGGACCGGGTCGCGATGTTTCACCATGCATCAGGGCCGGGAATCACCTGTGTCCAGCGGGGTGGTCGACCCGTTGGTTCCGTGGTGCGCACGTCGGCACCGCGACGAGTTATCCACATTGGGGATAACTACTGTGGAGAAACTACACCGGTGTCATTGTCCCCAGGTGTGTCCACAGCTGGGGAGAACGTGGCTCACTCCCAGCGGGTGGCGAACACGAAACCGGTGGCCATGAAACCGATGCCCACCAGCAGGTTGTAGTTGCCCAGGTCGCTGATCACCGGCAGCTCCAGGTCCTGGCCGGTCACGTAGTAGACGACGATCCAGATCAGGCCGATGAGGAAGCAGCCCAGCATCCCGACGACGACTCCGCGGCCACGACCGAGGGGCGAGCGCGGGTGGGCGGAGAGCGCCAGCCCGACGAAGATCGCCCCGAAGCCGATGATGAAGTTCCAGTCGCCCAGGTCGGCCATCCAGGCCGGCTTGCCGGAGTCCTGCGCGGAGACCAGGTAGGCCGTCACCCACGCGATGCCCGCCACGACGAGGGCGACGACGATCGCCACCCGCACCACCGAGATCGAGATCCCCCTCGGCTCGGGCGACAGGGCGGTGGAACGGGACTGGGACACGGGGTTCTCCTGGAGGGACGGTGACGTTCGCTTCGGGGCACTGCGGCAGCCGGCGCGCTGGGCCGCGTCGGCTAGCGTAGTCGCGACGGCGCGTGCGCCCGTGCACCACCGGCCCATGCGACGTGACCGAGCCCAGGAGGCAGCACCGTGGCAGGACGTCCCCGCATCTCGGCCGGACTGCCCGAGGCCCTCACCCGCCTGCGCCGGGCCGCCCACCGGCGGGCCGAGACGCGCGGTGACCGCCACGCGGTCTGGCGGGTGGCCAAGCCCGTGGCCTTCGCCGGCGCCGGGCTCCTGCTGGTCGCCAGCGCGGTCAACAGCGACGGCACCGACCTGCGGCCCGAGCGCTACCAGTCCCTGGCCGACCTCGCCCAGCAGCAGAGCCAGCGCGTCGAGGCGCTGCAGGCGCAGATCGCCACCCTCGACGACGACATCGACGGCCTGAGCGCCGGCCTCGAGAGCGCGCAGCTGACACGCCTGGAGAAGCAGGCAGCCCGGCTCGCCGAGCCCGCCGGCATGGAGGCCGTGCAGGGTCCCGGGCTGACGGTGGTCCTCGACGACGCACCCGAGGAGGGTCGGGCCGAGGCCGGGGACGACGTCGAGAACGCCATCGTGCACCAGCAGGACATCCAGGCCGTCGTGAACGGGATGTGGGCCGGCGGGGCCGAGGCCATGACCATCCAGGGTCAGCGAGTCATCTCCACCACCGGGATCAAGTGCGTCGGCAACACCGTCATCCTGCACGGCGTGCCGTACTCGCCGCCGTACGTGATCTCAGCGATCGGCGACTCCGCCAGCATGGTGGGCGCGCTCGGCGACAGCGCCTACCTCCGCGCCTACCTCCAGTCGGTCGCCGACTACGGGCTCGGCTGGGAGGTCATCCCGGAGGCGCAGGTGCAGGCCCCTGCCTACGCGGGGTCGACCGACTTCCAGTACGCCGAGCCCGCCGGGGCTGTGACGTCCTGACCGTGGCCGCCCGACTCGGGGCCGCCCCCGCGGCGTTGCCGTTGCCGTTGCCGTTGCCAGTGCCGTTGCCACCTCCACGACCGCCCGAGTCGTCGGGAGCCGGCTCCTCGGTCTCGGTGGGCGTCTCGGTCGGAGTCGCGGTGGGCGTCTCGGTGGGGGTCTCGCTGGGAGTTTCGCTGGGGGTCTCGCTGGGGGTCTCGCTCGGGGTGGGCGAGGGCTCCTCGTAGCGGGAGACGGTGATCTCGACCGAGCTGCCGCGTGCCACCTCGGCGCCGCTGCCCGGATCCTGCTCGAGCACCTGGCCCGGTTCCGAGGGCGTGGTGGTGTCCTCCACCACGTCGACCTCGAGGCCGGCGTCAGCCAGGATCGCGAGCGCTTCGTCCTCGGTGCGACCCACCACGTTCGGCACCTCGATCGGTCCCCGTGACAGCGTCACGGTGACCGTCCCGCCCACCTCGATCGGGGTGTCGGCGTTGGGGACCGTGCGGACGACCGTGCCGGCGGGAGCCGTCGAGTCGGCCCTCTCGAAGTCGCCGTCCAGGCCGCGCTCGTCGAGCTTCTCCTCGGCCTCGGCGCGGGTGTCCTCCAGGAGGTAGGGGACGCTCGTGGTCTCGGCGCCGGCGGAGATGACGACGTCGACCTCGGAGCCCTCGGGGACCAGGGCCGCGGCCCCGGGGTCCTGGTCGATGACCAGGCCCTGCTGGACGTCGGAGGGCTCGCGATCGACGTTGCCGAGCACCAGGCCGACCTCGTCGAGGGTGCGTCGGGCCTGGTTGAGCGTCTGGTCGGAGACGTCCGGGACCGTGGCGTCCGGCTCCGAGCGCATGAGCGTGGCCGCCAGAGCGATGCCCCCGGCCAGCAGCGCCAGCACCAGGACGATCCCCAGCACCAGCGGCCAGCGCCGCTTCCGCGGCTCCTCCTCGTAGTCCTGCTCGTCGTCGGAGGGGCGGAAGATCGAGCTCTCGGACTCGGCGGCGGCTGCGGCAGCGGCGGCGGGAACGGCCGCGACGATCGCGGTCGGCGCGTCGACCGGCTGGCCGTCGAGGTGGCGCTGGATGTCGGCGCGCATCTCCGCGGCGCTCTGGTAGCGGTCGTCGACCTTCTTCGCCAGCGCCTTCATGGTGATGGCGTCGAGCTCCTCGGGCAGCTCGGGGTTGTGCGTCCGCGGCGGCTCCGCCACCTCCCGCACGTGCTGGTAGGCCACGGAGAACGGGCTGTCGCCGACGAAGGGCGGCCGGCCGGTGAGCAGCTCGTAGAGCAGGCATCCGGTGGAGTACACGTCGCTGCGTGAGTCGACGGTCTCGCCGCGCGCCTGTTCGGGCGAGAGGTACTGCGCCGTACCGACGACCGCGGAGGTCTGCGTCATGGTCGAGGTGCCGTCGGCGATGGCCCGGGCGATCCCGAAGTCCATGACCTTCACGTCGCCGGTGGGGGTGAGCATGACGTTGGCGGGCTTGATGTCGCGGTGCACGATGCCGGCGCGATGGCTGTAGTCCAGTGCGGCGAGCACGCCCGAGGTGATCTCCAGCGCCCGTTCGGGAAGCAGCTTGCGACCGTCGTTGAGGACCTCGCGCAGGGTTCGGCCCTGGACGTACTCCATGACGATGTAGGGCTGGACGTGGCTGCCGTCGGGCGCCATCTCCTCGCCGGTGTCGTAGACCGAGACGATGTTCGGGTGGTTCAGCCCGGCTGCCGCCTGCGCCTCGCGCCGGAAGCGGGCCTGGAAGGTGGGGTCCGTGGCCAGGTCCGTGCGCAGCCGCTTCACGGCCACGGTGCGACCCAACCGGACGTCGGTGCCGTGGTGGACCTCCGCCATGCCGCCGCGCCCGAGGAGCTCTCCGAGGACGTAGCGGGCGCCGACGCGGACCTCGGGCGTGGTGTCGTCGGCCACCCTCAGCCCCCCTGCCCGTTGCCGTCGTCGCCGCTGTTGCCGTTCTCGCCCGCGCCCTCGGAGCTCTCGGGGTCGACCTCCACCAGCGGCTCCTCGGCGGGCTTGTCGTAGTACTCGAGGGTGACCTGGGTGCCCGGCTCGAGCTCCCCGGTGGGGGAGACCGAGGACACGGCGCCCTCCTCCTCGTCGCCGGGGTTGTCGACCTTCTGCTTCTTGGGCTTCAGACCGAGGTCCTTCAGCCGCTGCTCGGCGTCGTCCACCTGATCGCCGAGGTAGTCGTCCTCGTCCACGGTGACCGTCTCCGGCTCGGGCTCGGGCTCCGGTTCGGGCTCGGGAGCGGCGGACTCGCTGGGAGCGGGCTCCGGGGCCGCGGGCTCGCTGGACTCGACGGTGAGGCTCGTCGGTCGAGGCGTCGGCGCTCGGGCTGTCGATCGGCTCGTCCTCGCCTCCGAGGAACGCCGATGCCGCCCACAGGCCGAGCACCAGCAGGGCGACGGCGAGGATCCCCACCACGAGGGGTGAGACCCGTCGGCGACGCGGCGTCGAGGTGGGCGCAGGCGTGGACCGCGCGATCGTGGGCGGGCTCGGCGACAGCGAGCGCGTCGGCGGGCCGGGGGCCACCGCCGTGGACGCCACCGTCGGCGACGCCGCGGCCCGGCGGCCCCGACAGTCCCGGCACTCGTCGCCACCCGGGTCGCGTCGTCGAGGTCGCCGCGCAGGATCTCGGCCAGTGCGGCAGCGCTCTGCGGGCGGTCGGCGGGGTCCTTCGACAACGACTGGGCGACCACCGCGCGCAGGGCCGCAGGGATGGTGCCGGGCAGCTCCGGCGCGGGGTCGCGCACGTGGGCGAGCGCCACTCCCACCGGGCTGTCGGAGGTGAAGGGTCGCTGACCGGCAAGGCACTCGAAGAGCACCACCGCGAGCGCGTAGACGTCGCTGGCCGGCGTCGCCTCCTTGCCCTCGGCCTGCTCCGGGGAGAGGTAGTGCGGGGTGCCGATCACCTGGCCGGTCAGGGTGAGGGGTACGGCGTCCGCGGCCCGGGCGATGCCGAAGTCGGTGACCTTCACCTGGCCCTCGGGGGTGACGAGGAGGTTGCCGGGCTTGACGTCGCGGTGGACGATCCCGAGCCGGTGGGCGGCGTGGATGCCGGTGGCGGCCTGGGCGATCAGCTCGGCGGCGCGTCGCGGGTCGAGGGCGCGCCCGCCCTCGAGCAGGGTGGACAGCGGCTCGCCGCGGACCAGCTCCATGACGAGGTAGGGACGGTCGGGCTCGCCGGGGACGCGTTCCGGGCACCTCGCCGTAGTCGAGGACCCCGGCGACGTTGGGGTGGCTCAGCGCCGCGGCGTGCTTGGCCTCGGCGTCGAAGCGGGCCCGGAACGTCGCGTCGTCGGCGTACTCCTTCTTGAGCACCTTGAGCGCGACCTGACGGTTCAGGACGGTGTCGGTGGCCTCCCAGACCTCGCCCATGCCGCCGACCGCGATGAGCCGGTCCTGGCGGTAGCGCGGGTGCTCCAGCGACGTCACGAGCCCGATCACGGCTTCCATGACCGCCTTGGCGATGGGGGCGGCCAGGCCGCCGCCGCTGATGGCGTCGCGCTCGACCCCGGCGTCCTGCACCAGCACCGCCACCGCGACCTCGGGACTGTCGGCAGGAGCGAAGGACACGAACCAGGCGTAGGGGTTGCGGTCCGCGGCGCTCTGAGCGGTGCCGGTCTTGCCGGCGACCTTGATGGTGGGGATCTGCGCCGGGTTGGCGGTGCCCTGGTCGACGGTCTCGACCATCATCTGGGTCAGCAGGCTGGCGGAGGTCGAGGACATCGCCCGGTCGGGCATCTCCTCCTCGGAGGTCTTCTCCAGCACGCTGAGGTCGGGCGCGCGCACCTCGTCGACGAGGTAGGGCCGCATGCCCTGGCCGTTGTTGGCGATGGTCGCCGTCACCAGCGCCATCTGCAGTGGTGACGCGCGCACCTCGAACTGGCCGATGGCGCTGAGTGCGGTGTTGGGGTCGTTGAGCTCCTCGGGGAAGACGCTGACCGCCTGGGCTCCGAGCCCGCCGAGGTAGCGCTGGCCGAAGCCGAACTTCTCGGCCTGCTCGGTCAGGGCGTCGGCGCCGAGCTCGTTGCCCAAGCGCAGGAACGCCACGTTGCAGGAGACCTGCAGCGCCTGGGTGAGCGTGATCCTGTCGCCGCCGCAGCTGCTGCCGCTGTCGTTGGGCACATCGACGCTGGTGTCCGGCAGCCGGTACGTCGCGCGGCCGTCGACCTGGGAGTCGGGGTCGTAGTCCCCGCTCTCCAGGGCCGCGGCCGCGGTGACCAGCTTGAAGGTCGACCCGGGGGGATAGACCTCCTGGATGGCACGGTTGAACATCGGCTTGGCGGGGTCCTCGATCAGCCGCTCGTAGTCGGCCTGGCTCTGCTCGAGGTCGTGGCTGGCGATCTTGTTCGGGTCGTAGGTCGGGTTCGACACCATCGCGAGGATCTTGCCGCTCGAGGGCTCGAGCGCCACGACGGCCGCCTGGGTGGCGGGGCCGAGCGCCTGGATGCCGTCGAAGGCGGCGTTCTGGGCCGCGGGGTCGATCGTCAGCGAGACCGAGCCGCCCTCGGGCTGCTTGTTCGACAACGTGTCGACGACCCGGTTGACGAAGAAGCGGGGGTCGCTGCCCGACAGGACGGTGTTCTGGTTCGACTCCACCGCGGTGGCGCCGTAGATGTAGGAGAAGAACCCGGAGAGGTGGGCGAACTTCAGCGGCTGGGGGTAGCGGCGCTGGTACTTGAAGGGGTCGTCGACGGGCACGCTCTGGGCCACCGGGTTGCCGTTGACGAGGATCGCACCACGTTCCCGGGAGAACTCCGCGTCGCGGACCCGGCGGTTGTCGCTGCGCTCGTTGAGGCTGCCGGCCTGGACGTACTGCACCCAGGTGGCGTTGAGCAGCAGGGCCAGGAAGAGCACCAGGCAGAGGACGGTCATGCGGCGGATGGGGGTGTTCATCGCAGCACCACGACCTCGGTCTGGTCGTTCTCGGCCACGCCACCGTCGGGCTCCACCTCGGGTGCGGGCCGGCGGGCGTGGTCGCTGATGCGCAGCAGGAGCGCCACCAGCACCCAGTTGGCGATGAGGGAGGAGCCGCCGTAGGACATGAACGGGCGTGGTCAGGCCGGTCAACGGGATGAGCCGGGTGACACCGCCGACGACGACGAACACCTGGAGGGCGAAGGCGACCCCGAAGCCGGCCGCCATCAGCTTGCCGAAGCCGTCACGACAGATGAGGGCGGTGCGGAGCGCCCGCTCGACGACGAGCCCGAACAGCAGCAGGGTGGCGAAGAGGCCGGTCAGCCCGAGCTCCTCGGCGATCGAGGCGATGATGAAGTCGGAGTAGGCGAACGGGATGCGCCAGGGCTCGCCCTGGCCGAGTCCGCGGCCCACGAGTCCGCCCCAGGCCATGCCGTAGAGACCCTGGACGATCTGGCCGAAGCTGTCGGTGTCGGCGAAGGGGTCGAGCCAGCCGTGGACGCGGGTCTGCACGTGCCCGGCGAAGGTGTACGCCGCGAGCGCGCCGCCGGCGAACAGGACCGACCCGACCACCAGCCAGCCGGGCCGCTCGGTCGCGATGTAGAGCATGACGAGGAAGAGGCCGAAGAACAGCAGGCTCGAGCCGAGGTCGCGCTGACCGATGAGCACCATGAGGCTCACCAGCCACATGGCCAGGATCGGCCCCAGGTCGCGGCCACGCGGGAGGTCGATTCCCGCGAAGCGACGGCCGGCCAGGGCGAGCGCGTCGCGGTGGAGGACGAGGTAGCCGGCGAAGGCCACGACCAGGCAGATCTTGGCCACCTCCCCGGGCTGGAAGGAGAAGCCGCCGATGCCGATCCAGATGCGGGCGCCGTTGATCTCCTTGCCCAGGCCCGGGATCATCGGCAGCAGCAGCAGGAAGATCGACAGCAGCCCGATCGTGTAGGTGAAGGCCTGCAGTCGTCGGTGGTCGCGCAGCACGACCAGGACGACGGCGAACAGCACGACGCCGAGCGTGGTCCACATCAGCTGCTTGGCCGACAGGTCGGTGTCCGAGGCCAGGTCGATGCGGTAGATCATCGCCAGCCCGAGGCCGTTGAGCGCGGTCACGACCGGCAGCAGCACCGGGTCCGACCACGGCGCCACCCACCGCACCACCACGTGGGCGGCCACGGCGAGGGCCGCGAGCCAGATGGAGTAGCCGATCATGTCGGCCGGCAGCTCGTCCTCCACGCCGAGCCCCACCGAGGCGTAGGCGCCGACGCCCACGGCGAGGGCGAGCAGCATCAAGATCAGCTCGGCGCCGCGGCGCCGGCGGTGGACGAACCCGGGTGAGGCGCTGGCGGTGCTCACGACGCCGACCGATCCGGCCGGGTCCTCGACGCAGACCGCCCGACGCGGACCCGGACCCGGAGCAGTCGACGGTGGCGTCGACCGCGGACGGGGAGGGCGAGACGGGGCCGGCTCGGTCTGGTTGCCGCCGTTGCTGCCCCCGGTGCGGTCCTGCTTGCGAGCCCTCTCGGCGGCCCGACGCGCCTCGCGCTCGGCGTCGGCCTCGGCCCGCTCGCGCTGCCGGGTCGCCTGCTCCTCGAGGTTGCTCACGATGCGCTCAGCCGCGGTCAGGTCACCGGCCTCGATCCCGGCCTGGACCTGCTCCTGGTCGAAGCAGGGCAGCTCGGCGACGACGACGTCCGTGGGCTGGTGGAGCGAGGACAGGCTCACCAGGGGCAGGTCCATCTGCACGCCCTGGTAGATCGTCACCCGGTCGCCGTCGGCGGCGACGTAGTACTGGTTCTGCGACCAGACGTAGCCGAAGACGACTCCCGCCGGCCAGCAGGATCAGCGGGACGAGCGCGAGCGCGAGTCGCCGGAGGCCGAGGAACCGTCGGGGCGGACGCGGGGCGTAGCGCAGCTCCTCGGGGTCGACGGGCCCGGCCGGGGCCGCGTCCGGATCGGCCGGGACGGGATCGATCTCGTCGGTGTCGCTCGGGCGCCGGAACACGCCCCGTCCGGCCCCGGCCCCACGTCGTGGCTGGGCGGCGGCGGCTCCGACCAGCATCGGTCCCGTCGTGGCGGAGGCCAGCTCGGGGTCGGCGGGCGCGTCGGCTGCCACCACCTCGGCCACCACCACGGTCACGTTGTCGGTCGACCCGCCGTCGAGGGCGGCCTGCACCAGCGTCAGGGCGGCCGAGTCGACGTTCCCGTCGGCCAGCAGCCGCTCGATCCCGGCGTCGTCGACGCCGCCGGTGCAGCCGTCGGAGCACAGCAGCACACGGTCGCCGGGCTCGAGGGCGAGGTGGAACAGATCGGGCTCGGTGTCGTGCACACCGTCGACGGCCCGCAGGATGATGTTGCGGTGCGGGTGCACCTTGGCCTCGGCCTCGGTGATCCGTCCCTCGTCGATGAGGGTCTGCACGAAGGTGTGGTCGGCGGTCAGCTGTCGCAACCGGCCACCGCGCAGCAGGTAGGCCCGACTGTCACCGACGTGGGCGAAGGCGAGCTGCTGACCGTCGAACATCGCCGCCGTGACGGTGGTGCTGGTGCCGTCGAGCTCCTTGTCGTTCTCGACGAGCTCGGCGAGCCGGTCGTGGACCCGGTGGACCGCGCCGGCCAGCAGCGGCAGCATCTCGTCGGACGGCTCGTCGTCGAGCTTGCGCAGCAGCTGGACCGCGGTCGAGCTGGCCACGTCGCCGTACGCCGCGCCGCCCACGCCGTCGGCCACCACCAGCAGCCGCTCGCTGGCGTAGCCGGAGTCCTGGTTGTCCTTGCGGTGCCGACCCACGTCGCTGAGCGCGGCGAAGCGCAGCCGCAGACGTCGGTCCGGAGGGTCTGTCCTGGGGGGTGTCGGTCATCGGCTTACTTCTTCAGCTCGAGGGTGGTCTTGCCGACGCGGACTCTCGAGCCGAGCTGGATGGCGGTGGCCTGGGTGAGGCGGTGGGTGCCGATGTAGGTGCCGTTGGTCGAGCCGAGGTCCTCGACGTACCAGGTGTCCTCGGAGCGGCCGATGCGCGCGTGTCGGGTCGAGACGTAGTCGTCGTCGAGCCGGATCCCGGCGTCGGGTCCGCGCCCGACGAGGATCGGCACGTCGTCCAGCGACACCGAGAAGCCCGCGCTGGGCCCGTCGACGATGACGACCTGGGACGGCGTCCCGCGCGGGGGCTTGGACGCGCGGCGCGACTGCTTGGCCGGCTTGGCCCTGCCTGCTTCCTCGCTGCCGGCGCGCTTGTCGCGGCGACCGGTGGCGGGGGCGGTGTCGGCCCGGGCGCCGAACATGTCGGAGCGGATGACCGAGATGGCGCCGAGGACGAAGACCCACAGGATCGCCAGGTAGGCGAATCGGATGAGCACGAGGGTGAGCTCCTGCATCGCCGGCTCAGACCTCCCCGTCCGCACGGCGGGCCGTAGGGCCCGGCTCGGCACCCAGCCGGACCACGATGTCGGTGTTGCCGATGCGGACGGTGGTGCCGTCGGAGAGGTCGGCCTCGTCGACGCGACGCTGGCCGACCAGCGTGCCGTTGGTGGAGCCGAGGTCGACCACGGAGACCGTGGTGGAGCCACCGTGGGCGGTGACGCGGAACTCCGCGTGCCGCCGGCTCACGCCGGGGTCGTTGATGCGGACGTCGGCCTCGGAGCCGCGACCCACGACGAGCCCGGGCGCGGTGAGCGCGTGACGGCTGCCGTTGACGACCAGCGCGGCGCCGGCCGCGCGGACGCTGCGGTTGCTGCCCGTGATCGACGAGGAGACCTGGGCGGCCGCCCGGCTGCGCACCCGGAAGCGCCCGGTGACGAGGTCGTCGGCCTGGTCGAAGTCGATCGAGACCGGCCCGGCGAAGACGTAGTGCTGGTCCTCGGCGTGCTCGCGGAGCAGGTCGATCAGCTCGGTGGTCAACGTCTGCTCGTAGGGCACGAGCCGGTCGTAGTCCATCGAGGACAGGTCGATCTGGAACGTGTTGGGGACGAGCCTCCGGTTGCGCGAGAGGATCTGCGCGGAGTTGTCCACCTCGCGTTGCAGGGCCGCGGCCAGCTCGACCGGCTGCACGGCGCTGCGGAACGCCTTGGCGAAGGCACCCGAGACAGCTTGCTCCAGCCGGTTCTCGAACCGCTGCAGCATGCCCATGGCGCCTCCTTTCCGTCTCGTTGTCACCGGGGTGGGCGGAACGAGCCCGCGACACGTCCTACCCACCGGGGGACAGGACCACTCGATCGTATCGGCCCACCTCGGTTTGGGACGGCTCCCCCGCGTGGGTTAGCCTTGGCTCGCTTCACGCGCGAGTGGCGGAATAGGCAGACGCGCACGGTTCAGGTCCGTGTGTCCGAAAGGACGTGGGGGTTCAACTCCCCCCTCGCGCACAACGTCGTGATGCCTCCGGTCTGGGTGCTCCCAGGCCGGAGGGCCCGGTTCGCTCAGGTGGTCGGCAGGCCGGCGGCCTTCCAGGCCCGGTAACCGCCGACCATGTCGGTGGCACCGGCGACGCCGAGGTCCTGCAGCGTCGTGGCGGCCAGGCTCGAGGAGTAGCCCTCGTTGCACACCACGATCACGTGGAGGTCGTAGGAGGCCAGCGGGAGGCGCGCGTCGCTGGCCGGGTCGAGCCGCCACTCCAGCACGGTCCGTTCGATCACCACCGCGCCGGGCAGGTGACCCTCCAGCTCGCGATTGGCCTCGGGACGGATGTCGACGAGCACCGCCCCGTCCTGCTGGGCCCGGTGCGACTGCTCGGCGGTGAGCCGCACCAGCCGCGCGCGTGCCCGCGCCAGCAGCTCGTCGATGCTGCACCTGTCCGGTGTCGTGTCGTCGCCCCGCGTCATCCCGCCATTGTGCGCCAGGTTGCGTGCCGCTGCTCAGCGACGGGCGAGGCGGCACGTACGACGTACGACGTCGTAGCGCCTCACCGGCCACGCCGACGGACTAGGGCACGATGGGCGCCATGTCGAACCTGCTCAGTGAACCGGTCGGGGAGGACCCCGGCGCTCCGACGCGCGAGGAGGTGCTCGGCGTCGGCGTCCGCTGGCTCTCCACCTGGTCGCTGCGCTGGGTGATCATCCTGGTCGCGGCCTACGTGCTCGGGCAGGTCCTGGCGGCGATGTGGAGCGTGATCCTGCCGGTCGTCCTGGCGCTGGTGCTGACCGCGGCGCTCGAGCCGCCCGCCCGCAAGCTGCGTCGCCGCTTCGGCTTCCCGCCGGCGCTCGCCGCCGCGGTGGTCGTGGTCCTGACCATCACCGTCTTCTTCGGCGGCTTCTACCTCCTGGCCCCCTCCATCGGCACCCAGGCCACCGAGATCGCCGAGAGTGCCTCGGAGGGACTGGTCACGGTGCAGAACTGGGTGACCGACAGCAACCTCGCGACCGAGGCCCAGGTCAACGACATCGTGCGCACCGCCCAGCAGCGCCTGGAGTCCAGCGCAGCGGCCATCACCGCCGGCGTCCTCGTGGGACTCGGCGCGGCCACCACGTTCCTGATCAACGCCGTCGTCACGCTCGTGCTGTCGTTCCTCTTCCTCAAGGACGGCGACCGGTTCCTGCCGTGGGTCGGCGGCGTCCTCGGTCCGCGCACCGGCCTCCACGTCGTCGAGGTGGGCTCGCGCTCCTGGTCCACGCTCGGGACCTTCGTGCGCACCCAGGCGCTCGTCGGGTTCATCGACGCCGTCCTCATCGGCCTCGCGCTGCTCGTGGTCGGGGTGCCGCTGGCGATCCCGTTGGCGGTGCTGACCTTCTTCGCCGCGTTCGCGCCGATCATCGGGGCCGTCACGGTCGGCGTTCTCGCCGTCCTGGTGGCGCTGGTCTCCAACGGCTGGATCGCGGCGCTCATCATCGCCGGCAGCGTGCTGCTCGTGCAGCAGCTCGAGGGCAACGTGCTGCTGCCGTGGCTCCAGGGCCGCAGCCTCGACCTGCACGCCGCCGTGGTGCTGCTCTCGATCGTGCTCGGCTCGACCCTCTTCGGCGTCACCGGCGCCTTCTTCGCGGTGCCCGTGGTGGCCGTGCTGGCGGTCCTGCTGCGCTACGTCAACGAGGTCGTGGTGGCCCGCACGCCGCCCGGCGGGGTGCCCGACGAGGTCACGGGTCCGCCGGGGACCGTCTCCGACCCCGACGTCGCGGCCGAGATCGCCGCGGCCCGTGAGGAGCAAGGGGAGCTCGAGGCTCGCGAGGAGGCCGAGCGTGAGGCTCGCGAGGACGACGGGTCCAGCGGGTCCGGAGGGTCCGGCGGGTCCGGAGGGGACCGCCCGGTCAGCGGATGACCAGGCCACCCTCGGCCCGGTCGAAGACGATCTCGGAGGCGCCCTGCTCGAGGGCTCGCACGACGATCGGCACGACGTCGGCCGACGGCATCGGGGCGGGCAGCCTCGGAGGCTCCCCCGCCAGGGCACGGGTCTCGAGACCGGTGTCGAGGTGGGGCGGTCGCACGTCGAGCACGGTCAGCCGCTTGCGCTCCTCGCGGCGCAGCACCTGCAGCCACGTCGACAGAGCCGACTTCGCCGCCGAGTAGTCGGCCATCCCGGCCGTGGGCAGGTCGGCCAGGATCGCGGAGAACACCACCACCGCGCCGCCGTCGGCCAGGTGACGCGACGCGGCCCGCACGAGCGCCATCGGGCCCAGGACGTCGACGGCGAAGAGCTCCTCGGAGACGGCCGGGTCGATCTCCAGAGCGCGACCGAAGCCGGCCACCCCGACGGTGACGACGAGCGCGTCGAGGCCGCCGAGGGCGTTCGCCGCGGCGTCGACCGCCGCTAGCGCACGCGTCCGTGTCGATCGCGTCGAAGGTCACCGGCTCGGTGCCGCAGCGCTCGGCGACCTCACGCAGCCGATCGCTGTCGCGACCGCCGGCCACCACGGTGGCCCCCCGCTCCCGCAGCGCGTCGGCGAGCTGCCCGCCCAGGGCACCGCTCGCTCCGGCCACCAGCACGCGCGCTCCGTCGAGCTCCATGGTTCTCCTCCGGCAGGTCGTGGGCCGTTCGCGCGGGTGCGCGCCCTCGACGAGACGCTAGCCACGCCGACCAACTCGCAGTGGTGGGGACCGTGCGGCAGGGTGGGGGCATGTACGCCGTGGGAGTGGACCTGGCCTGGGGACGCCGCAGCCCGTCGGGGCTGGCCGTCCTCGACGAGGGCGGCGCGCTGGTCCACGTCTCGGCCCAGCGCACCGACGAGGACATCGACGCCGCCCTGGCGCCCTACCTCGGGGGCTCGTGCGTGGTGGCGATCGACGCCCCGCTCGTCGTCACCAACGACACGGGCAACCGCCCCGCGGAGGCCGCCCTCAACCGTGACTTCGCGCGCTTCGACGCCGGTGCCCATCCCTCGAACCGGGGCAAGCTCGAGCTCGCGGGCGTGCCACGCGGGGGCGCCCTGGCCGAACGGTTCGAGCTCGACATGGACCCGCTTGCGGCCGGACCGCGACGTGCCCTCGAGGTCTACCCCCACGCCGCCACCGTCGCGCTCTTCCGGCTCGGGCGGACGCTGAAGTACAAGAACAAGAAGGGCCGCTCGCTGGAGTCGATGCGCAGCGAGCTGCTGACGCTCACCGCCCTGCTCGAGGGCCTGTCCGACGCCTCGCCGGCCATGCACCTCGGCGACCACCCGGAGTGGAAGGCCCTCGTGGGGCTGGTCGAGGCCGCCGGTCGCAAGAGTGAGCTGCGGCTGGCCGAGGACCAGGTCGACGCGGTGGTGTGCGCCTACGTCGCGCTCTTCGCCCTTCACCGGCCGGCCGACCTCACGGTGTACGGCGACGCGACCGCCGGGGCGATCGTGACTCCGACGCTGCCGGTCGACCACGCCCCCGAGCCCCGGGCCCGCCGGGCCCGCGCCGGCCTCGACCACGCCGCCGCCCCCGCCGACGCTCCCGCCACGCCCCCGCCGACGCTCCGACAGCCACGCCGACGCGCTGCGCGGAGCCGTGGCGACGTACGCCGCGGGCTTCGACGAGGTGGTGCACTCCACCGACGCCTACGTCGAGCTGGTGACGGCGCTGCTCGACGACGCCGGCATCAACTACCTCAGCGTCGCGGGACGGCCCAAGAGCGTGGCGTCGTTCGCGGCCAAGGCCCACCGCGCAGCCTCCGGACGGCCGGTGTTCACCGACCCGCTGACCCAGATCACCGACGTCGTGGGCGTGCGGGTCATCACCTACCTGCGTCGCGACGTCGCGGCCGTCGCGGGCCTGCTGCACGACGCCCTGACCGTCCTCGACGACCGCGACATGGGCCGCGAGACCGCCAGCGAGGGACGCTTCGGCTACGCCAGCCGCCACCTGCTCGTCGAGCGCGAGCAGGACCGCTCCGCGCAGATCCAGGTCCGCACCGTGCTGCAGCACGCCTGGGCCGAGTTCGAGCACGCGATGCGCTACAAGGGGGAGATCCCGGACGAGCAGGCGCCCGAGCTGGACCGCCGCTTCACCCTCGCCGCAGGGCTCCTGGAGCTCGCCGACCGCGAGTTCTCCGCCATCCACGAAGCGCTGCGGCGCACCGGCACGCTGCGCCAGATCGGCGGCGTCGACGACGACCCGCGCATCGGGGGAGAGGACCTCGCGACGTTCCTCACCGAGCGCTACCGCGAGGCCGGATGGTCGCGACCCGACCACTACACCTGGATCTCGGGGCTGCTGCTGGAGCTGGGCATCACCTCGGTCGAGGAGCTGGACGCGCTGCTGGACAGCGTGGACGCCGACGAGGTGGCCGAGCGGATGGCCTACCGCTACCCGCCGGGCGCGGTCCGGCGCCTCGACGACGCCCTGCTCGTCCGCTACGGCGAGCAGTACGTCCACCTGCACGGCAACGGTCACCGTCGCGACTCGCTCCAGGCGCGCTGGGACCGGCTGCGCTCCTGAGTCGCCGGGGATCGTCCCCGAGCAGGCACCATGGTCGGGTGACCCTCCACGCGACGGCTCGCTTCGACACCTTCGGCCCCCAGCACCTGGTGCTCCTGGGGGTGTTCCTCGTCGGCCTCGGGCTCGTCGTCGCCTGGGGCCGGCGGCACCGCGGGACCCCGGCCGAGGAGCGCGCGCGGCGCGGCTTCGCGGTCGCCCTCGGCCTCGTCGCGGTGGGGATGCAGGCCTACCAGCTGACGCCCGACGACTTCGACGTCGACACCTCACTGCCGTTCCAGCTCTGCGACGTCGCGACCGTCGCGGCCGTCGTGGCGCTGTGGGGCCGCTCGTGGCGCGCCACCGCCTTCGTCTACTACGTGGGCCTCACGTTGACGGTGCAGGGCGTGCTCACCCCGAGCCTGGCCGAGGCGTTCCCCCACCCGCGCTACTTCGGGTTCTGGGCGCTGCACTTCCTGGTGGTGTGGGCCGCGGTCTACCTGACCTGGGGGTTGGGGATCCGGCCCAGCTGGCGCGGCTACCGCTTCGCCGTCGCGGCGACGCTGACCTGGGCGGTGACGGCCTTCGTCTTCAACGTGGTGGCGCAGACCAACTACGGCTACCTCAACGCCAAGCCGGCGTCGGCCTCGTTGCTGGACCTGTTCGGCCCGTGGCCGGTGTACGTCGTCGTGGTGGTCGCGGTCCTCTGCACCACCTGGGCCCTCGTGCTCACCCTGCCGTGGCAGCTGCCGGAGGGTCGGGCGGAGGGCCGGGAGGGCGGACCCGAGGGGAGCCCCGACCTCACGGGCAGGGCTCCCCACCCACCCACCAGGTGGTCCGGGGGCGTCCGGCTCGGCGTGACACGTCGAGCCGCGGACGCGCCGCGACCGTAGCGGCCGGACGGGAGCCGCGACCACCCCTCACGAAGGGTGAGTCTCTCGATTCCCCCGAAAGGAGGGAAGCGGATCCGGACAAATCAGGATCGTTGCGGTCAGCGACGAGCAGATCGCCGGCGATCCGGTGACGACCGGACGCTCAGGGCGCGATGCCGACGTACTTCACGGAGAGGTACTCGTCGATGCCCTCGGGTCCGCCCTCGCGCCCGAAGCCGGAGGCCTTCACCCCGCCGAACGGCGCCGCCGGGTTGGACACGATGCCCTGGTTGATGCCGACCATGCCGAACTGCAGCGCCTCGCTGACGCGGACCGTCCGTCCGAGGTCGGTGGTGTAGGCGTAGGCGACCAGCCCGTACTCGGTGTCGTTGGCCATCTGCACCGCCTGGGCGTCGTCGGAGAACGTCGTGATCGGCGCGACCGGCCCGAAGACCTCCTCACGCATCAGGTCGGCGTCGGCCGGCACGTCGGTGAGGACGGTGGGCTGGAAGAAGTAGCCGGCCTCGCCGGTGGCCGACCCGCCCGTGGCGATGCCGGCCCCCCGCTGCTTGGCGTCCTCGACGAGCTCCGAGACCTTGTCGAGGGCCTTCTGGTCGATGAGGGGGCCGACGTCGACGCCGTCCTCGGTGCCGCGGCCCAGGGTCTGCTCGGCCATCTTGGCGCCGAACTTCGAGGCGAACTCCGAGGCGACGTCCTCGTGGACCAGGAAGCGGTTGGCGGCGGTGCAGGCCTCGCCCATGTTGCGCATCTTGGCGACCATGGCCCCCTCGACGGCGGCGTCGAGGTCGGCGTCGCCGAACACGAGGAAGGGCGCGTTGCCGCCGAGCTCCATGGAGACCCGCAGCAGCTGGTCGGCCGACTGCCGGACCAGCTGCTTGCCGATCGGGGTGGAGCCCGTGAAGGTCAGCTTGCGCAGACGTGGGTCGCCGATCAGCGGCTCCATGACGTCGCTCGTGCGGCTGGTCGGGACGACGTTGAGGACACCCTTCGGCACCCCGACCTCCTCGAGGAGCCCGGCGAGCGCCAGCATCGTCAGCGGTGTCTGGGACGCGGGCTTGACCACCATCGTGCAACCGGCCGCGATGGCCGGACCGATCTTCCGCGTGCCCATCGCGAGCGGGAAGTTCCAGGGCGTGATCATCAGCGTGGGGCCCACCGGCTGGCGCATGGTGAGGAAGCGCGTGTTGCCGTCCGGGCTCGTCGACCAGCGTCCGGCGATGCGGACCGCCTCCTCGGAGAACCAGCGGAAGAACTCCGAGCCGTAGGTGACCTCGCCCTTGGCCTGCGCGAGCGGCTTGCCCATCTCCAGCGTCATGAGCATGGCGAAGTGGTCGGCGCGCTCGGTGAGCAGCTCGAAGGCCGAGCGCAGCAGCTCGCCCCGCTCGCGGGGGGCCACCGCCGCCCAGTCGGCCTGCGCGGCCACGGCGGCGTCCAGTGCCGCGGCGCCGTCCTCGGGGGTCGCGCTGGCGATGGTGGTGAGCGTCCGGCCGGTGGCGGGGTCCTCGACGTCGATCGTCGAGCCGTCGGAGGAGTCGCGCCACTCACCGCCGATGAACAGCTGGGTGGGGACCGCGTCCAGCGCAGCCTTCTCGGTGGCGGCGGTGTCGGGCTGGCTCACGGTGTCGTCCTTGGGTTCGGGGGAGAGGGGGCCGGGATCGGGGCTGGCTGGCTGGCTGTCGGTCAGCCCGACGCCTGGGCGAACGCGTCCTCGATGATGTCCAGGCCCTCGGAGAGCAGGTGGTCCGGAGAGGACAGCGGCGGCAGGAACCGGAACACGTTGCCGTACGTGCCCGCGGTCAGGGTCACCAAACCCTGGCTGTGGCAGTGCTTGTTGATGGCGGCCGTGGCGTCCGGGTTCGGGGTCAGGTCACCGGCCCCGGCGGTCAGCTCGATCGCGAGCATGGCGCCACGGCCGCGGATCTCGGCGATGACGTCGTACTTCGAGCGCAGCTGCTCGAGCCGGGTCCGGAAGAGGGTCTCGATCTGCCTCGCGCGGCCGCAGAGGTCCTCCTCGCGCATGGTGGCGATGGCTCCGAGCGCGGCCGCGCAGGCCACGGGGTTGCCGCCGTAGGTGCCGCCCAGCCCACCGGCGTGCACGGAGTCCATCAGGTCGGCCCGGCCGGTGACGGCCGCCAGCGGCAGGCCCCCGGCGATGCCCTTGGCGGTGGTGATGAGATCGGGCACGACGCCCTCGTGGTCGCAGGCGAACCAGTCGCCGGTGCGGCAGAAACCGGTCTGGATCTCGTCGGCGATGAGCACGATCCCGTGTTCGCGGCAGTAGTCGGCCACCCGCGCCAGCCACCCGGGCGGGGGTACGACGAAGCCGCCCTCGCCCTGGATCGGCTCGATGACCACCGCAGCGGTGTTGGACTCCCCGACCTGGGAGTGCACGACGTCGACGAACGCGGCGAAGGCCTGGTCGGCGCACTGCTCAGGACCTCCCGGCCAGCGCAGCGGGTAGGCCATGGGGGCGCGGTAGATCTCCGGCGCGAAGGGCCCGAAGCCGTGCTTGTAGGGCATGTTCTTCGAGGTCAGCCCCATGGTCAGGTTGGTGCGGCCGTGGTAGCCGTGCTCGAAGGCCACGACAGCGGTGCGGCCGGTGGCGGTGCGCGCGATCTTGACGGCGTTCTCGACCGCCTCGGCGCCGGAGTTGAACAGTGCGCTGCGCTTCACGTGCTCGCCGGGCGTGAGCTCGGACAGCTGCTCGCAGACCTCGACGTACTCCTCGTAGGGGGTGACCATGAAGCAGGTGTGGGTGAAGTCGGCGACCTGCTCGGTGACGTTCGCGACCACGCGCGGGGCGCTGTTGCCGACGCTGGTCACCGCGATGCCGGAGCCAAAGTCGATGAGCTGGTTGCCGTCGGCGTCGACGAGGATGCCTCCGCCGGCGCGCACGACGTACGCCGGGAGCCCGACGCCCACGCCGGAGGCCACCGCGGCGGCCTTGCGGGCGTGGAGGGCCTGGGAGACCGGGCCGGGGAGCTCGGTGACCAGCTTGCGCTCTTGCGGGACCGGGGTCGAGGTCGTCATGTCCCCATCGTCGGTTCCCGCCACCTGCGGTGTCCAGTGACGACGGCTTCCGTCTCGATCGACGACCTGGACGCCGGATTCCGTCAGCGACGCACAGCAGCCCCGACCTGATGTCAGGTCGGGGCTGCTGGGTGGTGCGGTGGTGGTGCGGGTCGATCAGGCCGCCGGGGGCATCATGACCTCGTCGATGAGGTACACGGTGGCGTTCGCGGTCTGCACGCCGCCACAGATGACGTTGGCGCCGTTGACCTTCAGGTTGTCGCCGGAGCCGGTGACCTTGACGGTGCCGCCCTGGACGGTGGTCTGCTCGCCGGCGATGTCGTCGGGAGCGATCTGGCCGGGCACGACGTGGTAGGTCAGCACGGTGGCGAGGGTCTCGGCGCCCGCGGGGGTGCCGAGGGTCTTGACGGTCTTGGCCGGCAGCTTGGCGAAGGCGTCGTCGACCGGTGCGAAGACGGTGAACTCGTCGTTGTTGAGCGTGTCGACGAGGTCGACGTCCTTGTTGAGCTGGCCGGAGACGGCAGCGGTGAGGGTCTTCAGGATGGGGTTGTTGCTCGCGGCAACGGCCACCGGGTCCTCAGCCATGCCGGCGACGGAGCCCGCACCGTCCGGAACAGCCTCGGCGTAGCCGGCGCAGCCAGCGCCGACCAGGTTCGCGGCGGGGTCCTCGGCAGGAGCGCTGGACTCCTCCTCGGGGGCGGGGGCGGGGGTCTCGCTGGTCTCGCTGCTGCTGTCGTTGGCGGAGCCGGTGTCAGCGCTGCCCGAGTCGTCACTGCCGCAAGCGGCGGTCAGAGACAGGGCGGCGACCACCGCGAGAGCGGCGGAGTACTTCTTCATGGGGCGCATCGGGAGGTTCCCTTCGTGGGTGTGTATGTCCTTGCTGTGTGGGGTGTTCGGACCCCGCACACGGGTGGATTGGTCGTTGTGGGACCAAATCCTGGGTCGTCGTGGGTCAGGAGACCGTGACGCTCTTGCTGTCCCAGCCGGTCGAGCCGTCGGGAGCGATGGGGGCGCGCTGGCCGGTCTGCACGAAGCCGGTCCGGTCGGTGGCACGGACCTCGAGGTTGTGGGTGCCGGAGTCGGCGTCCCAGTCGTAGACCCACTGGCGCCAGGTGTCGACGCCGTCCTCCTCGCCGAGCTCGGCCTGCTGCCACTCGCCGCCGTCGACGCGGACCTCGACCTTCTCGATGCCCGAGGCCTGGGCCCAGGCGACGCCGGCCACCTTGTTCATGCCGGTCTCGAGCTGGGCGAAGGAGCGCGGCACGTCGATGCGGCTGGAGGTCTTGATGGGCGCCTCCGCGGAGTAGCCGCGGGTGGTCCAGTAGGCCTTGAAGTCCGCGAAGCGGGTGACCTCGAGGTCGATCAGCCACTTGGTGGCCGACACGTAGCCGTAGAGGCCGGGGGTGACCATGCGGGCCGGGAAGCCGTGCTCGAGGGGGAGCGCCTCGCCGTTCATCCCGATGGCGACCATCGCTCCGCGCTCCTTGTCGGTCAGCACCTCGAGCGGCGTGCCGGCCGTGAAGTCGTCGGCCGAGGTGGACTTCACTGCGTCCGCCCCTTCCTGCACGCCGGCCTCGGCCAGCAGCTCGTGCAGCGGGATGCCGAGCCACAGCGCGTTGCCGAGGTACTCACCACCCACCGGGTTGGACACGCACGTCATCGTGATGCGGTTCTCGGTGAGCCGGCGCTCGAGGATGTCGGCGTAGGTCAGCTCGATCTCGTTGTCGACCATCCCGTGGATGCGCAGCGTCCAGCCGTCGATCGGCACGTCGGGCACCCGCAGGGCGGTGTCCACGCGGTAGAAGTCGCTGTTCTCGGTCAGGTAGGGCGTCACGCCCTTGACGCCGACGACGGTGCCCTTCGGCACGGGCGGGGCCTTGGTGGCGGCGGTGGGGAGCGTGATCCCGGCGCGGTCGGCGGCGGCGGTCAGACCGCCGAAGACCCGGGAGACGACGCCCCCGGCGGCGGCCAGCACGACCACGCCGACCGAGGCGACCAGGAACTGGCGGCGGTCGGCGGGCACGGGACCGGCACCGGTGGTGGTGGCCGGGCCGCTGCGGCCGGCCACGCGGGCCAGCGGCCCGGCGCCGTGCGCCAGGGGCGCGCCGAGGCGACCCAGCAGCACGACCAGGGCGAGCACGCCCACGATGACGAGGGCCAGCACCGGCACCAGGCGCAGCAGGGAGCCGGCCGTGGCGGAGCGGTCGGTGAGGGCAGCGGCGCCGGCCACCACCGACAGCCCGAGGAAAGCACCGAGGGCCAGCCGCGGACGGAAGGCACCGAGGGCGCCGGCCAGGACGGCGAACAGGGCGACGGTGCCGATGACGCCGCCGATGAGCACCGGCTTGTCCGCGGTGCCGAAGGTCTCGATGGCCCACTCCTTGACCGGGCGGGGGGCCCAGTCGACGGCGCGGTTGCCCACCGACAGCAGCGGGCTCGTGACGCCGTTCACGAGAACAGTGACCGCCTCGCTCGCCGCGACGGCGGCGGTGCCGGACAGCAGGCCCACCAACCCCCCCAGCAGGAGGGTCGAAGCGTTGCTGCGGAGCCGTCTCAGCAGCCCTGGTGCGTTTCCGCGCTCGTCATTGCTCATGGTCGGGGTTCGTGCGCCGACCGGTCGCGGATGGGTTCGCGGGTCGTCAGCCGGTGAGAGCCGGGTCGTCGAAGGTGGCCGGACGTTCGACGAGGGAGAGACGGTCACCGGGCCAGACGATGGCCCAGACCTTGCCGACGACCGCGTCGACGGGGATCGTGCCGAGGTCCTGCTGCTGGTGGAAGCGCGAGTCCTCGCTGTTGGCGCGGTTGTCGCCCATGACCCACAGCCGGTCCTCCGGCACGGTGACGTCGAAGTCGCGGTCGGAGGGTCGGCCGGGCTGCTTGAGGTAGTCGTCCTCCTCGAGAGCGACCCCGTTGACGGTGACCCGGCCCTCGGCGTCGCAGCAGACGACCTGGTCGCCGCCGACCGCGATCACGCGCTTCACCAGGTGGCCGCCGGGTGGGTAGAGGCCCACCACCGACATCGCCGTCTGCAAGCGGGTTGAGCACGGGCTCGCCGCCGAGCCAGTCGCCCGGGTCCTCGAAGACGACCACGTCCCCGCGCTCGACCTCGCCGGACCAGTAGGAGATCTTCTGGACCAGGATCCGGTCGTCGATGCGGAACAACGGCTCCATCGACTGCGAGGGCACGAAGAACATCTGCACGACGAAGGCCTTGAGCAGCACCGAGAGCGCCAGCGCGAGGCCGAGGAGCATGAGGGTCTCGAGCCAGCCCGGGACGCGTCGCCGGGAGGCGGGCTTCTCGGGGGCGGGGGCGGCCATGGCCCGACCCTAGCGGCCGCCAGATGCTGGATTGTCACCCCGGGCTTGACGCGGCGACGGACAATGGGAACACCCCGGCGATCGACCGCGCGCCGCACCGGTCGGGACCGTCCCGGCCCCGTCCAGCCGCCCGTCCAGACCCCCGCCCAGCCGCCCGCCCAGCCCCGCCCGCCCAGCCCCTGCCCAGCCCCGCTCAGGAGAGCCCATGTCCCCCCGCCCCGCTCGTTGGCGTCGGGCCGTCGTCGCCTCCCAGGTCGTGGCTCTCGGGCTGCTGCTGACGGCGTGCAACCAGGAGAGCCTGGTCGACAACGTCTCCGACGACGCCTCCCCCAGCACGGGTGAGGTGGCAGCGACGGACGGCAAGGACCGTTCGGGAGACAGTGCGGGGGACGAGTCGGGGGACGGGTCGGGGGACGAGCTCGGGCGACGAGCCGGGGGACGAGCCGTCGCCCGAACCCACCGACGCCGCGGGCTCGTCGGGTGGCGGCGACGCGTCGTACGCCGTGGAGGGTCCGGAGTCGTTCGACCAGCTGTTCTCCTCCGACGCCCTCATCACGAGCACCGAGCCGTTGTCGCAGGAGACGGTGCGCCGGATCACGGCCATCGACGGCGTCAAGGAGGCCGTCACTCTGTCGTGGGCCTCCGCGTCGATCAACGGCCGCACCCTCGACATCGCCGCCGTCGACGCCACGCGGTTCCGCAACTTCATGCCGGTGGCCACCGCGCAGGCCGACTTCGTGTGGGAGCGCCTGGCCGGCGGTGAGGTCGTGGTCGACGACCAGGTCGACACGAAGCTGGTCGACGAGGGCGACATGTTCCAGCTCGGATCCGACGACGACGCCCCCTCGGTCCACGTCGGCGCCTACGCGCCCCTGCACGACGAGTTCGACAAGGTCACGCCCTTCGACGTGATCATGAACGCCAAACGGGGCGAGCAGATCGGGCTGCCCCAGGGCAACGCGCTCCTGCTGTCGACCGGGTCGACGACCCCGTCGAAGCTGAAGAAGGAGTTCGACAAGGTCCTCGACGACGACACGACCTTCCGCACGCTGGCCATCGAGTTCGACACCGTGCAGCAGGCGGTGCTGACCGGGGAGTCCGTCAGCGAAGCCATCGGCACCTTCTCCTACACCGACGGGCCCGACGGGACGGTGATCCCGGAGAAGAGCTGGGTCAACGAGTACATCCGCACCGAGGAGGTGCCGATCCTGGGCACCGTCACGTGCAACAAGGGCATGCTGCCCCAGCTGCGTGGGGCGCTCACCGAGATCGCACAGCTGGGCCTGGCCGACGAGATCAACCCCGACGAGTACGCCGGCTGCTACTACCCGCGCTACATCAACCGCTCGCCCGAGTACGGCCTGTCGCTGCACTCGTGGGGCATCGCGGTCGACCTCAACGTCCCGGGCAACCTGCGCGGCACCGTCGGGGAGATGGATCGCACCGTGGTCGCGATCTTCAAGAAGTGGGGCTTCGCCTGGGGCGGCGACTGGAGCTACACCGACCCGATGCACTTCGAGATGGCCAAGGTCGTCCGCTGACCCCTGGCCGATCACTGGTCACTCCCTGCAGGCACGCCGGGTTCTGGTCGTTGCACGCACGAAATACCTCGCTGAGCTGCGGGCAGTGACCAGACGTGGGCACGCCGTCTCCCGTCCCCAGGTACGGCGACCCGGGCGCTGTCCCCAGAGTTCTCGCGGGGTGAGCGTCACGGTCTGCGCACCCGCGACCCTCGACGAATGCGAGTCGAACGGGACGTGGTCATCGGTGAGGTACGACGTCAGGGCTGGGTGCGGCTCGGGACGGGCCTCTACCGTCGCGACGTCGACCCGGTCGGGTTGCTCGACCTCCTCGCCTGGCAGCAGATCCTGCCGGCGTCAGCGGTCTTCACCCACCTGACCGCGGCACGCGTGCACGGCATGTGGCTGCCGCCGCTGCCCGTGGCGTTGCCGACGCTCGTGAGCATGAGCGACCGTGAGAACCGGGTGCGCCGACCGGAGGTGAGGGTGATGCGCCACACCCGGCCCATCGCGTTCGGGTGGGTCGGCGGAGTGCGCGTCGCGACTCCGGAGGAGGCGCTGCTGGTCTGCGCGCGCCATCTCAGCCTCGTCGACCTGGTCGTTCTGGGCGACTCCGCTCTCCAGCTGGGTCTGACCTCACCGTCCCGGCTCGTCTCGGCCGGGCAGCGACGACGGTGGGGTGCCTCCCGGCTGGCGCGAGCGGTGGGGTGGATGGACGGTCGCTCCGAGTCGGCGTGGGAGTCGCTGCTGCGCGTGATGCACCGGGCCAGCGGCGTACCGGTCGTGCCGCAGTACGTCGTGCGCGACGGAGCGGGAGCGTTCGTCGCCCGCGGCGACCTCTGGATCCGCGGGTCGCGCGTGCTCCACGAGTACGACGGCGCCGTGCACCGGGAGGCTGGTGAGTACGCCCGAGGGCTCGATCGGGACCGCCGTCTCCTCGACGCCGGCTGGAGACGGCGCGCGTACACGGCGTACGACCTGATGCAGCGCCCGGAGCGGATCCTGCGCGAGGCCGACGACACCCTGGGTCGGCGTCACCGGGTGGACCGGCTGGACCCCTGGCTCGGCCTCCACGCCGATTCGTTGTTCCACGAGGCGGGTCAGGCGGCGTTCCTCGCGCGCCTCGGCGACGGCGATTCTGGTCGAGAACTGCATCGGTGAGCCAGTCTGGCGGCGGGCAGTGACCATGAACCGGCCCGCTTGCAGGGAGTGACCAGTCGTCGGCCGGTGGAGGTGGCCCGGGCATACTCGCCGGCATGCGCTCACTCCAGGTGACCTCGCTCGAGGGTCCGTCGTCCGTCCAGGTCACCGAGGTCGAGGAGCCCACCGCCGGCGCCCGATCAGCTCGTCGTCGAGGTGAAGGCCGTCGGCATCAGCTGGCCCGACCTCCTCCAGACGCGCGGTGAGTACCAGATCAAGCCCGACCTGCCCGTTCCAGCTCGGCGTCGACTTCGCCGGCCGGGTCCGCAGCGCGCCGGAGGGCTCGGGGCACGCGGCCGGCGACCGCGTCGCCTGCGTCCTGCCGTACGGCGGTGGGGCCGACGTCGTGGCCCTCCACCCGGAGTCCGTCTTCGCGCTGCCCGACAACGTCTCCTTCGAGGCCGGCGCCGCCCTGCCGATGAACTACCTGACCGCCGAGTTCGCCCTCGGCACGAGAGCCGGTCTGCGCGAGGGCGAGACCGTGCTGGTCAACGGGGCGTCCGGCGGGGTCGGAACCGCCGCCGTCCAGGTCGCCAAAGGACGGGTGCCCGCGTCATCGCCGTGACCTCCACCGAGGCCAAGGCCGACTTCGCCCGATCCGCCGGTGCCGACGAGACCGTCCTGGTCGACGGCTTCCGCGACGCGGTCAAGGAGCTCACGGGTGGCGCCGGGGTCGACGTGCTCGTCGACGTCGTCGGCGGTGACCTGATGACCGACTCGCTGCGCAGCCTCGCCCCGCTGGGCCGGCTGCTGGTCCTCGGCTTCACCGGCGGCGAGATCCCGCAGGTCAAGGTCAACCGGTTGCTGCTGAACAACGTCGACGTCCGCGGCGTCGGGTGGGGCGCCTACGCGATGGCGCGCCAGGGCTACATGCGCGAGCAGTGGGACCGTCTCGTGCCGATGCTGGAGTCCGGCGTGGTCGACCCGCCGATCGGTCGGACCTACCGCCTCGACGAGGTCCAGGACGCGCTGGTCGAGATGGCTGAGCGGCGCACGCTCGGCAAGTCGGTGCTGGTGCTCTGACCCACCCGGGTCAGGCCACGGCCCGGCCGGCCAGCTTCGCCGGCAGGTGCCCGGCCTCGACGAGCCAGCGCACGGTGTCGCTCAGCGCCTCGTCCTGCCCCCGCGCGGTCACGCCCAGGTCGGCGGTCGTCCGTGAGGCGTCGACGGAGTTGCCGCACGAGCTGATCCGCACCCCCTCGAGCCGAGCCGGGCAGGAACGACCAGCCGGTCAGGTAGCCGGGCATCGCCAGGCCGGACACCAGCCCCGCCGGAAGCGTCCGCACCGGGAGCCGACGACCGGTCACGCGGCGCAGCGCCTCGTGCGGCACGTCGAAGTCGTGCCCCGGGACGAGGTAGCGACCGCCCGGCTCGTGGCCCAGCGCCGCGACGATCACCGCCGGCCACGTCGCGCACGTCGACGAACTGCTGGCGTCCGCGCGGAAACACCGGCTGCCTGCCGTTGAGCACCTGCACGAGGATCTCGTTGGTCTCGCCCAGGTAGGGGTCGTGCGGGCCGATCACGCCGCCGGGGTTGACGATCGTGACCGGGTCGCCGGCCTCCTGCATCCGCCGGGCGATGCGTTCCGAGGCGACCTTGCTGTCGCTGTAGGGCCCGTGGCCCGGGCCGAGCGGGCTGCGGTGGTCGAGGGTGACGCCGCCGGGCCGCGCCAGCGCCACCGTGGAGGACACGTGCACCGCCACCCGGCAGCCCGCGTCCCGCGCGGCGCCGAGCACCGCCTCGGTGTCCGGCGGTGTTGTCACGCATCATCGCGGTGCGGTCGCTGCGCCGGAACGAGTACGTCGCTGCCGCGTGCACCACGGCGTCGCACCCCTCGACCGCACTCCGCACGCCGGCGGCGTCGGTCATCTGCCCCTCCACGACCTCGATGCGGTCGTCGTCGAGGGACAGGCCCAACGGGGTGAGCGCGGAGGCGAGCTTGCTCGGCGTACGCACGAAGGCGCGGACGCGCTCTCCGCGCTCGAGGAGGGCGGCGACGGTGTGGGCGCCGAGGAAGCCGGACGCGCCGGTCAGCAGGGTGGTCATGGCGGGATTCTGGTCGATGCCCGCAGAATTGAGTGGGCTTGTCTCGCAGGGAGCGACCAGAACGCGACCTGCGTGCAGGGAGTGACCAGAAGCTGGCCCCTGGCCGGAGGTCAGGCCGGGAGCTCCTCGCCCTCGGCGAGGAGGTCGAGGTAGTCGGGGTGCTTCTGCATCCAGGACGCGACGAACGGGCAGTCCGGGCGCACGGCGAGGTCGCGCTCGCGCAGCGCGTCGAGCATCCCGCGCGCCAGCGAGCTGCCGATGCCCTCGCCCTCGTAGGCGTCGGAGACCTCGGTGTGCACGACGCGGTAGGAGCCGTCGGACTCGAGGCGGTACTGCGCGAAGCCGGCGACGGTGCCGTCGTCGAGGACCGCCTCGAAGCGGTTGGTCGCCAGGGACTCGCGGACGTTCACAGTGAGGTCGGACATGTCGCGATCGTGCCATCCTGCGGGGCTTCGGGCGAACGCGGACCGGATCGGTTCGACGTGGAACCGCAGAAACCCACGTGTTCGGGCCCGCAAACCCACACCGATGCCGATGGTTCTCGGTAGTTTCATCCTGATCGACTCGCGACCGGGCGGGCCGACTGCGGGACTCCCGCCGCGGCGGGGAGAGGCGGCAGGCATGGCCAGCGACGACAAGAAGTCCGGCAAGCGCGTCGACTACCAGGCGGTGGACGAGGGCTACCTCGAGCACCGCAAGCTCAAGCGCGGCGCCGCAGGGTGGGTCCTGCTGGCCGGCCTCGGCGTCTCCTACGTCATCTCCGGTGACTTCGCCGGGTGGAACTTCGGCCTCGCCGAGGGCGGCTGGGGCGGTCTGCTGATCGCCACCGTCCTCATGGGGCTCATGTACACCTGCATGGTCTTCGGCCTGGCCGAGATGTCCTCGGCGCTCCCGGTGGCCGGTGCCGGCTACGGCTTCGCGCGCCGCGCGCTCGGTCCGCTGGGTGGCTTCGCGACCGGCATGGCGGTGCTCATCGAGTACGCCGTCGCACCGGCGGCCATCGCGGTCTTCATCGGCGGCTACGTCCAGGCACTCGGGCTGCTCGGCGGCGTCAGTCTCTGGGTGATCTACCTCGGGGCCTACGCCATCTTCATCGGCGTCCACCTGTACGGCGTCGGCGAGGCGCTGAAGCTGATGTTCGGCATCACCGCGATCGCCCTGGTCGCCCTCATCGCCACCGTCGTGGGACTGGCGCCGAAGTTCTCGGTCGACCGGATGCTCGACATCGACCCGGACGGCTCGGCGATGTCGAGCAGCTTCCTGCCCTACGGCATCTCCGGCGTCGTGGCGGCCCTGGTCTACGGCATCTGGTTCTTCCTCGCCGTCGAGGGCGTGCCGTTGGCCGCCGAGGAGACCGACGACCCCGCGCGCGACATGCCGCGCGGCATCATCGTCGGGATGCTCGTGCTGCTGGTGACGGCGTTCCTCATCCTCTTCATCGTCCCGGGCGCGGCCGGTTCCTCGGCGATCGCCGACTCCGACAACCCGCTGCCGGCCGCGATCCGCGAGGCGCTCGGCGGCGACTCGCTGCTGGCCGACTTCGTGAACTACGCCGGACTCGCCGGTCTGATCGCCAGCTTCTTCTCCATCATCTACGCCTACTCCCGCCAGCTGTTCGCACTGTCGCGAGCCGGCTACCTGCCGAAGGCGCTCTCGTTGACGAGTGGGCGCAACACGCCTTGGGTGGCGCTGCTGGTGCCCGGCACGATCGGCTTCCTGCTGGCGGCGATCACCGAGGACGGCGCGCTGCTCATCAACATCGCGGTCTTCGGAGCGACCGTGTCCTACGTGCTGCTGAACCTCAGCCACATCGTGCTGCGCCGCAAGGAGCCCGACCTCGAGCGCCCCTACCGCACCCCCGGCGGCACGGCGACGACCGGCGTCGCGCTGGTTCTCAGCGTGATCGCGGTCATCGCGACGTTCTTCGTCGACGAGAAGGCCGCGTTCATCACCGCGCTGGTGTTCGTCGCCGCGCTGGCCTACTTCTGGTTCTACAGCCGCCACCACCTGGTCGCCTCGGCGCCCGAGGAGGAGTTCGCCGCGCATCCAGGACTCGGAGTCCCACCTGCGCTGAGCCGCACGAGCCACACCGGGCGGTCCGCGGTCACAGTGCGATCGCCCGGTGGACCCACTCGCTCGTGACGACCATGCCGACCCGCTCGTAGAGCCCGAGCGCGCCGGTGCGGGTGTCGGTGCCCAGCTCGGAGGCGGTCGCCCCGTGCTCGCGCGCCAGCGCGAAGGCGTCGACCAGGAGTGCTCGGGCCAGTCCGAGCCCCCGCCGGTCACGGCGTACGGCGAGCTGGTCGACGTACCCGGTGCCCTCGGCCAGCACGACGAAGCACATCCCGACCACCTCGCCGTCCCGGCCGACCGCGACCCGGAGGTTCCACGGCTCGAAGCCGGGGCGGCGGATGGTCGTGGCGGTCCAGTCGTCGAAGGGCTCGCGCTCCCGCTCGGACCACTCGAGGAACGCGTCCTCCTTGACCTCGAAGGCGTCGCGCCGGTCGGCGTCGGTCTCGGCGGAGCGGATCGCGTAGCCGTCGGGCAGCGGCTGCGGCTCGACCTCCCGGCCCTCGGGCAGGCGCAGCACCCACGAGCGCCAGCGCTCGCCGTACCCGAGGCTCGCGAGCAACCGGTCGCCCGGTGACCCCAGCGGGACCGGGCTGCCGACGATGGTCGCGCCCCGGGCCCGCGCGGTGTCGCGGACCCAGCCGGCGAGCGCGGTGCCGATCCCGCGGCGGCGGTACGCCGGGTGCACGGCCGCGTCCGCCCGGTCGGCGTGCGTGAGCTCGGCGTAGGCGACCAACGTGTCACCGTCGAGGACGCCCCGGCTGCACCCGGCCAGGTCGGTGCTGGGTCGCTGCCAGTCGGCGATGATGTCGGCCTCCTCGATGACGACCTCGCCGACGTCCGCGAGCTCCTGGGCCGCCATCACCTCGTAGACCGCCGGGGCGGTCCGGCCACCCCATGTCGGGCGCGGCCGGCGCATCCGACCAAGGCTGGTGGACGCCTCCCACGTGGTGTGCGCCTTGGTCGGCGTCCGTAACCCCGCGTTACATGGGGGAAGTAGGGTCGGCGACATGACGATGCTCGACGAAGCCCGCCCGGGCATGGACCCCGCCGTCCGTCCGCAGGACGACCTGTTCGGCCACGTGAACGGTCGCTGGCTCGACACCGAGGACATCCCCGACGACCGCTCGAGCTGGGGCGCGTCCTCGGAGCTGAACGTGCTCTCGGAGCAGCGCGTCCGCGCCATCGTCGAGGAGGCGGCCGAGCAGGCCGACAGCGCCGAGAAGGGGTCGCCGACGCAGCAGATCGGCCACCTGTGGCACTCCTTCATGGACGAGGACACCATCGAGGCCGCACGGCGCCGAGCCGCTGCAGGACGACCTGCGCCGCATCGACGCCGCGACCGACCACACCGCGCTGGCCGCCCTCATCGGGGAGCTCGAGCGCTCCGGCTGCGGCGGCTTCTTCGGCGCCTACGTCGACAACGACGACCGCAACTCCGATCGCTACCTGGTCAACCTGCTCCAGGGCGGCCTCGGGCTGCCCGACGAGTCCTACTACCGCGAGGACAAGTTCGCCGAGATCCGCACGGCCTACCAGGCCTACGTGGCGCGCATGTTCGCCCTCGCCGGCCTCGACGGCACCGAGGCCCGCGCCGCCCGCACCGTCGCGCTCGAGACGCGCATCGCGCAGGGCCACTGGGAGCGCGCGGAGACCCGCGACGTGCTCAAGGGCTACAACCTGACGACGTTCGCCGAGCTGCGCGAGCTGGCGCCGGCCTTCGCCTGGGCGGAGTACGCCGACGCGCTCGGCGCCGACGAGCGCACCCTCGCCGAGGTGAACGTCCGCCAGCCCAGCTTCTTCGAGCACCTCTCGACGCTCATCGGCGAGGTCGACCACGCCGACTGGCAGGACTGGGCCCGCCTGCGCGTGATCAAGGCCTCCGCGCCGTACCTCGCCAGCGGGTTCGTCCAGGCCAACTTCGACTTCTACGGCAAGACGCTCTCGGGCACCCCGCAGCTGCGCGAGCGCTGGAAGCGCGGCGTCTCCTTCGTGGAGGGATGCGTCGGCGAGGCCGTCGGCCAGCTGTACGCGCAAGCCCACTTCCCGCCGTCGAGCAAGGCGCTGATGGACGAGCTGGTGGCGAACCTGCTCGAGGCCTACCGGCGCAGCATCACCGACCTCGACTGGATGACCGACGAGACCAAGCAGCGGGCCTTCCGCAAGCTGGAGACGTTCCTGCCGAAGATCGGCTACCCGGACACGTTCCGCGACTACTCCTCGATCGACGTGCGCCCCGACGACGTGCTGCACAACGTGCGCGCGGCGTCGGCCTTCGAGCACGACCGCCAGCTCGGCAAGATCGGACAGCCGGTCGACCGCTCGGAGTGGTTCATGCTGCCGCAGACGGTCAACGCCTACTACAACCCCGGCACCAACGAGATCTGCTTCCCGGCCGGGATCCTGCAGCCGCCGTTCTTCGACCCCGAGGCCGACCCGGCGGAGAACTACGGCGGCATCGGCTCGGTGATCGGCCACGAGATCGGCCACGGGTTCGACGACCAGGGCTCGGAGTTCGACGAGCACGGCAACCTCAACGAGTGGTGGACCGAGGCCGACAAGAGCGCGTTCAAGGACCGCGCCGACAAGCTCGTCGCGCAGTACGACGCCTTCGAGCCGCGCGACCTGCCCGGCGAGACCGTCAACGGCTCGCTGACCGTCGGCGAGAACATCGGCGACCTGGGCGGACTGACGATCGGCCACCAGGCCTACCTGATCAGCCTCGAGGGCGCCGAGGTGCCCGAGCGCGACGGCGTCACCGGCTCGCAGCGGCTCTTCATGAGCTGGGCCTACGCGTGGCGCACCAAGCGTCGCAAGGAGCTGTCGCAGCAGCTGCTGACCGTCGACCCGCACAGCCCGTGCGAGTTCCGCGCCAACATCGTGCGCAACCTCGACGAGTTCCACACCGCCTTCGCCACCTCGCCCGGCGACGGCCTGTGGCTCGACCCCGAGGACCGCGTCCGCATCTGGTGAACCGGTGCCTAGGACGTCCGCAGCGTCTGGGCCCGGATCAGGCCCCGGCGGACGAGGACGCCCACGAGCACTCCGCCGCCGAGCAGCAGGAGGCCGAGCGAGAGCCACGCGGCGCCGTAGACGCCGTTGGCTCCGAAGAGCGCCCAGCCGACGCTCGGCAGCGCGCCGACGAGCAGCGCGCCGAGCGGCGTGAGCGCGATGAGCAGCGCCTTCTCGCGTCCGGTCCACAGTGCGCTCATCGCGACGAGCAGCACCAGCGGCAGCCAGAACGGCAGGCTGGCGAAGATCGCTGCGACGCCCATGAGCGGTGACCCGTCGTACGACGTCACGACCGTGCTCTCCACGGACTCGCCGACCCGGGCCGTCGTGGCGCTCTGGCTCTCGCTCACGCCGCCCGACATGCCCGCCACCCCGACGACGAGCAGCAGACCCAGCGCCTCGAGCACGGCGACCACCGTGGGAACCCAGGCGCGGGACGTGGCCGGCGGCCTGACCGGCATGGTCACTCCGACCCCGCCCGGTCCGATCCCGCCCGGTCCGATCCCGCCCCGTCCGATCCCGCCCGGGCGTCCGGCCCACGTCTCGTCGGCGACGGACTGCGGGGGGCCGATCTCCTCCAGCGCGGCTCGTACGTCGTGCTCGCTGCGGTCGGTGCCGTGGAGCGATGCCTCCAGGTGCTCCCGGACGCCGTCGAGGACCTCGGTCCGCTCGACCGGGTCGACGCCGTGCAGCAGGCGGGCCAGGTCGTCGAGGTAGCGCGCGACGAGGGGGTGGGTGGTGATCGGCGGCTGGCTCATCGGGTGCTCCTCGGGGGGTCGGGTGGCGCGGGCTCAGGTGTGCAGCGTGGTGTCGACGGCGTCACGGAACGCCGTCCACGCGGGCTTGAAGGCGGCGAGGACCGCGGCGCCCTCCCCGGTGAGCGCGTAGTAGCGGCGCGGCGGGCCCTCGGTGGACTCCCGCCAACGCGTGGTGACGTGGCCGCTCCTGCGGAGCCGGGCGAGCAGGGGGTAGAGCGTGCCCTCGCTCGCCATCAGGACCCCGTCGGTGGTCAGCTCGCGGGCCAGCTCGAGCCCGTAGCGCTCCTGGTCGTCGAGCAGCGACAGCACGCAGTACTCCAGCGCACCGCGCCGGAGGTTGCTGAGGATGGCATCGTCGCCAAGTACCATGCGACGCACGATAGCAGAGCGACGGCAGAGAGCCGCGGACGTCAGAGGAACCGGTCGCTCCAGCGACCAGCTCCCCTGACGTCCGCGGAGATCGGGCCCGGAGGACGGGCCCGGAGAACGGTCTCAGTCGGAGACGACCGCCTGCAGCGTGTGGTCGTCGATCCACCCGGTGAGCGCGTCCGCGTTGCCGCCGTCCTCGAGGTTCAGCTTCACCTCGACGCGGTGGTCGCCGCGACCGATGCGGGTGCAGAACTGGGCGGCGTTGCTCTCGTAGCCGCCCGGGGAGGCGAAGGCGTAGACGTCGCCCGACGCGGTGTGAGGCTTGATGGGCGTGCCGTCGACGTGGACCTCGACGCCCATCCAGTCCCATCGCTCGTCGGGGTCGGTGCTGCCGAGGAGGTTGGCCTCGCCGGAGAACGTGACGTTCAGGACGTCGGCCCCGCGGCTCGGTCCCCGCACCGTGACGCTGCCGCCCGGGGGCGTGGTGACGCTGCCCTCGCCGAAGGTCGTGGGGGAGCTGTAGATCCGGGTCTTGGTGCTCTTCTGGCGTCCGCCGTCGCAGGCGAGGACGCCGGGCGTGGTGCGGGCGGCGCCGGCGCGAGCCGTGGTGCCGGGCCCCTGCGGGTCGCCGCCTCCGGAGGCGGCGGCGATGCCGGCCCCGGCGACGGCGAGAGCGGTGACGGCGGTGGCGGCGGTGGCGCCGCGGATGAGCCTGGTGTTCATGGCAATGACCTCCTGCATCGGTCCGACCGCCACGGTGACGGTCACCAGGTGAGGAGGAGCGGTGGCGCCCACGGATACCGCACGGCGAGCCGTCGGGCCCGATACGGACCAGGGTCCCGGGACGGCTCCGTGGTCTGGTCCGCCCTAGAGGTCGAGAGGGGTGAGCGTCAGCCCGTGCTCGTTGCCCTCGACCAGGACGCCCTCGGGCACCTCGATCCAGTCGGGGTCGTCGTCGAACGGCTCACCGGCCACGACGATCCCGGTGTCCTTCTCCAGCACGTGCAGCTGCTCGCCGTACGTCGTGCCCGCGAAGCTGCGTCCGTCGACGGCCAGCATGTTGAGACGACCGCCGCCGACCTTGCGGACCTCGCGGATGACCTCGCCCAGGGCCGCGCCGAGCGGGGTGCCGGCCGACCATCGGGACGCGGCCAGGCCGAACATCAGCGCCGAGTCGACCGGGGCGGCGGCCTCGGGGATGTCGAGCGTGCGGTCGTAGAGCGAGCGGCGCGCGTTGTGCCAGTCGGCGACGCCGCCGTTGTGGCTGAACAGCCAGCGGCCCTGGGTGTAGGGCGCCACGATCGACTCGTCGTGGGCGAAGGTCGTCGTGCCCGAGCGGACCGCCCCGAGGATGCACGACGACGCGATCGTCGGGGCGAGCGAGGCGAAGGAGGCATCGGTCCAGATCGGCTGCGCCCGCCGGTAGCGCACCGGCTCGTCGCGACCGAAGGCGTACCAGCCCGCCCCGAACCCGTCGGCGTTGACCACCCCGCCGAGCTGGGTGTTCGGCGACCAGGCCTGCGAGACCAGCGATCGCGGCGGGTCGAGCAGCAGTCGTTGAAGCGTGATCGGCTCGCCGACGTAGGCGAGGTGGCGGGTGCTCACGCGCCCCCGACGACCCGCTCGACCGCCTCGACCAGCAGCGGGTCGTCGGGCGTCGTGCCGGGGGCGAAGCGCGCGACGGCGACGCCGGCCGCGTCGAGCAGGAACTTCTCGAAGTTCCAGATGACCACCGCGGGGTCGGGGTCCGTGCCCGAGAAGCTGCGACCGCCGTCGTCGGTGTAGTCGGTGCGGGTGAGGTCGGCGTAGAGCGGGTGCCGGCCCTCGCCGTTGACCTCGATCTTCTCGGTCATCGGGAAGGTCACGCCGTAGGTTGCCGAGCAGAACTCCGCGATCTCCTGGGCCGTCCCCGGCTCCTGGCCGTGGAACTGGTTGCAGGGCACGCCGAGGACGGTGAAGCCCGCGTCGGCGTACTTCTCGTGGAGCGACTCGAGCGCGGCGTACTGCGGCGTGAGGCCGCACCTCGACGCCACGTTGACGACGAGGGCGGGACGGCCGCCCGTCAGCTCGCCGAGGGTGGAGGGGGTGCCGTCGAGGCGCGCGATCGGGTGGTCGTGGAGCGAGTCGGTCATGGGCTGCATGCTAGTTGGCGATTCCTGCCCCGGGGCTCGTGTGACGCGAGAGACTCGTGGGGAGGGCAGCGACGCCCTCCTCGACCCCAGGGAGGCTCCCCGTGAGCATCGGACTCGGTATCGCCCTCATCGTGATCGGCGCCATCTTCGCCTTCGCGATCGAGGTCCCCATCCCCGGCCTCGACGGCCACGCCTTCGGCTGGATCCTCATCGCGGCGGGCGTCCTCGTCCTCGTGCTGTCGATGGTGATGGCCAACACCGCTCGCAAGCGCCGCTCGGTCGTCGTCACCGAGCACCCCGACGGCACCGTGAGCGAGAGCGAGCGTCGCACGGAGACCCGCCGCGCCGGCGAGATCTGAGCGATTCGCACCCACCGGACCCCTCGTCGCAGCGGCGTCGTCACTGGTGGCCTGGCCCTCTGCCTGGTCGCCGGCGCCGGCGCCGCTGTGCTGCTGCGCGACGAGGAGCCGGTCCCGGTCGACTGCCCGGTCGCTGCGACGTCCCAGGACGCCGACCTGCCCGAGCTGGTGGCACGTTCGGAGCTGGTGCCGCCCGGCAGCGTGGGTCGCGAGCGGGGCCCGACGGTCGAGGCGTTCGAGGGACTCGCCGACCCGTTCGGCCCGGTGCTGGCCGGGCGCTTCTTCAAGCCGCGCGACCCCGCGCCGGCGCTGCTGCCGCTGGGGGAGCGGCTCGGACTGGTCGGGCGCACGTCGCTGCGCGTGATCGACCTGCCCTCCGGCGCCCTCGTGTGGTCGACCTCCCTCGACGCCCCGATCGCTCGAGGCGGACTCGTGGGGCAGGACGTGTCCCTGCTGACCTCGGGGCCGACCCCGTCGGTGCTCACCCTCGCCGGGTCGACCGGCGAGCTCGTGGCCTGCGTCGAGGTGCCCGCTGTCGGGAACCTCGACAGGGCAGCCGCTCGCGACGCTCCAGACCGACCAGGCCGGTCCCGACGTCGTCGTGGTGGCCGGGCGCGCCGCCTCGCCCGTGACCGCGGCGCGGCTCCCGGTGCTGCCCGGTGCGTCGGAGGGGTCGACGTCCTGGCGCCGTGAGCTCACCGGTGTGACCGAGGTCGGCGGGGTCAGCGTGGTCGGCCCCCGGGTGGTCGTCAGTCGCGTCGTCGACCCGGTGCGGCTGGCGGAGATGGCGGTCGCCGGCGGGATCGGCTCGGCGTTGGTGACGTCGTACGACGCGGCGACGGGGACGCCGTCCTGGGCCTACCCGGCCCAGGGCCGTCCGGGCGACCGGGCCGCGATGCTCCTGGGCGAGGACCCCGGCACGGGCGGGGTCCTCCTGCTCGAGGTCGCGCCGGGTCGCGACGACCGGGTGACCCGGAGCGAGTGGACCCTGGTGGCGCTCGACGCGGACGGGCGGGTGCGGTGGCGCCGCCCCCTCGGTCCCGGCCTGGCCAGCGGCTCGGTCTGGGGTGACCGGGTCGTCGTCCAGGGGCCGGCACCCGCGGGCGGTGCGCGGCTGCGCGCCTACGACCTCGACGGCCGGCAGGTGTGGAGCCTGACCACGGCGGACCTGCCCTCCGGGAAGCAGCGCGACAACTTCGGCCCCGCGACGAGCGTCGGCGACGAGCGGCTGGTGACCTCGCCGAACGGTCTGGTCGTGCTCGACCCGGACACCGGGCGGGCCCGGGCGCTCGACGTGCGCGAGCCCGATCGACGAGGTCGTCACGGTGGGCGACCACCTCGTCGTCCGTTCCGGCCCCGCCCTGCTCGTCCTCGCCGTCCTCGACCGGGAGGACTGACCGCGCCGCGTCGGTCGGGCTCGTCGAGACCTCGCGCCCGTACGATCGCCGCTGTGCCCCCGTCCCTCCCGACCCTCCCGACCCTGACCGCCCGGCCCGACGCGGCCTTCAAGGACCTCTGCCTCGACGCCGTCGACCCGGTGCTGATGGGGACCTTCTGGGGCGCGCTGCTGGGCCTGGTCGGCGAGGTGCAGGAGGACGGCGACGTCGTGCTCCGCGGCGCCACCGCGCAGCAGACGATCTGGGTCAACGCGGTCCCCGAGCCGCAGACCGTCAAGCACCGGGTCCACCTCGACGTGCGCGCGCTCGTGCCGGACGTCGAGGCCCTCGGCGGCACGGTCGTGGACAACGCGACGTACTCCTGGGTGATCATGCGCGACCCCGAGGGCGGGGAGCTGTGCGTCTTCGGCCCGCGCGAGGACCGGCCCTCCGGGCTGATGGAGATGGTCGTGGACTGTGCCGACCCGAAGGCGCAGGCGGCGTGGTGGGGCGGCGTGCTCGGCGTCGAGCCGCAGCACGACGCGGACAACGGCTGGTCCTTCCTGGAGAACGTGCCGGGCTGCCCGATCGAGTACGTCGTCTTCGTGCCGGTCCCCGAGCCGAAGCTGGTCAAGAACCGCGTGCACTGGGACCTCACCGTCCCCGACCTGTCCGCCCTGCTGGTCAAGGGCGCGCAGCTGCTGGTGCCCGAGGGCGACGAGGCCGACGGCGGCCTCGGCTGGAGCGTGCTGGCCGACCCCGAGGGCAACGAGTTCTGCGCCTTTGTCGGAGCCCTCGACTAGGGTCCGGGCGATGACGCTCCACCTCCACCGCGGCACCGACACCGGGGTCCTGGCCGACGGACTGGCCGCGCTGGTGGCCACCCCGCTGCCCGACCCCTTCGCCGAGGAGGTCGTCGTCGTGCCCGCCAAGGGGGTCGAGCGCTGGCTCACCCAGCGCCTGTCCCACCGACTGGGCGTGGGCCCGCGCGGCAGCGACGGCATCTGCGCCGGGGTGCGTTTCCTCAACCCTCGTTCGCTGGTGGCGCTGCTGACCGGCACCGAGCGCGACGACCCGTGGGACCCCGACCGCCTCGTGTGGCCGCTGCTCGACGTCGTCGACGCCTCCCTCGACGAGCCGTGGTGCAGCACGCTCGCCCGGCACCTCGGCCACGGCGCCGACGGTGTGCTCGGCGAGCTGCGCCGCGACCGCCGCTACTCCGTGGTGCGGCGCCTGGCCGGTCTCCTCGCGTCGTACGCCGTCCAGCGGCCCTCCCTGCTCGCCGACTGGGAGGCGGGTCGGGACACCGACGGCGCCGGAGCGGGCCTGCCGCCGGACCTGACCTGGCAGGCGGAGCTCTGGCGACGCGTGGTCGCCGAGGTGCCGGCGCCCTCACCCGTCGAGCGGCACACCGCGACGCTGGCCGCCGTCCGCGACGGCGCCGAGCTGCCGCTGCCCGACCGGCTCTCGATGTTCGGCCACACCCGCCTGCCGGTGACCGAGCTGGAGCTGCTGCGCGCGGTCGGTGAGGTGCGCGACGTGCACCTCTGGCTGCCGCAGGCCTCGCCGGCCGCGTGGGACCGCATCGCCGGTGACGTCGCCGCCGCGGTGGACGGCGGGCCGGTCCGTCGCGACGAGGACACCGCGGGCCGCGCCGTGGCCCACCCGTTGCTCAGCTCGTTGGGGCGGGACTCGCGCGAGCTGCAGCGGTCGCTGGCGCTGCTCGGGCCCGTGGAGCCCGAGCCTGTCGGAGCGCCGTCGGTCGAGCCGGCCTCGGTGGTCGAGCCCGTCGAGACCCTCCTCCACCTGCTCCAGGCCGACCTGCGCGCGGACCACGACCCCGGTCACGACCCCGGTCACGGACCCGGGGCGACCACCGCGTCCCGCAGCCTCGACCCCGACGACCGGTCGGTCCAGGTCCACGCCTGCCACGGGGCGACGCGTCAGGTCGAGGTGCTGCGGGAGGTGCTGGTCGGGCTGATGCAGGACTCGGCCGACTCCGAGGACCCGCTCGAGCCGCGCGACATCCTCGTGATGTGTCCCGACGTCGAGGCCTACGCCCCGCTGTTCTCGGCCGCGTTCGGGCTGGGCGAGGCGGCCGGGCCGGAGGCCCACCCGGCCCACCGGCTGCGGGTGCGGCTGGCCGACCGCGGCCTGCTCGGCACCAACCCGCTGCTGGCGCTCGCGGCGTCCCTCGTCACCGTCGCCGGCGGCCGGGGCAAGGCCAGCGAGGTCCTCGACCTGGCCGCCTCACCGCCGGTGCGCCACCGGTTCCGGCTCTCCGACGACGACGTGGCCACCCTGACGGCCTGGGTCGAGCAGTCGGGCGTCCGCTGGGGCCTGACCGAGGAGCAGCGGGCGGCGTACAAGCTCGAGGGCTTCGACCAGAACACCTGGCGCGCAGGCCTCGACCGCATCCTGCTCGGGGTGGCGATGGCCGAGAGCGACGGTCGCAACCTGGCGGCGGTGCTGCCGCTGGACGACGTCGGCAGCGCGCAGGTCGGGCTGGCCGGCAGGCTCGCCGAGCTGGTCTCGCGGCTCGAGCGTCGCGTCGACGCGTTGCGCGGCGCCTCGACCCTGGACTCGTGGCTGACCGAGCTGCGTGACGGCGTCCTCGACCTGGCCTCCACGCCGGTGACGGAGCAGTGGCAGGTGGCGCAGTTCGAGCGCGAGATCGACAGCCTGCGCGACGCTGCGTCGGGTCGAGCGCCCGAGCTGCGGCTCGCCGACGTCCGCACGCTGCTGGAGCAGCGCACCGAGCCCCGCCCCACGCGGGCCAACTTCCGCACCGGTCACCTCACCGTCTCCACGCTGGTGCCGATGCGGTCCGTCCCGCACCGGGTGGTGTGCCTGGTGGGTCTCGACGACGGCGTCTTCCCCCGCAGCACCGTCACGGACGGCGACGACGTGCTGGCCCGCGATCCGCTGACCGGTGAGCGCGATCCGCGCAGCGAGGACCGCCAGCTGCTGCTCGACGCCGTGGTCTCGGCGCGCGAGACGCTGGTGGTGACCTACACCGGCGCCAACGAGCACAGCGGCCAGCCGCGCCCGCCGGCCGTGCCGCTCGGTGAGCTGCTGGACGCCGTCGACCGGACCTGTCCCGGCGCCCGGGGGCACGTCGTCACCGAGCACCCCCTGCAGCCCTTCGACGCCCGCAACTTCGCGGCCGGCGCAACGGCACCGGAGCGGCGCGGGGCCGATCCGCGCCCTGCCTCGTTCGACCGAGCGTCCCTGGCCGGAGCGGTGGCCACCACCCGGCCCCGCACGCCGCGACCGCCGCTGCTGACCTCGCCCCTGCCGCCCCCACCCGCCGCCGACGACGGCTCGCGCGACGTGGCGCTGGCCGACCTCAAGGCGTTCCTGGTGCACCCGGTCCGGGCCTTCCTGCGGCAACGGCTCGACGTCGGGGTGGCCCGCGACCACGACGCGCTCGACGACGCGCTGCCGGTCGAGGTGGACGCGCTGCGGGCCTGGGCGGTGGGCGACCGGGTGCTGCGCGACGTCCTCGCCGGAGCCGACCCGCAGGAGTGCTGCTCGCCGAGCAGCTGCGCGGCGACCTGCCGCCGCGCAAGCTCGGCGCCGTCAGCTGACGAGCCATCACCGAGCGCGCCCAGGTCGCTCATCAGCTCCAGCCGGAGGCGCGCCAGGCGCAGGCCCGCTCGTACGACGTCACCGTCGCGCTCGGCGCGAGGCGATCACGACGAGCCCCGACGGCCGGCACCCGAGCGGCTGACCGGGGTGGTGCCCGACGTCCGCGGTCACCGGATCGTCCGGGTGCACTACTCGTCGCTGTCCCCGCGTCACCGGCTGGAGGCCTGGGTCGACCTGCTGGCGCTGTCCGCCGGTCTGCCCGACCAGTCCTGGCGCTCCGACGTCTACGGCTGGCACAGCCGCACGAAGCGCCCCCAGCACGCCCTCGTCCCGCCGCTCGACCACACCGCCATCGCGCTGCTCGGCCAGCTCGTCGACCTCTACGACCGCGGCCTGCGGGAGCCGCTGCCGCTGCCGCTGCGCAGCGCCCACGCCTGGGCCGAGGCGACCCACACCCACCGCGACGCCGACCGGGCGCTGCGCGCGTGCCTGGGAGAGCTCGGACTCCAGCCCGGTGCCGGGGGAGCAGGACGACGCCGCCCACGTCCGTGTCTTCGGCCGAGGCGCTCCCGTCCGCTGCCTGCTCGACCCGGCGCGCCCCGACGAGACGTGGAGCGACGGCACCAACGCCGGCGAGCAGACCCGGCTGGGTCAGCTCGCGCTGCGTCTCTGGGAGCCGCTGCTGGCCCGGGAGCGGGTGAGCCCGGCATGACGGTGCTGCCCTTCCCCGCCGGCGGCCGCGCCGGCGACTCCCCCGGCGCCGGCGACCCCCCGGCCCCGCCCGGTGTCTTCGACATCACCGGAGACCTGCCCGCGCCCGGCACGACCACGCTGCTCGAGGCCTCCGCCGGCACCGGCAAGACGTGGACGATCGCGGCCCTGGTCACCCGGATGGTGGCCGAGGGGCGAGGTCGGCTCGACGAGATGCTCGTCGTCACGTTCGGGCGGGCGGCCAGCCAGGAGCTGCGCGAACGGGTCCGGACCCAGCTGGTCGAGGCCGAGCGTTGTCTCGACGCCTGCCTGCGCGGGCAGCGGCCCGGCGACCTCGACGCGCTGCTCACCCTGCTCAGCGACACCGGAGGCGGCGGCGGGGACACCGAGGGCACCGAGGGCACCAAGGGCACTGGCGACGTCGTCCTGGGCGAGCGTCTCGACCGGCTCCGCCTGGCGCTGACCGACTTCGACGCCGCCACCATCGCCACCACCCACCAGTTCTGCCAGCTGGTGCTGCGCAGTCTCGGAGTGGCCGGTGACACCGACGCGGGCTCGCAGCTGGTGGAGAACCTCGACGACCTGCTGGTCGAGGTCGTCGACGACCTCTACGTGCGTGGCTTCGCCCGCTCCGACGCCGACCCGGTGTTCTCGCGCGCGGAGGCTCTCAGGATCGCCCGCACCGCCAACAACGATCCTCAGGCCCACCTCGTCGAGCCGCCGGCCTCGCAGGACGGCCCGCCCAGCCCGGCGTACCGACGGTGGCGCTTCGCGCGCGCCGTCCGCGACGAGATGGACCTGCGCAAGCGACGGCTCGGGGTGCTGAGCTACGACGACCTGCTCAGCCGGCTGTCGCAGGCGCTGGAGGACGCCCACGCGCCGGCCCGACGACGCATGCGGGACCGCTGGCGGTTCGTGCTCGTCGACGAGTTCCAGGACACCGACCCGGTGCAGTGGCAGGTGCTCGACCGTGCCTTCAGCGGCGAGGCCACCATGGTGCTGATCGGCGACCCCAAGCAGGCGATCTACGCCTTCCGCGGCGGTGACGTCGTGACCTACCTCGGCGCCGAGGCGACCGCCGACGTCACGTTCACCCTCGCCACCAACCACCGCAGCGACGACGCGCTGCTCGGCTCCGTCCAGGCCGTGCTGCGCGGGGCGGCGCTGGGCGACGGGCGGATCGTGGTGCGTGACGTGCAGGCCGCCCACAGCGGGTCGCGGCTGGCGGGTGCCCCCCGCCCCGAGCCCTTCCGGCTGCGGATGGTCGACCGAGCCCGCTTCGGCGTCAAGGCGACCCAGGGTGTGCCGATCGGCGAGCTGCGCTCCCTGGTCGCCGAGGACCTTGCCGCCGACGTGCGCGCCCTGCTGACGGCCGGGGCGACGTACGACGGGCGCGGGCTCGTGGCCGGGGACGTGGCCGTGCTGTGCGAGACCCGCAAGCAGTGCGAGATCGCCCGTGGCGCGCTGGTCGCGGCCGGGGTGCAGGCGGTCATCGCCGGCAGCGGCAGCGTCTACGCCACCGAGGGCGCCGACGAGTGGGTCTGCCTGCTCGAGGCTCTCGACGCCCCGCACCGCAGCGACCGGGTCCGGGCGGCGGCGCTGACCTCCTTCTTCGGCCACGCCGCGACCGACCTCGACGAGCAGGGCGACCGGCTGACCGAGTCGGTCTCGGACGTGCTGAGGTCCTGGGTCGACCTGCTGCGCCAGCGCGGGGTGGCGGCGGTGTTCGAGACCGCGGTCAGCAGCCGGGACGTGCCGGCCCGGGTGCTGGCCCGGCAGGGCGGCGAGCGGCTGCTCACCGACCTGCGCCACGTCGCGGAGTCGCTGCACGACCAGGCGACCCGCGAGCGGCTGGGGCTGACCGCCCTGCTGGCGTGGATGCGCGCCCGGATGACGGAGGCGCGCAGCGACGTGACCGGCGAGCGCACCCGGCGGCTCGACAGCGACGCCGCCGCGGTGCAGATCCTCACCATCCACGGCAGCAAGGGCCTGCAGTTCCCGGTCGTCTACCTGCCCTTCGTCTCCGACCTCTTCCCTCGCGTTCCCGACCACCCGCTGTTCCACGACGTCGACGGCCGACGCTGCCTCGACGTCAGCGGACCGGGATCGCCGCACGCCGCGGCCGCGGTGGGCGAGGAGGCCGGGGAGGACCTGCGGCTGCTGTACGTCGCGCTGACGCGGGCCCAGTCGCAGGTCGTCACGTGGTGGCTGCCGAGCGCCCGCAACACCAAGAACGCCCCGCTGCACCGGATGCTCTTCGGTCGGCTGCCCGGTGGCGTCGACGTCCCCCGCGAGGCGCCGGTGCATCCCGACGAACGCGCCCTGGAGATCGCCCGACACTGGCAGGCCGCCGGCGGCCCCCACGTCGAGACCGTCGAGATCGCCCCCGACTCCGGCCCCGTGCCGGTCGACGACCTCGGGCAGCTGACGGCCCGGGCGTGGACCCGTCGGGTGGACACCGACTGGCGACGGACGTCGTACACCGCGCTGAGCACGGCCGCCGCGGCGATGACGGCGGCCCCGGGAGCCACCCGGCCGGTCGCCCGTGAGCCGGTCGTGACCTGGGGCAGCGAGCCGGAGCACCCGCTGCGCGACGACGAGCCGGACGTCGCGGTGGCCGCGTCGCCGACTCCGCGCGCCGGGCTGCGCTCTCCGATGGCCGACCTCCCGGTGGGCGCGACGTTCGGGTCGCTGGTCCACGCGGTGCTGGAGCACACCGACCCGGCCGCGCCCGACCACGGCGGCGACCTGCGAGCGGCGCTGGGCGAGCAGGTGCGCACCCAGCTGATCCGGTGGCCGGTCACCCTCGAGGCCGACGTGCTGGCCGACGCGCTGGTAGCCGTCCACGACACCCCCCTGGGGCCGCTGGTGGGCGAGGCCACCCTGCGCGAGATCGGCTCCTCCGGGCGGATGTGCGAGCTGGACTTCGAGCTGCCGCTGGCCGGCGGCGACCCACGGGGGCCACGGGGGTCCGGGCTCGCGCACGGCTCTCGGACCTCGGGCCGCTGCTGCGGGCCCACCTGCCGACGGGTGACCCGTTGCTGCCCTACGCCGACGTCCTCGACGACGAGGGACACGCGGCCCAGGTGCTGGCCGGCTACCTCACCGGATCGGTCGACGTGGTGCTGCGGGTGCCGGTCGACGGCGTCGAGCGGTTCGTGATCGTCGACTACAAGACCAACTGGTTGGGTCCGCCCGACGAGGAGCTGACCAGCACGAGCTACCGCCCGGCCGCCCTGGCCGAGGCGATGACGCACTCGAGCTATCCCTTGCAGGCGCTGCTCTACGCCGTGGTGCTGCACCGGTTCCTGCGGTGGCGCCTGGCCGGCTACGACCCGGCGACGCACCTGGGTGGCGTCATGTACCTCTACCTGCGCGGGCTGTGCGGACCCGACACCCCGGCGATCGGCGGTGAGCGCTGCGGCGTCTTCTCGTGGCGCCCCCCGGTGGCGCTCGTCGAGGCGGTCTCCGACGCCCTCGACGGGAAGGAGCGGTCGTGAGCTGGGAGGTCGAGCCCTTCGAGGACCTGCGCGACCCTCGCGTGGTGGTGGCTGCCGACGGGACGCTGCGTGCCTTCAACCTGGCAGGAGTCGTGGAGTCCGCCGACGTGCACGTCGCCCAGCGGCTCGGGCGCCTGGGTCGGGAGACCGACGAGAGCGTGCTCCTGGCGGTCGCGCTGAGCGTGCGGGCGGTGCGCTCCGGTTCGGTCTGCCTCGACCTGGCCACGGCACCCGACATCGCGCCCGAGCTGACCTGGCCCGAGCCGACCGAGTGGCGCTCGGCAGTCGCGGCCAGCCCGCTGGTGCGTGACGAGGTGGTGCGGCTCGACCACGACCTCGTCTACCTCGACCGCTACTGGGGCGAGGAGCAGCAGGTCGTCGCCGACCTCCGGTCCCGATCGACGGCCACGCCTCCGGACGTGCCGGAGTCCCTGCTGGCGGACGCGCTGGCGGCGTACTTCCCCGATGACGCCTACGCCGACCAGCGCGCGGCGGCGGCCACGGCCGCGCGGCACTGGACCAGCGTCGTCACCGGCGGGCCGGGCACCGGCAAGACCTCGACCGTCGCCCGCCTCCTCGGGGTGCTGCTGCGCGCGCACGCGGCCTCGGCCGACGCCGGCCGGCCGCTGCGGATCGCGCTGGCCGCGCCGACCGGCAAGGCCGCGGCGCGCATGGTGCAGGCGGTGCGGGAGTCGACCGCGCAGCGGGGGTTCCCGCGTGAGGACGACGCGGACGCGGCCGCGGTGGCGACCATCACCGGCCTCCAGGCCTCCACGCTGCACCGGCTGCTCGGCTGGACCCCGAACAGCACCCGCTTCCGCCACCACCGGGGCAACCGGCTGCCCTACGACGTGGTCGTGGTCGACGAGACCTCGATGCTGTCGCTGACGATGATGGCCCGGCTGGTCGAGGCGGTCCGGCCGTCGGCACGCCTGGTGCTGGTGGGCGACGCCGACCAGCTGGCGTCGGTGGACGCGGGTGCGGTGCTCAAGGACCTGGTCGACGGCTACGGACGCGCAGGCCGGCCTGCCGAGCCCAACGAGCCCGGCGAGCCCGTCGGGCGCGCCGCCCCGACGGCCGCGGGCCCGTGGCCCAGCTCAGTCACGCGCGCCGTTTCGGCGAACGGATCGGGGCGCTGGCGCTGGCGATCCGGGACGGCGACGTCGACTCGGTGGTGCGAGGACTTCGCGCCGGGTTCCTCCGAGGTCGTCTGGCTGCAGCCAGAGGTGACGACCGGCGAGCCGCCACCGAGGACGGGGGAACCAAGGTCGGGTGAACCGGCCGAGCTGCTGCAGCTGCTGACCTCCCGCGCCGTGGCGCTGCACGAGGCCGCCGCGTCGGGCGACCCGACGCGGGCGCTGGCGGAGCTGGAGCGGCACCGTCTGCTCTGCGCCCACCGAGAGGGGCCCTTCGGGGTCGCCCACTGGAACCGGACCGTCGAGCGGTTGCTGATGGAGGAGACCGGGCAGGAATGGCTGCCCGACTGGTACGCCGGTCGCCCGTTCGTGGTCGACACCAACGACTACGGCCTGCGGCTGTGGAACGGCGACACCGGGGTGGTGTGCCGCGACGGCGCGGACCTGGTCGCGGTGATCGGGGACGGGGAGCGCCCGGAGGGTCGTGGGCTGCCGACGTCGCGCCTGGCCGAGGTCTCGACGGCCCACGCCATGACGGTGCACCGCAGCCAGGGCAGCCAGTTCGACGAGGTCACGGTGCTGCTGCCGGAGGAGGAGTCGCGCATCCTCACCCGCGAGCTGCTCTACACCGCGGTGACCCGGGCCAAGCGGCTGGTCCGTGTCGTCGGCACCGAGGACGCCGTACGCGCGGCCGTCACCCGCCGCGCCCAGCGTGCCACCGGACTGGCCCGCCACCTGCAGGGCTGACGGCGGGCCGACGCGCGCCCGGGGCTCAGGCGCGCAGGACCTTCTCCATCGCCTTGCCCTTGGCCAGCTCGTCCACCAGCTTGTCGAGGTAGCGGATCTTCTGCATCAGCGGATTCTCGACGTCCTGGACGCGGACCCCGCACACCGAGCCCGTGATGAGCGAGGCGTTCGGATTCAGCTGCGCCTGGGCGAAGAACTCCTCGAAGCTCGTCTCCTCGGCGAGGTGCCGGCGCAACTCCCCGTCGTCAAACCCGGTGAGCCACGCGATCACCTGGTCGAGCTCGGCCCGGGTGCGTCCCTTGCGCTCCACCTTCGCGACGTAGTGGGGGTAGACCGAGGCGACGCTCGTGGCGAAGATGCGGTGCATGTCCGCGACGATAGTGCGGTCGACCGACACCCGACACCCGACCGCGGTCGGCGGGATCGGCCCGGTCTCGCCTCAGCGTCCCGGGAGGTCGATCTCGACCCGGAGGTCGCTGAGGTAGACGTCGACCCCGTCCGGGGCGTCGAGGATCGTGCGGGCGTGGTCGCGGTGGATCCGATGGGTGCCGGCATGGTCGACGAGGAAGGCCAGCCCGTGAGGCGTGGTCCAGACGTAGCGACCCTCGCCGCACTGGCGCGACTGGAAACCGGCGTGGGTCTTCCAGCGGTGGTGGCGACGACCGAGCGGTCCGGAGTTGTGGGTGCCGGTCTGGGCAGGAGGATCCGGAGCGCCCGGCGGCGTGTGCTCGAAGGGTGTGGGGTGGTCGTAGTCGACTCCACGGCTGGTGGAGGTGGCGTAGGGCCAGTAGTCACCGCCGGTGATCAGGTGGATGCGCTCCTTCAGGGGCTCGGGGTGCTCGTAGGCGGTGCAGCGGACCCGGTCAGACAGGTCGATGACGGGCTTGACCACGAGATGGGTGCGGTTCAGCAGACCGGGCAGCTGCGAGAGCCCGAACGGTCCCAGGCCCTCGACCCGTGCGACGGACCCGCCACCCGTGGGGTGCAGGGCGGACTCGTGGAGGTGGACGTAGAGCACTGCCTTGGGGGCCAGCTTCGAGAGGCTCGCGCCCCTGAGCGCCTCGAGCAGGTCAGCAGGGAACGCCAGCGCGCGCGACAACCCTGGCTCGCGCTCGTCGGGCCGCTGGTCGCCGCCGGGGCCGGGGCCGAGCTGGGGCTCGGGGGTCTCGGTGTGCTCGAGCAGCAGCGCCAACAGCTCGGCCGGGCGGGCCAGGTAGCCGAAAGCGGTGGAGCGGAGCTCGTCTGCACTCACCTCGGGGTGCTGGGGGCCGATGATCTCCGCGACCCGCTCCACGGTGGCCTTGACCCAGACCGCGTCGCCGGCCTCGACCCGCGCGATGACCGTGCGCAACCCGGCCTCATCCGTGCGCGAGAACGCGACGTAGCGGCGCCGGCGCTCGGCCTCGACCTGCTCCTCGTGCAGCCCGGGGTCGGCCTCGATCACCTTCGCCTCCGCCACCGCGACCACCCGGCCGCCGGCCTCGGAGGCGATGATCCGTGCCACCGCCGAGTCCACGACCCCGACGCAGTCGGCGGGCAGGTGCCGGGAGACACGCGCGACCTTGCGCGCCACGCCGATCTCGGCCCGTCCGGCTGTGCAGACGCTCCAGGTGGCCGGCAACCGGTGCATGAGGTCCAACACGTCGGCCATCGCGTTGACCGTCGCGGTGACCCCGGTGCCGCGAGCCAGCGCGATCTCCCCCAGGCTGAAGTCCTCGACGCCAGGGGTGCCCTCACCGCCGGGGAAGACCAGCTTGTTGCCCATGGTCCGCTCGGCACGCCCGATCGCACCGCGGACCGGATGGGTCGGGTCAGCCGAGTGCAGCGCCGCCCACTGCGCCAGCACCAGCAGGTCCGCGACCTCGGCCAGCCGACGCACCCGCACCGCAGCCGAGCTCGTTGCGAGCAGGCCCGCCGCGTCCAGCTCGTCCAACGAGTCGAGGTCCACCGTCATGTCCACCACGCTAGACGTGCCCTCCGACAGTTTGCGACAATGCGTTCGATCCAACGAGGCGTTCGGTGCCGGGCGGTCGGTCCGGAGCCCTGTGCAGTCACACACCGAGAACGCACTCGAGCGGTAGCCTCAGCCCGGTGAAGTCACAGCACCCGACCTACGACCAGCTCGTCGGCCTGACGGCGTACTCCGAGCAGCCAGTCCCGATTGCCTTCGAGGACGTGAACGGCCACCTCAACGTCCGTCACTACACAGGCATCGCCAGCGAGGGCCTCGACGAGTCGTTCGTCGCCCTGGGCATCCCGCCGCAGTGGCCCGCCGAGGGGCACGCCGTCTTCTCGGCCGAGCACCACCTGACCTACCTGGCCGAGCTGCGCACCGGCGACCGCATGTCGGCCCGGGTGCGCCTGCTGGGTCGCTCGGACCGGGCCGGCCACGCGCTGGTCTACCTGCTCGACGAGTCCCACCAGCAGCTCAGCTTCGTGATGGAGGAGGTCTTCCTCCACATCGACATGGAGACGCGTCGCACGGCGCCGTGGCCGGAGGACATCGCCGCGAAGCTCGACGACCGCATCGCCGGCGACGCCGAGATGGACTGGGACGCCGACACCTCCGGGTGTCTCAGCCTGCGCTGAGCCGCCCGCACCCCGAGTCGTACGCCGCCGCGGTGCGATCGCGGCCACCCGCTGACTATCCTCACCGGGTGCCGCTCACCATCCGTCCTCGTCGCCCCGAGGACGTGGCGGTGGTCGGGGAGCTGATCATGCGGCAGCAGCCGCTGACCCGCTACCCGTTCCGCAACCCGCTGCCGTTCCCGGTCGCCGAGTTCGTCGTACGGCGAGGTGAGCTGGCGTCGTGGGTGGCGGTCTCGACGGGCTCGACCACCGAGGACGGCTCGACCACCGAGGACGGCTCGACCACCGAGGACGGCTCGACCGGCGATCCAATCGTCGTGGGTCACGTGAGCGTGCTCGACGTGACCGACCACGAGATCGGGCCCGCGTGGAGCGCGGCGGCCGGCCGGCCGGTCGAGGAGCTGGCCGCGGTGTCGGTCCTCGTCGTCGACCACGCGCACACCGGGCTCGGCATCGGCAGCATGCTCATGGACACCTGCGAGGCCCACCTGCGCAGCATGGGCCGGGCACCCGTGCTCGAGGTGGTCGGCGGCGCGCACGGCCGCGCCGTCTCGCTCTATCTCGCGCGCGGGTGGCGGATCGCCGGCGACGTGAAGCCCCACTGGCTGCCTGACGGTGAGGGTCCGGTCCACATCATGGTGCTGCCGCCGGAGTGATCCCCGCTCAGGCGGTGACGTCGCGCGGGACGGCCAGCTTCGGGATGCCCCCGAGCCCGAGCCGGTAGCGGACGTGGTCGGCGTGCGCGGCCAGCGCGTCCCACAGCGCCGCGTGCGCGCTCCACGGCAGCGGTTCGTCGCCGGTGCGCCAGCTGTCGCCGAAGCTGACCCACACCGGCGTCCAGTCCGCGGCGACGTCCCAGGCGCCACGCTTGGCCAGGAGCAGGCGGCGTCGGACCTGGAAGGCCATCCGAGGGCCGTCGGTGGCGACCGGGGCGGTCTCGACCGGCCAGACCCACAGGTCGAGCGCCATCAGCTCCAGCTCCAGGTCGCGCAACGCCGCCGGGTCGACCAGCACGGTCGCCACGTTCTCGTGGGGAGGGCGTCTCACGCGGGGAACGCTACCCATGCGGGATCGATCAGGGAACCGCTCGAAAGGAGACGGTTTCTCCGGGGATCGGGGAACCGGGAGGTCACCTGGTGACACCGGGACTCCCCAGTGATCCCTCGTGATGCGCAGTGATCACTCAGCCGCGGTCGAGGAACTTCGTGGGCGCGCCGCTCGAGGTCGTGCTGAACAGGTGGTCGACGTGCGGCGGTAGTCGACGTCGTGGGTCGGGCCTCGGAGTTCGCCACGATCCGTCGGCGTCCGGTGACGGACATGGCCGCGCAGCCAGGTGGCAGGCTGGGACCGTGAGCGCACCCGCCCCCGACAGCCGGGACGAACTCCTGCCGGACCCCCGGCTCCGCGACGAGTCCGACGCCCTGCTGCGCACGGCGCTGGTGGTCGAGGTAGCCCTGGTGCTGCTGCTCTCGCTGGGACGCTCGGCGGTCTACGCCGTCGTCAACCTGGTCGCCGCGCTGACCCGGGGGCCGCTCTCGGAGCAGCGGGCCGTGATGAACCGCAGCCTCGCCCCCGACCGGCCCTGGCTCGACCTCGTCTACCAGCTGTTGTCCGTCGGCTTCGCCGTGGTGCCGATCGCGCTGGCGGCGTACCTCCTGGTGCTGCGCGGAGGCAGCCTCCGGCTGTGGTGGTCGCGGCGCCACCTGGGGCTCGACGCCGGGCGCGGGGCGGTCATCGCGGCAGCGGTCGGCAGCGTCGGGCTGGTCTTCTACCTGGTGACCTACGCCGTCGGTCTCAACCTGGCGGTCGTGGCTCAGGACCTCGACGACGTGTGGTGGCGCTACCCGGTGCTGGTGCTGGCGGCCCTGGAGAACGCGGCGGTGGAGGAGCTGATCCTCCTCGGGTTCGTGCTGCTGCGGCTCGAGCAGCTGGGGCTGCGCTCGCGCACCGCGGTGGTGGTGGTGGCGGTGCTGCGCGGCGCCTACCACCTCTACCAGGGCATCGGGGGCTTCGTCGGCAACCTGGTGATGGGGCTGCTCTTCGGTTGGCTGTTCGTGCGGTGGCGGCGGGTCGCGCCGTTCGTGGTGGCGCACACGCTCCTCGACGTCGGTGCCTTCGTCGGGTACGCCGTCCTCGCCCCGCACGTGTCCTGGCTGCCAGGCTGACGTCATGGATCTCGTCGACGCCCAGGCCGAGTTCTCGGCCGCCGAGGTCTACCTCGACTCGGCCACGCTCGGGCTGCCCCCGAGGCGGACCGTCGAGGCGCTCGAGGTAGCGCTCGACGACTGGCGCTTCGGGATCGCCGACGCAGCCGGCTTCGACGACGACGTGCAGCGGTCGCGATCGCTGTTCGCCGCCCTGGTGTCCGTCCCGGACTCCTGGGTCGCGGTGGGACGCCAGACGTCGCCGTTCGTCGGCCTCGTCGCGGCCTCGGTGCCCGACGGGTCGGAGGTGCTGGTGGCGCAGGGTGAGTTCACCAGCGTGACCTTCCCGTTCGCTGCCCAGGCGGGGCGCGGAGTGACTGTCCGCGAGGTGCCGCTGGCTGCGTTGGCCGACGAGGTCCGTGCCTCGACCTATCTGGTGGCCGTGGCGGCAGTCCAGTCCGCCGACGGTCGGCTCGCCGACTTGGACGCGATCGCGCAGGCCGCCGCCCAGCCGGCACGCGCACCCTCGTAGACCTCACCCAGGCGGCGGCTGGCTCCCCGTCGACGCGAGCCGCTTCGACTGGACCGTGACCAGCGCCTACGAGTGGCTGCTCTCTCCCGCGCGGCACCGCGTTCCTGACCGCACGGCCCGAGCGGTCGGAGGAGGTGGTGCCGCACAGCGCAGGGTGGTCGCCGGCGACGAGCGCTGGTCGAGACCATCTACGGTCTCCCGCTGCGGCTCGCCCCGGACGCGCGCCGCTTCGACGTCTCCCCGGCCTGGCACGGCTGGGTCGGCACCGCGACCTCCCTGGGGCTGCTCACGGAAGTCGGCGTCGAAGCCCTTCACCAGCACGCCGTGGCGCTGGCCAACCGGTTCCGCGCCGGCGTCGGTTTGCCGCCAGGCGACTCCGCGATCGTGTCCCTGACCGCCGACGCTGAGGTGCCGCGGATCCTGGGCGAGTGGGGTCTGCAGTGCGCCGTCCGGGCCGGCCGGGCGCGGTTGGCCTTCCACGTCCACAACACCGACGCCCACGCCGACGGTGCCGCCGAGGTGCTGCGCGGCCACGTCTTCTGACTCACGGACGGAGCAGGGCCTCGGTGGCCATGTCGGCCAGCAGCTCGGCCATCGCGGCCTCGTCGAGGTAGCTGCTGCGCGGGGTGGAGTTCAGCAGGCCGAACGCCGCGTGCACCATCGCGTGACCCCGGTCGGCGTCGAGCTCGGGCCGCACCTCGCGCAGCGTGGTGACCCACAGCTCGACGTACGCCCGCTGCAAGTGGCGCACCTGCTCCTGCGCCTGCGACGGCAGCGAGGACCAGTCCCGGTCCTGGACCACGATCAGCGCCTTGTTGTGCAGCGCGAAGTCGGTGTGCCAGGCGATCAGGGCCAGGAGGGCCGCGCGGGGATCGGCGGCCGCGTCGGCGCGCTCGCGCCCTTCGTTCAGCAGCCGTTCGCTGATGGCCACCAACATCTCGGCCAGCATCGCGTCCTTGGAGGCGAAGTGACGGTAGAGCGCCGGCCCGGTGACCCCGCACGCGGCGCCCAGCTCGACCACGGACACGCCGTGGAAGCCACGGGCGGCGAAGAGCTCGGCCGCGATGGCGAGGATCTGCTCGCGCCGACTGGTCACCGGGTCAGGATAGCGCTTGCGGTTAATGGTCGTTAACATCACGTCCGTGACCACACCGACCACGCCCCCACTGCGCGACCTCGTCACCGAGCTGCGCGAGAAGCTGGCGCGGGCCCGACTCGGCGGCTCCGAGCAGGCCCGGGCCAAGCACACCGCCCGCGGCAAGCTGCTCGCCCGCGAGCGCGTCGACCGGCTGCTCGACCCCGGCAGCCCCTTCCTCGAGATCGCGCCACTGGCGGCGTACGACCTCTACGGCGGCGACATCGCCAGCGCCGGCATCGTCACCGGCATCGGCTCGGTCGAGGGCCGCCTCTGCGTGGTCGTGGCCAACGACGCCACCGTCAAGGGCGGCACCTACTACCCCCTGACCGTCAAGAAGCACCTGCGCGCCCAGGAGGTGGCCCGCGCCAACCGGCTGCCGTGCGTCTACCTCGTCGACTCCGGTGGCGCCTTCCTGCCGATGCAGGACGAGGTCTTCCCCGACCGTGAGCACTTCGGCCGGATCTTCTTCAACCAGGCCAATCTCTCGGCCGCCGGCATCCCCCAGATCGCCTCGGTCATGGGCTCGTGCACCGCCGGTGGCGCCTACGTGCCCTGCGATGTCGGACGAGACCGTCATCGTCAAGGACCAGGGCACGATCTTCCTGGGCGGCCCGCCCCTGGTGAAGGCTGCCACCGGTGAGGTCGTCACCGCCGAGGAGCTCGGCGGCGGCGAGGTCCACGCCCGCACCTCCGGCGTCGTCGACCACCTCGCCAACGACGACGCCCACGCCCTCGCCATCGTCCGGTCGATCGTCGCGACGCTGCCCGCGCCCGACGGACGCGCGACGCGGCGCCACTCCCGCCCGCCCGCCCTCGGTCCCCGAACCCCCGACGCTCGACCCCGAGGGCTTGTACGACGTCGTGCCGACGGACAGCCGCACGCCGTACGACGTGCGCGAGGTGATCACCCGGATCGTCGACGGGTCGAGGTTCCACGAGTTCAAGCGGCTGTACGGCGAGACGCTGGTGACGGGGTTCGCCAAGGTCTGGGGCTACGACGTCGGGATCGTGGCCAACAACGGGATCCTGTTCTCGGAGTCGGCGCTGAAGGGGGCGCACTTCGTGGAGCTGTGCAACCAGCGGCGGATCCCGCTGGTGTTCCTGCAGAACATCAGCGGCTTCATGGTGGGCCGCGACTACGAGAACCGGGGGATCGCCCGGGACGGCGCCAAGCTGGTGACGGCGGTGTCCTGCTCGGTGGTGCCGAAGTTCACTGTCGTGATCGGCGGGTCGTTCGGAGCCGGCAACTACGGCATGTGCGGGCGAGCCTACGACCCTCGCTTCCTGTGGATGTGGCCCAACGCCCGGATCTCGGTCATGGGCGGCGAGCAGGCGGCGTCCGTGCTGGCGACGGTCCGTCGCGACGGCATCGAGGGCCGCGGCGGGGAGTGGTCGGAGGAGGACGAGGAGGCCTTCCGGGCGCCGATCCGCGAGCAGTACGAGCAGCAGGGGTCGCCCTACTACTCGACCGCACGCCTCTGGGACGACGGCATCATCGACCCCGTCGACACCCGGCGGGTCCTCGGCATGGGCCTGGCGGCGGCGGCGCACGCGCCGGTGCCCGAGCCCTCCTACGGAATCTTCAGGATGTGAGCGTCATGGTCTCGACTGGCTCGACCACCGGACGACCGATCCGCACCCTGCTCGTGGCCAACCGCGGCGAGATCGCGCTGCGCGTGATCCGCTCGGCCCGGGCCCGCGGGATCCGGACGGTCGCGGTCTACTCCGACGCCGACCGCGGCGCCCCCCACGTGCGGGCGGCCGACGCCGCGGTGCACCTCGGCCCGACGTCGGCCACGTCGTCGTACCTCTCGATCGAGCGGGTCATCGAAGCGGCGCGCGAGTCCGGCGCGGACGCGATCCACCCGGGCTACGGATTCTTGTCCGAACGATCAGAATTCGCCCGCGCCGTGGTCGAGGCGGGCCTCACCTTCGTGGGCCCGTCGGCCGAGGTCATGGACGCGATGGGGCGCAAGGACCGCGCGCGCGAGATCGCCGAGCGCGCCGGAGTGCCGGTGGTGCCGCGGGTCGAGCTGGTCCCGACGGGCCCGAAGGACACAGGCGCGGCGACCGACGGGTCCGCCTTCCCGGTGCTCGTCAAGGCCGCGTCCGGCGGCGGTGGCAAGGGCATGCGCATCGTGCGCGAGCCCGCCGAGCTGGACGGCGCCCTCGCGGCGGCCCGTCGTGAGGCCGCAGCGGCCTTCGGGGACGACACCCTCCTCGTCGAGCGGTACGTCGAGCGGGGGCGTCACGTCGAGGTGCAGGTGCTCGCCGACTCCCACGGCAACGTCGTCCATCTCTTCGAGCGCGACTGCTCGGCGCAGCGTCGCCACCAGAAGGTGCTGGAGGAGGCTCCGGCGCCCCACCTGTCGGAGGCGACCCGCCGCACCCTCCTCGACTCGGCCGTGGCGCTGACCCGCGAGGTCGGCTACGAGAACGCCGGGACCGTGGAGTTCCTGGTGGAGACGGAGCAGCCCGGGGGGAACCCGGGGGGCGCGCCCCCGGGCGTCTACTTCCTCGAGATGAACACCCGGCTGCAGGTCGAGCACCCGGTCACCGAGCTCGTCGTCGAGGTGGCCGGCGCCCCGCTGGACCTCGTCGACCTCCAGCTCCGGGTGGCCGCCGGGGAACGGCTTCCCTTCACCCAGGACGACGTCCGCTGCGTGGGCCACGCCATCGAGGCCCGCGTCTACGCCGAGGACGCGTTCGGCGGCTTCCTGCCGCAAGCCGGCACCGCCTCGATCGTCCGCTGGCCCGCGACGGTGCGCGTCGACGCCGCCCTGGAGAGCGGGCAGACCGTGACCGCCTCCTACGACCCGATGCTGGGCAAGGTCATCGCCCGCGGCGCCGACCGTGAGGGCGCCCGGCAGGGGCTGGTCGCCGCGCTGGACCGGACCGCCGTGCTCGGGCTGACCACCAACACCGGGTTCCTCCGGGCGCTCGCCGCCTCGGACGTCTTCCGCGTCAGCGAGGTGGACACCGCCTGGCTGGACCGGCACGACGTACCTCCCCCGGACAAGGACACCGCCCGCGTCATCGCGGCCTGGACCGACGCCGCCGTCACCGTCATGACCGCACCCGCGGGACCGTTCGCCCCCGACGGCTGGCGCCTGGGCGCTGATCCCGCACCGGTGCTCGTCGAGCTCGACCGCGAGCTGGTCGTCGACCTCGCCGGCGGCACCGTGCGCGACGGGGACGCGACGTACGCAGTCACGATGCTCTCCGCCGCGGACCACGAGGTCGTCCTCGACGTCGACGGACAGCGGCACAGCGCGGTGGTGGACGCGCAGGCCCACGGCGTGGAGCTGTCGTGGCGCGGTCAGCGCTTCGACTTCCCGCGCGTCGACCCCTTCGCCGCGGACGGCGCGGACGTCGGTGACGGCTCGCTGACCGCACCGATGCCCGGCACCGTCCTGGCGGTGTCGGTCTCCGTCGGCGACCGGGTCGCGGAGGGTGCCGAGCTGGGAGTGCTCGAGGCGATGAAGATGGAGCTCACGCTGCGAGCTCCGTTCGCGGGCGCTGTGAGCGAGGTCGGCGCCGCCGCCGGCGACCAGGTGGCGCTGGGGGCGACCCTGTTCGTGGTCACGCCCGACGGACCCGACGCATCCGAGGAGGCCTGATGCGCGAGCCCACCGTGGTGCCCGGGGCGGGACTCCCGTCGCGGGTGACGATCTACGAGGTCGGGCCTCGCGACGGGCTGCAGAACGAGTCCGCGGTCATCCCTGTCGAGGTCAAGGCCGAGCTGGTCGAGCGGCTCCACGCGGCCGGGCTGCCGGTCGTCGAGGCCACCAGCATGGTCCACCCCCGCTGGGTGCCCCAGCTGGCCGACGCCGAGGAGCTGCTCGGACGTCTCGACCACGTCGAGCGGATGCCCGTCCTGGTGCCCAACGAGCGGGGGCTCGAGCGCGCGCTGGCTGCCGGCGTCCGTCACATCGCGATCTTCGGCAGCGCCACCGAGACCTTCGCCCGGCGCAACCTCAACCGGTCGTGGGACGAGCAGTTCGCGATGTTCGAGCCGGTCGTCGCACGCGCGCTCGCCGAGGGCGTCGACGTGCGTGCCTACGTGTCCATGTGCTTCGGCGACCCGTGGGAGGGCGACGTGCCCGTGGACGGCGTGGTCGAGACCGGTCGCCGGCTCCTCGACCTCGGCGCCTACCAGCTGTCGCTGGGCGACACCATCGGCGTCGGCACCCCGGGCCACGTCGTCGCGCTGCTCGACGCCTTCAACGCCGCCGGCACGCCGGACGACCTGCTGGCCCTGCACTTCCACGACACCTACGGCCAGGCCCTGTCGAACGCCTACGCCGCGCTGACGCACGGCGTCACGACGTACGACGCGAGCGCCGGCGGCCTGGGCGGCTGCCCGTACGCCGAGTCGGCCACCGGGAACCTGGCCACCGAGGACCTGGTGTGGATGCTGCACGGGCTCGGGATCGCCACCGGGGTGGATCTCGCCGCGCTGGTGGCGACCAGCCGCTGGCTGGCCGGCCACCTCGGACGGCCCAGCCCCAGCCGCGTGGTCAACGCACTCGCGCCCTGAGACGCGGGGCCCGTCCGCGGGGAGCCGGAGTGCGGCACAATGCCGCCATGGCCGACGTCGTCTACCTGCACGTGGGTGCACCCAAGACCGGGACCACCTACCTCCAGGGTCGGCTCCACCACAACCGGGACGCGTTGGCGGCGCACGGCGTGCACTACCCCGCCGGGCTCCGGCGGGACATGTTCGTGGGGGCGCTGGACCTCATCGACCGCGACTGGGGCGGTCGGCGCGACGACGTGCGCGGCGAGTGGGACGCGCTGACGGCGCGGGTGCGACGGGTGAGCGGCACCGCGATCGTCAGCCACGAGATCCTCGCCAGCGCCACGACCGACCAGGTCGACCGGGCGCTCGCGGCCTTCGGAGACGCGGAGGTGCACGTCGTCTACTCCGCGCGCGACCTGGGGCGGCAGATCCCCGCCGAGTGGCAGGAGAGCATCAAGCACCGGAGCCGGCGGACCTTCCGTACCTACGTGAAGCTCATCCGGACCCGCGACCAGGTCGACTCCGACCTCTGGTTCTGGCGGGTGCACAGCCTGCCTGACGTGCTCCGGCGCTGGACACGCGAGGTCTCACCCGAGCGGGTCCACCTCATCACCGTGCCGCCCTCGGGGGCTGACCCCGAGGAGCTGTGGCGGAGGTTCTGCCGGGCCTGCAGCCTCGACCCGGCCGTCGGCGAACCGGTCGGGGGTCGGGCCAACGCCTCCTTGGGCATCGAGGAGATCGCGGTGCTGCGTGACCTCAACAAGCGCCTCAAGCGCGCCGGCATGGACAGTGCGGCGTACGGACGCCTGGTCCGCGAGGGCGTCGCGCAGGGGGTGCTGGCCCAGCGCTCGGACATGCGCCGGGCCGTGCTCGGGCCGCGCCAGCGCGACTGGGCCTCGGGACGGCGGAGGGCTGGATCGGCTACGGGCGCGAGGCCGGCATCGACGTCGTCGGCGACCTCGACGACCTGCGGCCGGTCTTCCCGCCGCCGACGGAGAAGTGGCGCAACCCCGACAAGCCCCGTCCGCGGCTGGTCCGCGACGCCGCGATGACCGCGCTGACGGCGGCGTTGCTCGAGGTCGACAGCCGCCCCGATCCCGAGGCCACCCCGATGGCGCGGCTGAGCCGCGCCGCCCGCCGCCTGCGAGGCCGTGACGAGCCGAGCGCCGGAGGCTAGCGCGCTCCGGGGACATCGCGGGCGTCAACGTCCGCGCGGGCGCAGCTCCTGGGTGGCGTAGCGACCGATCCGCCAGGTGGCGTACCCGTCGGCGCCGGCGCCGTAGAAGCCACCAGCGACGGGGATCCGACGCGCCACCGTCTTGGCGGCACGCTTGCCGACCACCTGCCCGATGAGCGCGTTGGTCACCTCGCCGGCGATGACGGCGTCGAGGGTCTCGTCGTAGGCCGGAGCGGTGGCGATCACCATCGGGGGGCCGGGGATCTTCTTCTTCTTGATCAGGCTCTTGACCGCGTCCTCACCGAGCATCGTCAGCAGGACGGCGTTGCGCACGCGAGGATCGGCGAGATCGTAACCGCGCAGGTGGGCGATGCCGGCGACCATGCGGCACTGGAGCAGTGTCAGCCCGGAGATGTTGAGGGGCACCGTGGCCGCCATCACGACCAGCCCGCCGAGGTTGGTGACGAAACCCTGGGCGGCGGAGAGGCGGACGTGGTTCTCGATGACCTCGTGGATTCCCCGCTCCACGTCGCCCTTCTGCTCGCGCAGCTGGGTCTCGGCCGCGTGGGCCGCGGGGGGCAACGGTCCGACCCCGGCGATGGCACGAGCCAGCGTGTGGTGGACGAATCCGCGGTTGACGTCGGGGGCGAGGCGGTGGACGTCGGGGATGAGCTTGCCGGCGATCGTGCTGCGCACGCTCACAGAGTCACTCTCCTTGTCGGGGCGGGAGGTCGGTCTTCCTCACGTCTTCCCGCTGACCTCCGCAGCAACCTGCGTCGGGGGTCACAATGGCCGCATGCCCCGGGACCTCGCGCCGTCTCCCTGGGTCTTCCCCGATCTCGCCGAGCTGGTGCGAGCCGGTCGGCTGCCGGACGACGACCTGCTGGCCACCGGCGCCGACCTCGAGCCGGCGACCCTGCTCGCGGCCTACCGCGCCGGGCTCTTCCCGATGCCCGACGGACCGTCGGGCCGGGTCCTGGGGTGGTGGTCGCCGGTGGAGCGTGGCGTGCTGCCCCTGGACCGGTTGCGGGTGACGCGCTCGATGCGGCAGGCGGCGCGGGGACTGGAGGTCCGGGTGGACACCGCCTTCGACGCCGTGGTCGCCGCGTGTGCCGACCCACGGCGGCCCGGCGGGTGGATCACCACCGAGATCCGGCGTGCGTACGGCGCCCTCCACACGCTGGGGTGGGCGCACTCGGTCGAGACCTGGCGGGAGGGTGAGCTCGTCGGTGGCCTGTACGGCGTGGCGATCGGTGGGCTCTTCGCGGGGGAGTCGATGTTCCACCGCACCCGCGACGCCTCGAAGGTCGCCCTCATGGGGCTGGTCGACCTGCTCGCCGACGAGCACGCCCCGCGGCGCCTGCTCGACGTCCAGTGGCTGACGCCGCACCTGGCCTCGCTGGGTGTGGTCGGGGTGGCCCGGGAGGAGTACCTCACCCGGCTCGGGCAGGCGGTCGACGTGCCGCTGCCCGAGCCGTGGCGTGGGGTGTCCTCTCTGAGCCGCCTCAGTCGTGCGCGAAGCGGATGTCGGGCAGCACCCGGCGCAGCCAGGCCGGGGTCCACCAGGCGGCCCTGCCGGTCAGCCGCAGCATCACCGGCAGCAGGACCAGCCGGATGAGGAACGCGTCCAGCAGCACCGCGACACCGAGGATGATGCCCATCTCCTTGGGCGGGAGCGGGCCGGACAGGGCGAAGGTGAAGAACACCGCGACCATCACGGCGCCGGCAGCGAAGATCACCCGGCCGGAGTGCGCGACCGCGCCCACCATCGCCTCGCGGGGATCGCCGCTGCGCTCCCAGTGCTCCTTGGCCGAGGCCAGCAGGAAGACGGTGTAGTCCATGGCGATCGCGAAGATCATGGCGAAGAAGAACACCGGTGCCCACGCGTCGAGGAAGCCCTGGGACTCGAACCCGAAGAATCCGGCCCCGATGCCCTCCTGGAAGACCAGGCGGGCGACCCCGAAGGCGGCGGCCGTCGAGAGCAGGCTGGCCAAGGTCCCGAGCAGCGAGATGAGCGGCGCCTGCAGCGCGACCAGCAGCAGCAGGAAGCCGAGCACCAGCACGATGCCGATGACCAACGGAGTGGACTCGTCGAGCTGCGTCTTGAGGTCGAGGTTCTCCACGGCCGCTCCGCCGATCTGGGCGGAGTCGGGCAGATCGGCCCGCAGCCGGTCGACGGTGTCGCCCAGCTCCGGGTCGGAGGGGTCGACGGTGGGCACGGCCTGCACGAGCACGAGGTCGCTGCTGTCGGTGGCGGGCATGGGAGGCAGGGCGCCGGCGATGCCGGGGTCCTCGCCCAGAGCAGCGGCCGTCGCGTCGGCGTCCTCGGTGCTGGTCACGACCTGGAGGGTCCCGGGGGCACCCTCGCCGAAGGCCTCCTGGACCTGGTCGTAGCCGACGCGCGCGCTGGCGTCCTCAGGCAGCACCTTGATCGAGGGCATCGCGGTCTTCAGGCCGAAGATCGGGGCGGCCAGGGCGAGCAGGATGATGAGCGAGATCCCACCGAAGAGCACCGGGCGGCGCCACAGCCGCTCGCCCCAGCGGGCGAAGGCGGGAGACCGGTGCTCGCCGGACTTCGACCAGGGCAGGGCCAGCTTGTTGATGCGGTGGTCGAGCTTGGCCAGCACCAACGGCAGCAGCGTCAGCGTCGCGGCGAGCACGAAGATGACGGCCAGCATGATGCCTCCGGCCATGGAGCGGAAGGCCGGTGACGGCACGATCATCACCGCCGACAGCGAGATCAGGACGGTCAGTCCGGAGAGCAGGACGGCCTTGCCCGCGGTGTCCATCATCTCCGCGACGGCCGTGCGGGCCGTGGCCCCCTTGGCCGCACGCGCGGCGCGGTAGCGGACCACGAGGAACAGCGCGTAGTCGATGCCGAGGGCGAGGGCGAACATCATGGCGAAGTTCATGGCCCAGATCGACACGGGGACGAACTGGTTGATGAGCACCAGCGAACCGGCCGCGGCGACGAGCCCGGAGATGGTCAGCAGCAGGGGCAGCCCTGCCGCCACCAGAGCGCCGAAGGCGAGGACGAGGATGACCAGCGTCACCGGCCACGACAACAGCTCCGAGGTCAGCATCGCGTCGAGGTTGGCCTCGTTGAAGTCCGACCACAGCAGAGAGGAACCGGTCGGGTTCACCTCGATGCCGTTGCCCGAGAGCTCTTCCAGGGGTCCCTTGAGCTCGTCGGCGGCGCGCACCATCTCGTTGGTGTCGGCGTCGGCGCCGGCCAGGAGCACGGCTGTGCTGCCGTCCTCGCTCAGGGTGGCTCCGGGCTGCGGCTTGACGACCTGGCTGATGCGGTCGTCGGCCTCGAGGATGCGGGTGGCCTCGGCGAGCACCTCGGCGCCGGCACCCTCGGTGGCCGGTCCCTCGTCGGAGCGGACCACGACCTGGATGGCGTGGCTGGCGTTGCCGCCGAAGCTCTCCTCGGCGAGGTCGCGGACGGCGACCGACTCCGAGCCGTCAGCCTGCCAGCCGGCGCCGGAGAGCTCGGCCTCGACCCGGGGCGCGAACGCGCCCAGGCCGACGATCAGCAGCAGCCACACCACGGCGGTGAAGCGGCCGTGGTTGGTGACCGCGAGCCCGAGCCGGCCGAGAAGGCCGTGCCGCGACGGGTCCTCGGACGGTCCGGACGTGGCGCCCGTGGTGGGGGAGGCGCTGGGCGCGCTGGAGGGAGAGCCCGCGGGGTCGCGGGTGAAGGTCGGTGGCACGATTTCCTCTCGGGGAAGGGCAGGGGGTCAGGAAGCGTTCGGTGCAGGGGGGCGAGGGGCGAGGGGCGGGAGGGGCCGGGCAGGGTGCCGGGCAGGGTGCCGGGCAGGGGATCGAGCAAGGGGGTGGAGCAGGCGGGCAGCGCCCGGTGACACGGCTCCAGAACCCGCCGCCCGAGGACTTCTCGGACTCCGGGTGGCCCGGGCACCACTGGGCGGCGGACGGTGGCACGGACCTGGGCGACGTGCTCGCCGCATCCGGCCCAGGTGGTCTTGCCGCAGGTGTTGCAGGTGGTGGGACGACACATGGTGGTGGTTCCTCTCGGGTCGGGGGTGTGGCTGTTGGCTGTTGGTCGGCTGGTGGCGGTTCGGTTCAGACGAGGGCGGGGAGGGCCTGGGCCGCGGTGCCGACGGCCACGACGAGCACGAGGCCGGTGAAGGCCGCGGACAGCCGGGCCGTGTCCGTGCGGGCCGCGATCCAGGCGCCCCCGGCCGCTGCGAGGGCGGAGGCGACGGTGAGGGCGGCGACCAGGCCCCAGTCGGGCGGCACCCCCGAGCCCGCCCGGACGACGAGCGCGGCAGCACTGGTGATGGCGATGACGACCAGCGAGGTGCCCGCGGCGTACGTCATCGGCACGCTGAGAGCGAGCACCAGAGCGGGCACCACGAGGAACCCACCACCGACGCCGAGGAAGCCGGTCAGCAGACCGACGACGGTCGCGGTGATGAGCACCTTGAGGGCCTGGGGGCAGTTGCAGGCGAAGGTCGGGCTGAAGGTGATGATCGGGTCGTCGAGACCGGGGCGGCGACCGTCCTCGTTCGTGCTGCCACGACGGAGCCGGACCAGCATGACGCCGCCGACCACCAGGAGCAGCACGGCGAAGGCGGCCATCAGCACAGCCTCGGGCACCTGCGCCGAGGCCAGCGCTCCCGCGGCGGCACCACCGACGGCGACCAGCCCGAAGCTCACGCCGCGCGCGAGGAGCACGGAGCCCTGGCGGTACGCCGTGACGGCGGCCAGCAACGAGGTCAGCCCGACCACGACCAACGACCCGGTGGTGGCCTGCGCCGGCGACTGGTCGAGCAGGTAGACCAGCACCGGTACGGCGAGGATGGAGCCGCCGCCGCCGAGCGCCCCCAGGCTCACGCCGATGAGGGCGCCCGCCACGAGAGCGAGCGCGAGAGAGGCCACGTTCAGGTCAGCCGGCCGACTCGTCGACGTCAGGACCGACCAGGTGGAGCCCGACCTTCTCGGCGTTGTCGAAGGTGTCGTCGACCGCGACGAGCGTGCGTCCCGCGGCGTGCAGGACCGATGCCGCGACCGAGGCGCGGTAGCCGCCGGCGCAGTGCACCCAGACCTCGCCCTCGGGGACCTCGTCGACGCGCTCCGCGATCTCGTGCAGCGGGATGTTGACGGCCCCGTCGATCCGGGCGGAGTCGTGCTCGTCGGTCCGGCGGACGTCGAGGACGACGACGGGTCGGTGGTGGCGCACGTCGGCGAGGTCGGCGAAGGTCGCGGTCGGGAAGGAGACCACGCCGTCGCGCCCACCGACCGTCCAGTCCTCGGGGCTGCCGGTGGACTGGGCCTCGAGGCGGTCGATCCCGATCCGGACCAGCTCGCGCTGCGCGGTGGCCACGTCCTCGGCGGTCTCGCCCAGGAGTGTCAGCGGCGCACCCCACGGGATGAGCCAGCCCAGGTAGGTGGCGAATCCACCGTCGATGCCGAAGTTCAGCGCGCCGGGCGCGTGGCCGGCGGCGAAGGCGGTGCGGTTGCGCAGGTCGACGACCCACTCGCCGGCCTCGATGCGGCGACGCAGCTCGTCGGCGTCAGCCGCGTCCGGCGGCGTCAGGTCCGGCGCGTCGGGGCCGGCGGCGTTGGCCGGTTGCATGTGGGCGTAGTAGGCGGGCCAGGCACCCAAGCCCTCGACCAGCTCGCGGACGTAGGTCTCCTCGTCCTGGGTGAGGACCGGGTTGACCTCCTTCTCGCGGCCGATCGTGGAGTCGCTGGCGTCGGACTGCGTCGCGGAGCAGAAGGAGCCGAAGCCGTGGGTGGGGAAGACGCCGGCATCGTCAGGAAGGTTCTCCGCGAGGCGGCGAGCGGAGGCGTGCTGGTGGCGCACGAGGGTGTCGGTGTGCTCCTCGCCCAGCAGGTCGGGACGACCGGTGGCACCGAAGAGCAGGGAGCCGCCGGTGAAGACCCCGATCTGCTCGGTGCCGTCGTCCGTGGCGTCGGCCAGGACGTAGGAGAGGTGGGTGAAGGTGTGACCCGGGGTGGCCAGCGCCGTGACGCGCAGCTGACCGGTCTCGACGGTCTCGCCGTCGCTGATCGGGGTCCGGTCGAAGGAGACCTCGTCGTCGCCGTTGACGACGTACGCCGCTCCGGTGGCCTGCGCGAGGGCGTAGCCGCCGGTGACGTAGTCGTTGTGGATGTGGGTCTCGAAGACGTGGGTGAGGCGGACGTCGTGCTCAGCGAGCAGGTCGGTGACGCGGTCGATGTCGCGCTGCGGGTCGACCACGACGGCGACCTGGCCGTCGTGCACGAGATAGCTCCGGTCGCCCAGGGACGGGGTCTCGACGGTGACGATGGTCAGGCTCATGCGGTCTGGTCCTCTCACGTTCGATGTACGGTTCCGAGCAACCCCCTAGGGGGTTCGTACCGACGCTAACATATCCCCCCGGGGGGATGTACACTTACGCGAGTAAAGAGTTCGCTCCCCCGCCTGAGGAGGCCGCATGACCAGCTGGACGCTGACCCGGACCGTGACGACGCCGTACGCAGAGACGGTAGCGGCGGTGAGGCAGGCGCTGTCCGACCAGGGCTTCGGCGTGCTGACCGAGATCGACCTCAAGGCGACGCTGAAGGAGAAGCTCGACGCGGACGTCACGCCACAGATCATCCTGGGGGCGTGCCGGCCTCAGCTGGCTCACGAGGCGCTCCTCGCAGACCCGTCCATCGCGGCGGTGCTCCCGTGCAACGTCGTGGTCCGCAGCCTCGACGAGGGCTCGACCCTGGTGGAGGCCTTCGACCCCGACGCCATGATGGGCCTGGCCGGCTCGAACGAGCCCGGTTCCCCGCTCGCGAACGTCGCCGCCGACGCCCGGCAGCGACTCGACGCGATGTTGGCGTCGTTGTCCCCTGCCGAGTGATCTGGCCGGAACCGGCGCCGGCGCGAACCATCCACGCAGAGCAGGAAAGCAGGACAGAGACATGGACCTCGAGCCCACCGAGATCAAGGCGATCATCACGCGCATGAAGCGCGCTCACGGCCACCTCGGCAGCGTCATCCGCATGATGGAGGAGGGCTCCTCGTGCGAGTCGGTCCTGACCCAGATGGCGGCCGTGAACAAGGCGCTGAGCCGCAGCGGGTATGCGATCGTCGCGACCGGGCTGCAGCAGTGCATGACGGAGAACGACGGAGCCATCGACCCGATCGACGCGGCGAAGATGGAGAAGCTCTTCCTCTCGCTGGCCTGAACAGGCTCGTCGGCGGGCTTGATCTACATACCCCCTAGGGGTAATGTCGGGCCGTCGTCCACCGAAGCGAGGCAGATCATGCATCCCACGGCACAGCACAGCGACCAGAACCACGATCCGCACGATAGCGGTGACGGTGTGAACGCCATGGCGCTCAGCGCGACCCTGCACTGCCTCACCGGGTGCGCCATCGGCGAGATTCTCGGGCTGATCATCGGCACCGCCGTCGGCCTGAGCACCGGTGTGACGATCCTGCTGGCGCTCAGCCTGGCCTTCCTCTTCGGCTACACGCTCTCGACGCTGCCACTGCTGCGGAGCGGGCTCGGCCTGGGCAGCGCGCTCGCGGTGGTCCTGGCGGCGGACACGCTGTCGATCGCCACCATGGAGCTGGTCGACAATCTCGTGATGGCGCTCATCCCGGGGGCGATGGAAGCAGGGCTGGTCAACATGACGTTCTGGATCGCCATGATGATCGCCCTGACCGCAGCGTTCTTCGCCGCCTACCCGGTGAACCGACACCTTCTCCGGCGAGGCAAGGGACACGCCCTGACCCACGGCTACCACGCGTCCGGCCCGGTCACGGGGGCACGCCGCTTCATCCCGGCCCTCTCGACCGCCACGCTGATCGCCGCGATCACGGCCTTCATGCTCGGCGGGCTCGTTGTCTCAGCGGCCGACCAGCTCGGGGCGCGGAGTCCACGGCTCGCGGTGAGCACGCGTCCGGGCAGCTCGTAGCCCACAGCCCCACCCCGGGAGCCGCCCCACCGCCGCGCTACCGAGCGGCCGACCAGCTCGGGACCGAGCCTCGGGACCTCGCCACGCCGTGGAGCCGCCCTCGCGCCGGCCGCGAAGCGGCGACGAGGCCGAGCCGACCAGGCTGAGCCCGAGCCCCTGCACGACATCCCGGCATGCCGACTCACCCGGACGCGCTCGCCTGGGCGTCGGACGTCCTGGGACCCGTGGGCGACGTCTGCGTGCTCGAGGGCGGCCGGACCTCGACGATGCTGGCGATCGCGCCTCGTCAGGGCGACCCGGCCGTGCTGCGGCTGATGACGGTCGAGCCGTGGCGAACCCACGGAGCCGAGCTGACGACGCGTGAGCGTGAGACCATCCGGGCGCTCGAGCACACCGCCGTCCCGGCACCGCGGTCCCTGGCTCTGGATGCCGCGGGGGAGAGCTGCGGCCACCCAGCGCACCTCATGTCCAGGCTCCCCGGTCGGCTCGAGCTCGATCGGGTCGGTGCGGACGCGCTCGAACGCCTCGCCGGACTTCTCGCCACCGTCCACGCCGTGGAGCCGGGTGCCGACGTACGGCTCTTCCAGTCGTGGGCCTGGGAGGAGAAGTACGTCGTGCCGTCCTGGGCGCGAGACGCAGGGGTGTGGCGAGACGCCTTCGCACTGCTGCGGACTCCGGCGCCGCCCTACGAGCTGACCCTCCTGCACCGCGATTTCGGCCCGCACAACGTGCTTTGGTCGCAGGCGGCGGGTGTCGGGTCTCGTCGACTGGGTGGAGACCTCGGTCGGTCCGGCCTGGCTCGACGTCGCGCACTGCTCGACCAACCTCGCCCTTCGGCACGGCAACGGGCCCGCCGACGGCTTCGCGCGCGCCTACGCCGCGCGGTCGGGTCGGGAACCGGCGCCGTACCTGGACGTGATGGACGTGGTCGGCTTCCTCCCACCTCCTGGACGCGAGAGCCTCGTCACCGATCCGGCACAGCTGACTCGGCTCGAGGGACGGTTGCGGATGGTGCTGGGCCGGTCGGCGAGGGGGTCACTTGAGCAGGCGTGACATCCGCCGGTCGGCCAGCGGCTTGCCACCGGTCTGGCAGGTGGGGCAGTACTGCAGGGACGAGTCGGCGAACGAGACCTCACGAACGGTGTCGCCACACACCGGGCAGGGCTGACCGGTGCGGGCGTGGACGGCGAGGTGGGACTTCTTCTCGCCCTTGAGGTCGGCCGCGGCCACGCCCGAGGAGCGGGCCACGGCGGCGCCGAGGACGTCGCGGATCGCGGCGTACAGCGTCTGCAACGCCTCCGGCTCCTCGGCGATCGCGAGCGCGGGCTTGAACGGCGACATCTTCGCCGCGTGCAGCAGCTCGTCGGAGTAGGCGTTGCCGATGCCGGCGACGATCGACTGCTGGCGCAGCACTCCCTTGACCTGGGCGCGGCCGGCGTCGCGCAGGATCCGCTCGAGCACCTCGATGGTGAACGCGTCGTCGAGGGGGTCGGGCCCGAACCGCTCGACACCGGGCACCTGGGCCGGGTCGGTGACGACGTACATCGCGAGGCTCTTCTTCGTGCCGGCCTCGGTGAGGTCGAGCCCGGAGTCGTCGTCGAGCACGATGCGCGCGGCGATCGGTGACTTGTTGCTCGGCCTCGGCGGCGTCTTCGGCACCTCGTCGCGCCACCGGATCCACCCGGCGCGCGCGAGGTGGACGACCAGGTGGATGCCGGAGGCGTCGATGTCGAGGAACTTGCCGTGGCGCTCGACGCCGTCGACCAGCGTGCCGTGCAGCGCCGACAGCGGCGGGTCGTAGGTCTTGAGCGCGCCGAAGGCGGCCAGGTCGATGCGTGCGACGGCGCGACCGTCCAGTCGTCGGCGAAGGTCCTGGACAAGTGCCTCGACCTCGGGCAGCTCCGGCATGGCGCCATCCTAGGAGCGGCCACGGGCGCCGGGAGGGTTCCGCGACACACGATGCCGCTCGCTACGTCAATCTAGGGCTGTGCCTAGACTACCCGATAGTTTCCTGTGCATGGACCCGATCCGGAACCCCTACGCGCCGGGAGCCGGCCAACGTCCGCCCGAGCTGGCCGGCCGTGACCGTGAGCTGGCCGCCTTCGACGTCACCCTCGAGCGCGTGGCGGCCGGTCGCCCCGAGCGCAGCATGGTCGTCAGCGGTCTCCGCGGCGTCGGCAAGACGGTGCTGCTGAACGCGCTGCGCGGACAGGCCGTCAGCCGGGCGTGGGGCACCGGCAAGATCGAGGCGCGGCCCGACCAGTCGCTGCGGATCCCTGTCGCGCAGGCCGTGCACGCTGCCGTACGCGAGGTCGCTCACCGCCACCGCGACCCCGACCGGGTCGACGCCGTGGCCGGCGTCTTGAAGTCGTTCGCGTTGCGCACCGACCTCAAGGACCGCAAGGGCTTCCGCTGGGTGCCTCCCACCGACGTACCGGCAGCCAAGGGGCGTGCCGACTCCGGCGACCTCGAGCTCGACCTCATCGAGCTGTTCACCGACGTCGGTGAGCTCGGCCGTGACCTCGGCGTGGGACTCGGCCTCTTCGTCGACGAGATGCAGGACGTCGCCTCCGCCGAGCTGGCCGCCATCTGCGGCGCGGTGCACGAGGTCAGCCAGCAGAATGCGCCCGTGCTCGTCGTCGGCGCCGGGCTGCCGCACCTCCCGGTGGTGCTGTCGGCGGCCAAGTCGTACGCCGAGCGTCTCTTCCGCTACGTCGCCGTCGACCGACTTCCGCGCGACATGGCGGACCGGGCGTGGCTGCGACCGGCCGCCTAGGAGGGCGTCGACTTCGAGGCGGCGGCGCTGGACCGGCTCTACGAGCTCACCGACGGCTACCCGTACTTCGTGCAGGCCTACGGCAAGGCGACCTGGGACGCGGCGGTCGGCAGCCCGGTGACCGTGGCCGACGTCGAGGAGGCGGCACCGGACGCCGAGGCCGAGCTCGCCGTCGGCTTCTTCGGCTCCCGCTTCGAGCGCGCAACGCCCGCCGAGCGTGACTACATGCGCACGATGGCCGAGCTCGGCGCCGACCGGGAGGACGAGCAGGTCACCACCGCCGACGTCGCCCGTGCGCTGGCGCGCAAGCCGCAGTCGCTGAGCCCGGCGCGCGACGGCCTGATCAAGAAGGGGCTGGTCTTCTCCTCCGAGCGGGGCGCGGTCGCGTTCACCGTCCCGCACTTCGGGGAGTTCCTGCGGTCACAACGCGGCTAGCAGCGTCGACCCCGCCGCCCTGACACGACGGCGCAGTCATCGGAGCACCGGGACGCCGTGCTGTGCCGTGCCACCGGCTCATCGACGGCGCCGATCAACACGACCGCCACGACGACCACGACGGCAGGAACCCCGGACGACCGAGTCGGACCCGAGGCCCTCAGCTCGATCCTGGACTCGACGGGTCCGGCACCCTGGCCCGCATCCGCGCCGGACGTCGGACGGCCTGGCGCGTCGAGGCCGAGCAGATGGTGGCGGCCACACATTGGGGCCGACCTGCACCGGCTGCCCAGCCCCGACCCCGACGACGCCGAGCCCGCCTACGGCTCGGTCTCCGACGAGACCTCGCGCCTGCTGGACGACGGTTTCGACGGCGCCGACGGCATGACCTGGGGGAGGACCCCGCAGAGTAGCGGGCGGGACGAGCTCGGCCAGAGCTCCGCTGCCGGTGGCCCGGGGGAGCCGGGCATCGAGGGCGTGCTGCGGTTCCTGGGCGAGGGCGCCTACCTGGTTTCGGAGTTCGCGGTCACCGAGCTCGCCACGACGCTGGAGCTGAACGAGGCCGGCGCGCGGAACTACCTCGGCCGTCTGGATCGGTCCCGACCGTGGCACCATCGAGGACCCGGAGGGCCGCACCGGCCGTCGACCCCGACACCGGTCTTGCACAGCGGCGCCCCCGACGCCGAGGACCAGTCGCGGGTCGCTCGCTCGTCATCGACCTGCACCTGCACCTCACGTCCGCCGGCTCGGACTGCGTCGGGCCCGTGGTCCGCGACGGCGATCTCAGTCCGGTCTGCCGCGCCGCGATCGAACGGTGGCTGACCCACCTCGTCCCGGGGGCGAGGATCCGCGTGCGACCCGTGCTGGACCCGAGCGACGAATCGGCGGTCGACGCCCACGAGGTGCCGCAGGTCGTCGCCGACCAGGTCGACGAGCGCGACCTGGTGTGCCAGTTCCCCTGGTGCGGCCGCACGGCACGTCCCAGCAGCACCGATCGCGACCACATCGACCCCTACGTGCCACCCGACGACGGCGGCCCGCCCGGGCAGACCAGCGCCGTGCGCCTGGCCCGGCTCTGTCGCTACCACCACCGGGTCAAGACCCACGGCGGCTGGCACTACCGGCGCGAGCCCGCCGGGGCCCTGGTCTGGGTCAGCCCGCACGGCCAGGTCTACCGGGTGGACCAGAGGGGCACGTCCCGGCTGGAGGTCCCCGGTCCGGAGCCCGACCCGGACTGACGCCCCGGCCGACGGGCTCGGCGCTTGACGAGCGCGCCTGCTGCGCGCTGGGGTGTGGGCACCTGCCCGTTTGCTCCCCTCAGCGACCGCCGACCCGAGCGAGGAGCACCCATGAGCGTCGAGCAGACCACCCGCACCCTCGAGCTGCCCGACGCACGGGTCACCTACGACGTGCGGGGGCCGATCCCCACCCGCGACGGACGTCCCGTGCTGCTCATGATCGGTCAGCCCATGGAGGCGAGCGGCTTCACCGCGCTGGCGTCGTACTTCGGTGACCGCACGGTCGTCACCTACGACCCACGCGGCCTGGGCCACAGCACCCGCACCGACGGGCGCCACGACAACGACCCCTCGCAGCACGCCGCCGACCTGCACGCGCTGGTCGAGGAGCTGGGCGCCGGACCGGTCGAGGTCTTCGGCAGCAGCGGCGGGGCCGTCGACGGGCTCGCCCTCGTCCAGGCACACCCCGAGGACGTGGTGACCCTGGTGGCCCACGAGCCGCCGCTCACCCACCTGCTGCCTGCCGACCGAGGACGACGGCAGCCGCGACGACCCGCTGCTGTCGGGTGCGTCCGCCGGCGTCGTCGCCTTCGCGCCCGACCCTGCGACCCTGGCCGCGGCTTCCACGCGCATCGTCGTCGGCGTCGGCACCGAGTCGGCCCTGCAGGTCACCGGGCGGTGCGCGGCCGCGGTGGCGGAGCGGCTCGACGCACCGCTGGTGGTCTTCCCCAGCCATCACGGCGGCTTCCTCGACGCGGCGTCGGGGTGGGGTGGGGAGCCGGAGGCCTTCGCCGCGCGCCTGCGTGAGGTGCTGCGACGCTGACCCTCGGCACGGGCCGCGGGCTGTCGTAAGGTGCTGGTCGCAGGCAGGTCACCTTCTGCGACGATCTGCCCGCTTCTGCGCCAGCCGCTCGGAACCGGAGGCACCATGACGACGTCCACCTCGACCCGACCCGCGAACGACCCCTCACCGGACGGACCCCGCTCGACCTCCCCGGCCACGATCGCCGCCTGGGTGGCCGTCGCCCTCGTCGGCGCCGTCTGCTGGGCCGTGCTGGCCCTCAGCCGCGGCGAGGAGGTCTCTGCACTGTGGATCCTCTTCGCCGCCGTCTCCTCCTACCTGATCGCCTACCGCTTCTACTCCCGCTTCATCGCGCGCCGGGTGCTGAAGCTCGACAACACGCGCGCCACTCCCGCCGAGCGGCTGGAGAACGGCACCGACTTCGAGGTCACCGACCGGCGTGTGCTCTTCGGTCACCACTTCGCCGCCATCGCCGGCGCCGGCCCGCTGGTGGGCCCGGTGCTCGCTGCGCAGATGGGCTACCTGCCGGGCACCATCTGGATCGTGGCCGGCGTCGTGCTCGCCGGTGCGGTTCAGGACATGGTCACGATGTTCCTGTCGATGCGTCGCGACGGGAAGAGCCTGGGCCAGATGGTCCGCGAGGAGATCGGCGTCGTCGGCGGTGTCGCCGCCCTGATCGCGGTCTTCGCGATCATGATCATCATCCTGGCCGTGCTCGCGCTCGTCGTGGTCAACGCGCTGGCCGAGTCGCCCTGGGGCGTGTTCTCGATCGGCCTGACCATCCCGATCGCGCTCTTCATGGGCTTCTACCTCCGCTTCCTGCGGCCCGGTCGGGTCATGGAGGTCACCGGCATCGGCGTGGCGCTGCTGCTGGTGGCGATCGTGCTGGGCGGTGTCGTCGAGGGCTCGAGCTGGGCCGAGCCGCTGACCCTCTCCCCGGAGACCCTCACGATCGCGCTGGTCGTCTACGGCTTCATCGCCTCCATCCTCCCGGTCTGGATGCTGCTGACCCCCCGCGACTACCTCTCGACCTTCATGAAGATCGGCGTCATCCTGCTGCTGGCCGTCGGCATGGTCCTGGCCCAGCCGACACTGCAGAACGAGGCGGTCACCTCCTTCGCCACCGAGGGCAACGGGCCGGTCTTCGCCGGCAAGCTCTTCCCGTTCCTCTTCATCACGATCGCCTGCGGCGCCTTGTCCGGCTTCCACGCCCTCATCGCCTCGGGCACCACGCCGAAGATGCTCGCCAAGGAGAGCCACGTCCGGATGATCGGCTACGGCGGCATGCTCATGGAGTCGTTCGTCGCGATCTCCGCGCTGATCGCGGCCTCCGTCATCGACCAGGGCCTCTACTTCGCCATCAACGCCCCCGCGGCGATGACCGGCGGCACCGTCGAGAGCGCCGCGGAGTTCGTGGGCACCCTGGGCTTCACGCTCAGTCCCGACCAGCTGCAGGCGGCGTCCGCCTCGGTGGAGGAGGAGCTGGTCTCCCGCACCGGCGGCGCTCCGACACTCGCCCTCGGCATCTCGCAGATCCTCAGCGAGGCCTTCGGTGGCAGCCTGGCCGCCTTCTGGTACCACTTCGCGATCATGTTCGAGGCGCTGTTCATCCTCACCGCCGTCGACGCCGGCACCCGGGTCGGCCGCTTCATGCTGCAGGACACCATCGGCAACGTGTGGCCCAAGTTCGCCGACACCTCGTGGAAGCCCGGCTCGTGGACGGCGTCCGCGCTCGTCGTCCTGGCCTGGGGCTACATGCTCTACGTCGGTGTCACCGACCCGCTCGGCGGCATCAACCAGCTCTTCCCGCTCTTCGGCATCGCCAACCAGCTGCTGGCCGCCATCGCCCTGACCCTCTGCGTGACGCTCTTCTGCAAGCACGGGTGGTGGAAGTACGTCTGGGTCCCGGCTGTCCCGCTGGCCTGGGACCTCGTCGTCACGTTGACGGCGAGCTACCAGAAGGTGTTCTCCGACAACCCGGCCATCGGCTACCTCGCACAGGCCGACCGCTACCGAGCGGCCCGCGACGCCGGTGAGGTGCTTGCGCCCGCGACGGACGCCTCGCAGATGGACACCGTCATCACCAACTCCACCGTCAACGCCATCCTCCAGGCCAGCTTCGCGGTGTTGGTCATCGTCATCGTCGCCAACGCCGCACTGATCTGGTTCAAGGCGGCGAAGGCCGGCTCGCTGCCCACCACCGAGGTTCCGAAGACCGAGTCGCACGTCGTCGCGCCGGCCGACTTCCTCGCCACCGAGGACGAGAAGAAGGCCGAGGCCGAGTGGCAGGCGTCGCGCGACCGCACGGCGACGGTCGGGTCGTGAGCGGCGCAGCAGGGAGCGCCCTGGCCCCGGTACGACGAGCGCTGGCGGGCCTGCGCTGGTATGCGCGCCAGCTCAGCGGCGAGGCCAGGTGGGACGACTACCTCCTCGACTGCCGACGCCGCGGGGTCGAGCCCATGACGCGGCGCGCCTTCGAGCGTCACCGTGACCAGCACCGCGAGAGGTCGACGCAGGGTCGGTGCTGCTGAGGGTGCGGGATCAGTAGCCTGCGGGACATGGACACCTCCCGGCCGGCCGACGGAGCACGGCCTCACGTCACGGCGTACTTCCTGGGCGGCACGATCAGCATGACGGCCGAGGGCGCCCACGGCGCCACGCCGGCCCTCGACGCGGCCGAGATCGTGGCCGGGCTAGCGGCGGGGCCGAGGCTCGACGCCGACAGTCCGATCGACCTCGAGGTGGTGGACCTGGCGAAGGTCAGCTCGGCCCGAATCACCTTCGACCTGCTGCTGGAGGTGCTCACGCTCGCCCGGCGCGCCGTCGACGACGGTTCCTCAGGCGTGGTGGTCGTCCAGGGCACCGACACCCTCGAGGAGACGGCGTACGTCCTGGACCTGCTGTGGGATCGACCCGAGCCCCTCGTCCTGACCGGCGCCATGCGCCGCCCGACGACGGCCGGCGCCGACGGCCCGGCCAACCTCGTCGCCGCCGTGACCGCGGCCGCGACCGCGTCGTGCCGCGACCTCGGGGCACTCGTCGTGCTGGACGACCTCGTGCACGCCGCCCGCCGGGTGCGCAAGCAGCACAGCAGCGCGACCGGTGCCTTCGGGTCGGTCGACCCCGGCCCGCTGGGGCACCTGCACGAGGGCGAGGTGGTGGTGCGGGGATCGCTGCGACGGCTGCCGGCCCTGCCGACGCCACCGGCGGTCGGGGTGCACGTCGACCTCCTCACGGCCGTCCTCGGCGACGATCCCGGCCGCTACCGTGCCGCCGCGTCGACCGCTGACGGTCTCGTGGTCGCCGGTCTCGGCGCCGGACACGTCACCCCCGCGGTCGCCGACGTCCTCGCCGACGCCGCGACCCGCATCCCCGTCGTCCTCGTCACCCGGACCGGCGGCGGCTCGGTGCACCGGCGCACCTACGGCGGGCCCGGCTCGGAGGTGGACCTGCTCGCACGTGGTCTGGTCCACGGCGGCTACCTCCAGCCGCTCCACGCGCGACTGCTGCTCACCCTGCTGCTGGCCGGAGGCTGCCCGGCGGCCGACCTGCCGGCGGCGGTCGCGGCCCACGCGGCGGCCTAGACCGCACGTCCCCCGCCCACGGACCCGACCGGCGCGGCGACTCGCCGCGCCGCGACCGCGCGGAGGTCCCGGGCGCCCGCCCGGCCGGCTGGCACGATGCTGTGTCATGAGCCAGCCCGCGGGCGATCGTGACAGGCCGAAGGTGATCGCCCACCGGGGGTCGAACGAGAGCGAGGCCGAGCACACGCTCGCGGCCTACGTCAAGGCCATCGAGGAAGGGGCCGACGGCGTCGAGTGCGACGTCCGGCTGACCGCCGACGGCCACCTCGTCCTGGTCCACGACCGCCGCGTCGACCGCACGACCAACTCGCGCGGCGTGGTCTCGACCATGACGTTGTCGCAGCTCGACGCGCTCGACGCCTCCGCCTGGAAACGACCCTGGGCGGACCTCGACGACGAGGTCGAGCTGCCGGAGCGCGACGAGAAGGGCGTGCTGACTCTCACCAGGCTCATCGAGATGGTGCGCGACCACGACCGCACCATCGACGTGGCGATCGAGACCAAGCACCCCACCCGCTACGCCGGGCTCGTGGAGCGCCGGGTGGTCGACCTGCTCGACCAGGTGGGCTGGAACTACGCCGGCTCTCCGGCGCGGGTGATGAGCTTCTCCGGGGTGGCGGTCACCCGGGTGCGGCGCATGGCGCCCGAGCTGGAGACGGTGCTTCCTCATCGAGGGCACCGTCTCGTGGCGCGTCGCGCGGGGCATGCTCACGGCCGGCTCCATCGCGGGGCCGGGTGTCGCCGAGATCCGCGACCGACCGAAGTCTGCTCGTCGGCTCCGCGACGACGGACATCGCATGCACGTCTGGGTGGTCAACACCGAGGACGACCTGCAGCGGTGCCTCGACCTGGGGGTGGAGGCCGTGATCACGGACACGCCCGGACGCGTCCTTTCCTGGTTGGGCTGAGTTTGGGTGGGGGGTCGTTGGGGAGCATTGAGGAAGCGTCAACCGAGCGAGGCGAGAGAAGTGGCGGGGATGACCGAGCGCGAGGAGCAGGGAATGGACATCCGTGTCCCGTTCCAGGCTCCGTCGGCCTCCGTCGTGCGGCAAGAGCTCCGGTCCTGGCTCGAAGGACACGGCTTCACCGGCGAGCGCGTCGACGACGCCCGCGTGGTGGTCTCCGAGCTGGTCGGCAACTCGGTGCGCCATGCTGCTCCGCTTCCGGTCAACGACCTCGTTGTCAGCTGGTCCCTGGAAGCGGGCGAGCTCGTCATCTCCGTCAGCGACGGCGGCAGCGCGTCCCGCCCACACGCGGTCGACGCCGACAACTCCGACATCTCCGGGCGTGGCCTGAGCATCGTCGACGCTCTCGTCAAGCAGTGGTGGGTCGAGGACAACGGCGGTCGGACGACCGTTCACGTCCGCATCCCGCTCTGAGCCGTCCGGGCGCCCGCCTGTAGCCTCCAGCCCCATGGGCAAGCGAGCACGCGACAAGGCACGTCAGCAGGCAGCGGAGACGGCGACCCCGGCGCCGGAGGGGGTCTCGCCACGCCAGCCCTGCCCGTGCGGGTCGGGGCTGCGCTCCGCTCCTGTCACGGCAGCGCCGCCGGCGCTCCGCCGCGCCTGGTCACCCGTCCCTTCGAGGGACTGGCCTCCGAGTGCGACCTCGTCGCGCTGCGTGAGCTCGTCCCGGCCGCCACCGCCCCGCTGCCGCTCGTCACGCCCGGTGGGCGGGACGTCCTGCTCTGCACCCTGCTTCCGATGGCCGCCCCCGCGATGGTCCGCGACGACGGCACGGTCTGGCTCGGTCTGCAGGTCCAGCACTCGTACGGCGACCACGCCCGAGACCTCGGTGCCGTCCTCGAGGCGGCCCTGGACGCCGAGCCCGGCCAGATGGTGGGTCTGACCGACGACCCGGGCGACGGCCCGCGCCTGCAGGACCTCGTCGCGGACGAGCCGCTCGACATCACCGTCCACGACGGGTTCGAGTACTGGGTGGCCGACGTCGACGACGACTCCACCGGCCTCGCGGCGGCCCTCGAGCAGGCCAACCAGGTCGCCTCCCCGACGGTACGACTGACGTCGGTCACCGCGGCCTACTGGACGGCGATCGGCTCCAAGGAACACCTGCGTTGGGTGATGCCGCACGACGAGGAGGTGCTGCTCTCCGCGCTCGCGCGCCTGCACGTCGCCGGCAAGGACCGCCTCGTTCCCGACTCCCGGCTGGTCGGCATGTTCCGCGCTCACGGCCTGCTCGCCCCGGTCTGGGACCTGCCGGTCGGTACCGGTGCCGACGTCCTCGAGGAGCCGGCGGCGCAGTTCGCCGCGGACCTGGGCGAGGCGATGGATGCTCTCGCCGGTGACGTTCAGCTGACCACCGAGGAGCGTTCGGCCCGGCACGGCCTGGCGAACCGCCAGGTGACGATCCGGTAAGTAAAACCTTGCTCCGGCGTGGGATACGCCACGGCGCGCGAGTTGAAAGACGAGAACCTGTGCCCCTAGCCTTGAATCAGCCCGGCCGTCGCTGTATCCCCCGTCAGCAACGGTCGGGTTCCTCGGTTTTCCTGCCCGGGTCGCACTCGGTCCTCCGACCCGGAGGAGACCCCGCAAACGCCCCGAACCTCCACGGATCTCGAGCCGGGCGGTCACCGAAGGTTGTCACTTCGTGACTCGGGTCGGCGGCGAAGTGCCCGACGGGTGTGGTTGGCTCGTCGAGTGATTCGTTTCGAAGCCGTGACGAAGTCCTTCCCTGACGGGACCGTGGCGGTGGGCGGTCTCGACCTCGAGGCGCCGAAGGGACGCATCACCGTCCTCGTCGGGCCCTCCGGCTGCGGCAAGACGACGTCGCTGCGGATGGTCAACCGCATGATCGAGCCGACCTCGGGCCGCATCACCGTCGGCGGGCAGGACACCGCCACGCTCGACGCCAGCGAGCTGCGCCGGGGCATCGGCTACGTCATCCAGCACGCCGGCCTCTTCCCGCACCGCACCGTGGTCGACAACGTCTCGACCGTGCCCCGCCTGCTGGGCTGGGACCGCAAGAAGTCCCGCGCCAGGGGGATGGAGCTCCTCGAGCGTGTCGGGCTGCCGCAGGCGTACGCCGACCGGTACCCCCACCAGCTCTCGGGTGGACAGCAGCAGCGGGTCGGCGTGGCCCGAGCGCTGGCCGCCGACCCGCCGGTCATGCTCATGGACGAGCCGTTCAGCGCCGTCGACCCGGTGGTGCGCGAGCAGCTCCAGGACGAGTTCCTGCGGCTCCAGAGCGAGCTGGGCAAGACGATCCTGTTCGTCACCCACGACATCGACGAGGCGGTGAAGCTCGGCGACCAGGTCGCCGTGCTGCGGGTGGGAGGCCAGCTGGCCCAGGTCTCCGACCCCGCCACCCTGCTCGGGGACCCGCACGACGACTTCGTGGCCGACTTCGTGGGCCGTGACCGTGGCTACCGGGGCCTGGGGTTCCGACCCGCCCCGAGGATCACGACCCGCGAGGAGGCCACGGTGGCCCTCGGCGCCACCGCCGACCCGGGGCAGGCCACCGGCGGCTGGCTCGTCGTCGTCGACGACGAACGACGCCCGGTCGGCTGGATCGAGCCCGCTCGGGTGACGGGCCCGGTCGCGCAGACCGACCTCCACCGCGGCGGCACCGTGGCCCGTGCCGACGGCTCCACACGCGCCCTGCTCGACTCCGCCCTGTCCTCGCCCAGCGGCCGGGGCGTGGTCGTCGACGGCGACGGCGTCCTGCTCGGGACCGTCACCGCCGCGGAGGTCGTGGCAGCGATCGAGAGGCGTCCCGAGCGATGACCTGGGTCCTGGACCACCTCGACGACCTCGGGTCCTACACGCTCGACCACGCGTGGCTGGCCGGGTTGCCGCTGGTCATCGGCCTGCTCCTCGCCATACCCCTGGGGTGGGCGGCGCGCCGGGTGCCCTGGCTCTACACCCCGCTCGTGGTCGGCACCGGTCTGCTCTACACGATCCCGTCGCTGGCGCTCTTCGTGCTGATGCCGCTGTTCCTCGGCACGCGCATCCTCGACACCGTCAACGTCGTGGTGGCCATGACGATCTACACCCTCGCGCTGCTCACCCGCACCGTCGCCGACGCCCTCGCCGCCGTCGACGAGTCGGTCAGCGCCTCGGCGACGGCCATGGGGTTCGGGCCCCTGCGTCGGCTGCTGACCGTCGAGCTGCCGCTCGCCGTACCGGTCATCGCGGCCGGGATGCGCGTGGCGGCGGTCAGCAACGTCAGCATCGTCAGCGTCGCGGCGCTCATCGGCATCCCGCAGCTCGGCTCGCTGTTCACCGACGGATTCCAGCGCAACTTCCTCGACCCGGTGGTCGCCGGCCTCGTCGCCTGCGTCCTGCTGGCGCTCGTGTTCGACCTCGTCATCGTCCTGGTCGCGCGGGCGCTCACGCCGTGGCAGCGCGGCGCCACCTCGACCCGGCCGGTCGACGAGCCGGCTGACGAGCCGGCCGACGAGCCGGCTGACGAGCCGGGCGGACGGGCGGGGGTGGCGGTGTGAACGACGTCATCGCCTGGTTGAGCGACGGCGGCCACTGGAGCGGCGGGGAGGGCATCTGGCTGCGGTTGTGGGAGCACCTGCTCTACTCCGGCATCGCGCTGGGGCTGGCCTCGCTGGTCGCCGTGCCCCTCGGACTCGTCGTCGGCCACACGGGCCGCGGACGTTTCCTGGCCGTCAACGTCACCGGGGCCTTCCGCGCCATCCCCAGTCTCGGCCTGCTCTTCGTCGGCATCATGCTCATCAGCCCGCGGCTCTCCGGCGAGGCGAGCGTGCTGGTGCCCACCGAGATCGTCCTCACGGTGCTCGCGATCCCGCCAATCCTGGCCGGTGCCTACGCAGGCGTCGAGCAGGTCGATGCCGGCGCCCGCGACGCGGCGAAGGGCATGGGCATGACCGGGGCCGAGGTGCTGTGGCGCGTCGAGGTGCCGTGCGCGACGCCGCTCATCGCCTCCGGCCTACGCTCGGCCGCGCTGCAGGTCATCGCGACCGCCACCCTGGCCGCCACGGTGGGGCTGGGCGGCCTCGGTCGCTACCTCATCGACGGCCTGTCGGTCCGCGACTACGCGCAGATGGCCAGCGGCGCGCTGCTGGTGGCGGCGCTGGCCCTCGCCGTCGACCTCGCCGCGTCGCTCCTCCAGCGGCTCGTGGTCTCCCCTGGACTCTCCGGCAACGCGGCCGGGAGAAGGACGTCTGTCCGCTCAACCCTTCGGACCTCGGGGTCCTGACGAAAGGCACGTTCCCATGAAGCGCACCCCCTTGATCGCCTCGCTCACGACGGTGGCCCTCCTCGGCCTCGCCGGCTGCGGCGGCGGCGAAGAAGCCTTGGAGTCCGACAGCTCGGGCGACTCCGGAGACTCGGGCTCGGCCTCCGGCGAGGTCGTCGTCGGGTCGGCGAACTTCCCCGAGAACGCCCTGCTCGCCGAGATCTACGCCGGTGCGCTCAACGGCGCCGGCGTCGAGGCCTCGACCAAGCTCAACATCGGCAGCCGCGAGGTCTACATCCCCGCCATCGAGGACGCCTCGATCGACATCCTGCCGGAGTACACCGGCGTGCTGCGCGACTACTTCCTCGCCGAGGAGGAGGCCGGCGCCGTCGGCGAGTCCTCGGACTCCGAAGGCGTCTACTCCGAGCTGCAGGAGGCGCTGCCCGAGGACCTCACGGTGCTGGACTACTCCGAGGCCGAGGACAAGGACGCCGTCGTGGTGACGTCGGAGACCGCCGAGGAGTACGACCTGGCCGAGATCGGCGACCTCGCCGACGTGGCCGGTGACCTCACGCTCGGCGGCGCACCCGAGTGGAAGACGCGTCAGACCGGGCTCCCCGGCCTCGAGGAGGTCTACGGCGTGGTCTTCGGCGACTTCATCGAGCTCGACGCCGGCGGCCCCCAGAGCCTCGGCGCGCTGCTCAACGGCCGCGTCGACGCCGCCAACCTCTTCACGACCGACCCCAACATCGCCGCCGAGGACCTCGTCCCGCTCGAGGACCCCGACGCGCTGTTCGCGGCCCAGAACGTCGTTCCGCTGCTGCGCAGCGACGTCGTCGACGACACCACGACCGAGACCCTCAACAGCGTCTCGGAGGCCCTCGACACCGAGACCCTCGGCGCGCTGGTGACCCGGGTCGTCATCGACAAGGAGGACCCACAGGATGTCGCCGAGCAGTTCCTCGCCGACAACGACCTCGCCTGACGGTCCACCCCCGCATGTAACGCGGGGTTATGGACGCGGAGCTCGGCGTGTACGCCGTGCGACCGGTCCATAACCCCGCGTTACATGGCAGCGTGAGCGCATGACCTCGCTGACCGTCCCCGCCCGCTTCAACGGCCCGCCGACCTCCGGGAACGGCGGCTGGACCGCCGGAGCAGTGTCCGAGGCGGCCGGCACCCTCGGCGGCGTGCCTCCGCTGACGGTCTCCCTGAAGGCGCCACCGCCGCTCGACGTCGAGCTGACCCTCGGCCCGGAGGACGACAGCACCGGGTGGACGCTCACCGGGCCGTCCGCGACCGACCTCGTGGCCACGGTCCGCCCGGACGCCGTGCTGATCGGTGAGGACGCGGACCCCGGGCCGGCGGTCGACCTCGAGACGGCCCGTGCCGCCGAGGCGACCTACGGTGGGCTCTCGGGCCATCCCTTCCCCACCTGCTTCGTCTGCGGTCCCGACCGCGAGCCGGGTGACGGCCTGCGGATCTTCCCGGGCCGGCTGCCCGACGACGCCGACGAACGCGTCGCCGCCACCTGGACGCCCGACCCCTCGGTGGCTGACAGCGACGGCGTCGTCGGCACCGCGGTCACCTGGGCCGCGCTCGACTGCGTCGGCGGCTGGTCCTCGGACCTGGAGAACCGCCCGATGGTGCTCGCCGCGATGTCGGCCGGTCTCGAGCGCCTGCCGTCGCCCTCACCGCCGCGGACCGGTTCGTCCTACGTCGTGGTCGGGCGGCACGTGCGCACCGAGGGTCGCAAGACCTGGACGGCCAGCGGGATGTACGACGACAGCGGGCGGCTGGTTGCGCGCGCCCAGCACCTCTGGATCGCCTTCGCCTAGGTGTCGTCGCGGGCGATCGGGCAGGACATGCAGCGGGGGCCGCCACGGCCGGAGCCGAGCTCGGACCCGGCGATGGCCAGGACCTCGATGCCGGCCGCCTCGAGCCGGGCGTTGGTCTCGGTGTTGCGCTCGTAGGCGACCGTCACCCGCGGCGCGATGGCCAGCGTGTTGTTGCCGTCGTCCCACTGCTCGCGCTCGGCGGTGACGGGATCGAGGCCGGTGTCGATCCGGTGCAGGGTGTCGATGTGCATCGCCTTGGCCGCCGCGACGAGGAACGGCTCGGGTGGCGCGACGTGCAGCACGAGGTCGCTGTCGTCGTCGCCGGTCCGGTCCGCCACGGTGACGGCGTGGGCGGTGAGGGTGTCGGCGATGTTCGGGTACATCACCACCGTGTCGACGTCCACCATGGTGCACACGGTGTCGAGGTGCATCGTCGCCCGCTCCTGCATGATCGGGATGGCCAGCACGGTCTCGGCGATGCCCGAGCCGAACATCTGCCGGGCCAGCCGCTCGGCCCCCGCCGGGGTCGTGCGCTCGCCCACCCCGATCGCCACCACGCCGGGCGCCAGCAGCAGGACGTCACCGCCCTCGACGTACTCGCGGTGCCAGCCGTGGATCGTCGCCGAACCGGCGAAGCGCGGATGCAGCGAGTAGATCAGCTCGGTGAGCTGGGTCTCCCGCTCGCGGGCCTCCATCGCCAGCGACGTGACCGCGACGTGGTCGCGGACCCAGACACTGGAGTCGCGGGTGAACAGCAGGTTCGGAAGCGGCTCGACGAGGAAGTCGTCCTCGGCCAGCAGGCTGGTCACCAGTCCGTGTCCGCCGCGCACCTCGTCGTTGCGCAGGCCCTCGCAGAGCAGGTGCGCGAGCGCCTCGGGAGCGAGGTCGAGCAGGTGCGAGGCCAGGTAGCCGCGCAGGGTGTCGCCGAGGTGCAGGCTCTCCAAGGTCAGGGTGACCGCCTGGCCCCTGGCATCCTCGGAGGCGAGGGTCTCGGTGAGCAGCTCGACGAGGTAGAGCACCTCGACCTCGCGGTCGCGCAGCACCTGCGCGAACGCGTCGTGCTCCTCCTGCGCCCGGTCGACCCACGGGATGCCGTCGAAGAGCAGCCGGTCGTTGTTGCGGGGGGTCAGCCGCTTCAGCTCAGCCCCCGGCCGGTGCAGCAGCACCGTGCGGAGCCGGCCGACCTCGCTACTCACCCCGGGGCTCGCCATGGTTCACCCTATCCAGCCCGGAGGGTCCCGTCAGGCCCGCCCGATGGCGGCCACCACGGCCGAGGTCGCGACCACCAGGTCGCCGGGGGCGAGCTCGAGGTCGAGGCCGCGGCGACCTCCCGAGACCAGCACGGTCTCCTGGTCCAGGGCGCTGCTGTCGAGCACGGTGGGGTGGGGGGTGCGCTGACCCAGGGGGCTGATGCCTCCGACGACGTAGCCGGTGCGTCGCTCCGCGAGCGCCGGATCGGCCATGACGGCCCGCTTGCCGCCCACCGCGGCGGCCAGGGCCTTGAGGTCCAGGCTGCCGGACACCGGCACGATGCCCACGACCAGCCGGCCGTCGACCTCGGCCAGCAGGGTCTTGAGCACCCGGGCCGGCTCGACCCCGAGCGCCTCGGCCGCCTCGAGCCCGAAGCTCGCGGCCGTCGGGTCGTGGTCGTAGACCCGCTCGGTGAAGCCGATCCCGGCAGCCGTCAACGCTCGGGTGGCCGGGGTCGCCCCCGCCGACCGCCCCGGTCCCGTCCGCGCTTTCCTGCTCACGCGTCGACGGTAGCCCCATCGGCGGCCACGCAGGGCGCGCCACCGGCCGGAGGGGGCAGCCGGCCAGCGGCGCTGACGCGCGGCCCTACAGTCGGGCTCGTGCGCTGGTCAAAACAATGCGCCACAGGTGAGCAAAAACCCAGCCCCTGGGTAGATATCCCCCCAGGTGATCAGAGCGGAGTGGACCGATGACGCTGTGGACCCTCGGCGACCTGCACGCGGGGCCGGCGACGGCGCGTCCGGACCTGGTCGCAGCCCCGGTGCGCGCGCTGCTGGAGGGGTGGGCAGGTGCCGATCGCGTCGGGGTGGTGGAGATCGACCCCGAGCAGGCGGACACCGCCACCCTGACCGAGGCGTTCGACCTCCCCCTCGGGGCGAGCGGCAACTGCGTCGTCGTCGGAGGCCGACGTGCCGGCGAGGAGCGGGTGGCCGCCTGCGTGGTCCGTGCCGACACCCGGGCCGACGTCAACAACCTCGTCAAGCGCCGTCTCGACGTCCGCAAGGCGACCTTCCTGGCCACCGAGGAGGCTGTCACGCGCACCGGGATGGAGTACGGCGGCATCACCCCGGTGGGGCTGCCCGGCGCGTGGCGGCTCTTCGTGGACGAGCGGCTCACCGGCGCTCCCGTGGTGGTCCTCGGCAGCGGGCTGCGTCGGTCCAAGATCCTCATGCCCGGGTCGCTGCTGGCCGAGCTGCCCGGCGCCGAGGTCGTGGCCGGCCTCGGCACCTGACCCGCGGCGTGCCGTGCCGGTATCAGACGACCGTCCCGCGTCTCCTTCCTGCCAGCGCGTGTCTCGCCCCGCCACCCGAGGAGCCCCCGTGTCCTGGACCACCGCCGCCCCCGTGACCGCCCTGCGACCCGCGCCGCCCGTGGCGGGCACCCCGATGCTCCACCTCGCCACCGAGGTCGTGCGGGAACGCTACGTCGAGCTGGCCGCGGCGCTGCCCGGCGTCCGCCTGCACTACGCCGTCAAGGCCAACCCGGCCCACCCGGTGCTCAGCCTGCTGGCCGCCCACGGTGCCGCCTGGGACGTCGCCAGCCCCGGTGAGGTGACCCTGGTGCTGCAGGCGGGCGGGCTGCCCGAGGACATGTCCTACGGCAACACCGTGAAGCGCGAGCAGGACATCGCGTGGGCCTTCCACGCCGGGGTGCGCCGCTTCACCGTCGACAGCCCCGACGAGCTCGACAAGCTGCTGCGGCACACCCCGGGCGCCACCCTCCTGGTGCGGTTGGCGACCACGGGGGCCGGCGCGGACTGGGGCCTGGGAGGCGGCAAGTTCGGCTGCTCCGAGCGTGAGGCGGCCGCACTCCTCTCGGACGCTGTGACCGCCGGACACCCGGTCGGCGTCGCCTTCCACGTGGGCAGCCAGCAGCGCGACCCCGACGCCTGGCGACTCCCGCTGGCCGCGACCGGTCGGCTCCGCGCCGGGTTGCGCGCCCGCGGCGCGGACCTGTCCGTCGTCGACCTGGGCGGCGGCTTCCCGGCCGACCTGCTCGGCGACGCCCCCGCGCTCCCGGCGTACGGCGAGGCGATCGTCGCCGCTCTGGAGGAGCTCGTCGGGGTGACGCCCGACGGCCCGGGACCGGAGGTCATGGCCGAGCCCGGGCGGGTCCTGGTTGCCGACGCCGGGGTGCTCGAGAGCGAGGTGCTCCTGGTCGCGGAGAGGGACGGCCTCCGGTGGGTCTACCTCGACATCGGGCTGTTCGGCGGGCTCGCCGAGGCGCTGGACGAAGGCGTGAAGTACCGCCTCGAGGTGACCCGCGACGGGCGCCGGCTCCGGGGGGCCACCCGCGAGGTGGTGCTGGCCGGACCCACCTGCGACAGCGCCGACGTCCTCTACCGCCACCACCGCTACCGGCTGCCGGCCGACCTCCGGCCCGGCGACCGGGTGTGGCTCGGCGCCGCGGGGGCCTACACGACGGCCTACGCCAGCGTCGGCTTCAACGGCATCCCGCCGCTGCGGACCACCTACCGCTGAGCGGGCGGGGCCAGCGCCCGCGTCGCAGCGAGCCCGATCGCCGCGGCCACCACCGCCACGAGCAGGGAGTCGAGCACCCCCACCCGCTCACCGAGGGCGCCGATCAGCGGGGGGCCGCCGAGGAACGCGCAGTAGCCGATCGAGCTCACGACGGCCACCCGCGTGGCGGCGTGGGCCTCCTCGTCGGCGGCAGCGGTCATGCCCATGGGGAACCCCAGGGAGGCGCCGACGCCCCACACCAGCGCGCCGACGAAGGCCAGCGGCAGCGAGGGTGACAGCACCACGACCAGCGAGCCGACGATCACCAGCAGCGCGGTGACCCGGAGCACGAGCACCCGGCCGTAACGGGTGGCCAGACCGCCGCCGAAGAACCGGCCCGTGGTCATCGCGACCACGAACAGCGCGTAGCCGAACGAGCCGAGCGCGGGCGCGGCGCCGTAGCCGTCGACGATGCCGAGCGCGAGCCAGTCGTTCGCGATGCCCTCGGCCAGGGCGAAGCACATGACGACGAGGCCGATGGCCAACGTGCGGGGTTCGCGCCAGGCGGTCCACGCGGACGGGCGGAGGTGGTCCTCGTGCGGCTCCTCGACCGCCAGGAAGCGACCGACGACGAGCGCGACGCCGAGGACCACCAGGCCGGCGGTCACCAGCATCTGGAGCGGCAGGGCGATCCCGAGGTGGGAGCATCCGGCCCCGACCAGCGCGCCGCCCACGGTGCCGACGCTGAAGCCGGCGTGGAAGCGGGGCATGATCGAGCGGGCCAGCCGTCGCTCGACGTCGGCGGCCTCGACGTTCATCGCGACGTCCCAGCTGCTCGTGCCCGCCCCGTAGGCGAAGAGCGCCAGTCCGGTCAGGGGCACCGACGTCGACCACAGGCCCGCGGCCATCGCGAGCAGGCCGAGCGCGGTGAGCACCGAGCCGACGGTGACGGTGCGGGCCGGTCCGAGCCGGTGCACGACGATGCCCGACAGCGGCAGCGCCAGCACGGTGCCCGCCGAGAGGCACAGCAGCAGCAGTCCCACCTGACCCGGGCTCAGGCTGAGGGTGTCGCGCAGGTCGGGGATGCGGGAGACCCAGGAGGCGAAGGCGAAGCCGTTCACCACGAAGACGACGGCGACGGCACGCCGCGCCTCGTCGACGCGATCGACGCGTCGCCGGGCCGACCGAGGTCGGGTTGGTCATGAGTGCTCCAGCGCCCAGTGGGCGGCGTCCTCGGCGGCGGCTCGGTCGTCGGACACCATACCGACGCGGGTGCGACGCTCGAGCAGGTCGTCGGCGTCGACGGCACCCTCGTGGGTGACCCCCCAGAGCAGCTCGGCCCGGGTGACGGGCACGCCGTCGGCGACCGGCGCCGTCAGCGCGGTGACGGCGAGACCGGTGCGCGCCACGGCGTCGGACAGGACGTCGGGTGCCTCGGTCCCGTAGCGACGGACCAGGCGGGCCGGGGCGTCGACGGAGGCGAGCCGGGTGCGGGGGGCGGCACCGACCAGCGGCAGGTCGTGGGTTCGGCAGGGGTGGACCGATCCGTGGGTGCCCAGGCCGCGTCCGGCGACGACCGCGTCGACGGCGTCCTCAGCCATCCGGCGATAGGTCGTCAGCTTGCCGCCGACCACCGTCACCACCCCGGTCTCGGAGGTCAGCACGGCGTGCTTGCGCGACAGGTCGGCGGTGTCGTCGGGCGAGCCCTCCGAGGCCAGCAGCGGGCGCAGCCCGGCGTAGGTGCCGACGACGTCGTCGCGGGTCAGCGGGCTCGCGAACGCCGAGCTCATCGTCTCCAGGAGGAAGTCGACCTCCGCCTCGGTGGCCGTGGGGACGTCGGGCACCGCGCCTGCGACCGGCTCGTCGGTCAGGCCCACGTAGACCAGGCCGTCGGGCTGGGGCAGCGTGAACACGAACCGGTTGAGCGAGCCCGGCACCGGCGCGGCGACGGCCACCTCGACGCCCGGCAGCCGGTCGCCGCGCAGCACGAGGTGGGTGCCCCGGCTGGGTCGCAGCGTCAGCCCGTCGACGACCTGCCCGGCCCACACGCCCGCGGCGTTGACCACCGAGCGCGCCCGCACGCACGTGGTGCGCCCGGTCAGCTCGTCGCGGATCGTGGCGCCGTCGGCGCTCACCTCCAGGGCACGGGCGTGCGTCACCACGCGAGCGCCGTACGCCGCGGCGGTGCGGACCAGCGCGACCACCAGGCGGGCGTCGTCCTCGAGCTGGCCGTCGTGGCTGAGGAGGCCTCCGCGCAGGCCACCGGTCCGCACCGGAGGAACCAGGGCGCGGGTGCCCTCGGCGGAGAGTCGGCGGGGCCCCGGCAGCAGCCCGCGCGGGGTGCGGGCGGCGGCACGCAGCGCATCCCCGGCGCGGAAGCCCTGCATCGCCAGCGCGCCCTGGCGACGCGGCACGGCCGGGGTCAGCGGAAGCACCATGGGCAGCGGGCGGGTGAGATGCGGGGCCGTGCGGGTCATGAGGATCCCGCGTTCGACGGCGCTCTCGTGTGCCACTCCGAGCTGTCCCCTGGCGAGGTAGCGGAGCCCGCCGTGGACCAGCTTGGAGCTCCAGCGCGAGGTGCCGAAGGCGAGGTCGTGGGCGTCGACGGCCAGCACCGTGAGACCGCGTGAGGCCGCGTCGAGCGCGACCCCGGCGCCGGTCACCCCCAGACCGACGACGAGGACGTCGACCGTCGTGCCGGACGCCTGGTCGAGGGCGGCCTCGCGGGTGTGAGCGGACAGGGCGGACAGGGCCGGCCGGGCGGAGGAGGGACGGCTGGTCACGGCGCGAGGTACCTCTCGATCAGCTGGGTCAGCTCGGCGTCGAGCGTGGCCAGGTCCGGCCGACCGGGACCGGTCATCGTGGGGGCCGAGAAGAGGAAGCCGTGCAGGGTGAGCAGCACGCCGCTGGCCAGGGTCGGAGGGTCGCCGGGACGCACCGGGTCGTGGGGATGGCTGCGCGCCGCGGCCAGCGCGTCGGCCAGCGCGTCGAGCACGAGGTCCTGGGTGCGCCCGCGACGCTCGAACAGGTAGGGCAGCAGCAGGTCGGGATCGACCTCGACGATCTTGCGGAAGAGGGCGTTCTCGCGGACGGCGCCGATGCAGCGGACCACCGCCTCGGCGACGGCGCGGCGGGTGAGGGGTGCCGTGGACCCGGTGTGCAGCTCGGCAGCGACGAGCGTGCCCCACTCCCGCAGCATCAGGTCGCCCAGCAGCCTCGGCATGTCGGGCCAGCGCCGGTAGAGGGTCATCCGCGAGACACCGGCCCGCTTGGCCACGTCGGTCAGCGTGGTGCGCCGCCATCCGACGGCCAGGATCGAGTCGCGGGCGGCGTCGAGGTAGGCGTCGTCGGCGAGGGAGGGGGTCAGCGCCTCGGGAGGGTTGTGACGAATGGACGTCATATGTAACACTCTAACACATGGAACGGGAAGAACGCAGGGACCACCGGGCGCCTTCGAACCTCGAGACCGCCGCCGACCGTCCCCACCGCATGCACTGGGCCCGGTGGGGCGACCCGGCGCGCGAGGAGCCGGTCTCGGACTCCCTGCGCGAGCTGGTCGAGGCCTTCCTCGGCGAGCTGACCGACCGGCCGGCCGTACCGCAGGAGGAGGTCCGCCTACCGGACCTCGCCCTGGCTGGGGACCTGCTCGACGGGCTGCGCGCCCTGGTCGGGGACGCGCACGTGCACGTCGACCACGCCTGGCGGGTCGCTCGCACCCGGGGCAAGTCCACGCCCGACCTGCTGCGGATGCGGGCCGGGGACGGCAGCGACGCGCCCGACGTCGTCGTACGACCGGACGGGCACGACCAGGTCGCGGCCGTCGTCGGCTGGTGCGCCGAGCACGGCGTCGCGCTCGTGCCGTTCGGCGGCGGCACGTCGGTGGTGGGAGGCCTGGCGGCCCGGCGCGACGGCTCTCGCCGGAGTCGTCGCCCTCGACCTGCGGCGGATGACCCGCCTGGTCGACCTCGACACGGTCTCCGGGACCGCGACGCTCGAGGCCGGGCTCCTGGGACCCGAGGCCGAGGAGCTGCTCGCCGAGCAGGGGCTGACCCTGGGTCACTTCCCGCAGTCGTTCCGCTACGCCTCGATCGGCGGGTTCGCCGCGACCCGGTCCAGCGGCCAGTCCTCGGCCGGCTACGGCCGCTTCGACTCGATGGTGATGGCGCTCAAGGTGGCCACCCCGATCGGCGACCTCGAGCTGGGCAGCTCCCCGGCCAACGCCGCCGGACCCGACCTGCGCGAGCTGGTGCTCGGTTCCGAGGGCGCTTTCGGCGTCATCACCGAGGTCACCGTCACGGTGCGACCGGTCCCGGAGGAGCGCGTCTACGAGGGGTGGCGCTGGGAGTCCTTCGCGGCCGGCGCCAGCCGCCCTGCGCCGGCTGGCGCAGGTCGGCACCGCAGGGGCGCGCGATGCCGACGGTGCTGCGGCTCTCCGACGAGAGCGAGAGCGCGGTGAACCTGGCCCGCCCCGACGCCGTCGGCGGCACCGAGAGCCCGGGCGGCTGCCTGATGATCACCGGCTACGAGGGCACCCCCGCCCAGGTCGCCCGCGCCCGCGAGGCGACCACCGAGCTGCTGGCCGGGCTCGGCGGGCAGTCCCTGGGCACGGAGCCGGGCGAGGCCTGGTCGCGCGGCCGGTTCGACGGGCCCTACCTGCGCGACTCCCTCCTCGACGTGGGCGTCCTGGTGGAGACCTTCGAGACGGTGACGTTCTGGTCGCGGGTCGAGGAGCTCTACGTCGCGGTCAAGGGTGCGGTCGAGGCCGACCTCACCGCGCAGGGCACGCCGCCGCTGGTGCTCTGCCACATCTCCCACGTCTACGAGACCGGAGCCTCCCTCTACTTCACCGTCGCGGCCAAGGAGCTCGACGACGGGGTCGGCCAGTGGCTCTCGGCCAAGCGCGCCGCCAGCGACGCGATGATCGCGAACGGAGCCTCCATCACGCACCACCACGCCGTGGGCCGCGACCACAAGCCGTGGCTGGCTCGAGGAGATCGGGCCCGTCGGGGTCGAGGTGCTGCGCGCGGTCAAGGCCCGCCTCGACCCGGCCGGCGTCCTCAACCCCGGCGTCCTGATCCCGTGACCCCGTGGCGCCCGCGCCCGCGCTGCCGGGACCTTGGACTGACTACGCGTGCCATGAGTCCTAACCACTGACAAAGGGGCAGTGCGCTCCTAGAATCGAAGCAGTGCAGCGTGCTCCGGCGCCGGTGGGTCCTGAGGGGGACCGATCGACGCCGCCACGTCGCCGTTCTGGAGGAGGTGAGGGCGTGTCTCCACGAGGGGTCGCCCGAGCGGTCGCACCGACCCTCGCCGTCGCACGCCCGTCGTCGGGCGGCCAGGACCTCTCCCCGAGCCGGGGGCGTAGTCATCGTGGAACCGGATGCGTCCCCTGTCGCAGCACACCCAGGTCGGTCGGTGCAGTGCCCAGCTGCCCCCTTGCACCGAACGGCATCGCTGCGACTCAGGTGTCGAGACCCTCCCAGATCTCCACTCGGCACCTCCGGGCCACGCGCAGTCCTCGGGCCTGGAGAACCCGGTGGCTGCAGCAGAGGCGGGCAGCGGTGATGTCGGTCCGGGGTCCCACGGCGATCGGTTGGCGAGTCTCAGCCGCCGCTGTCGTCGTGCCCGAGGCCGGCGTCCCGCTGTCCGTAGCGCGCAGAGCCCTCCGCCCGCCCTCCTGAACGGCCCCCTCGGCACTACGCTGAGGGCATGCGTCGTCATCCCCTCCGTGCTCTCCGTCACGTCGCGGTGCCCGTGCTCGTGCTCGCCGCCACCGCCTGCGCTCCCACCGAGGACTCCCCGAGCGGGTCGGAAGCCTCGAGCCCCTCCGACGGATCGACCGCCGAGGCCCCGTCGGAAGAGGACTGCGCGGTGGAGAGTCTTCCCCTGACGAAGGACGGGACGCTCACCATCGGCACCGACTCCCCGGCGTTCGGGCCGTGGTTCGTCGACGACGACCCGACCAACGGCAAGGGCTTCGAGTCCGCGGTGGCCTACGCCGTCGCCGAGGAGCTCGGCTTCGCGAAGGGCGACGTCGACTGGGTGACGGTGCGTTTCAACAACTCCTACAAGCCGGGCCCCAAGGACTTTGACTTCGACATCAACCAGATCTCGATCACCGAGGACCGCGAGAAGGTCGTCGACTTCTCCGAGGGCTACTACTCCGCCGCCCAGGGCGTCATCGCGCTCGAGGACTCCCCGGTGGCGAAGGCCGGCAGCGTCGCGGAGCTCGCCGACTACAAGCTCGGGGCACAGACCGGCACCACCAGCCTGACCGCGATCCGCGAGGTCATCCAGCCCTCCGAGGACCCGCTGGTCTTCACCGACACCAACGCCGCCAAGCAGGCGCTGCTCAACGGCCAGGTCGAGGCGATCCTCGCCGACGTGCCGACGGCCTACTACATCACCGCGGTCGAGATCCCGCAGGCCTCCATCGTCGGGCAGTTCCAGCCCGAGACAGGGGAGCAGGAGGAGTTCGGCATGCTCTTCGAGAAGGGCAGCGAGCTGCGTCCGTGCGTCGACGAGGCGCTGGCCACCCTCGAGGACGACGGCACCCTCGCGGCCATCGAGAAGAAGTGGCTCTCCGACGTCGTCGACGTGCCCGTCCTGCCGTGACCCCGCTCCTGACCCCACCCACACCACAGAGACCACGCGGCCCGAGACCTGCCATGAGCGACTGGACGCCCAGCGAGCTGCAGCAGGAGCGTCAGCGGGTGCGACGCCGGCAGCGTGGGCGCTCGCTGCTGGTCGCCTCGGCCTCGGCGATCGTCTTCTTCGGCGTGCTCGTGTGGGTCGTGGTGACCTCCCCGGGCTGGGCGACCGTGCAGGCGACGTTCTTCGACGTCGAGGCCGCCGAGGACGCGCTGCCGGAGGTGCTCGAGGGCTTCTGGCTCAACGTCCGGCTCTTCCTGCTGGCCGAGCCGGTCATCCTCGTGCTCGGGCTGGCGGTCGCCGCGGCGCGGGTCAGCCGCTCGCCGCTGCTGTTCCCGGTGCGGCTGCTGGCGGTGGCCTACACGGACCTGTTCCGCGGCATCCCCACGATCCTGCTCGTCTACCTGGTCTGCTTCGGCGTGCCGGCGCTGGGTCTGCAGGGGGTGACCAGCTCCCTGTTCTGGCTGGCACTCGTCGCGCTGGTGCTCTCCTACGGCGCCTACGTCGCCGAGGTCTTCCGCGCCGGCATCGAGTCGATCCACCCCTCCCAGGTCGCCAGCGCCACTGCGCTCGGGCTGTCCTCGAGCCAGACGTTGCGCCACGTCGTCGTACCCCAGGCCACGCGGCGGGTGCTGCCCCCGCTGCTCAACGACTTCGTCTCGCTGCAGAAGGACACCGCGCTCGTCGTCGGGGTCGGGCTCTTCGACGCGCTCGGCACCGCCTCCGACACCGCCAACTACACCTTCAACTTCACGCCGTACGTCGTGGCGGCTGCGCTCTTCATCGCCCTCACCATCCCGCTGGCGCGCTACACCGACCACGTCGGCCGACGGTTCATGGAGCGCGAGCGGGCAGGTGCGCGATGACGGGGCCGGAGGTCGTGCTCGAGGTCGAGGGACTGCGGAAGTCCTACGGCGACAAGCTCGTGCTGGCCGGCGTCGACCTGACGGTCGCGCGGCACGAGGTCGTGTGCCTGATCGGGGCGTCCGGCAGCGGCAAGTCGACGCTGCTGCGCTGCATCGACCTGCTCGAGGACACCGACGACGGCACGGTCCGCTTCGAGGGCCGCGACGTCACCGATCCCCGCGTCGACCACCGGGAGGTGCAGCGCCGGATCGGGGTGGTGTTCCAGGCCTACAACCTCTTCCCGCACCTGAGCGTGCTCGACAACATCACCCTCGCGCCACGGCGGGTCCATGGCGTGGGGCGGCGGGCGGCGGAGGACCGGGCGCACGCGCTGCTCGAGCAGTTCGGCCTGGCCGACAAGGCCGGTGTCCACCCGGACCGGCTCTCCGGCGGCCAGCAGCAGCGGGTGGCGGTGGTCCGCGCCCTGGCCACCGACCCGGCGCTGCTGCTGCTCGACGAGGTGACCGCGGCGCTCGACCCGGAGCTGGTGGGCGAGGTGCTCGACATCCTGCGGGCGCTGGCCACGGGCGGCACGACGATGGTGCTGGCCACCCACGAGATCGGCTTCGCCCGCGAGATGGCCACCACCGTCTGCTTCCTCGAGTCGGGCCGGGTCCTCGAGCAGGGCCCGCCGGCGGAGGTCCTGGTGTCCCCCCGCGAGGAACGCACGCGCGCGTTCCTGCGCCGGGTCCTCTAGCTGCCGGTTTCCCAAGGTATGCCGGCAAACTGGCACTCCCCATGGCGCCGGGACCATGGGAAGCGCCAGCTCCCCATGGGGAGTACGTCGAGACCGTGCGGGCCAGCGGGTGCCACAATCCCCGGCATGTCTGATTACGCACTGAACCAGGGGACCGGACCGCTGCGGGGCATCAAGGTCGTCGAGATCGCCGGGATCGGGCCCGGGCCGCACGCCGCGACGCTCCTCGCCGACCTCGGTGCCGACGTGATCCGGGTGGAGAAGCCCGGCGGGGCGGCCAGCGCCGGACCCCGCGAGACCGACCTGCTGACCCGCGGCCGGCCGAGCGTGGCCCTGGACCTCAAGAACCCCGACGCCCTGGCAGCGCTCCTGGAGCTGATCGAGGGCGCTGACGTGCTGCTCGAGGGCATGCGGCCGGGGGTCACCGAGCGGCTCGGCATCGGTCCCGACGACTGTCTCGCGCGCAACCCCCAGCTGGTCTACGGCCGCATGACGGGGTGGGGCCAGACCGGACCGTGGGCCACGACGGCCGGCCACGACATGAACTACATCGCGGTCTCCGGGGTGCTGCACGGCTTCGGCCAGGACCGCGACCGACCCCACTTCCCCAGCAACGTGGTCGGTGACTTCGGCGGCGGGTCGACCTACCTCGTCGATCGGGGTGCTCGCGGCCCTTCTGGAGGCGCGGACCAGTGGTCGGGGACAGGTCGTGGACGCGGCCATCGTCGACGGCTCGGCGCACCTGAACCTGATGTGGGCCTCGATGCTGGCCGCCGGCTTCGGCACCGAGCAGCGCTCGAGCAACCTGCTCGACGGTGGCATCCCCTACTACGCGCTCTACGCCACCTCCGACGGCAAGCACATGAGCGTCGGCCCGCTCGAGCCGCAGTTCTACGCCGAGCTGATCGACAAGCTGGGCGTCGCCGACCGGGTTCCCGAGCGTCACGACTTCGACCGGATGGGCGAGCTGAGGGAGATCCTCACCGAGACCTTCCGGACCCGCACCCAGGCCGAGTGGGCGGAGGTCTTCGACGGCTCGGACGCGTGCTGCACGCCGGTGCTCCCGATGAGCGAGGCGGCCGAGCACCCCCACATCCAGGCGCGTGGGGTGTACGTCGAGCGTGACGGCATGCTGCAGCCCGCTCCCGCCCCGCGCTTCTCCCGCACCGAGGCGTCGCTGACCACCGGGCCGTCGGTGGCCGGCGGCAGCACCCGCGCCGTGCTGACGGCCTGGGGGGTCGAGGGCGTGGACGCGCTTCTCGGGTCCGGCGCGGCCGTCCAGGCGTGAGCCGGCTGCGACAGGGGTCACACCACCGGTTGGGCCCGGCCCATTGACGACGGTGACAGTATTGGTGTCACAATCAGAGGACCCCGCCCTACTGGCGAGTAACCACGTGGTTGCGCACGCCGGGGCGGTCGGACCCACCCGTCGGAAGAGGGAACTCCATGGCTGACGTGCCGCAGGCATACGTGTACGACGCGATCCGCACCCCCCGGGGCAAGGGGAAGAAGGATGGCTCGCTGCACGAGGTCAAGCCCGTCGACCTCGTGGTGACGCTGCTCGACGAGATCCGCAAGCGCCACGACTCGTTCGACCCCGACCGCGTCGACGACGTCGTGCTCGGCTGCGTCTCGCCGATCGGTGACCAGGGCGGCGACATCGCCAAGACCTCCGCGCTGGCGGCCGGCTACCCCGAGACGGTCAGCGGTGTGCAGCTCAACCGCTTCTGCGCCTCCGGCCTCGAGGCTGTCAACCAGGCCGCCTCGCGCATCCGCGCCGGCTGGGAGGACCTCATCCTCGCCGGCGGTGTCGAGTCGATGAGCCGGGTGCCGATGGGCTCCGACGGCGGTGCCTGGGCCAGCGACCCCAGCACCGCCTTCGACACCTCGTTCGTGCCCCAGGGCATCGGCGCCGACCTCATCGCGACCCTCGAGGGATTCACCCGCGCCGACGTGGACGCCTTCGCCACCGAGTCGCAGCACCGGGCCGCCAAGGCCCAGGCCAACGGCTTCTTCGACCGCTCCGTCGTGCCGGTCACCGACCGCAACGGCCTGACCGTGCTCGAGCGTGACGAGTTCATCAAGCCCGACACCTCCGTGGAGGGCCTGGCCAGGCTCAAGCCGTCGTTCCAGTTCCACGGCGACCTCGGCTTCGACTCCGTCGCGCTGGAGAAGTACCACTGGGTCGAGAGGATCGACCACGTCCACCATGCCGGCAACTCCTCCGGCATCGTCGACGGCGCCGCCATCGTGGCCATCGGCAGCGAGCAGGTCGGCACCGACCTCGGCCTGACCCCGCGCGCTCGCATCGTCTCGGCCGCTGTCTCCGGCGCCGACCCGACCATCATGCTGACCGGCCCTGCGCCGGCCTCCCGCAAGGCGCTGGCCAAGGCCGGCCTGAGCCCGGAGGACATCGACCTCTACGAGATCAACGAGGCCTTCGCCGCCGTGGCGATGCGCTTCATGAAGGACCTCGACCTCGACCCGGAGAAGGTCAACGTCAACGGCGGCTCGATCGCCATGGGCCACCCCCTCGGCGCCACCGGCGCGATGATCCTCGGCACCCTCATCGACGAGCTCGAGCGGCGCGACCTGCGCTACGGACTCGCCACGCTCTGCGTCGGCGGCGGCATGGGCATCGCCACCGTCGTCGAGCGTCTGTGAGGTCCGGCCCCCCACGCACGCCGTACTCCGACCCCAGCCAGCAAGGGAAACCGCACGACATGACTGAGCAGACCACCATCGACACGGGCATCCGTTACGAGAAGGACGCCGACGGCATCGTCACCCTGACGATGGACGACCCCACCGCCAGCGCCAACACCATGAACGAGGTCTACCAGGCCTCGATGGAGGCGACGCTGTCGCGCCTGGAGGCCGAGAGGGCCGACGGGTCCGGGGTCACCGGCGTCGTGCTGACCAGCGCCAAGAAGACCTTCTTCGCCGGCGGCAACCTGAAGCTCCTCATCGCCGCGACGCCCGAGGACGCGCCGCAGATGTTCACCGAGAGCCAGAACCTCAAGAAGCAGCTGCGCCGCCTCGAGACCCTCGGCGTCCCGGTCGTGGCCGCCATCAACGGCGCCGCGCTCGGCGGCGGGCTCGAGATCGCGCTGGCCTGCCACCGTCGCATCGCGGCCGCGGGCTCCTACGAGATCGGCCTGCCCGAGGTCACTCTCGGCCTGCTGCCCGGCGGCGGCGGCGTCATCCGCACCGTGCGCATGCTCGGTCTGCAGACCGCGCTGACCGAGGTGCTGCTCCAGGGCCAGCGCCGCAAGCCGGCCGACGCGCAGGCCGCCGGCCTCGTCGACGAGGTCGTGCCTGCCGAGCAGCTCCTCGAGCGCGCGAAGGCGTGGCTGAAGGACTCCGTCGGCGGTGGTGGCGCGGAGGACGCCGCCACGCAGCCGTGGGACCGCCAGGGTTACAAGATGCCCGGCGGCACGCCCGCGCACCCGTCGCTGGCCCAGATGCTGCCGGTCTTCCCGGCCACGCTGCGCAAGACGCTGAAGGGTGCCGACTACCCGGCGCCGCGCGCGATCATGGCCGCCGCCGTCGAGGGCGCCCAGGTCGACTTCGAGACCGCCGCCCGCATCGAGTCGCGCTACTTCACCGGCCTCGCGACCGGTCAGAACGCGAAGAACATGATCCAGGCGTTCTTCTTCGACCTCCAGGCCATCAACTCCGGCTCGCTGCGCCCGCAGGGCCACGACACCTGGAAGCCCACCAAGGTCGGCGTCCTCGGCGCCGGCATGATGGGCGCCGGCATCGCCTACGTGTGTGCCCGCGCCGGCATGGAGGTCGTGCTCAAGGACGTCTCGCTCGAAGCGGCCGAGCGCGGCAAGAGCTACTCGACGAAGATCAACGAGAAGGCGATCTCGCGAGGCAGGCTCACCCAGGCCACGTCCGAGGCGCTGCTCGCCCGTATCACCCCGGCCGCCGACGCCCAGGAGCTGGCCGGCTGCGACCTGGTCATCGAGGCCGTGTTCGAGGACCCGTCGCTCAAGGCCAAGGTCTTCGCCGAGGTGCTGCCGGTCGTCAACGCCGACGCGCTGCTGTGCTCGAACACCTCGACGCTGCCGATCACCGAGCTCGCCGGAGGCGTGGACCGCCCCGAGGACTTCATCGGCCTGCACTTCTTCAGCCCCGTGGACAAGATGCCGTTGGTCGAGATCATCCGGGGCGAGAAGACCTCCGAGGCCGCCGTGGCCAAGGCGATCGATGTCGTCCAGGCGATCCGCAAGACCCCGATCGTGGTCAACGACAGCCGCGGCTTCTACACCTCGCGCGTCATCGGCACCCAGATCAACGAGGGTCTCGCCATGCTCGGTGAGGGCGTCGCGCCCATGACGGTCGAGCGCGCCGCGGCCAAGGCGGGCTACCCGGTCGGCCCCCTGCAGATCAGCGACGAGCTCAACATGGAGCTGATGGTCAAGATCCGCAACGCCACGAGGGCGGCCGTGGAACGCGACGGCGGCACCTACTCGCCGCACCCGGCCGAGAAGGTCATCGACGCCATGATCGAGGCGGGTCGACCCTCGAAGCTCACGGGTGCCGGCTTCTACGAGTACGACGAGGCCGGCAAGCGCGCCGGACTGTGGGCCGGCCTGACCGGGCTCTTCCCGACCGCTCCCGAGCAGCCGGACTTCGACGACCTCATGGAGCGGATGCTCGTCATCGAGGCGGTCGAGACCGCGCGCTGCTTCGAGGAGGGCGTCATCTCCTCGACGGCGGAGGCCAACATCGGGTCGATCTTCGGCATCGGCTTCCCGGCCAACACCGGCGGCGCGGCCCAGTACGTCAACGGCTACGTCGGTCGGACGGGCACCGGTGTCGCGGGCTTCGTGGCCCGGGCGCGCGAGCTCGCGACGACGTACGGCGAGCGCTTCGAGCCCCCCGCGCTGCTGGTCGAGAAGGCCGAGAAGGGCGAGAAGCTCTAGCCCCTACCCCGCGAATCGGGCGAAAGGGGTACGGCGTCCGAGGCGCGTTGCGACACTGGAGCACATGTCCTCGCCCGACCACGTCGCCCCGGGTTCCGCGGGAGCCTCCACCGGTGCCTCCGACCCAGTCGGCCAGCCCTCGGCGGGTCACGAGACGGGAACCGGGCCGCACCTGCCGTGGTCCACGTCGCGGACCTGGTGGTTCGCTTCGGTGAGGTCGACGCCGTGCGCGGCGTCGGCTTCGAGGTGCGCCACGGTGAGGCGACGGCGTTGCTGGGACGCAACGGGGCCGGCAAGTCGACCACCATGCGGGTGCTCGCCGGGGTCATCCCTCCCACCTCGGGTCTGGTCCTGGTCGCCGGCTTCGACATCGCCCGCCAGACCACGGACGTCAAGCGCCGCACGGGCTACTGCCCCGACGTGGGCGGGCTCGTGCCCCGAGCGACGCCCTGGGAGCACCTCCAGCTCGCCGCCCGGTTGCGCAGGCTGCGACGGCTGGCAGGACCGGGCCCGCGAGCTGCTCGAGCGTTTCGAGCTCGGCGGAGCGGCCCACCGGGTCACCGCCGGCTTCAGCCACGGCATGGGACGCCGCATGTCGGTCGTGCTGGCAGCGTTCCACGACCCGGAGGTGCTGCTGCTCGACGAGCCCTTCGACGGCGTCGACCCGCTCGGCGTCGAGGCCACCATGGAGGTCATCGCCGACGCACGGGCGCGTGGCGCCGCCGTCCTGGTCTCCACGCACCTGCGCGAGCTGGCGGTGCAGGCGTGCCAGGAGGCACTCGTGCTCCGCGGCGGTTCGGCCGTCGCCGCGCTGCCCGCCGAGGAGCTGACCGGGGAGCGAGGCGCCGGTGTCTACCGCTCCCTCCTCGACTGAGGCGTCCGTCGCCCCCCGGCGCTCCCGCTCCGGGGTGCGCTCCGAGCTCGGCCCCCGGGCCTTCCAACGGGCCGGGACCGACGTCGTGGCGCTCCTGCGCTTCCGGGCCTCCGGCCTGCGGGGGCGGCAGCGGGCCGTCGCCGGCGGGGGGCTGGCCCTCGTCGCCCTGCTGACGGTGCTCGCCGGGTGGCTCCCGGGCTACCTGCCCGACGGCGACCGGCGCACGGACGTCCAGTCGCTGCTGCCGACCGCGCTGGTCGGGGTGCTCCTCATCGCCATCGTGTCCGCGGCAGCCTCGGGTGGCGGACGGGAGCTGATGCCGCGCGAGCAGGCGGTGGGCTTCCCGGTCAGTCCGGTGGCCGACCACCTCGGCGCGCTCCTCATGGCACCGCTGAACATCGCGTGGCTGCTCCAGGTGTGGACGTTGCTGGGTTGCTTCGCCTTCGTGTCGGGGCCCACCTGGGGGCTGCTGCTCACCCAGCTGCTGGTGCTGCTCTGGGTGGTCGGCGCGACCGCGCTCGCCCAGGTCGTCGGCTGGGGCGTGGAGTGGTTGCGCCGCGGCCATCGAGGGGCGTGGGGCGCCCGCGGTCTGCTCACGCTCGCCGCAGCGGTGGCTGTCTACATCGTGTCGTCGGGGCACCTGGTCGACCTGCTCCAGGCCTCGCCGACGCTGCAGGTGGCGATCGCAGCCCTCCAGGGTCGGCAGGGCCCGAGCACCCTCTACGTGCTCACCGCCGGCGAGCTGGTCGTGCTCACCGTCGTCGCGGTGGTGGTCGGCGCGGTGCTCGCCCGGGCGGTCGCCGGTCGTCCCGCGCGCGACGTGGCGAGCCTGGAGACCTCGCAGCACGTCGCGCGCCCGCTGCCGACCTCGGACCTGCAGGCCATGCTGCGCACGGACCGGGTGGGGATCTGGCGCTCGGTGCCGCTGCGCCGCGGTCTCGCTGTCCTGGCCGTGATGCCCGGCCTGGTGGCGATCGCGGGCGGCCTGCAGTGGGAGATGCTGGCGATCCTGCCGGGGCTGGTGGCCTCCGGCGGGGCGCTGCTCTTCGGCGTCAACTCCTGGTGCCTCGACGGCAGGGGCGCGCTGTGGCGCGACAGCCTGCCGACCTCGCCGCGACTGGTGTTCGTGTCCCGGGCGCTGGTGCTGGTCGAGGTCCTGCTCGTGGCGAGCGTGGTCACGGTGCTGCTGGCGGCGCTGCGCGCCGGCCTGCCGACCTGGCCGGAGTTCGTGGCGGTGGCCTGCGCTGCCGTCGTGGTCGTCCTCCAGGTGACGTCCGCGTCGCTGCGCTGGTCGGTGAACCGGCCGTTCGCCGTCGACCTGCGCAGCGCCCGCGCCACCCCGGCGCCGCCGCTGGTGATGGTGGGCTACTCCTCACGGCTGGCCCTGAGCACGACGATGGTCGGGATCCTCTTCTCGGTGCTCGCTCAGCTGTCGTGGGAGTGGGCGGTGCTCATGGCGCTGCCGTTCGTGCTGATCTCGCTCTACCGGCTGACCCGGACGTCGAACGCCTGGGTCGACCCCGCGACCCGCTCCCGGGTGGTCGCGACCGTCGCCAGCTGACCCCGCGTCCCGCGGACTCAGCCGGTGGCGCCGCCGACGCAGCCCATGACCTTCTCCTGCAGGTCCCCGGGCAGCGCGCTCGTGGCGTCCTTGCCCTGGAAGCCGGCGGAGATGATGTCCTTGATGGTGCCCTCGTCGAACGCCTCGGTGATGCACGACGCCTGCTCGTCGGTCATCTGGTCCATGGTGGCGCCCATCCGCTCGTTGAGCAGCTCCTCGACGTCGACGCAGCCCACGATGGTGTCGGCCAGCGCGTCCGCGTCCTCGGCGGCGAAGTCGTCCGGCTCGGCGTCCTCGATGACCTCGCCGTCGGAGTCGAGGAGCTTGTACTCCTGCAGCTTCTCCACGCCGAGGTCGTCGACCATCCCGTCGGAGACGCAGCCGGCCTCCTCGTCGGTCAGCTCGGTGCCGGCGAGGTCGGGGTTGTCCAGCAGGCTGGCCTTGATGCTGTCCCTGGCCTCGGACTCCTCGACCGCCACCGCAGGCGGTCAGGGTGAGCAGGAGGGTGCAGAGCACCGCGCAGGTCTTGAGCATGTCTGATCTCCTCGTCGATGGTCCGCGGCGGAACCGGCCCGTGCAGCATAGGGCGTCGGACTGTCGACGACCCGGGCTAGGGTCGGGGGATGACGTGGGCGGGCGTGCGCATCCTGGTCACCGGAGCCGCCTCCGGTCTCGGGGCCGCGCTCAGCGACGCCTTCGTCGCCGCGGGTGCCGAGGTGCTGCGCACCGATCTCGCCGCCGACCCGGACACCGGACAGCGGCAGCTCGACGTCACCGCCGAGGACGACTGGAGCGAGGTCGCCGAGCACGTACGACGCACCTGGGGCGGGCTGGACGTGCTGGTCAACAACGCCGGGGTGGCCGGCGGCGGGCGCATCGAGCTCTGCGACCTCGACGAGTGGCGCTGGCTGATCGAGATCAACCTGCTGGGCGTCGTGCGCGGGACCCGGGCGTTCCTGCCGATGCTCAAGGAGCGCCGCGGCGCCCGCGTCGTCAACGTGGCCTCCCTGGCCGCACTCGTCCACCCCGCCGGCATGGGCTCCTACAACGCCGTCAAGGCGGCGGTGCTCGCCTTCACCGAGACCACGGGTCACGAGATGGCCGCCTCGGGAGGCACGGCGCACGCCGTCTGCCCGTCGTACTTCCGCACGAACCTGACCGACAGCCTGCGCTCGCAGGACCCGGCCGTGGGCGGGGTGATGCGTCGGCTGATCGCGGACTCCCTGATCTCCGCCGGGGACATCGCCGCCGCCGTCCTCGAGGGTCTCGCGGTCGGCGACGAGCTGATCGTGCCCGACGAGGCGGCCCGGGCTGCCTGGCGGCTGAAGACCACTGACCGACCCGCCTACGACCAGCTGATGCGCGCCCAGGCGCGCAAGCTCGAGGAGCGTGCATGAGCAGCCACAGCATCAGCCAGCCCGAGGGCGCCACGGACGTGCGTGAGGAGGACACCTTCGACGTCGCCGCCGTCGCGACCTGGCTGCGCGACAACGCCGCCCCGGAGGTGCGCGGTGACCTGGCTGCGGACCCGGAGGTGCTGCAGTTCTCCGGCGGCGCGTCGAACCTGACCTACCTGCTGCGCTACCCCGCGCGCGACCTGATCCTGCGGACGGCGCCGCGGGGGACCAAGGCGCGCGGGGCCCACGACATGGGCAGGGAGTACCGCATCCAGCACCGGCTGCGGCCGGTCTTCGGCTACGCGCCCGCGATGGTCGCCTTCTGCGACGACCCCGATGTGATGGGCCGTGACTTCTACGCCATGGAGCGGGTCGAGGGCCTGATCCCTCGCGGCGACCTGGCCGAGGACGCGCTCACCCCGGACCAGGCGCGCGGCATGAGCCTGGCCCTGGTGGATGTCCTCGCCGAGCTGCACGGCGTCGACCACGAGGCTGCGGGCCTCGGCGAGCTGGGCCGGGGCTTCGGCTACGTCCGCCGCCAGATCGACGGCTGGTCACGCCGCTACCGCGACGCGCGCACCGACGACGCCCCCGACTTCGAGCGGGCGATGGCCTGGCTCGACGAGCACCAGCCCGAGGACGTCGCCAACTGCGTCATCCACAACGACTTCAAGCTCGACAACCTGGTGTTCGACGCTGACGACCCGACGCAGGTGGTCGCCGTCCTGGACTGGGAGATGGCCACCCTGGGTGACCCGCTCATGGACCTGGGCGGCAACCTGGCCTTCTGGGTGCAGGCCGACGACCACGACCTGGCGCCCTACCGCCGGGTGCCCACGCACCTGCCGGGGATGCTGACGCGCGAGGAGCTGGTCGAGGCCTACTGCGAGCGCACGGGCCGGTCGCTGACGCCCGAGCAGTGGCGGTTCTACGAGATCTACGGGATCTTCCGGCTCGCGGTGATCAGTCAGCAGATCTACTACCGCTGGTTCCACGGTCAGACCAGCAACGAGGTGTTCAAGATCTTCGGCCCCGTGGTCCACGTCGCTGAGCAGCGCGTCGCGAGGATCCTCGGATGGGCGTGATCCTGCTCGTGCGCCACGGGCAGGCGTCGTGGGGTGCGGCCGACTACGACCAGCTCTCGCCGCTCGGCGAGCAGCAGGGTGCGGTGCTCGGCTCGTGGCTGGCGAAGGCCGGCGTCCGGCCGACCCGCCTGGTCGGCGGCTCGCTGCGCCGGCACCGGCAGACCGCCGACGCGCTGCTGAGCGGGGCGGCCGGGGCGGGCTGGGACCTCGACGTCCCGTTCACCGACCCCGGGTGGGACGAGTACGACCACGTGCAGCTGCTCGACGTCCTCGGCGTCGACCGGGGTGTGCCGGAGGTGCCCACCGGGCGCTCCGAGCTGGACGCGTGGTTCGACTCCGCGGTGGAGCGATGGGTCGGCGGCGCCCACGACGGCGACTACCCGGTGTCCTTCCCCGACTTCACCGAGCGTGTCGAGGGGGCGCTGCGACGCACCACCGCGGCCGCAGTCTCGGGCGAGACGGTCGTGGTCCTCACCAGCGGCGGCCCGATCGCCTGGGCCCTGACCACCCTGCTCGACGCCTCCACCCCGACCTGGCAGCGGCTGAACCCGGTGCTCGTCAACACCTCCGTCACGAAGCTCACCGTGGGGGGCCGCGGCGCCTCCGCGGTGTCCTTCAACGAGCACGGCCACCTGCCGGCTGAGCTGGTCACCTACCGCTGACCCGCCGCCGGCGCACCACCCGAACCCCGACCCAGCAGGAGACGACATGCCCACCATCCTCATCACCGGCGCCAGCGGCGGCCTCGGCGCCGAGATGGCGCGTCAGCTCGCCGCCAAGGGCTGGGACCTTGCGCTGTGCGCGCGCCGGACCGAGCGGCTGGAGGAGCTGAGGGCCGAGATCCGCAGCCTCCACCCTGACCGGCGCGTGGCGCTGGCCGCCGCTCGACGTCACCGATCACGACCGGGTCTTCGAGGTCTTCCGCGGGTTCCGCGACGAGCTCGGGCGGCTCGACACCGTCGTGGTCAACGCCGGGCTGGGCAAGGGCGCCTCGCTCGGGACGGGTCAGTTCCACGCCAACCTCGAGACCGCACGGACGAACTTCATCGGCGCGCTCGCCCAGACCGAGGCGGCCGTCGAGATCTTCCGCGAGCAGGACGCCGGTCAGCTGGTGATGGTGTCCTCCGTCGCGGCGATGCGAGGCATGAAGGGAGCGATGACGACGTACGCCGCCACGAAGGCCGGGGTGGCCCACCTCGCCGAGGGCCTGCGGGCGGACCTGCACGGGACCCCGATCACGGTGACCGTGCTCTATCCGGGCTACATCGAGTCGGAGATGAGCTCGCGCAGCGCGTCGAGGACGCCGCTCATGGCCACCACCGAGACCGGGGTCCGCTCCATGGTCAGCGCCATCGAGAAGAAACGGGACTCCGCCCTGGTCCCGGGCTGGCCCTGGGAGCCGTTGGGGCGGGTGCTCAAGCACGCTCCCGCCCCGATCGCGCGCCGCCTGACCTGACCGGGCGGGGGTCACTCGGCGAGGGCGTGACCTCCAGTTGGCGGCGCCGATGATGGTGAGCCGGATCTGCTGCTCGGCGGTGCGGAGCACGGCCTTCTCGACCTCCGGGCGCGGGGCGGTGAGGATCGCCTCCGTGGTGTTGACCATCATCCCGACGATGAGGTTCGACAGCACCCGCAGGTCCTCGTTCGACCAGTCCGCGGGGCCGGGCAGCCGAGCGAGGTCGGTGGCCAGCTCGCGCTCGAGCAGCTCGAGCTCGTGGCGGATCGCCGCCCGGACCGACTCGATCCCGCTCATCCGCTCGCGGAACATGAAGGTGAAGTACTCCGGGCGCTCGTGCACGTTGCGCGCCAGGATGCTCACCGACTGGCTGATGACGGCGTCGATGTCGGTCCACTCCTGACGGGCTCGGCGCATCATCTGACGCAGGGAGGCGAACGAGGTGTCCACGAGCGCGAGTCCGAGCTGCTCGACGGAGTCGAAGTGGCGGTAGAACGCGGTCGGCACGATGCCGACCCGCTTCGCGATGGCACGCAACGACAACCCCCCGAGACCGGTCTCCTCGGAGAGCTCCAGGGCTGCGTCGAGGATGGCCCGGCGGGTCCGCTCCTTGCGCTCCTGACGGGACTCCGCCACGTCGCTCACCGCGCCACCCTAACCACTGCCGCTCCCGTGCACGTGTGCTCACCGAAGTCCAAACGCCCTGACCGCCGTGTCCAGGCTCACGCGCCGCTGCCTTGACCCGGGAGGCGGACAGTTTGCACACTTTCAGTGAACGTTTGTACACCAAACCGCCATCCCCAGGAGCCGCCCCATGAGCCTGACCCAGAGCCTGCTCCGGTCACCCGTCGTGGCCGCGCTCACCGCACCCCACGGCGTCGACCGCTACCTCGAGCTGGCCCACCCCATGTGGGTGGTCCACGAGGTCCGCGCGACGATCCTCGACATCGCCCGCGAGACCCGGGCCGGCGAGCCGGTCGCCACCGTCACCCTCAAGCCGTCCCGCGGCTGGAAGGGCCACGAGTCCGGTCAGTACGTCCAGGTCGGTGTCGAGGTCGACGGCGCTCGTCGTACCCGCTGCTTCTCGGTGTCCTCGCCCGAGTCCGGCCCGACCGACCTCATCACGCTGACCATGCGTGCCAACCCCGACGGTCAGGTCAGCCGCCACCTGGTGCACGACGCCCGGGTCGGCGACGTGATCCACCTGTCGCAACCGGAGGGCGACTTCACGCTGCCCAACCCGTTGCCCAGCCAGGTCCTGCTGGTCTCCGGCGGCTCGGGCATCACCCCGGTCATGTCGCACCTGCGCACGCTGCTGCGTCGCGGGTACGGCGGCCGCATCACCTTCGTGCACTACGCCCAGTCGCCCGCCCACCAGATCTACGCCGACGAGCTCGCCGCCCTGCCGCCGCACGTGAAGGTGCACCTGCTCTACCCCGGTGCGCCCGACCGTCCCGACGACGCGTTCTACAGCACCGAGGAGCTCGCGCGGATCCTGCCGGAGCACGCCGACGTCGACACCTGGGCCTGCGGGCCCGCCGGCCTCGTCGAGAAGGTCCAGGAGACCTACGCCGAGAACCCGCGGCTTCGCGTGGAGTACTTCAAGACCTCGACCCTGCAGCCCGTCGAGGGCGCCGAGGGGACGCACCCGCTTCGACAAGGCCGACCTGGAGTCGGAGAACAGCGGCGTCACGCTCCTCGAGCAGGCCGAGGCCCTGGGCCTCACGCCGGAGTTCGGCTGCCGCATGGGCATCTGCTTCTCCTGCGTCTCGCGCAAGACCGAGGGCACCGTGCGCAACGTCCGCACCGGTGAGGAGTCCTCCCTGCCCGACGAGGACGTCCGCATCTGCGTCTCGGCCCCGGTCGGCGACTGCGTCGTCGACCTCTGACTCCCACCCCGTCCCGGCTCGACCCCCACTCGATCCACGCTCGATCCACGCTCCACCCAGCGAGAGGAAGCGACATGACCATCACAGCTGACGCACCCGTCACCGACGAGGCGCACGAGACCCCCGAGGCTCCCGTCGCCACCATCGGCCACGGCCCCTACCGGCTCAGCCCCGAGCAGCTCGAGGAGTTCGGCGCCGAGCTCGACGCGATCCGCCAGCGCGTCATCGGCGACCTCGGCCAGGCCGACGCCGACTACATCCGCGGCATCGTCAAGGCCCAGCGCGCCTTCGAGGGTGCTGGCCGCGCGCTGTTCTACCTCCCCCCGGCCTGGCCGCTGGCCGTCGGCGCGCTGAGCGTGTCCAAGATCCTGGACAACATGGAGATCGGCCACAACGTCATGCACGGGCAGTACGACTGGATGGGCGACCCCGGCCTGAACTCGCGCATGTACGAGTGGGACACCGTCTGCCCCAGCGAGCAGTGGAAGTACTCCCACAACTACATCCACCACACCTACACGAACATCCTGGGCAAGGACCGCGACATCGGGTACGGCATCCTGCGCATGGACGAGGACCAGCCGTGGAAGCCCTACTACCTGGGCAACCCGCTCTACGCGCTGGGCCTGATGACCTTCTTCCAGTGGGGCGTGCTGCTGCACGACCTCGAGGTCGAGAACATCGTCTCGGGCAAGCGCAGCTGGAAGGACACCAAGCACCTGCACCGCGGCATGATCCGCAAGATCCGCAGCCAGACGCTCAAGGACTACCTGTTGTTCCCCGCGCTGACCGGGCCGCTGTTCCCGCTGACGCTGGCCGGCAACGCCACGGCCAACCTGATCCGCAACATCTGGACCTTCAACATCATCTTCTGCGGCCACTTCCCGGCCGGTGTGGAGAGCTTCTCGATCGAGGAGACCGAGGACGAGACCCGCGGCGGGTGGTACTACCGACAGCTGCTCGGCTCGGCGAACATCACCGGCGGCAAGCTCTTCCACACCCTGACCGGGAACCTCTCCTTCCAGATCGAGCACCACCTGTTCCCCGACATCCCGGCCCGGCGCTACCCGGAGATCGCGCCGGAGATCGAGGCGCTGTGCGAGAAGTACGACCTCGACTACAACACCGGCCCGCTGCACAAGCAGCTCGGCTCGGTCGCGGCGAAGATCCTCACGTACGCCGTGCCGCCGCGCCCGAGCCGGCAGCAGCTCGCCTCGGTCACGCCGCTGCGCTTCTTCACGCGCTCGGGTGCGCCGGCAGACTCCTCGGTCGACCAGTCCGCGGACTCCGGCGCACCCCGTGTGGCGGTCTGAGAGGCTGGTCCTCTCATGAGAGAGCATCTGTCACGGGCCGAGATCGCCAAGGACGCGTTCCAGCACACCGTCGAGGCCGGCGCAGAGGCGGTGGCCTCGGTGTCCGGCATCGTGATCACCGCGGTCCGCGACGTCGCCCACGCGATGGGCGGATTCGCCACCGAGGTGTTCGAGATCCGCGACGCCGCCCGTCGGGCGTCGGAGGAGAACCGTCTCCCCGATCGCCCGACTGACCCCGCCGACCGCCGACTGACCCGGGTCAGGCCGGGATGATCGGTACCCGCCAGGTCAAGGTGGCGCCCTGGCCGGGCTCGGTGTCGACCTGCATGCTTCCGCCGTGGTTGCGGGCACGCTTCGCGAGGTTGCCCAGGCCGCTGCGGCGCGTGCTGACGATGCCGACGCCGTCGTCGGTGACGCTCAGCTCGAGCTCGCCGAGGTGCACGGTGGCCTTGATGATCACCTGGCTGGCGTTGGCGTGACGCACCACGTTGCTCAGCGCCTCACGCACGCACGCCGCCATGTCGTCGGCCAGCGGGCCGCTGACCGAGCGGAGCCCGGGGTCGAGGGCGAGGATCGGCGGGAAGCCGAGGAGCCGCTCGGCCTCGTCGGCGATATCGGTGATCATGTCGGTCAGGGTCACCGACTCGTCGCCGGGGGACTTCAGGGTCAGGATCGTGTTGCGGATCTGCCGGATGGTCTCGTCGATGGCGAACATCGCGTCGGAGACGCGCTGCTGGGCGTCACCCTCCAGCTGGTTGGCGACGCCGTGCAGTGACAGCCCGGTGGCGAAGAGCCGTTGGACGACGTGGTCGTGGAGGTCGCGCGCGATGCGGTCGCGCTCCTCGACCAGCAGCAGCTTCTCCTGCACCTGACGGGCCGACTCGAGCTCGAGCGCGACCGAGGCCTGGGCCGCGAACGCCGAGGCGAGGTCGAGCTCGCTGTGGGTGAACGGCGGATTGTCCTGGAACCGTCCCAGGAGCAGCACCCCGGTGAGGCTCTCGGCACCGATCAGCGGGATCACCAGCGCAGGGCCGAAGTCGGACGTGTCCACGCCCTCGAACACGTCGGAGCGGACCTCCGACAGGTCGCTGTAGACCAGTGCGTCGCCTCGCTCGAGCGTCTGCATCTCGGAGGTGACCGGCAGCGACACCACGCGGTTGCGCAGCGCCTCCACGCCGCCGAGGCCGCCGACGTGCTGCACGTGCATGTGCGTGCCCTGGATGAGGGCGACCACGGTGTAGTCGGCGTTGGCCAGGTCCATGGCCCGCTCGGACACTTCGCGGAGCGGGTCGTCGATCTCGTCGCCGAGCAGCTGCTGGGTGAGCGTCGTGGCGGCGCGCATCCACCGGCGGGCGTGGAGCACCTCGCGCAGCAGCAGGGCGTTGTCCATCGCCGACGCCGAGCGCGCGCCCGAGCTCGACGAGCATCTCGTCGGCCTCCGAGTCGATGTGGCCGGCGCCGGGACGGTTGGCCAGCACCACGATGCCGACGGTGCGGACACCCGCGCGCAGCCGGACCGCGAGGAGCTCGCTGAAGGTGACCGGCGTACGTCGTGCCGAGGAGCCGCTGCGGGCGGTGGGCACGTCGACCGGCTCGAGGGTCAGCCGGACGCTTCCCTCCTGCTCGAGCACGGCTGTCCGCGCGCGCAGCAGCGCGGGGTGGCCGGTCAGCAGCTCGTCGAGCTCCGGCGGTAGGCCGCTGGAGCCGAGCGTGGTGAATCCGCGCTCCTCGTCGAGGAGCGCGGCGAAGGCGTAGTCGCTCTCGCACAGCTCGCGCGCGCTCGCCGCGATCTCGCGGAGCACAGCCGTGGGGGAGCGGTCGCTGCGCAGGATGCGGGGCAGCCGCTGGAGCACGTGGTGGACCCGACGGTCGACGGCATGGACGGTCACACCGATGACAGGCCCCCTAGCGATTGCGGCCCCTGGGCTCGTCCCGAGCGTGAGGGGCTCGCTCCCAGTGTAGGAAGTCGGCCGTCGGTGCGCGAGTAAAACCTGAGGATCAAACAATCAGTCTTGACTGTTTGTTTCGCGAGCGGAACAGTGTCATGCATGTCGACCACGGTGCGTGTGCCCCAGGAGCAGCGCACGCGCCTCATGCGCCAACGCCTCCTCGAGGCGACCGTCGCGTGCCTGGTCGAGCACGGCTGGAGCGGCACGTCGACCACGCTCGTCTCCCAGCGGGCCGGCGTCAGCCGCGGCGCGCAGCTGCACCACTTCCCGACGAAGGACGCCCTGGTGCTGGCCGCCGTCGAGCACCTGACCGCCGTGCGCCACGAGGAGGTGCTGGACCGGACCTCCGACCTGCCCACCGGCGGAGGCCGCACCCGCGCCGTGCTGGCCGTGCTGGCCGAGCTGTTCACCGGTCCGCTCTTCGTGGCCGCGGCCGAGCTGTGGATGGCGGCACGCACCGACCCCGCCCTGCGCGCGGCCGTCGCCGACCTGGAGACCCGTGTCGGTCGCGCCACCCACCGCTCCACCGTCGACGCGCTCGGCGTCGACGAGAGCCTGCCGGGCAACCGAGAGCTGGTGCAGGCCACGCTCGACCTGATGCGCGGCCTCGGTCTGGCCAACCTCGTCTCCGACGACGTCGCGCGCCGTGACCGCATCCTCGACCACTGGGCCGACACCCTCGAGAGCTCCCTCTGCCGCCCCACCGTCCGACGAGAGGGCCCCGCGTGACCGACCCCAAGACCCTGCCGATCCTGGCCGACCTCGCCGTCGACGGCGACGCTCTCGACACGATGGTGGCCGACCTCGACGAAGCCGGGTGGCGCACCCCGACGCCCGCCGAGGGCTGGGACGTCGCGACCTCGATCGCCCACCTGGCCTGGACCGACGAGGTCGCGGTGGCCGCAGCCACCGACAAGGCCGCCTGGGACGGCTACGTGCTGCAGGCGATCGCCGATCCCGACGGCTTCGTGGACGCCGAGGCGCTCCGGCTCGGCGCGCTGCCGCCCGCGGAGCTGCTGGCACGCTGGCGGGTCGGACGTCAGAGCCTGGCGCAGGTCCTCAGCGACCACCCGCCGGGCGAGAAGATGCCGTGGTTCGGCCCCCCGATGGGAGCACCCTCGATGGCCAGCGCGCGCTACATGGAGACCTGGGCCCACGGGCTCGACGTCGCCGAGGCGCTCGGCGTCGCCGTCGTGCCTCACGACCGGGTCCGTCACGTCGTGCACATCGGCGTGCGCACGCGCGCCTTCGCCTTCGTCAACCGCGGCCTCGAGGCGCCGTCGGCTCCCGTGCACGTGCGGCTGACCGCACCCAGCGGGGAGACAGTGGGAGTACGGCGACCCCTCGGCCGAGCAGAGCGTCACCGGCCCGGCCTGGGACTTCGCCCTGCTGGTGACCCAGCGCCGCCACCGTCGCGACCTCGCCCTCGCCGCCACCGGCCCGGACGCGAACGCGTGGCTCGACGTCGCCCAGGCCTTCGCCGGGCCCGCCGGCGGCGGCCGGTCCCCGCAGGGAGCCGCATGAGCGCGACCTCAGGCCCTCCGCCGCTGCGGGTCGGCAACTGCTCCGGCTTCTACGGCGACCGGCTCTCCGCCATGCGCGAGATGCTCGAGGGCGGCGACCTCGACGTCCTCACCGGCGACTACCTCGCCGAGCTGACCATGCTCATCCTCGGCCGCGACCAGATGAAGGACCCCGCCCTCGGCTACGCGCGGACCTTCGTCCGCCAGGTCGAGGACTGCCTCGGGCTCGCCCTCGAGCGAGGCGTCCGCCTCGTCAGCAACGCCGGCGGCCTCAACCCGGCCGGCCTCGCCGCCCGGCTCGCCGAGGTCGCCACCGCCCAGGGCCTCAGCCCCCGCATCGCCTGGGTCGACGGCGACAACCTGATCGACCGCGCTGCCGAGCTCGGCCTCGACGCCGACGGGTCACCGCTCACGGCCAACGCCTACCTCGGAGCCTTCGGCGTCGCCGCGGCCCTGACCCGCGGCGCCGACATCGTCGTGACCGGCCGCGTCACCGACGCCTCGGTCGTCGTCGGTCCGGCCGTCGCCCACTTCGGCTGGACCCCCACCTCCTACGACGAGCTCGCCGGGGCCGTCACGGCCGGTCACGTCATCGAGTGCGGCGCCCAGGCCACCGGCGGCAACTTCAGCGGGTTCGCGGCCCTCCTCGACTCCGGGCGCGCGGACACCCCCCTCGGCTTCCCGGTCGCCGAGATCGCCGCCGACGGCTCCTCGGTCATCACCAAGCACGACGGCACCGGTGGCCTGGTCTCCGTCGACACGGTCACGGCCCAGCTGGTCTACGAGATCCAGTCCACCGCCTACCTCGGCCCCGACGTCACCACCCACCTCGACACGTCGAGCTCACCGCCGGACGGTGCCCGACCGGGTCGCGGATCAGCGGTGTCCGCGGCTCCGCCCCGCCCGACGACCCTCAAGGTCTGCCTCAACCACCTCGGCGGCTTCCGCAACCAGCTGGAGCTGGTCCTCACCGGCCTCGACATCGACGCCAAGGCCACCTGGGTCCGACGCCAGGTCGAGGCCGCCTGGTCCGCCGCCGGCACCCGGTTCGCCGGCGTGGACTGGGCCCTCGCCCGCACCGACCACCCCGACGCCTCCACCGAGGAGGCCGCCAGCGCCCGTCTCCGGGTCATCGTCCGCGACCCCGACGCCTCGACGGCCGGCAAGCGCTTCACCGCCCCCCTCGTCGAGCTGGCCCTGGCGTCCTATCCCGGCTTCACCCTCACCACACCGCCGGCATCGGCCACCCCCTACGGCGTCTACCGGCCCGGCTACGTCCCCCACACCGCCGTCTCCCACACCGTCCACCACCACGACGGCTCGGTCGAGATCATCGCGTCGGTCCGTCGCCGCCGCGGACGTCGGGTCCGGTGCCCGCGGGCGCGCGCGCGGGCAGCCTCCGGGCCCAACCACCCCTTCCGCTCCTCCGTCGCTCCGGGGGGGCCTGGCCCATCCACGGTCCCGGAGGCGACGCGCGCGGCCCCACCCACCCCGTCGGCCTCGTCGGCGCCGGGCAGCGGGTCTCCGCGGGCTCGGCGACCCGCACCCGACCGTCGGTCCCTCTGGGCGAGCTCGTTCACGCGCGGTCGGGGGACAAGGGCGGGGACGCGAACCTGGGGCTGTGGGTCAGCCAGGAGCACCCGTTGGCCGGCCCGCGGACCGAGTGGTTGCTGGCGACGGTGACTCCGGACTGGGTCCGGGGTCTGCTGCCCGAGGCCGAGGGGCTGGAGGTCGAGGTGTTCGCGCTGCCCAACCTGGGTGGGGTGAACGTCCTGGTCCGGGGGTTGCTGGGCGAGGGCGTGGCGGCGAGCAGCCGGTTCGACCCGCAGGCGAAGGGGCTGGGCGAGTGGGCCCGGTCGAGGCACGTCGACGTACCCGAGGAGCTGGTGTGAGCGTGAGCTACTGGTCCGACGAGCAGGAGGCGCTGCGCGCGAGCGCCCGGACGTTCGTGGAGCGCGAGGTGATGCCGCACCTGCAGAGCTGGGAGGACGCCGGCGAGCTGCCCCGGGAGCTGCACGTGGCCGCAGCGAAGCAGGGCTTCCTGGGCGTCGGGTTCCCCGAGGAGGTCGGCGGGTCCGGTGGTGGGCTGCTGGACTCGGTGTGCCTGACCGAGGCGATGATGCAGGCCGGGGCGTCCGGGGGGCTGATGGCCTCGTTGCTGACGCACGGGATCGCGCTGCCTCACATCGTGGCGAGTGGCAGCGCGGACCTCATCGACCGGTTCGTCCGGCCGACGTTGGCTGGGGAGGCGATCGGGGCGTTGGCGATCACCGAGCCGGGTGGCGGCTCGGACGTGGCGAACCTGACGACACGGGCCGAGCGAGACAGCGACTCGTTCGTGGTGAACGGGGCCAAGACCTACATCACGTCGGGGGTGCGGGCCGACTTCGTGACGACGGCGGTCCGGACCGGGGGGCCGGGTCATCGCGGCATCAGCCTGCTGGTCGTCGAGCGGGGGACTCCCGGCTTCGAGGTTTCTCGTCAGCTCGACAAGATGGGGTGGCGGTCGTCGGACACCGCGGAGCTGTCGTACGTCGACGCGCGCGTGCCGGTGCGGAACCTCGTCGGTGACGCCGAGTCGGGGTTCGTCCAGATCGCGCTGGCGTTCGTGACCGAGCGGATCGCGCTGGCGGTGCAGGGCTACGCGACGGCGGCGCGCTGCCTGGAGCTGGCGACCGCGTACGCCCGGGAGCGGGAGGCGTTCGGGCAGCGCCTGGTCGACAACCAGGTGGTGCGCCACAAGCTGGTGGAGATGCACCGCCGGATCGACTCGGCGCGGGTCTACACCCGTGAGGTGGCGCGGCGCTACGACGCCGGGGAGCAGCCGCTCGTCGAGGCGTTGCACGCCAAGCGGCTGGGCGTCGCGGCCGCGACGTACTGCACGGACGAGGCCGTCCAGATCTTCGGCGGCGCCGGCTACATGCACGGGACCGAGGTCGAGCGTCACTACCGCGACGTGCGCATCCTCGGCATCGGAGGAGGAGCGAACGAAGTGCTGGACGACCTGGCCGCGAAGCTGTTGGGGCTCGCGTCATGACCGAGCTGACCGAGCTGACCGAGCCGACCGAGGTGAGCCGGCGCGAGGCGATGCTCGGCAAGCTCGCTGCGCTGGATGCCGAGCACGCCAAGGCCGTCGACGGCGGCGGCGAGCGCTACAACGAGCGTCACCGCAAGCGCGGCAAGCTGCTCGCGCGCGAGCGCATCGAGCTGCTCGTCGACGAGGGCTCCGCCTTCCTGGAGCTGATGCCTCTGGCGGGCTGGGGCTCGGACTTCACCGTCGGCGCGAGCATGGTCTGCGGCATCGGGGTCGTCGAGGGCGTCGAGTGCATGATCGTGGCCAACGACCCGACCGTGAAGGGCGGCGCCAGCAACCCCTGGACGCTGAAGAAGGCGTTCCGGGCCGCGCAGATCGCGCACGAGAACCGGCTGCCCACGGTGAACCTCGTCGAGTCCGGCGGGGCCGACCTGCCGACGCAGAAGGAGATCTTCATCCCGGGAGGCAAGCTGTTCCGCGACATCACCCGGGCCTCGGCCGACAAGCGCCCGACGGTGGCGCTGGTGTTCGGCAACTCCACCGCCGGCGGCGCGTACGTGCCGGGCATGAGCGACTACGTCGTCATGGTCAAGGAGGGTGCCAAGGTCTTCCTCGGCGGCCCGCCGCTGGTGAAGATGGCCACCGGGGAGGAGTCCGACGACGAGTCGCTGGGCGGTGCCGAGATGCACGCCAAGGTGTCGGGTCTGGCCGACTACCTCGCCGTCGACGAGCAGGACGCGATCCGGATCGGGCGCCGCATCATCGCGCGCCTCCACCACCGCAAGGTCTCGACAGGCTCGACCACCGGGAGCTCGACCACCGGGAGCTCGACCACCGGATGGCGCGAGCCGGACGCCGACCCGGAGGAGCTGCTCGACCTCATCCCGACCGACCTCAAGGAGCCGTTCGACCCCCGCGAGGTGATCGCCCGGCTCTGCGACGGCGTCGGCCCGGACAACGGGCAGGTCTTCGACGAGTTCAAGCCGCTCTACGGCCCCTCGCTCGTCACCGGGTGGGCACGCCTGCACGGCCGGCAGATCGGCATCCTCGCCAACGCCCAGGGCATCCTGTTCTCCGAGGAGGCCCAGAAGGCGACGCAGTTCATCCAGCTGGCCAACCAGGTCGACGTACCGCTGCTGTTCCTGCACAACACCACCGGCTACATGGTCGGCAAGGAGTACGAGCAGGGCGGCATCATCAAGCACGGCGCACAGATGATCAACGCGGTCAGCAACTCGACCGTGCCGCACCTGTCGATCGTGATGGGCGCCTCCTACGGCGCCGGCAACTACGGCATGAACGGGCGCGCCTTCGACCCACGCTTCCTCTTCACCTGGCCCAGCGCCAAGTCGGCCGTCATGGGTCCGGCCCAGCTCGCCGGCGTGCTCTCGATCGTCGCCCGGGCGGCGGCCGAGGCCAAGGGCAAGGAGTACGACGACGAGGGTGACGCCGGGCTGCGGGCCTTCATCGAGCAGTCGGTGGAGGAGCAGAGCCTGCCGTTCTTCCTGTCCGGGATGGTGTACGACGACGGGGTCATCGACCCTCGCGACACCCGCACCATCCTGGCGATCTGCCTGTCCGTCATCGAGAACCGACCGATCGAGGGCACCGACCGCTTCGGTGTCTTCAGGATGTGAGTCATGGCGACAATCACGAGAGTCCTGGTGGCCAACCGGGGGGAGATCGCGCGACGGGTCTTCGCGACCTGCCGGCGTCTGGGGATCCGAACGGTGGCGGTGCACTCGGACGCCGATGCCGGGCTGGCGTTCGTGGGGGAGGCGGACGTGGCCGTGCGCCTGCCGGGGGACGCACCGGCTGACACCTACCTGCGCGCGGACCTGATCCTCGAGGCGGCGCGGCGCACGGGGGCGGACGCGGTGCACCCGGGCTACGGGTTCCTCAGCGAGAACGCGGACTTCGCCCGCGCGGTCGTCGACGCCGGGCTGACCTGGATCGGGCCGGCGCCGGAGTCCATCGAGGCGATGGGTTCCAAGGTCACGGCCAAGGGGCTGATGGAGAAGGCCGGCGTGCCGGTGCTGGGCAACCTCGAGCCCTCCGAGGTGACCGAGGCAGACCTGCCGGTGCTGGTGAAGGCCAGCGCCGGTGGCGGTGGCCGGGGGATGCGGGTCGTGCGGACGCTCGACGCGATCACCGACGCCGTGGCCGGCGCGGAGACCGAGGCCGCCTCGGCCTTCGGCGACGGAACCGTCTTCGTGGAGACCTACGTCGAGCAGGGGCGCCACGTCGAGGTGCAGGTCTTCGGCGACGCCGCCGGCTCCGTGCACGTCCTGGGCGATCGCGACTGCTCGGTCCAGCGACGTCACCAGAAGGTCGTCGAGGAGGCACCCGCCCCGGGTCTGTCGGACGCGGTGCGCACCGCGATGCACGACGCCGCCCGAGCGGCGGCGGCGGCCATCGACTACCGCGGCGCCGGGACCGTCGAGTTCCTCTACGACCCCGCCCGCGAGGGGTTCTTCTTCCTCGAGATGAACACCCGGCTGCAGGTCGAGCACCCGGTCACCGAGTGCGTCACCGGGCTCGACCTGGTGGAGCTGCAGATCCAGGCGGCGGAGGGGGTGGGTTCGCCGGGCATCTCACCGGGTCTCGACACGCTCGCTGCGCTCGCTGCTCGACCACCGGGTGACCCTGCTGCTCGACCACCGGGTGACCCTGCTGCTCGACCACCGAAGGGGCACGCGGTCGAGGTCCGGCTCTACGCCGAGGACCCGGCGGCCGACTACCAGCCGCAGTCGGGGCGGCTGACCCGCTTCGACGTCCCCGACGTGGACGTCGAGCTGAGCCCGCTCACGACGTACGGCGTCCGGCTCGACTCGGGCTTCCGCACCGGTGACGAGGTCGGCACGCACTACGACGCCATGCTGGCCAAGGTGATCGTGTGGGCGCCGGACCGGCCGACCGCGCTGCGCCGGCTCGCCGGCGTGCTGCGCCGCGCGCGGATCCACGGACTGGTCACCAACCGTGACCTGCTGGTCGAGATCCTCGGTGACCGGGCCTTCGTGACCGAGGAGCTGGGCACCGACTACCTCGCCGACGCACCCCTGGCGGCGCTCGAGCCGACGACCGGCCCTGCGGGATCCGCCACCGAGCAGGCGCTCGCCCTCTTCGCCGCCGCGGTCGCCTGCACCGAGCAGGCGGTGGACCTGCGTCGGGTCCAGCACGGCATCCCGGTCGGATGGCGCAACGTCACCTCCGCGCCGCAGGTCAACCGCTTCGACGTCCGCGGCACCGAGGTCGAGGTCGGTTGGTACGGCGACCGTGACGGCTACCGGCTCGCCGCCGCGCACGCCGACCACGCGGGGGTGGGCGCGGCCCGGGCGACCTCGGTCGAGACCACCACGGACGGGTGGCGCATCGGCGTCGACCAGGACGGCCTGACCCGCACCTTCGACGTCGCGATCGCAGGAGACCGCGTCGACGTCGACCACGCCGCCGGCCACGTCGCGCTCACCCGCGTCCCGCGCTTCGTCGACCCGGCCGACCAGGTCGCCGAGGGGTCGCTGCTGGCGCCCATGCCCGGCACGGTCATCGCCGTCCGCGTCGAGGCGGGCGCCACCGTGACCACGGGCCAGCCGGTGCTGGTCATGGAGGCGATGAAGATGCAGCACACCATCAACGCGCCCACCGACGGCGTGGTCACCGACCTCACCGTCGCCGTGGGCGACCAGGTGACCGCCGGAGCCGTGCTGGCCGTGGTGGGCGCGCCCCAGGACGAGCACGAGACCCAGGACCCCGAGCAGACCGGAGAGACCGCATGAGTGTCGAGACCCAGACCATGTTCAGCGAGCCCGAGGAGCGCGTCGCGCTGCGCGAGGCGGTGCGCAAGCTGGCGGCGTCGTACGGCCGGGAGTACATCGAGCGGCAGGCGGCCGCCGGTGAGAAGACGACCGAGCTGTGGAACGACATGGGCAAGCACGGCTACCTCGGCGTCTCCTTGCCCGAGGAGTACGGCGGCGGCGGTGGTGGGATCGGCGACCTCGCGGCGGTCCTCGAGGAGGCCGCGACGGCCGGAGCTCCCCTGCTGCTGATGGTCGTCTCGCCGGCGATCTGCGGCACGATCATCGCCCGCTACGGCACCGAGGAGCAGAAGCAGCGGTGGGTGCCCGGCATCGCCGACGGCTCGATCACCATGGCCTTCGCGATCACCGAGCCCGACGCGGGCTCCAACTCGCACAAGATCACCACCACCGCGACCAAGGACGGCGACGACTACGTCCTCAACGGCGCCAAGACCTACATCTCCGGCGTCGACGAGGCCGACCACGTGCTCGTGGTCAGCCGGATGGCCGACGCCCGGACCGGCAACCTCAAGCCGGCGCTCATCGTGGTGCCGACGGACGCGAAGGGGTTCGAGGCCCGGGTCATCCCGATGACGTTCACGGCGCCGGAGAACCAGTTCACGCTCCACCTCGACGACGTCCGGGTGCCGGCCGACTCCCTGGTGGGCGATCCCGACCACGCCGACGCCGGGCTGCTGCAGCTCTTCGCCGGGCTCAACCCCGAGCGGATCATGGGCGCGGCGATGTCGCTGGGCACGGCGCGCTACGCCCTCGACCGAGCGGTGGAGTACGCCAAGACCCGCTCGGTGTGGAAGGACCAGCCCATCGGCACCCACCAGGGCATCGCGCACCCGCTGGCCAAGACCAAGATCGAGCTGGAGCAGGCCCGGCTGCTCATGCAGAAGGCGGCGGCGCTCTACGACGCCGGCGACGACGTGGGTGCGGGCGAGTACGCCAACATGGCGAAGTACGCCGCCGGCGAGGTGGCCTGCAACGCCACCGACGTCGCCGTCCACACCCACGGCGGCAACGGCCTCGCGCAGGAGTACGGCCTCGGGCAGATGCTGCTCGCGGCCCGGCTCGGCCGCATCGCACCCGTGTCGCGGGAGATGATCCTGAACTACGTGGCCATGCACAGCCTGGGCCTCCCCAAGTCCTACTGACCCGCCTCAGAACCTCGGAGGAACGATGAGCACCGAGACCAGCCCCGTGCGCTACGACGTCGCGGCCGGCGTCGCGACGATCACCCTCGACCACCAGGCCAAGCGCAACGCCCTGAGCAGGGCCCTCGTGGCCGGGGTGTTCGACGGGATCGACCAGGCCGAGGCCGACGACGACGTACGCGTCGTGGTGGTGCGGGCGGCGGGGAGCGTGTTCTGCTCCGGGGCCGATCTGTCGGAGGCCACCGGCGAGGGCATGGAGGACGGTGCCCGCGCCATCGTCGAGCTGCAGCGACGGATCGTGGCCTCGCCCAAGCCGTTCGTGGCGCGGATCCACGGGGCGGTCCGCGCCGGTGGCATCGGCATCGTGGCGGCCTGTGACGTCGCGGTGTCGGCCGACTCGGCCACCTTCGCGCTCACCGAGGTGCGCATCGGGCTGGCAGCCTCGGTCATCTCCCTGACCGTGCTGCCCCGGATGACGTCGCGCTCGGCGTCGCGCGCGCTGCTGACGGGCGAGACGTTCGACGGGGCCGCGGCCGCGGACACGGGCCTGGTCACGCTCGCCGTGCCGGAGGCCGAGCTGGACGCCGAGCTCGACCACGTCGTCGGCGACCTGCTCAGAGGTCACCCGCAGGGGCTGGCCGAAGGAAAGAAGCTGCTCAACGCCGACCTGCTCGCCGGGATCGAGTCGCGTGGTGAGGAGCGGGCGGCGCTGTCCGCACGGCTCTTCGGGTCCGACGCCGCTCGCGAGGCGATGCTGGCCTTCTTGTCGAGAGGACGCTGAGGCCGCCGAGGACGCCCGGGGCGGCGCCGAAAACTGAGGTTTCACTGAGCGACGAGCCGGGTACACCGGGGCAACCCCATCTCCTCGGGAAGGCGGACCTCGGTGTCTGACCAGACGGCTACACGGAACAGCGGCCTCGAACCGGATGACGAGAGCGGACTGAAGCGGTCCATCACCGGGCGTCTGCTCTTCTTCTACGTCCTCGGCGACGTCCTCGGCTCCGGCATCTACGTCCTCATCGGGTCCGTCGCCGGTGCCGTCGGAGGTGCGTTCTGGATCGCCTTCGCGGTCGGCGTCACGGTGGCGACGGTGACCGGCATGGCCTACGCCGAGCTCGTCACGAAGTATCCCCAGGCCGCTGGCGCCGCGCTCTACGTCAACAAGGCCTTCCAGAACCGGATGCTGACCTTCCTGGTCACGGTGACCTTCCTGGCCTCCAGCTTCGCCGCCGCCGGTGCCCTGGCGACCGGCTTCGCGCAGTACTTCGCCGAGGTGTGGGAGCTGCCGCCCACCCTGCTGGTGACGCTGGTCTTCATCCTGCTGCTGGCCGTCGTCAACTACATCGGCATCACCGAGTCGGTGGTGGCCAACATGGTCATGACCTTCGTCGAGATCGCCGGGCTCGTCATCATCATGATCATCGGCGTCATCTACGTCGCCGAGGGCAACGCCGACTTCGGCACCCTCACCGACTTCGACGCCGGTGCCAAGGGGCCCGTCTACGCCATCATCGCCGGCGTCGCGCTGGCCTTCTTCGCCATGACCGGCTTCGAGAACGCCGCCAACGTCGCCGAGGAGACGGTCAACCCGGCCAAGACGTTTCCGCGAGCCCTCGTCGGCGGCATGGTGGCCGCCGGCGTCATCTACGTGCTGGTGGCCATGACGGCCGCACTGGTGGTTCCCACCGGCCAGCTCGCGAAGTCCGACGCCGCCCTGCTCGAGGTCGTCGAGGCCGGTGTCCTGCCGATCTCGGTCGGTGTCATGAGCATCATCTTCGCCGTCATCGCGATGACAGCCATCACCAACACCACCCTGGTCGCGGTCGTCACCCAGGCGCGCATCCTCTACGGCATGGCCCGCGAGGACGTCGTGCCCGACGCCTTCGCCAAGATCCATCCCGTCCGGCGCAGCCCCGTCGTGGGGCTGGTCTTCTCCGCCGCCGTGGTCTGCGGCCTGCTGGTCATCGGCACGCTGCTCAACGAGGCCGGGTTCGGCATCGACATCGTGACCCGTCTGGCGACCGTCACCGTGGTCCTGCTGCTGTTCATCTACGCGATGGTCATCGTGGCAGCGCTCAAGCTGAGGGGGCAGGACGAGACCGCGGACACCTTCCGGGCCAACACGGTGCTGCTGGGCGTCGGGCTGGTGGGCAACGTGCTGCTGCTCGGGTACGTCGTCATCGACGACCCGGCGTCACTGATCTGGTGCGCCGGCCTCATCGGGCTCGGGTTCGTGCTCTTCCTCATCGAGTACGTCCGCGGCTCGCAGAACCGCCCGTCCGGCACCGGTCGCGGCGAGTCCACCCTCGGAAAGGACGCCTGACATGCACGTGATCGTCGCCACGGACGGCTCGAAGCAGTCGCTGGACGCGGCCAAGCGGCTCAAGTCCTTCGCCGCCCCGGAGAAGATCAGCGCCATCTCCATCGTGGCCGTCGTCCGCCCGCTCGCCGCCGTGGCCTTCGCCGACGACCTCACGACCGGCACGAAGGGAGCCGCCGACACCGACACGTCGTCGTTCCGCGCTGCCGCCGAGAGCGCGATGGCCACCATCGCCAAGGAGTTCGACGGCTGGGGCCCGAAGGTCCACAAGCGGATCCGGAGCGGGTCGCCGGCCAACGAGATCATCAAGACCGCACGTCAGCTCGACGCCGGGCTGGTCGTCGTCGCCGCCGGCGGGCGGGGTCTGAGCGACACCGTGCTCATGGGGTCGACGGCACAGCGGGTGCAGCACTACGCGCCCTGCCCCGTGCTCGTCGTACGACCTGCTCCGCGCAAGAAGAAGCGCTAGCAGCGCCAGCAGCTCGAGCAGCGAGAGGAGAGGTGCGGGGAGACCGCTCGGATCAGAGCTTGGTCATCTTGTTGTAGGGGCTGACCACGCGCACCGAGTGGGAGCCGAAGTCGACGGTGACGGCCGCAGCCTCGACGCCGGAGACGCGGCCGAGGCCGAAGGAGTCGTGGGACACGCGGTCGTCGACCTCGAAGATCTCCACCTCCTGGGCCGGCTTCGGCTGGAAGGGACTGGACGCGAGGTGGCGCCGGGAACCGGCGGGACGTGAGGTCATGAGACCTCCAGTGTGCGCCCTCGGGCCCCCAAACGCCTACTTGTGCCTGGAGTTGCCCAGGCTGCGCGGTGCGGACGGAGCGCTCGGCAGGCTCAGCGGAAGGCCGACTCGCCGGTCAGAGCCTCACCGAGCACGAGCGTGTGCATCTCGACGGTGCCCTCGTAGGTCAGCACCGACTCGAGGTTGTTCATGTGCCGGATCACCGGGTACTCCAGCGAGATGCCGTTGGCCCCCAGCACCGTGCGCGCGCTGCGACAGATCTCCAGGGCCTCGCGCACGTTGTTGAGCTTGCCGATGCTCACCTGCTCGGGGCGCAGCTGTCCGGCATCCTTGAGCCGGCCCAGGTGCAGGGCCAGCAGCATCCCCTTGGTGAGCTCGAGCGCCATGTCGGCCAGCTTGGCCTGCGTCAGCTGGAAGCCGCCGATCGGGCGGTCGAACTGGACGCGTGTGCGTGAGTAGTCCAGGGCCGCCTCGTACGACGACCGCGCCGCGCCCATCGCGCCCCAGACGATCCCGAAGCGGGCCTCGTTCAGGCACGAGAGCGGTCCCTTGAGGCCGCGCACCTCGGGCAGCATCGCCGAGGCGGGCAGCCGCACGCCGTCGAGGACGAGCTCACTGGTGATCGACGCGCGCAGTGACATCTTGTGCTTGATCAGCGGCGCCGAGAAGCCAGGGGTGTCGGTGGGCACCACGAAGCCGCGAACACCGTTGTCGGTCTGCGCCCAGACGACCGCGACGTCGGCGATCGAACCGTTGGTGATCCACATCTTGCGGCCGTCGAGGACCCAGTCGGCGCCGTCGCCCGCGCCGTCGCGCCGGGCCCGGGTGCGCATCGAGCCGGGGTCGGAGCCGGCGTCGGGCTCGGTCAGCCCGAAGCAGCCGATCTTCTCCCCGGCCGCCATTCCCGGGAGCCACTCCTGCTTGTGCTCCTCGGAGCCGAAGGCCCAGAGGGCGTACATCGCCAGCGACCCCTGCACCGACACCAGGGAGCGGATGCCCGAGTCGACCGCCTCGAGCTCCAGGCAGGCCAGCCCGTACGACGTCGCGGACATGCCCGCGCAGCCGTAGCCCTCGAGGTGCATGCCCAGCAGCCCGACCGAGCCGAACTCCTTGACGAGGCCCCGGATGTCGTCGACCTCCCCGCGCTCGAACCAGTCGGCGACGTGGGGCGCCACCCGGTCGGCGGTGACCTTGCGGACGGTCTCGCGGATCGCCCGCTCCTCGTCGCTGAGGAGGGAGTCGACGTTGCCCGGGTCGAGGGGGTCGAAGGCGGGCGGTGAACCGGTGGCGGAGCTCGTGCGGGAAGCCATGTGGTCACGGTATGTCACGCTCGGAGCATGCCGCCGGGATCCCGATCCACCCCTTCCTCCTGGTCCGAGCCGGAGCCGGTGTCGGCCACCGCCCCGTCGTTGACCGGCGCGGTCCTGATGAACCAGGACTGGCTCGACCTCACGTTCCTGCACTGGGCCGTCGACCCGGGTCGGGTCGCTCACCTGATGCCTCGCGGCGTGCGGCCCGACGTGCACGACGCGACGGGGTCGACGTACGTGGGGCTGGTGCCGTTCCGGATGCGCCACGCCGCCCCCTTCCGGCTGCCGGGGGTGCCGTGGCTGGGGACGTTCCTGGAGACCAACGTGCGGCTCTACAGCGTCGACCGGTACGGCGTGCGGGGCGTGGTGTTCCTGAGCCTCGACTGTGAGCGCGTCGCGGTGACCGCCGGCGCCCGGGCGGCGTTCGGGACGCCGTACCGGTGGGCGCGGATGCGGCACAGCACCAGCCCGGCCGGTCCCGGCACCGACCACACCTACACCGCCCGGCTGCGGCGACCCTGGCCGCCGCACACGAGCCGGGTCACCGTCCGCGTCGGGGAGGAGCGGGAGCCGGACGACCTGGACCACTTCGTCAGCGCCCGGTGGGGTCTGCACACCTCCGTGCTCGGGCTGCCGCTCTACGTGCCCAACGAGCACGGTCCGTGGCCCCTGCACGACGCGACGGTGGTCGACCTCGAGGACGGGTTGCTCGCCTCGGTCGGCTTCGCCGACCTCGCCGAGCGCGCGCCCGACCAGACGGCGTTCAGCCCCGGGGTGCACACCGAGTTCGGGCTCCCGCGCCGCCTGCGTCCGCGCCGCTGAGCCGCCCCTGACCACGCAGCCAGGGGCCGCTCCCTCGGGTGAGGGAACGGCCCCTGCTGGTGCTGCCGGTGCTGCTGGTGCTGCGGGGTGGGGTGCGGCTGACTCAGCGCACGGCGTGGTTGCCGGCGTGGTCGAAGTTCCTCGCCGAGCGCTCACGGGCCGGCTTGCGGAAGCTGCCGTCCTCGAAGAACCCTGTCCTGGTGGTGGCCAGACGCAGGACGGCGTGAGCCGCCGCGTCGCCCATCTCCGACAGCGCCTTCGTGCTGAGGTTGGTCATGTCGTCGCAGGCCTGGTGGTAGCACGGGTCGTAGGCCTCGCCGGCGGTGCCGCCGAAGATCGCGGCCTCCTCGGCGGTCTTGACGCCCTCGGCTCCGGTGAACAGGCCGCCGGCGGGGATGCCGACCGCGATGAACGGGCCGTAGTCGGAGCGACCGCTGAACTGCGTGGGCGCGGACGCGAGGCCCTGGCTGTCGAAGTAGTTCACGAACAGCCGCTCGATCTGCGCGGACCCGGGCGGGCCGGCGGGGTCGGTGTCGGAACCGTCACCGTCGTAGACGAACCGGACGTAGTTCGGCGAGCCGACCATGTCGAAGTTCAGGTTGGCCACGATCTTCGACAGGGCCTCGTCGCTCAGGCTGTCGACGTAGTGCTCGGAGCCGAGCAGACCGGACTCCTCGGCGCCCCAGAACGCGAAGCGCACCTTCTGGCGCGGCTTGACGCCGGCCTCGGCCATCTCCTCGGCGATCTCGAGGATCGTCGCGGTGCCGGAGCCGTTGTCGTTGATGCCGGCCCCGCCGTCCACCGAGTCGAGGTGGGCCCCGACGACGACGGTCTTGGTCCTGTCGCCGCCACGGGTGTTGGCGATGACGTTGCTGGTCTGCGCCGCCGGGTCGAACGAGGTGTCGGTGGTGACGGTCATGATCGTCTCGGTGCCGCTCTCCACCTGCTCGTGGAGCGCCGCGCCGTCCTCGTAGGAGAGGCCGACGACGGGGATGTCGTCGGGCTCACCGAGGGTGCCGGCGGGCAGGTCGGTGCGACCCTCCTGGCCCTCGTTGAAGATGACGACGGCGTCGTAGCCGGCGTCCTGGGCGTTCTGCGCCTTCTCCGCGAAGGTGCAGGTGCCACGCTGGACCAACGCCACGGCGTCCTCGTCGGCCGGGGCCGGGTCGAAGTCTCCGACGCTGCAGCCGGAGTCCGTCTCCCCGGGCTCCGCGGTCGGGGGCACCGTGTTGCCGTCGGCGGAGAACAGCTGGCCGGTCACCGTGCCGCTCCCGGAGTACTCGAACGACTCGGTCTCGTAGTCGGTGGGGACCGGGGAGTCCTGTGTCAGCCCCGCCGGGGCGTTCTCGGTGAACTTGGGGAACGTGAACTGCTGCAGACGGACGTTGTAACCGGCGGCCTCGAGCCGCTTGACGACATAGGCCGCGGACGCGTCGTAGCCCGGGGTGCCGGAGGCGCGCGAGCCGTCGTTGCGGTTGGCGATGCGCTGCAGGACGCGCTCGTGCTGCAGCACGCCACCGACCGTGACGGCCTCGCGGAAGGCCGCGCTGGTCGGCGCCGGTGCGGCGTCCGCCGCGATCTGGGTCGAGGTCAGGCCGAGGGGCAGGCCGAGGGTCAGCGCTGCTGCGACCCCGAGCGGTACGGCTCGTCGTCTGTGCATGGTTCCTCCGTGGCGGTGTCCGGCTCGTGACCGGATGGGGGCGGCGTGGCCAGTGGTGTTCCTGGTCACATCCCGGGACCGTAGCAAGGGACCTTCCTCCTGGATAGACCCGTCATACGTCCTGACCTGATCGTGCCGTGACCGTGACGTGGACGCGAGCGACGTCCGGCGCGGTCGCGCGGGACGCTTCGGTAGAGTGGTCGGTTCTGACGGGGGCCTCGCCGGCGGGGTCCCGGTCGTCGGTCCTCTCCCGTCTTCCGTCCTCTGAGGAGTCCACCCCGGTGAGTGGTGAGCCCAGCGCCGATCTCGCGGCGCGTGAGACCGCGCACGAGCAGGCGTTCGTCGACGTCGTCTACCGCCAGCTGGCGACGTCCACGCGCAACGCCCAGGCACTGGCCCGTGAGGGCCACGGGCGCGCCCGGCTCGGACACGAGGGCGGGCTCGTCGAGCGCGACGCGATGGTCTTCCAGGCGGCGCGGCGCATCGCGAACCTCGACGCCGCCCACGAGGGCCTGGTCTTCGGCCGCCTCGACCTGAAGGACCCCGCCGAGGCCCCGCGCTACATCGGTCGCATCGGGCTGCGCGACGACAACCGCGACACCCTGCTCATCGACTGGCGCGCCCCCGCGGCCGCGGTGTTCTACCAGGCCACGGCGTCGGAGCCCCAGGGCATCGTGCGCCGTCGTGTCCTGCGCTGCGCGGGCCGGACGGTCACCGGGGTGGAGGACGACCTGCTCGACGCCGAGGCGGGCGCCGACCTGCCGGTGGTGGGCGAGGGTGCCCTCATGGCCCAGCTGGCGCGGGCGCGCGACCGGTCGATGCACTCCATCGTGGCCACCATCCAGGCCGAGCAGGACAAGGCGATCCGGGCTCCGGCCAAGGGTGTGGTCGAGATCAGCGGCGGCCCCGGCACCGGCAAGACCGTCGTCGCGCTCCACCGCGCCGCCTTCCTGCTCTACACCGACCGCGCCCGCTACGAGCGGGGCGGCGTGCTCGTGGTCGGACCCTCCGGCGTCTTCATGCGCTACATCGAGCGCGTGCTGCCCTCCCTGGGCGAGACCGCGGTCGCGCTCCGTGCGCTCGGCGAGGTCGTCGACGGCCTCGGAGCCGACCGCCACGACGTCCCGGCGGTGGCGGCGGTCAAGGGTGCGGCACGCATGGTCGAGCTGCTGCGGCGCACGGCCCGGCAGGCCGTGCCCGACGCTCCCGAGGACTTCCGCCACTTCTACCGCGACGACACCTTGGTGCTCACGAGCCGCGACCTGGCCCGCATCCGCCGCGGGCTGCTGGGTCAGGGTCTGCGCAACGCGCAGACCCGACGCGTGCCCGCTGCGCTCGTCGAGGCGCTGTGGCGGCAGGTCCGCGGCGAGCGCGCGCTGGAGCGGGGTCGCGAGTCCTTCGTCGAGGAGATCCTCGCCGACGACAGCTTCCTCGACTTCGTCCGCTCCTGGTGGCCGCCGCTCGAGGCGCCGGAGGTGCTCGGGTGGCTGCGGGAGGACGGCTTCGCGCGCCGCGTCGGTGAGGGTGTCCTGGAGCCTGGCGACCTCGAGGTGCTGTCCGGAGCCTGGGGGGTCGACCTCTCGATCGAGGACGTCGCCCTCGTCGACGAGCTGCGCTACCTCATCGGGGACCCGCCGGAGGAGGTCGCGGACGTCGACGACCCGCTGGCCCACCTGGTCGACGCCAACCTGCCCGAGCTGGGCAGCCTCGGCGAACGCCGCCGCGAGGGCAGTGGCGAGCAGGAGTACGCCGGCCCCCGCACCACGCGCCGCACCGAGGACGACAGCTACGCCCACGTCCTCGTCGACGAGGCCCAGGACCTGTCGCCGATGCAGTGGCGGATGCTGGGGCGTCGCGGCGAGACCGCCACCTGGACGGTGGTGGGCGACCTCGCGCAGTCGTCGTGGCCCGATGCCGGCGAGGCCCACGCCGCCCGCGAGGTGGCGCTCTTCGGCGAGCCCCTCCGTGGCCGGCAGCGCTGGTCGGTGCGCTCGGCGCGACCGCGCCACTCCTTCCACCTCGCCACCAACTACCGCAACAGCGCCGAGATCTACGAGCACGCCGCGGCGTATGCCGAGCGCGTCGGGCTCGCCGCCGACCTCCCGACCGCGGTCCGCCGCACGGGGGTCCCTCCCGAGGGGCGGATCCTGGCGGGCGCGGACCTGCGGGGTGCGGTGCACGACGCGGTGCGCGAGCTGCTCGACCAGGTCGAGGGCACCGTCGGGGTGGTCGCTGCCCTGGACCGGGTGGGAGAGGTGCGGCGCTGGCTCACCGACGCGGAGGACCTGGTCGCTGCGACGCGCGGTGAGGACGCTCGACTGGTCGCTCTGACCGGGCTCGACACCAAGGGTCTGGAGTTCGACGCCATCGTGGTCGTCGCGCCCGACGAGATCGAGGGCGAGTCGCCGACCGGCGCCGCCACGCTCTACGTGGTGCTCACCCGGGCGACGCAGCGTCTGGTGACGCTCACGCCCTGAGCAGGAAGCGGACAGGAACGAGGGGCCGGCTCACCACGACGCCGGCCCTCTCGCCCCTTTGATGCCCCCGGCCCCAGCTGGCGACGTCGCCGTCGCCCCCTCCGCTGGTGCCTGTGCTGCTCCGGCTGGTGCCGGTCGAAGCGCGTTCCCCGGGTGCGCCCCTGTGGTGCCGTCCCCCTGTCGCGCCGTCCCCGGTGGCTCGATGGGTCCATCATGGCCGACGCCGAGCCGTCGCCGGCAGGGCAGAATGTCCGCTTTTAGCAGGGACCCTTCGGCCCGCGCGTCGGGCCTTTGGTCCCGATCCAGCCCCGAGGAGGGGCATGGCCCGGCTGCCGCGGACGGTCGGTCCGGCGGTGGACGAACGGTCGGCGTCGCCCTCGCCGTTGGTAGCGTTCGGCCATGACGACCGACGTGCCCGAGATCCTCGTCGAGCTCGTGGCCCGGCCGGCCTGGGCGATGATCCGTCTCAAGGGCGCCGACGAGATCCTGCTCGTGGGCGGCACGCCCTCGCAGGTCGAGTCCCTGCTCGACGTACCTCTGGAGGAGGGGCTGCCCGAGGCGGGCCGGCAGGTCGACCGGCTGCTGGCCGTCCCGTTCCGGCAGGTCGCCGAGCGCGGCTTCGAGGCCCACGACGACGGAGCCCCGCTGACCGTGGTCGACGTCGACCTCGAGGTGCGGCTTCCGCTCGCGGACGTGCTCGCCGCCCTGCCCGAGGCCGGTCCGGCGGGCGGGGTCTCGTTCCTCGACCGCGGCGGCTTCGAGACCACCGACGAGGAGTACGCCGACGTCGTCCGGCGGATCATCGACGAGGAGATCGGCAACGGCGAGGGCGCCAACCTCGTCGTGGGGCGGCACTACCGCGCGCAGCTCGACGCCTGGGGGCCCGGCCCGGCGATGGCCGTGCTGCGCCACCTGCTCGACCACGAGCGCGGCGCCTACTGGACCTACCTGTTCTTCACCGGTGAGCGCTACCTCGTCGGCGCCAGCCCCGAGCGCCACGTCTCGGTCCACGGCGGCGACGTCCGGATGAACCCGATCAGCGGCACGTTCCGGCTCGCTGGGCTGGCCGAGGAGGAGCGCAAGGCCCGGCTGCTGGAGTTCCTGGCCGACGAGAAGGAGATCTACGAGCTCTTCATGGTCGTCGACGAGGAGCTGAAGATGATGTGCGACCTGTGCACCGAGGGTGGCCAGGTGCTCGGGCCCTTCCTCAAGCCGATGACCCACCTGGTGCACACCGAGTACCTCCTCGCCGGGCGCACCACGCGCGACGTGCGCGAGGTGCTGCGCGACACGATGTACGCCGCCACCGTCACCGGGGCGCCGGTGGAGAACGCCTGCCGTCTCATCAAGACCTACGAGACCGAGGGGCGCGGCTACTACGGCGCGGCCCTGGCCCTGCTGGGCCGCGACACCGACGGTGCGCCGACGGCCGACAGTCCGATCGTCATCCGGACCGCCGACGTCTCCCCGGAGGGGGCGTTGAAGGTCACGGCGGGCGCGACCCTGGTGCGTGACTCCGACCCGGCCTCGGAGGTCGCCGAGACGTGGGCCAAGGCCGGCGGGATCCTCACCGCCTTCGGGCTGCGGGAGGCCCCGCCCGCGCTCACGACCGGCATCGAGACCCTGGCCGCCGACGAGGACGTGCTCATCGCCCTCGCCTCGCGCAACCAGCGGCTCAGCACCTTCTGGCTGACCGACCAGGGCGACGCCGTGCCCTCGCCGGCGCTGAAGGGCCGCACCGCGGTCATCCTCGAGGGCGAGGACGACTTCGTGAACATGCTGCGCCACGTGCTCACGGTGCTGGGCATGAGCTCCCGGGTCGTCTCGCACCGCGACTACCGTCCGGGCGCGCTCGAGGGCGCCGACCTGGTGATCGTGGGACCCGGCCCGGGCGATCCCCGCCAGGGCGACCACCCGAAGATCGCGGCCTTCCGCGCCGCCACCGAGGAGCTGCTCGGCTCGGGGCAGCCGTTCCTCTCGGTCTGCCTGGGCCACCAGGTGCTGTGCGACCGCCTGGGGATCGCGCTGGCCTACAAGGACATCGTGTTCCAGGGCACGCAGGCGCGCGTCGACCTGACGGCCGCGCGGGGCTCGTCGCCGGCCGGTGGTGAGGAGACCGTCGGCTTCTACAACACCTTCGTGGCGCGCCCGGACGCTCCGCTGCCCGACGGGGTGACGGTGGCGACCGACCCGGTCACGGGCGACGTCCACATGGTGCGCGGTCCGCACTTCCGCGGGGTGCAGTTCCACGCCGAGTCGGTGCTGACCCAGAACGGCTTCGCGCTGCTGCGCGACCTCGTCCTCGACCTGCTGACCTAGGCCGACCGTGACACGCCGCGCGGGCGAGGAACAGCGGAACGGCCGGGCGGACGTCGTCGTGGTGGACCACTACGACTCCTACACCTGGAACCTGGTGCACCTCGTCGCGGCGGTGACCGGCGAGCTGCCGGTGGTCGTCGAGCACGACCGGGTGGGCCTGGCCGACCTGGGGCGCTTCAGCCATGTCGTGCTCTCGCCGGGGCCCGGGCACCCCGATGACGCGGCCGACTTCTCGGTCGGGCGGGACGTGCTCCGGGCCGGGGACCGTCCGGTGCTGGGCGTGTGCCTGGGCATGCAGGGACTCGTCACGACGTACGGCGGGGTGGTGGCCCGGATCCGCCCGGCGCACGGTGACGTGGCCGCGGTGACCCACGTCGGGACCGGGCTGTTCGCCGGCGTGCCCTCGCCCCTGCCCGTGGTCCGCTACCACTCGCTCGCGGCCGTCGAGGTGCCCGAGGTCCTGCAGGTGACCGCGCGCAGCGCGGACGGGGTCGTCATGGCCGTCGCCCACCGCTCGCGACCGCTCGTGGGTGTGCAGTTCCACCCGGAGTCGGTGCTGAGCGAGCACGGTGACCGTCTGGTGGCCAACTTCCTGGCGCTCGGTCCGCCTCGTGTCTCGGGAACGGCAGAGGCGGTCCGATGAGCCCTGGGGATGGTGCGTACGACGCCGAGGAGGTGGCGTTCGCCGCGGCCGCAGCCAGGTCACCGCGCATGTTCTGGCTGGACGGTGGCGGCGCCCGGCGGCAGACGGGCGCGGCGGTGGCTCCCACGCTCGGAGTGCTCGCCCCCGAGGACGTCTCGCTGAGCTTCGACGCCGGCCGGTCGCAGGTGCTGCGGCACCAGCACGGCGAGGCGACGGTGGTCGGCGACGACGTCTTCGCCGTGCTGGAGGAGGAGCTCGACCGGGACGGAGGCGACCCCGACGTCAGCTGGGTGGGCTACCTGGGCTACGCCTGCCGCACCGACCTGCCCGGCCGAGCCGGTGACGCAGCGCACGGCGTGCCGGACGCGATCTGGATGCGCACCCGCTCGCCCCAGCCTCCCCCCGCACCCCCCGCACCCCCCGGGCCACCCGGGCCACCCGGAGCGGTCGCCGGGGCGACCACCCCGCATGACCTGCGTCGGGGGCAGGGCGTTCCGGCGGAGTACGCCGAGGCTTTCGCGCGGGTGCAGGACGAGCTCCACGCCGGCAACTCCTACGAGGTGAACCTGACCTACCGCGACGCCACCCGTTCGCCCGTCGACCCCGTGACGGCGTACCTGCGGCTGCGTGCCGACAACCCGGCGCCCTACTCCGGCTACCTCCAGCACCACGGGGTGCACCTGCTCGGCTCGAGTCCCGAGCGCTACGCCACCGTCGACCGCCATCGCGTGATCGAGGCCCGTCCCATCAAGGGCACCACTCCGCGGGGCCGGACGGCGGAGGAGGACGCGGCGCTGGCGGCGCACCTGCGCCTCGACCCCAAGCTGCGCGCCGAGAACCTGATGATCACCGACCTGATGCGCAACGACCTGGCCCAGGTGTGCGAGGTCGCCACGGTGGAGGTGCCGTCGCTGATGGCGGTGGAGTCCTACGCCTCGGTGCACCAGCTGGTCTCGACCGTGCGCGGGCGGCTGCGCGACGACGTCGGGACGGTCGCGGCGCTGCGTGCGCTGTTCCCCGCCGGGTCGATGACCGGGGCCCCCAAGCGGCGCACGATGGCGATCATCGACGCGGTCGAGGCGACCCCGCGCGGGGTGTACGCCGGCGCCTTCGGCTGGATCTCCGGCGACGGTCGCGCCGACCTGAGCGTGGTCATCCGCAGCCTGGTCGCGACCCGGGACGCGCGCAGCGCGGACGAGGACAGCACCGCCGCCGCGACCTGGCGCTACGAGCTCGGGACCGGCGGCGGGGTGACCGTGCGCTCGGACCTGGCCGAGGAGTGGGAGGAGACCCGGTGGAAGGCGGCGCGGGTGCAGGCCTGCCTCGTCCCCTGACGCGTGGCCGGGGAGGACGACGTCAGGGAGTGGAGGCGTCCGCGTCGCTGTCGAGCGTGGCCGTGAGGGTGCGGGTGTCGGCGGCGCGCTCGACGACCAGGGTCACGGTGTCGCCGGGTCGGTAGCCCCGGATCGTGGCCACCAGTGAGCTGGTGCTCGTGATCGCCTTGTCGTCGACCCGGGTGACGAGGTCACCCGGCTCGAGCCCGGCCTCGGCGCCGCCCGAGCCTTCCTCGACCTCCTCGATCCGGGCGCCGTCGGCCAGCCCCGTGTCGTCGGAGGTGTTGGAGACGGTGACGCCCAGCCGAGCGTGGGTGGCCGTCTCGCCGTTGCGCAGCTGCTCGACGATGGGGAGCGCCTGCGTGATGGGGATGGCGAATCCGAGACCGATCGAGCCGCCCTCCCCGCCCGGCGAGGTGCTGTTGGAGCGGATCGAGGAGTTGATGCCGACGACCTCGCCGGCCATGTCCACGAGAGGGCCGCCGGAGTTGCCGGGGTTGATGGCCGCGTCGGTCTGGATGGCGGGGTAGACGGTGTCCGTCGCCGTGGTGGACGAGCTCGCCTCGCTGATGGTGACCGGGCGGTTGAGCGCACTGACGATGCCGCTGGTGACCGTGGCCTGGAGACCGAAGGGGGAGCCGATGGCGACGACCCCCTCGCCGACGCCGAGGGCGTCGGAGTCGCCGATGGCGGCGGGCGTCAGGTCGCTGACGTCCTCGGCCTGGATCACGGCGAGGTCCGTCACGGGATCGGTGCCCACGATGGTGGCGTCGGTGGTGGTGCCGTCGTCGAAGCTGACCGAGAGCTCGCCGCCGTCGGCAGCGACCTCCACCACGTGGTTGTTGGTGAGGATCTCGCCGTCCTCGCTGAGGACCACGCCGGATCCGGAACCGGATCCGGCGGCACCGGCGACGTTGATCTTGACCACCGACGGCAGCACGGTCTGAGCCACGCCCTCCACCGAGTCGGCGGGCGCCTCGGAGCCGGTGCTGTCGCCCGCGGAACCGTCGGCCCCCTCGGACGTCGGGAGCGGGCTGCGCGAGGAGGCCGCGGTCGCGGCGGGCTCCGGGGTGGAGGTGACGGTCGGATCCTCGCTGATCGCGTCGTAGCCGGCGGCGCCGAGCACCCCGCCGCCGACCCCGAGGACGAGCGCGCCCACCAGGACTCCGGCGGTGCGACGGGCCGGTCGGGCCGCCTGTGCCGGTCGGGGCCGCCCGGGCGTGGGGGTGCCGTCGGTGTCACGGCCCGCCGGCGGGACGGTCGCGGTGCGAGCCGGGTCGGGCGAGGCGTCGTACGGCGGCAGGACCTCCGTGTCCGAGCGACCGCCGCCGTCGTAGGGGGGCAGCGGGGTGGTGTCGTCGCTCGCAGGGAACCGGTGGGTGTTGTCGCTCATGTCTTCAGGGTGTCCATCGATGCTGAGTCCGTCCTGAGAGGGCGCTGGGACCCCTCTGTCACTTCCGCGTCGGTGGAGCCGGGGGGCGGTCCGAGCGGGAGCCGGAACCAGAAGGCGGCGCCGCCCTCCGGTGCGTGGGCGGCCTGCACCAGACCTCCGTGCCGCTCGGCGATGCGACGAACGATCGACAGGCCGAGCCCCGATCCGGGCATGGTGCGCGACTCGGTGGAGCGGTAGAACCGCTCGAAGACGTGGGGCAGGTCGTCCTCGTCGATGCCCGGCCCCTGGTCGGCGACGTAGAGCGTGCCGCTGCGCAGGGTGACCCTGACGGTGCCGTCGGGCGGGCTCCACTTCACGGCGTTGTCGAGCAGGTTGATGATCGCCCGCTCGAGCGAGGCCGGCTCGCCGGTGACCCACGACGGCGTGAGGGCGACGTCGAAGGTGACGTCGAGGGCGCGCCGACGCACCCGGTCGACCGCGCGCGCCACGACGTCGGCGAGGTCGACGGGCTCGAGCTGAGCCGGGATGGGTTCGTCGCGGGCGAGCTCGGTCAGGTCGCCGATGAGGGTGGTGAGCTCGTCGATCTGGAACAGCACGTCGCCCATGAGCTCGGTGCGCTGCTCGGACGACAGGCCCCCGCGCCGGTCAGCCTGGGCCAGCAGGTCGAGATTCGTGCGCAGCGAGGTCAGGGGGGTGCGCAGCTCGTGGCCGGCGTCGCCCACGAGCTGGCGCTGGCGGTCGCGCGAGGCGGCCAACGCCGTGAGCATGGCGTTGAAGGACGTGGCCAGCCGGGCGATCTCGTCGTTGCCCTCGACCCGGATCGGGGCCAGCTCCTCGGTGCGAGCGATCTCCTCGGCGGCGTCGCTGAGCGACCGGACCGGGCGCAGGCCGTTGCGGGCCACGGCCCACCCGGCCAGGGCGGCGGCGATCACGCCGACGACTCCGCCGAGGAAGAGCAGCACGCCGAGCTTGCCGAGCGTGTCCTGCGTCGGACGCAGGGACTGGGCCAGGACCACGGCCGTGCCGCCCTCCTTGCCGGGCACCACGCAGACCCGGTAGGCGCCGTTCGCCGTGCGGACGGTGCGGATGGACGGCGGCTCGGTCCCGCGGGCGACGGCGATCTCCCTGTCGGTCGGTTCGATTCCCCCGACCGGGTCCGGAAGTGCGTCGAGATCGGGGGGCCTCAGCGACCTGCCGTCGGCGAGAAGCAGGCTGATCCGCACGTCGGCTGCGCCGAGCAGCCATTCCGGCAGCTGTTGACCGACGATGAGCTGCGGGTCGAGCTCCGCGAGACCCTCGGCGCGATCCTGCAGCGAGTCGTCGAAGGACGCCATCAGCTGGTGCTGGACGCTGACGTAGGCGATGGAGGCGACCAGCGCCACCGAGAGACCGACCGCGACGGCTGCCAGCAGAGACACCCGGGCGGCGAGGGTCCCACGGAACCGCATCAGCCCTCCCGCAGCACGTAACCCACGCCCCGCACGGTGTGGAGCAGGCGGGGCTCACCCTCCGCCTCGGTCTTGCGCCGCAGGTAGCCGACGTAGACCTCGAGCGAGTTCGCCGTCGTGGGGAAGTCGTAGCCCCAGACCTCCTCGAGGATGAAGGACCGGTCGAGCACGCGCCGCGGTCGGCGTACGAACATCTCGAGCAGCGCGAACTCGGTGCGGGTCAGCTCCAGCAGGCGGTCCCCGCGGCGCACCTCCCGGGTGGCGGGGTTGAGCGTGAGGTCGGAGAAGCTCAGCTGCTCGGCCTCGAGGTCGTCGGGCTCCGGCTGGTGGGTGCGCCGCAGCAGCGCCCGCAGGCGGGCCAGCAGCTCCTCGAGGGCGAACGGCTTGGCGAGGTAGTCGTCGGCCCCGGCGTCGAGGCCCTCGACCCGGTCGCCCACGGAGTCGCGGGCGGTGAGGACCAGGATGGGCAGGTCGTTGCCGGCCTCGCGGAGCGCCCGGGTGGTCTCGATGCCGTTGAGCCGCGGCATCATCACGTCCATGACCACGGCGTCGGGCGGCTGCTGGGCGATGCGGGCCAGGGCGTCGGCGCCGTCGGTGGCCAGGGCCACCACGTAGCCGTTGAACTCGAGGGAGCGGCGCAGGGAGTCACGGACGGCCCGGTCGTCGTCGACGACGAGGACGCGGTGCTGCGGCGGCTCGGTCACGCCCACCAGGGTGCCACTCCGACCTGAGGTCAGGCTGAAGGCGGCGCCGTCGGGTCCAGGGGGGCGCACAGGGAGGTGACCAGGGCCGCGCTGATGTGCGCCTTGCACGGGGACCCGGTCGCCGGGTCAGTCGTCGCTGGTGAGGGCGCCGAGCACGGCCGAGACGATCGAGATGATGATGCTCCCCAGCACGGCGGTCCCGAAGCCGTCCACGGTGAAGCTGAGCCCGAGGGCGTCGGAGATGCCGCTGGTGAGCAGCAGCATGAGCCCGTTGACCACCAGCAGGAACAGCCCGAGGGTCACGATGATGAAGGGCAGCGACAGCAGCTTGACCACCGGCGTGACGACGGCGTTGACGACGCCGAAGACGGCGCCGACGGCGAGCAGTGTCAGCAGCTGCTTCTGCGTGTCGCCCCCGACGCGGATGCCGTCGAGCAGCCAGGCGGCCGCGCCGAGGGCGAGCGCGTTGACCACGACGCGGATCAGGAAGGTCACGCACTCATCCTTTCACGGGCTTCGCATGACCCGGATGGACTAGCGGTTCGAGCCGAGCATCCGATCGGAATGTCGGGTTTGAGAACTTATAGTAGGTGGTGTGCCCCGGACCTGACATGTGTTGGGGGGACCGGGGCACAGAGGTCGGATGACCCGTGGGGGCACGGGTCATCCGCCCCCGACCGCAGGGTCGGGGGGTGGGAGCACCCGCTCCGGCGTCGTTGTGGAGGAGACGCCGTAGCCTGGGACGAGTGACCGGTGCTCCGACCCCCCGACCTGCTTCTCGCGCCGACCGGCCGGACCGGCCCGATCGGCCGGATCGGCCCGTGCCTCGCGCCGCGCTCGCCGGCGTCCCGGCGTACGTCGCCGGCCGTCCGCCCACCCCGCGTGAGGGGGTGCCGACCTACAAGCTGTCGTCGAACGAGAACCCCTACGCGCCGCCGGCGGCTGTGCTCGCCGCCGCCGAGAGCGCTGCGGCCGTGATGAACCGCTACCCCGACATGGGCAGCACCGCGCTCTACGACGCGCTCAGCGCCAAGCTCGGCGTCCCGGTCTCCCACCTGGCGGTGGGGACCGGGTCGGTGGCGCTGCTCTATCACCTGGTGCAGGCGTTCTGTGAGCCCGGCGACGAGGTCGTCTTCGCCTGGCGCTCGTTCGAGGCCTACCCGATCGCCACGGCGGTCTGCGGTGCCTCGGCCGTGCGGGTGTCGGTGACCGCGGACGGCCGCCACGACCTGCCGGCGATGGCCGCGGCGATCACCGAGCGGACTCGCGTCGTCCTGGTGTGCACGCCCAACAACCCGACCGGACCGGCGGTGACGCACACCGAGCTGGCGGCGTTCCTGGAGACGGTCCCGCCCGACGTCATCGTCGTGGTGGACGAGGCCTACCGGGAGTTCGTCCGCTCCGAGGACCCGGCCGACCCGATGGCCCTCGGTCGCGGGCGCGGCAACGTGGTGATCATGCGGACGCTGGCCAAGGCCTACGGCCTGGCCGGGCTGCGGATCGGCTACCTGGTCGCCTCGGACGAGGTGGCCGCCGCGGTCCGCAAGTGCGCCCTGCCGTTCGGGGTGTCCTCGGTGGCGCAGGCCGCAGCGGTGGCGGCGCTGGGATGCGAGACCGAGCTGGCCGAGCGGGTGGAGGTGATCGTGAGCGAGCGCGAGCGCGTGGTCGCGGCGCTGCGGGCCCAGGGCTGGACGGTGCCGCAGGCCGACGGCAACTTCGTGTGGCTCGGTGTCGGTGAGCGGACCGCCGAGTTCGCGGCGGCAGCCGACGCGGCCGGGATCATGGTGCGCCCCTACGGCACCGACGGCGTGCGGGTCACGATCGCCGAGCCGTCCGGCAACGACGTCCTCCTCGGCGTGGCCGACGCCTTCGAACCGAAGGTCTGACAGGGCCGGCCGCTCCCGCCCAGCGACGGGGTCAGCCGAACGAGCCGTGCCGGCCCTCCCCTCCGCTGAAGCGACGGGCGCCGGCGAAGGCGTCCGCGGCCAGGGAGACCGTGCCGTGGCGCAGCTCGTTGGCCAGGGCCGCGGTCTCGTCGAGGCCGTGCTGCTCCTTCGTCGAGGCCAGGTCGTGACGCATCGTCGTCTGCGGGAACGCCGCGAGCTCAGCGGCCAGCTGCTCGGCCGCCGCCCGGGTGGTGCCGGAGGGCACGATGCGCGTCGCCAGCCCGATCCGCAACGCCTCGGCGGCGCCGACCGGGCGGCCGGTCAGGACCAGGTCTGCGGCGACGCCCTCCCCGACGACGCGGGGCAGCCGGACCGTCCCGCCGTCGACCAGCGGCACTCCCCAGCGGCGGCAGAACACGCCCAGCGTCGCGTCCGCCGCGACCACGCGCAGGTCCGCCCACAGCGCGAGCTCCAGCCCGCCGGCCACGGCGTAGCCCTCGATCGCAGCGATGACGGGCTTCGTCAGCCGCATTCGGGTGGGACCCATCGGCCCGTCCGCTCGGCCGTCGACGGGACGGACCTCGTTGCCCCGCTCGGTGGCGAGGGCCGTCAGGTCGGCTCCGGAGCAGAAGGTGCCCCCGTCACCGTGGAGCACCGCGACGCAGGCCTCGTCGTCGGACTCGAACCCGCGGAAGGCGTCGGCCAGCGCGGCCGCGGTCGGGCCGTCGACGGCGTTGCGCCGCTCGGGCCGGTGCAGCGAGATGGTGGTGACCGGTCCGTCGCGCTCGACGCGGACGGCGGGAACGGGGGGCTGAGGGAGCGGGGTCACCACCGTGACGCTAGACGCCGGTCCGCTCCGGTCACAGCCGGGGCGGACCGATTCCGGCGAGGTTCGGGGTCCGGTCGCGAGGGGGTCCGCGGGCCGGTACGGTGGTGGCGACCGGCGTGTGTCGCCGGTCACACTGCACTCACGGCGCACCATCCCCGTGCCACGGGTGCGGACTCCAGCCCGCCGGACGCGGTGACCCCGCGCCGATCTGACAGAGGAGTGCTGCACACCCCATGAACGCAGACCCCAGGACCAGCGACTTCGGCCCCAATCCCGGCGCGGTCTTCGGACCCGCCCACGTGGACGGCGGCGCCGATCTCATCCAGCTGCTGACCCCCGAGGGCGAGCGGGTGGAGCACCCCGACTTCTCCTTCGGCGACGGGCTCAGCGATTCCGAGCAGGCCGAGAAGGTGCGCGGCTTCTATCGCGACATGGTGCTGACGCGCCGCATCGACGTGGAGGCCACCGCTCTCCAGCGCCACGGCGAGCTCGGCATCTGGGCCCAGCTGCTGGGTCAGGAGGCGGCACAGATCGGCTCCGGCCGGGCGCTGCGCACCCAGGACTTCGTCTTCCCGACCTACCGCGAGCACGGCGTCGCACACTGCCGTGGCGTCGACCCGCTGGCCCTGCTCGGGCTGTTCCGCGGGGTCGACCAGGGCTCCTGGAACCCCAACGACAACAACTTCGGTCTCTACACGATCGTGATCGGCGCCCAGACGCTGCACGCCACCGGCTACGCGATGGGCGTCCAGCGCGACGGCCACGTCGGCACCGGTGACCCCGACCGCGACACCGCCGTGGTCGCCTACTTCGGCGACGGAGCCAGCAGCCAGGGTGACGTCAACGAGGCATTCATCTTCGCGGCCTCCTACAACGCCCCGGTCGTGTTCTTCTGCCAGAACAACCAGTGGGCGATCTCGGAGCCGATCGAGCGCCAGTCCCGGATCCCGCTCTACCAACGGGCCCTGGGCTTCGGCTTCCCCGGCGTTCGGGTCGACGGCAACGACGTGCTCGCGACGTACGCCGTCACGCAGGCCGCCCTGCAGCGCGCCCGAGAGGGGCAGGGGCCGACGTTCGTGGAGGCCTACACCTACCGCATGGGCGCGCACACCACGACCGACGACCCGACGCGATACCGGCTGTCGGCCGACCTGGAGAGCTGGAAGCTCAAGGACCCGATCCAGCGAGTCAAGGTCTATCTGACAAGAAACGGCCTCGCCGACCAGTCCTTCCTCGACGACGTCGACGCGGAGGCCGAGAAGCTGGGGGAGCACCTCCGGGAGGGGTGCCGGGCGATGGCCGACCCGCACATCCTCGACGTCTTCGACCACGTGTTCAGCGAGCAGACCGAGGAGCTCGCGGCGCAGAAGGCCGGGTACGCGGCCTACCTCGACACCTTCGAGGAGGCCCACGCATGACGAGGATGACCCTGGCCAAAGGCCTCAACGCCGGGCTGCGACGTGCGATGGAGGACGACCCGAAGGTCCTCGTGATGGGAGAGGACGTCGGCAAGCTCGGCGGCGTCTTCCGCATCACCGACGGTCTGCAGAAGGACTTCGGCGAGGACCGGGTGATCGACTCCCCGCTCGCGGAGTCGGGCATCCTCGGCACCGCGGTCGGCCTCGCGATGCGCGGCTACCGTCCGGTCTGCGAGATCCAGTTCGACGGGTTCGTCTACCCCGCCTACGACCAGATCGTCAGCCAGGTCGCCAAGCTGCACTTCCGCAGCCAGGGCCGGGTGCGGATGCCCATGGTCATCCGCATCCCCTTCGGCGGGGGCATCGGCGCGGTCGAGCACCACAGCGAGTCGCCGGAGGCTCAGTTCGCGCACACCCCGGGTCTCAAGGTCGTTGCCTGCTCCAACCCGGTCGACGGCTACTGGATGATCCAGCAGGCCATCGCCCACGACGACCCGGTCGTCTTCCTCGAGCCCAAGCGGCAGTACCACGCCGACAAGGCCGAGATCGACGAGACCGCCACGCCTGCGCCGCTGTTCACCTCGCGGATCGTGCGCGAGGGCACCGACGTCACCCTGCTGTCCTACGGCCCGATGGTGAAGGTCTGCCTCGCCTCGGCCGAAGCAGCGGCGACGGAGGGCAAGAGCGTCGAGGTCATCGACCTGCGCACCCTCTCGCCTCTCGACATGGCGCCGGTCCTGGAGTCAGTGCGTCGTACCGGTCGGGCCGTCGTCGCCCACGAGGCCCACGTCAACCTCGGCATGGGCTCGGAGCTCGCTGCACGCATCACCGAGGAGTGCTTCTACTCGCTGGAGGCGCCAGTCCTGCGCGTCGGCGGCTTCGACACCCCCTACCCGCCCGCGCGGGTCGAGGAGGAGTGGTTGCCCGACCTCGACCGGGTCCTGGACGCCGTCGACCGATCGCTGGGGTGGTGAGCATGGCTGTCTTCGAGTACAAGCTGCCCGACCCGGGCGAGGGCCTGACCGAGGCCGAGATCGTGAGCTGGCAGGTCAAGGTCGGCGACGTCATCAAGGTCAACGACGTGGTCGTCGAGATCGAGACCGCCAAGTCGCTGGTCGAGCTGCCCTCGCCGTACGCCGGTGAGGTGACCGCCCTCCTGGTGCCCGAGGGCGAGACCGTGGCGGTGGGCACGCCGATCATCGCGATCTCCGACGGCCAGGACGAGACGCCCCCGGCCGGTGCCGGTGACGGCGCCGATGCCGGCGCCGAGCCCGAGATGGACCTGTCGAACCCGTCCGCGGGGGTGGAGAACGCCACCCTGGTCGGCTACGGGCCCAAGTCCGGCGCCGCGCGGCGTCGCGCGCGGCGCGGACCGGCGACGGCCCGCACCAGCGCGGGCTCCGCCACCCAGCTTCAGGTGCAGGGCTCGTTCACGCTCGGCCGCGCCGACACCTCCGAGGTCGTCGAGGGTGACGAGGACCCCGTCCCGGCCACCGCGGCTCGCGAGACCGAGCGCTCGGGGGAGGTCCGGCCCACGGGTGCCTGGTCGGTGGGCGGCGTCCTCGCCAAGCCCCCGGTGCGCAAGCGCGCCCGCGAGCTCGGTGTCGACCTCGCGAGCCTCACGCCGACGGGGCGCGGTGGCATCGTCACGATGGCCGACCTCGAAGCGGCCGCGTCCGGAGGGGTGCAGCTCGCCGAGCCGACCGCCTCGGCCCGGCCCGACTCGACCCGGCCGACCCTCGAGGACCGGCGCGAGCCGATCAAGGGCGTGCGGAAGATGATGGGTCAGGCGATGGTCGACTCGGCCTTCACGGTCCCGCACGTCACGGAGTGGATCACCGTCGACGTCACCCGCACCATGAAGCTGCTCCCGCGACTGCGGGAGGACCGCTCCTTCGCCGACGTCAAGGTGTCGCCGCTGCTGGTGCTGGCTCGCGCGGTCTGCCTGGCGATGCGGCGCACGCCGGAGATCAACGCCCACTGGGACGACGCCGCGCAGGAGGTCGTGTTCAAGGGGTCGGTCAACCTCGGCATCGCCGCCGCCACCCCGCGCGGCCTCGTGGTCCCGAACGTCAAGGGCGCCGACGGCCTCGAGCTCGCCTCCCTCGGCCGCGAGCTCAGCGCGTTGACCGCCACGGCCCGCGACGGGCGGACACAGCCGGCGGACATGGCCGGCGGCACGTTCACGATCACCAACGTGGGCGTGTTCGGGGTCGACGCCGGGACGCCGATCATCAACCCCGGCGAGTCCGCGATCCTGTGCTTCGGCGCCGTGCGACGCCAGCCGTGGGTGCACAAGGGGAAGATCAAGGCCCGCGACGTCACCACGCTGGCCCTGTCCTTCGACCACCGCTTCATCGACGGCGCCAAGGGCTCGCAGTTCCTCGCCGACGTCGCGGCGATCCTGGAGGAGCCGGCGACGGCGCTGCGTTTCTGACCGGGCGGTCAGGCCACGGCCACGCCGAGGCGCCGGACGGAGCGACCGTCGAGGTTGAGGGTTGAAGTGTTCCGGATCGGGACACACTGAGGTATGGCTGACATCCACTTCTACTTCGACCCGGTCTGTCCCTTCGCCTGGATGACGAGCACCTGGGTGCGCAGCGTGCGCGACCAGAAGGACTACGACGTCGAGTGGCGTCCGATCTCGCTGCGCCAGCTCAACGCGAGCGTCGACTACGACACCCATTTCCCGCCGGAGTACCAGACGCAGCACACGGTGGGCCTGCACCTGCTGCGCGTCGCCGACGGCCACCCGTGCCGAGCACGGGAGCCGCCGGGGTCGACCGGCTGTACGAGGCCCTCGGCTCCAACATCTGGTACGACGAGAACAGGTCGACTGGGCCCGCCACAGCAGTGGACCTGGCTCGGCGACTGGGTCCGTCCCGTCCTGCGTCAGGCTGAGCTGCCGGAGTCGCTGGCGAGCGCGGTCGACGACGAGGACTGGGACGCCGAGATCCAGGACTCGACCGATCGGGCGATCGGCCTGACCGGCAAGGACGTCGGCACCCCGATCATCCACTTCGAGCCCGACGCCGAGGACGGCGGCACGGCTTTCTTCGGCCCGGTCATCAGCCGTCGCCCTTCGCCGGAGCAGGCCGTCGAGCTGTGGGACCACGTCGTCGGGCTCGCTCGTTTCGGCGGTTTCGCCGAGCTC
>CAWBNX010000006.1:0-173586 GCA_963790225.1 uncultured Actinomycetota bacterium | reverse complement strand
TGCGCGAGACGCCCCAGCTGCCCGCCCTCGGGTGGGACGGCGCCGACGACACCGTCGAGGAGGACTGGCACGCCGGTAGCCGGCGCCAGAAGAAGTAGTCCCCACTTCTCGCGGGGGCCCGCCGACGTCCGTTTGCTGTCGGATCGGGACGGGCCACAGGTCCTGGTTGCCTAGTCCGCTGGCGGTCCGTGGGCTGCGATCGGTATCGGGGGACGTCCGTGGTCACTCATCGACGGGCATCACCTGAACGCCCTTCGAGAGGAACCACCATGTCCACCGTCATCGACCGCCCCCGCGTCACCCCGACGACCTCTGCTGTGACCGCGACGCCCGCGGCGCCGACCCGCTCCGCGGAGCTGCGGGCGGTCGCCGAGGTAGGGCTCGACCGGCTCGCCGGCCTCCTGGCTGCGCACAGCATCACCGCGCTGCGGGTCAGCCTCGGCGTCGTGTTCCTGACCTTTGCGTCGTTCAAGTTCGTGGCCGGCGCCAGCCCGGCCGAGGGCCTGGCCATCGCGACGGTCGACAAGCTGACCCTCGGCGTGGTGAGCGGGGACGCCGCCCTGCTGATGACCGCGCTCATGGAGACCGTCATCGGGCTGTGCCTGCTGACCGGGCGCTTCCTGCGGGTGGGGCTCGTGGTGCTCGCCACGGCGATGGCCGGCATCATCTCGCCGCTGGTGCTGTTCACCGACCAGATGTGGAGCGGGAACGGACCGACCCTCATCGGTCAGTACGTCTTCAAGGACATCGTGCTGATCGCCGGTGGTCTCGTCGTCGCCGCCCACGCCCTCGGCGCCCGGCTGCACCGCAGCTGACTCCGGCCACCCGCACCGGTTCACAGAGCGGGGCCACGGACGCCCCGCACGGCACACGTGCCGTGCGGGGCGTCCGTCGCTGCGTTCGGCCTGATCGTGGGGGTGAGCCAGATCGTCGGTGACGAACCCACCCGGCGTCCCGCGACACCGTCCGCCACGATCGGCGTCGGCGAATGGCGCCTCTCGGGCCAGTGGGACCCGAGCCCGGTTGCTGCTGAGCCTTGTCAGAGGCCACGTACGGCCGTGCGGGACGCCTCGGCGCGACCGAGCAGCAACGACCGCTCGCTCTCGTTGGCGGTCAGCGACGCCGCCTCGCGGAACGACGCCGACGCGTCGGCGTGGCGACCGGCTCGCGCGAGCAGGTCGCCACGCACGCTGGGCAGGAGGTGCGAGCCGGCGAAGGCACGCTCGGGGAGCTGGTCGAGGATCGCCAGGCCGGCATCGGCGTCGTACGCCCGGCCGTGCGCGACCGCGCGGTTGACCTCCACCACCGGTCCGGGTGCGGCCTCGGCGAGCACGTCGTACAGCCGGGCGATGGCGGGCCAGTCGGTCTGCTCGGGTGCCGACGCGCGGGCGTGCTGCGAGGCGATGGCTGCTTGCAGGTAGTACCGGCCGACCGGTCTCCCCTGCGCGGCGAGCCGTGTCGCACGCTCCAGGGCCGTGAGCCCGCGGCGGACGAGGAGCTCGTCCCACAGGCTGCGGTCCTGGTCGTCGAGCAGCACCGGCCCACCCGTCGCATCGAGGCGGGCGGCCGCGCGCGAGGCCTGCAGCTCCAGCAGCGCCTGCAGTCCGTGCACCTCGACCTCGTCCGGCACCAGGTCGGCGAGCATCCGGGCCAACCGGATCGCCTCGTGCGTCAGCTCCGGGCGCATCCAGTCGTCGCCGGAGGTCGCGGTGTAGCCCTCGTTGAAGATCAGGTAGACCACCGCCATCACGTCGTCGAGCCGCTCGGTGCGCTCGGCGCCGACGGGCAGCTCGAAGTCGGCGCGGGCATCGCTGAGGATCCTCTTCGCCCGTGAGATCCGCTGGCCCATCGTGGTCTCGGCGGACAGGAAGCCGCGGGCGATCTCCGCGGTCGACAGGCCGGCAACGAGTCGCAGCGTCAGGGCGGCCCGCGACTCGGGTGTGAGCCGCGGGTGGCAGGACAGGAACATCAGCCGGAGGACGTCGTCCTCGATGAAGTCCACCTGGGTGGTGAGGTCCGGCACGTCGCCCTCCTCCCTCAGGTCGTGCCCGAGCTCCGCGGTCTTGCGACGCAGGTTCTCCGCGCGCCGGAACGCGTCGACGCCGCGACGCCGGGCAGCGGTCATGAGCCACGCCCCGGGGTTGGTGGGGACGCCGTACGTCGGCCAGCTCTCGAGCGCGTCCACCAGGGCGTCCTGGGCGAGGTCCTCGGCCAGGTCGAGGTCCCGGGTCATCCGGGTCAGGGCGCCCACGAGCCGCGCGGACTCTGCGCGCCACGTGGCCGTGATCGCCTCGCCCGTGGTCACGCCCTCGGCCTGGCCCGTCGTCGTCTCCGGGGTCTCGGCCATGCGGCCAGCCTAGGGCCGGCCGCACGGCCGCTTCCGAGACCGGCGTCAGGCGCCGGACGACTCCGGCGGCGCTTCGGAGATCTGCCGCAGCGTGGCGACCATCGCGCACCCGGGCCAGTGCTTCACGTGCAGCTCGGCGAACTCCTGCTGCGCGGTGATGGCCTCCTCCAGGCTGTCGTACTGCAGCAGCGACCAGCCGCCGACGACCTCCTTGGCCTCGGCGTAGGGGCCGTCGACCCGCGTGGCCTCGCCCTGACGGACCACGAAGTTCACCGCGTCCTCGGTGCCGAAGAGCCCGCCACCGTCGAGGAAGTGACCCTTCTCGGCCTGCTCCCCGATGTAGACGTCCATCGCGTCGAACAGTGCCTGCGGAGGCATGCTGCCGCCCTCTTCCATCTTCACCAAACCCATGAACCGTGGCATCGCTGTGCTCCTCAGATCTGTGTGGGCCACCGCTGCTCGGTGACCGACTCACCCCTACGTCGAACGACGGCCTTCGTCCTCGACATCCTCCCCGAAACTTTTCTCAGGCGACGTTCGCGAGGCGCTGGATCTGCGAGCCAGGTCGCGTCGGATGTAGCGCAGGTGCGCCCATTCCTCCTCCAAGATGACGCGAACGCAGTCACCGACGCTGGGTCGCCAGTCATCGCCACCCCACGGGTTCTCGCGCTCCTCGGCGAGCAGCTCGGGTGTGGCAGTGTCCAGGAAGTCCGTCACCAGCTGCTGTCGCTCGGCCCGCACCGCGAGGACCTCCTCGTAGACCGGAGCGTCCGCGCGGAAGATCGACGTGTCGAAGCCCATCTCGCCGGCGCCGGAGAAGATCTGGCCGATCTCGTGGAAGGGCTGCTGCACCCGCAGGATCCCGCCGCGGAGCCAGGCGTCGGTCGCCAGGATCAGGTGCCGCAGGGTCTGGGCCAACGACCACTCGTCCTCGACGTGGGTATCCACCAGTGTCCGCGGCGTGCCCGCCACCGTCGTCTGCCACGCGGACCGCACGGCGACCCAGCCTTCACGCAGGTCCTCGGGCGTCCGGGCCCTCTGCAGCTCGCGACCCGGGAACTGCCGGTCGAGCTCGGCGTCCACGAGCGGCACCACGTCGACCCCGTTGACGACGAGGCTGCCGAGGAACAGGTCGTGGCTGTCGATGTCGAGTCCGTCCACGTCGACGCCGCGCATCGTCACCCCGCTGACGTCGGAGAATCGAAGAGTGGCGCCCCTGAAGCTCGTCTTGACGAAGGTGGCGCCTTCGAACTCGCCCGTGCCGGAATAGGTCGTCATCGCTCGGTGATCGCCTCCGTCCACGCGGCCCGCCAGTCGGGTGCCTCCGATGCCTGCGTGTAGTAGCGGGTGTCGCGGAGGATCGACCCGGTCGCATCGAGCTCCAGCACGGCGACCACGTGCCACACATCCCCGGCGTAGTCGTTCGATCCCTCGACGACCCAGACCCGTCCGGACCCCACGACCCTGCGCAACGTGATCGACGGAGGCACCGGAAACGCCTCCTGCATCGCGCGCATGGCATCGCGCCCCCGGATCCGCTCGCCGGTCTGCGGCATCTCCATCACGTAGTCCTGGTGGCGCAGGCGAGACTCTGCCTCAGGGGAGAGCCCGTGGCCGTTGAGCCCGAACAGCAGCGCAATCCCCTCACGCATCGCCGCTGGATCGTCGCCGGCGATCGCTCGCAGGAACAGCTTGCGCACCTCGGTGTCGCTCATGCTCAGCCTCCTCGCCGACGTCCGTCGCGCCCAGGACGATGCTGCTCTTGCTTCCGGCCCATGTCCATGCGTCGACACGCTCGGGCGCGGCTGCTCACGGCAGCATCCTCGCCCAGGTCGTCAGCCCGTGGAGGCGGCGCCCAGCTCCTTGGTCATGAGACTGACCACATGGTCGGCCGGACCACCGCGCCCGACCTCGACGTACCCGCGCCCGCGGTGGAAGGCCAGCGACGGCGGGTTCGGCGGATCCACGTTGACCTCCAACGCCATGCGGCTGAAGCGGCGCGCCACCTCCTCCAGCTCGTCGTAGACGATCCGGCCGACGCCGCGACGGCGCACGTGCGAGGCGAGCACCACCCGGTCGAGGTAGAGGAACTCCTCGTAGCGCTGCGAGAAGAACGCGTAGTGGTCCCCGTCGTACGTCGTGCGCGGCTCGATCACGATCACGAAGCCGCCGAAGCTGCCGTCGACCTCGATGACGTCGAAGCGGTGGGCCCAGCCGCGCAGCTGGTCCAACCGGGCCTCGTCCATCGGGGCGAGGAGGTGCACCTCCTGCTCGTTGAGCGCCAGCACGTCCGGGTGGTCCTCGCGGGCGAGTGGGCGGAGCCTGACTGTCATGCCGGCAAGCCTGCCAGCACCTCTGGTCGACACCGGCACTCCCTCCGACGAGACTCGGCCGATGGCACCGCCGACCACCCCACGCCCAGGCAGCGGGATCAGGCAGCGGGATCAGGCGGCGGGATCAGGCAGCGGCCCCCGCGTCGGTGAGGAGCCCGGAGAAGGACGCCATGAGTGCCTTCTCCTTCTTCATCGCCGCGGCGATGGAGGGGTGCTCCGCGTGGGCCTCGAGGATCCGCCGGGCGTGGGTCTGGCGCCGCACCACCGCGCTGAACGCCTTCATGACGTCGGCCTGCAGGTCGCCCTGCCCCGCCTCGATCGTCACGTAGATCTCACCGGCCAGCGCCGTGCGCCAGTTGCGCTGCAGCTCCTCGAGGATCGCGGCCTCGCTGCCGAAGTGGTCCCAGATGTGGGGCGTGAGGCGCCACGGCTGCTCGTAGGTGCCGGTCCGGCCGGCAATCGCCACCATCTCGGCGAGCGCGACGTGACGCTTGCGACGTACCACCCCGGAAACCCACATGGCGTCCTCCCAGACTGACCCTGCTTCGTTGTCTCGATGCCGAGCGGTTCCTCGGCCCTCCCCAGCCTTTGGTCCCGCTTCGGACATCTCCTGACGGATGTATGCCCTGTGTCATGGATCACAAACACGCCCGACACGCAAATTCCGACACGCGGTTCGGACCGTCGAAAAACCGCGAGGCCCCGGCCGGAGCCGGGGCCTCGCGGGGTTCGTGCTGGGTGTGCTGGGTGTGCTGGGTCGTGCCGGGTCGTCAGAGAGAGCCGATGAGCAGGGCGCCGTCGTCGTCCTCGTCGTCAGGCTTGTCGGCCTTCTCGGCCGTGGGCTTCGACTCCGGTGCGGCCTTCGCGGGCTCGTCGTCCTTCTTCTCCTCGGCCGTCGGCTGGGGGGCCGGCTCGGGATCGGGCTGGGGCTCGGGCTGGGGCTCGGGCGCCTTCTCCTCGGGGGGAGCGGCCGCCGCGGCCGGTGCGGTCTGGGCAGCCGGAGAGGTCTCCGCCTTCGGCGGCTGCGCTTCGGGCTCGTCGGTGCTGATCGGCTCTGACGTGCCCGAGGTGGAGTTCAGCGCGCCCTCGAGCTCCGCCTTGACCTCTGCCAGCACCTCCGCCTTGAGCTCCGCCTTCAGCTTGGCCTTGAACTCGCTGATGTCCACCTCGTCACCTTCCAGGATCGATTCGACGTCTTGGTTGTCCCACAGCGCGATGACGCCCGCCGGATGCGGCGCGTTCGGCGGGGTGGTCGGCGAGACCGCGGGTGCGGGCTCGGTCTCCGGCTCGGTCGGGAGAGCCGGGGTCTCGGGGTGGGCGGCGCCGTTGTGTGCCACGGCCTCGCGCCCGTCGGTTCGCTCGAAGCCGCAGCCGTCGACGGTGCACCGGTACGTCGAGCCGTCGGTGACGAAGTGGACGTCCGTGCCGTCCGAGAGCAGGAACGGTTGCCACGTCTCCTTGACCGGCAGCGGTCCGGAGAAGGGCTTGCCGTCGCGCCGGACCGCAGCGAGCAGCATCTGCGCGACGTCGAGGACCTCGACCTCCTCGCGGGCCTCGCCCCGGTCCTGCAGCTCGGTGAGGCCGTCGGAGAGCATCACGCGGCAGAACGGGCAGCCGACCGCGATCTGGTCCGCGCCGGTGCCGACCGCCTCGGTGGTCCGGTTCACGTTGATCCGCGAGCCGATGTTCTCCTCCATCCACATCCGTGCGCCGCCGGCTCCGCAGCAGAAGGACCGCTCGCTGTTGCGCTCCATCTCCTTGAACTCCGTCGAGGGGATGACGGACAGCAGCTCGCGTGGCGGCGTGTAGACCTGGTTGTGACGGCCCACGTAGCAGGGGTCGTGGTAGGTCAGGGTCCGCTTCGGGCCGTCGGCCGCGGCCACCGGGGTCAGCTTGCCCTCGCGCACCAGCGTGTTCAGCAGCTGGGTGTGGTGGACGACGTCGAGCTTCACGCCGAACTGCTCGTACTCGTTCTTCAACGTGTTGAAGCAGTGGGCGCAGGTCGAGACGACCTTCTTCGCCTTGGCCTCGGTGAGCGTCGCGGCGTTCTCCATGGCGAGCTGCTGGAAGAGGAACTCGTTGCCGGCGCGACGGGCCGAGTCGCCGGTGCAGGTCTCGCCGTTGCCGAGGACGGCGAAGTCGACGCCGGCTGTGGAGAGCAGCTCGGCGACCGCAGCGGTGGTCTTCTTCGCGCGGTCCTCGTAGGCGCCGGCGCAGCCGACCCAGAACAGCCAGTCGACCTCGTCGAGGCTCTCGACGTCCTCGCCGACGACCTTGACGTCGAAGGGGAGGTCCTTGGCCCAGTCCATGCGCGCCTTGGCGCTCATGCCCCACGGGTTGCCCTTGTTCTCCATCTGCTTGAACAGACCGTTGAGCTCGGCGGGGAAGTTGGACTCGATGAGCACCTGGTAGCGACGCATGTCGACGATGTGGTCGACGTGCTCGATGTCGACCGGGCACTGCTCGACGCAGGCACCGCAGGTCACGCAGGACCACAGCACGTCGGGGTCGATGACGCCCGAGCCGTCCTCGGGCATGTAGAACCAGTCGTCACCGGTGTCGCCGACGAGCGGCCGCGCGACCTCCATGGCGAGCGAGGTGCTGCCGTGGCCCTTGCCGCCGGCATGGGCGGCGCCGGCGCTGGTGATGTCGCCGGGGCCCGAGCCGGCCATCCCGGACTTGTTCTGGTCGGAGGCCAGCAGCTTCTCGCGCTTCTCCTCGTCGGCCAGGATGTACGGCGCCTTGGCGAAGGCTGCGTCGCGCAGCGCCATGATCATCAGCTTGGGGGACAGCGGCTTCTCGGTGTTCCAGGCCGGGCACTGCGACTGGCAGCGACCGCACTCGGTGCAGGTCGCAAAGTCGAGCATGCCCTTCCACGAGAAGTCCTCGATGGACCCGACCCCCAGCTTGGTGTCCTCGTCGAAGTCGTCGGCGTCCTCGAGGTTGAGGACCTTGCCGTCACTCATCAGTGGCTTGGCGGCGCCCAGCGCGACGGGGCGGCGGCCGAACATCACGTTGAGCGGGGCCACGAAGATGTGGAGGTGCTTGGAGTTGAGCACGATGATGAGGAACACCAGCATGACGCCGATGTGCAGCATCAGGCCGACGCCCTCGAGCACCTCGAGGGTGCTGCCGCTGAGGCCGTTCAGCAGGCTCCCGACGGCCTGGGAGACGAAGGCCCCGTTGCCGTAGGGGAAGTTGTCGTGGGCCGCCGCAGCACCGCGGAAGAGGAACATCGTCCAGATGACGTTGAAGATCATGAAGAGCACGACCCAGGCGCCGCCGAGGTGCGAGCCCTTGAAGCGTGACTGACGGCCCAGCTTCTTGGGGGAGTTCTTCAGGCGGATCTGGGCGAAGAGCCCCAGGCCCACGACGGCCAGGACGGCGATGAGGTCCTGGGCGAAGCCGAGCAGGTCCCACGTCCCGACGATCGGGATCGCGAACTGCTCCGGGTAGGTGAACAGCGACCCGTAGGCCTCGACGTACACCGTGCCGAGGATGAGGAAGGCCCAGAACACGAAGAAGTGGGCGACGCCGGGCACCGACCACTTCAGGAGCTTCTTCTGCCCGAAGACCTCGACGAGCTGGGTCTTGACGGCCAGCCCGACGCGTCCGGTGACGCCCCTGATGCGGTCCGGGGCGGGCTGGCCGCTGGTGATGAGCCGGGCGAGGAATCCGACACGCTTCGCCGCCAACGGGAGGGCGACCGCATTCATCAGCAGCCCCAGGATCAGCACCCAAGTCACTCGGTCACGCTCCGTCCAGCGTCAGGGGGTGTCGCATCAGCGAGCCTAGAGCGCCGAGCCCCGGAGAGGGGCGCTTCGGCGCCAGGTCATCTTACTCACGGGTAACCACAGACCGGTCCGAGGTGTTGCAGGTGTCACAGGTCGCGCGCAGCTCGCCGGGCCAGGCTCCGAGCAGGCGACCGGCCCGGCGCACGACGTACGGCCGTGCTTCCCGCGGGATCTTGGCACTTCCCGAGCGTTGCAACGCTCGGGAAGTGCCGGTTTCACCAGGTACCCGGTGAAACCGACACCCCCACCTACATCAGGCGGCCGGCGCGGGTGAAGTCCAGCCGCACCCGGGTGAGGTCACCGTCGGCGGCGCGGGCGCAGTAGGTGAACTCGGTTCCGAGCCGCTGGTGCGGCTGACCGGCCCGGAGCAGCACCTGCTTGACGGTGAGCCCCGAGCGCAGCCCACGGATCAGCGACGGCCTTCTTGGCCACCGACGGCTGCCGGCAGGCGTCGTTGCTGACACCCTCCGCCCGCTCCCACATCTGCAGGTAGGCCTCGGCTCCGCGCAGCATGTCGTCGCGGATGGCCGGCCCCTGGGCGCCGGCGACGTGCTCGAGGTCCTCCCACCAGTCGGGGTAGAGGCCGTAGTGCGCGACCCCGTCGTCGTTGATGTCGTAGACGCGCTCGCCGCTGACCTGCTTGCGGACCGTGACTCCGCCGTAGCCGGTGAAGGGGTAGGTCACCGGGTTCTGCTCCGCGGTCGGACGCGGGTCGCCCTGGGCGCCGAGGCCGTTGATGTCGGCGCCGTAGCCGAAGCCGAAGTAGAAGCGCTTGTCGGCCCACGTCGAGGTGCTGGCGCCACTTGTCGACGAAACCGGTCGAGTCGCCGGCGTAGGGGGTGATGAAGCCGCCCATCTTGTAGATCCGGGGATAGGCGTCGGGGGTGGCCCACGAGTGGCTCGAGAGCACACCCGGGTAGTCCATCTGCTCGAGCACGTCGAGGCTCGACTGTGCGCGCCTTGACGCTCATGTGGTCGGGATCGAAGATCATGTCGCGCTGCGCCAGCCGCTTGACCAGGTGCTTGCCGAGGTCGCTGAGCCCGGTCTGGTTGCAGTGCGGGGCCGGGGGGTAGACCGGCGCCGGCTGCAGGGCGTCGCCGAAGAGGTCGGCGATCGCGCCGAAGATCGCGTCCTGCTCGGGATAGTCGGTGTCGGGCTGGGCGTACTGCTCCTTGTCGTGCACGCCCGGCGCCACCGGCTCCTCGCAGGTCTCCATCCGCCAGAACGACCCGGTCTCGGCGAAGTTGGCCGAGTTGACCAGCGCCCCGGTCTGGCCCCCGTCGCCGGTGATCCCGGACAGCGCGTTGTCGAACTTGTTGACGATCTCCATCTGGCGCACGCCCATCCGGTGGGCCCGGTCCAACGCGGCGTCGATGGACGCCTCGTCGCACTGCGGCACGGTCGCCTTGACGGTGCAGCCGAACGGGATCGACGTCTCGATGCCCATGATCACCGCGAGCTTGCCCTGGTTGATGACGCGTCGCGCCTCCCACGGGCTGGTGACGATGCGGTACCAGCCCTTGCCGGGGCCGCCGTACTGCGCGTCGATGTAGCGCTCGAAGCGGCGCATGTCGTGAGCCTGCAGCTCGACCGACTTCGTGTCGTCGCACTGGGTCTTCGCAAACGTCCGCGGATCCTTGAACGGGTAGAGCTGGCACAGCTGGTTGTTCTCCACCAGCAGGTTGGTGAACAGTCGCAGGCCGCCGCGCCAGGAGCGCTCCATCCACTTGTAGTAGGTGCCCTCGTGGGTCAACGACTCCGGCGCCGGCCAGTCGACGAACGTGGGCCAGCCGACGGGGTCGTGCCGGGGCTCGCCGGTCAGCGCGGCCTCGAGCGCGTTGACGCCGTTGGTGGTGCGGTGGTCGGGGCAGTCCACCAGCGCCTGCGTCACGCCGTACGGCGACCACGGCTTGCCGCAGTGCGCCCCGCCCGAGAGGAACCGGAACGCCATGCCGTGGGTGTGGTTGTCGGTGGCGCCGCGGACCTCCTGGAAGGGCGAGACGCCCGCGAACGGGCGACCGGACACCTGGGTGCCGATCTCGGGCCAGCGTCCGCACCCCTCGACCAGCTGGAGGGCGAAGGGGCTGCCGGCGCCGGTGGTCACCGGGTCGCCGGAGGTCAGTCGGTCCTGGCCCTGGGAGATCACGAACCCGGCCGGGTTCCTGACGGTCCAGATGGAGGAGGCATCGGCCTCGGTCTTCGCCGCGACTCCGGGCCCCAGCGGGGCGTCGTCGCTGGACAGGAAGGCGCCCGTGCTGTCCCAGAGCAGGTAACGCCCCAGCGTCGTCGCCTGGAAGTGGAACTTCTCGGCCCGAGCCGGGCGCGCGGCCGTGGCGGCGTACGCCGACCCGTCGCGCACGACCCGCCCCCGAGCTTGCGCCGCCGCTCCACCGCCCGCCCATCCCTCCCCTCGCGCCCCCGCTCCCACACCCAGCCGTCGGGCCCGCGCAGGGCGTAGCACCCGCCGGCCATGACGTAGCGGTTCTGCGGGAAGGTCCGCCGCTCCGAGGGCCGCGGAACGCGCACCAGGTCGGGGTCGGGCTCGGCGCGCTGGGCGGCGACGGCCGCGGCGTTGCGTCGGGCCTGGGCCGCGGTCGTCGGGTCGACGGCGTCGTCGTCGGCACCGGCGCGCGAGATGGCGTTCTTGGTGGTCGGGTCGCTGTGGTCGTGACTGTGCCCGTCGTCGCCCGACGCGCCGCGTGCCGAGGTGGCTCGGTCGTAGGCCCGGATGAGGGCCTTCTTCTCCGCACCGGCGGCCCCGCCACCGCCGCCGTACGACGGGACCACTGCGGTCAGACCGAGCACCACCCCCACTGCGGTGAGCACCGAGAGGACGAGGCGGGAGAGCAACCGGCGATCCGTCATCCGGCCATCATGCAACGCCTCGTGTCAAATGACAGCCCCTTGGGCCTATCTGGAGCCCGGGTCTGGTCCCGACGCCGTCGGGGTCGGCGAGCCGCCGAGTCGCTCGCTGAGCTCCGCGGCGGTGCGTCGTACGGCGCGTGCGGCGTCCGCCAGCGGCACGGCGCCGGCGTGTGCCGAGCGGTCGCTGACCCCGAACGTGAGGGCGAGCCCGGCCGCCGGGTAGCCGTTGTGGTCGACCACCGCCGCCGCCACGGAGGCGAACCCCGGGGTCACCTCGCCGTGCTCGGTGGCGTGCCCGCGCCTGCGGGTGTCGACGAGCAAGGTGCGCAGGGCCGACGGCGAGGCGGGCCCGGTCCCGGTGCGCGTGGCGAACGCCGACCGGTCGGGGAAGAGCGCTCGCACCTGGGCCGCAGGGAGGGCCGCGAGGATTGCCCGCCCGCTGGCCGTCAGGTGGGCCGGCAGACGAACGCCGACGTCGGTCACCAGCGGTGGTCGGCCCGCGGCACGTTCCTCGACGACGTAGAGCACGTCGCGCCCGTGCAGCACGGCGAGGTGGGCGTTGTGACCGGTTGCGTCGACGATGCGGGCCAGCGGGCGGCGGGCGATGCGGGCCAGCGGCTCCTGGCGGCTGTAGCCGCTGCCGACCTCGAAGGCGGCCAGGCCCAGGCCGTAGCGGTGCTCGTCGGCGAGGTGGACGACGAACCCCTCGGCGACCATGGCGTCGATGAGGTGGTAGGCGGTGGAGCGGGGGAGGGCGCAGGCCGCGGCGATCCGGTCCAGCGTCACCGGCTCGGGCTGGGCCGCCAGGAACCGGAGCACGCGCAGGGTCCGCGTCGCCGCGGGGACGTTGCTCGCTCTGCCCACCCGGCCGAGTCTGCCTCAAGTCTCGGATCCGAGACAACCCCGCGAGTGGAGGGCTCGCGCCGGCCGTCGGGTCGCGGTGGAATCGACCTATGGACCACCCGCATCGTCGAGCCCCCGGCCGACACCCCCTCCGCCGTCCGGCGCGAGGTCCACGTCGGGACCGGGCCGCTGAGCGTCACCGAGGTCGTCGCCGTGGCTCGTCACCGCGCCCGCGTCCGGTTGACGGACGCGTCGGTCGAGGCGATGGCAGCGTCGCGGGCCGCCGTCGAGGCGCTGGCGGCCGCACCCACACCGGCGTACGGCATCTCGACCGGTTTCGGCGCCCTCGCGACCCGCCACATCGAGCCGGACATGCGTGCCACCCTGCAGCGGTCGCTCATCCGCTCCCACGCGGCCGGCAGCGGCCCCGAGGTCGAGCGCGAGGTGACCCGGGCCCTCATGCTGCTGCGCCTGTCGACCCTGGCCACCGGCCGCACCGGCATCCGGCCCGCCACGGCGCGGTTGATGGCCGACCTGCTCACCCACGGCATCACCCCGGTCGTCCACGAGTACGGCTCGCTCGGCTGCTCCGGCGACCTGGCGCCGCTGTCGCACTGCGCGCTCGCGCTCATCGGCGAGGGCCCCGTGCGCCGGGCCGACGGCACCCTGACCGAGGCCGCGACCGCGCTGGCCGAGGCCGGGCTCGCGCCCGTCGAGCTGGGCCCGAAGGAGGGGCTGGCGCTGATCAACGGCACCGACGGCATGCTCGGGATGCTCGCGCTCGCCCTGCACGACCTGGGCAACCTGGTGCGCGTCGCGGACGTCGCCGCCGCGCTGTCGGTCGAGGGGCAGCTCGCCACCGACCGGGTGTTCGCCGCCGACCTGCAGGCGCTGCGGCCGCACCCGGGACAGGCAGCGAGCGCCGCCAACCTGCGTCGCATCCTGGCCGACTCCGGGGTGGTCGCCTCGCACCGCGGTCCCGACTGCAACCGCGTCCAGGACGCCTACTCGCTGCGCTGCAGCCCGCAGGTCCACGGCGCCGTCCGCGACACCGTCTCGCACGCCTCCACCGTGGCGGACCGCGAGCTGGCCAGCGCCGTCGACAACCCGGTGGTGATGCCCGACGGCCGGGTCGAGTCGAACGGCAACTTCCACGGAGCGCCGGTGGGCTACGTGCTCGACTTCCTCGCCATCGCCGTGGCCGACCTGGCCTCGATCAGCGAGCGCCGGACGGACCGCTTCCTGGACCGCACCCGCAGCCACGGGCTGCCGCCCTTCCTGGCCGGCGACCCCGGTGTGGACAGCGGTCACATGATCGCGCAGTACACCCAGGCCGGCATCGTCTCGGAGCTGAAGCGCCTGGCCGTGCCGGCGTCGGTCGACTCGATCCCGAGCAGCGCGATGCAGGAGGACCACGTCTCCATGGGGTGGGCCGCGGCGCGCAAGCTGCGACGCTCCGTGGACGGGCTGACCCGGGTGCTGGCCGTCGAGGTACTGACCGGCGTGCGAGCGCTCGACCTGCGGGTCTCGACGGGCTCGACCACCGGGATCATGCCGTCGCCGGCCACCGGAGCCGTCCGGGCCCTGGTCCGCGAGCACGTCGACGGGCCCGGGCCCGACCGTCACCTCGCCCCCGAGATCGCGGCGGCCGTGTCCCTGGTCGCGAGCGGCGACGTCGTACGAACCGTGGAAGCAACGATCGGAGAGCTGGCATGAACCCCTCGGACGAGACCAACCCCCGGCTGCCGATCCGGGCGGCCCGCGGACCGGAGCTGACGGCCCGGTCGTGGCAGACCGAGGCGCCGCTGCGGATGCTGATGAACAACCTCGACCCCGAGAACGCCGAGAACCCGGCCGAGCTCGTGGTCTACGGCGGCTCCGGCAAGGCCGCGCGCGACTGGCCGTCGTACGACGCCCTGGTGCGGACCCTCGAGACGCTCGCCGACGACGAGACGATGCTCGTGCAGAGCGGTCGCCCCGTCGGGGTCTTCCGCACCCACGAGTGGGCGCCGCGGGTGCTCATCGCCAACTCCAACCTGGTCGGTGACTGGGCCAACTGGGAGGAGTTCCGCCGTCTGGAGCACCTCGGGCTGACCATGTACGGCCAGATGACCGCCGGGTCCTGGATCTACATCGGCACCCAAGGCATCCTGCAGGGCACCTTCGAGACCTTCGCGGCCGTGGCGGAGAAGCTCGCCGCGACCGGCTCGATCACCGGCGTGCCGACCGGGTCGCTGGCTGGCACGATCACGCTGACTGCCGGGACTCGGGGGCATGGGCGGCGCGCAGCCGCTGGCGGTCACCATGAACGACGGGGTGGTGATCTGCATCGAGGTCGACCCGGCGCGGATCGACCGGCGCATCGAGCACCGCTACCTCGACGTGCGGGCCGATTCGCTCGACAGCACGCGCTCGAGCTGGCGGTCGCCGCCCGCGACGAGCGCCGCCCGCTCTCGATCGGCGTGCTCGGCAACGCCGCCGACCTGGTGCCCGAGCTGCTGCGCCGGGAGGCGCCGATCGACATCGTCACCGACCAGACCAGCGCGCACGACCCGTTGTTCTACCTGCCGGTCCGGGGTCGCGCTCGAGGACTGGGTCGTTCGAGCGCGAGAAGGACCCGGTCGGCCTTCACGGAGCGGCGCGCAGGAGTCGATGGCCGAGCACGTCGAGGCCATGGTCGGCTTCGCCGACCGGGGCGCGGAGGTCTTCGACTACGGCAACTCCATCCGAGACGAGGCGCGCAAGGGCGGCTACGACCGGGCCTTCGCTTCCCCGGCTTCGTGCCCGCCTACATCCGGCCGCTGTTCTGCGAGGGCAGGGGCCCGTTCCGCTGGGCCGCGCTGTCCGGTGACCCGGCCGACATCGCCGCCACCGACCGCGCCATCCTCGAGCTGTTCGCCGACGACGAGCGGCTGCGCCGCTGGATCACCATGGCCGGCGAACGCGGTCGCCTTCCAGGGCCTGCCGGCGCGCATCTGCTGGCTCGGGTACGGCGAGCGCCACCGGGCCGGGGCGAGGTTCAACGAGATGGTGGCCAGCGGAGAGCTGAAGGGCCCGATCGTCATCGGCCGCGACCACCTCGACTGCGGCTCCGTGGCCAGCCCCTACCGCGAGACCGAGGCGATGCTCGACGGCTCCGACGCGATCGCCGACTGGGCGTTGCTCAACGCGCTGGTCAACACCGCCTCCGGCGCGACGTGGGTCTCGATCCACCACGGCGGCGGCGTGGGCATGGGGAGGTCGATCCATGCCGGGCAGGTCTGCGTGGCCGACGGCACCGAGCTGGCGGCGCAGAAGATCGAGCGGGTGCTGACCAACGACCCCGGGATGGGCGTCATCCGCCACGCCGACGCCGGCTACGACCGGGCGGTCGAGGTGGCCGAGCAGCGCGGTGTCCGTGTCCCGATGCGTGAGGCCTGAGACGACCGGGTCGACCGGGTGTCCGTCAGGGGGAGTCGGCGGCCGCGTGGGAGCGGGTGACGATCCACGCGGCGACCTGGGCCCGGGAGCTGAAGCCGAGCTTGCGCAGGATGTTCTCGACGTGTCCCTGCGCGGTGCGGATCGAGATGACGAGCCGATCGGCGATCTCCTGGTTCGACATCCCCGCGCCGAGCAGGGTGGCGACCTCCGCCTCGCGCGCGGTGAGTACAGCGCCCTCCCTCGAGAGACGCTGGGGACCTGGTTGGGGACCGGTTCGGGGACTGGTCTGGCGACCGGTCTGGCGACCGGTCTGGGGCAAGGCGCCCTCGAGGCTCCGGGCGAAGCGCACGGCCTCGCCGGTGTTCATGGCCAGCCCGCGCCGGTAGCTGCGCTCGAAGCTGCGCTCGGCCAGCAGCGAGCGTGCGAGGGCCTCGCCGACCTCACGCTCGGAGGCGATGAAGGGGGCGGCCGCGGGCGCGCCCTGGACGAAGGTCCACAACGCCTGCGCGGCACCGAGCAGGGCGGCGGCCCGCTCGCCGTCGCCGCGCGCCGACGCGATCCCGGCGAGCGCCTCGAGGACCATCGCGAGCCCGGGCCGGTCGCGCAGCGTCTCCTTCATCGCGAGCGCCTCGAGCTGGAGGTCGGTGGCGCGGTCGAGGTCGCCGACGTCGCGTGCGGCGACGCCGCGCCACCACAGCGCGAGCGAACGGGTGTACAGCTCGCCGGCGGCCCGGGTGGTCTCCAGGCAGGCGTCGATGGCCCGCTCGGCGGCCCCTCGCTCGCCCCGGTGGTCGTGGCAGACGCCGCTGACCATGAGGGCCACGCTGACGTGGTTGACCACGCCGACGCCTTCGAACCGGGCCATCGACTCCTCGGCCAGGGGGAGGGCCTGGTCGACGTCGCCGGCGAAGAACGCCACCGAGGCGCCGGCGAAGACCCGGTAGGCCTGCAGGAACTCCGAGGGCTCCTCGGCGAGCAGCGCGTCGTTGTGGCGCAGGTGCTCCGCCGCGTCGTCGGCGTCGCCGCGGATGGCGGCGAGGTAGGCGAGCATGCCGTGCGCGAGCGCGCGCTCGGGCACGGGCCCGGTGTCGTGGGAGAGCGCGAGCTCGAGCCAGTGGCGGGCCTCGGCGAGAAGTCCTGTCACGAGCCAGTAACCCTCCAGGGCCATGACCGTCCGGAGCACGGTGCCGACGTCCTGGGGGTGCCCCGCACAGTGCTCCAGGACGAGGCGGAGGTTGGCGTGGTTGCGGCGCCAGTGCTCGAGCCACATCCCCTGCGTCGGGCCCGTCCACTCGACTCCGAGGCGGAGTCGAGAGGTCGACGAACCACTGCTCATGACGCCGGCGGTAGGGCTCGAACTCGCCGGCCTCGGCCAGGCGGCCCATGCCGAACTGACGGATCGTCTCGAGCATCCGGTAGTGGAGGTCGTCGGCGGGGTCGCGGGTGACCAGCGACTTGTCGATGAGGTTCTGGAGCACGTCGAGGACCTCGCCCGGCGCCAGCCCGCTGCCGCTGCAGACGTACTCCGCGGCCTCGAGGCCGAAGCCCCCGGCAAAGACCGACAGCCGCGCCCACAGCAGCCGCTCCTTCGGGGTGCAGAGGTCGTAGCTCCAGGTCACCGAGGCCAGGAGGGAGCGGTGCCGGTTCGGGGTGTCGGCGTACCCCCGGCTGAGGAGCCGGTAGCGGTCCTCGAGACGCTCGATCATGATCTGCGGCGTGAGAGCTGGGATGCGCGCCGCGGCCAGCTCGAGGGCGAGGGGCAGACCTTCCAACGCACCGCACAGGCGGGCGATCGCCGGGGCACTGGTCTCGGAGGCCCGGAAGCCGGGCATGGCAGCGGCCGCCCGCTGCAGGAACAGGCGGACGCCGTCGTAGCGCTCCAGCTCGGACAGGGAGACCTGCGCGTCAGCCGTGGGCACCGAGAGGGGCGGGACGGGGTAGACGACCTCGCCGCGCACCCCGAGGGCGTGGCGGCTGGTGACCAGGACGCGCAGGTGCGGGCACCGGTCCAGCAGCGCGACGACCAGGAAGGCGGCGGCGTCGCCGATCTGCTCGCAGTTGTCGAGCACCAGCAGCGCGGGGCTGTCGGCGACGAGCTCGGCGACGGCGTCGACGGGGCTGTCGGTCGGACGGATGTTCAGGCCGAGCGCCTCCACCACCGCCAACCCGACCAGGTGGGACTCGGTGACGTCGGCCAGCGGGACCGTCCAGACCGCGGACCCGCCGTTCTCGTTCTCGGCGTAGGACATCGCCAGGCGGGTCTTGCCCGCGCCGCCCACACCGATCAACGTGAGCAGCCGCGCCGAGGCCAGCACGCGACGCAGGTCGGCCAGCTCGCGGCGCCGGCCGACGAAGGGGGTCGCGTCGAGCGCGAGCGTGTTCATCGGCGCACCGGATCGGCGTCCGCTGCAACACAGTCACGCCGCAGCGTCGCCCAGGACATCCTCCCAGTGTGTCCGAGGCGACGCTGCGCGTCTGCTCTTCCGGCCGGGCGATCGGCCCCAGGGCAACAGCAGAAGGTCTCGCGACCCCGCTGGTCGATTGTCCAGGTCACGGGACCAGAGGCGCACGGGGAGAATTACGGGGATCGTCGTCGTCCAGGCCGGACAACGTCGCCCGGGCCCGCCACTTCGGTCTCAGGGCTCACTCACGTCCCGTGCGTGTCAGGCGGGATCGTGCGCTCCCCACCGGCCGCGGTGGGTCACCTCCGCGAGGCCCGCGCGCCCGCGCGGACCCGAGCCGGCCGGGCCGGGGTCGCCGACGCGGTGCCCCAGCGAGATGACGCCCACCGGCATGCGGGCGGGAGGTACGCCGAACTCGTCACGGAACCGTGGCACGGCCGGTCCCGGGATCCCGAAGAAGCAGGCTCCGAGACCCTCGTCGGTCGCCGTCAGGAGCATGAGCATCGCTGCCATCGCGGCATCCGTGTGCCAGTAGGGCACCGGCCACCGGGCTTCGTCGCGGTCGGTCCAGCCCTTGTCCGGCTCGGCGTAGCGGTCGAGGTAGGCGTCCTTGCTGCTCAGGGGGACCACGAGCACCGGGGCAGTCATCATGCCGCGCAGCCAGCGGTCCGGGTCGTCCACGCGGTCGCCGGCGGTGGCCCGCCAGTAGCGCGCCACGTCGGCGGGCGAGTCGAGGACCAGGAAGGCCCAGGAGGCGCTGTTGCCTGCGCTGGGGGCACGGTGACCGGCCGCGAGGACGCGATCCACCACGGCCGGGTCGACCGGCTCGGGCGAGTAGTTTCGGACCATCCGGCGACGTCGTACCGCCTCGCTGAGCTCCACGGCACCAGAATCACACGCGGCCGCGGCGGTGCACGGCGAGGGGCCGGCCACCGGGGCGCCGACCCGCACGGACGACACGGAGGGACCAGCCGATGACGATCCCCGACTTCGAGACGATGTGGGCCACGCTCGCCCCGGTCGGCCGCGCCGCCTCCGGCGGTTACCTGCGTCAGCCGTTCACCACGGCCGAGCGCGAAGCGCGGGCCTGGTTCGCAGAGGAGTGCCGGCGCCGCGACCTGCGGATGGAGGAGGACGGCTTCGGCAACGTCGTGGCCTGGTGGGACGTCACGCCCGAGCTTCGTTCAGGTCAGGTTGACCAGAAAGCGGTCCTGACCGGTTCGCACCTCGACTCGGTCCGCCAGGGCGGCGCCTTCGACGGCCCCCTGGGTGTGGTGTCCGCCCTCGCTGCGGTCGATGCGTTGCGCGAGCGAGGACTGCGCCCGCAGCGTCGCCTGGGCGTCGCCGTCTTCAGTGAGGAGGAAGGGTCCCGCTTCCCTGTGGCCTGCCTGGGCTCGCGACTCGCCGTGGGTGCGCTGGCCTGGTCCGAGGCGCGCGCCCTGCGCGACCGTGACGGTGTGGCGTACGGCGACCTGGTGCCCGGCCCCGGTCACGGCGCCGACCTGCTGGCCGGGGTCGAGGTCTTCCTCGAGCTGCACGTCGAGCAGGGGCGCGACCTCGTGCACCGCGACGCCGCGGTCGGGGTCGCCGCGGGCATCTGGCCGCACGGTCGCTACCGCTACGACTTCGGCGGGCGGGCCGACCACGCCGGGGCCACGGCGATGGCGGACCGCCGCGACCCCATGACGACGTACGCCCGCACCGTCCTCGCCGCCCAGGAGGTGGCCCGGGCCTCCGGCCAGCGCGCGACCTTCGGGCGGGTGCAGGTCGAGCCCAACGGCACCAACGCGATCCCGTCGGCGGTCAGTGCCTGGCTCGACGCGCGGGCCGACTCGACGCCGGCCCTCGAGGAGCTGGTGGCCGCGGTCGGGCTCCTGGCCGAGGAACAGGCGGAGCGTGACGGCACGCAGCTGGCGATCGTCGCCGAGTCGGTGAGCCCCGCCGTCGGCTTCGACACGGCGCTCGCCGGTCGGCTCGCCGGCCACCTGGCCGCGGCCGGCGCGGGTCCGCTCCCGATCATCCCGACCGCGGCCGGGCACGACGCCGGGGTGCTGTCAGCCGCCGGTGTGCCCACCGCCATGCTGTTCGTCCGGAACCCGAGCGGCGTCTCGCACGCGCCCGACGAGCACGCGGAGGCCGCCGACTGCCTGGCCGGCGCAAGCGCCCTTGCCGACGCCCTCGAGCTCCTGCTCACCACCAGCGACCCGATCCGCGAACCCGAGACCCAGGTGGCACCGTGACCTACCGCCCGCCCGTCACCTACCTGCTCGACCACGCCTGGCTGCCGGGCCCGTCGGGACTCGAGGAGGTGCGCAACGACGTCGCCGTCACGGTCGCCGAGGGCCGCATCGTCAGCGTCGACGAGGCCCGCTCCGCCCGCTCCGCCCGCTCCGCCCGCTCTGCCCACTCCGACCCGGCCGCGGTCCGGCTCGCGGGGCTGACCCTGCCGGGCTTCGCCAACGGACACAGCCACGCCTTCCACCGGGCCCTGCGGGGCCGGACCCAGCGCGGCGAGGGGTCGTTCTGGACGTGGCGCGAGCAGATGTACGACCTCGCTGGGCGCCTCGACCCCGACGGCTACCGGGCCCTGGCCACGGCGGTCTTCCGGGAGATGGCAGCCGCGGGCTACACCGCCGTGGGCGAGTTCCACTACCTCCACCACCAGCCCGACGGCTCGCCGTACAGCGACCCGAACGTGATGGCCGAGGCGCTCGTCGAGGCCGCGGCCGCGGCGGGGGTGCGTCTGGCGCTGCTCGACACCTGCTACCTCAGCGCAGGGCTGGCCACCGACGGCAGCCCGCTGCCGGTCGAGGGCGTGCAGCGCCGCTTCAGCGACGGCACCGCCGAGGCCTGGCAGGAGCGCACCGACGAGCTGACCGCGGAGCTCGGCGGTGATGTGGTGGTCGGCGCCGCGCTGCACTCGGTGCGAGCCGTGCCGCTGCGCGACATGCGGCTGGTGGCCGAGTGGGCCGACCGCTTCGAGACGCCTCTGCACGTCCACCTCTCCGAGCAGGTGGCCGAGAACGAGCAGTGCCTGGCGGCCTACGGGCGCACCCCGACCGAGGTCCTCGACGAGGCCGGGGCGCTCACCGACCACACCACCGCGGTGCACGCGACCCACCTGACCGGCACCGACGTGGGTCGGCTGGGCGCCGCCGGGTGCGCGGTCTGCTTCTGCCCGACCACGGAGCGCGACCTCGGCGACGGGATCGGGCCCTCCCGGGCGCTCGCACAGGCGGGCGCGAGCCTCACCGTCGGCTCCGACAGCCACGCCGTCGTCGACCCCTTCGAGGAGATGCGGGCGGTCGAGCTCGACGAGCGGCTGCGCGCCCAGGCCCGCGGCCACTGGCGCGCGGCCGACCTCCTGCGGGCCGGCAGCGTCGCCGGCCACCGGTCCCTCGGGTTCGGCGACGCCGGCCGGATCGTGCCGGGGGCCCGCGCCGACCTCGTCACGCTCGACCTGACCAGCCCGCGCACCGCCGGCAGCGGGGCCACCGCCGAGACCGCGGTCTTCGCGGCCGGGGCCGCCGACGTGCGCCACGTCCTCTCAGGCGGTCGCGTGGTCTTCGACGGCGACCATGACTCCGTGGGACGCGAGCTCGACGCGGCGATCGCCGCGGTCCGGGGCGAGCGGTGAGCAGGGGGCCGCTCGAGGACCGACCGGTGGGCCCGGCCAGCGTCGTGGTCACCGGCGTCGCCGAGCTGGTGACCCACGACCCGCACCACGCCGGCCCACTGGGGCTCGTCCCGGACGCCGCCGTGGTCGTCGAACGCGGCCGCGTCGCGTGGACCGGGCCCGCGCACCTGGCGCCCGCGGCCGACGAGCGCCTCGACGTGGCCGGCCGGGCGGTGATCCCCGGCTTCGTCGACTCCCACAGCCACCTGCTCTTCGCCGGTGACCGGGCGGGCGAGTTCGAGGCCCGCATGGCCGGGCGTCGCTACGACGGCGGCGGGATCCGGGTGTCCGTGGCCGCGACCCGGGCCGCCGGCGACGAGCAGCTGGAGGCCGGTCTGCTGCGTCACCTCGGCGAGATGCGCTCCCAGGGCACGACCACCGTCGAGGTGAAGAGCGGCTACGGGCTCACCGTCCGCGACGAGGCGCGGGCACTGGCCATCGCCTCGCGCTTCACCCCCGAGACCACCTTCCTCGGCGCCCACGTCGTGCCCGAGGAGTACGTCGACGACCCGGCCGGCTACGTCGACCTCGTCACGGGTCCGATGCTCGCGGCCTGCGCGCCCTACGCGCGGTGGATCGACGCCTTCTGCGAGCGCGGCGCCTTCGACGCAGATCAGGCTCGCGCGGTGCTGGTGGCGGGCGCGGCCACCGGGCTCCGAGGGCGGCTGCACGCCAACCAGCTCGGCCACGGTCCCGGCGTGCAGCTGGCCTGCGAGCTCGGTCTGGCGGCGGTCGACCACTGCACCTACCTCAGTGAGGACGACGTGACCGCGCTGGTCGACAGCGGCACCGTCGCCACCCTGCTGCCCGGGGTGGAGTTCTCCACCCGCTCGCCCTACCCCGACGCCCGCGCGCTTCTCGACGCCGGGGTGTCCGTCGCGCTCGCCAGTGACTGCAACCCGGGGTCCAGCTACACCTCCTCGATGCCGTTCTGCCTGGCGCTGGCCGTCCGGGAGATGGGGCTGACACCGGCCGAGGCGCTCACGGCGTCGACGCTGGGCGGCGCCCGCGCGCTGCAGCGCGACGACGTCGGGCACCTCCGCGTCGGAGCGCGCGCCGACCTGGTCGCGCTGGCCGCCCCGTCCTACCTCCACCTCGCCTACCGCCCCGGGGTCCCCCTCGCCACCCCGCTCGACCTCTGAGTCGCGGGCGGAGGACCGTGCGGCCTCGGATACCGGTAGTATCCGGGCGATGGCGACCAGCACCGACGACCGGCTGTCCAGGATGTCGCTGGGCCAGCGCAAGCACGCGCCCGTCCCCCGGACCGGCCTGCCCCGCGGGCCGCGTGGGCCGGCGATCGTGCAGTCGGCGGCGCTCATGCGCTACCGCCACCAGTTCGTGCCGTGGCTGAAGAAGCGGTACGGCGACGTCGCGACCGTGAAGCTGCTGCCGGAGGGTCGGCCCCTGGTCCTGTTCAGCCGGACCTCGACCACGAAGGAGATCTTCGGCAGCGACCCCGAGGTCTTCCACGCCGGCAAGGGCAACGCCGTGCTGGGCCCGATCATGGGCGAGCACTCGCTGCTGCTCGTCGACGGGGCGAAGCACACGCGAGCACGCAAGCTGCTCATGCCCGCCTTCCGCCCCTCGGCGATGGAGGGCTACCGGACCGTGGTGGCCCAGCTGGCGCGCGAGGAGGTGGCCTCGTGGACCCCCGGGGAGGAGCTGCGCAGCCTCGAGCGGATGAACGCGCTCACCTTGGAGGTCATCCTGCGCGTCGTCTTCGGCGTGGCCGACGAGGAGCGCCTCGCCCGGCTGCGGCCGCTGGTCAACGCCACCGTCGACGTCAAGCCGGTCGTGCTGCTCGGCTGGGGCTATCCGGTCCTGCAGCGGTTCGGCCCGTGGAAGAAGGTCGTGGAGGTGCAGCGCGAGCTCGACCGGCTGCTCCACGCCGAGATCTCCGAGCGTCGGGCGGCCCCCGACGTGGCGGAACGGACCGACGTGCTCTCCCAGCTGCTGCTGGTGGGGGATTCGGAGGGCGAGTCGCCCCTGACGGACGCGGAGCTGCGCGACCAGCTGGTCACGTTGCTGCTGGCGGGCCACGAGACGACGGCGTCGGGACTGGCCTGGGCGCTCTACGAGCTCGGACGCCACCCGGAGCTGATGAGGCGGGCGCAGCAGGCGGCGCGCGACGGCGACGACGACTACCTCGAGGCGGTGGTGAAGGAGTCGCTGCGACTGCACCCGATCATCCCCATGGTGGTGCGCTTCCTCATGAAGCCGGCCGTGCTGGGTGGCCACCAGCTGCCCGCCGGCGTCTCGGTGGGACCGTCGATCCTGCTGGCCCACGCCGATCCTGACAACTTCCCGCAGCCCGAGGAATTCCGCCCCACCCGCTTCCTCGACGAGCAGGTCCGGGCCCACACCTGGATCCCCTTCGGCGGCGGCGTGCGGCGGTGCATCGGCGCGGGCTTCTCCCTCATGGAGGGTGTGGAGGTGCTGCGCGAGGTGCTGACGGCGTACGACGTCACCGTCCTCGCCGGCCACACCGACGAACCGCGGGTCCGCAACATCACCAGCGTGCCGGACCGCGGCGCCCGGATCGTCGTCACCCCCGCCTGACCACCCCGCACCACGCCACCGAGGTCGCGCGGCACGTCACTCCGGCATGCCTGAGCCCGACGTGCCGGTGGGGTCACAGGTGACGCACAGGGTTCTCAGCGGGCATCCTCGGGGTGGGGTGCCACAGTGGGTCCACCCGTCACGGCCGCCGGCCGGACCGGACCGCAGGAGGCACCGTGCCCGAGACTGTCCTCGGACTTCCCCTACATCCGCTCGTCGTGCACGCCACCGTGGTGCTGGTTCCGCTGACCGCGCTGGTGCTGCTGCTGGCAGTGCTGGCGCCGCGGTTTCGGGCCTGGTCGGGCTGGTTGCCGCTGGGGCTCGCCGGGATCTCGACCGCGCTGGCGCCGATCTCGACGAGCTCGGGGGAGAATCTCGAGGAGCGACTGGGGCGGACCCCGTTGATCGAGGAGCACGCCGAGCTGGGCCAGATGCTCGTGTGGTGGTGCCTGGGGATGCTGGTGGTCGCCGTGGTCATGACGCTCCTGAGTCGGCGTGCCTCCGGTGAGAAGGCTCCGTCGAAGGCCGTTGCCGTCGGTCTCGCCGTCGCCGGCGTCGTCGCCTCGGTCGGCACGATGGTCCAGGTCGCCCTCATCGGCCACTCCGGTGCCGAGTCGGCCTGGGGCAACGTCGCCACGAGCGCCCCGGCCGACAGCTGAGCCTGGTGGGCCGCGACGTCGGCCAGGCCGTCGGTCAGCGCGGTCAAGCCGTCGGTCAAGCCGTCGGGCGGTTGCTGCGGATGACCCCCGCCGGGTCCACAGCGGCCTTCACCGCACGCAGCCGCTCGGACACCTCGGGGGAGAAGCAGGACGACGCGTCGCTGCTCGAGCCCCGGAAGTTGAAGAATCCGCGCGCCGACGTCTGTTCGGCCAGCGCCTCGCGGACCGCCGTGAACCCGGCCTCGATCGGACCGACCAGCTCCGGCACCGCCGGCACCCCGAGGGTGAAGAAGGAGTACCTCTCGCTGAGGCCGCTCTGCGGGCCGTCCTCCGAGGTGGCACGCCCCAGGGCACCTCCCAGGTGGCGGATCTGCACCACGCTGAGCGCGAGCTCGGCGTTCGCGCCGGCGACGGCGAGGAGGCGGTTCAGCGTGGACTCGTCGAGATCGGTCAGGAGCCCGGACGACTCCATGACCGGCATCGGGTCGACAGGCTCGGCCGCGATGTCGCCGAGCCGGCTCAAAGGCACGTGCCCGACCGTGTCCATGACGAGAGCCGGGATGCTGCGCAGCGGCTCGAGCAGGGGCGCGAGGTCGGGCTCCTCGCCGAGGAAGGTGAGGTCCACAGCCACGAAGGACCTGCCGCGGATGGCCTCAGGGAGCTCGGGCATCGGCGGGAACCGGAAGAGCTGGCCCCACATGCTCAGCGCCTCCGGGGCGTCCAGGGTCGCGGCGCGGTAGGCGTGCAGCACCGGGTGGGCCATCTCGATCGGCCACATCATCCGGCCGCCGATCACCGGGGGCGCCTCGCTCAGACGCATCTCGATCGTCGTGACGATGCCGAAGTCGCCGCCACCGCCGCACATCGCCCAGAACAGGTCCGCGTCCGACGCTGCGGTCACGCGCCGGGAGGCGCCCGAGGCGTCGACCATCTCGAACGCCTCGACGTTCTCGGCCGCCGTCCCGATCGAGCGGCTGAACCAGCTGAGTCCGCCACCGAGGGTGAAGCCGACGACGCTGGGGTCGGGGCTGCTGCCGGCCGGGGCAATGAGCCCGGTGGGCTCCAGCGCGGCGAGCAGCGCCCCCCACTTCACGCCGGCGCCGACTCGAGCGATGCGGCGTTCGACGTCGATGTCGATCTCCTGCAGGGCGCCGGTCCGGAGCAGGACTGTGCCGCTGAGCGCTTCGGTGGCGCCGTGGCCGACCGGCTGGGCGGACACGCTCAGTCCGTGTCGCGCCGCGCAGGTCACGGCGGCGACGACGTCCTCGACGTCGCGGACCACCACGACCGCGGCCGGCTCTTGCGGCACGTTGACGACCCACGCCGTCCGGGCGGGCACCCAGGCGGCGTCGTCGGGTCCGACGACCTGCCCGGGGAGCACGTCGCGCAGGTCGGCAAGGGCGACCTCGACCGCGGACTCCACCGGCGTGCGTCCCGGCTGGTGCGGCAGCAGTGGTGTGAGTGCACCGGGGGCGACAGGAGTGCTGGACGTGGTGGACGTCGTGGGAGTGGTGATCGTGCTGGTCATGACGGGTCCTTTCGTGTGCTGTCGAGGAGCCAGGGCCGCCCGTTGGTCGGCCCGTGGGTCTGCCCGTGGGTCTGCCCGGTTGCGGGACCGGGTCGGTAGCTGACGTGGTCGACCCTGGTGGAGCGCGCTTGGGGTTCTCTTGCGTCCGTCGTGATCTCGCTTACCGCTCGCTTACGGTCTGCTCCTGCTGCTTGCTCGCGCATCCCTGGGCCGGGGGCCCAAATGCCCTCGGCGGGGGCCCGGCGGCGGCCGTAGGGTGCCGGGGTGGTGGAGATCTCGTTCACTGTCTTCGGTGCCGTGCGCGTCTGTCACGACCGGGTGCCGCGTGACGTCCCCGGTCGGCGCGAACGGGCCGTCCTCGGTGTGCTGCTGAGCCAGCGCGAGCACTGGGTGTCCGCGGACCGGCTCGTTCTGGAGGTCTGGGGGTCCCAGGCACCGCCCTCGGCGCGAGGCTCGTTGCAGGTGGCGGTGTCGCGGCTTCGATCGGTGGTCGAGCCCGGACGTGCCCCGGGCGCCGCGCCCCAGGTGCTGGTCAGCTCGGCCAGCGGTTACCGCGTCCGGGTGGGAGCCGACCAGGTCGACGCCGGTCGCTTCAGCGCCTTGGTCACCGGCGCCCACGATCTCGTCGCGGCCGGTCGCTACGACGATGCGCTGGCGGCGCTCGACACCGCGGCGGACCTGCGCACCGGGGCGCCCTACCCCGACTGCGACAGCGACCTGGTCAACGCCGAGGTGCTGCGCCTCGACGAGCTGTGGTGGACGTTGCTGGAGCTGCGGGCGACCTGTCACCTCGCCACCGGACGGCCCGCGCTCGTGGTCGGTCCCTTGCGCGCACTCGTGTCCGAGCAGCCGTACCGGGAGTCGGCGTGGCGGTCCCTGACGCTTGCGCTCTACCGGTCCGGGCGTCAGGCGGACGCCCTCGACACCGTGCGGGAGGGCGCGGACCGGCTCGTCGCCGAGCTCGGCCTCGATCCCTCGCCGGAGCTGCGCACGCTCGAGAAGGACCTGCTGTCGCAGGCGGCCGCCCTCGGTGCCGGCACGTCCGCGCCTCTCCCGCCGACGGCGGGCGCGCCACGGGTGAGCGGCTCCTCCACGTTCGACGGGGTGCCTGAAGGTGTCTCGATGGTGGGACGGGAAGGGCACGTGGCCCGGACGTCGGCCGCTGTTGCGGCGCTCATCTCCCGCGGGCGTGGAGGGACGATGGTGCTGGCCGGCGAGGCCGGGATCGGCAAGACGACGCTGGCCAGGGCCGTGGCACGGGCGGCCGAGTCCGACGGCGCAGCGGTGTGGTGGGGTCGCTGCCACGAGGCCGACGTGGCTCCGGCGTACTGGCCGTGGGTCGCCGTCGTGCGCTCGTTGGACGGCGCCCACCGCAGTCCCGAGGTCGCGGCGCTGCTCTCGGCGGACAGCGTGCGCGCCCCCGACCACGCCCAGTCGGCTGCACTGCGCACCTACGACGCCGTGTGCCGGCTGCTGGCCGAGAAGAGCAGAGAACGTCCGGTCGTGGTGGTGCTCGAGGATCTGCACTGGGCGGACTCGGCCTCGTTGCAGCTGCTCGCCTACGCGGTGGAGGCGCTACGGGACGACCGGGTGCTGCTGGTGGTGACCGTGCGCGTCCCCGAGGCGGCGCCGCCGGGGCTGGCATCCTGCTTGGCGGCCCTGGCGCGGGCCTCTGCCGCTCGGATCCAGCTGGACGGGCTCACCGAGCCCGACGTGAACGCCCTGGTGGCCGGGCTCACGGGTGGGCGGGTCGAGGAGGAGCTGGCCCGAGTGGTGGCCGAACGGACCGACGGCAACCCGTTCTTCATCATCGAGCTGGTGCGGCTGCTCCGTGCCGAGAGCCGACTGGACGCCCACGGTGCTCGGGAGGTCGCGGTGCCTGACGGTGTGCAGGACGTGGTCCGGATGCGGCTGGGTCGACTGCCCGAGGCGGTCCGGTCGCTGCTGTCGGTGGCCTCGGTGCTCGGGCGTGAGTTCGAGGTGGCAGCGTTGGCCGCGGTGACGCGCGACCCGGTCGAGCTCGTCCTGGAGCACCTCGAGGTGGCGCTGGAGTCCAGGATCCTCGAGGAGGCGGACGACGCGGGTCACTTCCGCTTCGCTCATGCTCTCGTCCGCGAGACCCTGTACGGCGCGCTCTCCCGGGCACGGCGCGCCCGGGTCCACGCCGCGTGCGGCGAGGCGTTGGAGCCGTTGCTGGCGTCGCGACCGGACCTCGTCGCCGAGGTGGCCCACCACCTGGTGCTCGGGTCGCCGGCCCGCCCGGAGCTCGCCCCCTCCGCCGTCGCGCTGGCCGTGGAGGCGGCCCAGACGGCTGAGGGACGCGGTGCGCTCGACCGTGCACGGGCCCACTGGGAGCAGGCGTTGGCCGCCGACGAGCTCGCCCGGGAGCCGAGCGGGCGCCGGCGCTACGGCGTGCTGCTCGGCCTGGGGCGCACACGTGGGTTGGAGGGGGACGTCGCGGGGTCGCGCGCGGCCCTGGACGAGGCGGTGGCGCTCGCGGCCGTCGAGGGCGACGTGGAGCGCGTCGCCCGTGCCGCCACCAGCTTCCGTGGCGCGGGGGTGTGGCACTGGCGCGAGTTCGGCACCAGCGACCCGGCGATGCAGCGAGTGTTGCGCGACTGCCTCGAGCAGCTGCCCGAGGGAGCGCTGCAGGCTCGGGTGCTGGCCAGCCTGGCGATGGAGCTGATGTACGAGTGGCGCTCCCTGGAGGCGGACGAGTTCTCCCGTCGCTCGCTCGAGGTCGCGCGCGTCCTGGGCGACGCCGATGTGCTCGCCGAGGTCGGAGCACTGCGGGTGTTGCTGCTCTTCGGGCGCCCTGGTGCAGGGGCAGAGATCCTGAGCCTGGTCGGCGAGGTTCTCGACCTCGGGCTCGGTCACGAGCACGAGCTGTACCTCCGTTTCAACGCGGCGTGGGCCCATCTGCAGCGAGGGGACGCTGCGATGGCCGACCGGCAGATGACCCGGTGCGTCGAGCTCGTCCGGCGGCTGCGTCACTCCGGGGCCGACGTGCCGGTCGCCTGGTGGTTGTTCTTCCGGGCCGTGGCTCGAGACGAGCACGACGAGGCCCGCGTCCTTCTCGATAGGGCGATCGAGCGTCATCGTCGCAGCTCCGTCGTCGGGCAGCCGGAGCTCGCGGCCACGGCACCGATCGCGTTGGCCGATCGCCGGTCGGTGGTGCCGGACGAGGTGGTCGCTCTCGCGAGACACAACCGCAACCCCGCCTTCCGGGCGATGGTCGCCAGTGCCTTGGTCTCCGACGACCCCGACGGTGCCCTTGCCCTGCTGGGCGAGAGTGTCCCTGACGGTGCGTGGGACTACTGCTCGACCTACGGCGACTGCCTGCGTGTCGAGGTCATGGCCCAGGTCGGGGGCACCGGATGCCCTGCCCGCAGCCCTCGAGCGCATCGAGCCGTGGGCGCACGAGTTCGCCGTCTACGGCACGACCGAGTGCATCGGCTCCGTCGCCTACTTCGCGGGTCGGGGTCGAGAGGCCCTGGGTGATGCCGACGCGGCCAGACGTCACTACGAGGCCGCCGTCACCGCCAACAGGGCGGGCGACGTCAGGCCCTGGCTGCGCCGCGCCCAGGAGAAGCTGACCGACCTCGGAACGTCGAGGGACTGAGCGAGGCGACCCGGTCGGCCCGACGCAGCCAGGCGGTGCCGTCCGAGAGGGTGCGCCAGAACCGGGTACGCCGCGGTGGTGAGCGGCGTGAAGCAGCCGCCCGCACTCGTCGACGGTGTCGGCGCTCATGTGTGGATGCCCGCCCGGGTGGCCCGGTCCCGGTGTGGTGGGTGACACTGGGCCCATGGCCAAGTACGAGGACGAGCGACCGGGGCGTGCGCTGCTCACCGCGGCCGCTGCCATGCTCGGCGTCGCCCTGGTGGTGGGACTGGTCATCGGTGGTGTCGCGATGATCGCCCTCAAGGACGTCGTCGGCGGGTCGGCGCAGGTGGCCGAGCAGGAGAACGAGCAGTCGCTGTTCATCCCGGAGTACGAGCAGACCAAGGGCGCGGACGCCGATCCGGAGATCCCCGGCGTCCAGACCCCCAAGACCGAGCCGCTGAAGCAGACGAAGGAGCCGACGAAGGCCAAGGTCACCCTCTTCGTCGCCCCGCAGCAGGTGGGTCCCGGTGAGCGCATCAACTTCAACGGCGTCTACGTCGACGGTGAGGGCGCCTCGCTGCAGATCCAGCGCCGCGAGAACGGCGCCTGGACCGACTTCCCGGTGACCGCCAACGTCCAGGGCGGCTCGTTCGAGACCTGGATCCAGACCAGCCGCACCGGCAAGCAGGTCTTCCGCGTGTTCGACGTCGCGAAGGACCGCGGCTCGAACACGGTCACGGTCACCGTCGGCTGAGGGCCACCAGGGCCCGGGCGTACGCCGCGGCTGCGGTGACGTCCACGAACCGCTGGGTCACTCCGTCGGCCGACGAGGCCGGCCCGGTTCGACCCGCGCGCGCCGTCACCGCGTAGCCGCGGGTGACGGGGTCGTCGCTGGGCACGAGCTCCAGCGACACGAACGCCTCGCCGAGCAGGGTCCGGAGCTGGTGCTCCAGCGGGAGCCAGACCGCCTCGGTGATCTCGATGCTGTCCAGGGCCCACTCGGTGGTGCCGTTGAAGGCGAGCATCGGCCCGACCGGGGTGTCGATCACCTCGACCACCATGTGGCTGAGGACGAAGACGGTGTCGTCGAGGTCGCGGTCGGGTACGACGAAATGGTCGCCCGGTGCTGGATCCCACCGGAGCCCGGCGGCGCGCAGGGTGAGTCCGAGCTCGAGGTCGATCGTGCCGGGGGCCGAGGCTGCCGTCATCGCCCCAGTGTGCCTCGCCCCACCAGCCGGCCCCCGTGTCGCGAGCCTCACACCCCTGCCGGGCAAAGTTGAGTTGAACGGGCTCAACTTGTTTGACACACTCGAGGAAGCGGGCCGGGACGGTCCGCTCACCAATCACAGCGTGGAGGTAGGACAACATGGCACGAGCGGTCGGCATCGACCTCGGGACCACCAACTCGGTCGTCGCGGTGCTCGAAGGTGGAGAGCCCACGGTCATCGCGAACGCCGAGGGCGCACGGACCACACCGTCCGTCGTCGCGTTCGCCAAGAACGGCGAGGTGCTCGTCGGTGAGGTCGCCAAGCGGCAGGCCGTGACGAACATCGACCGGACCATCCGGTCGGTCAAGCGTCACATGGGCACCGACTGGACCCAGAAGCTGGACGACAAGGACTTCACCCCCCAGCAGATCTCGGCGTTCGTCCTGCAGAAGCTCAAGCGCGACGCAGAGGCCTACCTCGGCGAGACGGTCACCGACGCGGTCATCACCGTGCCGGCGTACTTCTCCGACGCCCAGCGCCAGGCCACCAAGGAGGCCGGCGAGATCGCGGGCCTCACGGTGTCGCGCATCGTCAACGAGCCCACCGCGGCGGCCCTGGCCTACGGCCTCGACAAGGGCGACGACCAGATGATCCTGGTCTTCGACCTCGGCGGCGGCACGTTCGACGTCTCCCTGCTCGAGATCGGCGAGGGCGTCATCGAGGTCAAGGCGACCTCCGGGGACAACCACCTCGGCGGCGACGACTGGGACCTGCGTCTGGTCGAGTGGATGGTCAAGAAGTTCAAGGACAACAACGGCGTCGACCTCGCCAAGGACAAGATCGCCAAGCAGCGCCTCCAGGAGGCCGCGGAGAAGGCGAAGATCGAGCTGTCGTCCTCGACCGAGACCACGATCCACCTGCCCTACATCACGCACGGCGAGAACGGCCCCCTGCACTTCGAGGAGCGGCTGAGCCGCTCGGAGTTCCAGAAGCTGACCTCCGACCTGCTCGAGCGCACCAAGGCGCCGTTCCGCTCGGTCATCAAGGACGCCGGTGTCGACGTCTCCACGATCGACCACGTCGTGCTCGTCGGCGGCTCCACCCGCATGCCCGCCGTCGCGGACGTCGTCCGCGAGCTCACCGGTGGCAAGGAGCCCAACAAGGGCGTGAATCCCGACGAGGTCGTCGCCGTGGGCGCCGCCCTCCAGGCCGGTGTCCTCAAGGGCGAGGTCAAGGACGTGCTCCTCCTGGACGTCACCCCGCTGTCGCTGGGCATCGAGACCAAGGGTGGCGTGATGACGAAGCTCATCGAGCGCAACACCACCATCCCGACCAAGAAGTCCGAGGTCTTCACGACCGCCGACGACAACCAGCCCTCGGTGATGATCCAGGTCTTCCAGGGCGAGCGTCAGATGGCCGCGCAGAACCAGCCGCTCGGCAACTTCGAGCTCACCGGCCTGCCGCCGGCGCCTCGCGGCGTGCCGCAGATCGAGGTCACCTTCGACATCGACGCCAACGGCATCGTGCAGGTCTCGGCCAAGGACCGTGGCACCGGCCGCGAGCAGAAGATGACCATCACCGGTGGCTCGGCCCTGTCCAAGGACGAGATCGACCGCATGGTCCGCGACGCCGAGCAGTACGCCGAGGAGGACGCCAAGCGTCGCGAGACCGTCGAGGTCCGCAACCAGGCCGAGACGCTCGTCTACTCGACGGAGAAGTTCCTCTCGGAGAACGAGGAGAAGATCCCCGAGGACGTGCGGAGCGAGGTCCAGGCCGACATCGAGTCGCTGAAGAAGGCGCTCGAGGACACGTCCGACACCGCTGGTGACGAGATCGGCGCCGCAGCAGCCAAGCTGGCCGAGTCCAGCCAGAAGATGGGTGCCGCGATGTACGCCGCGGGCGAGGCCGACCAGGCCGCCTCTGGGGCGGGTGACGCCGGCACGGGCGACTCCGACGACGACGTGGTCGACGCCGAGATCGTCGAGGACGAGGAGGAGACCAAGTGACCCAGCTCCCCGACGAGGGACAGGTCGCCTCCGACCCCGGGACCGTCGACGAGACGGTCTCGGGGCAGGACCCGGGGACACCGGGCGGCTCGCACGAGGAGCTCGCACCCGACGGCGCGGCCTCCGACGCCGCGCTCGCCGGCGCAGACGGGGGTGACGGAGCCGTCCCGCACGGCGGACCGGTGGCCGAGGGCACCGCTCCGGGCTCGGTCGCGTCCGAGACCGAGGTCCGGGCGGCCGAGCTGACCGCGGACCTCCAGCGGGTCCAGGCCGAATTCGTCAACTACAAGCGCCGAGTCGACCGCGACCGCGAGCTGGTCAAGCAGAACGCGACCTTCTCGGTGCTGTCGGCCCTGCTCCCGGTCCTCGACGACGTGGACCGGGCGCGGGAGCACGGCGAGCTGAACGGCGGCTTCAAGGCCGTCGCGGAGGCGCTGGAACGGGTCGTTGCCGGCCAGGGGCTCGAGAAGTTCGGCACTCCGGGCGACCCGTTCGACCCTCGGGTGCACGAGGCCCTCATGCACGGTCTGTCCACCGAGGTCGACACCACGACCTGCGACAAGATCGTGCAGGCGGGCTACCGCGTCGGCGAGCGCGTGGTGCGCCCGGCGATGGTCACCGTGGTCGACCCGGACCAGCCGCAGCCGTAGACCGAGCACCGACGGGAGGTGAGCCATGACCCACGCCGACTGGGCGACCAAGGACTTCTACCAGGTCCTCGGTGTGGCCAAGGACGCCCCCGCGGCCGAGGTCAAGAAGGCCTACCGCAAGCTCGCGCGCGCGAACCACCCGGACTCCCACCCGGGTGACACCGCGGCCGAGGAGCGGTTCAAGGCGGTCGCCGAGGCCTACGACGTCATCGGTGACACCGCCAAGCGTGCGGAGTACGACCAGACCCGCTCGATGTTCTCCGGAGGCGGCTTCGGCGGCCCGGGAGGCGGGTACGGCGGGTACGGCGAGGGGGGCGTGCCCTTCGACGTCAACGACCTGTTCGGCGGGGGTGCCGGGGGCGGGTTCTCCGACGTGCTGGGCGACGTCTTCGGTCGCGCCGGCGCCCAGGGCGGTGCGCGCGCGGGCCAACGACGTACCCGGTCGGCGGCGCGGCGCGGGGCCGACCTGGAGACCTCGACGACGATCGGGTTCGGCGACTCCGTCGACGGGGCGACGGTCTCGTTGCGCCTCGCCTCGGATGCGCCGTGCGAGGCCTGCCGCGGCACCGGCGCCAAGACCGGCACGGTGCCGCGGATGTGCCCGGACTGCCAGGGCGCCGGCATGCGGGCGGCGTCGGCCGGCGGGGCCTTCACCATCAACGAGACCTGCCCCACGTGCCGCGGCCGGGGCATGGTCGTCGACGACCCCTGCCCGGTGTGCCGGGGCGCAGGGCGCGGGCTCTCGGACCGCTCGGTCCAGGCGCGGATCCCGGCCGGGGTCAAGGACGGGCAACGCATCAAGCTGCGGGGCAAGGGCGCCCGGGGCGAGAACGGTGGACCGGCCGGCGACCTCTACGTGGTCGTCCACGTCCAGCCCCACCGCATCTTCGACCGCTCCGGCGACAACATCACCCTGACCGTCCCCATCAGCTTCGACGAGGCCGTGCTCGGCGCCGAGGTCAAGGTGCCGACCCTCACGGGACCGGTCACCGTGAAGGTGCCGCCGGGTACCCCCACCGGCCGCACCTTCCGGGTCCGCGGTCGTGGCGTGACACGCCGCGACGGACTCAAGGGCGACCTGCTCGTGACCGTCGAGGTGCAGGTGCCCCCGGCGCCGTCGGACGAGGTCCGCGCGGCTGCAGAGGCCTACCGGGAGGCGACGGCCGGCACGGATCTGCGAGGCCGGCTCCTCGATGGCTGAGCGTGACCGGCGGCGCAGCGCCGCCCCGACCCCACCGGCCCCTGACGTGCCGGTCTACGTCATCTCGGTGGCCGCCGACCTGACGGGCCTTCACCCGCAGACGCTGCGCACCTACGACCGGCTCGGGCTCGTCTCGCCCGGGCGCACCGGGGGCGGTGGTCGCCGCTACTCCTGGCGTGACATCGAGATGCTGCGCGAGGTCGCGGAACTCACCGCGGCCGGCATCGGGCTCGAGGGGGTGCGGCGGATCCTCCAGCTCGAGGGCCTGGTCGCCGGGCTGCACGACCGGCTGCGTCAACGCGAGGAGGAGCTCGCCGCGGTTCGCTATGCTCTGCAGATGGCCCTGGCCGACCGAGGAAGCGCCGCCAATCTGCCCGCTGTCCTCGCCCAGGACCCGGGCCGGTCGATCGTGCTCTGGCGACGCGGCTCGTCGAACCCGTGAGAAATCCTGCCAAATGCGGCTATCATCGGACCGGGCTCCCCGGGGTGGAGAGCCCAGTCACGTGGGGTGACATGGTGCTGACAGCTTGGGGGTGGGTCCCGTGACGGTCGTTCTGGCTGAAGACGACGTCGACATCCGCGACCTCGTGCAGCTCGTCCTGGAAGGACTCGAGCTGAAGGTCACCGCCGTCGGCAACGGTGAGGAGGCGCTGGCCGCCTGCCGGGTGTCCTCGCCGCGCTTGCTGCTGCTCGACATCACCATGCCGGGCATGAGCGGCCTCGAGGTCTGCCGTGCGATCCGAGCCGACGAGAAGCTGGCCGATCTGCCGATCATCCTCATGACGGCGCGCGCCCAGGCCAGCGACGTCACCGCCGGCATGGAGGCCGGCGCCGACACCTACATCATCAAGCCGTTCGGGCCCATCGAGCTGCGCGAGCACGTCGAGGCCATCCTCGGCAGCTGAGGTCCGCGCCCGACCCTGCTCCGGCCGCCCGGCTCCCCGGTCACGTGGTCCGGAACCCTGTCAGACCTCTTCGAGCAGCGGCAGACGGATCGTGAAGGTGCTGCCGCGTCCGGGCGCCGACTCGATGTCGATGCGACCGTCGTGGCCGTTGACGATCGTGGCGGCGATGGCGAGGCCGAGCCCGGCGCCCTGGATGGCCAGCGAGTGGGCCTCGGTGCCTCGGAAGAACCGCTCGAAGAGCTGCTCACGGTCCTCGGGCTCGATGCCGATCCCGGTGTCGGTGACGCTGAAGACGGCCTCGCCGCCAACGGCCTCCAGGCCGATCACGATCTGCTCACCCGGGTTCGAGAACTTCACGGCGTTGGAGAGCAGGTTCTCGAACGCGCGCTCCAGCTTGTCGGCATCGCCGGCGACGAGCACCGGCCGGTCGGCGACGTGCTGCTCGAGGGCGAGGTCGCGGGCGGGCAGGAGCGGCAGGGTCGACTCGAGAGCCAGCTCGAGAGGCCGGCGGACGTCGAGGGGCACCCGGGTGAACCCGAAGGTGCCGACCTCGATCTGCGACATCGCCAGCATGTCCTCGATCAGGCCCATCAGTCGACGCCCGTTGCGCTCGATGCGACCGACCACCTGACGCTGGATGGCCGGCAGGTCGGAGGCGTCCTGGCCCAGCAGCAGCTGGGAGTAGCCCAGGATGCTCGTGATCGGCGTGCGGAGCTCGTGGCTGACCGTGGAGAGGAAGTCGTTCTTCGTCTGGTCGAGCTGTGCGAGCCGGTCCACGACGAGCTTCTCCGAGGCCAGGGCCTCCTGCACGTCGCGCTCCTGACGGCGGCGCTCGGTGACGTCCTCGGCCACGGCGAGGTAGCCGGCCGGGGCGCCACTGGCGGCGTACCGACGGCTCAGCGCGACCGAGGCGGTCAGCAGGGCGCCGTCGGCGCGGCGGAAGCCCCAGTCCGAGACGTAGGTGTCGTCCGCGGCGTCCAGCAGCGGTCCGATGGTGGCGTGCAGGCTCGACGCGTCGGCCCGCTCGTCGTCGCTGAACGCGATGGCGCACTCCTCGTCGCCGGATTGGGCGCGCATCACCGTTGCCCGTCCCAGCAGCTCGCGTGCCCGGTAGCCGGTGAAGTGCTCCGCGCCGACGTTGACGTACTCGACGCGCCCGTCGAGGCCGATGCCGATGATGGCGGTCGCGGTCGTCGCGGCCAGGATCGCGTCGAGCTCCTCGTGGCTGCGCGTGACCTCCTCGAGCGCCAGCAGGCGCTGCGACTTCATCAGCGCGAGGGGCAGCGTCACCAGGGCCGAGGCGATCAGGTGGGCCTGCAGCAGGGTGCCGGCCATCTCGGTCGGCCGGCCGCTGTCGGCGATCGCGTTGAGGTAGGGACCGCCGCGGGTGGTGGCCAGCACGGCGACGACGCCCCCGGCCACCAGGAGCTGCAGCGCGGTCACCCGGGGCTCGGCACGCAGGGCTCCCCAGACCAGCACGGGGTAGATGATGAAGACCAGCGGCATCGCCTCGGCGCCGAAGAACACCGCACCGATGACGAGGGCGAGCGTGGTCCACTGCAGCAGCACCTCCAGCACGCCCGCGGCGTGCTCCGAGGTGCGCGGGAGCCGCATCGACAGCGGCACGATGAGCAGCATCGCCGCCAGGTGGGAGGTGAAGACGGTCCGACCGGCCGCGACGGCGTCGCCGCCGAGGAGGAGTCCGATCGTGGCGCCGGCCAGCACGGCGCCCAGGGCCGAGGCGAACGCGCAGGCCACGAACAGCCGGATGAAGTCGTCGACCGACTCCAGGCGCGGCCGTCGGTCGGCGTCGGGCTCGCGGGTGGTCAGCGCCGTGGCCTGAGCCAGCGCGGCGGCGCTCCCGGTGCCGGGCCGCTCGGGCTCGCCACCTTGCGTGAGCAGCCACAACGCCAGGGCCGCCTCGGCGGCGTTGGCCACGGCGTAGCCGGCCGCGACCTGGAGGTCACGGCCACCCAGCAGGTTGGCCAGCCCGATGGCCACGAAGACACCTGCCAGCGTGGCCGGCTGCCAGCGCCGCGCCGTGAGGACCAGAGCGACGATCGAGAGACCGGAGTTCGGCCAGTACGCCGCCACCGCGCCGCCCGGTGATGTGACCTTCACCGACACGAGCCCGAGGGCGATCTCGGCGAGCAGCAGTGCGAGCACGCCGAGGACCAGGAGCCGGTTGCGCCCAATGCGCCGGATCCAGGTCGATGCCGATGATGCCGCGCTCACGAGCCCTTCCCGGGGGATCCGACAGGTGTCGCCAACCTACGGCGTTCCGCCCCCCCGGCACGAGTTTCGGTGAGAATGGTGAAGTTGAGCGGAACAGACTCAACTTTGGCGTGGTTGCACGGGGAGAGACCACCGACACGAAGCACGAGGGAAACGCCGATGGACAGCTCGAAGTTCACGACCAGGACGCAGGAGGCGATCGCCGCCGCCATCTCGGAGGCGACCGGCTCGGGCCACACCCAGGTGGAGACCGTCCACCTGCTCCAGGCCCTGCTCGCGCAGCCCGAGAACCTGACCCGTCCGCTGCTCGCCGGCGCCGGTGTCGACGCCGCCGCGGTCGAGACAGCCACGAAGGCCCAGGTGTCCCGCCTGCCGGCCGCGTCGGGTTCGACGGTCAGCGGTCCGTCGTACGCCCGTGCGGTGCTCCAGGTGCTCACCACGGCGCAGACGGTCGCGGCCGAGCTGAAGGACGAGTACGCCGCGGCCGAGCACCTCCTGATCGCCCTCGCGACCGTGGAGTCGCCGGCCCGCACCGTTCTCTCCGAGGCCCGTGCGACCCCAGGGGCGCTGCGCGGCGCCCTCCCGCAGGTCCGTCCCGGACGCGTGACCAGCCCCGACCCGGAGGGCACCTACGAGGCTCTCGAGAAGTACGCCGTCGACCTCACTGCGCGCGCCAACGACGGGCTCGTCGACCCCGTCATCGGCCGCGACGAGGAGATCCGCCGGGTCGTGCAGGTGCTCTCGCGGCGGACGAAGAACAACCCGGTCCTGATCGGCGAGCCCGGGGTCGGCAAGACCGCCGTCGTGGAGGGGCTGGCCCAGCGCATCGTCGACGGTGACGTCCCGGACTCGCTCAAGGGTCGCCAGCTGCTCTCGCTCGACCTGAGCGCCATGATCGCCGGCGCGAAGTACCGCGGCGAGTTCGAGGAGCGCCTCAAGGCCGTCCTCAACGAGATCAAGGAGTCGGCCGGGCAGGTCATCACCTTCATCGACGAGCTCCACACCGTGGTCGGCGCCGGCGCGGGCGGCGACTCGGCCATGGACGCCGGCAACATGCTCAAGCCGATGCTGGCGCGCGGCGAGCTGCGGATGATCGGCGCCACCACGCTCGACGAGTACCGCGAGCGCATCGAGAAGGACCCGGCCCTGGAGCGCCGCTTCCAGCAGGTCTTCGTGGGCGAGCCCTCGGTGGAGGACACGATCGCGATCCTGCGCGGGCTGCAGGAGAAGTACGAGGCCCACCACGGCGTCAAGATCACCGACGCCGCGCTGGTCTCGGCCGCCACGCTGTCCGACCGCTACATCACCGGGCGCAACCTGCCGGACAAGGCCATCGACCTCGTCGACGAGGCCGGCTCCCGGTTGCGGATGGAGATCGAGTCCTCGCCGGTCGAGCTCGACCAGCTGAGGCGCGCAGTCGACCGGATGCTCATGGAGGAGCTGGCGCTGGCCCGCGAGAGCGACGAGGCGTCCAAGGACCGGCTGCAGCGGCTGCGCGCCGACCTGGCCGACCGCCAGGAGGAGCTCAGAGTCATGGAGCTGCGCTGGGAGCGGGAGAAGGCCGGCCTCGAGGGCGCTGGTGAGCTGCGCAAGCAGCGCGACGAGCTGCGCTCGACCTACGAGCGACTGGTCCGCGAGGGTGACCTCGAGGGTGCCAGCCGGATCCAGTACGCCGAGATCCCGGCGCTGGAGAAGCGCATCGCCGAGGTCGAGCAGATGGGCTTCGACGGGGACGCCGGCGGCGGAGCCGAACCGATGGTGCACGAGGAGGTCGGACCTGAGGAGATCGCCGACGTCGTCGAGGCGTGGACCGGTATCCCGACCGGTCGGCTGCTGGAGGGCGAGACCGCCAAGCTGCTGCGCATGGAGGAGGTCATCGGTGAGCGCCTGATCGGGCAGCGCGCGGCGGTCACAGCCGTCTCCGACGCCGTACGCCGCTCCCGGGCCGGCATCGCCGACCCCGACCGGCCCACCGGGTCGTTCCTGTTCCTCGGTCCGACCGGGGTCGGCAAGACCGAGCTGGCCAAGGCGCTGGCCGACTTCCTCTTCGACGACGACCGCGCCATCGTGCGCATCGACATGAGCGAGTACTCCGAGAAGCACTCGGTGGCTCGGCTCGTGGGAGCGCCTCCCGGTTACGTCGGCTACGAGGAGGGCGGGCAGCTGACCGAGGCCGTGCGTCGCCGGCCCTACTCGGTGGTGCTGCTCGACGAGGTCGAGAAGGCCCACCCGGAGGTCTTCGACATCCTGCTGCAGGTGCTCGACGACGGACGGCTCACCGACGGTCAGGGGCGCACGGTCGACTTCCGCACCGTGGTTCTCATCCTGACCTCCAACCTCGGCTCGTCGTACCTCGTCGACCCGAGCACCAGTGCCGACGTCAAGCGGGAGCAGGTCATGGCGGTGGTCCGGCAGAGCTTCAAGCCGGAGTTCCTCAACCGCCTCGACGAGGTCGTGATGTTCGACGCGCTCACCCGCGACGAGCTGACCCACATCGTCGACCTGCAGGTCGCGCTGCTCGCGAAGCGGCTCCAGGTCCGCCGGATCACGCTCGACGTCACCCCCGAGGCGCTGGAGTGGCTGGGGCGCACCGGCTACGACCCGGCGTACGGAGCGCGTCCGCTGCGGCGTCTCGTGCAGAGCGCGATCGGCGATCCGCTGGCGCGGATGCTGCTGTCCGGCGAGGTGCTCGACGGCAGCACGGTGCGTGTCGATCTCGGCGGTGACGCGCTGGTCGTGTCGGCACCGGCCTGAGGCCCGGCACGTCGGGCGTCGTCACGAGCGGCCCGCCCGAGAAGGTCGGTGCCGCGTGGTGGAATGGAGGCATGACTGAGAAGCCGTCCCTGGAGCGGCCCCGACAGGTGACCACGGCCTCGCTCCTGGTCGTCTTCGGCAGCGTGCTGCTGGTCTTCACGCTCCTGGACACCTTGGGCAACCTCCGCAGCACCGACATGCGGCAGAGCGTCGAGGAGATCCTCGCCGAACCGCCGGGTGACGGCCTCGGCGTCACCGTGGAGCAGGTCCTGGACGCCCTGCACGTCCTCGGGCTGGTGGCCGGGGCGCTGGCCGCGGCCGCCTTCGTGCTCGGCATCTTCGTGCTGCAGCGCCACCGTGGCGCCCGGACCGCGCTGACGGTCGTGACGGTGCTGCTCGTGATGACGATGCCCGTCGCCGGGGTGATGCCGGTTCTGCTCGCGATCGCGATCGGGATGCTGTGGTCGCGTCCGGCGCGCGACTGGTTCAACGGCGTCACGCCCACGCAGCGTGCGTCAGGGGCGGAGGCCGCGCGGTCCGCTCGCGGGGCGGACAGGCTCAGCTCGGACGTCGGCGGTCCGCCGCCCGGCCGCCCGGCCGTGCCGCCACCGGCCCCGTCCGCCCCCTCGACCGGTGGTGGCTGGCAGCCCAAGCCGGCGGGCGGGTGGCAGCCGCGACCGGCTGCCGGCTGGAGTGCGCCGGGTGACCAGGGCCAGCCGGGCCAGCCGGGCCAGCCGGGCCAGCCGGGCCAACCGGGTCCGGAGCAGCCGGTGTACGGGCAGCCGGCTTACGGGCAGCCGGCTTATGGGCAGCCGGCGTACGGGCAGCCGGCTTACGGGCAGCCGGCGTACGGGCAGCCGGATTACGCCCCACAGGCGTACGACCCGTGGGGTCAGGGGCAGGCCCCGGGGTGGGGCAGCTCGCCTGGCGCCGGCCGCGATCCGGGCAAGCGCCCGACCACCGTGACGGTGGCGTGCGTGCTGACCTGGGTCGGCGGCGGCCTGATGGCCGCGGCCATGCTGCTCGCCGTGCTGCTGCTGGCGAGCGCACCCGACGCGCTGGCGGATGAGCTGCGCGCCGAGCTGGACCTCAGCCGGGGCGAGATCATGGCGCTCGCCTGGAGCGTGACCCTCGTCCTCCTCGTGTGGTCGCTGGCCTCGGTCGTGCTCGCGGTCCTCGCGTTCCGCCGCTCCCAGGTCGGCCGGTGGCTGCTGGTGGTCTCCAGCGCGATGACCGCCCTGCTCAGCCTGCTGAGCATCCTCAGCGGGGTCTCGGCGGTGACGTTGCTGCTCGCCGGAGCCACGACCGTGCTGCTGTTCGTCGGCGGAGCCAACGACTGGTACGCCCGACGGTCCGGGGCATCGACCGGGTACGACGGGTACGGCCCGGGCTGGGACCCCTACGGACAGCCTGGCTACGGCCCGGCTACGGCCCCCTCGGGGTTACGGCCCTGGTTACGGCCCTGGCTACGGCCCTGGCTACGGCCAGACCTACCCCCCGCCGGGTGACGGCCAGGTTGACGAACGGCCCGAGGACAGGTCCTCGGCCGGGGACCCGCCCCCTATCGGGGAGCCGCCGCGCCCGCAGCAGCCCCGCAAGCCCTGGTGAGCGGGGTCGCGCGGCCGCCCGTCAGGCGGTGAGGTCGGCCCGCCTCAGCTGGTCGAGGGCGCGCTCGAGCGAGGAGCGCTGCTTGCAGAAGGCCCACCGGATCAGGTGGCGGCCGTCGGCCGCGTCGTCGTAGAACGCCTGGGCCGGGATCGCCACGACTCCGGCCCGCCCGGGCAGGGCCCGGCAGAATGCCTCGCCGTCGGCCCAGCCGAGGTTCCCGACGTCGCCGAGCGTGAAGTAGGTGCCCTGCGGCACCACCGGGTCCAGCCCCAGGTCGGCCAGACCGTCGCAGAGCAGGTCACGGCGTACGGCGAGGTCGGCGGCGAGCTCGGCGACCGCCTCGTCCTCGTGGTCCAGTGCGTAGGCCACCGCCGGCTGCAGCGGCGCGGCGTTGGTGAAGGTCAACCACTGCTTGGCCGCCATCACCGTGGTGACCAGCTCCTCGCTACCGGTCACCCAGCCCACCTTCCAGCCGGTGATCGAGAAGGTCTTGCCCGCGCTGGAGATCGACAAGGTGCGCTCGGCCATGCCCGGCTCGGTGGCCAGCGGCACGTGCCTCACGCCGTCGAAGGTCAGGTGCTCGTAGACCTCGTCGACGACCACCACCACGTCGTGACGCACCGCCACCTCAGCGATCGCCGCCCGCTCCTCGGCGTCGAGGACGGCTCCCGTGGGATTGTGCGGGGTGTTGACCAGCAGCAGCTTCGTGCGGTCGGTGACGGTGGCGCGCAGGGCCTGGACGTCGAGCCGGAACCCGTCGGCCCCCCGCCGCATCGGCACCGGGCGTCGCACGACCGCCGGCCATTGCTACGCACGCGAGGTAGGCGTCGTAGAACGGTTCGACCACCGCGACCTCGTCCCCGGGGTCGACCAGGGCGAGCACGGCGGCGGCGACCGCCTCCGTGGCGCCGGCGGTGACGAGCACGTGGCGTTCGGGGTCGAGGTCGATGCCGTAGTGGCGGTGCTGGTGGCGCGCGATCGCCTCCCGGAGCTCGGGGACCCCCGGGCCGGGGGCGTACTGGTTGCGGCCCGACCGCATCGCCGCGACCGCCCGCTCGACCACCTCGGGAGGCCCGTCCTGGTCGGGGAAGCCCTGCCCCAGGTTCACCGAGCCGGTCCGCAGCGCGAGCTGGGACATCGTGGTGAAGATGGTCGGCGGGACCTCCTGGAGTCGTTTCGCGAGCCGGGACGTCATGCCCGCGATGCTACGGGCGCCGACTAGGGTCGTGAACCATGACGACCACCCCCCGCGACGACCGCCAGACCCTCATCGAGCAGGTGAGGGACAAAGCCGTCGTCCACGGCCGGGTGACGCTGTCGTCGGGCGCCGAGGCCGACTACTACGTCGACATGCGGCGGATCACCCTCGATGGCCACGCCTCCCCGCTGGTGGGTCGCGTCATGCGCGACCTCGTCCGTGACCTCGACTTCGAGGCGGTCGGCGGGCTGACGCTGGGCGCCGACCCCGTCGCGACCGCAATGCTCCACGCCGCCGCCGCCGACGGGCAGGTGCTCGACGCCTTCGTCGTGCGCAAGGAGGGCAAGGCCCACGGCCTGCAGCGGCGCATCGAGGGCGCTCCGGTGGAGGGCCGCCGCGTGCTGGCCGTCGAGGACACGAGCACGACCGGCGGCTCCGCTCTCGAAGCCGTCCGCGCGCTGCGCGACGCCGGAGCCGAGGTCGTGGCCGTGGCCGTGATCGTCGACCGCGACACCGGAGCGGCCGAGAAGGTCGAGGAGGCGGGGCTGGAGTACCGCTTCGCCATCGGCAAGGACGAGCTGGGGCTGTGACTCGATGGACCCGGTGACGATGCTGAACGCGCTCGCCGCGAGCGCCGTGGCGGGCACCGCCTCGGCCGAGGGCGACGACCTGACCGGCATCGCCGGATGGGCGGTCGACCTGATGGAGAAGCTCGGCGGACCGGGTGCGGGCATCGCCATCGCCGCCGAGAACCTCTTCCCCCCGATCCCCAGCGAGGTCATCCTGCCCTTGGCCGGCTTCACCGCCAGCCAAGGCTCCTTCAGCATCGGCGAGGCGATCTTCTGGACCACTGCGGGTTCGGTGGTGGGCGCGCTGATGATGTACGCCCTCGGCGCTGCCCTGGGTCGCCGTCGCATGTACGCCGTGTGGGGGCGACTGCCGCTGGTGAAGGTCTCGGACCTGGAGAAGTGCGAGAGCTGGTTCTCCCGCCACGGCACCAAGGCCGTCTTCCTCGGTCGCATGGTGCCGATCTTCCGCAGCCTCATCTCGGTGCCCGCCGGCGTCGAACGGATGCCGATCCTGGTCTTCCTGGTGCTGACGACGCTGGGCAGCCTGATCTGGAACAGCGTCTTCGTGCTCGCCGGCTACCAGCTCGGTGAGCAGTGGGAGCGCGTCGACCCCTTCGTCAGCACCTTCCAGAAGATCGTCATCGCCGTCGTCGTGCTCTTCGTCTGCTGGTGGGTGCTCCAGCGGGTCCGGTCGATCCGCGCGTCGCGCCGTGCCGTCGACTCCTGATCCCGGGGCCGTCGACCCCGAGGCCCAGCGGCGCGCGCCGTACGACCCGATGCCGCACGGCCCGCCCGAGGTGGGCGTCGGTCCGTGGCCGGGACCGCGCCCCGAGGGCCCCGGCTCCGAGGTGTACGACGAGCAGCTGCTCGCCGAGGGCGACCGGCGCAACGTCGTCGACCGCTACCGCTACTGGCGGATGGAGGCGATCGTGGCCGACCTGGACCGCCGTCGCCACGACTTCCACGTCGCGATCGAGAACTGGCAGCACGACTTCAACATCGGCACGATCGTGCGCTCGGCCAACGCCTTCCTGGCGCGCGAGGTCCACATCGTCGGGCGCCGGCGGTGGAACCGTCGCGGCGCGATGGTGACCGACCGCTACCAGCACGTCCGCCACCACGAGACGCCCGAGGCGCTGGCCGCGTCGATGCACGAGCGAGACGTCGTCGTGCTGGGCATCGACAACCTGCCGGGGTCGGTGCCGCTGGAGACCCTGCGCCTGCCGCGACAGGTGTGCCTGCTGTTCGGGCAGGAGGGCCCGGGGCTGTCGCCGGAAGCACGCGCGGTGTGCGACGCGACCTTCTCCATCGCCCAGTTCGGCTCGACCCGATCCATCAACGCCTCGGCCGCCGCCGCGATCGCCATGCACACCTGGGTCGTGCAGCACGCCGACCTCTCCGGCAGCGACGGCCCGGACGCCCGCGCCCCCTGGCGCGGCTGACCGGTCGTTCCCGTCCCGATCGTCACCCGGTGGAGGTCGGCGTCGGTGAGGAGCCGCTGCAGTCGCTCACGGCCCCGGGAGCAGTGGCTCTTCACGGTGCCCTCGCCGATGCCGAGCTCGGCGGCGGTCTCCGCCGTCGACAGCCCCAGCCAGTGACGCAGCAGCACGACCTTGCGCTGCATCTCCGGCAGCGACTGGAGCGCGTCGAACAGCGCCGAGCGCTCCTCGATGTCGGGCGAGCGCGACGTCCGGTCGTGCCCGTCGAGGCCGGACCGCTCCCGGCGCCAGGGACGCCGGGACTCGTCGACGTTCGAACGCACGATGATCCGCCGGACGAACGCCTCCTCGCTGCCCTTCTGGCGCAGGCTCGGCCACGCGACGTAGGCCTTGACCAGCGCCGTCTGGACGAGGTCGTCGGCGCGGTGCCAGTCGCCGCAGGTGGCGTAGGCGATCCGCCGCAGGTGGGTACGTCGCGCCGCGACGAACGCGGTGAAGTCCGCGTCCCGCGTCTCCGTCCCGGTGGAGCGTCATCGCAGACCCTCGCCGGAGTCCTCGGAGCGGCCCGAGTAGATGTCGGCGGCCACGCCGAGGAACTCCTCGAAGGTCGGCGCCGTCGCTGCCGGGGCGACCTTGATGTACTCCGGGGGGCCGTCGGCGCTGTCGCGCACCAGCACGTACCAGCGGCGGTTCCCGTCGAGGACCTCCGCGGCCGCGGTCCGGTCGCCGGGACCGGCGAAGCGGGGGCCGAGGTCGATGTCCTGCACCTGGGCCACCAGCTCGATGCCCGTCGCCGGGCGCAGGGTGCCGTCGGCGTTCAGCTGCACCAGGTCGCGTTCCCGGCCGGTGATCGCCTCGACCTGGTAGGCGGTCCAGTCCTCGAGGTCGGCGAAGCTCTTGCCTGCCGGGTCCGAGGAGACCATCGTGCCGGCGGACGACCACTCGACCAGCGCGTAGTAGCGCCGACCGTCCCGCTCCACCTCGACCGCGTAGGAGCGTCCGTCGGCCCGGCCGGGCAGGTCGGGCAGGTCGGCAGGGGCTCGGGAGCCGTCGCACCAGCACCGTGCCGTCGTCGATCCGCAGCTGCCCCTCGGGCCCGACCCGCAGGCCCAGCTCCACCGGGCCCGACGGCTCGTCTCCCGTCGCCGGTGTCGGGCGCTCGAAGCGTCCGACGGAGTGTCCGACGGGGTCGTGGCGACCCCGCTGTCGCGGATCGGAGGCGCCGGTGAGGTCCCAGCTCCCGACGGACACGGTCGCCGCTGCCAGCACTCCGGCGGCGACGGCGCCGCCCAGCGCGACCCGGGTCGTCGTACGACGTCGGCGGGCGCGCCGTCCGGCCAGCAGCAGGCCGTCGAGGGCCGGCGGTGGCGGACCGTCACCGAACGAGGCGTCGATGGCGGTCGCCAGGTCCGCGTCGTCGTGGGGAGCGTCGGCAGGAGGTCGGTTCATGACAGGAGAGACGTCAGCACACCCCGTCCCGGTTGTCACCCGCCACCCTGCTCTCGGGGCCGGTTCGGCGACTGACGGGTAGCCACTAGGGTGAACAGGACGTGCCGCCCCCTCCCCAGGAGTGCTTCCACATGCCCATCGCAACCCCTGAGACCTACGCCGAGATGCTGGACCGCGCCAAGCGCGAGGAGTTCGCGTTCCCGGCCATCAACGTGTCCTCCTCGCAGACCCTCAACGCCGCCCTGGCCGGCTTCGCCGAGGCCGAGAGCGACGGCATCATCCAGGTGTCCACCGGCGGGGCGGACTACCTGTCCGGCCCGACGGTGAAGAACATGGTGGCCGGCTCGCTGGCCTTCGCCGCCTACGCCGCCGAGGTCGCGAAGAACTACCCGGTCAACATCGCGCTGCACACCGACCACTGCCCCCAGGACAAGCTGGACGGGTTCGTCCGCCCGCTGCTCGAGGCTTCGATCGAGCGGGTCAAGGGCGGCGCGCACCCCTACTTCCAGTCCCACATGTGGGACGGCTCGGCGGTGCCGCTGGAGGAGAACCTCCAGATCGCCGAGGAGCTGCTGGCCAAGTGCGCCGAGGCCCACATCATCCTCGAGATCGAGGTGGGTGTCGTCGGCGGCGAGGAGGACGGCGTCGAGGGCGGGTCGGGCGACAAGCTGTACTCCACCAAGGAGGACGCCTTGGCGACCGTCGAGGCGCTCGGCGTCGGCGAGAAGGGCCGCTACATGACGGCGCTGACCTTCGGCAACGTCCACGGCGTCTACAAGCCGGGCAACGTCAAGCTCCGCCCGGAGATCCTCAAGCAGGCCCAGGACGCGGTCGTGGAGAAGCTCGGACTCGACGCCGGCTCCAAGCCCTTCGACCTCGTCTTCCACGGCGGCTCGGGCTCGACCGCGGAGGAGATCGGGGCGGCCGTCGACTTCGGCGTCATCAAGATGAACGTCGACACCGACACCCAGTACGCCTTCACCCGCCCGATCGCGGGCCACATGTTGGCCAACTACGACGGCGTGCTCAAGGTCGACGGCGAGGTCGGCAACAAGAAGGCCTACGACCCGCGTGCGTGGGGCAAGGCCGGCGAGGCGGGCATGGCGGCCCGCATCGTCGAGGCGTGCGAGAACCTGCGCAGCACCGGCCGCAAGGTCTGACCACCCCCATGTAACGCGGGGTTATGGACGCCCACCAAGGGTCACACCCCTGGTGCGGCGTCCACAACCCTCGCTCGGATCGGGTCAGGACGCGTTCGCGCTGTCCCGGTCCTGGCTCTCGGCGTGGTCGCGCCACGCCGAGGCGACCGCCGACCGGCTGTTGACGCTCCACCGCGCGAAGATGTCGCGCAGGTGCTTCTCGACGGTCTTGACGCTCATCCCCAGCACCTGGGCGATCTGGGCGTTCGTGAGCCCGGCGGCGACCTGGGCGGCCACGGCCTCCTGACGCTCGGTGAGCGCGATCTGCGGCGCCAGCGTGCGGGACTCGACGATGCCGGCCAGCGTCGCCGGCAGCATCGCGCGGCCGTGGATGCCCATCACCCGGAACACCCGCTCGAGATGGAGGCGGACGGCGCGCTCGTTGAGGAAGAGCCGCTCGGCGATCTGGCGGTTGTTCATCCCTCGGCTGGCGAGCTCGGCGACGTGGCGCTCACGCGGCGTGAGGGCGGACCAGCCGCCGACCGCCTCGGCCAGGTCCACCTCGGTGCCCCTCTCCGGCCAGTCCTGCGTGAGCAGGCCCCCGGCGTGGCGCTCCAGTGCGCTGACCGCGGACGTGCGGGGGTCGGGACGCCGGACCGACTCGCTCGTCCTGCGTGTGCTGCAGCCAGGCCGAGGCCTCGTCGGGACGTTCCTGGGCCTCAGCCGCCGTGGCCAGCAGCTCGAAGGTGGCCTGGCGCATGGTCCAGGGCAGCCGTGGCAGGTCGGTCCCGCCGCAGGTGGTGACCACGATCGCGGTGGCCTCGGCGTGCCTGCCCTGCAGGAACGCGGCGTAGCCCAGCAGCAGCCAGGTCGCGATGTCGCTCAGGCTCTTGCCGGTCTGGACGGCGACGCGGCGGGCGCGGCGGTCGGCCTCGACGCCGGCACCCCGGTCGCCGGCGGCCGCGGCGATGACGGCCTCGAGGCCGCGGCCGACGCCCTCCAGGGCGCTCATGGACATGTGCGAGGCCCGGTCCGCCGCCTGCGACGCGAGTGTGGCGCCGTCCTTGCGACGACCGCGCAGCACGAGGGAGCGGGCCAGGACCAGCTCGTTGAGCACGAGCGCGATCGCGTCGCGGGGGTCGGCCTCCGAGCTGCCGCGCGAGACGGCGCGCCCGCGCGCGGCGGCCTCCTCGGCGGCCACGAAGCGGCCGCTGAGCAGCGCGGTCTCGGCGACGAGGTACGCCGTCATCGGTGCGGCCGGGTCGTCGCCCGCGAGGTCGAGCAGCAGGTCGCTGGCCGACTCGAGCGCGGTCGACACGGTCGCAGCCGGCGTTCCCGTGTACGGGCCCACGCACGGCGAGGGCCAGCGCCAGCGTCGCTGCGGCCTGGGCGCGCGGGCCGATCGCGTCGGCGCACCGGGGGTGTGTGGACTCCTCCATCGCCAGGCGCGCGGTCGAGAGAGCGGCGTCGGCCTCGTCGGCCATGAGCTGGGCGAAGGCGACCTCGCAGAGCAGCGCCGCGCGGTCGCGGCCGTGGTCGGCGTACCCGAGGAGGAGGGCCGAGAGCATCGTCGCCGCCTGCTGGGGAGAGCCGTCCACGACGAGGTGGCGCAGGGTGCCCCACGCTTCGGCTCGACGCATCGCTGTCCTTCTGTCCGTGCCTCGTCACGACCGTCCCGGGGTCTGATCGTCGGGAGGCCGCGCCCGCCCTGGGTCGGCAGCGTCAGTATCGCAGCCCGCAGGTGTGCAGGGGAGGGGAGTGGGTATTCGGTGTCCTTGCGCCACACTGGGCCCATGACTTTCCAGGACCTCATGGCCGGACCCCCTCCCACCCACCTCCCCACCGATCCGGCCGCCGCCGACCTCGCCGGCCGGGGCGGAGCCGGCGGCCGTGGTCCGCGCCCACCCGGAGTCGCCCACGGCCTGGGCCGCTCTGGGCCAGCAGGCGCAGGACGCCGGGGCCGAGGAGCTCACGATCTACGCCTACGCGCGCGTCGGCTACCACCGCTCGTTGGACATGCTGCGTCGCAACGGGTGGAAGGGCAACGGCCCCGTGCCGTGGCAGCACGAGCCCAACCGCGGCTTCCTGACCTGCCTGGCGCTGCTGGCGAGGTCGGCTGCCGCCATCGGCGAGGGCACCCTGGACGCACCCGGGGAGGCCGCCGAGAAGCAGGCGGCGGCCGGCACCCCGGTCGGCGTCATCGGCTCCGGTGAGGCCGGCCGGTGCGCGACGTTCCTGCGCGACTCCTCGCCCGAGGCGGCGGCGCACTTCGGCTTCACCGCCTGAGGTGGCGGTCCGCGGCCCGTTCCCGCATGTAACGCGGAGTTATGGACGCCTCCCCAGCCGTACGACGCGAGGGAGGCGTCCACAGGCCTTGGTCGGACGACGCGCCGCGTGCGAGTCAGCCGCCGTACAGCCGCTCGGCCTGGAGGTACGCCGCCCGCATGCGTCGCGCGGTGTCCGAGCGTCGCCGTCCCAGCACCTCCGACCACACGGCCCGGAACATGCCGTAGCCGCCGTCCTGGCTGCGACACCAGTCCTCGCGCTTCTTCTCCTCGAAGACGATCTCGTGGGCCGGGCGGTCCGCGACGCCGCCGGCCTCGCGTCCGAGGTACTTCACCTCGCCGTCGAACTCCATGAGGAGCCGCCCTGCTCGGAGGTCCGTGTAGGCGCTGCGGCGGCCGTCCGTGAGGTGGCACTGCGTCTCGACCGGACCGATGTCGGCCTCCAACGCGGCCAGCCGGAACAGCGACTCGCCAGGGTTCTCGGCACCACCGTCGGCGATCTCGAGGGCTGCGCGGACCGTCGTGACTCCGGCCCACGACCACATCCGCTCGGTGGCCGCCCACAGCTCCTCGCGGGTGGTGCCGAGCCGCAACGCCGCGTCCGCCGCGATCACGGCGTCGTCCAGGCCGAACTCCCGCCCGATGTCGGCGGCCGTCCGAGCCAGGCCCAGCACCGGCACGTCACCGACGAGGGTGACGTCCCGGTCGTCGTACGCCGCAGCGTGGTGGCTCACCCCGCCCTCGACCCGACCACCGCCGACGCCGGGACGTGTGACGTGGACGAGCTCGGTCCATCGCGGACGCAGGGGCATGCCGAGCAGCGCCGCTGCGGAGGCGTGGCTGGGCAGCACCGGCGTGCGTGCCGCCAGGAGGGCGGCGTGCACGCGCATGACGTAGCGGGCCCGCGCGGTGCCGTGGTCCCACGTCGAGCGGAGCGTGTAGACGCCGCGCCGGACCGTCGCCCAGTCGCCACGTGCGCCTGTCCGTGTGCGGATCTCACGCTCGCTGCACCCGGCCTCGACAGCCTGGCGTCGGGTGAACAACCCGCACTGCCGTGTCCGGAGGGCGGCCAGTGCGGGCGGGAGGTTCGTCATGCCGGCACCCTGCGTCGGACGGGGGGGCCGTCGGGCGGGCACGGGCGGTGCGGGGGACAAGCCCGAGCGTCACGTGAGGTGGGGACGACACCTGGCGCGTCGGACGACGACGATCAGGTGAGCCGGGTGACCGTGGACGGATCCGACCGAGGCTCGTGGACGCCTCCCACGCGTCGTACACCTTGGGTGACGTCCATAACCCCGCGTTACATGCGGCTCGGTCAGGGGCGGAACATCGACAGGGCGCCGTGGTGGAGCTTCCACGACTTGTGGGTGTAGGGCCCGGCGATCTCGCCGTCGGTCACGCAGTAGAACCGCTCGCCGCGGACCGTCACCTCGGTGCCGGTGACCTCGGTGACCTCCTTCATGAGGTTGTGCGTGCCCAGACGCAGCCGGGCCATGTACGAGAGCTTCGACCAGGTGCCGCGGGTGCGGGACACGATCACCGACAGCTTCCCGTCCTCGGGGTCGGCGCCCGGGATGAGCTGGGTTCCGCCACCCACGTCGGAGCCGTTGCCGATGGCCACCTGGGCGACCCGGTGTCCCTTGGTCAGCTCGCGGCCCTGGAGGACGACGCCGTCGACGGTGACCTCGACCTTGAGGTACTTCGGCTGCAGGCCCGCGTCGAGCGCGCCCACCAGGTAGCCGACCTTGCCGATGCCGAGCTTGCCGAACCGGGGCTTCCACGTCTCCGCCCGACGGCTGGCCTGCGCGCCGACCCCCAGGTGGACGTTGTTGACGACCACCAGCCCGCCGTCGTCGACGATCAGGTCGGTCGCCGCCGTCCTGCCGCCGCTGATGACGCCCGCGGCGGCGGCCGGCTCCAGCGGCAGCCCGATGCCGCGGGCGAAGTCGTTGCCGGTGCCCAGCGGGATCAGACCGAGGTCGGTGGAGGCGAGGGCGTCCGCGCGGGCGAGCGCGTTGACGACCGCGTGCAGCGTGCCGTCCCCGCCGCAGGCGACGACCGTGCGCCCGTCCAGACCAGCCATCACCGCGTCGAGCTCGCCCAGGGTGCTGGTCGCGGCGACCTCGACCTCGGCGCCGTTCCTCAGGACGTCGAGCGCGGCGTCGACCGCCGCCTGCTCGTTGGTGCCGGCGGCGGCGTTGGTCACGACCAGGATGCGTTGCACGAGCGGAACCTACTCCTGTGACGGTGCACACCGCAGGTGCTGTGACCCACCGCGCAGCCCGCTGCTCGACGTACTCGACCGGGCTCGCGTCGCGGACGAGCCCGGCGTGCCGGGCGCCGCGGTGTTAGCGTTGCGTCGCAAGAGCCCCGGGCGCTGTTGCGTCGACGGGGCTTCTTCGTGTCCCGGGCGCGGTCGGGGGCGCGACGCCGACCGAGGAGTGACATGCCAGCCATCGTGGTGCTCGGCGCCCAGTGGGGCGACGAGGGCAAAGGCAAGGCGACCGACCTGCTGGGGTCGAGCATCGACTACTGCGTCCGCTACCAGGGCGGCAACAACGCCGGTCACACCATCGTGGTGGACGGCGAGAAGTTCGCCACCCACCTGATGCCGAGCGGCGTGCTGACGCCCGGCTGCACGCCGGTGATCGCGAACGGGGTCGTGATGGACGCGCGCGTGCTGTTCGACGAGATCGACGGGCTCGAGGCCCGCGGCGTCAACGCCTCCCGGGTCCTCATCTCGAGCAACGCTCACCTGATCACGAGCTACCACACGGCCATCGACAAGGTCACCGAGCGTTTCCTGGGCAAGAACCAGATCGGCACGACCGGGCGCGGCATCGGGCCGGCCTACGCCGACAAGATCAACCGCGTCGGCGTCCGGGTGGCCGACGTCTTCGACGAGAAGATCCTCGCGGCCAAGGTCGAGGCAGCGCTGGAGATGAAGAACCACCTGCTGGTCAAGGTCTACAACCGCCGCGCCATCAGCGTCGAGGAGATCCTCGAGGAGATCGCGGAGTACGCCGACCGTCTCAAGCCGCTGGTCGCCGACACCTCGCTGGTGCTCAACGACGCGCTCGACGAGGGGCGGACGGTGCTCTTCGAGGGCGCCCAGGCGACGATGCTCGACGTCGACCACGGCACCTATCCCTTCGTCACCTCGTCCAACCCGATCGCCGGCGGCGTCGGCGCGGGCGCCGGCATCGGGCCGATGCGCATCGACCGCATCATCGGGGTCGTCAAGGCGTTCACGACGCGGGTGGGGTCGGGTCCCTTCCCGACCGAGCTGCTCGACGCCGACGGCGACACGCTGCGCACGGTCGGCAAGGAGTTCGGTACGACGACCGGACGCCCGCGCCGGTGCGGCTGGTACGACTCGGTCATCGCGCGCTACGCCGCCCGCGTCAACGGGCTCACCGAGTTCTTCCTCACCAAGCTCGACAACCTCGGCGTCTGGGACGAGATCCCGGTCTGCGTGGCCTACGAGATCGACGGCGAGCGGGTCGAGGAGATGCCGATGACGCAGACCGACTTCCACCACGCGAAGCCGATCTACGAGATGCTCCCGGGCTGGAAGTCCGACATCTCCGCCTGCCGCACCTTCGCGGAGCTCCCCGCCAACGCGCAGGCCTACATCCGTCGGCTCGAGGAGCTCTCCGGCGCGCCCTTCTGGGGCGTCGGGGTCGGTCCGGGCCGCGAGGAGAGCATCGTCCTGCGCTGAGCGGGTGCGACCCATGTAACGCGGGGTTATGGACCGGGACCGAGGCGTCAGCGCCAGGGCACCCGTCCATAACCCCGCGTTACATGAGGGCTCGGTTCCGGCGCGTGTCGGCGGGTCGTCGTACGGCGACTAGCCTGGGGGCCGTGAAGACGCTGGTGATCGGGGGCGGGGGTCGCGAGCACGCGTTGGTGCTGGCGCTGTCCCGCGACCCTCACGTGACCGAGGTCCACGCCGCCCCGGGAAACCCGGGGATGGCGGCGTGCGCCACCCTCCACGACGTCGACCCGATGGACGGGCCGGCCGTGGCCGCGCTGGCCCTCGACGTCGGTGCCGACCTGGTCGTGGTCGGCCCCGAGGCCCCGCTCGTCGGCGGGGTCGCCGACACCGTGCGCGAGGCCGGCGTCTCCTGCTTCGGACCCAGCGCCGCCGCCGCCCAGCTCGAGGGCTCCAAGGCGTTCGCCAAGGACGTCATGGCCGCCGCCGAGGTGCCGACGGCGATGGCCCGGGTCTGCGACACCGCCGAGGAGGTCGCGGACGCCCTCGACGCGTTCGGGGCGCCGTACGTCGTCAAGGACGACGGTCTGGCCGCCGGCAAGGGCGTCGTGGTGACCGACGACCGCGAGGAGGCGATCGCCCACGCGAAGGGCTGCGACCGCGTCGTGATCGAGGAGTACCTCGACGGTCCCGAGGTCTCGCTCTTCGCCATCACCGACGGCGAGACCGTCTACCCGCTGCAGCCGGCGCAGGACTTCAAGCGCGCGCTCGACGCGGATCAGGGTCCCAACACCGGGGGCATGGGCGCCTACACGCCGCTGCCGTGGGCGCCTGACGACCTCGTCGACGACGTACGACGACGCGTGCTCGAGCCGACCGTCGTGGAGATGGCGCGCCGCGGTGCGCCGTTCGCCGGGCTGCTCTACGCCGGTCTCGCGCTGACCACGCGCGGGTTGCGGGTGGTGGAGTTCAACGCCCGCTTCGGCGACCCGGAGACCCAGGCCCTGCTGCAGCGGATGGACTCGCCGCTCGGGGTGCTTCTCCGGGCCGCTGCCGAGGGTCGGTTGCACGAGGTGGAGCCGCCGGCGTGGGGCGGGGGAGCCGCCGTGACCGTCGTGGTGGCCGCCGCCGGCTACCCCGAGAGCCCGCGCCAGGGCGACGTCATCACCGGTGTGGCCGAGGCCGACGCGCTCGAGGGCGTCGACGTCATCCACGCCGGCACGGCTACGTCCGGGGGCCACCTGGTCACCGCAGGCGGCCGCGTCCTGGCCGTCACCGCCGTCGGCGACTCCGTCGCCGACGCCCGCGCCCGCGCCTACGAGGGCGTCGACCTCATCGAGATCGACGGCGCCCACCACCGCACCGACATCGCCGCAGGGGTCTGAGTTGTCCACACCGAGTCACCCGAACGTCCTGGCCAGCCGTTACGCCGGGGCCGATCTCGCGGCGCTCTGGTCGCCCGAGCACAAGATCGTGCTCGAGCGTCAGCTGTGGATCGCGGTGCTCAAGGCGCAGCGCGACCTGGGGATCGCCGTCCCCGACGGTGTGGTCGAGGCCTACGAGAAGGTCGTCGACCAGGTCGACCTGGACTCGATCGCGGCGCGCGAGCGGGAGACCCGGCACGACGTGAAGGCGCGGATCGAGGAGTTCTGTGCGCTCGCCGGCCACGAGCACATCCACAAGGGCATGACCTCGCGCGACCTGACCGAGAACGTCGAGCAGCTGCAGATCGTGTCGTCGCTGCGGCTGGTGCGGGGTCGCGTCATCGCGACGCTGGCGCGCCTGGCACGGCTGGCGAGCGAGCACGAGGCGCTGGTCATGGCCGGTCGCTCGCACAACGTCGCGGCCCAGGCCACCACGCTCGGCAAGCGGTTCGCCACGGTGGCCGACGAGCTGCTCGTGGCGCTGGACCGGCTCGAGGACCTGCTCGGTCGCTACCCGCTGCGCGGCGTCAAGGGCCCGGTCGGCACCGCCCAGGACATGCTCGACCTGCTGGACGGCGACGGGTCGCGGCTGACCGAGCTCGAGGCGCGGGTCGCCGCTCACCTCGGCTTCGACCGGGTGCTGACCAGCGTCGGACAGGTCTACCCGCGCAGCCTCGACTTCGACGTGGTCTCCGCGCTGGTGCAGCTCTCGGCCGCCCCGTCGAACCTCGCCACCACGATCCGGCTGATGGCCGGCATCGAGCTGGTCACCGAGGGGTTCAAGGAGGGTCAGGTCGGCTCCAGCGCGATGCCGCACAAGATGAACACCCGCTCGTGCGAGCGGGTCAACGGCCTCGCGGTCGTGCTGCGCGGCTACCTCTCCATGGTCGGCGAGCTGGCCGGCGACCAGTGGAACGAGGGCGACGTGTCCTGCTCCGTGGTGCGCCGGGTCGCGCTTCCCGACGCGTTCTTCGCCATCGACGGGCTCTTCCAGACCTTCTTGACGGTGCTCGACGAGTTCGGCGCCTTCCCGGCCGTCGTCCAGCGCGAGCTGGACCGCTACCTGCCGTTCCTGGCCACCACCAAGGTGCTCATGGCGGCGGTGCGGGCCGGGGTCGGCCGCGAGACCGCCCACGAGTCGATCAAGAACGCCGCCGTCGGGGTGGCGCTCGACATGCGCCGCGGCCAGGCCGAGAACGACGTCTTCGCCCGCCTCGCCGCCGACCCCGACCTGGGGCTGTCGGGCTCGCGACCTCGACGCGCTCGTGGCCGAGCCGATCGCCTTCACCGGGGCGGCCGTCGACCAGGTCCGCTCCGTGGTGACGCGGGTCGAGCAGCTCGTCGAGCAGCACCCCGCGGAGGCGTCGTACACCCCGGGCGCGATCCTCTAGACGGCTCGTGACCCGCGCAATTGTTCTCGCACTGAGCCCGGAGGACGGCGTGTCGCGCCGAGTGCGAGATCAATTGCGTCCCCAGGGCGCGGAGCGCTCCGCTCCGAAATGAGGAGGACGGCGTACGCCGCGCGCGCCTAGCTTGATCCGATGCGCATGTTCGTCGCCATCCGACCGCCGGACGACGTCATCGAGGACCTCGACGACTTCCTGGCGCCTCGGCGCGAGGCGAGCCGGCTGCGCTGGACCCACCCGGACAGCTGGCACCTGACGCTGGCGTTCATGGCCGAGGTCGCGGACCGGACCCTCGACGAGCTCGAGGAGAGGCTGGCCGCTGGCGCCGCGCGGAGGCGGGTCTTCGAGCCTGAGACTGGCCGGCGGCGGTGCCTTCCCCGACCCGACCCGCGCCAAGGTGCTGTACGCCGACGTGTGCCCGGGACTGCGCTCGGTGGCCGCCCCGGCCGCATCGTCGTCGAGGGCCGCGGACGCGGCGGTCGAGCTGGACCGGCTGGCAGTGGGTACCCGGGCGGCGGCGGCGAAGGCCGGTGCTCCTCCGGACGGTGCGAGCTTCGTGCCCCACCTGACGCTGGCGCGGATGAACCGGCCGGTCGAGGCCACTCGCTGGCTGCGGGTTCTCGGCGCCTACAGCGGTCCGACGTGGACCGTCGAGGAGATCGAGCTGGTCGCCTCCCACCTGGGTGAGGGGCCGCGCAGGCGTCCCCGCACGAGACGGTGACGACCTTCCCGCTCGGGACCGGCACGCCGACGAGGCGGGGTGAGGGCGGCCGCTGACCGACGGCTGAGCGGCAACCTCGGCGAAACGCGGTGGAGGATAGGTCGTCGCCGGCTCCACCGAGCGTGCCTGCACGACGGGCCCCCCGCACGCCCGGCCCGCCCTCCCCGACCAACACCACCGTCCGACCTGCGAGAGGAGGACTCCCGTGCCCTACCTCCTCCGGGTCGAGCTGTCCGGACGTCCCCGGCTCGCTGGGTCGCGTCGCGAGTGCCATCGGTGAGGCCGGCGGCGACATCGAGGCGATCGAGATCGTCGAGCACCGCGGCGAGGGCACGGCCGTCGACGACGTGCTGCTCGAGATGGCGCACGGCGTCATGCCCGACTCGGTGGTCTCGGCGTGCAACCAGCTCGACGGCGTCCACGTGCTGTGGATCAGCCGCTACGCCGCCGGCGGACAGCTCTTCCTCGACCTCGAGGTCGTCGAGCAGCTCACCCAGGGGCCGGCCGGGGCCTACGACACCCTCGTCGACATGCTGCCCGTCGCGTTCCGCACCGACTGGGCCGTGCGCCTGGTGCGCACCGACTCCGGGGTCAAGCAGCTGCACTCGACCTCGGCGGCGCCCGACCTCGGCGACGAGCAGGCGGCCTGGTTCCCGCTCACGCGCGCCGGGCGGCTCGACGTCGAGCCCGGTTGGGCGCAGCTGTCGGAGAACGTCGTGGCCGGCATGCCGCTCGACGGCGGCGAGATCATCGTCACCGGTCGCCGCGGTGGACCCGAGATCCTCGACTCCGAGCTCGCACGCCTGGCGCACCTCGCCGCGCTCGCGGTCACCATCCGGCGAGCCTGAGGTGCCCGACTCCCTCTGGCAGCGCACCCTGCGCGAGCGGCACGGCGCCGACTACGCCCACACCTACGCCGACCACTTCGACGAGCTGGCCGCCACCGGCGCCGACGTCCACGGTGAGGTCACCTTCCTGCGGCCGCTGCTGGCAGCGGGTGCCCGGGTGCTCGACGCGGGCTGCGGCACCGGCCGCGTCGCGCAGCGCCTGGCCGAGGAGGGCTACGTCGTCACCGGCGTGGACGCCGACGCCGCGATGATCGAGGTCGCCCGCGAGCGTGCCCCCGGCGTCGACTGGCGGGTCGCCGACCTCGCCGACCTGGACCTGGGCGGCACCTTCGACCTCGTCGTCATGGCCGGCAACGTCGTGCCGTTCGTCGAGGCCGACCTGAAGGCCGTCTGCGCGCGCCTGGCCGCCCACCTCGAGCCCCGCGGCCTGCTCGTGTGCGGCTACGGCCTCGACCGCGGACCACCTGCCCGAGGGCGCGCTCGAGGTGCCGTTCGCGACGTACGACGCCGCCTGCGCGGTCGCCGGTCTCCACCTGGTCGGGCACCACGCCGGGTGGGAGGGGCAGGCGTACGACAACGGTGGCTACTCGTTGAGCGTGCACGTCCGTCCCGACCCCGAGGACGACGTGGCCGGCACCAGCGGCAGCACCCACGGCGACGCCGGGGCGTGAGCGCGGCGTGAGACACCTGTCTCATGTCGTTGGTGCTGTCCCCGGGGTGATCTAGGGTCCGGCTCGTGAAGATCGCTGTGGCCCGTGAGACCCGCGAGGGTGAGTCACGTGTGGCGATGGTCCCGGAGCTGGTCGCGAAGCTGACCGCCCTGGGCCATGACGTCGCCGTCGAGCCAGGGGCGGGGGCGGGGGCGCAGTACGCCGACGACGACTACGTCGAGGCCGGCGCCGAGGTCTCCGCGCACGCCTTCGAGGGCGCCGGCCTGATCGTGTCGGTCAACGCCCTGGACGCCCCCGCCGTGCGCCAGCTCGCCGAGGGCACCGCGACGCTGTCGTTCGTCCACACCAACCAGGCTCCCGAGCTCGTGGCCGACCTGCGCGACTGCGGCATCACCGCCTTCGCGATGGAGCTCGTGCCGCGGATCAGCCGGGCCCAGTCGATGGACGCGCTGTCCTCGCAGGCGCTGGTCGCCGGCTACCGGAGCGCGATCGTCGCCGCCGGGATGCTGCGCCGCTTCTTCCCCCTCAACATGACCGCCGCCGGCACCGTGCCGCCGGCCCAGGTCGTCGTGCTCGGCGCCGGCGTGGCCGGCCTGCAGGCCATCGCGACGGCGAAGCGGCTCGGTGCCGTGGTCAAGGCCTACGACGTCCGCGCCGCCTCGGCGGAGGAGATCCGGTCGCTGGGCGCGGTCGCCATCGACCTGGAGCTGGAGACCCTCGAGGGCACCGGCGGTTACGCCCGCGAGATGACCGCGGACCGTGCCGCCACCCAGCGCGAGAAGCTGACGCCGTACATCGCGGAGGCGGACGCGCTCATCACCACCGCCGCGGTGCCGGGGCGGGCCGCGCCGATGCTGGTCACCGGCGACATGGTCGAGCGGATGAAGCCGGGCTCGGTCGTGGTCGACCTGGCCGCGGAGACCGGCGGCAACGTCGAGGGCTCGGTGGCCGGCGAGGTCGTGCGGATCGGTCACGCGCAGGTGTGGGGCGGGCAGAACGTGCCCTCGCAGCTGCCGCAGCCGGCCTCGAAGCTCTACGCGCAGAACATCGTCAACATCGTCACGCTGATGACCCGCGAGGGTGCGTTCGACCCGGACTTCGAGGACGAGATCGTCGCCGGGTCGTGCGTCACGCACGCTGGACGCATCGTGCACGAGCCCACCCGCGAGGCCCTCGAGGGCCCCAGGCGGAACCCAGACGGAACCCAGCGCGGAAACCAGCGCGGAACCAGCGCAGCCCCCACCGGTCCGGAAGGAGCAGGCGCATGAGCGAGGGCGTCGTCTGGCTGACGATCTTCATCCTGAGCGTCTTCGTCGGCGTCGAGGTCATCTCCAAGGTGTCCTCGACCCTGCACACCCCGCTGATGTCGGGCGCGAACGCCATCCACGGCGTCATCCTGCTCGGCGCGATCCTGGTGACCGGCTCGACCGACGACGGTCTCGCGATCGGCGTCGGCCTGGTCGCGATCGTGCTGGCCACCATCAACATGGTCGGCGGCTTCGTGGTGACCGACCGGATGCTGCAGATGTTCTCGCGGCGCAAGCCGCCGCGCGGGGGGACACCCCCCGCGAGCCCCCCGAAGAACGCGGAAGGGGCGCGCTGATGCCGACCTGGGTCCAAGTCGTCTACCTGCTCTGCGCGGTCGGGTTCATCCTCGCGCTCAAGGGTCTGTCCGGCCCCAAGACCGCGCGCTCGGGCAACCTCATCGGTGCCGCCTCCGCGACGGTCGCCTGCATCCTGCCGTTCCTGTACGTCGACAACCTGCGGCACCTGCCGCTGATCCTCGGCGCGATCGCCATCGGTGCCGTCATCGGAGTCTTCGGGGCCCAGCGGGTCCAGATGACGCAGATGCCGCAGATGGTGGCGCTCTTCAACGGTGTCGGTGGTGGCGCGGCCGCCCTGGTCGCCGCCCTGGAGCTGCACGAGCTGCTGGCCGCCCTCGACGCCCTGCCCCGGGGGGTCGAGGCCTCGATCCCCGGATTCGACCTGGTCGCGACCGCCTTCACGCTCTTCGTGGGCTCGGTGTCGTTCTCCGGCTCGCTGGTGACCTTCGCCAAGCTGCAGGAGCTGATGACCTCCCGCCCGGTGGTCTTCCCGGGTCTCCCGGTGGCCTTCGGCGGCCTGCTGCTGGCCGCGGTCGTGCTGTCGGTGATGACGGTGCTCGAGCCGACCATGTGGATGGCGGTCGTGCTGCTCGTCGTCGGCCTGGCCTTCGGGCTGCTGCTGGTGCTGCCGGTGGGCGGCGCCGACGTGCCGATCGTGATCTCGCTGCTCAACGCGTTCACCGGCCTGACGGTGGCCGCCGGCGGCTACGTGCTGTCCAACACCGTGCTGCTCGTCGGCGGCACGCTCGTGGGTGCGTCCGGCACGTTCCTGACGCTGCTGATGGCCAAGGCGATGGGCCGCTCGGTCATCAACATCATGTTCGGCGCCCTGAAGGGCGGCTCGACGCTGGGTGGCGGAGAGGTCTCCGACCGGCCCGTGAAGTCGGCCGGTCCCGAGGACGTCGGCATCCTGCTGGCCTACGCCGAGCGGGTGATCATCGTGCCGGGCTACGGACTGGCCGTGGCCCAGGCGCAGCACACCCTGCGCGAGCTGGTCGACGTACTCCTGTCGCGGGGGGTGCGCGTCGACTACGCCATCCACCCGGTCGCGGGCCGGATGCCAGGGCACATGAACGTGCTGCTCGCCGAGGCGCAGGTGCCCTATGAGCAGCTCGTCGAGATGGACGAGATCAACGGCGAGTTCAAGCACACCGACGTGGTGCTGGTCGTCGGTGCCAACGACGTGGTGAACCCGGCCGCGAAGACGACCAAGACGGCACCGATCTACGGCATGCCGATCCTGGCCGCCGACGAGGCCCGTCAGGTCGTGTTCCTCAAGCGCTCGATGCGTCCCGGGTTCGCCGGCATCGAGAACGAGCTGCTCTTCGAGCCCACCACCACCCTGCTCTTCGGCGACGCCAAGGACTCGCTCGGCAAGGTCCTGAAGACCGTCGAGTCCCTCTGACCAACGCCGCGCAATCCGTTCACACGAGCGTTCACGATGCCTCGACACGCCGTGCGTCCAGCGAAGTGAGGGATCGTGTGAACGATTCCGTGACCTGAGGGAACCGTGGGGGTCGGACGGTCTTCGGTCGTGACCGTGCCCGGCGACGCCTCCCGCGAGGACTTCGACGCGTACGTCGCTGCGCGGCGGACCGCGCTGGTCCGCTCGGCCGTGCTGATGGGGTGCTCGCCCCACGACGCGGAGGACCTGGTCCAGGTCACCCTGTCGCGCTGCCTGCCGCGCTGGGGCCGGATCGCCTCCGATCGGCCCGGACGCCTACGTCTACCGCGTCCTGCTCAACTCGTTCCGCGACAGCCGACGCCGTCGCTGGACCGGTGAGCACCCCACCGAGCACTTGCCGGAGCCCGTGCCCTCGACGGCCGACCCCACCACCGGCCTCGCCGTACGCGCCGCGCTCGCGGCCATGACCAAGGACCACCGCGAGGTCCTCGTCCTGCGCTTCTACGCCGACCTGTCGGAAGCCGAGACCGCCCGCGTCCTCGGCGTACCTCCTGGCACGGTCAAGTCCCGCACCGCCCGCGCGCTGGCCACCCTCGCCGCCAGCGACCACGTCTCCGACATCGTCAGGAGCAGCTGATGCTCACCGAGAACGACGCCCGCGCCCTCCTCGCCCAGGCTGCCGAGACCATCGAGGTCGGTCCCGCCACCCCCGTCGAGCCTGTACGACGCCGCGCGTGGCCGGTCCTGGCGGCCGCCGTCGGTGTGCTGGTGGCCGGGGTCGGGGTGTGGGCCGCCTTCGCCGCCACCGACGACACCGACGCCGCGCCAGGCCCGTCGGTCGACACGCCGCTGAACCAGGGCACGGTGCCCAGCGTCTTCGGCTACCGGCGCGCGGGCGCCACCCAGATCCTCACCGACGCCGGCCTCGAGGTACGGGTCGTCGAGCGTCCGGCGTGCGACCCACCCGGTCAGGCGATCGGCACGCTGCCGAGCCCCGGGGTGCGGATGGAACCCGGGTCCGTCGTCACGCTCCAGGTGGCGGTTGAAGGCCTCACGCTCGACTGCTACTCCGAGCTCATCGCGCCGTGGCAGCTGGTGGGGCTCGCCACCGGCGAGGTGGCCGCTCCTGAGCTGTTGACCGGCTCGCTCACGACCTACTTCGACGGCGAACGCCGCACCGTCCCCGATGCCACGGACGTGACGGCGTGGGGCTCGCCGTCCGCTCTCGAGGCGCTGCGAGCTGCCGTCGAGTGGTCACCGGGGGTACCCCGTAGCTGGCAGGTGCTGGAGACGGCCGCCCCCGGCTGTGACGGGGAGCCGTCGCCGAGCTTCGGTCTGCAGCTCGCCGGTGTACGCGCGCCCGTTGTCACGCGCTACGCCATCACGTACGACGACCCGGACGCGCCCTGCGTCCAGCTCACGGTGGCCGGTGCCTTCGACCGGCCTGTCAGGGGAGTCGCGGTCGAGACCGCGGGGCTCGAGGTCGGTGACCGGGACCTCGTTCCCGACCTGGGCGCGACGGCAACGGTGCCGGCCGTCTTCGGCCTCACCGAGGGCGAGGCGTTGAAGGCCCTGCAGGACGCGGGCGTCGAGCAACCTGGTCGTCGAGGCGGAGCCCGGTTGTCTGGACGCGGGCCGTGTCGCTCGGGACCGAGCCCGCGGCGGGGGCCAGCGTCAGTGAGACCGACACCGTGCGGTTGTCGATCACGGCCCCGGACCCGCGTGGCGACTGTGCCCCGCTCCCCGATCGTGCGGTGTGGTCGCTCCTCGACTTCGCCCGCGGCGGGCGGCCGCCGGCGTTCGCCGACGAGGTGACCACGTGGCTCGACGGTGACGTGTCGACCGAGACCGACCCCGCGACCCTGCGAACCTGGGCATCGGGCTCGCCCCTCGAGGCACTGCTCGCCGTCGCCGACGACACACGGCCCGACCTCGCGCAGGAGCGTCTCGTCGGGCCCTTCGGAGCCGGTGCGTCCCTGGTCGAGTGCGAGGTCGACGGCGACAAAGGCGGGCCGCTTCCCGCGGGCCTCGGCGGAGCCGGCACGTTCCAGACCTGGTTCGCCTACCAGCGCGATGGTGCCGTTCGTGCCTGCCTGGTCCTCGACGTCTCCCTCGACGGGCGTGGCCGCATCGACGCGATCGCCGTACGCACCGTGGACCCGGACGGCCTGCTGCCCACCCGCGCCGCCGAGCCGGAGAGCGCAGAGGCCTCCGATCTGGTCTCGGTGCTCGTCGCCTTCGCCCAGGGGGAGCGGACCGAGCCGCCGGATCTGGCCGACGAGGTCCGCCTCTACGACGATGGCGACTACCTCCGCACGGCGTCCGCAGCCCAGCTGGTCGAGCCGACCGCCTGGCTGGTGTGCGACCCCGCCAAGCGCGACACGTGCGTCGGCTCGGTCCTCGAGGCGCTCATGTACGCCGTCGGCGAGGTGCCGTTCCGCTCCACGGAGCAGGTCCCGGCAGACGCGCCGCCGGGCACGGTCGCGGTGGTGAACGTCGGGCCACCGGAGGTGAGCAGCTGCCAGCCGCGGGGGACCGTCACGCTCTACGTCGACGGAGATGAGCAGATCGTCGGCGTCGACGTCGCCGACGCGTCGGGCGGCATCTGCGACGAGGAGGGCCTCGCGCCCCCCGAGTGAACAGCGGAGCTACTGCGCCAGCCCGTAGAGCCGGTCGCCGGCGTCACCGAGCCCGGGCACGATGTAGCCCTTCTCGTTGAGCTTCTGGTCCATCGCCGCGGTCACCAGGTTGACCGGTACGTCGACGTCGGCCAGGTCGTGCCTCGACCCGCGCCACGCCCTCGGGCGCCGACAGCAGGCAGATCGCGTGATGTCGTCGGCGCCCCGGTCGACGAGGAAGCGGATGGCGGCGGCGAGCGTGCCGCCGGTGGCCAGCATCGGGTCGAGGACGTAGCACTGGCGACCCGACAGGTCCTCGGGCAGCCGCTCGGCGTACGTCATCGCCTCGAGCGTCTCCTCGTTGCGCGCCATCCCGAGGAACCCGACCTCCGCGGTCGGGATCAGCCGCGTCATGCCCTCGAGCATGCCGAGCCCGGCGCGCAGGATCGGCACCACCAGGGGCCGCGGCACCGACAGCCGCACACCTTCGGCCGGCGCGACCGGCGTCTGGACCGTGACCGGCTCGACGCGGACGTCGCGGGTGGCCTCGTAGGCCAGCAGCGTGACGAGCTCCTCGGTCAGCCGGCGGAACGTGGGGGAGTCGGTCCTCGCGTCCCGCAGCGTCGTGAGCTTGTGCGAGACGAGCGGGTGGTCGACGACGTGAACGCGCATGGCGCTCACCGTAGCCAATCCGGCAGCCGGTCCGGTCCGGCCGCTCGCCGCTGGTGGCCGTGCTGCGGGAGTGCCATGATCGAAGCGGCGCCCGCTGCCGTGGACGCCGGTCACGCGCGGGAGGAGGACACCGATGCCCGAGGACGTCGAGGACGGTGTCGACTTCGCGCTCGCGGTCTACTGCGAGGAGGGCGTCTGGCGGATCGAGGAGATCGACGAGGACCGACTCCACGACACCGACACGCTCTCGGCCGAGCTGCGCCGCTGGCCCGGCGACTTCGGCTCGCTGGGGCTGGTGTCGGTCGACGAGGAGTTCTTCGTGCTGGGTCGCGTGAACGGCGACAGTGCACGCTGGTTGCTCAGCGACGTGACGGCCTCCCACGACTGGGCGCTCGCCCGCTCCGTGGTCGAGCAGCTCGGCATCCCGCTGCCTGCGGTGGACGACGAGCAGCTGCCCGCCGGTGACCTGGGCATCGTGGCCGACCTCGGCATGGCGGCCAGCGCCCTCGGCGCACTGCTCGACGACTACGACCTCTACCCCGACGAGATCCTCGAGCAGGTGGCGCGCGAGGTCGGCTTCGCGGTGGCGTACGACGCGACGCTGGGCGCCCCGGCCTCGTGAGCACGACGTACGACGTGTCCGGCGACGACTGGACCGAGCCGATGCGAGGCGCGCTGACCCAGGCGTTCGAGGCGCTGAGCACCGGCGACGTGCCGGTCGGTGCGCTCGTGCTCGACGCCGAGGGCGCGGTCGTCTCCGTCGGACGCAACCGCCGCGAGGCCGACAACGACCCGACGGCGCACGCCGAGGTGATGGCCCTGCGCGAGGCGTCCCGGGTCCGGGGCTCGTGGCGTCTCGACGGTTGCACGCTCGTGGTCACCCTCGAGCCGTGCACGATGTGCGCCGGGGCGATCGTGCTCGCGCGCGTCGACCGGCTGGTCTTCGGCGCCGCCGACCCCAAGGCCGGCGCGGCCGGATCGCTGTACGACGTGGTGCGCGACCCGCGGCTCAACCACCGCCCGACGGTGGTCTCGGGGGTGCTCGACACCGAGAGCGGCGAGCTGCTGCGAGCGTTCTTCCGGGCCCGCCGCGGGGCGCGCTCCGAGCGTGGTCAGGCGCCGATCGTCCGCTGAGGGGCGATTTCTCCGCCTCGACCCACCTCTAGTACCCTCGTCCGCGGTGGCGTGTCCGAGCGGCCTAAGGAGAACGCCTCGAAAGCGTTTGTGGGTGAAAGCCCACCGAGGGTTCAAATCCCTCCGCCACCGCCAGCAGGTGATGTCTCACGACATCGTCTGAGCCCGAACCCACGTCTGTGGGTTCGGGCTCATTGCTCTTTCGCCGGGGGCCGGGTGGATGCCGGTTGCGGGTGGCGCTTCGCCGCCGTCGTCTTCCCACGCACAGATGAGTGGCAGATGCACCTGACCGGTGACGCGACGGTGCATCTGCCACTTGTCTGCGGTTCGCCGGCCGCCCGCGTGACGACGCGGCCCCGGCTAGGGGACCGTCACGGCGCGCACGGAGCAGACGTCGGGCAGGTCGCGGACGATGTCGGTCCACGAGTCGCCGCCGTCGAGGGAGCCGAAGATGGTGCCGTTGCGGGCGCCGAAGTAGAGCCCCGGCGCCTCGTGGTCGTCGGTGCACATGGCGTCACGCATGACGGCGACGTGGAACCGGTCGGGCAGTCCCTCGCCCAGCTCGGTCCAGCTGTCCCCGGCGTCGCGCGAGCGCCACACGCGGGCCTTGCCACCGGGCGGGAAGCGGTTGTCGCCGCCACCGATCGGGAAGACCCAGATCGTGTCGGGCTCGTGCGGGTGCACCGTGATGCAGAACCCGAAGTCGGAGGGCAGGCCGTCGCCGATGGAGGTCCACGCGTCGCCCTCGTCGTCGGAGCGGTAGACGCCGCCGTGGTTCTGCAGGTAGAGCCGTTCGGGCCGCTCCGGGTGGCGCGAGATCTTGTGCACGCACTGGCCGAACTCGGGGTACTGCATGTCCTCGGGCATGAACTCGGCCCGGATGCCCTGGTTGCACGCCGTCCAGGTCGAGCCGCCGTCGCGGGTGCGGTAGACGCCGCCGGTCGAGATCGCCGCGACCACCGACTGCGGGTCCGTCGGGTGCGGGAGGATGGTGTGGAAGGCCTGACCGCCGAAGCCCTCGTTCCACTCGGTGCGGTGGGGGTGGTCCCAGAGGCCGCGGACGAGCCCGAAGGTCTCGCCCCGGTCGTCGGAACGGAAGATGGCGCCGGGCTCGACCCCGGCGTAGACGACACCCTCCGTGGTCCCTGCCACCACCTGCCAGACGCGCTTGACCGCAGCGTCGATCTCCTCGGGGAACGCCGGCCCGCCGTGCGGCGTGGTCTCCCAGCTGTGGCCGAGGTCGTCGGAGCGGTGCACCTGCGCCCCCAACCACATCGACGCGTTGCCGGAGAACAGCCGCAGACCGTCGCCCCGCTTGTCGACCCCGCAGGAGTAGACCTCGTCGAAGGAGAACCTCGGCTCGTCCCACTCCCACGTCCGGCGCTCGGCGTCCGAGCGTCCGATGAAGAGACCCTTGCGCGTCCCGGCCAGCACGATCGTCTGCATGTTCGTCAACCCTTCCCTCGGCGACCCCCGTCCAGCACAGACCACATCGGGTGCCAGGGCAAGGCCCGGACGGGTCGTTGCCGAGCAGAAGCGAGGGAAAGGCACCTCGTCGCGGCTCGGAAGAGTGCTTTTGTCTGGGTTCTGGGTGTCGAGACGCGGATCGCGACGTCACGGCTGGTGCTACTGGTGGGTATGAGGTTCACGTGACTCCAGGCGGGTACATCACCACCATGATCGGATTCCTCGTTGCAGGCCTCGTCATCGGAGCCCTCGCACGCCTCATCAAGCCCGGCAAGCAGAGCCTCGGTCTCCTGGCGACCCTGGGTCTGGGTGTCGTCGGCTCACTCATCGGCGGCACGATCGCCTACCTCATCGGCACCGGCTCCATCTGGGAGCTCGACTTCCTCGGGTTCGTGCTCTCGGTGATCGCCGCGGTGCTCCTCATCGGAACGGCCGAGGGCGTGGCCGGCAAGCGCCGTCACTCCACCGCCTGAGCGCACCGTTCCGCGCCCGCTCGGGCGTCGGATCAGTGGGAGATCGACACGCGGGGCTGAGCGGTGCGGGCTCGCGCGTCGTCGAGGACGGGGCAGCCGAAGGTGTCGCCCACCTTGCGGAAGCCGTTCAGGTCGCCGGCGCCGAAGCGAGCGGGACCGCGGGTGATGCTGGGGTACATCAGCTGCTTCGTCGAACCGACGTGGCCCAGACCGATCACGTGGCCGAGCTCGTGCATGAGCACCTCGCCCCAGGTGAAGCCGCTGCCGAACCCGTTCGCGAGGTCGTCGTTGAAGCCGGCGTTCAGCACCACACCACCCTGCGCGGCACGGTTGACCCGGTCACCGTTGGCGAGCCGGTAGTTGCTGTAGTACGTCGCTCCGCCCACCCCGACGGCGCCGCCGTGCTGCTCGGAGAACGCTCGCCGCCCGATCCAGCCGATCACCAGGTCCGCACCCGAGCCCGGCACGCCGCTGGGCTTGGGGGCGACGTCGGTGGTGCCCAGGTAGCGGAAGTCCAGCCCGGTCGCGGCGTGCACCCGGGCGAGGGCGCCCTTGACCTGCTTCAACCCGCCGCCGGGCGCGTTGCCGGTGCTGAGCTTCCAGGTGATCGGACCGCGGCAGGAGTCCCACACCCAGCGCGGTGAGCTCATGAAGGCGTGCGAGGAGGCGTTGCCGGCGGGGCCGTACGGCGGCGCGACCGTCACCTTCACCGGGTCGGTCGCGGACACGACGGTGTCCTGCTCGAGGGTGACGACGCGGTAGCTGAAGGCGCCGTACTGCGAGGTCGGCACGTCGAGCACCAACCCGCCGCCGGTGACCCGCGGGCTGCTGTCGGCGATCCGCCACGGGACGTCGGGGAACTTGCGCTGCAGGACGACCGCGGCGCCGTCGACGCTGGCCGGGGCCACGGTCGCGGTCACCGCCTTGCCGGCGACCACGGAGCGGTCCGACCAGGTCACCTGCGGCGCGGCGGCCGACGCGCCGGGAGCGACGAGGAGCGGCACCCCGAGCACCGAGGCGGTCGCGAGCAGCAGCGCCGCGCGTGCGGGCGGGATCGTGCGGTTCCGCGAGACGCCGCGGACGGCCGCGCGCGGTGTCGGGCGGGGCGGGGCGGACGGGCGCATGGCGTACCTCGGGACACAGGGGACAGACCGGACATTTCCGGCCTTTGCCTCACGGTAACCAGCGCGCGAGCCTCATGAGGGCAACTTCGACGTCTTCGCGGCTTCCGGCGAAGGACATCCGCACGAATCGCGATCCCTCGACGGTGTCGAAGTCCACCCCGGGAGCCAGCGCCACACCGGTCTCGGAGAGCAGCCGGTGGGCGAACGACATCGAGTCGTCGGTCAGGTGGGCGACGTCGGCGTACACGTAGAACGCTCCGTCCGCCGGCGCCAGCCGGTCGATCCCCAGGTCGCGCAGCCCACCCAGCAGCACCTCACGGTTCTCCGCGTAGCGCAGCACGTGGGCGTCGCACTCGGCGTACGTCGCGGGCGTGAAGGCGGCGAGGGCGGCCCGCTGGGCCAGCGCCGGGGGACAGATCGTGAAGTTCCCGGTCAGCACGTCGACGGCCCGCCGCAACCGCGGCGGCACGATCATCCAGCCGATCCGCCAGCCGGTCATGGAGAAGTACTTCGAGAACGACGAGAAGACGATGGCCTCCCGGCTCGTCGACCACGCCGAGGAGGACGTGATGCCGGCCGATCCGCCACCACCGTCGTAGGTGATGCCGTGGTAGATCTCGTCGCTGACCAGCTGGACGCCGTTCGTCTCGCACCACGCCGCCAGGGCCGCGAGCTCCTCGGGCAGCAGCATCGTGCCGGTCGGGTTGGCCGGGCTGGCCACCACCAGCCCCTGCACGGGCTCCCCGCGGGCGACGAGCTCCTCCAGCATGGTGACCGTGGGCTGGAAGCGCTCGGCCGGTCCGGTCGGGAGCTCGACCACCTGACAGCCCAGCGCGGTGAGGACGTTGCGGTAGCAGGGGTAGCCCGGGCGCGCGATGGCAACGCGGTCCCCGGCCTCGAAGGCGGCCAGGAAGGCCAGCAGGAACCCGCCGGAGGAGCCCGTCGTCACGACCACGTCGTCGGCCGAGACCTCGATGCCGTGCCAGGCCCGGTGGTGACCGGCGATGGCCTCGCGCAGCTCGGGCACACCTGTCGCCTCGGTGTAGCCGAGCAGGTCGTGGTCGAGCGCGCGCTTGGCCGCCTCGCGCACCGGACGCGGTGCCGGGGTCGAGGGCTGACCGGCGACGAGGTTGACCAGGTCGCCGTGGCTGCGTTGCCGAGCACCTGCCGCCGCGAGCAGGTCCATGACGTGGAACGGCGGCACGTCCGCACGGGAGGCCACCCGGAGCCGGCTCCCCAGGTCGCGCTGCCCCTCATGGTTCGCCAGGTCGTCCGCGGGCCCCGTCATGACCCCAGCGTAGGAGTCCACCTCCGACGGAGAGGTCGGGGTCCGGAGCGCACGCCCCTAGGATGGAGCCCCGTCCAACCACGACGCCCCCAGAGGAACCGTGACTTTCGACGTCGAGCAGCTGGACCAGTCGCTGCTGCTCGGGTCCGTCGTGGTGCTGGTGGCGATCGTCGCGGTCCGCTTCACCTCGGTCCTCGGCCTCCCCAGCCTCCTGCTCTACCTCGCGCTGGGCGTCCTGCTGGGGGAGTCCGGCTTCGGCATCGTCTTCGACGACGCCCAGCTCGCGCACGCCCTCGGCTTCGCCGCCCTGGTGATCATCCTGGCCGAGGGTGGCATGACGACCCGGTGGCCCGACATCAGACCGGTGATGCGGACCGGCGCGCTGCTGGCCACGCTCGGGGTCGTGGTGAGCATCGCGGTGATGGCGGTGCTGGCCCACTACGTCCTCGGGTTCAGGTGGGAGCTGGCGGTGCTGCTGGCCGCGGTCACGGCCCCCACCGACGCGGCGGCTGTGTTCTCGGTGCTGCGGCGCGTGCCGCTGCCGCGCCGGCTGACCGGTGCCCTGGAGGCCGAGTCCGGTCTCAACGACGCGCCCACCGTCCTGCTGGTCACCCTGGTCAGCACGGGGGAGGCGCTCGACCACGGGGTGCTGGGATTCATCGGGATCGTCGTGCTCGAGCTGGCCGGCGGGGTCCTCATCGGCGGCGCCCTGGGCGTCGGCGCCGCCCGGCTCATGCGGGGCGCCGCGCTGCCCTCCTCGGGCCTCTACCCCCTCGCGGTCATCACGACCTGCGTGCTGACCTACGCCGGCGCCTCGGCCCTGCACACCTCCGGCTTCGCCGCCGTGTACGTCGCCGCGCTGGTGCTCGGGAACTCCGAGCTGCCCCACCGGGGGGCGACCCGGTCCTTCATCGAGGGGCTCGGCTGGCTCTCGCAGATCGGGCTGTTCGTCATGCTCGGGCTGCTGCTCTCCCCGGCCCGCATCGACACCACCCAGATCCTGCAGGCGATCGTCGCCGGCTTCCTGCTGACCGCCGTCGCCCGACCGCTCTCGGTGTGGGCCAGCACCATCACGGGGCGTACGTCGTGGCCGGACCGCGCCTTCATGTCCTGGGCCGGGCTCCGCGGCGCGGTGCCCATCGTGCTGGCCACCATCCCGCTGTCGGAGGGGGTCGAGGGAGCCGAGCGGCTGTTCCAGATCGTCTTCGTCCTGGTCGTCATCGACACCCTGCTCACCGGTCCGACGCTGCCGTGGGTCGCCAGGCGTCTCGGTGTCACGGTCGCCGGGACGGTGCGTGACATCGAGATCGAGGCGGCCCCGCTGGAGCGGATGGCGGCGGACCTGCTGGAGATCCGCATCACCAAGCGCTCGAGGATGTCCGGGGTGGAGGTGGGCGAGCTGCGCCTGCCGGCAGGCGCCTCGGTGTCGCTCATCGTGCGCGAGGGCGAGATCAAGGTGCCCGACGCGCGCACCGTGCTGCGCAAGAACGACGACGTCCTCGTGGTCACGCCCCGCAAGCAGCGGGCGGCCACCGAGGAACGGTTGCGAGCGGTCTCCCAACGGGGCCGCTTGGCCCACTGGCTCGACTGAGCGGCAGCTCAGCAGCTCAGCAGTCGGCAGTCAGCAGCCGGAGCCGGCAGCGCGGGCGGTGATGCGCGACGGTGCCTTCACCAGCCCGACGTAGTCGTCGCCGACGACGACGTCGACGCCGGCACCGAGCGTGTCGTCGCTGACCTGGACGAAGGTGTTCTCGCCGAACTGCCGGGCCACCAGCAGCGCGGCCGGGTCCCGGCGGCTCGCAGCCAGGACCCGGACGACGCGGACCCCGCCGAGTCCCTCCGGGGCGTTGCCGAGGTCGCCGGCGATGAAGCCGCGTGCGACCAGCTCCTCCTGGGTCCGGCCCGCGAGTCCGGCCCGGTTGCCGGCGTTGTAGACGCTGACCGTGACGTCCTCGGTCACGAGCCGGTCGCCCCGCTGCACGCCCTCGCGGCACCGGGGCTCGCTCTCCTCGCCGTCGGCGAGCGGGGCCGACAGGGAGCGCCACCCGAGGTAGGCGCCGGCGAGCAGCAGCCCGAGCAGCACCAGCAGGGTGATCGAGGTCATCGCGTGGCGCCCGCGCACCCTCGGACCTCCGCCTCGTGGACCCGTGGGCCCCTGGTCGGAGTCGGGCCGCCCCTCACCCCCGCGCTTGAAGATCACGTGCCCAGGATATGGAAGGGCGCCAGCCTGGCCCAACCGACCTGTCTCACGTGCGCGTGCCGGGTCTGTCGGTTAGCGTGCGACGGGTGACCGCCGTCCCTCCGCCCACGCCGCCGGCGAGCGAGCCGTCCCTGCCCGAGAAGGTGCGTCCCGGCTACGTCTTCGAGGGTCCGGCGCTGGAGCTCGGGGCGCTCATGGTCGACGCCACCACGCAGAGCGACGTCGCGATCCGCATCCCGTTGGGCATGCTCAACCGGCACGGCCTGGTCGCCGGCGCCACCGGCACGGGCAAGACCAAGACCTTGCAGCTGCTGGCCGAGCAGCTGTCGGCGTACGGCGTGCCCGTGTTCGCCGCCGACATCAAGGGCGACCTCTCCGGTCTGTCGACACCCGGCGAGGTCGCCGCAAAGGTGACCGAGCGGGCCGCTGCGGTGGGACAGGACTGGGCCGCGACCGGCTACCCGGTGGAGTACTTCGCGATCGGTGGCGAGGGCACGGGCATCCCGCTGCGCGCCACCATGTCGTCCTTCGGGCCGACGTTGCTGAGTCGCGTGCTCGGACTCAACGAGACCCAGGAGTCCTCCCTGGGCCTCGTCTTCCACTACGCCGACAAGGCGGGGCTGCCGCTGCTCGACCTGGCCGACCTGCGCGCCGTGGTGCAGCACCTGGTCTCGGCCGAGGGCAAGCCGGAGCTGAAGGAGCTCGGCGGACTGTCGTCGGCCACCGCAGGGGTGATCCTGCGCGAGCTCATCGCCTTCGCCGATCAGGGCGCGGACACCTTCTTCGGCGAGCCCGAGCTCGACACCAGCGACCTGCTCCGAGTCGCTCCCGACGGTCGCGGCGTGATCTCCCTGGTCGAGCTGCCGAACCTCCAGGACCGCCCGGCGGTGTTCTCGACCTTCCTCATGTGGCTGCTCGCGGACCTCTTCCACGAGCTGCCCGAGGTGGGCGACCCGGAGAAGCCCACGCTGGTCTTCTTCTTCGACGAGGCCCACCTGCTCTTCCGCGACGCCTCGAAGGACTTCCTGGCCGCCATCACCCAGACGGTCCGCCTGATCCGCTCGAAGGGTGTCGGGGTGGTGTTCGTGACCCAGTCGCCCACCGACGTGCCCGACGACGTGCTGGCCCAGCTCGGATCGCGGGTGCAGCACCAGCTGCGCGCCCACACCCCCCGTGACGCCAAGGCGCTCCGGGCGACGGTCGAGACCTACCCGCACAGCGCCTACGCCGACCTCGGCGAGGTGATCACCTCGCTCGGGATCGGCGAGGCCGTCGTGACGGTGATGAACGAGCGGGGCGCGCCGACCCCGGTGGCGTGGACCCGCCTGCGGGCTCCGCAGTCGCGGATGGGCCCGGCCGACGCGGACGCGATGGCCGCGACCGTGACCGGCTCGCCGCTGCACGCGACCTACGCGACGACCGTCGATCGCGAGTCCGCGCGCGAGGTGCTCGCGAACCGGCTCGAGAAGGGTGCGGCGAAGGCCGAGGCGGAGCAGGCGGCGCCCAGCGGCACCGCTCCCGCGCCAGCCCCGAAGCAGCCGAAGCAGGAGCGCGCCTCCTACCCGGTACCGTCCCAGGCCCCCACGGGCTCGCCACCGGACTCGATGGTCACCGACGTGCTCCAGTCGGCCGCGGCCAAGGAGTTCATGCGCACGGCGGCACGCGAGATCGCTCGGGGAGTCTTCGGGATCGGACGACGATGAGGAGAGTGCCGGGATGACAGCGAAGTTCCGGCTCTTCGTCGCGGGCGAGACCGCCCGATCGCTGCGGGCCGCCGCTCAGATCCGCACGCTGTGTGACGAGGCGCTCGACGACGACTACGAGCTGGAGATCATCGACGTCCTCGAGCGGCCCGACCTGGCCGACGAGGCGCGGATCCTGGCCACACCCACGGTCATCAGAGCTTCACCGCCTCCGCTGCGACGTGTCATCGGCGACCTGTCGGACCTGCAGAGGTTGGCGACGGCCCTGGACCTCGAGCTGCCTGAGCCACCCACCCCAGGAGTCCGCTCGTGACCGCCCGACCCACCGCCGCCCGGATCGAGCGGATCCCGACCGGGACCGCACGGGTGCCTCAGGAGGCGGCGCTCGTCGTCACCCACGACCCGGCCCTCGAGGACCTGGCCGGCATGCTCGGGCAGCCGAACCTCTGATGCTGCCTCTCCAGCCCGTCGCGCCCGCGCCCGGTCCTCCGGGTGCGGGCGTCGCCCCGCTCGACCCCGCCGAGGCGATGCGCTTCGTCGACCGGGCGCCCGACGGAGTGGTCATGGTCGACGAGACCGGTGTCATCCGCTACGCCAACCAGGTCGCGCGCGAGATGCTCGGCAGCGAGGCGGAGCCGCTGGTCGGCCACGAGTTCGGCTTCCCGCTCGGCGACGCCGACCGGCCGCTGGAGATCGAGCTGCGGGGCCGCGACGGTGCGGTGCGCGCCGCTGAGATGCGGCTCACCCGGGTCAGCACGGCGTCCGGGGCCGGCTGGGTGGTCGCCGTGCGCGACGTGACCGGGCGGGTGGAGGCCGCGCGCAGCCTGCTCGAGGCCGTGCAGCAGCGCGACGACGCGCTGGCCGTCACCTCCCACGAGCTCCGGAACCCGTTGACCGTGCTCATGCAGGCCTCGCAGGCCCTGGCCGACACCTGGGAGGAGCTCGCCGCGATCCGGCGCCTCGAGCTGCTGCGCCGCATCAACCGACAGATCTACCTCATCAACGACACCGTCAGCCGGGTGCTCGACGCTGCCCGCATGGACGCGGGACTCTTCCGGCCCCAACCGCAGCGGGTGTCGTTGCTCGACCTCGTCCTCGAGGGCCTGCCCGTTCTCGCCGAGCGGCCCACCACGTTGCAGATCGACGTCGACGAGCGTGCCTGTGTCGACGTGGACCCCGAGCACGCGTGGACGGTCCTGTCCAACTTGCTGGTCAACGCCGCCACCCACGCCCCGCGCGGTCCTGTGGTCGTCACCGGGAGCACGGAAGGGGCGTGGACCACCCTCGTCGTCGCCGACGGCGGCCCGGGCGTGCCGCAGGCCGACCGCGAGCGGGTCTTCGACCGCTACGCCCGACTGGACCTGTCCTCCTCGGAGGGCACGGGGCTCGGGCTGTGGATCGTCAGGTCGGTCGTCGAGGCCTACGGCGGGCACGTGTGGTGTGAGCCGAACGAGCCCTCAGGTGCACGGTTCGTGTGCCGCCTCCCGTCCGGAGGGCCCGGTGAGCAGACCGACCACGAGACCTGAGCCGGGCTCCGTGCGCCCGGCGGCTCAGACGGTCCAGCGCACCGACTCGGCGTAGAACTGTGCCGCCGGGCTGACCCCGTCCAGGTCCGCACGCGTGGCGTAGAGCGTGGTGAGCCCGGCCGCCGTGCGCGCACGCCGTTGGAGGTTGCGGGCGGCGGCCAGCGTGTCCGGGTCGACCGGGGTGGTGTCGTGGTGCTGTCGCGACGTGGGGGTGACGTCCATGAGGTGCCTCCTGGCCCGAGTAGGTCTGGGCGCTCAGAGAAGCAGACCCGCTCGACAGGGATGTGGCCGTCGCGTTACGGCGACGTGTCACGGCATCGAGGACGGGTCGGTGCTCGTGGAGCCGTGCACGTAGCGGCGACCGGTCAGTCGCCGTGCGCCCCGGGCGGGGTCCCCGGGGTGGTCCGGGAGTCCTCGGAAGGAGGCACGCCGTCGTCGGTCCCCGGAGTGCTGCCGGCCCCGCCCTCGGGGGTCATCGCGGAGGTCTCGCTGACCTGACCGCCCCCGGCGTCCGGGTCGTCCTGCGTGTCGTCGGCGTGGTCGTCGGGGGCCGTGGCGTCGGCGGGGGAGGTCATGGCGCGATCCTACGGAGAGCCACCAACGGCGTCCGGGAGCCTGGAACGCGGACCGATTCGCCGCCGCCCGGCCCGGGCGGGTATCTTCTGCGGCGGAGGATTCGCCTAGTGGCCTATGGCGCTCGCTTGGAAAGCGGGTTGGGTTAACGCCCTCAGGGGTTCGAATCCCCTATCCTCCGCCAGCAGGATGCCTGGCCGCACCTGCCTCGACGCCGCTCCTGGTCCGCACGACCAGGGGCGGCGTTCGTCGTGCTCCGGTGCCCCGCGGTCGAGGCTCAGGCGCGGCCGCGGGCGGCGACGGCCTGGATCGCGGTGATCGCGATCGTGTAGGTGATGTCCTCGACCGAGGCGCCGCGGGACAGGTCGTTCACCGGCTTGGCGAGTCCCTGCAGCATCGGGCCGATGCTGACGACCTCGGCGCTGCGCTGCACCGCCTTGTACGTCGTGTTGCCGGTGTTCAGGTCGGGGAAGACGAAGACGTTGGCGCGGCCGGCGACCTGGCTGCCCGGTGCCTTGCTGCGTCCGACGGAGCCGATCGCCGCGGCGTCGTACTGGAGCGGGCCGTCCACGAGCAGGTCCGGGTCGCGGCGTCGGACCGCCGCGGTCGCCGCGGTCACCTTGGCCACCTCCTCGCCCGAGCCGGACGAGCCGGTGCTGAAGCTGATCATGGCCACCCGAGGCTCGATGCCGAACGTGCGCGCCGACTCGGCGCTCTGCAGGGCGATCTCCGCCAGCTGCTCGGCGTCGGGGTCGGGGTTGATGGCGCAGTCGCCGTAGAGCAGCACCTCGTCGGGCAGCAACATGAAGAAGACCGAGGACACCAGCGAGACCCCCGGGCCGGTGCCGAGGATCTGCAGCGGCGGCCGGATGGTGGCCGCGGTGGTGTGGGCGGCGCCGGCGACCATGCCCTCGACCTCGTCGAGGTGCAGCATCATGGTGGCGACGGTGATGGGGTCGGCGAGGAGATCACGGGCGGCGTCGCGGGTCAGCCCCTTGCTGCTGCGTGCGGCGACGAGGGCGTCGACGTAGGACTCCGCGACCGCCGCCGGGTCGACGACCTCCAGCTCCGGCGGCAGCGCGAGCCCGAGGCCGGCGGCCTGGGCGGCGACCTCGGCCGGTGGGGCGAGCAGCACGCAGCGGGCGGTCCCCAGCTCGTGGCAGGCGACGGCGGCGCGCAGCGTGCGCGGCTCGGTGCCCTCGGGAAGCACGATGCGGGCGCCGCCGCGACCGGCCTGGCGCGCCTGCGTGACGAGACGGCGACGGAAGGCGGGCGGGCTCATCCGGGGCACGTGGTCCGCGGCCGGCAGGGACGTCAGCCACGCCGGGTCGAGCGCATCGGCCACCGTGCTCATGACCAGCCGGGCCCGCTCGGCGTCGTCGACCGGCACCTCGGGGTTCATGTCGTGCACGGCCGTCGCGGTCTCGTAGCTGTTGTGCGAGGTCACCAGGATCGGCAGCCCGGTGGTGGCGGCCCCTCGGCAGAGCTCCCAGACACGGGGGTCGGGCTCGACGCCCAGGGTCAGCAGCAGCCCGGCGAAGCGGGTGCCGTTCATGGCGGCCAGGCAGACGCTGAGCACGACCTCGTGGCGGTCACCGGGGACGATCACGAGGGCGCCCTCGCGCAGCAGCGGCAGGATCCCCGGCACGGCCTGGGCGGCCACGATGACGTCCTTGACCCGACGGTCCGGGTCGCCGGCCTCGAGCACCACCGCGTCGAGCCCGGCGACGGCGTCGGAGAACCGCGGCCAGCGGAGCTCGGGGCGCAGCGGCACGGCGCCGACCAGGGCGATCTGCTGGCCCGAGAGCGCGTCGCGGATGTGCCCCACCGCCGCGGGGGACGTGTCGGGCACCCGGTTGACCACGGCGCCGATGACGCGGTCGCGCTCGCCGGACCGGTAGGTGCGGGCGGTGATGCCGATCGTCTCGGCCAGCCGGGCGTCGTCGGGACCTCCACCCGGGTCGGCGTCGTCGGACGGCGCGCCCACGAGCAGGACGTCGGCGTCCAGCGCGTTGGCCAGCGCGATGTTGGTCCGTCCGGCGTAGACCAGGCCGGAGCCGGGCACGAGCCCCTCGACCACGACGACGTCGTGCTCGGACAGCAGCGGCTCGGCGGCGGCGACCACGTCCTCCAGCAGCGCGTCGAGCTGGTTGCGGCTCAGGGCCTGCTCGACCCGGCCGGCCGGGATGGGGTCGGGCGGTCGCAGCGAGGTCGAGAGCCGGACCAGCGCGGTGGAGTGGTCGGCCCGGCTGCCGTGCGTGCCGGGCTGGGCGAGCGGCTTGTAGAAGCCGACCTTGACGCCCTGCTGCTCCAGGCCCTGGAGCAGGCCGAGGCACACCGCGGTCAGACCCACGCCGTGTCCGGTGGGGGCGACGAGCAGGGTGCGGGTCACGGGCGGTCCTCCCGGTGGGCGAGAGCGGCGGTGTCCCGTGCGATCACCAGCTCCTCGTCGGTGGGGACGACGAGTGCCGCCGGCCCGCCGCTGCCGGGGCCGGCCCCGCCGCCGTCGATGCGGCCGCCCGTGGCGTGGCCGTGCGCGGCGTTGGCGTCCGCGTCCAGCTGCAGGCCCAGGACACCGAGCCGCTCCAGCACGCCCCGCCGCACGACGGCGGAGTGCTCGCCGATGCCGCCGGTGAAGACCACCGCGTCGAGACCTCCGAGCGCGACCGCGAGGGCGCCCACCGCCTTGGCCGCGCGGTAGCAGAAGACTGCGACGGCAAGAGCGGCCGGCTCCGCCCCCTCGTCGGCGGCGTCGCACAGCGTCCGCATGTCGTTGCTCAGCCCGGACAGGCCGAGCAGCCCGCTGCGTGACGACAGCGCCTCGAGGACCGCGGTGGCCTCCACGCCCTCCTGCTTCGCGACGTAGCCGATCACGCCGGGGTCGACGTCCCCGCTGCGGGTGCCCATCACGAGCCCCTCGAGCGGAGTCAGACCCATGGTGGTGTCGACCGAGCGCCCCCCGTCGACCGCGGTCGCGCTGCAGCCGTTGCCGAGGTGCAGCGTCACGAGCTTCACCTCGGTGAGGGGACGCCCCAGCAGCTCGGCCGCCCGTGCGCTGACGAACCGGTGGCTGGTGCCGTGGAAGCCGTAGCGACGGACGTGGTGATCGGTGTACCACGCCTCCGGGACGGCGTAGCGGTAGGCGACCGGCGGCATCGTCTGGTGGAAGGCCGTGTCGAAGACCGCGACGTGAGGGAGGTCGGGGAGGGCGTCGCGGGCCAGCTCGAGGCCGCGGACGTTGGCCGGCATGTGCAGCGGCGCCAGCGGGACGAGCCGGCAGAGCTCGCCGAGCACCGCGTCGTCGACCACGACCGCGTCGGAGAAGCGGCTGCCGCCGTGCACGACCCGGTGACCGACCCCGGTGAGACCGTCGCGCTCGGCGTCGGTCAGGCCGTCGAGCAGCCGGGTGAGCGCCTCCTCGACGGACAGCGCCCCGGTCGAGGTGTGCTCGTCGGACCCGCGACGCAGGTGGAGCACGGCCTCGGAGGAGTCGAGCCTCTCGGCGAGGGCGGTGACCCGCCGCTCGCCGGTCGCGGGATCGACCACGGCGAGCTTCACCGAGGAGCTGCCCGCGTTGACGACCAGGACGGAGTCGGTCACGGCACCACGGGGCCGGCGCGACGTCCGCGGGAAGGTCCGCCGGATGAGGTCCGCGGCGGGGTCCGGCATGCGTCGCCTCCTGGTGGCTGCTGCTCCTGCGCCGATCCTCGCACGCAGGCCCCACCACCCGCCTTGGAGGCGGTGCCGGCTCTCACCTAGACTCCGGGGCAACCCCCCGTGCGGCGGTACCTCACTGAACTCCCCCAGGGCCGGAAGGCAGCAAGGGCAGGTGGGCTCTTCCGGGTGCGCGGGGGGCCTTTTCGCACCGCGCCCTCCGGTGCACGCCGGTGCAGGCGACGGCCCCCGGACGGGGTGTCGAGATGTCGGGGCCCGCGGTTAGGGTCGGGGCGTGGACCAACCCCTCGCGCTCTACCGCCGCTACCGGCCGGACACGTTCGCGCAGGTGATCGGTCAGGACCACGTCACCGAGCCGCTCCGGGCGGCGCTGCGGCACAACCGCGTCAACCACGCCTACCTCTTCTCCGGCCCGCGCGGCTGCGGCAAGACCACGAGCGCGCGCATCCTCGCGCGCACCCTGAACTGCGCCGAGGGACCGACCGACGAGCCCTGCGGCCGCTGCGACTCCTGCATCGAGCTGGCCACCGGCGGCCCGGGCTCGGTCGACGTCATCGAGATCGACGCGGCCTCGCACGGCGGCGTCGACGACGCCCGTGAGCTGCGCGAGCAGGCGACGTTCCAGCCGATGCGCGACCGCTACAAGATCTACATCATCGACGAGGCCCACATGGTCACCACGCAGGGCTTCAACGCCCTGCTGAAGATCGTCGAGGAGCCGCCGGAGCACGTCCGGTTCATCTTCGCCACCACCGAGCCGGAGAAGGTCATCGGCACGGTCCGCTCCCGGACCCACCACTACCCGTTCCGGCTGATCCCCCCGCGCGTGCTCTCGGCGTACCTCAGCCAGCTCTGCGAGCGCGAGGGCGTCAGCATCGAAGCGGCCGCCCTGCCGCTGGTGGTGCGCGCCGGCGGTGGCTCGGCGCGCGACACCCTGTCCGTCCTCGACCAGCTGATCGGCGGCGCCGGCGAGGACGGCGTCACCTACGCCCTCACCGCCGCGCTGCTCGGCTTCACGCCCGACACGCTGCTCGACGAGGTGGTCGACGCCCTCGCCGGGCAGGACGCCGGCTCGGTCTTCCACGCCGTCGACAAGGTCGTGGAGGCCGGCCAGGACCCTCGACGCTTCACCGAGGACCTGCTCCAGCGGTTCCGCGACCTCGTGATCATCACCGCCGTGCCGGATGCGTCCGCCTCCGGCCTCATCGACGTCGGTGAGGACCAGGCCGAGCGTCTGGTGGCTCAGGCCGCCCGGTTCGGCAGCCACGACCTCGCCCGGTACGCCGAGCTCGTCGCCGCCGGGCTGGCGGACCTGAAGAGCACCACCGCCCCGCGGCTGCTGCTCGAGCTGCTCTGCGCCCGGCTGCTGCTGCCCGGGGTCGACGACGGCACCCACGGGCTGGCCGCGCGACTGGACCGCATGGAGAAGCGACTCTCCATCACCGGAGCCGTCTCCGAGCCCGGAGGGGCCCCGGCGGCCGCGCCCGCCCCGACCGTCCCGACTGCCCCGACCGCCCCGGCCGCCCCGGTCGCCCCGCCCGACCTCGCGCCGGAGCCACCGGCCGTCGCCGCCCGCTCCCGCCGAGGCCGGCGAGCCTGCTACCACGACGCTCGCAGGAGCGCACACCCTCGGACGCCGGCGTCACCGCCGACCCGCCGACCACCGCGGACCAGGCAGCAGCAGGGCCGGCACCTCCCGCGGAGGGCAGCCCCGCGGGCACCGGAGGGCTGACCCTGACCGACCTGCGGCGGCTCTGGCCCGAGGTCGTGGAGGCGGTGAAGTCCCAGCGCCGCGTGACGTGGATCCAGCTCAGCCAGCACGCCCAGGTCATCGGTCTCGACGGACGGACCCTGACGATCGGCTTCAACAACGCCGGGGCCCGCGAGTCGTTCATGAAGGGTCGGCAGCGACGTCCTCGTCCAGCAGGTCCTGATCGACCTCGTCGGCCAGGAGTGGGTGGTGGAGGCCATCAACGACCCCTCGGCGCAGCCCGGCCAGACGCCGGATCGCGTGAACAAGCCCGCCGTGCCCGCCGGCCCCGCCAGCGCCCGCCGGCCCCGCCGTGCCCGCCGGCCCTGCGCCACCGGCACCGAGCGCCGCGACGCCGGAGCGCGCGGCGACGCCCCCCGTCCGGCCCCGAACCGATCCGGAGTCCACCCGACCGGGCGCCGCGGGCCCGGCCGGGCCGTGGCGTCCCCCGCCGGGACGCGCCCCCGTGGTCCGACGACGAGCCGCCGCCGCCCGAGGACGACGCTCCGCCGCCGCGCCGGGGCCGACCGCGGCCGGAGGACTTCACGGCGACCGCTGCGGAGCCGAAGACCGACCCCGCGACGACGGACGCCGCGGCGCACCGCGACGACCCGACCCTGGACGCCCAGGACACGGCCGCCCTCCTCAGCGAGCGGCTGGGCGCCCAGGTCATCGAGGAGATCCCGCACCGGTGACCCGCCGCCCCCTGCACCCCACGGCCCGACCGTCGAGCCGCATGCTCGTCCCCGACCCGAGAGGCACCCATGACTGAGACCAACCCCTTCGGAGGCGGCTTCGACGTGAACGCCCTCCTCGAGCAGGCCCAGGCGATGCAGCAGCAGATGGTCTCGGCCCAGGAGCGGCTGGCCGAGGCCGAGATCGAGGGCACCGTGGCCGACGGCCTCGTCACGGTCACCGTCGACGGCACCGGGGAGATGCGCGGGGTGAAGATCCGTGCCAACTCCTTCGACCCCTCCGACACCGAGGACCTCGAGGACCTGATCGTCGCGGCCTACCGGGACGCCCGTTCCCAGGCCGACGCCGCCGCCGCGGAGGCCTTCGGTCCGTTGGCCGGTGGCCTGGGCGCCCTCGGCGGCGACGTCGGCCTGCCGGGCCCGAGCGGCGCCCCGGGTGGCGCGAGCCGCCACGGACGACCTCGGCGGCGGTGAGCCCGGGGGCAGTCGCTCCCTCGGCTTCTGATGTACGAAGGCATCGTCCAGGACCTCATCGACGAGCTGGGCCGGCTCCCCGGCGTCGGGCCCAAGAGCGCGCAGCGCATCGCCTTCCACCTGCTCCAGGCCGACCCGGTCGACGTACGACGGCTCGCCGAGATCCTCGTGGAGGTGAAGGAGAAGGTCCGCTTCTGCGCGATCTGCGGCAACGTCGCCGAGGAGGAGACCTGCCGCATCTGCCGCGATCCCCGCCGCGACGTGAGCCTGCTGTGCGTCGTCGAGGAGCCGAAGGACGTCGTGGCGATCGAGCGCACCCGCGAGTTCCGCGGTCGCTACCACGTCCTGGGCGGCGCCATCTCGCCGATGGACGGCATCGGGCCCGAGCAGCTGCGGACCCGTGAGCTGATGACGCGTCTGGCCGACGGCACGGTCGTCGAGGTCATCCTCGCCACCGATCCGAACCTCGAGGGCGAGGCGACCGCGACGTACCTCACGCGTCTGCTTCGCGATCTGGGGTTGCGCGTGACGCGTCTGGCGAGTGGACTGCCGGTAGGAGGAGACCTGGAGTACGCCGACGAGGTGACTCTCGGCCGTGCGTTCGAGGGAAGGAGAGCCGTCCATGGGTGACACCACCGACACCACGTTGCTCGTCCCGCGCGACGCGGAGGGGCAGCCGCTCGACGCGCAGACGCAGGCACTGGCCCGCGACGTCGCCGACCAGGTCGAGTCCTACCTGGTGGCGCTCCGCGCGCTGGCCCGCGGCGACGCCCCCGACAGCGAGGCGGTGTCGCTGCTGCTGCTCGTGGTCAGCCAGGTGCTGCTCGCGGGGGCCCGGCTCGGCGTGCAGCAGGACTTCCAGCCGCAGGAGGAGTACGAGCCCGACTCCGGGCCCGACCCCGACCTGGACGAGCTGCGGCTCCGTCTCGGTGTCCTGCTCGAGGGCGTCGACGCCTACACCGAGCTCTTCGACCCCTACGCCGACCCGCCGGAGACGGTGTCGAGCCTCATCTCCGACGACCTGACCTCGATCGCGGCGGCGCTGGCCCACGGGTTGCGCCACTACCGCGACGGCCGGGTGGCCGAGGCGCTGTGGTGGTGGCAGTTCTCCTACGTCGCCACCTGGGGCACCGAGGCCAGCGCCGTGCTGCGGGCGGTGCAGTCGGTGATCGCCCACGACCGGCTCGACAACGACTTCGAGAGCGAGCAGGACGACGTGGCCCTGGCCGCACAGATGCTGGACACGGTCGACCCGGCCCGCTGACCCTCGCCGGTAGGATTCGCGGCGTCCTGTCCGTCCCGAGATCCTCAAGGAGTGCCGGTGGGCGTGGTCGTGCAGAAGTACGGCGGTTCCTCGGTCGCCGACGCCGAGGGCGTGAAGCGTGTCGCGCAACGGATCGTCGACGCCAAGCGTGCCGGCCACCAGGTCGTGGTCGTGGTCTCGGCCATGGGTGACACCACCGACGAGCTGCTGGACCTCGCCGAGCAGGTCTCGCCGATCCCGTCGCCCCGCGAGCTCGACATGCTCCTGACCGCCGGCGAGCGCATCTCGATGGCGCTGCTGGCGATGGCGGTGGGCAACCTCGGGCACGAGGCCCGCTCCTTCACCGGCAGCCAGGCCGGCGTCATCACCGACGGCCGTCACGGCAGGGCCAAGATCATCGACGTCACGCCCGGTCGCATCGAGGCGGCTCTCGGCGAGGGCGCCATCGCGATCGTGGCCGGCTTCCAGGGTGTCAGCCAGGACAGCAAGGACATCACGACCCTGGGTCGCGGCGGCTCCGACACCACGGCGGTGGCCCTCGCCGCCGCACTGCGGGCCGACGTCTGCGAGATCTACACCGACGTCGACGGGGTCTTCACCGCCGACCCGCGGATCGTGCCGACCGCGCAGCGTCGTGACCGCATCTCCTACGAGGAGATGCTGGAGATGGCGGCCTGCGGCGCGAAGATCCTGCACCTGCGCTGCGTGGAGTACGCCCGCCGCTACTCCATCCCCATCCACGTCCGCTCGTCCTTCAGCAAGCTCAACGGCACCTGGATCTCCGACATCGAAGAGAGCGCCACCATGGAACAAGCCATCATCGCCGGCGTCGCGCACGACCGCAGCGAGGCCAAGATCACCGTCGTCGGGGTGCCCGACAAGGTGGGCGAGGCCGCCCGCATCTTCGAGACGCTGGCCGACGCCCAGATCAACCTGGACATGATCGTGCAGAACGTCTCGGCGGCCGCGACCAACCTGACCGACATCTCCTTCACGCTTCCGCGCACCGACGGCACGACCGCGATGTCGGCGCTCGCGCGGATCAAGGAGGCGGTGGGCTACGACTCCCTGCTCTACGACGACCAGATCGGCAAGGTCTCGCTGATCGGCGCGGGCATGCGCTCCCACCCGGGCATCACGGCGAAGTTCTTCTCGGCCCTGGCCTCGGCCGGCGTCAACATCGGGATGATCTCCACCTCCGAGATCCGCATCTCGGTGGTCGTCGACGAGATGCAGGTCAACGACGCGGTCCAGGCCACGCACGCCGCCTTCGACCTCGACTCCGACCAGGTCGAGGCCGTCGTCTACGGCGGGTCGGGCCGATGAGCGGGTCGCAGCGGTCGGTGAACATCGGCATCGTCGGCGCGACCGGCCAGGTGGGCGTCGCGATGCGCGACATCCTGCTCGAGCGCGGCTTCGACGTCGGCGACCTCCGGTTCTTCGCCTCCGCCCGCTCCGCCGGCCGCACCCTGACCTGGGGTGAGCGCGAGGTCGTGGTGGAGGACGCCGCGACCGCGGACCCGACGGGGCTCGACATCGCGCTGTTCTCGGCAGGGGCGACGACGTCTCGCGCGCAGGCCCCCCGTTTCGCCGCCGCGGGCGTGGTGGTGATCGACAACTCGTCGGCCTTCCGGCGCGACCCCGAGGTGCCGCTCGTGGTCAGCGAGGTGAACCCCGGGGCGATCGCCGACCTGCCGAAGGGCATCATCGCGAACCCCAACTGCACGACGATGGCCGCGATGCCGGTGCTCAAGCCGCTGCACGACGAGGCGGGGCTGGTGCGGCTGGTGGCCAGCACCTACCAGGCCGTCTCCGGCAGCGGCAGTCGCCGGTGTCGAGGAGCTCGCCGGTCAGCTCGGGGCCGTTGCCGACCCGCGCCCGTTGGCCTACGACGGCTCGGCCGTGACGCTGCCCGCCCCGGACACCTACGTCGCTCCGATCGCCTTCAACGTGCTGCCGATGGCCGGCTCGGTGGTCGACGACGGCTCGAACGAGACCGACGAGGAGCAGAAGCTCCGCAACGAGTCGCGCAAGATCCTCGGGATCCCCGACCTCCGCGTCTCCGGGACGTGCGTGCGGGTGCCGGTGTTCACCGGTCACTCGCTGTCGATCAACGCCGAGTTCGCCTCCGCCCTGCCGGCCAAGCGGGCGCTCGAGCTGCTCGCGGACGCCCCCGGGGTCGAGCTGAGCGACGTGCCGACGCCTCTGACGGCCGCGGGACGCGACCCGTCGTACGTCGGGCGCGTGCGGCAGGACCAGAGCGTCGAGGGTGAGCGCGGGCTGGTGCTGTTCGTCAGCAACGACAACCTGCGCAAGGGTGCGGCGCTGAACACCGTGCAGATCGCCGAGCTGGTCGCCGCGTCGCTCCGCTGAGTCGGCGCAGCAGATCGGGTCGACCGCCGTACGCCGAGCCCGGGCGGTCAGCGGTCGGCCATCACCTCGTCGCTGAGCTGGGTGGTGACCCATCGAGCCGCCGCGAAGCAGCCGGCGGTCAGGGCGGGGATGACGATCAGCATGACGGGGCTGGCGAGCGAGTCGATCAGCAGCACGAGGACGACGACCGTCAGCAGCCCGACGCCGAGGAAGCTGACGCTGCCGGCGTCCGGGACGCCGAAGCAGCCGCAGGATCGCCGCACCGGCCAGCACCATCGCGACCAGGATCGCCACCAGCACCAGCAGCCCCGGTCCGCCACAGGACTCGGTGCCGGTGACCAGCTCGCAGCCCTTGAGACCGAGGAAGGTCAGCGCCACGCCCAGCAGACCGACGAGGGCTCCGACGACGAGGGCGGCGACGGCGGCTCCCAGCTCGGGCAGGGGGCAGCCTGCGCCCGGACGACTCGTGCTCGGCCGGTTGCCCCGCTGGTGTCGCTGCTGGTGTCGCCTCCGGTGTCGGCTGTGCCGATGACGGTGCAGCAGCTGACGGTGCAGTGGAGCCCGCCGGTGCGGCGTTCGGTGCTGCGTTCGGTGCGGGGGCCGGTGCGGGGGCCGGTGGGGCGGCCGGTGCGGGGGCCGGTGTGGGGGCCGGTGTCGGGGCCGGTGCGGCGGACGGGGACGAGGCGGACGGAGCGCTCGGCTCGTCGCCGGGGGAGCGGCGCTTCTTCTTGCGGTCGAAGAGCGAGGGGAGCTCCAGCGACGGCCCCGGGTTGTCCTTCTCAGCCATGACCCGCAGTCTGCCACGCAGTGGCCCCCCGGACAGCCCGGTTGGCCTCGCCCGCACCGGACCGCCCCGGGACCCGCCGACGAGTCACCGCTCCAGGAACTCCAGGAGCGCGGTGTTGAACTCGGCGGCGTGGCTGACGTTGAATCCGTGCGGTGCGCCGGCGACCACCACGGTGGTGGCGTCGGACAGCGCCTCCGCGGTGCGCTGGCCCGAGACCTCGAAGGGCACGGTGGCGTCGGAGTCGCCGTGGAGGACGAGGGCCGGGACGGTGATGCGGTCCAGGTCGGCACGGAAGTCGGTCCGGGCGAAGGCGTCGATGCACCCCACGACGGCCTCGTCGCGGGCGGGGACGGCGAGCTGGAGCGCTTCCTGGCGCTGCACCTCGGTGACCTTCACCTCCCCGTCGACGGCGAAGAAGCCCTTCATGAATTCGTCGAGGAAGTCGAAGCGGTTCGTCCGCGCACCTCCACCATCTGCTCCACCGCGTCGTCCTCGAGCCCGCCGTCGTCGTTGTCCGAGGTCTTGAGCAGGTAGGGCGGCACCGCACCGGCGAACACGACCGAGCGCAGGCGTTCCTCGCCGTGGGCGCCGACGTAGCGAGCGACCTCGCCGCCGCCCATCGAGAAGCCGACGAGCGTGACATCGGTGAGGTCGAGCTCGTCGAGGACGGCCGCGGTGTCCCCGGCGAACGTGTCGTAGTCGTAGACCTCCTCCGGTTTGTCGGACTCACCGAAACCGCGCCGGTCGTAGGTGACGACGCGGTAGCCGGCATCGGTCAGCGCGGGCACCTGCTCGGACCACGAGGCGCCGCTGAGCGGCCAGCCGTGGATCAGGACCACCGGGCGGCCGTCGCCGCCGCTGTCGGTGTAGCTGAGGCTCACGTCGCCGGACTCGATGGAGGGCACGGGGCCGGGATCCTTTCGTCGGGTGTCGTCGCTCGGAGAGGTACCCGGCGTCCGAGCTCCGCGACCGCCCGGAGCGCGACCGACGGGAACGACGACACCCCTGGATCCGCTGCGAAGCGGACCCAGGGGTTCACGATCTCGGGAAGGAGATCTCCGGTCGGGCTGACAGGATTTGAACCTGCGGCCTCCTCGTCCCGAACGAGGCGCGCTACCAAGCTGCGCCACAGCCCGTGGAGCGTGTCGGAGTCTATCGGAGCACCCCGCCCGCGCCGAAATCGCCCCGGGTCAGTGACGTGCGGTGAGCGTCAGCAGGGTCGCCTCGGGGCGGCAGGCGATCCGCGCCACGGCGTACGGCGAGGTGCCGGCTCCGGCGGAGACGTGCAGCCAGGCGCTGCCCGGGTCCCCGGGCGAGGAGTCGGCCGGGTGGCGGTGCAGTCCCCGGGCGCGCCGTCGGTCGAGGTCGCAGTTGGTCACCAGGGCGCCGAAGCCGGGCAGGCGGAGCTGCCCGCCGTGCGTGTGACCGGCCAGGATCGCGTCGTAGCCGTCGCGGGCGAGCTGGTCGAGCACCCGCAGGTACGGCGCGTGCGCCACGCCCAGACGGACGTCGGCGTCCTGCTCGGCCGGTCCGGCGATCGCCGGGAGGTCGTCGTACCCGAGGTGGGGGTCGTCCACGCCGGCGAACGCGAGACGCACCCCGTTCACCGTGAGGCTGTCGCGTCGGTTCGTCAGCGAGACCCAGCCGCGCTGCTCCATCGCGTCGGTCATCGCCCGCCAGGGGAGCTGGCGCGAGCTGATGTGCCGCTTCCCGTTGTCGGGAAGCAGGTAGCCCACGGGGTTGCGCAAGGTCGGCTCGTAGTAGTCGTTGGAACCGAGCACGAACACCCCGGGCAGGTCGAGCAGCGGGCCCCAGGCCTCGACCAGGGGGCCGACGGCGTCGCGGTGGGCGAGGCTGTCGCCGGTGTTCACGACCAGGTCGGGGCCCCACGACGCCAGCGAGGCGATCCAGTCGCGCTTGCGCTGCTGGCGCGGGGCCAGGTGGAGGTCGCTGAAGTGGAGGACCTTCAGCGGACGTGACCCTGCCGGCAGGACCGGGAGCTCGGCGGTCCGCTGCACGAACCACCGCGCCTCGCACCAGCCGTACGCCGCTGCCGTGGCGCCGAGCGTCAGGCCGGCGGCCGCGCCGCCGGCGGCCACGGCACCCCAGCGGACCACGGCGCGTCCGGTGGCCTCGAGGTCGGGAGCCGAGCCGGAGAGGTGCGAGAGACGCGGGTGTGCCCGAAGGACCGTCCGGGGGCCGACCGAGATCATGACGCCAGCCTGACACACCGCTCGCCGGCGATCACGGGTCTCCGGACGGCCTGCGGCCCGGACCCGCGGTGGCCGGCGTCGTGCGGCGCCCTGACGTTGCGGGGCACGCGACAATGGGCTCATGAGCGAACTCAAGGACCGACTGCGCAGCGACCTGACCACGGCCATCAAGGCCCGTGACGAGGTCACCTCCTCGACCCTTCGGATGGTCCTGACCGCGATCACCAACGCCGAGGTCGCCGGCAAGGAGGCGCGCGAGCTCTCCGACGACGACGTCGTGGGTGTTCTCAGCAGCGAGGGCAAGAAGCGACGGGAGGCCGCGGAGGCGTTCGCCGAGGCCGGGCGGACCGACAGCGCGGTCAAGGAGCGTGCCGAGGCCGAGGTGATCGCCCGCTACCTGCCCGCTCCGCTCGACGACGCAGAGATCGCGGCGCTGGTGTCGCAGGCGATCGCGCAGGTCGGCGCGGCGGGAGAGGGCATGCGCGCCATGGGCAAGGTCATGGGACTGGTGCAGCCGCGGGTGCGCGGGCGGGCCGACGGTGGCGCGGTCGCCGCGGAGGTACGGCGCCAGCTGGCCTGACCCGCGACGTCCGGGGCGGAGCGCGTCAGCCCCGGCCGTTGCCCCGGCCGTTGCCGCCGCCGCCCCCGTTGCCGCCGCCGTTGCCGCTGCCTTGCCGTTGCCGCCGCCCCCGTTCCGCCACCGCCGCCGCCACCGCCGTTTCCGCCGCCGTTGTCGGCGGGGGGCGCGGGGGCCGGAGCCGCTCCGGCCGAGGGGTAGATCGTCACCGTCGACCCGCTGGGGAACGAGGTGCCGCCCGGACGGGCTGGTGTAGGCCGTCGTGCCGTAGCTGTAGCCGGAGTAGACCGAGGAGCCGATGACCGACTGGAAGCCGGCGGCGCGCAGCTGCTCGGACGCCGCCGAGGTGGACAGGCCGCCGACGCTCGGGATGGTGACGCTCTGTCCCTGCACCTCGGTCGGGTCCGGGGCGACGAAGTCCCCGTTGGGCAGGATGTCGTCGACGACCTGCATCGCGCGCGCCCAGATCGGGCCGGCGTAGGTCGATCCGAAGGCCTCGGAGATGTAGCTGCCGCCGACCGTCTGGCCGTTGAGGGTGATCCAGTGCCCGAGGGAGTTCGCGCCGGCGAGCATGGCGACGGAGGCGAGGTTGGGGGTGTACCCGGCGATACCAGACGGCCTTGTTGCCGTCGATGGTGCCGGTCTTGGCCGCCGAGACCTGGCTCAGGCCGAGACCGTTGTCGTAGCCGAAGCCGCCGGGCTCCTGCACGCCGCGCAGCACGTCGTTGACGGCGTCCGCGGTCGAGGAGGGCATGACCTGCTTGCAACGGTCAGGGTAGTCGGCAAGCACCTTGCCGCTGGAGGCCAGGATGCGGCTGACCGGCCGAGGCTCGCAGAAGACGCCGCGAGCGGCGAACGTCGCGTAGGCGCCGGCCAACGACAGCGGGTCGGTGTTGGTCACGCCGAGCGTGAAGGGGCCGACCTCGTCGGTCTCCGGCACGGTGATGCCCATCTCGCGGGCCAGGGTGACCGGCTCGCACAGACCGGTGCGCGCCTCGAGCTCGGCGAAGAACGTGTTCACCGACTGCTGGGTGCCCTCGTAGAGGTCGAAGGTGCCGGAGCCCGTCGAGTTGCCGACCGGCCAGGGATCGCCGCCGGCCAGCGTGGCGCCGTCGCAGAGGCGCAGCCGCTCCCCGGGAATGGTGACGGAGGGGGGCGAGGAGATCTGCGTCGACAGCGGGATGCCCTGGTTGACGGCGGCGGCGAGCGTGAAGGCCTTGAAGGTGGACCCGGCCTGGAAACCGTTGGCGTCGCCGTACTTCGCCGGCACGACGTAGTTGAGGTAGGTCTGACCCTTGGCCTTGTTCGCTCCCATCGGACGGGACTGCGACAGCGCGCGCACGGCGCCGGTGCGCGGCTCGACCATCGCGAGACCGCCGATGGCCTGGTCGGTGGGATTGACCCGGCTCCGGACCGCTGCGTCGGCGGCACGCTGGAACCGCGGGTCCACGGTGGTCTCGATCGTGAGACCGCCGCCCTTGAGAAGGTCTCGGCGCTGGTCGACGTTGCGGCCGAGCGCCGGGTCGGCCAGGAGGTACTGGTAGAGGTAGTCGCAGAAGAACTCGCCGTTGACGCCCACGCAGCCGTTCTGCGCCGCGGTGACCTTGAGGTCGATCGAGGAGCGCATGGCGCGCCGTGCCTCGGAGCGCGAGATCACGTTGAGCTGCGCCATCCGACCGAGCACGACGTTGCGCCGCTCGCGTGCCTCGTCGGGGTTGTTGGTGGGGTCGAACTTGCTCGGGTTCTGCACGATGCCGGCGAGCAGCGCGGCCTGCCGCAGCGTCAGGCGACTTGCGGGCTTGGTGAAGTAGTGGCGTGCGGCCGCCTCGATGCCGTAGGCCCCGTCTCCGAAGTAGGAGACGTTGAGGTAGCGCTCGAGGATCCAGTCCTTGCTGTAGTTCTGCTCGAAGGCGATGGCGTACTTGAGCTCGCGGATCTTCCGCTCGTAGGTGTCGTCCTGCGCCGCCGCGATCTCCTTCTTGGAGTCCGCCTGGTTGATCAGCGTCTGCTTCACCATCTGCTGGGTGATCGAGGACCCGCCCTGCACCACGTCGGCGCTGGCCTGGTTGGTGATGAAGGCGCGCAGCGTGCCCTTCAGGTCCAGTGCGCCGTGCTGGTAGAAGCGGTAGTCCTCGATGGCGACGATCGACTTGCGCATGACCAGGGAGACCTTGTCGAGGGTCACGTTGACGCGGTTCTGGTCGTACCAGGTGGCCATCAGGCTGCCGTCGGCGGCCAGCACGCGGGTCCGCTGGGCGAGCGGCTCGGTCGTCAGCTCCTCCGGCAGGTCGTCGATGCTGTCGGCCACGGTGCGGGCGCTGAACCCGACGACACCGGCCACGGGCAGGGCGATGCCGGCGACCAGGACCCCCATGAGTGCGGCGACGAGCGCCATCACCCCCAGGTGGGAAAGAGCCGCCGAAGCGGACGGCGAGTCGGCGCGACGGGACATGGCCTCCACGATACGGGAGCGCTGGCTGTGCACCGCTGCGCACTCCGACTAGTCCAAGAGCACTAGGGACCGTCCCGAACTTCTCGCCTCATAAGTCACACCGGTGTCATACGCCACAAACAGGGGGTCGATTCGGGCCCTTGGTCTGCCACTCGGCCAAGACCCCTAGTCCGTTATGACTAGACGTATTTAGTCGGCCTGGGTCTGTCAAGGGCTCTCAGGAATCTTTACGTTGAATACCTGGAGGAGGACTCCACAACCTGTTTGGGAGAGCAGGTTTCTTGAAAAGGGATACGCATATGACGTGGAACGACGACTGGGCGTCGCAAGCTCTTTGCAGGGAGACCCGACCGGACGAGCTCTTCGTCCGGGGTGCAGCACAGAACCGAGCCAAGCAGCTGTGTGCCGGCTGCCCGGTCCGCACCGAGTGCCTGTCCGAGGCGTTGGACAACGCCATCGAGTGGGGCGTGTGGGGCGGCATGACCGAGCGCGAGCGTCGCGCGGTGCTGCGCAAGCGGCCCAACGTCACCTCGTGGCGCCGGCTGCTGGAGGCCGCTCAGGCCGACAGCGCACCGGCTCAGGTCGTCGTCACCGCCTGACCAGCAGCTCCCCGATCCGTCGCAGGCCCTCCAGGTCGTGCACGTCGGTGGACAGCGCGGGCACGACGACCGTCGGCACGTGCGGGTGCGCGGCCTGGAACCGCTGACGTAGCCGGTTCTCGCGCGCCAGCCGCTTCATGCGGTCGGCGTGCAGGCGCAGCACGCCGGCGGTGAGCGCCGCGGTCGCCGAGCCGTCCGCGCTCGTCGCGGCCACCTCGAGACGGTCTGCGGCCGTGACGGCCTGCTCGGCGGACAGGCCCGCGATGCCCTCGGTGGCCCGGTTGACGACGAGCCCTGCCAGCGGCATGTGCTCGGCGTCGAGACGTTCGACGAAGTACGCCGCCTCCCGCAGGGCGTCGGACTCCGGCGCGGCCACGACGAGGAACGCCGTCTCCGCGGTCTGCAGCATCTCGAAGGTCTGCTGCGCCCGGTTCCGGAACCCGCCGAACAGGGTGTCGAAGGCGGCCACGAACATCTGCAGGTCCCTGAGGACCTGCGCCCCCACGACCTTCGCCATCGTGTTGGTCACCGCACCCACCCCGGCCGTCATCAGCCGCGCCGGTCCCTTGGCCGGGGCCAGCAGCAGTCGGATGAAGCGACCGTCCAGGAAGCCGGACAGTCGCTCGGGCGCGTCGAGGAAGTCCAGCGCGGAGCGCGCCGGAGGGGTGTCGACCACGATGAGGTCCCACCGGCCCGCCGCGCCCGCGTCCTTGCGGAGCTGGCCGAGCTTCTCCATGGCCATGTACTCCTGCGTGCCCGCGAACGAGCTGGAGAGGGCGACGTAGAAGGGGTTGGTCAGGATGGCCCGCGCCTTCTCGTGGCTCGCCTGGGACTCCACGACCTCGTCGAAGGTCCGCTTCATGTCCAGCATCATCGCGTCCAGAGAGCCGCCGGCGGCCGCGTCGACCCCCGGCACCGGGCGCGGGGTGTTGTCGAGCTTCTCGATGCCCATCGACTGTGCCAGGCGGCGCGCGGGATCGATCGTCAGGACGACCACGCGGCGACCGCGCTCGGCCGCGCGCAGTGCGAGCGCGGCAGCGGTCGTGGTCTTGCCGACGCCGCCGGACCCGCAGCAGACGACCACCTGGGTGCCCGGGTCGTCGAGCAGCGCGTCCACGTCGAGCAGCGGCGGCTCGCCGGGGCGTCGCGAGGCCAGGGGGCCGACACGGGCCCCGCCGCGACGCGCGGGTCGCTCGGTCTGCCTGCTCATGCCATCCCCTGCTCACGCAGCTCGGCCGCGAGCTCGTAGAGGCAGCCGAGGTCGATCCCGTCGGGCAGGCGGGGCAGCTCGTAGGAGGTGATGCCCAGGGCGGCGACGCGCTCGCGCTGCCGATCCTCCAGGGCGCGACGCTCGGCGTGGTCGAGGGCGTCGTGCAGGAGCCCCTCGACCAGCGCGTCGTCGGTCGCGACCCCGACGGCGGCGAGGTCGGCGCCCACCTCGGCCGCCGACACCTGGCCGGTCAGCACGGCGTCGCGCTCGTCGGGCTCGAGCTCCTGGGGACGCGTCAGGTTGACCACCACCCCGCCCACCGGGATGCCGTGGGAGCGCAGCTCGTCGATGCCGTCGGCGGTCTCCTGCACCGGCATGTCCTCCAGGACGGTGACGAGGTGGACAGCGGTGCGGCGCGACTTGATGAGCCCCATCACCCGCTCGGTCTGGGCGCGCACGGCCCCGACTCGCGCCAGGTCGCCGAACTCGCCGTTGACGTTGAGGAACTGCGAGATCCTCCCGGTCGGCGGGGCGTCGAGCACCACCGCGTCGTACACCCGGGCGTTCTTGTTGCGGGAGTTGCGCTCGACCGCCTCGTAGACCTTGCCCGTGAGCAGCACGTCGCGCAGACCGGGGGCGATGGTGGTGGCGAAGTCGATGACGCCGAAGCGGTCGAGCGCCCGACCGGTGCGGTTGCCCAGTCGGTAGTAGAGCGCGAGGTACTCCCTCATCGACGACTCCGCGTCGATGGCCAGCGCGTAGACGTCGCCACCGTCGTCGGGGCCGCGGGCGATGAGCCGTTCCTCGTAGGGCAGCGGCGGGACGTCGAACAGCTGGGCGATGCCCTGACGTCCCTCGACCTCGCAGAGCAGCACCTGCTTGCCGCGGGAGGCCAGCGCCAGCGCGAGCGCTGCGGCCACCGTCGTCTTGCCGGTGCCGCCCTTGCCGCTCACGACGTGGAGCTTGACCCGGGGCCGGTCGGGGGCGGGGGGTGCGGTCGCTTGGTCTGCCACGGCCAAACCCTAGTGCGGGCCCCCAGCTGTCGTAGGGTGAGCGCCTCCGACAGGGTCGTCGGGGGCGCGAGACAGCGTGGAAGTGGAGGGTCTGCAGCCATGGACAAGGTCGTGAGCAGCGCCGCCGAGGCAGTCGCCGACATCGGTGACGGCGTCTCGCTGGCCGTCGGAGGGTTCGGGCTCTGCGGGATCCCGTCGGTGCTCATCGACGCGATCCTCGACGCGGGGGCGAGCGACCTCGAAGCAGTCTCCAACAACTGCGGGGTCGACGAGTGGGGCCTGGGCCGGCTGCTGGTCGCCAAGCGGATCCGTCGGATGGTGTCGTCCTACGTCGGGGAGAACAAGGAATTCGCCCGCCAGTTCCTCTCCGGCGAGCTCGAGGTGGAGCTGACACCGCAGGGCACGCTGGCCGAACGGTTGCGCGCCGGTGGCTCGGGTGTCGCGGCGTTCTTCACCGCCACGGGCGTCGGCACCCAGGTCGCCGAGGGCGGTCTGCCCTGGAGGTACGCCGAGGACGGGTCGGTCGCGCTGGCCTCCCCGGCCAAGGAGGTGCGGACCTTCGAGACTCCCGACGGTCCCGCGCGACTACGTGCTGGAGAACGGCATCTCGTGCGACTTCGGACTGGTGCGGGCCTGGAAGGGCGACCGCCACGGCAACCTCGTCTACCGACGCTCGGCGCGCAACTTCAACCCGCTGGCCGCGATGAGCGGACGCGTGACGATCGCCGAGGTCGAGCACCTCGTGGAGCCCGGCGAGCTGGACCCGGACAACGTCCACACCCCGGGGGTCTTCGTGCAGCGCGTCGTCGCGCTCACCCCCGAGCAGGCGGCGGACAAGAAGATCGAGAAGCGCACCACACGGGATGCTCCGCCCCAGGTGACCCCCCCGGCCGGGGCCACTCCCACGAAGGAGGCCTGACATGGCGGGATGGACGCGGGACGAGATGGCGGCCCGGGCGGCCTCCGAGCTGACCGACGGCTCCTACGTCAACCTGGGCATCGGCCTGCCGACGCTCGTGCCGAGCTTCGTCGACGACGACGTGGAGCTGGTGCTGCAGTCGGAGAACGGCATCCTCGGGGTGGGGGCCTACCCGACGGAGGAGGACGTCGACGCCGACCTCATCAACGCCGGCAAGGAGACGGTCACCGTGCGCCGCGGAGCGTCGTACTTCGACTCCGCGACCAGCTTCGGCATGATCCGCGGCGGGAAGATCGATGCCGCGATCCTGGGTGCGATGCAGGTCTCGGCCACCGGCGACATCGCCAACTGGATGATCCCCGGCAAGATGGTCAAGGGCATGGGCGGAGCGATGGACCTCGTCCACGGCGCGCGCCGGGTCATCGTCCTCATGGAGCACGTGGCCAAGGACGGGTCCTACAAGATCGTCGACGAGTGCTCCCTGCCCTACACCGGACGGGGCGTCGTGCAGCGCATCATCACCGACCTCGCGGTCATCGACGTGCTTCCCGACGGCGGGGGTCTCCAGCTGGTCGAGACCGCGCCCGGGGTCTCGCGCGAGGACGTCGAGAGGGCCACCGAGCCGCCCCTCGGCTGAGCGGGCGACGGAGCCCTTGAGCGGTCAAGTATCTCCCTCGGGGTGTGCCGCTCCGGTGCTGTCCATACCCCATGCTGGGTATCATGCGATCCATGGCCCGGACCCTGCCACGGTGCGGCGAAGCCGTGCGCCGGACGAGGCCGTCGGCCCGGCGCCCAGGGTCGACGGCGGCGTCCCTGCGACGGAGGGGGCGTACGGGCATGGTCGGTGAGCTCGACGGGCACGTCGCCGCCCAGGCGATCTCTGCGCGGCTCGACGTCCGCTCGTCCCGGGCGCCGCGGGTCCTTCCGTGAGCCCTCGCGGCTCCGCACGCGCCGCCCCTGATCCCGCCTTCGGCGACCTCGCCCAGCACTACCTCGACCTGGCGCTCTCGGGGGCGCACGACGAGGCCGTCGACGTGGTCGTCGCCTCGGGCCTGGCGCCCCACGACGTCCTGCTGCGCATCCTGGGGCCGGCGCAGACGGAGCTCGGTCGGCGTCGGGAGAACGACGACGTCTCGGTCGCCCAGGAGCGCGACACGACGGCCCTGACCCAACGGGTGATGTCGCTGCTGCGCGGTCGCCGCAAGGGCGTGACCAAGCACGGGCGCACCGTCTACGCCGGGGTGGTCGGGGGCGAGCGCCACTCGGTGGGTCTCGACCTGGTCGTGGACCTGCTCGAGGGCAGCGGGTGGGAGGTCGTGCGCGCCCCGCGAGCGGTCGACCACGCCAGCATCGCCGACGACCTCGCCCGGCTCCGGCCCGACGTCGTCGTGCTGTCGGTCACCGTGGTCGAGCACGTCGTGGAGCTGCGCTCGGTGGTCGAGGCGGTCAAGCTCGACGAGCGCACCGGCCACATCCCCGTCGTGGTGGGCGGGCGTCCCGTCCGTCACGACCCGGCGCTCGCCCTGCTGGTCGGAGCCGACGCCTGGGCAGCCGACGCTGCGGGCGCCCTGGAGGCGTGTGAGCGTTCGGCGCGGCTGACGCCCCAGCGCCACGTCAACGACGTGACCCGCGAGATGGTCAATCCCCTCGAGAGCATGCTCGGGCTCGCCGCCCTGCTCCAGGAGGACTCGACCCTGAGTCATCGCCAGCGCGACCTCGCGGCCCGGATCATCGCGGCCGGGGGCCAGCTGATGACCGTGCTGGAGGACCTCGGCCACGGGCTCGTCGTCGTTCACGGGGGGCCGGACGAGCGGTCCAGCTCCCGCCTGCTCGACCTCGACGAGCTCGTCGAGAGCCTCCTGCTGCGCCACCAGGCGCGTGCGGCCCAGCACGACATCGTCATGCGTCAGATCCGGATCCCCTCGACACGCGGACGAGCGCTCGTGCAGGGCGACGTCAGCCAGCTCGAGCGGCTCGTCGACACCCTCCTGGACAATGCCGTCTCGGTGACGCCCGCTTCCGGGGTGATCACCGTGCGGGTCAAGCGGACCGGCGACCTCGTCGCCATCGCGGTCGCCGACGAGGGGCCGGGCATCCCACCCGGGAGCCGTGAAGCGGTCTTCGACCCCGACCGCACCACCTCGTCCTCGGGCGGCAGCGACGTGGGTCCGTGGCGCAGCCTTCCCGTCTGCCGCCGGATCGCGGAGCAGCACGGCGGGACGGTGACGGCCACCTCCGACCACCGTGGCGCGGTGTTCACCCTGCAGCTGCCGCTGTCCTCACGGATGCTCGAGAACGAGCTCCCGGCACCCCTCGGGCCCGCGGTCTTCCCCCCGCTCGCCGTCGTGCGCGACCAGCGGTTCGCGCCTCCCAGCGGCTGACCCCGCTCCGGGGGCCGTGCCCTAGAGTCGGGGCCATGACCACGTGGGAATACGTCACCGTGCCCGTCCTCGTTCACGCGACCAAGCAGATCCTCGACAACTGGGGCCAGGACGGCTGGGAGCTCGTCCAGGTGGTGCCGGGCATGAACCCGGAGAACCTGGTGGCCTACTTCAAGCGGCCGAAGTCGTGAGCACGCCCGAGGAGCGGCTCGCCGCGCTCGGGCTGAGCGTCCCGGAGGTCGCTGCCCCGGTGGCGTCGTACATCCCGGCGCTGCGCAGCGGCGACCACGTCTTCACCTCGGGCCAGCTGCCACTGCGTGACGGTGCCCTCGTGCACACCGGCAAGGTGGGCGGGGAGGTCAGCCTCGAGGACGGGCAGGCCTGCGCCCAGCAGTGCGTGCTGAACGCCCTCGCCGCGGTGGCCAGCCAGGTGCCGCTGGAGCAGGTGCGCCGGATCGTGAAGCTCACCGTCTTCGTCGCCTCGACCCCGGACTTCACCGAGCAGCCGAAGGTCGCCAACGGGGCCTCGGACCTCGTGGGGGAGGTGTTCGGCGACGCCGGGCGTCACACCCGCTCCGCCGTCGGCGTCGCGGTGCTCCCGCTGGACGCCCCCGTCGAGGTCGAGATGGTCGTCGAGGTCGGCTGAGTGGATCCGACGCGTCGGCTCCCGGAGTCCCTCGTCGCCTCCGCCCGTGCCTTCGCCGACGGGTCGCAGGTGCCCACGGAGCCGCGCGACGCGAGCACCGTGGTGCTGCTGCGGCCCGGACGTCCCGAGGGCGTCGAGGTCTACCTCCTGCGCCGTCACCTCGGCATGGCGTTCGCCGGCGGGTTCTGCGTGTTCCCCGGGGGCGGCGTCGACCGCCGCGACTTCGACGGGGCCATCGGCTGGGCCGGTCCGTCCCCCGAGGAGTGGGCCGTCGAGCTCGGCACCACGGCCGAGCACGCGCGGGCCCTGGTCTGCGCTGCGGTGCGCGAGACCTTCGAGGAGTCCGGCGTGCTCCTGGCCGGCCCCACCCCGGACACCGTCGTGGCCGACACCACCGGCGAGGACTGGGAGGCCGACCGACGTCGTCTGGAGGGTCGGGAGATCGCGTTCACCGCGTTCCTCGCTGACCGCGGCCTGGTGCTGCGCACCGACCTGCTGCGCTGGTGGGGGTCCTGGATCACCCCGGTCTTCGAGCCGCGGCGCTACGACACCCGCTTCTTCGTCGCCGAGCTCCCCGAGGGCCAGGTGACGCGCGACGTCTCGACGGAGTCCGACGAGGTGCTGTGGATGGCGGTCCCCGACGTCGTCGAGGCCGTCGACGAGGGACGGCTCGCGATGCTGCCCCCGACCTACGCCACCTGTCTCGAGCTGTTCGACTTCACCCACCCCCGCCAGGCGCTGGCCTCGGCAGCCGAGCGGGACCGCTCGCCGATCCTGCCCGAGATGCAGGTCGACGACGACGGTGGCTACCTCCACCTCCCGCACCGGCTGGTCGCGCTGGGTGAGTCGGTGGCGGCCCGGCGGGCCGGGACCACGCCGTGAGCTGGGCAGGGGGCCGCTTCGGCGGGGTGGGGGAGTGCCTGCTGGCGCCCAACCCGGGGATCATGACCCTGGACGGCACCAACACCTGGATCCTGCGCGACCCCGGGTCGGGCACCTCGATCGTGGTCGACCCCGGCCCGCTCGACGAGGCGCACCTGGGCCCGCTGGAGAGCGCGGCCGGGCGCGTCACGCAGGTGCTCCTGACGCACGGTCACGCCGACCACTCCGAGGCCGCCAAGGAGTTCGCGACCCGCGTCGGCTGCGGCGTGCGCGCGCTCGACCCGCAGCACCGCCTCGGCGGCGAGGGGCTGGGGGAGGGTGACGTGATCGCCCTCGGGGACCTGGAGGTGCGCGTGGTCGCGACCCCGGGGCACACCAGCGACTCGCTGTCGTTCGTGCTGCCCTCGGAGCGCGCGGTGCTGACCGGAGACACCGTGCTCGGCCGGGGGACCACCGTGGTGGCCCACCCCGACGGCGAGCTCGGCGCCTACCTCGGCTCGCTCCACCGGCTGCGCGACCTCTGCGACGCGCAGGAGATCCAGCACGTCTGGCCCGGTCACGGACCGGTCATCGACGACGCGTTGGGCGCCCTCGACTTCTACCTCGCCCACCGGCGCGACCGGCTCGAGCAGGTCCGCGAAGCGCTGCGCACCCTCGGGGAGGAGGCCTCACCGCGTGACGTCGTCGAGCACGTGTACGTCGACGTCGACCCGGTGCTGTGGGGTGCCGCCGAGCTGTCGGTGCGCGCGCAGCTCGTGCACCTGCGCGAGCACGACTAGCGCGCCCGGCGGGAGAGCCTCTCGACGTCCATGAGGACCACCGAGCGGGGCTCGAGGCGCAACCACCCACGCGAGGCGAAGTCGGCCAGCGCCTTGTTCACCGTCTCGCGGGAGGCGCCGACCAGCTGGGCCAGCTCCTCCTGCGTGAGGTCGTGGTGCACATGGACGCCGTCGTCGGCGGTGCGGCCGAAGCGGTTGGCGAGGTCCAGCAGCGCCTTGGCCACCCGGCCCGGCACGTCGGAGAACACCAGGTCGGCGACCACGTCGTTGGCCTTGCGCAGCCGCGAGGCCAGCTGCGCGAGCAGGCCGTGGGCCACGTCGGCGCGCCCGTTGAGCCACTGCAGCAGGTCGTCGTGGGACAGGGAGTAGAAGACGGTGTCGGTCACCGCGGTGACCGTCGCCGAGCGCGGACCGGGGTCGAAGAGCGACAGCTCACCGAACATCTGGCCGGGGCCGAGGATCGCCAGCAGGTTCTCGCGTCCGTCGGACGAGGTGCGCCCGAGCTTCACCTTGCCGTCGGCGACGACGTACAGCTTGTCCCCGGTGTCACCCTCGTGGAAGAGCACCTCGCCGCGGCGCAGCCGCACCGTGCCCAGCGAGCCCTGCAGCGCAGCGGTCGCCTCGTCGTCCAGGGCGCTGAACAGCGGCGCCTGACGCAGCACATCGGTATCCACGAACCGTCCTCCTTCGCGCGGCCCCTCGGGACCGCAACCGTCACAGGGCCGCCGACAGGCGTGGCCCGAGTCACATCCTCCCCTATTCTCACCTCCCGCGCGCGCGGAGGGCGCAGGGAGACGGAAATGCCTGGCGTCCACCGGCGCACGTAGGCTGGGCCGGTGCCCGACACCGCCCTCGTCCGCCGCGCCCGGAAGGTCGACCGCACCCTGGCCGCGACCTACCCCGACGCCCGCTGCGAGCTCGACTTCTCCACCCCGTTCGAGCTGCTCGTGGTCACCGTGCTGAGCGCGCAGACCACCGACCGGCGCGTGAACGGCATCAGCCCGACGCTGTTCGCGGCCTACCCCGACGCCACCGCGATGGCCGCCGGGGATCGGGAGCGCATCGAGACCATCATCGGGCCGACCGGCTTCTTCCGGGCCAAGACCGAGTCGCTGCTCAAGCTCGCGCAGGCCCTGGTCGAGCGCTTCGACGGCGAGGTCCCCGCGCGGCTCGAGGACCTCGTCACCCTGCCCGGGGTGGGCCGCAAGACCGCCAACGTCGTGCTCGGCAACGCCTTCGGGGTCCCGGGCCTGACGGTCGACACCCACGTCGGGCGCCTGGTGCGCCGCCTCGGCTGGACCGAGCAGACCGACCCGGTGAAGACCGAGGCGGCGATCGCCGAGCTCTTCCCCGCGCGGGACTGGACGATGCTCAGCCACCACCTGATCTGGCACGGCCGCCGGGTCTGCCACGCGCGCAGGCCGGCCTGCGGCGCCTGCCCGGTGGCCCGCTGGTGCCCGGCGTACGGCGAAGGGCCGACCGACCCGGAGGTCGCCGCGGCCCTGGTGAGGACCGAGGGACGCGCGTGACCCCCTGGCGTGCCGTGCAGGTCGCCGTGGTCCTGCTGGTCGTCGTCGTGCTGTCCTTCCGCGTGCTGGGCGACGGCGACGAGGAGCCCACGGGGATGAACCCGTCCGCGCCCCCGGGTGGGGCCTCGGGACTGCCCGCCCCGCCGGTGCGGACCCGTGTCGACGTCGACACCCCCGGGCTGCGGGCCGCCAAGGCGGGCGCCGGGATCGAGGACTGTCCCGCTGCTGCCGACGGGGCAGCCGCCTCGGCCGGGGCGGGAACGGACGACCTGCGGGCCAGTGAGCTGCCGCCGCTGACCCTGGCGTGTCTGGGCGGTGGGCCGGACACGGTCCTGAGCTCGGTCTCCGGGCCCGCCGTCGTCAACCTGTGGGCGAGCTGGTGCACGCCCTGCGAGAAGGAGCTGCCGATCCTCGCGCGCCTGGACGAGCGGGCCGGCGACCGTCTCACCCTGCTCGGTGTCGACTACCAGGACCCCGACCCCGAGGCCGCGCTCGACCTGCTCGCGACCTCCGGCGTGAGCTATCCCCAGCTCGCCGATCCCGGGGGGTCGCTCGCCGACCAGCTGAAGATCCTCGGTCTCCCCGGCACGGTGTTCGTGGACGCTCAGGGGGTGGCCACCTTCGTCAACGTCGCCTTCGACTCCGACGAGGAGCTGGCCGCACTCGTGCGCGAACACACCGGCGTCGACCCGGCGGCTGGGTAGGCTCTGCGCGTGTCCGACGCTGCCAGCTCTCCCTCCCCGGGCCTGCCCGACTGGCTGCACCCGTTGCGGGACGGCGTCGCGACGATCCGGGCCGAGGACCTCTCCGGTTTCGTCCCGCCCGAGGAGCCCCGCCCGCGGGAGGGGGCCGTGCTGGTCCTCTTCGGCGACGGCCCTCGCGGACCGGACCTGCTGCTGACCGAGCGGGCGCACACGATGAGGTCGCAGCCGGGCCAGGTGTCCTTCCCCGGTGGGTCGCTCGACGGCGACGAGACGGCCGTCGCCGGCGCCCTCCGCGAGGCCGAGGAGGAGACCGGCCTGGACCCCCGGGGGATCGAGGTGTTCGCCGAGCTGCCACGCCTCTGGCTGCCGCCGCGCAACTTCGCCGTGGCCCCGGTGCTCGCCTACTGGCACGAGCCGTCGCCGATGGAGGTCGTCAACACCCGCGAGGTGCACGCCGTCTTCCGAGAGCCGCTCGAGGACCTGCTCGACCCGGTCAACCGGTTCTCGGTGCGTCACCCGCTCGGCTGGGCCGGCCCCGGCTGGATGATCGGGCCCGACAAGGACGTCCTGCTCTGGGGGTTCACCGCCGGCATCATCAGTCGGCTCTTCGACCACGTCGGGTGGACCCGCCCCTGGGACACCGACGACGTCCGCGGCCTGCCCGACCACCACATCGAGTGGCACCGGGTCGCGAAGTTCCTCGGCATCGAGGTCGGCGAGGGCGAGGACTTCGACCCGGTCGCGGCCGGACTCGTCGACGAGGAGGACCGGCCCGGGTGAACGCGCTCGACATCGTGGTGGTGGTGCTGCTCCTGGCCTACGCCGTCTCCGGCTACTGGCAGGGCTTCATCACCGGCGCCTTCGCCACCACCGGCCTGCTCCTCGGGGGGCTGCTGGGAATCTGGCTGGCCCCGAGGATCTTCAGCAGCTCCGAGCCGTCGCCCTGGGTCTCCCTCGGGGCCTTGTTCCTGGTGCTCATCGGGGCCTCCTTGGGGCAGGCGCTGGCGCAGTTCGGCGGGGCCCGGGTCCGCGACCGGATCCCGTGGCAGCCGGTGCGGGCGGTCGACGCCGTCGGCGGCTCGCTGCTCAGCGCGGTCGCGGTGCTCGTCGTGGCGTGGGCGCTGGGCGTGGCCGTCAGCGGCGCCCGTCTCCCGTGGGTCTCCGACCAGGTTCGCGAGTCCGAGGTCCTCGCCCGGGTGGACCGGGTGGTGCCGAACCAGGCCGACTCGCTGCTCGACTCGTTCAACCGGGTGGTCGGCACCAGTCTCTTCCCCCGCTACATCGGGCCCTTCGTCCAGGAGCGCATCGCCGACGTCGGCCCGCCGCCGCCGCGGGTGGCCTCCGACCCGGAGGTCGAGGCCGCAGCCGCCAGCGTGCTGAAGATCCGTGGCGAGAACCGCTGCGGGCGCGGCGTGGAGGGCACGGGCTTCCTCTACCAACCCGGTCGCCTGATGACCAACGCGCACGTCGTGGCCGGCGTCTCGGCGCCGAAGGTGATCCTGGAGGACGGCGAGGTGGACGCCGAGGTCGTCTACTACAACCCCGACATCGACGTCGCGGTGCTCGCGGTCGAGGGCCTCGGCCGTCCGTTCCTGCGCTTCGACCGCGAGGCTGGGTCGACGGACCCCGGGGCGGTGCTCGGCTACCCCGAGGACGGGCCCTACGACGTGCAGGGCGCCCGGATCCGTTCCGAGCAGCAGCTGGAGAGTCGCGACATCTACGACGAGGACACCGTCGTCCGCGACGTGTACGCCGTCCGCGGCCTGGTCCGGCCGGGCAACTCCGGAGGGCCGATGGTCTCCCTCGACGGCGAGGTGTACGGCGTCGTCTTCGCCGCGTCGGTGACCGACGCCGACACCGGCTACGTGCTCACCGCCGACCAGGTGGCCGAGGCCGCCGCCCGTGGCATCGACGCCGAGGAGCCGGTCTCGACGGGCCGCTGCGCCTGACCCGTCGGCCGTCGTGCGGAGGTGTCGCGGGCCCCGCCGGACCCGACGGGTCAACCGGTCGGTGCGGGGTAGGCTCCACGAGTCTCGAAGGGAGCCCCATGTCCGACACCGCACCTGCTCACGTCCGTGAAGTCCGCCCAGGAGCCGTTGACCCAGCCCGAGGAGCCGTCGATCGGCACCCTGGTGTCGACGATCTCCTCCGACCTCTCCACGCTGCTCCAGCACGAGATCGCGCTGGTGAAGTCCGAGGTCAAGATCAGCGTGAAGAACGGCGGTCTCGCCGCGGGGCTGTTCGCGGTCGCCGGCTTCCTGCTGGTGCTGGCGGTGATCATGCTGTCGGTGGCCTTCGCCTACCTCATCCACCTGACCGGTCTCGACCTCGCCTTCTGCTACCTGATCGTCTTCGCGGTCTACGTCGCGCTGGCCGGCGCCCTGGCGTTCGTGGGCATCAAGAAGATCCAGAACGTCGGGCCTCCGGAGCGGGCGATCGCCCAGGCGCAGGAGACCAAGAAGGTCCTCACCAACCGGGGCTGACGCCCCACCCGCGCACAGCGACGGCCGCCCCTCCTGCAGGAGGGGCGGCCGTCGTCGTTCGAGGTCGTCGGGCGTCGGGGGGTCAGTCGTCCGAGGAGCCCGAGGCGCCGTCGGAGATCAGGTCCATCACGGTCGAGTCGGCCAGCGTCGTGACGTCACCGACCTCACGCTTCTCCGCCACGTCGCGCAGCAGACGGCGCATGATCTTGCCGGACCGCGTCTTGGGCAGCTCGGGGACGATCATGATCTGACGCGGCTTGGCGATCGCGCCGATCTCCTTCTGCACGTGCTTGCGCAGCTCCTCGATGAGGTCGTCGGGGGCGTTGCCGTCGCCGTCCAGCGCCGACTCGCGCAGGATGACGAACGCACAGACGGCCTGTCCGGTGGTCTCGTCCTGAGCGCCCACCACGGCGGCCTCGGCCACGTGGGGGTGGGAGACCAGGGCGGACTCGATCTCGGTGGTGGAGAGCCGGTGGCCGGAGATGTTCATGACGTCGTCGACGCGCCCGAGCAGCCAGACGTCACCGTCGTCGTCGAGCTTGGCACCGTCACCGGCGAAGTAGAAGCCCAGCTTGCGGAACCGCGACCAGTAGGTGTCCTTGAACCGGTCGTCGTCACCCCAGATGGTGCGCAGCATGGCCGGCCACGGCTCGGTGAGCACGAGGTAGCCGCCGTTGCCGTTGCCGACCGCCGCGCCCTCCTCGTCGACGACCTCGGCGGAGATGCCCGGCAGCGCCTTCATGGCCGAGCCGGGCTTGCCGGCGGTGACGCCGGGCAGCGGGCTGATCATGATCTGGCCGGTCTCGGTCTGCCACCAGGTGTCGACGATCGGGCAGCGGTCGCCGCCGACGTTCTCGCGGTACCACATGTAGGCCTCGGGGTTGATGGACTCACCCACCGACCCGAGCAGCCGCAGCGAGGACAGGTCGTGCTTCTCGAGCAGGTCCGCGCCCCACTTCATGAACGTGCGGATGGCGGTGGGCGCGGTGTAGAAGATCGTGACGCCGTACTCCTCGATGATCTCCCACCAGCGGCCCTTGTGCGGGGTGTCGGGGGTGCCCTCGTAGACGACCTGGGTCGCGCCGTTGGCGAGCGGTCCGTAGACCATGTAGGAGTGCCCGGTGACCCAGCCGACGTCGGCGGTGCACCAGTAGACGTCGGTCTCCGGCTTGAGGTCGAAGACCGCGTGGTGCGTGTACGACGTGCCGACGAGGTAGCCGCCGGTGGTGTGCAGGATGCCCTTGGGCTTGCCCGTGGTGCCGGAGGTGTACATGACGTAGAGCGGGTGCTCGGAGTCGAACGCCTCGGGGGTGTGCTCGGCCGAGGCACCGTCGACGGCGTCGTGCCACCACACGTCGCGATCGTCGTCCCAGTCCACGTCCTGGCCGGTGCGGCGCACCACGAGGACCTTCTCGACGATGCCGTCCTCGACCTTCGCGCAGGCCTCGTCCACGGCGGGCTTGAGGGCGGAGGGGTTGCCGCGGCGGTAGCCGCCGTCGGCGGTGATGATCACCTTCGCGCTGCAGTCGGTGACCCGGCTGGCCAGCGCGTCGGCGGAGAAGCCGCCGAACACGACGGTGTGCGGGGCGCCGAGGCGGGCGCAGGCGAGCATCGCGACGACGGTCTCGGGGATCATCGGCATGTAGATGGCGACGCGGTCGCCCTTCTCGACGCCGAGGTCGGTCAGCGCGTTCGCCGCCCGGCAGACCTCGTCCTTGAGGTCGCTGTAGGTCAGGGTCCGCTTGTCGTCCTCGGGCTCACCGACCCAGTGGATCGCCACCCGGTCGCCGTTGCCGGCCTCGACGTGCCGGTCGACGCAGTTGTAGGCGGCGTTGAGCGTGCCGCCGACGTACCACTTCGCGAAGGGCGGGTCGGACCAGTCGAGCACCTCGGAGAAGTCGGTGTCCCAGGAGATCCGCTCGGCGTGCTTGCGCCAGAACGCGAGCCGGTCCTCGGCCGCCTCGTCGTAGGCCTCGGCGGTGACGTTGGCGTTCGCCGCGAGCTCCTCGGGCGGCTCGAAGGTGCGGTCCTCCGTCCCCAGCGTCGACAGGGTCTGCTGCTTCTCCTCGGTCATGCTCGCTCCTCGTCGTACGTCGGGTTGTCGCGTGGGGTGCCCGGCGCTGTGTCTCGCACCGTTGTGCCGTGGTCGGGGACGGGGCGGGTCCGGCAGGACTCTCCCTGCAGGACCCGTCCCCTCCTGTGGTCAGTGCGAAACCGCGACCTCGGAACCAGCACCGGTCAGGGCCCGCACCTCGAGCTCGTTGTAGCGACGCTCGGCCTCGGGCTCCTTCGACGTCACCGAGCCGATGTAGCCGAGCAGGAAGCCCAACGGGATCGAGACGATGCCGGGGTTCTCCAACGGGAACCACGAGATGTCGATGCTGGTCGGCAGCAGGGACAGGTTCTTCCCGGTGGTCGGGTCGACGCCCTTGCCGGACATGATCGGCGAGAAGATGACCAGGCCGACCGACGAGATGAGTCCGCCGTAGATGCTCCACACCGCGCCGCGGGTGTTGAAGCGCCGCCAGAACACGTTGTAGACGATGGAGGGCAGGTTCGCCGAGGCGGCGATCGCGAAGGCCAGTGCGACCAGGAAGGCCACGTTGAGCTTCTGGGCCGGGATGGCGAGGATGATCGCCACCAGCCCGATGCCGCCGGCCGCGAACCGGGCCACCTTGAGCTCCTCCTTCTCGGTCGCCTGCCCCTTGCGCCACACGCTGTTGTAGAGGTCGTGGGCGAGGCTGGCGCTCGAGGTCAGCGTCAGGCCGGCCACCACCGCGAGGATGGTCGCGAAGGCGACGGCCGCGATCACCGCGAGCAGGACCGCGCCGCCGGTGGTCCCGGCACCGCCACCCACCGTCTCGGCGAGCAGCGGGGAGGCCAGGTTGCCGCCCGAGGTGGCCACCCGCTCCATGTCGTCACCGCTGAGCAGCGCCGCGGCGCCGAAGCCCAGGATCAGCGTGAAGAGGTAGAAGGTGCCGATGAGGCCGATGGCCCAGAGCACCGACTTGCGAGCCTCGCGCGAGGTCGGGGTGGTGTAGAAGCGGATGAGGATGTGGGGCAGCCCGGCGGTGCCGAGCACCAGGGCGAGTCCCAGGCTCAGGAAGTCGATCTTGCTCGTGGTGGAGGCGCCGTACTTCAGGCCCGGCTCCAGGAACGCCTGGCCCTTGCCGGAGTTGCTGGCCGCGGCGCCCAGCAGGTCGGAGAGGTTGAAGCTGAACTGCGCCAGCACCAGCACGACGATCAACGCCGAGCCGGCCATGAGCAGCACGGCCTTGACGATCTGGACCCACGTGGTGCCCTTCATGCCGCCCACGGTGACGTAGAAGACCATGAGGACGCCGACGGCGAAGATCGTGAAGTTGATGGCCGCCTGGCTGTCGACGCCCAGCAGCAGCGCCACGAGGGCACCGGCGCCGACCATCTGGGCGAGCAGGTAGAAGATCGAGACCACGATGGTGGAGGTGGCGGCCGCCGTGCGCACCGGGCGCTGCCGCATCCGGTAGGCCAGCTGGTCGGCCATCGTGTAGCGGCCCGGAGTTGCGCAGCATCTCGGCCACCAGGAGCAGGGCCACGAGCCACGCCACGAGGAAGCCGACCGAGTAGAGGAAGCCGTCGTAGCCGCTCAGGGCGATGGCTCCGGAGATGCCGAGGAACGAGGCGGCGGACATGTAGTCGCCGCCGATGGCGAGTCCGTTCTGGAGGCCGGAGAAGCCGCGTCCGCCGGTGTAGTAGTCCGCGGCGCCGGAGGTCTGTCGGCTGGCCCAGAACGTGATGCCGATGGTCAGCGCGACGACGGCGAGGAAGAGCCCGGTGGTGAGGACCTGGTTGCTCATGTCAGCGGCCCTCTCGGTCGCTCGTGCGCACGGCGATGTAGCGCTCGTCGAGCTCGCGGGCGAGCGGGTCGAGCTTGGCGTTGGAGTAGCGCGCGTAGAGGACGGCGATGAGGAACGTCGTCGCGAACTGCAGCAGCCCGAAGACCAGCGCCACGTTGATGTTGCCGAACAGCCGGATGTTCATGAAGTCGGTGGCCCAGTTCGACATGACCACGTAGGTCAGGTACCACAGCAGGAAGGCCACGGTCGCCGGGATGGCGAAGCCGCGGTAGCGACGTCGCAGCTCGGCGAACTCCTCCGTCTCGTGGAGGCTCTCGTACACCTCGTGGGTGCGTCGGTCGATGTCTTCGGCCACGGCCTCGTCCTTCCGTCGTCCTCGGCGCACGGTGCGCCGGTGTGATCGTAGTCACGGTAGGGAGTCGGACCCTGCGCGCGGCACCTCTGAGGTCGTCGAAGACGCCGGACGGGGAGGGCGGGTCGGTGAGCGGTCGGTCCGGCACGACGAACGGTCAGCCGTCGACGAGACGGCGTACGACGCGTCCGCGGTCCAGCGCCACGCTCTCGGGCGTGTGCAGCCGGACCATCGTCGTGGCCACCCCGGCCGGCACCCGGCCCGGCGTGAGCAGCGAGCCGACCACCATGGTCAGGAACGCCGCGGGCACCGTCCACGCGGCCGGCTGCGCGAGCAGCACCGCCAGCCAGCCGTCGTGCTGGACGTCCAGCAGCGAGTCGATCACGGCGCCCCCGCACAGCAGCCCGCCCACGAGCATCCCGGCCACGGCCCCGACGTCGGTCAGACGGCGCCACCAGATGCCGAGCACGATGAGCGGGCAGAACGTGGAGGCGGCGAAGGCGAAGGCGAGCCCGACCGCACGCGCGACGCCCACGCCCTCCGACAGCACGGTGAGCGCCAGCGGGACCGCGACCGCGACCACCACCGCGACCTGGAACGACCGCACCCCGCCCCACCGGCGCACCCGCTCGGAGCGCCCCAGCACGTCCTGGCTCAGCGCCCCGGCCACCGCGATCGTCAGTCCGCTGGAGGTGGAGAGGAACGCCGCGAAGGCGCCGGCAGCGGTGAGCGCGGACAGCAGCTCGCCGAGCAGGCCCTCGACCATCCGGCCGGGCAGCTCGAGCACGACGGTGTCGCTGGCCCCGGCGGCGACCAGGTCGGGGGCGTAGAGCCGGCCGAGGGCGCCGTACACGGGCGGCAGCACGTAGAACAGGCCGAGCAGCGCCAGCACCACCAGGGTGGTCCGTCGGGCGGCCCGGCCGTCGGGGTTGGTGTAGAAGCGGACGACGACGTGCGGCAGCCCCATCGTGCCGAGGAACGTCGCCACGATGATCGAGTAGGTCGTGTAGAGCCCGGTGGCGCCGCCCGGAGCCACGGCGTCACGCCACGCCGCCCCGGTCGTCCCGGCGACGTCGACCCCCGCCGGACCGGTGGCGCCGTCGCCCCACCAGACCCCGAGCAGGAACAGCACCGGCACGAGCAGCGCGGTGAGCTTGAGCCAGTACTGGAAGGCCTGCACGAAGGTGATGCTGCGCATCCCGCCGAAGAACACGTTGACGAGCACGACGACCGCGACCAGGACGCCGCCGCTCCACGCGGGCGCGTCCGTGACCACTCCCAGCGAGAGCCCGGCGCCCTGGAACTGCGGGATGAGGTAGAGCCAGCCGACCGCCACCACCAGCAGCGAGGAGACCCGACGCACCGTCTCGGACTCCAGCCGCGACTCGGCGAAGTCGGCGAGCGTGTAGGCGCCCGAGCGACGCAACGGCGCGGCCACCAGCACGAGCAGGACGAGGTAGCCGGCCGTCCACCCGACGGGGTACCACAGCATGTCGGTGCCGAAGGCGAGCACGAGCCCGGCCACGCCGAGGAAGGACGCGGCCGAGAGGTACTCCCCGCCGATGGCGCTGGCGTTCAGTGCCGGACGCACCGAGCGGGAGGCCACGAAGAAGTCGCTGGTGGTCCGGGAGAAGCGCCAGCCGTAGGCGCCGATCGCCAGCGTGGCCAGCGAGACCAGGGCGACCGCCACCGCGCCGTACACCGGGCTCACCGCAGCGGCCCGGTCGAGCTGGGAGGCGGCCCCGCGTCCCGCACCTCGCGCAGGCTCCTGGTCCCTGCCCGCGACGAGGGGTTCGACGAGGTCGGCGAACACCTCCTCGTTGTGCTCGGCCCGGCGCACGTAGAACCAGCCGCAGGCCAGCAGGAAGGGGTGGACGGCGAACGCCAGCACACCCCACGACAGCGGCATGCCGAGCACCTCGCGGTCGGCGAGCCCGCCGAGACGGAACAGCAGCGGCAGCGCCACGAGCGTGCCCACGCCCACGAGCAGCACGCCGAGGGCGAGCAGGAACTGGCTGCGGACGAGCGAGGAGAGATAGACCTGCCCCAGTCGGCTGCGGCGGTCGATCTCGACGCGGGGGGCCACCCGGCGCCCCTTCGCAGCGCCGGTGCGCGGGCTGGTGACGCGCACGCGCGGCGGGGTGGTCACGCCCGGCCTCCCGGCCGCGAGCGACGTACGAGCAGGTCGCGAAGCTCGCGCGTGTGTCGCCGCGCCACCGTGAGCTCCTCGCCGTCGACGACGACCGTCACCCGCCCGCCGTCGCTGCGCACCTCGCTGACGTGCGCGAGCGCGACCAGGTGGGAGCGGTGGATGCGCACGAAGCCGGCATCGGCCCACTCCTGCTCCAGACGGGCCAGCGGGACCCGGACCAGCGGAGCCCCGTCGGGGGTGTGCAGGCGGGTGTAGTCGCCGTGCGCCTCCACGTAGCGGACGTCGGCGCGGCGCACGAAGCGGGTGACACCGCCCAGCTCGACCGCGATCGCGTCGTCGTCGTCCTCGCTCCCGGTGGGTACGGCGTCCGCGACCCGGCGCACCGCCTCGGCCAGCCGCGACTCCCGCACCGGCTTGAGCAGGTAGTCGACGACGTCGAGGTCGAAGGCCTCGAGCGCGTGCTGCTCGTGGGCGGTGACGAACACGACCCGCGGCGGCTCCCGGAACCGACGCAGGACCTGGACGAGCTCGAGCCCGGTGAGGCCGGGCATCTGGATGTCGCAGAACACGACGTCGACGTGCTCCTCCTGCAGCACCCGCAGGGCCTCGGCCGCCGAGGCCGCGGTGAGCACCGTGCCGATGCGGGGGTCGCGACGCAGCAGCCACTCGAGCTCGTCGCAGGCCGGGCGCTCGTCGTCGACGGCGAGCGCGGCGAGGAGGGGCTGGCCGCTCACGCGTGCACCCCGGGGGCGAACTTCGGGACGCGCACGGTCACGCGGGTGCCGGCCCCGACGGCGGTCTCCACCACCAGGCCGAACTCGTCGCCGAACACCGAGCGCAGCCGGCCGTCGACGTTGCCGAGCCCGACCGAGTCGGTGTCGGAGTCGCCGGCCAGGGCGCGGCGCACCCGCTCGGGGTCGTCGCCGATGCCGTCGTCCTCGACCCAGATGACGGCCTCCCGCGGGTGGTTCTCCGCCACGATCTCGATGCGCCCCGGACCGTCCTTGGCCTCCAGCCCGTGGCGCACGGCGTTCTCGACCAGGGGCTGCAGGCACAGGAACGGCACCGTCACCGGGAGGACCTCGGGGGCGACCCGGAGCGTCACGTGCAGCCGGTCGCCGAACCGGGCCTGCTCGAGCACCAGGTAGCGCTCGATGGAGCGCAGCTCCTCGGCCAGGGTGGTGAAGTCGCCGTGGCTGCGGAAGGAGTAGCGGGTGAAGTCGGCGAACTCCAGCAGCAGCTCGCGGGCGTGCTCGGGGTCGGTGCGCACGAACGACGCGATCGCGTTGAGGGAGTTGTAGATGAAGTGCGGCGAGATCTGCGCCCGCAGCGTCTTGACCTCGGCCTCGACCAGCCGTCGCCGGCTGTCGTCGAGCTCGGCGAGGGCGAGCTGACCGGTGACCCAGGCCGCGACCTCGTCGGTGGCGCGGAGCAGCCCGGCCGAGACCGACGGGGTGAAGACCTGGAGCGTGCCGACCACGACGTCGTCGACGGTCAGCGGCGAGACGACGGCGTGCGCCACGTCGCAGCCGGGCCTGTCGCAGCGGAAGTCCCGGTCGTGGATGGTGGTGGACCCGCTGGAACCGCTCGCCTCGGTCGCGCAGTCGCGGGCGAACTGCTCGGCGAGGTCGCGGTGGTGGTCGACGTCGCCGTCCCAGGCCAGCACCTCGGTGGTGTCGGTGAGCACCACGGACGGGGTGCCGAGCAGCTCGCGCAGGTGGCCGACGGCGCGCTCGGCCGAGGCGCGGTTGAGGCCGCCCCGCAGGGCGGGTGCGGCCAGCGACGCGGTGTGCAGCGTGCGGAAGGTGGCGCGGTCGGCCTCGCTGCTCAGGTGTCCGGTGCGTCGCCACCGGGAGCCGCGTCGCCAGACCGCCATGGGGGAACCCTAGACGTGGGTCGGCCCGGACGGGGTCGGCGTACGCTCCCGGGCATGAGCCAGCCGCGAGGTGAGATCCGGTTCCTGTCCGCCGAGGACGCCGACGAGCTCGTCAAGGCGCTGGCGGCCGAGGGCTACGACGTGCTGCTGCGCCCGGTGCCCGAGGACGACGACGCGCCCTGGCGGGTCGAGGTGCAGCCCTTCGACGACGACGTCGTGGCCATGGTCGACGTCTACGGCGGCTGGTTGCCCACCGACCGGTGAGGACCGTCCCGAGCGAGCCGCGCGGAAGTCGACGAGGGTGGGGCCGTCGCGTGGCCCGGTCCCGTCGCGCCGTACGGCGGAGGTCGATGACGTCGGCTGGGTCGCCTCGCCCCGACGTCGGCCCCGGGTGGGACCTCGCCCCGGCGGATCGCCTCGGCCGCCGCCGTGAGGTCGGCGCTGTGCTCGGGCTCGTCGATGAGGCCACGGGGCCGGACGACCGCGCGGAAGCACTGGGTGACGTAGGGCAGCATCAGCCCGTCCGACGAGCGGTCGTACTCCGCGAACAGCTCGGAGACCTTCCGCAGGACGCGCTCGCGCGCCGAGGGGTCCATCACCGCGACGTTGGAGCGGGAGCGGACCAGGTCGAGCAGGACCTCGCGCTTCATCGGCATCCAGTGCTTGAACGTCTCGGTCTCGACGTAGCCGAAGTGGCGCGAGGAGACGAGTGTCTCGCTCGGGTCGGTGAAGGGCGCCGAGTCGCCGATGATGCGACCGAGCCGCTTGACCCACGGGATGCGCTCGTCGCGGGTGTTCCACGCCAGCGCGATGCGGCCCTCGGGCTTCAGCATCCGCGCCGCCTCGCGCAGCGCCGCCTCGTGGTCGAACCAGTGGAAGGCCTGGCCGGCGACGACCACGTCGACGCTGCGGGTCGCGACCGGGACCGCCTCGGCCGAAGCGGTGACCACCCGCAGATCCGGGTGGCGGGTGCGGACGTGCTCGAGCATCTCGTCAAGCGGGTCGGTGACCAGCAGGTCGTGGCTCAGCTCGACCAGCCGGTCGGTCAGCTTGCCGGTGCCCGCGCCGAGCTCGACCACGGTGGCCGGCGAGCGGCCCGTCAGCCACTCGACCGCCGCCCGCGGGTAGGTCGGTCGGGCACGGTCGTAGGCGTCGGCCACCGAGGCGAAGGAGAGTGCCAGGTCGGGGCCGGAGGAGGGCTGCTTCATCGGGTCGCAATCTACACCGCCTGATGGTCCGGACCAGCGTCGTGCAAGGACTGCTCGGTGACCTGCGGTGGGCGATGACCGGCGTCCGCGAGGTCCGTGACCGAGGTCCGCGAGCCTGAGACGGCGGGCGCCCGTGGTGGTCCGCCCGGCGGCGAGCACTAGTCTGCGCCCGTGGACCCCCTCGCCGACCTGACCTCCCGCGAGGGCGTCGCCTCCGCGATGGCCTCGGCGCGCGACGGCATCGACGTCCTGCTTCGTGACCGCGGCCTGCGCAGGACCACCCCCGACGTGGCTGCCGAGTCGCTGCTGCGCGGAGCCTGGGCCAGCGCGGTGCTGGCGGGCACCACCAGCGACGAGGAGGCCTTCCGCGCCGGCGCGGGCGATGCCGTCGCCCAGGCCTCGCTGCGCCTGTCCACCCACGTCCTCGGGCTCACCGCCACTCTCACCCGCTCACCGCTGCAGGCCTTGGCGCGGCTCCACGCCGTGGCCGCGGCCGACGAGCCGCCCGACACCGTGGGGCGACCTCGTGACGCCGACTCCGCCCGTCGTCTGGCCGACGTGGCGGCGCTGCTGAGCCGGCCGACCACCGCCCCGGGTCTGGTGGTGGCCGCGGTCGTCCACGCCGAGATCCTCAGCGCCCAGCCCTTCGCCACCCACAACGGGCTGGTGGCCCGGGCGACGGAGCGACTCGTCCTGCTCGAGCGCGGGGTCGACCGGCTCGGAGCCACCGTGCCGGAGGCGGGTCATCTCGCGGCCCGGCCGGCGTACGAGGCCCGGATCGCGGCGTACGCCGAGGCGTCCGACTCGGGCGATCCCCGGCGGGGTCTCGCCGCCGCCCACGCGTGGCTGCTGTACGCCGCCGAGGCGTACGCCGCCGGCGCCGACCACAGCCCCCTGCTGCGTTGAGGCCCACCCCGCGAGACGGGGCGGCCTCGGCGCAAGCGAGCGGCGCCCGCCGTCAGGAGGGCGCCGCCGCTGGCACACGGGAAGCGGGGTACCAAGCGTGCACGCAATGTGTCGCCCCGGGATGAACCCGGTGGTCGACGCCCTGTCAGAAGGGTCGGTCAGCGCGTGGGTTCCCGTCCGTGTGCGGGTCTTGAGTTGTGTGCTTCCTTTGTACGTCGCTCACGCTGCGGCGGCAAGACCTGCGGGGAATCGATCGGGCGGACACGCTCGAACGGACCCGGATCGGTCCACACCGGGCTTGACGTCCGGGCCGACGTGGGGGTGGGGCAGGGACGGGTCCGGCGCCGGTCAGCCGCGGGTCAGCCGCGGGTGATCCGGTCGAGACGCCGGCGGGCGCCGAGGTAGATGGCCGAGCCCACGACCACCGCCGAGCCCGCCGCCAGCACGGCCAGCGTGCTGCGGCTCTCCGGCAGGTGCATCCGCTGCCGCAGTGCGACCGGGCGCGAGAAGTCGAGCACGGGCCACTCCCGCGCGACGGCGAGCCGGCGCAGCTCCTTGTCGGGATTGACCACGTGCGGGTGGCCCACCACCTCGAGCATGTGGACGTCGGTGATGGAGTCGGAGTAGGCGAAGCTGCGCGTCAGGTCGTAGCCCCGCTCCTCGGCCAGCTCCACCATGGCGCTCGCCTTGTTCTCCGCGTAGGCGTAGAAGTCGATCTCCCCGGTGTAGCGGCCCTCGCTGATGGCGAGCTGGGTGGCGATGACCGCGTCGACGCCGAGCATCGCACCGATGGGCTCGACCATCTCGCGCCCGGAGGCCGAGACGATGATGACGTCGCGCCCGGCGAGGCGGTGGTCCTCGATGAGCGAGACCGCCTCGTCGTAGACCAGCGGCTCGACGATGTTGTGCAGGGTGTCGTTGACGATCTCGCTGACGGTCTCGACCGGCCATCCGGTCACCATGCGGGACAGGAACTCCCGCATCTTCTCCATCTGGTCGTGGTCGGCGCCGCCGGCGAGGAACACGAATTGGGCGTAGGCGCTGCGCAGCACCGACCGCCGGTTGATCAGCCCGCCGGCGTAGAACGACTTGCTGAAGGCCAGCGCGCTGGACGTGGCGATGATGGTCTTGTCCAGGTCGAAGAAGGCTGCCGGTCGCCCGGGGGCGCGCACCCGTCCGGCGGCTGGGGTCGCGCCGTCGGTCGTCACGGGCTCCAGTGTCCTCGGTGTCGGCCCGGATCGGGGGACCCCGGGGGCGGTGGCGGGGGATGTACCACCGGGAGTTCGTCACCCGGAGTCGACGTACGCCTCTGATTCGTCTGTTTGAGCGACTCGCGCCCGCAGTCGCCGTTACACTTGTGAAGGCGCGGTTACACTTCTGAACACGAGCGACACGCGCTCGCAGCACCCGAACGACACGGTCCCCCAGCGATCCCCCCATCGCTGGACCAGGTCCGGGCCTATCCCCCCCAGGTCCGGCCACCGGGCTCCTGGCTATCCCCCCTGGCCAGGAGCCCGCCCCCTTTTCGCACCGGTTCCCTTCCTCAGGTGGTCTGATCCACCGGTTGTCCCCAGCTCCGCTCGGACCGTCCCGGTTCGACCGTGGCAGCGGGCACAGTCGCGTCATGACGACCTCATTGCCCCGCCCGGTCCCGGTCCCGGCCCCGCGGCCGCCCCGAAGAGGACAGGCTGCGGTCGGGTCCGCGTCCCGCGGTCGCGGACCTGCTGCTGCTCACCGCCGACACGCTGCTCGCCGAGCCCGTCCACCAGCTGGCCGCCGCCGCCGGTGTCGGCGTCCGGACCGAGGCCGGTACGGGACGCGTGGACGGTCCCGCGGGCGCGTCGGGGTCGCGTCCCGCGATGCTGCTCGTCGACGTCGAGCACCTCGACGACCACGCCGTCCGGCTGCGGCGCGACGTCCCCGTGCTCGTGCTGGCCCACGCGCCCGTGCCCGACGGCGTGTTCCGCCAGGCCCTCGACGCGGGCGCCGCGGCGGTCCTCGCGCTGCCCGACGACCGTGACCGGCTCGCGTCGCTCCTGGCCGACCTCGACCGACCGCGCCAGGGCCGGGTGGTCGCGGTGAGCGGCGGGTCGGGCGGGGCAGGAGCCAGCGTCACCGCGGCGGCCCTGGCCTGCCGGGCGGCCGACGAGCCCACCTTGCTCGTCGACCTCGACCCCTGGGGCCCCGGGCTCGGACGGTTGCTCGGGGGGAGGGCCACCGAGGGCATCACCTGGTCCGACCTGGCCGGCGTCGACGGACGTCTGTCGGCGAGCGAGCTGCGTGCGGCGCTGCCGCGCCACGACGAGGTGTCCCTGCTGTCCTGGCCCGAGGACCGGACCGTCCTCGTCGACGACCGGCTCGTGTCCGAGGTGGTCGCTGCCGGCGCGCGCGGCCACGACTGGGTCGTCCTCGACTCTCCGCGCGGACGGACCCACGCCCCGGAGCTGCTCGGGCTGTGCGACCTCGTCGTCCTCGTGGTCGAGGGCACGGTCGCCGGCGTGGCCGCCGCGGTCCGGGTCGTCGAGCCCCTGCGAGCCGCAGGGGTGCCGGTCGGGCTCCTGGTCCGCCGGGGCGCTGGGGCCAGCGGCGCCGACGTCGCCCGGGTCCTCGAGGTGCCCCTGATCGGCGAGGTCGGTCACGACCGGCGGCTGCAGGAGCACCTGGATGCCGGCCTCGGACCGGTGCGGACCCGTCGCTCGCCGGTGGCGAGGGCAGCCGACGAGGTCCTCGAGCTGCTGCGTCCCGCTGGTGGCGCTCGGGACCGGTGGTGACGACCGCGGCGGTGGCGCGCGCCGCCGAGCAGGTGCGCGCCCGGCTCGCGCGTGACAGCGCGGAGCTGACCCCGGAGGTCGTCGCGGCCGCGTTGCGCGCTGACGGCCGTCCGGTGGGCGACGTGACGGTGCTGGCCGTGCTCGAGGTGCTGAGACGCGACGTGCTGGGCGCCGGCCCGCTCGAGTCGCTGCTCCACCTCGAGGGCGTCACCGACGTCCTGGTCAACGGCCCCGACGCGGTCTACGTCGACCGCGGACGCGGCCTGGAGCTGACCGAGGTCAGCTTCGGTGACGACGCCGCCGTGCGTCGGCTGGCCCAGCGGCTGGCCGGGACCGCCGGTCGCCGTCTCGATGACGCGTCGCCGTACGTCGACCTGCGGCTCGCGGACGGCACCCGGCTGCACGCCGTCCTCACCCCGCTGGCGCGACCCGGCACCTCGATCTCGCTACGCGTCCCGCGGCGCCGTGTCTTCACCGTGGCGGAGCTGGCCGAGGCCGGGCAGTGGGGCGAGGAGGCGCTGCGGCTGATGCGCTCGGTGGTGCGCCGGCGCCTGGCGTTCCTGGTCAGCGGCGGCACCGGGTCGGGCAAGACGACCCTGCTGAACGCTCTGCTGGGCGAGGTCCCCGACCGGGAGCGGCTGGTCCTGGTCGAGGACACCCGGGAGCTGCAGCCGGTCCACCCGCACGCCGTGGGGCTGGAGGCTCGGCAGGCCAACGTCGAGGGCGTCGGGTCCGTCGACCTGCGCACCCTGGTCCGGCAGGCCCTGCGCATGCGACCGGACCGCCTCGTGGTGGGGGAGGTGCGCGGAGCCGAGGTGGTCGACCTGCTCGCAGCGCTGAACACCGGTCACGAAGGGGGCTGCGGCACGATCCACGCCAACTCGGCCGTCGACGTCCCGGCGCGGGTGGAAGGCCTCGCACTGGCCGCCGGGCTGCCGTCCGCGGCCGCCCACGTGCAGATGAAGGCCGGGCTCGATCTCGTCGTCCACTGCGTGCGCGACCAGGGTGGTCGCCGGCGGCTCGGTGAGGTCGCCGTGCTCGAGCACATCGACGGTCGGACCCACGCGGTGCCGGCGGTGCGCTTCTCGGCCGCGGGCCCGTGCTTCGACCTCCCGGGCGCCGACCGGCTGGCTGCGCTGCTCGAGGGAGTGCCGTGAGTGCCGTGAGTGCCGGAGTGCCGCCGATCCGACGTCGCTGGCGGTGCTGACCCCGCTGGCCGCGGCCGCGGCCGCGTCCGCGGCGGTGCTGCTGCTCGTCGGTGCGCCCCGTGGAGGTGCGGTGCCTCGCCGCGCCCGACGTCGTCCCCCGTGGGGTCCCGCCTCCCAGGTGACCCTGCTGGCCGTGGGCACCTGCCTCGTCGCGGTCCTCCCGCTGCGCCGCGCCGTGCTCGCGGCACTGCTCACCGCGGTGGGTGTGGCCGTCGCGCGCGCGGTGGCGCGCCGCCGCGCCGAGGCCGTGGCGGCGGAGCGGCGGCAGGCCGTGGTCCTGCACGCGGAGGCGCTGCTCGGCGAGCTGCGGGCGGGGCTGCCGGTCGCCACGGCGCTCGAGCGCGCCGTGGCAGCCTGGCCGGAGTCGCGCCCCGCGGCGGCCGCGGCCCGGTGGGGGGCGAGCGTCCCGGAGGCCCTGCGTCAGCTGGGCACGCTGCCCGGGGCGGAGACCGTGACCCGGCTCGCCGCGGTGTGGCAGCTGTGCGCCGGGTCGGGGGCGAGCCTCGCGGTCGGGGTGGGTCACGTCCTCGAGACCGCCCGCGCCGAGCAGGCGACCCGTCACGTGGTGGCGGCAGAGCTGGCCTCCGCGCGGGCCACGGCGCGCATGCTCGGCGTGATGCCGGTGATGGTCCTCGTCGCCGGGCAGGGTCTCGGGGCGGAGCCGTGGCCGTTCCTGCTCGACACGCTGCCGGGGCTGGCCTGTCTGGCCGGAGGTGCGGCCTGCGCGGCCGCCGGGCTGTGGTGGATGGACCGGATCGCCGAGCGCGCGGTCCGGGGCGCCGCGTGAGCGGGACGGCTTCGGGGATCCCGGCGGCGATCGGGGGTGGTCGTGCTCGTCGCGGTGGCCACCGCGGCGACTGGCGGCGCTGCTGGCGGTCCGTCGCCCGACGTCGGACCGGAGGGGGGCGGCTCGGATCGTCGGCCGTTCGCGGGAGCCGGACGAGCACCACCCCGGCCGCGCGCGCTCCGCAGCGTCGTTGGACCGACTGCGCGGCGCGGCCGCGCTCGGCGCCGGGGTCTGTGCCGGCTTCCTGCTCCCCGGGTGGTACGCCGTCGCGGGCGCCGTGGTCGTGGGCGTCCTGGTGTGGCGCCACAGCGCAGGGTGGGAGGACCGCAGCGTGCGGCGAGGACCGCGAGCAGCTCGAGTCCGACGTCGTCCACGTCGTCGACCTCCTCAGCGCCGCGGTCAGCGCCGGAGCGGCGCCGGCGCACGCGCTGCACGAGGTGACGGGACTGGTGGACGGGGTGACGGCGGACGCGTTGCGCCACTGGTCGCGCCGACTGCGCTGGGGCTCCGAGCCGGCCGACGTCTGGGCCGACATGGCCGCCCACGAGCAGCTCGGACGGCTGGGGCAGGTGCTGCTGCGCTCGGCCACCAGCGGGGCTCCGATCTCGGACGCCCTGGCGCGTCTGGCCGAGGACGAGCGCGAACGCCAGCGGGGCCAGGTGGAGGCGCGGGTGCGCCAGATCGAGGTGAAGGCGGCGGCGCCGCTGGGGCTCTGCCTGCTGCCGGCCTTCGTGCTCCTCGGGATCGTGCCCCTCATCGCCGGGTCGGTGACCGGCCTGGTGCTGCGGTGAGCCAGGTTCCTTCCCCGGACGTCCCGACCGTGGCCCTCTCCGCAGATCGACGGTGACCCCACCGTTCGGTCTCGAAGCGGCGCAGAGTCGTCGCGTCAACAGCCGCCGGGCCAACCGGCGGTCCACCGCCGGGACCGCCCGGCACGTCAGGAGGTTCACATGTCCATCACCACCCTCACCCCGGTCGCGCCGCCCGTCGGCCCGGGGACCCCCGGCGGAGGGGTCACGGAACCCGCCGGTACGGCGCTCGCCCCTGTGGTCGCGCTCACCCACCGTCAGCGTCATCGTCGAGGTCACCAGGGTCGTCGTCCGACGGGGCCCGCGGTGGCGCCGCAGCCGAGGTTCCCGGCGGAGCCGTCGGGTGAGGCGATCGAGGAGTCGCTGTCGAACCTCGGGGAGGCCGGGGCTGCCAGCGCGGAGTACGCCGCCGTCACCGCGTGCGGCGTCGGTCTCGCCGGGGTGCTGCTGAAGCTGCTCAGCAGCGACTTCGGCCAGAACCTGCTCAAGACGCTCATCGAGTTCTTCCTCAAGATGGTCGGGATCGGCTGAGCCATGGCGAACGAGATGGTCGTGGGGGCCCGACGAGGCACGTCACCGAGCCCCGGGCGGACCCCCACGGTCACCTCGTCGCCGCGGTCCGGTCGCACCGAGCGGGGAGCGGTGACGGCCGAGCGGGGAGCGGTGACGGCGAGCGGGGAGCGGTGACGGCGGAGGCGGCGGCCCTGCTGCCGGTGCTGCTCGCCCTGACCTGGGGTCTGCTGTGGGTGGTCTCGCTGGCGGCCACCCAGGTGCGTGTCGTCGACACGGCGCGCGAGGTGGCCCGGGCCGCCGCGCGCGGTGACCGCGCACCCGACGTCGCCTCGGGGGACGCCGCCGTCCGGGTGTCCGTCAGCCGTCAGGGCGACCGCGTGCGTGTCGTGGCCTCCAGCCACGTCGGCGGCCCCGGTGGACTGTTCGGCTTCCTGCCCGGCGTCGAGCTCAGCTCCACGGCGGTCGCGGTCGAGGAGCCGTCGTGAGGCCCGGGAGAGGACGGCAGGGGTCCGCGCCGGCACGCGAGCGTGGCGCGGCCGCGCCCGCGGTGCTGGGGCTGGCCTGCGCGCTGGTGCTGCTCACGGTCGCGCTGCTCGTCGGTGGTCGCCTGGTGGTGGAGCGCCGTCGGGCCGCGGCGGCCGCCGACCTCGCCGCGCTGGCCGGAGCCGTCGCCCTGCAGCATCTGCGTCCCCCCTGCCCGGACGTGGCGCGAGCCGCGGAGGCGAACGACGTGGAGCTGGTCTCGTGCCGGGTCGAGGGCGACGAGGTCCGGGTGGGCACCGAGGTCACGGTCCGGCTGCTGGGGCGCGAGCTCACCGTGGCCGCCCGGGCCCGTGCCGGCCCGGTGGGCGCGGACGCCTGAGCCCGACCGGCCCGACCGCGACCGGCTCGCCGGCTCAGGCCGGCGGGTCAGGCGGCGCGGGCCGGCCCCAGGTCGGCCAGCAGCACGTCGAGCAGCAGGACGGCCTCGGCCTTGGCCAGCGGGCTGTTGCGGTTGCCGCACTTGGGCGACTGGACGCACGACGGGCAGCCCGACTCGCACTCGCACCCGGCGATCGTCTCGCGGGTCGCCTGCAGCCAGGCCCGGGCGGCCTCGAAACCGCGCTGGGCGAAACCGGCGCCTCCGGGGTGACCGTCGTAGACGAAGACGCTCAGCCGACCGGTGTCGGGGTGCAGGGCCGTCGAGACGCCGCCGATGTCCCAGCGGTCGCAGGTCGCCACCAGCGGGAGGATGCCGATCGAGGCGTGCTCGGCCGCGTGCGCGGCTCCGGGCAGGTCGGCCTCGGCCAGCCCGGCGGCGGCGAGCCGCTCCGGCGGCACCGTCCACCAGACGGCACTGGTCTCCAGCACGCGGGGCGGCAGGTCGAGCGGCACCTCGCCGAGCACCTCGCCCGAGGGGACCGCCTTCTTGAGGTAGGCCACCACCTGCTGGGTCACCTGGACGGTCCCGACCGACAGCGTGCAGCCGTCCGGGTGGGCGCGGCGGAGCCGCTCGTCGACCTGCTCCTGCTCGACGACGCGGATGTCGGTGACGTCGCGGGCGAAGGTGCTCCATCCGGGGTCGTCGGCGGTCAGCGTGGCCACCCCGTCCTCGAGGTCGAGCTCGTCGACGACGTAGGACTCGCCCTGGTGGAGGTAGACGGCCCCGGTGTGCACGGAGGAGTGCGCGGAGCCCGCGTCGACCGTGCCGACCACCCGTCCGGTCCGCGTCTCGACCAGCTCGACGGGTCGGCCCCCGGTGCTGCGCAGGTCGGCGAGGTCCGACGGGCGGCCGTTGCGGGTCCAGAACCAACCGGCGGCGCGGGCGCGCAACCAGCCGTGCTCGACCAGCACGTCGAGGGCCTCGCGCACGGCCGTGATGCCGTCGGGCCCGGCGTGGGCGTCGGCGAACAGCGGCAGGTCGCTCTCGCGCAGCGGCAGCTCGGCGGCCGCGGCGCACAGGTGCGGCCCCCGGACGTAGGGGTTGGCCGGGTCGAAGACCGTCGCCTCGACCGGTGCGCCCACCAGCACCTCGGGATGGCTGACCACGTAGGTGTCGAGCGGGTCGTCGCGCGCCACGAGGACGGCCAGCGCGTCGGTGCCGCGGCGGCCGGCGCGGCCGACCTGCTGCCACATCGCCGCCCGCGTGCCCGGGAACCCGGTCAGCAGGACGGCGTCGAGGCCCGAGACGTCGATGCCGAGCTCGAGCGCGTTGGTGGCCGCCACCCCGGTCAGCCGCCCCGAGCGCAGGTCCTGCTCGAGGACGCGCCGGTCCTCGGGCAGGAAGCCGCCGCGGTACGCCGCCACCGTGGCGGGCAGCGACGGGTCCACCTCGGCCAGCAGCCGCTGGGTGGTCAGCGCCACCGACTCGGCACCGCGGCGCGAGCGGACGAAGGCGAGCGTGCGGATGCCGTCGGTGACCAGGTCGGCCAGCAGGTCGGCGGTCTCGGCGGTCGCGGCGCGGCGTACCGGGGCTCCCTGCTCCCCGACCAGGTCGGTGAGCGGGGGCTCCCACAGTGCCAGCGACACCTCGCCGCGGCGGGAGTCGTCGGTGTCGACGACCTCGACGGGGAGCCCGGTGAGGCGCTGCGCCGACACGTCGGGATCGGCCACGGTGGCCGAGGCCAGCACGAACGTGGGGTCGGAGCCGTGGGCGGCGCACAACCGGCGCAGGCGGCGCAGGACCAGGGCGACGTGGGCGCCGAAGACGCCCCGGTAGTGGTGGCACTCGTCGACCACGACGTAGCGCAGCTGACCCAGGAACCGTGCCCAGCGGGCGTGCCCGGGCAGCATCGAGTGGTGCAGCATGTCGGGGTTGGTCAGCAGCCACTCCGCGTGGTCACGGGCCCACTCGCGCTGCTCCGGAGGGCTGTCGCCGTCGTGGGTGACGGCCGCCAGCCTCGGCAGGCCGAGGGAGGACAGCGTCTGGAGCTGGTCGTTGGCCAGCGCCTTGGTGGGGGAGAGGTAGAGCACGGTGGCGCCGGGCCTGCCGTTGGGCCGGCGGGCGCCGAGGACCTCGGTCAGCGCCGGCAGCTGGAAGGCCAGGGTCTTGCCCGAGGCAGTGCCGGTGGAGAGCACGACGTGACGTCCGGCGTACGCCGCCTCGGCCGCCTGCACCTGGTGGCGCCACGGCTCGACGACGCCACGGGCGCGCAGCGCTGCGACCACGGTCGGGTCGGCCCAGGTGGGCCAGGGAGCGGTGACCCCGTCGCGCGCCGGGAAGGTCTCCAGGTGCCGCAGCTGCCCGTGGTCTCGTCGACGGACCACCGCGAGGGGGTCGGTGGTGAGGGGGAGCGGCACCTACCCAGTGTCGCAACCCGGTCCGACAGCCCGTGCTTCGCGGGGCGTTCGGGGCAACGGGTCAGGGCCGGCGTGGTTGAATGCAGTGCGCGGATCGGGACGTGCCCGTTCGGCTTGAGTTGACGCGAGGAGAAGTTGTGGACCTGTCCCTCGAGACACGCCAGGAGAACGACCGCACCGTGGTCGAGGTGGGCGGCGAGATCGACGTCTACACGGCGCCGAAGCTGCGGGAGTGCATCTCCGGACTCGTCGACGACGGTCAGCGTCAGATCATCGTCGACCTGGAGCAGGTCGAGTTCATGGACTCGACCGGCCTCGGCGTGCTCGTCGGTGCCCTCAAGCGCGTGCGCACCGTCGAGGGCAACCTCGACCTGGTGTGCACCCAGGAGCGGCTGCTCAAGATCTTCCGGATCACCGGGCTGAGCAAGGTCTTCCCGATCCACGACTCGCAGTCCGCCGCCCTCTCCGCGCCGTGATCGCGTGGTCCTGACGCGATCGGCGTGTCGATGGTGACGCGCACGGACAACGAGGTGGTCATCGCCATCGCCCGCGACGCGGCGCTGGTGCGGACCGCCCGGTTGGTGGCCGCCGCGGTGGCGCGACGGGCAGACCTGTCCGGCGGCCTCATCGAGGAGGTGCGGCTCGGCGTGGGTGAGGCGTGCGCGATCCTGATCGGCTCGGTCGAGCCGGGCACCCCGCACACCGACGACATGGTCCAGGTCTCCCTCCGGGGCGGTGGCGGGTTCACCGTCGAGATCCGGGGCACCTACGAGCACCCCGACGGCGACCTCGACGAGCTGGGCATCGACCCGTGGGCGCTGCTGCGCGGCGTCACCGACGACGTCGTCGTCGACGTCTCGGGCGACCGGGCCACGGTCACCATGACCTGGCCGGCGTGACCTGCGCCACACACGTCGTGTGAGACACGCCACCCCCCTGCCCTTCGGCCGGGCGGCACGGAAGTAGAGTCCCGATCGTTCGTCGGAGGCAGACGCATGTCTGCTCGCACTGCGTGCGTCCCGAGTAGGCGCGCCGGTGTCCCCATCGAAGGGCGCCCTGCGCTCGAAAACGGAGGAAACGCATGTCGCGGGTCTCGATCGGCGTCCTGAACGCCGAGACCGCCGTGGACCTCTCCGGTGGCAACTTCGTGCTGGTCCTGATTGTCGCTGCCATCGCGGTCGTCGCGCTGGTCATGGCATTCGTGTTCCGGTCCGAGGTGCTGTCCGCCGGTGAAGGCACGGACAACATGAAGAGGATCGCCCAAGCGGTGCAGGAGGGCGCTGTCGGCGTACCTCACCAGACAGTTCCGGACGCTCGGCATCTTCGCCGCGGTGGCGTTCTTCGTGCTGCTGGCCCTGCCCGCCCCCGACATGGCCGTGCGGATCGGCCGGTCGATCTTCTTCCTCGTCGGTGCCGGGTTCTCCGGAGCCGTCGGCTACCTCGGGATGTCGCTGGCGGTGAAGGCCAACCTCCGGGTGGCCGCCGCGGCGAACACCGTGGGCCGCGAACCTGCCATGACCATCGGACTGCGCACCGGCGCCATGGTGGGCATGCTCACCGTCGGCCTGGGTCTGCTCGGCGCCGCCATGGTCGTCCTGCTCTTCAAGGACGAGGCCCCCGACGTCCTCGAGGGCTTCGGCTTCGGCGCCGCCCTCCTGGCCATGTTCATGCGTGTCGGTGGCGGCATCTTCACCAAGGCCGCCGACGTCGGCGCGGACCTGGTCGGCAAGGTCGAGCAGGGCATCCCCGAGGACGACCCGCGCAACGCCGCGACCATCGCCGACAACGTCGGCGACAACGTGGGTGACTGCGCCGGCATGGCGGCCGACCTCTTCGAGTCCTACGCGGTGACCCTGGTGGCGGCGCTGATCCTCGGTTCGCAGGCCTTCGGTGACAAGGGCCTGGTCTACCCGCTGCTGATCCCGGCCATCGGCGCGCTGACGGCCGTCGCGGGTGTCTACCTCACGAAGCCGAAGGCCGGCGAGAACGGCCTGACGACGATCAACCGCTCCTTCTACCTCAGCGCCGGCGTGGCCGCACTGGGGTCGGTGGTGCTGTCCTTCCTCTACCTGCCGACGAGCTTCGACGACTTCGAGGGCCTCGGCACCAATGCGCTCGAGTCGATCTCGGGGGCGCCGGAGGGCAACCCCGCACTCATCGCCAGCGTCGCAGTCGTCATCGGCATCGTGATGGCGGCCGGCATCCTTGCGCTGACCGGCTACTACACCGGCACCGAGTACCGCCCCGTCAAGGACGTCGGCAAGACCTCGCTCACCGGCGCCGCGACGGTCATCCTCTCCGGCCTGTCGGTCGGTTTCGAGTCGGCCGTCTACACCACCCTCGTCATCGGTTCGGCGGTGTTCGGGGCGTTCCTCCTCGGCGGCGCCTCGCTGACGGTCTCCCTCTTCGCCGTCGCCCTCGCCGGCTGCGGCCTGCTGACGACGGTCGGCGTGATCGTCGCCATGGACACCTTCGGCCCGGTCTCCGACAACGCCCAGGGCGTCGCGGAGATGTCCGGCGACGTGAGCCCCGAGGGAGCGCAGATCCTGACCGAGCTCGACGCCGTCGGCAACACCACCAAGGCCATCACCAAGGGCATCGCCATCGCCACGGCGGTCCTTGCGGCCACGGCGCTGTTCGGCTCCTACGCCACCTCGGTGCTGGAGGCGCTCGGCGACTCCGGCGGGACGGCGGAGGAGGTCAGCGACGAGCTGGCGGGCTTCTTCGTCTTCAACCCGTCGGTCCTGGTCGGTGTGCTGCTCGGCTCGGCCGTGGTGTTCCTCTTCTCCGGTCTGGCCATCAACGCCGTCGCCCGCGCCGCCGGTGCGGTCGTCTACGAGGTGCGCCGCCAGTTCCGCGAGATCCCCGGGATCATGGAGGGCACCGGTCGTCCGGAGTACGGCAAGGTCGTCGACATCGTCACCCGCGACTCCCTGCGTGAGCTGATCACGCCGGGTGTGCTCGCGGTGCTGGCTCCGGTGGCGGTCGGGTTCGGTCTCGGCGTCACGGCGCTGGCCGGCTTCCTGGCCGGCGCGATCGGCACCGGCACGCTGATGGCGGTCTTCCTGGCCAACGCGGGCGGCGCGTGGGACAACGCCAAGAAGCTGGTCGAGGACGGCAACCACGGCGGCAAGGGTTCCCCGGCCCACGAGGCCACGATCATCGGCGACACCGTCGGCGACCCCTTCAAGGACACCGCCGGCCCGTCCATCAACCCGCTGATCAAGGTGATGAACCTGGTCTCGCTGCTCATCGCGAGCGCCGTCGTCTCCATGAGCATCGGCGAGAACGAGAACGACGTCCTGCGCATCCTCATCGCCCTGGTGGCGGTGGCGATCATCGCCGGGGTCGTGATCATGTCCAAGCGTCGTGGCGTGACCATCGGCGGCGACGCCGAGGAGACCCAGCAGATGCACGTCTGACTCACCAGCACCAGCACCGACCGAGCCGCTCTCCCGCAGGGAGGGCGGCTCGGTCGTCTCCCGCCGTCACCCAGGTCGCCGCCGGCCCTAGGCTGCGCAGGTGACACCCCTCGACCCCGACGACCTGCGCCGCCTGCGCGCGGCCCTGGAGAACGCCGACTACACCGCTGACGCGGTCGCCACGACGCTCGGTCCGGTCGCAGCCGCCGCCCTGGGGCGCAACGAGACCACACCGGGTCGGCGCGCCACGATCGGCGGTCCGGCCGACGGCGGTGCGCTCCAGACCCTGACGCGGCTGTGGCCCCTGCAGGCATCGGTGTCCGGGGCCGACGTCGAGGCCGCCCTGCCCGGTCTGCTCCCCGCACTGCTCTCGGCCGGCCTGCTCGTCCGCGACGGCGACGATGTCCGGGCCGCGGTCGACGTACGGCCCTTCGCCGGGGCTGCGCGGCCCCGATGGGTGGTCAGCGACCTCACCCCGGGGCTCGACGGGGCACCCAACCGGGTGGAGCCCGACCACGTCCTGGGCGTCAGCTCGGCCTCGACCTCCCTCAGCACGCTCACGGTCCGGCGACCGGTCGCGCGCGCGCTCGACCTCGGCACCGGCTGCGGGGTCCAGGCTCTGGAGCTGAGCGACCACGCCGCCGAGGTGGTCGCCACCGACGTCAACGATCGGGCCCTCCTCATGGCGCGCACGACGGCGGCCCTCAACGGCGCGAGGTTCGACGTGCGCCGGGGCAGCATCTTCGAACCGGTCGCCGGCGAACGCTTCGACCTGGTGGTGAGCAACCCGCCCTTCGTGGTCTCCCCGCCCGGAGGCGAGCGCCTGGTCTACCGGGACTCCGGGCTGCCCGGGGACGACGTGGTGCGCCGCGTGGTCGCCGAGGCGCCACAGCACCTGGCTCCGGGAGGCGTGGCGCAGGTGCTCGCCAACTGGGTGCACGTGGCGGGGCAGCCGTGGCAGGAGCGGCTCGGCGCCTGGCTGGCCGGGGCCGGCTGCGACGCGTGGGTGCTCCAGCGCGAGGTCGCCGACCCCGCGGAGTACGTCGAGCTGTGGTTGCGCGACGCCGGCGTCCACGACCGGCCCGACTACGTCCAGCGCTACGACACCTGGCTGGCGTGGTTCGCCGAGCAGGGCGTCGAGGGGGTCGGCTTCGGCTGGCTGACCCTGCGTCGTACCGACCGGGAGGCCCCGGTGACCCGGCTGGAGGACTGGCCGCACGCGGTCGAGCAGCCGCTCGGTCCGGCGATCGGCACCTGGCTGGACCGCGTCGACCGGTTGGCGGGCCTGAGCGAGCGCGACCTGCTCGCCACGGCGTGGTCCGTCGGCCCGACGTGGTCGAGGAGACGACCGGTGAGCCCGGGGCGGCCGACCCGGTGACGATCGTGGTGCGTCAGCAGCGCGGCCTGCGACGCGCCCGCCAGGTCGACACCCTGGTCGCGGCGGTGGTCGGGGCAAGCGACGGCGAGCTGAGCCTGCACCAGATCCTGCGTGCCCTGGCGCAGCTGCTGGACCGTCCGGTCGAGGAGCTCGTGGCCGTCGCGTTGCCGGAGGTCCGCTCGCTCGTCGACGACGGCTATCTCCTCTTCCCCGCCTGAACGGGCAGCGCTCGGGGCCGTCCCCGCCACGGCCCGTTCCTCGCCCTGTTGACGCGAGGGGCTACCGTCATGTGCTCCACTGTCCCTGGATCGGCGCGATGCCCCTTCAAGGGCCGGTCGGAAGTCGTCACCCCACCAGTACCAGGCGTCCACCCGGTGCCGATCAGCGAAGAGGGAGTGCCCCGCGTGGCAAGCAAGGGATCCACGGCAGGCTCGGGCCAGTCACGGGGTCACAAGCTCGTGATCGTCGAGTCCCCGGCCAAGGCGAAGACCATCGCCGGCTACCTGGGGTCCGGCTACGTCGTGGAGTCCTCCATCGGCCACATCCGCGACCTGCCGCGCGACGCCTCCGACGTGCCGGCCGCGATCAAGGGCGAGAAGTGGGCGCGTCTCGGCGTCGACGTCGACAACGAGTTCACGCCCTACTACGTGGTCAGCCGCGACAAGAAGCCGCACATGACCAAGCTCAAGGGGCTGCTCAAGGACGCCTCCGAGCTCTACCTCGCCACGGACGAGGACCGCGAGGGCGAGGCCATCGCGTGGCACCTCGAGCAGGAGCTCAAGCCCAAGGTGCCCGTGCACCGCATGGTGTTCCACGAGATCACCAAGCAGGCCATCGAGGAGGCGGTCGCGAACCCCCGCACCCTCGACCTCGACCTGGTCGAGGCCCAGGAGGCGCGCCGCATCCTCGACCGGCTCTACGGCTACGAGGTCTCGCCGGTGCTGTGGAAGAAGGTCATGCCGCGGCTCTCGGCCGGCCGTGTCCAGTCCGTCGCCACCCGGCTCGTGGTCGACCGCGAGCGCGAACGGATCGCCTTCCGCGTCGCGTCGTACTGGGACCTCGAGGGCACCTTCGACGCCGGGGCGGGGAGTCCGGGGGGTCCCCCCGGAGGTGCGCATGTTCCCGGCCAAGCTGTCCTCGATCGACGGCGCCCGCGTGGCGCGCGGCTCCGACTTCGACCCCCAGGCCCACCTGGTCTCACGTCGGCCAACGTCGTGCACCTCGACCGCTCGCGGGCCGAGGCCCTGTCGGCGGCCGTCAGCGACACCGCCTTCACCGTGCGCTCGGTGGAGGCGAAGCCCTACACCCGCAAGCCCTACGCACCGTTCCGCACCACGACGCTGCAGCAGGAGGCCAGTCGCAAGCTCGGCTACGGCGCCTCGCGGACGATGCAGATCGCGCAGCGGCTGTACGAGAACGGCTTCATCACCTACATGCGCACGGACTCCATCACGTTGTCGCAGTCGGCCGTCAACGCCGCTCGCGGCCAGGTGCGCGAGCTGTACGGCGCGGAGTACCTGCCCGACGCACCCCGGACCTACCAGTCGAAGGTCAAGAACGCCCAGGAGGCGCACGAGGCCATCCGCCCGGCCGGGGAGTCCTTCCGGACGCCCGCCCAGACGGGTCTGTCGGGCGACGAGTTCCGGCTCTACGAGCTGATCTGGATGCGCACCGTCGCCTCCCAGATGCGTGACGCCCAGGGGCGTTCGGTCGCGATCCGTCTCGGCGGCACCGCTGCCACCGGCGAGGACGTCGTCTTCAGCGCGACCGGACGCGTCCTCACCTTCTACGGCTTCCTCAAGGCCTACGTCGAAGGCTCCGACGACCCGGAGAAGGAGTCCGACGACTCCCAGACCCGGCTGCCCGACGTCCGCGAGGGCGACGTCGTGACCGCGGCCCGCATCGCCGCCGCCGGTCACGAGACGAAGCCGCCGGCCCGCTACACCGAGGCCAGCCTGGTGAAGGAGCTCGAGGAGCGCGAGATCGGCCGGCCGTCGACGTACGCCTCGATCATCGGCACCATCCTCAATCGTGGCTACGTCTACAAGAAGGGCACCGCTCTCGTGCCCGCGTGGCTGGCGTTCTCGGTGACGCGGCTGTTGGAGGACCACTTCCCGCGCCTGGTGTCCTACGAGTTCACCGCCTCGATGGAGGACAACCTCGACGAGATCGCCTCCGGGCGGCGGGACCGCGTCAACGAGCTCGGTGAGTTCTACTTCGGATCCGACGACGTCGAGGGCCTGCACAAGCTGGTCAACGAGCTCGGCGACATCGACGCCCGCGAGCTGGCGACCTTCCCCATTGGCGAGGGCATCAACCTGCGGGTCGGGCGCTACGGCCCCTACGTGGAGGACGAGGAGCAGAACCGCGGCAACGTGCCCGAGGACCTGCCACCCGACGAGCTGACCGTCGAGAAGGCCAAGGAGCTGTTGGCCAACCCCGCGGGCCAGGAGCAGGTGCTCGGTGAGGATCCCGAGTCGGGGTTGACGATCGTGGCGAAGAACGGCCGCTACGGCCCCTACGTCACCGAGCAGCTGCCCGAGGACGCCCCGAAGTCGGCTCGCCCGCGGACCTCGTCGCTGTTCAAGACCATGACGCTCGACGCGATCACGCTCGAGGACGCGCTGCGGCTGCTGACCTTGCCGCGCGTGGTCGGGGTGGACCCCGAGTCCGGCGAGGAGATCACGGCCCAGAACGGCCGCTACGGCCCGTACCTGAAGAAGGGCACCGACTCGCGCACCATCGGGTCGGAGGAGCAGCTCCTCACCATCTCACTCGACGAGGCGCTGAAGATCTACGCCCAGCCGAAGGCGCGCGGACGAGCTGCGGCCGACCCGGGTCGCGAGATCGGTGAGGACCCGGTCAGCAAGCAGATGATCACGGTGAAGTCGGGCCGTTTCGGGCCGTACGTCACCGACGGTGAGTACAACGCCACCCTGCGTCAGGGCGACGACCAGGCCACCGTGACTCTCGAGCGCGCGGCCGAGCTGCTCGCCGAGCGCCGCGCCAAGGGTCCGGCCAAGAAGGCCGCCAAGCGCGGGGCCAAGAAGGCGCCGGCCAAGAAGACGACCGCGAAGAAGACCGCCGCCAAGAAGACCGCCGCCAAGAAGACGACCGCCAAGAAGACGACCGCCAAGAAGACCCGAGCCGCCAAGAAGGCTTGACCTCCACTGCGGGGGGTGCCGGGTCGGGCGGGGTCGCCGACCGCGGCCGAGTGCCCGGCCGGGCGTCGCCGTGTCGCCCGGTGGCTCCCTGCGGCGGGACTCGGGCGACGAGGCGGCCACGCCTCCTGAGTGCCCGGCCGGGCACCCGGCCGCTGGCGACCCCGCCCGACCCGGCGCCTGATGCGCGGACCGTCGGTAGGGTGAGGCGGTGAACGCACTGCGCATCCCCGCGTTCCGACGGCTGTGGGTGGGGCTGGGGCTCTCGAGCCTGGGGGACTGGCTGGGACTGCTGGCGCTCACGGCGATGGCCAACCAGCTCGCCGACGGCTACGCCGCGAAGAACTACGCCATCGCGGGCGTGCTGTTCTTGCGGGTGCTGCCGGCGATCGTCTTCGGCCCGCTGGCCGGGTACGTCGCCGACCGGGTCGATCGCCGCGCGGTCCTGGTCTGGGGCGACTACGCCCGGGGTGCGCTGTTCCTGACCATCCCACTGGTGGGCACCCTGTGGTGGGTCTTCGTGGTCACGGTGCTGGTGGAGATCATCAGCCTGCTGTGGCTGCCGGCCAAGGACGCCACGGTGCCGAACCTGGTGCCGCGGCACCTGCTGGAGCAGGCCAACCAGATCAGCATCGCGACGACCTACGGCTCGGCGGTCCCCGCGGCCGCCCTCTTCGCCCTGCTCACGGCGTTCGACCGGGTCGCTCCCGCGGTGATGGGCTGGCTGGACCGCGGCTCCGTCGACGTCTCGCTCTACGTCAACGGGCTCTCCTTCATCGTCTCCGGCATCGTCATCGCGCGTCTCACCGGCATCCCCTCGGGGCCGGCGGCGCACGCGGACGAGGGCAGCGTGTGGCGGGTCATCGGCAACGGCTGGGCCTACGTCGTGCGCACGCCCGTGGTCCGCGCGCTCGTGCTCGGGATGGCCGGCGCGTTCGCGGCCGGTGGTGTCGTGGTCGGCCTGGCCCGCACCTACGTCGCCGACCTGGGCGCGGGCGACGCCGGGTACGGCGTGCTGTTCGGGGCGGTCTTCGTGGGCATGGGCGCCGGCCTGTGGCGGGGGCCCCGGCTGCTGTCCCGGCTCAGCCGGCGGCGGGTCTTCGGAGTCGCGCTGACCGGTGCCGGCGTCCTGCTGCTGCCGCTGGCCCTGATCCCCCACCTCGAGGTCGTCGCAGCGCTCGCCGTGGGTGTCGGCTTCCTCGCCGGAGCCGCCTGGGTCACCGGGATGACGTTGCTGGGCCTCGAGGTGCCCGACGAGCTCCGTGGCCGCACCTTCGCCTTCGTGGCGACCCTGGTCCGCCTCGTGCTCGCGCTGGTGCTCGCCGTGGCGCCGCTGCTGGCGGGGCTGATCGGCGTCGTGCGCTTCGGTCCGGTGGACGCCGGCGGCCAGCCGCTGTTCGAGTACCGCGGCGCCGCGCTGACGATCATGCTGGCCGCTGTCGGTATGACGGTCGTCGGTGTGCTCGCCTATCGTCGGATGAACGACGAGGAAGGGCGGTCGCTGGTGAGTGATCTGGGGCAGGCGCTGCCGGTGGGGTTGCTCGACCGCGCCGCGGGCCGCTACGCGCCGCTCGGCGTCTTCGTCGCTCTGGAGGGCGGTGAGGGCGCCGGCAAGTCGACTCAGTCCCAGCGGCTCCAGGAGTGGCTGGTCGCCGAGGGGTACGACGTGGTGCTGACCCGTGAGCCGGGGGCCACCGACGATCGGCCGCGAGCTGCGCCGGATCGTCCTCGACCCGGCCACCGGGTCCATGTCGGACCGCACCGAGGCGTTGCTCTACGCCGCCGACAAGGCCGAGCACGTGGACCGGGTCGTCGTACCGGCCCTCGAGCGGGGGGCCGTGGTGGTCACTGACCGCTACGTCGACTCGACCCTCGCCTACCAGGGAGCCGGCCGCGACCTGGCGGACGCCGAGGTGGAGCGGATCGCCCGTTGGGCGACCGCCGACCTGCGGCCCCACCTGACCGTGCTGCTCGACCTCGAGCCCTCGACCGGGATGGGCCGCTTCGAGGAGCGGGACCGGATCGAGGCGGAGTCCCTGGAGTTCCACCAGCGGGTGCGCGCGATGTTCCTGCAGCTGGCGGCCGCCTCGCCCGAGCACTACCTGGTGGTCGACGCCCGTGCCTCGGTCGACGACATCGCCGCCCGCATCCGCGAGCGCGTCACCCCCCTGCTGGGTCAGGCCGTCGCGCACGGCGGCACCCGCGCGCTGCGCACCACCGGCCCGGAGGAAGGGCGATGACGGTCTGGGACTCGCTCGTCGGCCAGCGACACGTCGTGGCGACCCTGTCGGCCGCCGCCCGCGGTGAGGGCATGACCCACGCCTGGCTCTTCACCGGTCCGCCCGGGTCGGGTCGTTCGAACGCCGCGATCGCCTTCGCCGCGGCCCTGCAGTGCGCCGAGGCCGGGTGCGGGCACTGCGACGAGTGCCTGAGCGTGCTGGCCGGCTCCCACCCGGACGTGACGGTGAAGCGGACCGAGAAGGTCGTCATCTCCGTCGACGACGCCCGCCGCTGGGTCCGCGACGCCTCGCTGCTCCCCGTCCGCAACCGCTGGCAGGTGATCGTGGTCGAGGACGCCGACCGCCTCCACGAACGCGCCAACAACGCGCTGCTCAAGGCGATCGAGGAGCCCGGTCGCAAGACCGTGTGGGTCCTGTGCGCACCGCAGCCCGACGACGTGCTGCCCACCATCCGGTCCCGGTCGCGACGGGTCACGCTGACGACGCCGTCGGCCGAGCAGGTGACGTCCTTCCTGCGCGAGCGGGTCGGGGTGGAGCCCGGTCTGGCCGCCCACGCAGCGCGCGCCAGCCAGGGCCACATCGGGCTGGCACGGGCGCTGGCCACCCAGGAGGACACCCGCAACCGCCGACGCGAGACCGTGACCCTGCCGACCCGGCTGACGTCGCTGGGGGCCTGCATGACCGCGGCGTCGAACCTCGTCGACATCGCCAACCAGGAGGCCGCCGCGCGCACCCGTGAGGTCGTGGAGCGCGAGACCGCCGACCTCGAGACGCTCTACGGCGAGGACCGCAAGTCGAAGGCGTCGCGCTCCTACCGGGCCGCGGAGGCCGACCTGAAGCGCAACCAGAAGGCGCGCGAGAAGCGCCTGGTCCTCGACGTCGTCGACCGGTCACTGATGGACGTGCTGTCGGTGCTGCGCGACGTCCTGATGCTCCAGACCGGTGCCGGCCAGGGGCTCGTCAACGACGAGCAGCGGGTGGCGCTGGCCGAGCTGGCGCGTGCCACCACCCCGGAGGAGACGCTGCACAAGGTCGACGCGGTCTACGAAGCGAGGGAGCACATGCTGGAGTTCAACGTCCCCCCGCTGCTCGCGATGGAGGCGATGATGGTCGCGCTGCGCGTCCCGAGCCGGGCCGCGCGGTGACCGTCCGCCGCACGACTCCCGCGTGACCCGGTGGGTGGGCGCCGGCGTCGCGACGTTGGCGCTCGCTCTCTCCGGCTGCTCCTTCCTCGGTGACGAGGACCTGCCCGGCGACCCCCTCCCGAGCGCGGCGCCGACCGACGGCGCACCCGCGCCCCTGCTGCGCTTCTACGACCAGGACGTGAGCTGGCGCGAGTGCCGGGCCGACCGGGAGTGCACCTCGATCGTGGTGCCGCTCGACTACGACGACCCGGAGGGCGAGACGGTCACGCTGTCGCTCCTGCGCGCGCCGGCGGAGGACGGCGACCGCCGCATCGGCTCGCTGGTGGTCAACCCGGGAGGGCCGGGCGTGTCCGGGGTGACCTACGCCGCGGGCGCCGAGACCTACTTCGGCGACGAGCTGCGGGAGGTCTTCGACGTCGTCGGGTTCGACCCGCGCGGCGTCGCGGAGAGCACGCCGATCGACTGTCGGACCGACGAGGAGCTCGACGCCTACATCGGCGCCGACCCCGACCCCGACACCGCGGCCGAGCGCCGCGAGGCCCGGGCGCTGTTCGCGGACTTCGGCGAGGGCTGCCTCGAGCGCAGCGGCTCGCTCACGCGTCACGTCTCGACCGAGGAGGTGGCCCGCGACCTCGACGTCATCCGTGCGGTCCTGGGCCAGGAGAAGCTCAGCTACTTCGGCGCGTCGTACGGCACCCTCATCGGCGCGACGTACGCCGACCTCTTCCCCGACCGGGTCGGCCGGCTGGTGCTCGACGGCGCGGTCGACCCCACCGTCGGCGCGCTGGAGCAGGCGGTCGTCCAGTCCCGCGGGTTCGAGACGGCGCTGACGGCGTACGTCGAGAGCTGTGTCGAGGACGACTGCTACCTCGGCGACGACGTCGACGCCGGGCTCGACCGGATCCGCCGGCTCCTCGACGACCTCGACCGCGAGCCGCTGCCGGCCGGTGACGGTGACCGGCTGCTCACCGAGGGCCGCGCCGTCTACGGCATCTGGGCCCCGTTGTACGACGAGTCCTACTGGGGACTGCTCGACAGCGCCGTCGGGTCCGCCCTCGAGGGCGACGGCACCGAGCTGCTGCGCCTGAGCGACGCCTACACCTCGCGCGGGCCGTCGGGCTACGTCAACAACTCCCTCGAGGCGCTGCTCGCGGTCAACTGCCTGGACCGTCCCGGCGGGCTGTCCCCCGCCGAGGCCCGCCGGGCCGCGCCGGAGGTGGAGGCGGCCTCGCCGACCTTCGGGCGCATCTTCGCCCTCGGTCTCACCGGGTGCCGCGGCTGGCCCGTCCAGACCGACAAGGGCCCGGCCCGCTGCGGCCGAGGGGTCCGACCCGATCCTGGTGGTGGGCACCAGCCGCGACCCCGCCACCCCGTTGGTGTGGGCCGAGGGGCTGGCCCGCCAGCTCGACGCGGGCGTGCTGGTGCGCCGCGACGGCGACGGTCACACCGGCTACCAGGCCGGCAACGACTGCGTCGACGACACCGTGGAGAGCTACCTCGTCAGCGGCACCGTTCCCGAGGGCACCGTCGACTGCTGAGCCGCACGCGTGCGCTCGCGGCGGTTGGGTACACCCCTGGCATGAGCACCCCTGGACAGCACAGCGAGAACGACGAGCCGGTGCGCGAGAACCCCGGCCAGGACAACGAGCAGACCGCTGACCCCGCGGAGGGCGACACCGCCCCCACCGTGCGTCCCCCCGAGCAGGGCTCGCCCGCTACCGGCGCGGCCGAGTAGGCCCACACCCGCGGGAACCACCCGCGAACCGATTGGGAGGCGAACCGAGCCTCCCCCTATACTCGTCCGGCGTGGCCAGGTCCGGGACCTCCCGGGAGCCTGGCCACGAGGCCGCCTTAGCTCAGTCGGTAGAGCGATTCACTCGTAATGAATAGGTCGTCGGTTCGATTCCGACAGGCGGCTCCACCTCGTCCTCGACGCCCACGCCGGTCAGCCCGTCGGGCCGGTCAGCCAGGCCGCCCTCACCCGTGCGACGGCGGCCGGGTCGAACAGGATCGTGTAGTGGTTGGCGTCCGCGACGGTCTCGGCCTCCAGGCACGGCACCATCTCGGCGTACGACGACACGGCGGCGGCCGGGAGCAGCCCGGGCGCCTCGCCGAACATGCCGAGGGGGGCAGCCAGCAGCGTCGTGGGCAGCGTGAGCTCCCGCAGCGCCCGGTCGATCCGCTGGCCGAGGGCCAGCAGGTCGCGACCGTCGACGCGCACCGCCTCCTCGACCGCGCGGGAGCGGACCCCGTCCGGGGTCTCCAGGGCGTCGTAGCGGACGTAGGTCTCCACGTCGGCGTTCCAGTGCGGGCCCAGGGCAGGGTGCTGGCGGAACAGGTCGACGTAGGCCTCGGCGTCGTCGAAGGTCTGGCTCAGCCGTGTCAGGGCCGGTCCCAGCGTGACCTGCAGCAGGTCGTCGAGGTCCACGTCGTCGGGGACGGGCAGGGGGATGCCGCCGTCGACCAGCACGAGGCGACGGAAGCGATGCGGCGAGTCCGCAGCCAGCAGCAGGGCGACGTAGGCCCCCAGCGAGTGCCCGGTCAGCACCAGCTCACCGGTGCCTGCGGGGTCGAGGTGGGCGACGACGCGCTCGAGGTCGTCGACGTGGCGCGCGAGACCGGTCGGCCCGGACAGGTCGCGGGACCCGCCGCGACCGCGCAGGTCGACGGCCACCAGGGCCCAGTCCTCGGGCAGGTCGCGACCCACGGCGGCCCAGGCGCGCGAGGAGGCGGTGATGCCGTGGACGGCCAGCACCGTCCGCGCCGGGGCGGCGTCGGGTGCGCCGTAGCGGAAGGTCGCGAGCGTGCCCCCGGCGACCGTGACGTCGACCGGGGTGGGGACCGGGGTGTGCACGGGGGAGGAGGACATGGCTGACCATGATGCCTCACGCCCGCGCACCCCTGCGGGGGCTTCCGCTGGGAGGGGTCGGCGGCTTATGGTCCGGCGAGACACCGACGAAAGAGGTCACCCATGCGCAGGTCCCCCTCCGGACGCCGTACCGCGGCCGTCGCCGCCGCCCTGGTCATGCTCGGAACCTTCGGAGGCTCCGGCCTCGTCGCCTCCGCCGGCGCGGCGCCGAAGACCGACTGCACCGACTACGGCTCGGTCCCGAAGGCTCCGAAGGGATCGATCCCGCGCGACGACCGCATCGTCGTGAAGAAGGACCCGCTCGCCTCCTGGCGCGCCGGCAACCGCGGTGCCGCCCGCGACGCCCGGGCTGCCGCGACGACGACGGAGATCCCCGTGGTGTTCCACGTCATCCGCAAGGGCACGACGTTGGCGAAGGGCAACCTCACCGACGACCAGATCGAGGCCCAGATCGACGTCCTCAACGCCGCGTTCGCCTCCTCCGGCTTCTCGTTCGACCTGCGGAAGATCACGCGCACCACCAAGGAGTCCTGGTTCAACCTGGTCTCCGCCAACGGCGCCGAGCCTCGCTTCTTCCGAGGCTCGGGCAAGGAGGTGAAGATGAAGCAGGCGCTGCACGAGGGCACCCCGCAGACGCTCAACATCTACTCCGCCTCGCTGGCGCAGAGCCTGCTCGGCTGGGCCTACCTGCCCTGGGACTTCACTGGGCGAGAGCGGCGACCCGCTGCCGCGCTTCTACGACGGCGTGGTGGTCGACTTCCGCAGCCTGCCGATCGGCGACCTGGCCTACGACGTCTACGGCGAGGGCGACACCGGGACCCACGAGGTGGGCCACTGGCTGGGGCTGTTCCACACCTTCGACGGCGGCTGCGAGGGCGGAGACTTCGTCGACGACACCGCTGCTGAGGCAGTCGCCCGCCTTCGGCTGCCCCGTGGGCCGCGACACCTGCACCGCTGCCCGGCCTCGACCCGATCACCAACTTCATGGACTACACCTGGGACTCGTGCATGAACAACTTCACCCCGGGTCAGGGCACGCGCATGCGGGAGTCGTGGACGGCGTACCGCGCCGCGCCTGAGCGCGGTCGTCCCGTTCGGCGAGGCGACGCGGGCCTGGTTCTCCATCTCCCTGCAGACCTTCGGCGGCCCGGCCGGCCAGATCGCGGTCATGCAGCGCGTGCTCGTCGAGGAGCGCCGCTGGATCGGGCAGCGGCGCTTCCTCCACGCGCTGTCCTTCTGCACGCTGCTGCCCGGCCCCGAGGCCCAGCAGCTCGCGATCTACGTCGGCTGGCTGCTCAACGGTGTCCGAGGCGGGCTGGTCGCCGGGGTGCTCTTCGTGCTCCCGGGCGTCGTCGCGCTCCTCGGGCTCTCGGCCCTCTACGTCGGCTACGGCGACACCACCGTGGTCGCCGCGATCTTCGCCGGCGTCGCCCCGGCCGTGCTGGTGATCGTCGCGCAGGCCGTCGCCCGGGTCGGGCGCAGGGCCCTCGGCCACCCGGCGTTCGTCGCGCTGGCGGTCGCGTCCTTCGCGGCCCTGACGCTCCTCGCCGTGCCCTTCCCGCTCGTCGTGCTGCTCGCCGGCGTCGTGGGCTGGATCGCTGGGGCGGTGGGCGCCTGGCACCACGCGCGCCCCGGTCCCGGAGCCGGACGACGGCGACGCGCCCGCGCCGCTGGTGCCCGACGACGCGCTCCACCACGAGCGGCCCAGCGGCGCCCACGCGGTGCGCGTCGTGCTGCTCGGGCTGCTGGCGTGGGGGCTCCCGGTCGCGATCGTCGTCGCCCTCACCGGTGGGCCCGGGACCAGCACGCTCACCGACCAGGCGTTCTTCTTCTCCGGCGCCGCGATGGTCACGTTCGGCGGGGCCTACGCCGTGCTGGCCTACGTCGCCCAGCAGGCCGTCGAGGTCTACGGCTGGTTGGCGCCGGGGGAGATGGTCCGCGGTCTGGCACTGGCGGAGTCCACGCCGGGCCCGCTCATCATGGTCGTGCAGTTCGTCGCGTTCCTGGGTGCCTACCGCGACCCCGGCTCGTTGGAGCCGTGGGTGGCCGCGACGCTGGCCGCACTGCTGACGACCTGGGTGACGTTCGTGCCCTGCTTCGTCTTCATCTTCCTCGGAGCGCCGTACGTCGAGCGGTTGCGCGGCAACCGGTCGCTGTCCTCGGCGCTGGCCGGCGTCACGGCCGCCGTCGTGGGCGTGATCGCGAACCTCGCGCTCTACTTCGCCATCCACACGCTCTTCGACGACAACGCCGAGGTCGGGGCGGGGCCGGTCGCGCTCGAGGTGCCGGTGCTGGGCTCCCTGAGGCCGGTGGAGACGGCTCTCCTGGTGGTGGCGACCGTGCTGCTCACCCGTCGCGACTGGTCGGTGCTGCGCACGCTCGGAGCCTGCGCGCTGCTCGGACTGGCCGCCGGGCTGGCCGGACTGCCCGTCGGCTGAGCCCGCTTCCGGGTCCGGCGAACCCACGAGCGAACCCGCGCGTGCCCCGGCTCCGGACGGGTAGAAAGGATCCATGAGCGAGGACGAGAAGAACAAGAGCACCGAGCAGTCCGACGACTCCGGGTCGCAGGGGGCGGAGGGCACCGAGGCCGTCGCCATCTCCGACGACCAGCTGCCCGAGGATCTGCAGCCCACGGACGACAACCCGTTGGCGAAGGCCCCCTCCGACGACGAGGACGATGACGAGAAGGGCATCAGCCTGGGCCCCGACGGGCCGCAGGCCTGAGCACGGCTGCTGAGCCCGAGGCGCGGAACGGGCGCTCGGGGCTTACCGTGGAGGGGGGCCCGACCGCTCCCCTTCCGGCTCGCCCGTAGGTCGGAGCAACAGCAGGAGCACCCGTGGCACGCATGTCGGCTGACGAGAGACGCGATCTCCTCGTCCACGCCGCCATCCGGGTGATGACGCGCGACGGGGTCGCCAAGGCCACGACGCGGGCCATCGCCACCGAGGCGGACATGCCGCTGGGCGTCTTCCACTACGCCTTCCGCTCCAAGCAGGAGCTCATGACGCTGGTCACCGAGACCATCGCGCAGCGGTCCAAGGCCGACATCGACGCGGCGGTGCTGACCGGCGACGAGGTCGATCTGCCGGCCGTGGTGCGCGCCGGGCTCGAGGCCTACTTCGACCACGTGGTCGCCCACCCGCAGGAGCACCTGGTCACCTACGAGCTCACCACCGCCGCGCTGCGCGACGAGGAGACGGGCGACGTCGCGTCGCGGATGTACACCTACTACCTCGAGGAGAACGAGAAGCTGTTGGAGGCGGCGGCCGCGATGCTCGGCCTGGAGTTCGTCGAACCGGTCGAGGTGGTCTCGCGCTTCGTCTTCTCCGCGATGGACGGGTTGGCGCTGAACTATCTCGCGCGCGGCGACGAGGCGGAGGCTCGCGCCGTGCTCGACCTGGTGGTGCGCACGCTGGTGACCGCGGTGCGCGTGGCATGAACGGCCGCGGGGCCTGGGTCCCCGGTGCCTCCGGCTCCGGGTTCGATCTCGACCACCTGCCGTACGGCGTCTTCTCGGCGCGGCGGCACCGGGCCGCGGGCCGGGGTGCGGGTCGGGGACGACGTGCTCGACCTCGCCGCCGCCGTTCGGGCGACCGGCGGAGAGGGCGCCGAGCTCGCGCAGCCTGTTCGAGCACCCGACGCTCAACGCCTTCCTGGCCACCGGCCCGCCGACGTGGGCGAGCGTGCGGCAGCCGGCTCCAGGACGTGCTGGCCGATCCCGGCGCCGAGAGTGTGCTCGCCGCCCACCTCCACCCGCTCGACTCCGTCCGCCTGCACCTGCCCGTCGAGGTCGCCGACTACGTCGACTTCTACGCCAGCGAGCACCACGCCACGAACGTGGGCCGCATCTTCCGTCCCGACGGCGCGCCGCTGCACGCCAGCTGGAAGCACGTGCCCATCGGCTACCACGGCCGGGCCGGCACGGTGGTCGTCTCCGGCACCGACGTCGTGCGGCCCCGAGGCGTCCGCAACGGCCCGGACGGGCCGGCCTACGGGCCCAGCGAGCGCCTCGACCTCGAGGCCGAGCTGGGCTTCGTGGTCGGCGCCGGCTCGACCTGGGGCACGCCCGTGCCGGCCACCGAGGCCGACGCCCACCTGTTCGGCGTGGTCGGGCTCAACGACTGGTCGGCGCGTGACGTGCAGGCCTTCGAGACGGTGCCGTTGGGACCGTTCCTGGGCAAGTCGTTCGCCACCTCGGTCTCGGCATGGGTGACGCCGATGGCCGCCCTGGCGGCGGCGTGGGTCGACCTGCCGGGTCAGGACCCGACGCCGCTCCCCGCACCTGTCGGTCACCGGACCTGCCGGCCTCGACATCGAGGTCGAGGTCGAGGTCGCCGGTCACGTCGTCGCACGCCCGCCGTACGCGTCGACGTACTGGTCGCCCCGGCAGATGGTGGCCCACCTCACCTCCAACGGCGCCTCACTGCGCACCGGCGACCTGCTCGGGTCCGGCACGGTCAGCGGTCCCGCGCCGGACCAGCGCGGGTCGCTGCTCGAGCTGAGCTGGGGCGGCACGCAGGACGTCGCGGTCGGCGGGGACGTCCGCCGCTTCCTGCGCGACGGCGACGAGGTGGTGCTGCGCTACGGCGCGCCCTCGACGTCCGGCGGACGGCTCACCCTGGGCGAGGTCCGCGGCCGGGTCCTCCCCGCCCGCTGACCCGGTTCTGGTCGCTGCCTGCGGGTTGGCCCGCTTCTGGTCGCTGCCTGCAGGCTGGCCCGCTTCTGGTCGAACGCTGCAAAATCCTCGGCCATCGCCGGCAGGCAGGCACCAGAAGCAGGCTTCCCAGCCGGGAGTGACCAGAAGTCAGCCGAGGGGGCCGCGGCCTGCGTGAGCAGCGGCACGGGGTGTGACAGACGTCGCTGCTCGATCGTGCCCAGATCGGCGGTTTCCTGGACACGACGGTCACGGTCCCGTCAGGATCGGGACGTCACACCGGGGCGGCAGTGACCGCGCGTCCGAGGGGCACCTCAGGGTCACGACAGGGAGCACGCACATGGCAGAGAAGATCAAGCTCGACCACATCGACCGGTTCTCGGACCTGAGCGACCGCGAGGTCGACAAGATCGCCAAGACGGGCACCTACATCACCGTGCCGGCCGACTGGGGTCTCATGGGTGAGGGCACCTCCGCCGACAAGGCCTACCTGCTCATCAGCGGCGAGGTCTCGGTGCGCAAGGACGGCAAGGAGGTCGCCCAGCTCGGGCCCGGCGACATCTTCGGCGAGATGGGCATCGTCGCCAAGAAGCTGCGCACCGCCTCGGTCGTCTCCCTGAGCCGCCTGGAGTGCCTGCACTTCACCCGGAGCCAGATCTCCGAGCTCGAGGAGTCCATCCCCGCCTTCAAGGCCGCCCTGGAGGCGTCGACGGCGGAGCGGTCCAAGCGCGCGGAGTAGGACCGTGCCCCCGTCGGAGGACGCCGCGGCCGACGACCAGCGGCTCTACGAGGAGCTCGAGGGAGTCATTCTCGGCGGCCCGCGCACCTTGACGCGCATCCAGGTGGCCGAGATGGCCGACGTGCCGCTCGACCGGGCGATCCAGCTCTGGCGCGCCCTGGGCTTCACCGCCGTCGACGACGACCAGGCGGTCTTCACCGAGGCCGACGTCGAGGCCCTGCGGATGGTCGCCTGGCTCGTCGAGCAGGGCTTCGTCGACAAGGCCGACGAGCTCACCATGGTCCGCAGCATGGGACGCACCTACGCCCGCCTGACCGAGTGGGAGGTCGGGGAGATGGCGTCGGCCGCCCTCGCCGGCGGGCCGTCGCGACAGAAGGAGCTCGAGGAGCTCGTCGTCAGCCTCATCCCGGTCGTGGAGGACGTCCAGAACTACGTCTGGCGACGTCACCTCGCCGGCGCCGCGGGGCGGCTGCTGCTGCGACCGCAGGGTGAGGAGGGCCGTCAGACCGTGGTCGGTTTCGCCGACATCGTCAACTTCACGCGGCGGAGCCGGTCGCTGGACGGCGAGGAGCTCAGCGCGCTCATCGAGACCTTCGAGAGCACCAGCGCCTCGATCGTCAACGAGCACGGCGGCCAGGTCATCAAGACCATCGGCGACGAGGTGATGTTCACCGTCGACGACCCCGTGGCGGCGGCCGAGGTCGGGCTCATGCTCGTCGCCGCGGAGGACGAGCGCTTCCCCGAGCTGCGGGTCGGGCTGGCCTACGGCACGGTGCTCAGCAAGCTCGGGGACGTCTTCGGCCCGGTGGTCAACATCGCGGCCCGCCTCACGAAGGTCGCCCGTCCGGGACGCGTGCTCGTCGACCGTGACCTCTCGGCGCACCTGCGCGAGCATGCGGAGGACTCGTTCCGTCTGCGGCGCGCCCGCACCGCCTCCGTGCGCGGCTACCACAGACTCGAGACCTGGAGCCTCAAACCATCTCGGGAGAAGAGTCCATGAGCCGCCGCGCCACTCCCGCACGACCGCCCCGCCGACCCCGCTCGCACGAGCTCGCGCCGTCCGGGTGGGCGTCGCCGGACCCTGGCGGCCGCCTCCCTGGCCGCGGTCCTGCCGCTCGGGCTCGTCGATCGCCGCCGGCAGCACCGCCGCCGGCGGTCCGGACGGACGTGAGGGGCGCGACGCCGCGACGCACGACGCGGGCGAGCCCGCGACGACCACCTCCGGCGGCCGGACCGTCCCGCAGACCTCCGACGGGGTGGTCGGCCCGATCGCGCCGACCGTGCCCACCTGGGCGCGGCGGGCGGTGCGTCGCACGAACGAGTCCGGCTTCCGGGTCGGTCCGGGGCTGACCTTCCGCCGGTGGGACCAGACCGACGCCCGAGGACGCGTGCGGGCCTACCTGCTGCGCGCCAACCTCGGTCGGCGTGGGCTCGAGGTCGACTACGTCGGCGGGGACCTCGTGCCGAGCCTGCACAAGGTGAAGGCGCTGGTCCGGGCCGACGGCGGCGTCGGCGGGGTGAACGGCGACTTCTTCGACATCAGCGACACCGGTGCGCCGATCGGGGTCGGGGTCAAGGACGGCGTCACTCTGCACGGTCCGTCCCAGCCCCTGGGCTGGAACATCTCCTTCGTCATCCGGGCCGACGGGACGCCGGCGATCCGACGAAGCCCCACCACGACCCTGGTCACCGCCCGGCCCGAGCTGCGCGTCACCAACGTGAACGGCCCGCACGTGATCGAGCAGGGCATCGGTCTCTACACCTCCGCCTGGGGCGTCGCCCCGGGCTTCCGCGTGCTCGAGGGGGCCTCCGCGCGCAACGTGCGCCAGGTAGTCGATCCAGGGCGGTCGGGTGGTCTCCAACAGCCGCACGGTGTGGCGCGACCGCGAGATCGAGGGCCGGCTGCTGCTCGGTCGCGGCCGTGGGGCCGACACCCTGCGCCGCGCGCTCCCGGTCGGCACCCGGACCCGGGTCGTGCTCGGCACCACCGACTCGCCGGCCGTCGCCATCTCCGGCAACGCCGAGCTGTTGCGCGACGGCGAGCTCGTCACCCGCGACGACAGCGAGATGCACCCCCGGACGGCGGTGGGCATCGACGAGGACGGCGGGCGGCTGCTGCTGCTCGTCGTCGACGGACGCCAGGACTTCAGCCGCGGCTACACGATGGTGGAGCTCGCGCGGATGATGCGCAGCCTCGGTGCGGAGAACGCCCTCAACCTCGACGGCGGCGGCTCCTCGACCCTGGTGGCGCGCCGGGAGAGCGGACGCCTGGGCATCCTCAACTCCCCGTCGGACGGCCAGTCGCGTCCGGTCCCCAACGGGCTCAGCTTCGGGTACGCCGCGACGCGGCGGCTGAGCCCGGCGCCTCAGGCCAGCGCCAGGGTCAGTCCGACGACCCAGTCCGGGTCCTCGAGACGTTCGCCGTACAGCTCGCGGACCTGCTGCATGCGGTAGCGCACGGTCTGGGCGTGCACGAAGAGGTCGGCGGCGACCGCGTCGCGGCGTCCCTGGTGCAGCAGCCACGCCCGCAGCGTCTCCTGCAGCTTCTCGCGGGCGGCCGGCTTGAGGTCGGCCATCGGCGCCAGGACCTGACGGCGCAGGTCGTCGAGCGCGGAGGGGTCGGCCCGCAGGATGAGCTGGGGCAGGTGCTGCTCGGTGTCCACCGCATCGGCGGCGACCTCGGAGTCGTCGGGGGTGCGGTCCGCCGCGACCGTTCCCGGGGCCAGGCCGAGGTGGACGGTGCGCAGCGCACGCTGGTAGGACTCCACGGCCTGGAGCCAGGGGCGCGCCGGACCGACCACGGCCGCACGGCCCTGCAAGCGGCGCAGCAGCGTGACGCGCGACCGCCCGCTCGAGCTGGGCACCAGCAGCACCGTCAGGTCGGGGTGCTCCTCGAGACCGGGGACCTGCTCGGTCGGCTGCAGCGTGTCGGTGTCGAGCTGGCCGAGCACGCCGCGCGCGAAGCGGTCGGGCAGCACGACCGCGGTGAGCAGCCGGGGCGGCGCCCAGTCCGCCCGCTCGGCCGCGGCCTCGAGGGCGTCGGCACTGCTGCCTCGCAGCACCGCCTGGGTCAGCCGCTCGAGGTAGCGCTGCCGCACCCGCCCGGCCGTGGCCAGCTCGTCGGTGTGGCCGGCAGCGCTCGCTGCCGACAGCTGGTCGATGTAGGCGAAGACGAGCTCGGCGAAGCTCGCCAGCGTCGCCGCGCTCAGGCCGGCGCCGACCCCGGCCCCGCTGAGGTCGCGCCACGAGACGCGCGCGCCCACTCGGTAGGCGCTCAGCAGCGCCTCCATGGTGCGACCGCTGCGGGCCTCGCCCCGTCCCAGGGCGTACGCCGCCTCGGACACCTGGTCGAAGGTGGCCGTCGGGCTCTCGTCGCCGTCGCTCGAGGCGAGGTCGAGGAACCCGCCGAGGGCGAGCGTGACGGCGTTCTCGATGGTGCGGCCCATCTCGCCGGAGAAGGGGTCGGCATAGCTCGGCACCTCGGCCCGGATGGCGTCGACGACCTGCTGGGCCACCCGCGGCAGGTCCGCCCGCATCGCGGTGGCGACCCGAGCGTCGAGGGCCAGCGTGACCGGGGTCTCGCCGCTGGAGGGTTTCTGGGCCACGAGCAGCTCCTGACGCAGGTCTATTGTTCGGTGAGAACAGAACGAGGCATTCGATTCACGCCTCGTGGTCATGAATTTAGACCATGGGGCGAGGAGACTGGTAGCTCATGACGACGACAGCCCCGACGCCCGTCCCAGGCGCCCGGCCCCGGCACCTGGGCACCCGCCTGGGTGACCGCCTGGTGCGCTTCGCCGAGGCGGCCACCACCCCGCTGCTGCCCGCCGACTACCTCGACCTGGTCAACCCGCTCCGCTCCGGCGCCGACCTGCGGGGCCGGATCGAGGAGGTCCAGCACGAGACCGCCGACGCCGCCACCATCGTGATCCGGCCCGGTGCCGACTGGGCCGGACACGTCCCCGGCCAGTACGTGCGGATCGGCATCGACGTCGACGGGGTGCGCCAGTGGCGCGCCTACTCCCTGACCCACGGGCCGCGCCGCGACGGTCGCATCTCGGTCACGGTCAAGGCCGTGCCCGGCGGCCTGGTGAGCCACCACCTGGTGCACCGACGCCCGCGCCGGCACGATCGTCCACCTCGAGCAGGCGGCCGGCGAGTTCGTGCTGCCCCCCGAGGGCGGCAAGTTCCTCTTCGTCACCGCGGGCTCCGGCATCACCCCGGTGATCGGGATGCTCCGCAACCTGTTCCCGGTCAGCGACGAGGGCGCCGTCCACCTCGAGCGCAGCGAGCGCCACGACATCGTCGTGGTCCACGTCGCGCCGTCCGAGCCGGACTCCATCTTCATCGCCAACCTGCGCGAGCTCGACGAGGCCGGCCTCATCCGTCTCGTCGCGCGCTACGACGACGAGCACGGCGTGCTGGACGTCGCCGACCTGTCGACCTTCGTGCCCGACCTCGAGGAGCGCACCACCCTGGCCTGCGGCCCGGGCGGCCTCCTCGACGCGCTCGAGGCCCACCACACCGAGCGCGACCTGACCCTGCTCACCGAGCAGTTCCGGCTGACCACGCTGGTCACCGGCGAGGGCGGCACCGTCAGCTTCACCGAGAACGGCACGTCCTTCGAGGCGACCGGCGACAAGCCGATCCTCGAGCAGGCCGAGGAGGCCGGCGTGCTCATGCCGAGCGGGTGCCGGATGGGCGTCTGCTTCGGCTGCGTGCTCCCGCTGCGCGAAGGGGTCGTCCGCGACCTGCGCAGCGGCGACATCACCAGCGCCGTCGAGGGCGACGGCGTCGTCATCCAGACCTGCATCAACGCCGCGGCCGGCCCCTGCCGCATCGACCACTGACCACCACCACCCCGGCACCACCGATCACCCCCGAGGAGATCCCATGACCACCATCCAGAAGAAGTCCGACAACCCCATCGCCCACCTGAGCGACGAGGACATCGAGCAGATCGGCATAGGAGCTCGACGCGATCCGCGCCGAGGTCATCGCCGACCGCGGCGAGTCCGACGCGGCGTACATCCGCAAGGTGATCGACGTACAGCGCAAGCTCGAGCTCGGCTCGCGCGCCGTGCTGCTCGGCTCGATCTTCCCGCCGCTGTGGATCGCCGGCACCGTCGGCCTCAGCGTGGCCAAGATCCTCGACAACATGGAGATCGGCCACAACATCATGCACGGGCAGTGGGACTGGATGCGCGACCCGAAGATCCACTCGACCACCTGGGAGTGGGACAACGTCTCCCCCTCGGCGCAGTGGAAGCACTCGCACAACGAGCTGCACCACACCTACACGAACGTGATCGGCAAGGACAACGACCTCGGCTACGGCATCATGCGCGTCGACGAGGAGCAGCGCTGGGTGCCCTTCTACGTGCTCCAGCCGGTGTGGAACCTCATCAACGCCTGCTTCTTCGAGTACGGCATCGCCGCCTACGACCTCGAGCTGGGCAAGAACCTGAAGAAGGGTCGCTGGAAGAAGCCGGAGTTCCAGGCTCGCGCCAAGCAGGTCGGCGGCAAGATCCGTCGCCAGTTCACCAAGGACTACCTGGTGCACCCGCTGCTGTCCGGCCCGTCGGCCCCGACCACGCTGGCGGCGAACTTCACCGCCAACCTGGTCCGCAACCTGTGGACCCACTCGGTCATCATGTGCGGCCACTTCCCCGAGGGCGTCGAGACCTTCGAGCGTCGCTCGATCATCGGCGAGACCAAGGGCGAGTGGTACGTGCGCCAGATGCTCGGTGCGGCCAACATCTCCGGCTCCCGGGCGATGCACATCATGTCCGGCAACCTGTCGTACCAGATCGAGCACCACCTGTTCCCGGACCTCCCGAGCAACCGCTACCAGGAGATCGCGCCGAAGGTGAAGGACATCTTCGACCGCTACGAGCTGACCTACGTCACGGGCCCGCTGCCCAAGCAGGTCGCCTCCGCGTGGGCCAAGATCATCCGGCTCTCGCTGCCCAACGACTTCGCCACGAAGACCCCGGTCCTCGCGCCGGTCGTCTCGCTGGTGACGCGCTCGGACCGCAAGGTCGCCGCCTGATCGAGCTCGTGGACCCTCGGCGGACGTCACGCGGACCGGTTGCTCCGGCAACCCGTTCGTACGACGTCCGCCGGGGGTCTCGTGCGTCCTGGGGGTTGTCGCGCGCTCCCGGGTCAGCGGGCGGGGAGGTTCTGCACCCGCAGCTGGCCGCGCGAGACCAGACGCCCGGTGGCGTCGTGGGTCTCCACCAGCCACACCTGCTGGCTGCGGCCCTGGTGGATCGGGGTGGCGACCGACGTCAGCTCGCCCTGCCGCACGGCGCGGTAGAAGTCGGTGGAGTTGCTGACGCCCACGCACGTGCCGTCGTCGCCGTACCAGAGGGCGGAGCCGACGCTGCCCAGCGTCTCCACGACGCTGGCGTGCACGCCGCCGTGGACGATGCCGTAGGGCTGGTGGTGCTTCTCGCCGGCGGTCCAGGTCGCCGCGACGCGCTCGCCGCTCGCCTCGGTGATCTCCAGACCGAGGTGCTCCACGAATGGTCCGCTGTCGCGGGGGTCGAAAGCCATGCCGCGATCCTACGGACCGCTGGTCTCAGGAGCCGCCGCGCAGCAGGTCCTCGAACGGCGTGACGTCGTCGAAGGGATCGGTGCGCCGCTGTGCTGCACGCGGGGAGCTGCCGGCGCCGACCAGCAGCGCGACGAGCTCGTCGGCGGCGCGGTCGACGCGCTCGGAGAGCCGGCTGTCGGCGACCGAGCCGAAGTCCTCGGTGGCGGCGAAGACGCCGGTGGGCACGACCACGGCCTGCAGGTAGGCGAACAGCGGCCGCAGGGCGTGCTCGACCACCAGGGAGTGTCGGGCGCTCCCGGCAGTGGCCGCCAGCAGGATCGGCACGCCACGGAGCGCCTCCTTCTCCACGACGTCGAAGAAGGTCTTGAACAACCCGGAGTACGACGCCGCGAAGACGGGGGTGACGGCGACGACGGCGTCGGCCTCGGTGACCGTGCGGAGCGCGGCCGCGAGGTCCGGCGGCGCGAAGCCGGTCAGCAGGTTGTCGGCCAGCGCGTGCGCGAGCGGACGCAGCTCGACGTTCTCGACCAGGACGTCGCGACCGGCCGCCCGCAGCCGTGCCGTGACCGCACCGCTGAGCCGATCGGCCAGCAGGCGGGTCGAGGACGGGTCGGAGAGGCCGGCCGAGACGACCGCGACGGTGAACGTCATGACGCCACCGCCGCGCCGGCCGAGGAGGTCGCGTCGGCGGCCACCAGCGAGGAGTGGGTGGGTGCGTCCGGCACGTGCGCCGGCCGTCCCTCGGCGAACCCGGCGCGCAGGTCGGGGAGGATCTCGCCGAGCAGGTCGAGCTGCTCGAGGACGGTCTTCAGGGGCAGGCCGGCGTGGTCGAGCAGGAACAGCTGCCGCTGGTAGTCGCCGACGTACTCCCGGAAGCCGAGCGTCCTCTCGATGACCTGTTGGGGCGAGCCCACGGTCAGCGGCGTCTGCTCGGTGAAGTCCTCGAGCGACGGGCCGTGGCCGTAGACGGGGGCGTTGTCGAAGTAGGGCCGGAACTCCTCGACCGCGGCCTGGCTGTCGCGGCGCATGAACACCTGGCCGCCGATCCCGACGATCGCCTGGTCCGCGGAGCCGTGGCCGTAGTGCTCGAAGCGGCGGCGGTAGAGCTCGACCATCCGTGCGGTGTGCTCGGCCGGCCAGAAGATGTGGTTGGAGAAGAACCCGTCGCCGTAGTAGGCGGCCTGCTCGGCGATCTCGGGTGAGCGGATCGAGCCGTGCCACACGAACGGGGGCACGCCGTCCAGCGGGCGGGGGGTCGAGGTGTAGCCCTGGAGCGGGGTCCGGTAGCGACCCTCCCAGTCGACGACCTCCTCGCGCCACAGCCGGTGGAGGAGGTGGTAGTTCTCGATGGCCAGCGGGATGCCGTCGCGGATGTCCTTGCCGAACCAGGGGTAGACCGGGCCGGTGTTGCCGCGGCCCATCATCAGGTCGACGCGGCCGTCGGAGAGGTGCTGCAGCTTGGCGTAGTCCTCGGCGATGAGGACCGGATCGGTCGTGGTGATCAGCGTGGTCGAGGTCGAGAGGATGATCCGCTCGGTCTGCGCCGCGATGAAGGCCAGCGTCGTGGTCGGGCCCGAGGAGATGAAGGGCGGGTTGTGGTGCTCGCCGGTGGCGAAGACGTCGAGCCCGACCTCCTCGGCCTTCGTCGCGATCGCCACGGTGGCCTTGATGCGCTCGTGCTCGGTCGGGGTCCGACCCGTGGTCGGGTCGGTGGTGACGTCGCCGACGCTGAAGATGCCGAACTGCATGGTGCCCACTCCTTGAGGTTGAATCGTCAACCATTGTAACCGGGGTCCTCGTCGCTATGTTCCGCGGCCGAGCGGGCGCGGATGCGCTCCCGACCGCCGGGACGCGTCTGGTTCTGGTCACTCGCTGCCGGCCCAGGCGTTCCTGGTCACCGGCTGCAGGAAACTCCGCTCACGAGTGCGGGGCGGTGACCAGGAGCGGGACGCGCTGCGGGACGGTGACCAGAAGTCGGCCGGCTCGTGGCGCTACTCCGGGGTGTTGCCGGTCCCCGACCCGATCTCGTAGGGCGTCGTCACCCCGGCGTACATCAGGTGCGCGACCAGGCCCTCCTTGGCGTGCGGGAGGTTGTGGCAGTGGTCCATCCAGACGCCGGGGTTGTCGGCACGGAAGGCGATCTCGTACTCGTCGCCGCTGGCCACCTCGAGCGAGTCCACCCACCACGGGCTGCCGGTCGCGGGCTCGCCGTTGCGGCTCAGCACCACCGCGTGGTGGCCGTGCAGGTGCATCGGGTGGGACTCGCCGCTGTCGTTCTCGATACGGAAGACCACGACGTCGCGCTCCTCGACCACGAACATCGGCACGTCGGGGAAGAGTCGCCCGTTGATCGACCACCACACGCCGGGTCGGCCGTTGACGAAACCCGGGCGCCGCCCGATGGCGTAGTCGAAGCGCCGGTCGGCCCCGGCCACGTCGAAGGGCAGGTCGGCGGGGGTGCCGTAGGAGAGCAGGTCGAGCTCGGTCTCGGGCTGCGCCGGCTCCTCCGGTACGTCGACCCCGTCCGGTCCCACGACCAGGGACGTGGCCCCACCGACCTGCACGCGGACCGCCCCGGTGTCAGGAACGGTGACCTCGAGGTCGGCCCGCGCACCCGCCGTGAGCGTCAGCGCCTGGTCCTCGACCGGCGTCGGGCCGACGAGGTCGAAGCCGTCGACGGCCAGCACCCGGTAGGGCGCATCGGCCCACAGCTCGACCAGTGCGTTGTCGGTGTTGACGACGCGCAGCCGGACGGTCTGGCCGGCGTCGGCCTCGACGGGCACCTCGCCCTCCTGCCCGTTGAGGGTGCGGACGCCGAAGGTGTGCGTGACCGCGACCGCCTCGACGTCCTGGTCGATGCCGTCGCGCGGCTGCACCACGAACGCGCCGAGCAGACCCTTGACGACCTGCTCGTGCGAGACCTGGTGGGAGTGGTACCAGTAGGTCCCGGGGTCCTCGGCGACGAAGCGGTAGACGAACTCCTCGCCCGGCATCACCGCGTCCTGGGTGACCCCCGCGACCCCGTCCTCCCCGTTCGGGACGTCGACCCCGTGCCAGTGCAGCGTCGCGCCGTCGGCCACCGACTCGTTGCGGAAGCGGACCTCGACGAGGTCGCCCTCGGTGGCCTCCACCACCGGGCCGGGGCTCGTGCCGTTGACGGTGAACCCGTCGACCGCCCGGCCCGAGGGCAGGGTGAGGGTGCCGGCGGCCGCGACCAGCTCGACACTCACGTCGGGCGTCCCCTCCGGGTCGCCGCGGAGGTCCGTCGACGCGTGACCTCCGGCGCCCGGTCGTGCCCCCGTGGGAGCCGTGGCCGGCCCCGTGCCCGCCGACCGGTCCACTCGCCGGGCGCGGACCGCCGCCGTAGTCGGCGTACCCCATGTCCATGACGTTGTAGGCCTCGGGCATGCGGCTGTCCCACCACATCCAGGCCAGCGGGGCGACGATCGCCACCGTGGCCAGGACAGCGACGACCGCGGAGATCCGCCGACGGGTCATGGTCGACGTACCTCCGCGGTCGTTCGCGGGTTCAGACGCGCGCCGGCGCCGGCGTGGGTCTGCTCGACCGTGGTCGCCTTGCCCGGCAGCCTCCCGGCGTGGATGGCGCCTGCGAAGATGATCAGCGCGTTGATCCCGTGCAGCAGGCCGGAGATCGCGATCTCGTGCCCGAAGATCCCCAGGGCGACCTGCAGCACGATCAGCGCGAGAAGGCCGCCGGCCGCGGCGATCCCTCCCGGGACCTTGGCGAAGAAGGACACGACGAGGAGGGACAGGGCGACGAGCGGGATGAGCATCATGCCGTTCATCCCGTGGACCATGAAGCCCACGACCTCGTCGAAGGGCACTTCGTCGCTCTCCATCGCTGCCTTGTCCAGCACGCCACCCTCCTCGACCCAGATGCCCAGGCCTGCGACCGCGTAGGCGATGGCCGCCGCCTGGACCACCACGAGCAGCGCGATCAGGTTGGCCAGGACTCGATATGCACCTCGCATGACATTCCCCTTGACGTCGTGCCGCGGCCGCCCCGCGGTCAGCACCATCATGGAGTCCGGAGGTCCCGGGCCGCCAGGGAATAAAGGCCGTACTGCTGCGGGCGGTGGTGAGTGCGTGGTAGAGGGGACAAGACCGGCAGTCCACCCGGGTGCGACCTGCCGAAGTCCTGGCCCGAGGTGGGCGCGAGGCGTGCGTCACACCTGCTCGTGCGCCGGTAGGGGCCCGTTCCGTCCGATTTCATGACCGGCCCCGCGCGTGTGTATGCTCTCTCCCGGCTTGCCCCTTTAGCTCAGTCGGCAGAGCGTCTCCATGGTAAGGAGAAGGTCTACGGTTCGATTCCGTAAAGGGGCTCTGGGAGAGGAGCCCACGGCGCGAGGCTGCGCTGTGGGACCCCGACCCTGTGGCGGGGTAGCTCAGGTGGTTAGAGCACACGGCTCATAATCGTGGTGTCGCGGGTTCGAGTCCCGCCCCCGCTACTCGACCACACGCAGTCGGATCGCAGCGCCGCCGCTTCATTTGGAGGGCCTGGCGTGGTGCGGCAGACTGGAAGCAGACCGGCGACCAGAAGAAGAGGCACATCGTGGCCAGCAAGAGCAGTGACGTCCGCCCCAAGATCACCTTGGCGTGCGCGGAGTGCAAGGAGCGCAACTACATCACCAAGAAGAACCGGCGCAACGACCCGGATCGTCTTGGACATGAAGAAGTTCTGCCCGCGCTGCCGCACCCACACCTCCCACAAGGAGACCCGCTGACCGCGGGACCCACGACCGACGCGCGAAGCGGCGCCGCCTCATCGAGGCGGCGCCGCTTCGTGCATCCTCGGCGTGTTCGGTAGCGTCGGTGCATGGCAGTCGACGAGTCACTGGCGGGGCGGACGTTCCCGCCCACCGATCCCTACCTGGTCACCGAGGAGCGGATCGCCGAGTTCGCCGCCGCCACCGGCGGCACGTGGGAGGGCGGTCCCGCGCCGGTGACCTTCCCCATCGTGGTCGCCTTCCGCGCGATGACCGACCTGATGGAGGACCCCTCGGTGGGCATCTCGTTGCACCACGTGATCCACGGGGAGCAGCGCTTCAGCTACCACCGCCCGGTCGTCGCCGGCGACCGGCTGAGCGCCGAGCTCACCGTCGACTCCCTGCGCCAGATCGGCGGCGCCGACATCATCGGCACCCGCAGCGAGATCACCGACGCCGACGGCTCCCCGGTCGTCACCGCCCGCGCCGTGCTGGTGCACCGATGAGCGCCCTGCAGGGCGCCCAGAAGGGCGCCGAGCTCGCCGCTCAGGAGTACGTCGTCACGCGCGCCGACCTGGTCCGCTACACCGGTGCCAGCGGCGACCGGAACCCGATCCACTGGTCCGAGCGGGTGGCCACGTCGGTCGGTCTGCCGGGCGTGATCGCCCACGGCATGTTCACCATGGCGCTGGTCGGCCGCGCTCTCGACACCTGGGCCGGCGGCCCGGGCCGGGTCGTCGAGGTGGGCTGCAAGTTCACCAAGCCCGTCGTCGTACCCGACGACGACGAGGGTGTCGTCGTCCGCGTCTCCGGCACCGTCTCGGGCGTCGAGGACGACCGGGTCAACGTGGCGCTCGACGTCCGCTGCGGTGAGGAAAAGGTCCTCGGCATGCCGAGGGCGGTCCTGCGGGTCCCGGCCGGTGGCTGACCCCGCTCCGGTGGGAGCGGCTGAGAGCTCGGCCGCCCCCCACCAGGGGCACCGGCTGTCCGACCACACGACCTTGCGCCTGGGCGGTCCCGCCCGGGCGTGGGTGCGTGCGACCGACGAGGCGGGCCTCATCGACGCCGTCCGCGCCGCTGACACCGGCGGCACCGGAGGCACCGGAGGCACCGGAGGCACCGGAGGCACCGGAGGCACCGGAGGCGCCGGAGGCACCGTCGATCAGCTGCTGGTCCTCGGAGGCGGCAGCAACCTGGTGGTCGCCGACGCCGGCTTCGACGGCACCGTCCTGGAGGTCGCGACCCGCGGCGTCGAGGTCGAGGGCGACATGTGCGGCGGAGCGTTCGTGACCGTCCGGGCCGGCGAGCTGTGGGACGACCTGGTCGACCGGGCAGTGGCCGAGGGCTGGGTCGGCATCGAGGCCATGACCGGCATTCCCGGCAGGGTCGGGGCCACCCCGATCCAGAACGTCGGTGCCTACGGCCAGGAAGTGGCTGACACGATCGCACGGGTGCGGGTCTGGGACCGCCGCGAGGGGGCGGTTCGCACGATGTTCCCGGGCGACTGCGGGTTCGGCTACCGCACCAGCCGCTTCAAGAGGGAGCCCGGCCGGTTCGTCGTGCTCTCGGTGACCTTCCAGCTCCGCCTCGGCGACCTCGGCGCCCCCGTCCGGTACGCCGAGCTCGCGCGCACGCTGGGCGTCCAGGTGGGGGAGCGTGCCCCCGCGGTCGGACGTGGTGACCGCGGTCCGCGGGCTGCGGTCCTCCAAGGGCATGCTGCTCGACGCCGCGGACCACGACACCTGGTCGGCCGGCTCGTTCTTCACCAACCCGGTGCTGGCCGTCGATGCGGTGCCGGAGGGTGCTCCGGCGTGGCAGCAGCCGGACGGTCGGGTCAAGACCAGTGCCGCCTGGCTCATCGACCACGCCGGCTTCGGCACGGGCCACGGCCTCGACCGTGCCACCGGGGTGTCGCTGTCCACCAAGCACCCGCTGGCCCTGACCAACCGCGGCGACGGCACCACCGAGCAGCTGCTCGCGCTGGCCCGCGAGGTCCGCGACGGCGTCCGCTCCCGCTTCGGCGTCACCCTCGAGAACGAGCCCGTCCTCGTCGGCTGCGCCCTCTGACCCCTCACCCCGTCCCCTTCTCTCGCGAGTCGGCGTGTCGTGCGGCGCGAGTCGGCGTGTCGTGCGGCGCGAGTCGGCGTGTCGTGCGCAACCGACGCGGCTGATCGACGCACGACACGCCGACTCGGACGACACGACACGCCGACTCGCGGGGTTGATGAGGGTCAGGTGAGCCAGGCGTCGATGGCGGCGAGGAGCTCGGTCCGGAGCGAGTCCGGGGCGCAGGAGGCGCGAACCGACATCCGAGCCAGCTCGGCGAGGGTGGCGTCGTCGAGGTCGTGCGCGGCCCGCATCGCGGCGTACTGACCCACGAGTCGGGAGCCGAACAGCAACGGGTCGTCGGCCCCCAGCGCCACCGTCGCGCCCGCGTCCAGCAGGGTCGGCAGCGGCACGGAGGTGAGGTCGGAGTAGACACCCAGCGAGACGTTGGACGTCGGGCACACCTCGAGCGCGACGCCGCGCCGCACCAGGTCGTCGAGCAGAGCGGGCTCCTCGGCCGCCCGTACGCCGTGCCCGAGCCGGTCGGCGCCGAGCTCGTCCACCGCGACCCGGATGTTGGCCGGCCCCGCGAGCTCGCCGGCGTGGGGGAACGCGCGCAGCCCGGCGTCGCGGGCGATGCGGAAGGCCCGGGCGAACTCCCGGGTGTCCCCCCGTCGCTCGTCGTTCGACAGCCCGAAGCCCACGACCCCGTCGTCGACGTACTGCGACGCCAACCGGGCCAGGGTCCGGGCGTCGAGCGGGTGGCGCGTGCGGTTGGCCGCGACCACGATCCCGATCCCCACCCCGGTGGTGACGGCGGCGTCGCGGGCGGCGTCCAGCACCAGCTCGGTCATCGCCGTGATGCCGCCGAACTTCGCGGCGTAGCCGCTGGGGTCGACCTGGAGCTCGAGCCAGCGTCCGCCGTCACGCGCGTCGTCCTCGGCCGCCTCGGTCACCAGACGGCGCACGTCGTCCTCGGTCCGCAGCACCGAGCGGGCGACGTCGTAGAGCCGCTGGAAGCGGAACCACCCCTTCTCGTCGGCGGCCGAGAGCTGCGGCGGCCAGTCCTCCACCAGCGCGTCCGGCAGCAGCACCCCGTCCCGGGCCGCGAGCTCCACCAGCGTCCCGTGACGCATGGATCCGGTGAAGTGCAGGTGCAGGTGGGCCTTCGGAAGCGTCGTCAGGTCTCGCCGTTGCGCCGGGGCCACGGACCCCCGCCGCTCAGCCGAAGAGCTTCTGCAGGCGGCTGACACCCTCGACGAGGTCGTCGTCGCCCAGCGCGTAGGACAGGCGGAGGTAGCCGGGGGACCCGAAGGCCTCGCCGGGCACGACCGCGACCTCGGCCTGCTCCAGGATGATCTCGGCGAGCTCGGTGGTGGTGCCGGCGGTCCGGCCACCCACGTCCCGCCCCAGCAGGCCCTTGACCGAGGGGTAGACGTAGAACGCGCCCTTGGGCTCCGGGCACAGCACGCCGTCGATGTCGTTGAGCATCTCGACGATCCGACGACGGCGCCGGTCGAAGGCCACCTTCATCTCGTCGACCGCGGTGAGGTCACTCTCGAGCGCGGCGATCGCGGCCCGCTGGGAGACGTTGGCGACGTTCGAGGTCGCGTGCGACTGCAGGTTGGTCGCGGCCTTCACGACGTCCTTCGGGCCGATCAGCCAGCCCACCCGCCACCCGGTCATGGCGTAGGTCTTCGCGACACCGTTGAGGACCACGCAGGTGTCGGCGAGCTCGGGCACCACCACCGGCATCGACTCCGCGCGCACGCCGTCGTAGGTCAGGTGCTCGTAGATCTCGTCGGTGACGACCCAGATGCCGTGCTCGAGCGCCCAGCGCCCGATCGCCTCCACCTGGTCGCGGGGGTGGACCGACCCGGTCGGGTTCGACGGGGAGCAGAAGAGCAGCACCTTCGTCCGCTCGGTGCGAGCGCCCTCGAGCTGCTCGACGGTGACCAGGTAGTCCTGGGTCTCGTCGGCGAGCACCTCGACGGGGCAGCCGCCGGCCAACCGGATCGCCTCGGGGTACGTCGTCCAGTAGGGCGCGGGGAGGATGACCTCGTCGCCGGGGTCGAGCAGGGTGGCGAATGCCTCGTAGACGGCCTGCTTGCCACCGTTGGTCACGAGCACCTGCGCCGCCTCGACCTCGTAGCCCGAGTCACGAGCGGTCTTGGCGACGATCGCCTTCTTCAGGTCCGGGAGCCCACCGGCCGGCGTGTAGCGGTGGTTGGCCGGCTCCGAGCAGGCCGCCGCCGCCGCGTCGACGATGGAGGAGGGCGTCGGGAAGTCGGGCTCGCCGGCACCGAAGCCGATGACCGGCCGGCCCTCGGCCTTCAGCGCCTTGGCCTTGGCGTCGACCGCCAGCGTGGCCGACTCGGCGATGCCGCCGACGCGGGCGGAGATGCGGGCGCGGGTGGGGGCGGCGGAGTCGTCAGTCATGGGCCCATCGTTCCACCCGTACCGTGGTGCGTGCAGGGCGGTTCGCCGAGTGGTCGCGCTCGGTTCGACTTCGCTGCGGGCTTCACCGTAGACTCCATCCCTGGTGGCTCACACCCTTGATCGTCATGCCCTCACCTCAAGCGGCGAGGCCCTGCGACGTCAGTGGTGCTCCACCGGAGGGCACTAGCTCAACTGGCAGAGCATCGGTCTCCAAAACCGAAGGTTGGGGGTTCAAGTCCCTCGTGCCCTGCTGAACCAGACCGACCACCGACGTAGAGAACTGAACGAGAGGGCGTGATGAGCGGTGACGGACCAGTCCGTGTCGCAGCAGGAACGTCGCGGCAACCCGATCACGCGTCTCTCCCTCTTCCTGCGTCAGGTCGTGGCCGAGCTCCGCAAGGTCGTCTGGCCGACGCGTCCGCAGCTGATCACCTACTTCTGGGTGGTCCTCGTGTTCGTGATCGTGGTCATGACGCTGGTCTCCCTGCTCGACCTGGGCTTCGGCAAGCTGGCGTTCAGCCTGTTCGCCTAGGTGACGTCGGGTCGGCGTACCGCCGCCTCGGCAGAGCAGCAAACGACGGGCCACCGGCCCGATCCCGATCGAATGAAGGTGACTGACAACCGTGTCGCAGCCGTACGACGAACAGCCCGAGGCAGTCAGCGACCGGCCCGACGGCCTGGTCGATGACTCGGCCGACGGCGTCATCGAGGAGGTCGACGCCGTCACCGAGGCCGAGGCCGACCCCGCCGGCGTGAGTGCGGAGGAGGTCGCCGAGGACATCCTCGCCGACGCCCCGGCCACGGAGGCCGACGACGCCGACGACGACCCCGCCGACCTGGCTGCCGAGGGTGAGGGCGGCCTCGCCGCCAGCGCCGCGGACCTCGTCGACGCACCCCCCACGTTCGAGGGCGAGCTGGACGAGAACGCCGCCGTCGCGGTCGACGAGGACGTCGAGGACGTCGTGGTGGACCCGCTCGAGGAGTTCCGCGAGACGCTGCGCAACAAGTTCGGCGACTGGTTCGTCGTGCACACCTACTCCGGCATGGAGAACCGGGTGAAGGCCAACTTGGAGAGCCGCATCACGTCGCTCAACATGGAGGACTTCATCCACGAGGTGGTCGTCCCCACCGAGGAGGTCGCGGAGATCAAGAACGGCCAGCGCAAGCTGGTCCGCCGCACCGTCCTCCCCGGCTACGTCCTGGTGCGCATGGACCTCACCGACGAGTCCTGGTCCGCGGTGCGTCACACCCCGTCGGTGACCGGGTTCGTGGGCCACAGCCAGCAGCCGGTGCCCCTGAGCCTCGACGAGGTCGAGAAGATGCTCGCCCCGGCCGTCGTGGCTGCCGCCGAGCAGTCCGAGGCGGCCGCCAGCAGCGGTGGCTCCGGCCAGGCGCCGGCCAAGAAGAAGGTCGAGGTCGCCGACTTCGACGTCTCCGACTCCGTCATGGTGGTCGACGGCCCGTTCGCGACGCTGCACGCCACCATCACCGAGATCAACGCCGAGTCGCAGCGGGTCAAGGCACTGGTCGAGATCTTCGGCCGCGAGACCCCGGTCGAGCTGAGCTTCAGCCAGATCCAGAAGGTCTGAGAGCACCCAGCACGTCCCTCACGAAGCACCTGTAGGTAGTGGCAGGGGAACCACCCCCGCAATGACCACGAGAGAGAGAAGAAAGCAATGCCTCCGAAGAAGAAGAAGATCGCTGCGCTCGTCAAGGTGCAGCTCAACGCCGGCGCAGCCACCCCCGCGCCGCCCGTCGGCACCGCGCTCGGTCCCCACGGCGTCAACATCATGGAGTTCTGCAAGGCCTACAACGCCGCCACCGAGCAGCAGCGCGGCCAGGTCATCCCCGTCGAGATCACCGTCTACGAGGACCGCAGCTTCACCTTCGTCACCAAGACCCCGCCGGCCGCCGAGCTCATCAAGAAGGCCGCGGGCCTGTCGAAGGGCTCGGGCGTCCCGCACAAGGAGAAGGTCGGCAAGCTGACCAAGGACCAGGTGCGCGAGATCGCCGAGGGCAAGATGCCCGACCTCAACGCGCGCGACATCGACGCCGCGATGAAGATCGTCGAGGGCACCGCCCGTTCCATGGGTGTGACCGTCGAGAAGTGACCGACCCGGTCACGCGCACGACCCGAAGGACCTGTTCGACCCGCACGACTGAACGACCCCGGCGCGATCCTGCGCCGGGCGGAAACCAGTGGCAGGCCCGCTCTGCGGCCGAGGACCACGACCTGGTGAGAGGAACCAGACCATGCAGCGCAGCAAGACCTACCGCGAGGCCGCCACGGCCGTCGACGCCGACCAGCTGTACACCCCGCTGACCGCCATCAAGATGGCCAAGTCGACCAGCAGGAAGAAGTTCGACGAGACCGTCGACGTCGCCATGCGCCTCGGTGTCGACCCCCGCAAGGCCGACCAGATGGTGCGCGGCACCGTGAACCTGCCGCACGGCACCGGCAAGACCGCCCGCGTCGTGGTCTTCGCCAACGGCGACAAGGCCGAGGCCGCCCGCGAGGCCGGCGCCGACTTCGTCGGTGGCGACGACATGATCGAGAAGGTCCAGGGCGGCTGGCTCGACTTCGACGCCGCGGTCGCGACCCCCGACATGATGGGCAAGCTGGCCCGGCTCGGCAAGGTGCTCGGCCCGCGCGGCCTCATGCCGAACCCCAAGACCGGCACGGTCACCATGGACGTGGCCAAGGCCGTCAACGACATCAAGGGCGGCAAGATCGAGTTCCGCGTGGACCGACACGCCAACCTGCACTTCATCGTCGGCAAGGCGTCGTTCTCCGAGACCCAGCTCGCGGAGAACTACGCCGCCGCCCTCGACGAGGTGCTGCGTCTCAAGCCGGCCAGCTCCAAGGGCCGCTACATCCGCAAGGTCACGGTCTCCACCACCATGGGCCCCGGCATCCCGGTGGACCCCAACCGCACCCGCAACATCAGCGAGACCGACGAGGGCTGAGCTCCCTCGCGACGCGCACGAAGGCCCCAGGGTCCGCCCTGGGGCCTTCTCGCGTCCGGGCACGCCCGGCACCGCGACCTCTTACTCGATGAAGACGCGCTCGTCGACGAGCTTCTCGCGGACCAGCTGCCCGTGGGTCTCGAAGCGCGACTGCTCGAAGCGCTTGGCGAACTCCATGTCGACCCCGGTCAGTCCGCTGCGGTTCTTCTCGACGGTGAGCACCGCCCAGTGCCGGAAGCGCTCGACGTTGCCGCTGTCGTAGACGAGGTGGTGGCGGGCGACGACGTCGAACTTGTTGTTGAGCATGAGCACCGTGTCGGCCTCGTAGGCCAGGGCCGAGGAGCCGCGGATGTGATTGACCCTCATCCGCTTGCCCGAGGCGATGCCCTCCTTGTCGGAGGCGACGACGCACAGCGCCGGCAGGTCGAGATCGAGGGTGAGGTCCTTGAGCCACTCCACCACGCGCGTGATGCGCTCGTCCTCGCGGAGGCCGTCCCCCGGGACCGGCACCTTCTGGAGGTAGTCGACGACGACCAGGGGAGCGGCACCGTGCTCCTCGGCGGTCTCGAGGATGGTGCGCTCGATGACGTCGATGGTGGTGCGTCCGCCCGACGAGCGGTGGAGGTGGAGCCGGTCGGCGTACTCGCGGACGACCTCGAGAGCCTCCTCGCCACCCGTGGTTGCGGCCAGCCGTTCACCCAGGGGGAGGCCGAGGCCGTCGGTGGTCTCGAAGATGCCGCGCACCTGGCTCACGCTCGGGGCCTCGATGCCACCGATGAGGCCGGCCTCGAGGGCCACCAGCCTGACGAGCAGCGCGGCCTGGTCGTGCTCGTAGCAGAAGTACACGACGGGGCGCCCCTGCCGGGCGACGTTGCGGGCGACCTGGAGGGCCCAGGTGGTCTTGCCCATGCCTTGCGGGCCGCCGAGCAGCACGAGCTCGCCGCTGCGGAACCCGCCGTGCAGGTTGGCGTCGAGGACGTCGAAGCCGGTGGGCCAGACCCGCTCGGGTGCGTCCCCTCCGCCGCGCACCCGGCGGTCGGCCTGCTCGAGTGTCTCGCTGAGGGACTGGAGCTGGAGGTCCACCGGTTCGTCCACGGGTCCATGGAATCAGAAGCAGAGGTGGCCGGAGCAGGGTTTGCCGCCCGATTTGGCGCTGGGGTCCGCCGCACGTACGCTGGAGGCTGTACCAGAGACCGCCGGTTGTCGGCGCGCCCGTTCCCGGGTGTGCCGGTCGAAGGCCCCGCGACGCGGGCGACCAGCGCAGGTGTCACCGAGTGCTCCGCCTCGCGGAGATCCACGCCCCGTGCCTCCTGTGCCGGGGCGTTCGTCGTCTCTTCCGGTTGCTGTTCGACGAGCCGGGTGGGAGTCCGTCTCTGGTCCGTGAACCGTAACGCGGAAGGAGACCCATGGCGCGGCCAGACAAGGCAGCCGCCGTCGCGGAGCTCGTGGATTCGTTCCAGGAGTCGACCGGCGCGGTGCTGACCGAGTACCGCGGGCTGACCGTCAAGCAGCTGCAGGACCTTCGCAGCACGCTCGGCGAGAACGCTCATTACGCCGTGGTGAAGAACACGCTCACCCAGATCGCCGCCAAGGAGGCCGGGGTCGCCGGGTTCGACGACCTGCTCACCGGCCCGACCGCCATCGCCTTCATCAACGGCGACGTGGTCGAGGCGGCCAAGGGCCTGCGTGACTTCGCCAAGGCCAACCCCGCCCTGATCATCAAGGGCGGATATCTGGACGGCAAGACGCTCGACGTCTCCGAGATCAGCAAGATCGCTGACCTCGAGTCGCGCGAGGTCCTTCTGGCCAAGCTCGCGGGCGGCATGCTCGCGTCGCTCAGCCAGGCTGCCGCGCTGTTCCAGGCGCCCCTGGCGCAGACCGCCCGTGTCGCGGCGGCTCTGCAGCAGAAGGCCGAGCAGGACCCCTCGATCCTCCAGGGTGGTGCCGGCGAGCCGGCTGCCGTCGCGGAGGATTCCGCCCGGCCCTCTCGGAGGAGCCCTCTTCGGAGGAGCCCTCTTCGGAGGAGCCCGCCTCCGCCGAGGCGCCCGCCGACGACGAGGCCGCCGCCTCGACCGAGGCCTGACCCACCACCCACCGGTCCGACCGGGTCCCCGGCCTGACCACAGAACCTGAACGCAACGGAAAGGAACGCCACCATGGCGAAGCTCAGCACCGACGAGCTGCTCGACGCTTTCAAGGAGATGACCCTCCTGGAGCTCAGCGAGTTCGTGAAGCAGTTCGAGGACACCTTCGGCGTGACCGCTGCCGCCCCGGCCGCTGTCGCTGCCGCCCCGGCCGCCGGCGGAGCCGGCGCCGAGGAGGCTGTCGAGCAGGACGAGTTCGACGTCGTTCTCGAGGCTGCCGGCGAGAAGAAGATCAACGTCATCAAGGAGGTCCGTGCGCTCACCAGCCTCGGGCTGAAGGAGGCCAAGGAGCTGGTCGAGGCCGCTCCGAAGGCGATCCTGGAGAAGGTCTCCAAGGAGGCCGCGGAGAAGGCCAAGGAGCAGCTCGCAGCTGCCGGCGCCTCCGTCACGGTCAAGTGACTCCGACCCGGGCCTGAGGCCCGGGGTCAGCGCGGGCCCTACCGGCTCACGCAGCACACCGCACGAGCGGGCGCTGCCACCTCCAGGTGGCGGCGCCCGCTCGTGTTGTCAGTTCTGGAGTGCGGCGGACCGCCCGGGCGCCTCTCCTCGCGGAACGTGTGTCTCCGACCTGGTGCGATCGTCTGACACGTGTGGTGATGTGGCTTACATTTCGGGGGGTCGGGGCCGTAACGTGCGGCAGAGTTACTCGTTGGTACCCCGGCGTCACCGTGACCGTCGTCACCATGGCACCATGGCACGATGACGGCGGGCGGAAGCCAGCAAGCTGAGTCAGGAGAGGGAGAGCCGCGTGGGCGTCGAGATCCAGGTCGAGCACCTCACCAAGTCCTTCGGCAAGGATCTGATCTGGGGTGATGTCACCCTGACCATCCCGGCCGGCGAGATCTGCGTCATGCTGGGCCCCTCAGGAACCGGCAAGTCGGTGTTCCTGAAGACCCTCATCGGGCTGCTCAAGCCTGACAACGGCAGCATCATGATCGAGGGCCTCGACATCGCCAGCTGCTCCGAGAAGGACCTCTACGAGGTCCGCAAGCTGTTCGGCGTGCTGTTCCAGGACGGCGCCATGTTCGGCTCCATGACACTCTTCGACAACGTCGCGTTCCCGTTGCGCGAGCACACGAAGAAGAGCGAGTCCGAGATCTCGAAGCTGGTCATGGAGAAGATGGACCTGGTCGGCCTCGTCGGTGCGGAGCAGAAGCTCCCCGGTGAGATCTCCGGTGGTATGCGTAAGCGCGCCGGTCTGGCTCGCGCGCTGGTGCTCGACCCCGAGATCGTGCTCTTCGACGAGCCCGACTCGGGCCTCGACCCCGTCCGCACGGCGTTCCTGAACCAGCTCATCGTCGACCTGAACGCGCAGATCGACGCGACGTTCCTCATCGTCACCCACGACATCAACACCGCTCGCACGGTGCCCGACAACATCGGCCTGCTCTACCACAAGCACCTGGCCATGTTCGGGCCCCGCGAGATGCTGCTGTCGTCGGAGGAGCCGGTCGTCCGCCAGTTCCTCAACGCCCAGCGCGTCGGACCCATCGGCATGTCCGAGGAGAAGGACGCCGACGAGCTGGAGGCCGAGAAGGACCAGGAGCTGCCGCCGCTCCCGCCGATCCCGTTGCAGATCGAGCCGACGAACGGCAAGCCCCGCCGCAGTCAGCGTCCCCCGGGTGACTGGTGCAAGGCGAACGGCATCGAGCCGCCGCCGGGGTCCTTCGAGGACAGCGCTTTCGGAGCACTCTGATCCATGGCATCCGTGACATCGGCGCGCGTACTGCGCCCCATCGGCACCGCAGGCGGCCTGTTCGCCTTCGGCCTCGACGTCGGCAAGGGCCTCTTCCGGCGACCTTTCCAGCTGCGTGAGTTCCTGCAGCAGGCCTGGTTCATCGCCTCGGTCACGATCATCCCCACGGCCCTGGTCGCCATCCCCTTCGGCGCCGTCATCGCGCTGCAGGTCGGCGGCCTCATCAAGCAGTTCGGCGCGCAGTCCTTCACCGGCTCGGCGTCGGTGCTGGCGGTGGTCCGGGAAGCCGGTCCCATCGCGACGTCGCTGCTGATCGCCGGCGCCGGTGGCTCGGCGATCGCAGCCGACCTCGGTGCGCGCAAGATCCGCGAAGAGCTCGACGCGATGATGGTGCTCGGCATCGACCCCATCCAGCGCCTCGTCGTGCCGCGCGTGCTGGCGTGCATGATGGTCGCGGTCTTCCTCAACGGACTCGTCAGCGTCGTCGGGGTGATGGGCGGCTACGTCTTCAACGTGGTCCTCCAGGACGGCACACCAGGGTCATACCTGGCGAGCTTCACCGCGCTCGCCCAGCTCCCGGATCTGTGGCAGGGCATGGCCAAAGCGCTGATCTTCGGCCTCATCGCGGCCATCGTCGCCGCCTACAAGGGCATGAACGCCGCCGGCGGCCCGAAGGGCGTCGGTGACGCGGTGAACGAGTCCGTGGTCATCACGTTCATCTTGCTGTTCGTCGTCAACTTCGTGATGAGCGCCATCTACTTCCAGCTCGTTCCACCCAAGACAGGTTAGGGGCGCTCGACATGGCAGACGTCAAGACGATCGCCCAGAAGCCGCTCAAGAGTCTCGACACGCTCGGCGAGCAGCTGAAGTTCTACGTCACCGCGGTGGCGTGGATGCCGCGTGCGGTACGCCGCTACAAGAAGGAGATCCTCCGGCTCCTGGCCGAGGTCACCCTCGGCTCCGGATCGCTGGCCGTCATCGGCGGCACGGTCGGCGTCATCACGATGCTGGCGTTCTTCACCGGCACCGAGGTCGGCCTGCAGGGCTACGCCGCGCTGAACCAGATCGGCACCTCTGCCTTCACCGGGTTCGTGTCCGCCTACTTCAACACCCGCGAGATCGCCCCGCTCGTGACGGGCATCGCGCTGGCCGCGACGGTGGGCTGCGGGTTCACCGCGCAGCTCGGTGCCATGCGGATCTCGGAGGAGGTCGACGCCCTGGAGGTGATGGCCATCCCCTCGTTGCCGTTCCTGGTCACCACACGCATCATCGCGGGCCTCATCGCGGTCGTCCCGCTCTACGTCGTCGGCCTCATGTCGTCGTACTTCGCGACCCGGCTCACCGTCACCCAGTTCTTCGGCCAGAGCGCCGGCACCTACGACCACTACTTCGAGCTGTTCCTGCCACCAGGTGACGTCCTCTGGTCGTTCGGCAAGGTGCTGGTCTTCGCCATCGTCATCATCCTCATCCACTGCTACCACGGCTACACCGCGTCAGGCGGCCCCGCCGGCGTGGGTGTGGCGGTCGGCCGGGCCGTCCGGACCTCGATCGTCGCCATCAACGTCATCGACCTGCTGCTGTCGATGGCCATCTGGGGCACCACCACGACCGTGCGACTGGCGGGGTGAGAGACGTGCCCAAGCTCGGAGCCACCCTCAAGGCACGCGTCTTCGGCGTGACGTTCCTCGCGCTCTGCGTGATGTTCGTGTACCTGACCTACGCGGTGTTCACCAAGAAGTTCACCGCGTACGACGAAGTCACCCTGCAGTCGTCGAAGATCGGACTGTCCCTGCCGGCGCGCGCCGACGTGAAGGTCCGCGGCGTCATCGTGGGGGAGGTGCTCGAGACCGTCACCGACGGTGACGGTGCCAAGCTCACCCTCGGACTGTTCCCGGACATGCGCGACTCGGTGCCGGCCGACGTCACCGGTCGGATCCTGCCCAAGACGCTGTTCGGTGAGAAGTACGTCTCGCTCGTGGTGCCCGACGGTGAGGCGACCGGTGCCGAGCCCATCGAGGTGGGCGCCGTCATCAAGCAGGCCGAGGTCGCCGTCGAGGTCGAGGAGGTCCTCAACGACCTCTTCCCCCTGCTGCGCGCCGTGAGGCCCGGCGACCTGAACGTCACGCTCAACGCGATCGCGACCGCTCTCGAGGGTCGGGGCGACAAGCTCGGAGAAGGTCTGGAGACGTTCAACTCCTACCTGGGCAAGCTCAACCCAGAGATCCCGGCGTTCGTGGAGAGCCTGGACCAGCTCGGCCAGGTGTCTGCGGTCTACGAGGACGTGGTCCCCGAGGTCGCCCGTCTGCTGCGCAACACGGTGAAGACGACACAGACTTTCGAGAGCGAGGCCGACCAGATCGAGGTCCTCTTCGACGACGTGGCGGGCTTCGCCGACACCTCGCGCGGGTTCCTGGAGAAGAACGGCACCAACATCATCAGGCTCTCCGAGCAGGGACAGCGGATCCTGCCGTTGCTGGCCCGGTACTCGCCCGAGTACAAGTGCTTCCTGCGAGGAGCGGTGGCGAGCATCAAGCCGAACGAGAGCGCCTTCCGCAACAAGACCCTCCACATCGTGCTGGAGACCGTGCCGCAACCCCGTGGCTACACCCCCAGGGACCAGCCGGAGTTCAACGACAGCCGGGGACCGTTCAAATTCTGCGGCGAGATGTACGCCTCGATCAACGGGAAGTACTCCCAGGAGCGGCTGCCGCCCCGGTCGTTGACCTCTCCCCGGATCCGCGACGGCGTGAACTACCCGCTCGGCAAGCGCGTTGCCGTCGGTGACGCAGTGATCGGCACCCAGGAGCAGAAGGACGTGATCGACCTGGCCGCGGCCGCCGCCCTGCAGCGCCCCGTGAGCGAGGTGCCCGACGTGACCACTCTCCTCATCGGGTCGTTGGCGCAGGGCAAGGGGGTGACGGTCCGATGAAGCTGCTCGACAAGAAGACCGCAGGCGACAGCGTCCGGCTCGTCATCTTCATCGTGGTGACCACGCTGGCGACCACGCTGCTGGCCATCACCATCGGCAACATCAGCTTCGGGGCGACCACCGCCTACAAGGCGGTCTTCTCCGACGCCACCGGTGTCGTCAAGGGCGACGACGTCCGCATAGCAGGCGTCAAGGTCGGCACGGTCAAGACCGTGGAGATCTACGACAAGACCCAGGCCATCGTCGAGTTCGACGCCGACGAGGACAGCCGTCTCACCGAGAGCACCTACGCGACCATCCGCTACCGCAACCTCGTCGGGCAGCGTTACATCGCGCTGACCGAAGGCACCGGCGGACAGGCCGAGCTCGAGGAGAACGACACGATCCCGCTGGAGCGGACCAGCCCGGCTCTCGACCTGACCGTGCTCTTCAACGGCTTCAAGCCGTTGTTCGCGGCACTCACGCCGGCAGACGTGAACCAGCTCTCGATGCAGCTGATCCAGGTCTTCCAGGGGGAGAGCGGCACGATCGAGAACCTGCTCGACAGCACGGCCTCGGTCACCAACACCCTCGCCGCGCGCGACGACCTCGTCAGCGACCTCATCGCCAACCTCAACACCACCCTCGAGACCGTCGGGGACCGCGACGAGCAGCTGTCGGACCTGATCATCCAGTTCCGGCGGTTCATCGGTGGGCTGAGCGACGACCGCGAGGCCATCCTGGGCTCTCTGGACTCGATCTCGACCTGACCGTCCAGACCGCCGACCTCGTGACGGGCATCCGCCCGGGGCTCTCACGCGACGTCACCGAGCTGCGCAAGGTCGCCGGCAACCTCGCTCGCAATCGCGCCGAGGTCGACCGCGCCCTGAAGGTGCTGCCCATCAAGCTGACGAAGGTGGGCCGGACCGCGATCTACGGCTCCTGGTTCAACTTCTACCTCTGCGACTTCGGGGGCACGGTCAAGGTGGGCCAGACCGAGGTCACGCTGCCCGCCGAGCTATCCCCCGCCCAACACCGAGACGGCGAGGTGCAACATCGGATGAGCACCCCCTTCCGCGAGCGCAACCCGGTCACGATCGGGGCCATCAGCATCGCCGTCATCGCGGCCCTGATGGTCACGGCCTTCAAGGCCGGCGATCTCCCGGTCATCGGTGGCGGCGACACCTACTACGCCAACTTCACCGAGGCCGGCGGGCTCAAGGCCAACGACGAGGTGCGCATCGCCGGTGTCCGGGTCGGCAAGGTGCGCAGCATCGAGCTCGACGGCGACGTGGTCAAGGTCGGGTTCCAGGTCGACGAAGCCGCCGAGTTCGGCACCGAGACCGGGGCCGCGATCAGGGTGAAGACGATCCTGGGGTCGATGTTCGTGGCCCTGGTGCCCTCCGGCGACGGACAGCTCGAGAAGGGCGAGACCATCCCGGTCGAGCGGACCGACTCCCCGTTCGACGTCGTCGACGTGTTCGAGGGTCTCGCGGCGCGGTCAGAGGCGATCGACACCGCCCAGCTCGCCGACTCCCTCGACGTGATGGCCGACCTGACCCGCAACACCCCGGAGGAGTTCCGGGCGGCGCTGCGTGGGGTGTCGGCGCTCTCGGCCAACGTGGCCGAGAAGGACGAGGAGCTCAACACCCTCCTGCAGAACCTGAAGAAGGTCTCCGGGGTGCTGGGGGACCGCAAGGAGGACATCATCACGCTGATGGAGGACGGCGACGTCCTCTTCCGTGCGCTGGTCGCGCGCCGCGACTCCGTCCACGACCTGCTGGTCGCGACCTCGCAGCTCTCGGTGCAGCTGACCGGTCTCGTGAAGGACACGCGAGCCGACCTGAAGCCCGCGCTCGCAACCTGGAGACGGTGCTGGACACCTTGAACGCGAACCGCGAGAACCTCGACGCCAGCCTGCGGCTGATGGCACCGTTCTACCGCGTCTTCGCCAACACCCTCGGCAACGGCCCCTGGTCCGACACCATCATCGAGAACATCCCGCCGGTGCCTGCTGTGGGAGGCAACTGACATGCCCTCGCTCCCCACCCTCGGCAGCGGCGCCGGCCGGATCGCCGGTCTCCCGTTGGCCGGCCTGCTGGTGATCGCCACAGCCGTGGTGTTCGTGCGCTCCGGGTCC
>CAWBNX010000005.1:0-93439 GCA_963790225.1 uncultured Actinomycetota bacterium | reverse complement strand
GCACTCGCGCTCCGCTCGGCGCATCCCCGGCCACTTCCCCCAGCGGTCCTTCGACCCGCACCTCGTCGTGTGCGCCGACCCGGTGGCCGAGCGCCGCCGACAGGCCGTCGAGGACTTCGGGTTCGAGCGGGCGGTGGAGGACTGGCACGATGCCGTCACCGCGCCCGACGTGGACGCCGTGTGGGTCACCGCACCCAACATGCTGCACCTGCCGATGATCGAGGCCGCGGCCGCCGCCGGGAAGGCGATCTTCAGCGAGAAGCCGATCGGCGGCAAGCCCGAGCACGCGGTGGCTGCCCTGGGGCACGCGCAGGCCGCCGGCGTCGCCACCGGCGTGGGCTACTGCTACGTCTGGTCACCGTTGGTCCTGCATGCCCGCGAGCTGATCGAGAGCGGCGCACTCGGCGAGATCACCCACTACCGGGGCCGCTTCCTGTCGATGTACGGCAGCGACCCCCTGGGCCTGCTCGCCTGGCGCTTCTTCCTCGACCAGGCGGGCTACGGCGTGACGAGCGACATCCTCAGCCACTCGGTCGCGATGGCGCAGTTCCTCATCGGGCCGATCTCCGAGGTCGTCGGCATGGCCAACACCACCATTCCCCGCCGGCCCCTCCCCACGGGAGCGGCCAGCCACTACGGCGTGGGAAAGCCGCAGGATCCGACGGGCGAGGTCGAGAACGAGGACTTCGCCTCGATGTTGTGCCGCTTCGAGGCCGGGGCCACCGGAACCTTCGAGGCCAGCCGCACCGTCGTCGGCCCGGAGAGCCAGAACGCCTTCGAGATCTACGGCACGAAGGGCTCGCTGATCTGGAACCACGAGCGGATCAACGAGCTCCAGTACTACGCGGTCACCGACTCACCCAGCTCCGGCTACACGACGATCTACGGCGGCGAGCGGTTCCCCTTCCACGGCGCCTTCGTCCCCGGGCAGGCCAACAGCATCGGCTTCGAGGACCTCATCACCATCCAGGACTTCTCCTTCCTCGAAGCAGTCGCCACCGGCGAGCGGTTCACCCCCGGGTTCTCCGAGGCCGTCGACGTCGTCAGCGTGCAACAAGCCCTCATCGACTCGTGGGAGTCGCGGGGCTGGCAGACCGTGCAGGACCTGAAGGCGGCCGACCGATGAGCACCGTGAGGATCACCACCGCGGAGGCGCTCGTGCGCTACCTCGTCGCCCAGCGCACGGAGGTCGACGGTCAGGAGGTCCCGCTGTTTCCGGGGGTCTTCGCGATCTTCGGCCACGGCAACGTCACGAGCCTGGGCCACGCCCTGGAGCAGCACCGGGACGAGATCCCGGTCTGGCGCGGCCAGACCGAGGAGGGGATGGGTCTCGCGGCGGTCGCGTTCGGCAAGGCCACACGGCGCCAGCAGGTGATGGTCGCCACGAGCTCGATCGGCCCGGGAGCCACGAACATGGTCACCGCCGCCGGTGTCGCCATGTCCAACCGCATCCCTGCGCTGTTCATCTCGGGCGACGCGTTCGCCTCGCGCCTGCCCGACCCCGTCCTCCAGCAGGTCGAGCACTTCGGCGACCCGAGCACGACCGTCAACGACAGCTTCCGCCCCGTCGTGCGCTACTGGGACCGGATCACCCACCCCGCCCAGCTGCTCAGCTCGCTCCCCCAGGTCGTCCGCACGCTGCTGGACCCCGCGGACTGCGGCCCGGCCTTCCTCGGACTGCCGCAGGACGTCGCCGCGACCGCCTACGAATACCCGACGAGCTTCTTCGAGCCTGTCGTCCACCGGATCCCGCGGCCGCGGGCCGACCGCGCGGAGCTCGAGCAGGCTGCGGCCGCGCTGCGCGCCGCCGAGCGTCCGGTGCTCATCGCCGGTGGCGGCGTGCACTACTCCCTCGCCGAGGCCGAGCTGGCCGACTTCGCCCTGCGACACGGCATCCCGGTCGTGGAGACGGTGGCCGGCAAGTCCTCGCTCGTGGCCGACCACCCGAGGTACACCGGGCCGGTCGGGGTCACGGGAGCCGACGAGCCGAACGAAGCGTGCCGAGACGCCGACCTGGTGCTCGCTGTCGGCACTCGTCTCAACGACTTCGTCACCGGGTCATGGACCCTCTTCGACGCCGACGCCCGCATCGTGGCCCTGAACGCTGCGCGCTTCGACGCGACGAAACATCTCGCGACCCCGGTGGTCGGGGACGCGCGCGAGAGCCTGGTCGAGCTCTCCGCGCTGCTCGGCGACTGGTCGGCCCCGCAGGAGTGGACCGAACGTGGGACCGAGCTGCGCCGCAGACTGGGGGACTTCATCGCGGGCCGGGTGGCCGACGACGGACAGCTGCCCCTGAGCTACGCGCAGATCATCGGCACGCTGCACCGCACGGCGACGCCCGACGACTACGTGATGACCGCAGCCGGCGGGTTGCCGGGCGAGCTCAACATCAACTGGCTGAGCAAGTCGGTGGCGAGCTTCGACTGCGAGTACGGCTTCTCCTGCATGGGCTACGAGACGTCCGGAGCCTGGGGCGCGGCGTTCGCGCGCTCCGAGGGCGAGGTGCTGTGCCTCGTCGGTGACGGGTCCTACCTCATGCTCAACAGCGAGATCTACTCCTCGGTCCTGTCGGGGAAGAAGTTCATCCTCGTCGTGTGCGACAACGCCGGGTTCGCGGTCATCGAGCGACTCCAGAGGAACCAGGGCGGCACGTCGTACAACAACATGCTGCGCGACGCACGCGGACCCAACAGCGACGTGCGGGTCGACTTCGTGGCGCACGCAGCCGCCCTGGGCGCTCACGCCGTAGGCGTGTCCTCCATCGGCGAGCTCGAGGACGCCCTCGCGCAAGCCCGAGCCCACGACCGGACGAGCGTCATCGTGGTCGGTGTCCGGGAGTCCGACTGGACCGAGGGCAGCCTTTTCTGGCAGGTCGGGGTGCCCGAGGTCAGTGACCTGGGCACGGTGCGAGAGGCCCGCGCGATCCACGAGACGGGAATGGCGTCGCAGCGTCGAGGCGTCTGATGCCGACCGTGACCGCGGGAGGACCGACCGGACCGACAGGACGCAACGGGACATCGCCGCACCCGACGATCCGCGACGTCGCGGCCCGGGCCGGAGTCTCCAAGACCCTGGTGTCGCTGGCACTCCAGGACGCCCCCCGGGTCGCGCCGGCGACTCGCCGAGCCATCCTCGAGGTAGCCGAGGAGCTCGGCTACCGACGCAACGCCGCCGCCCGCGCGCTGGGGGCGCACCGCACGCGCACCATCGGAGTCTTCGTGCTGGACCTGCACAACCCGATCACCGCCGACGTCCTCGACGCCGTCCAGGCCGAGGCCCGTCGCCGGGACTACCGCACCATCGTCGTGGTCGGGGGCGAGGACGCCGCTGCTGAGCGGGCTGAGCTCGAGAAGCTCCTCGAGTTCCGCGTCGAGGGGATCATCGCTCTGGGTCACCGGCTACCCGACGGAGCGCAGGATGCCGTCGATGCCACCTGTCCTGCGGTGGCCATCGGCAGCGACCAGCAGGGCATCCCCCACCTGGGGTCGATCTGCAACGACGACGTCCTCGGCGCCGCCCTCGCGGTGGACCACCTCGTCGCACTCGGTCACGAGCGGATCACCCACGTGGACGGCGGGCCGAGCGCAGTCGCCCGGGACCGACGTCGCGGGTTCCGGGCCGCGATGCGGCGCCACGGGCTGGGCGAGAAGCTCACCGTGGTCCGGGGGTCGTTCACCGAGGGCGGGGGCTACCGGGGCGCCTCGCGAGCGCTCGACGCGGTTGCCCGGCCCACCGCCCTCTTCGTGGCCAACGACCTCGCGGCGATGGGCGCCTTGGCAGCCGTCGCCGACCGAGGCCTGTCGGTGCCCGGCGACGTCTCGGTCGTCGGCTACGACGGCACCCGACTGGCCGGCATCCGGCCCCTGTCGCTGACCACGGTGGCCCAGCCCCTGGTCGACCTCGGGACGCGAGCAGCCGCCCTCCTCTGCGGACAGCTCGACGGGGAGGTGTCGGGCGCATCCTCCACGCGGCTGGCACCCGCACTCGTCGTACGCCGGACGACGGCGGCCGTGCCCGGACTCGGCAGGACGGGGCCCTCGTGCTGACCTCCCTGCCCTCGCCGCGCACCGCAAGCTCCGCCGACGCGCCCCCGCTGCGCTGGGGGATCCTCGGGACGGGGTGGATCGCCGACACCTTCGTCAGATCCCTGCAGCGGCACACGCGCCAGGTCGTGCACGCCGTGGGGTCGCGCACAACGGCGTCCGCCTCCCGAGCGGCCTCGGCCTGGCAGATCCCCGTGGCCCACGGATCCTACGAAGCCCTGGTGGCCGACCCGTCCGTCGACGTCGTGTACGTCGCCACACCGCACAACTTCCACGTCCTGCACGCCCTGCTCGCGATCGAGGCCGGCAAGCACGTGCTCGTCGAGAAGCCCGTGGGGCTCGATGCAGCCGAGGCCCGCGCCATCGGGGCGGCGGCGGCGCGCGCCGGGGTGTTCTGCATGGAGGCGATGTGGACCCTCTTCCTGCCGAAGTTCGACGTGGTGCGCCAGCTGCTCGAAGGTGGAGCACTGGGCCACGTCGTCGCGGCTCACGCCGACATGGGTGAGCGGTTCGACGAACCCCACCGGATCACACGCCCGGAGCTCGCGGGGGGGCCGCTCCTCGACCTCGGCACGTACGCCGTCACCTTCGCCACGTGGACGTTGGGCGTGCCCGACGAGGTGGCCGCGGTCGCCACGCCTGCCCCCAACGGGGTCAACGGCCAGCTCGCCATCGCCTTGCGGACCCTCGGCGGCGGTACCGCCGCTCTGCACACGACCATCCTCGCTGACACGGCCACGACGGCGAGCGTCGTCGGCACCGAGGGGCGTCTCGACCTCGGCACCCGGTTCTACCTCCCGGGGCCGATGACGTTGCACCAGCGCGGGGGGCCGTCGCTGTCGTGGGTCGAACCGAAGATCGAGCACGACGCGCTTCACTTCGAGGCCGCCGAGGTCGCTCGCCGGGTGGCGGCGGGCGAGACCGGCTCGCCGTTGCGGCCGTGGGAGGACACGGTCACGACGATGGACGTGATGGACCGGGTCCGGGCCGAGACCGGGCTCGACTTCGAAGCAGCTCGCGCGAACCGGGACGGGTGAGCGCCGGTCCGATCCAGGCCGTCGCCACCAGACCCACGCACTCCACGTGGTGCGTCATCGGAGGGACGCTGACGGTTGCTCTGCCGCGTCCGGGGGCCGAGCTGCCGGTCGTGGCCTCAGTCCATCGTGGTCGGACGGTCGCGATTCTCGAGGAAGTAGGCGCCCAGGCTGCCGGCAACGGTGGCGAAGACGACGACGGAGAACGCCGCGAGAAGCACGTCCAGCACCTGGCTGAAGGGATCGTCGCTCCCGAGCGGCTCGCCAGAGATCGCCGCGAGGGAGGCCGCGTGCAGCGAGTCGGCATAGCTCACGTAATCACCGAACTCGTACAGCAGCTGGCTGCAGCCGAGAACGGTGATGACCGAGACGACCGCGAGCCAGCCGACCCGGTTTCCCAGCACGCTTCGCGCGGACCGCGACGACCGGACCGCTGACGACAGCACCCGGCCGGCCCGAAGTGCGCGAGCCGCGCGGACCAGGCGCAGGACCCGGAGGAACGGCAGTGCCAGGAAGATCACCTGCCACCAGTTGCGCTTGAGGAACCGCCCGGTGTCCGGGGCCACCACGAGACGAGCGGTGAACTCGCTGACGAACACTGCCCACAGGCCCCAGCCAGCAAGGGTGAAGCCGAGACCGAGTCGACTCCCTGGCGCAGCGAAGTGCTCTCCGAGCACGACGAGCAGGAAGACAACGCTGAGAGCAGTCATCAGCGGAGTCAGCCGATCGATGAGCTCGTCGGCCCAGATCTCCCGCTGCTCCGGGGGTTTGGCCATCACGCTGGTGCCAGCCATGCAGTGGCTCCTCGGGCCGCGGACTGAGTGCGTCGCTCGCCGTACACACGTGGTGAGGATACGTGTGCGCCCGGATGGGTACGCCCTGGCCGAGCTCAACGCGTTCGACCTGGTCGTGACGGTCGCCTTCGGTTCACAGCTCGCGGAGTTGGGCCTCGACACTCAGGTTCGCATCACCGCAGGTCAGAGCCAGTTGTCGTCAGCAGACCCACGCACTCGACGTGGTGCGTCATCGGGAACAGGTCGAAGGCCCGGACCTGCTCGAGGACGTAGCCGCTCTCGGCGAACAGCGAGACGTCGCGCGCGAAGGCGGCCGGGTCGCAGCCGACGAGCACGACCGCGCGGGGCGAGCGGCCCACCACCTGCTCGACGACGGCACGCTTGGCGCCCTCGCGCGGTGGGTCCAGGACCACGACGTCGCAACGGCCGGTCACCTCCGGGCCGGCGAGCACGTCGGCCACGGACCCGGCGTGCAGGTGCGCCCACGGGTACGCCGCCACGTTCTCGCGCCCGTGCGCCACGGCACGGGCGTCGCCCTCGACGCCGTCGACGCGACCCTCGGGTCCCGCGGCGTCGGCCAGGAACACCGTGAACAGGCCCACCCCGGCGTACAGGTCGAGCACGCGCTCGCCCGGCCGCACCCCGGCGTACGACGTGACGGCCGCGACCAGCGTCTCGGGGGCGTCGCGGTGGACCTGCCAGAAGCCGTCGGTGGCGACGTCGAAGGAGTGGCCCCGGACCATCTCGGTGACCACGGCGACGTCGGGCCGCTCCCCCTCGACGAGCACGAGGGCCTCGGGCGCCTCGACGAGGCAGGTCGGCACCGCCACGACGTGGTCGGAACGGCTGGCCCGCAGACCGAGCCGGCCGTCGGGCAGCCGGTGGTAGCGCATCCGGGTGCGCCACCCCAGCCCGGAGTCCCCAGCTTCCCCCGCGTCGGAGGGCAGCGCCTCGACGACGACGTCGCGCTCCAGGTGCGCAATCCGGCGCAGCTGTTCGGAGACGACCTCGCCCTTCAGCCGGCGCTGCGCAGCCAGGTCGACGTGCTGGAGGTCGCAGCCCCCGCAGCGGTCCGGCCCCGGTCCGGCCAGCGGGCAGGGCGGCGTGACCCGGTCCGGCGATGCCGTGAGCACCTCGACGGCGTCACCACGCAGGAAGCGCGACCCGACCTCGCCCTCGGTGAGGGTCACCACGACCCGCTCGCCCGGCAGGCTGTGGCGGACGAAGACCACGGTGCCGGCCGACCTCGCCGACGGAGCCGTCGAGGTCGGGGTCGAGCCGGGCCACCCCGAAGCCGCCGTGACCGAAGCGCTCCACGTCGACGGTGAAGCGCTCACCGACCAGTGAACGACCTCGCGGGGCCTTGGGTCGGGGGCGGCCCCGACCACCCCCGCGGCGGCCTCGACCGGCGTCTCGGCTCAATCGAGCTCCTCCTTGACGGGCTCGGCGTAGGAGGCGAACCCGCGGACCGACCTCGCCTGCTCGTCCTGGCGCAGCACCCGCTCCTCGCCGATGTGGGAGGACCGCAGCTGGAAGGGCACCGAGGTGACCATCACGCCGGGGGTGAAGAGCAGCCGACCCTTGAGGCGCAGCGCGGTCTGGTTGTGCAGCAGCTGCTCCCACCAGCGACCCACGACGTACTCCGGGATGAAGACGGCGACCACGCCGCGGGGTTGAGCGTCCTTGATGGCGCGGGTGTACTGCACGATCGGACGGATCACCTCGCGGTAGGGCGAGTCGAGGATCTTGAGGGGGATGTCGATGCCGCGGGCGTCCCACTCGTCGATGATCTTGTCGCGCTCGGCCGGCTCGGTGGCCACCATCACGCCCTCGAGGACGTTCGGACGGCTCGCCTTGGCGTAGGCCAGCGCGCGCATCGTCGGCTTGTGCAGCTTGGAGACCAGCACGATCGCGTGCACCCGGGTCGGAAGGACCTGGTCCGTGTCCTCGATCTCCAGCTCCTCCCCCACGTTGTCGTAGTGGCGACGGATGCTCTTCATGATCATGAAGAACGTGCCCATGGCCAGGATCGCGATCCAGGCGCCCTCGAGGAACTTGGTGATCAGCACGATGACCAGCACCGCCGCGGTCATGGTGAGCCCGAAGGCGTTGATGAGCCGCGAGCGCATCATCCGGCGTCGTTCGGCCGGGCCGGTCTCGGTCTTCAGGTGCCGCGTCCAGTGCCGGATCATGCCGAGCTGGCTGAGGTTGAACGAGACGAAGACGCCGACGATGTAGAGCTGGATCAGCCGGGTCACCTGGGCGTCGAAGGCCACGATGAGCACGCAGGCCATGGCGGCGAGGATCAGGATGCCGTTGCTGTAGGCCAGCCGGTCGCCGCGCGAACCCAGCTGGCGGGGCAGGAACCCGTCCTTGGCCAGGATCGAGCCCAGCACCGGGAACCCGTTGAAGGCGGTGTTGGCCGCCAGCACCAGGATGACGCCGGTCATCGCGACCACGAAGTAGAACGCGGGGTCGAAGCCGTCGAAGATGCCGCGGGCCAGCTGCGAGATCACGGTGTGCTGCTCGTAGGACTCCGGCAGCGGCGAGCCGTCGGCGAGCGTCAACCGGTCGAGCTCGCGGGGGTCGACGTACTTCAGTCCTGTCTCGCGGGCCAGGTTGATGATGCTGATGATCATCGTGATCGACAGCACGCCCAGCAGCAGCAGCGTGGTGGCCGCGTTGCGGCTCTTCGGCTTCTCGAAGGCCGGCACCCCGTTGGAGATCGCCTCGACCCCGGTCAGCGCCGCACAGCCGGAGGAGAAGGCCCGGGCGAGCAGGAACAGCAGGCCGATGGTCGTGATCGTGCCCTCGTAGCCCTCCGCCTTGATGAGCACGAGGTCGGCCGACTCCACCTCCGGGGCGTCTCCGGTCGCGATCCGCACCGCACCCCAGGCTGCCATCCCGAACACCGCGATCATGAAGCCGTACGTCGGCACCGCGAACCAGCTGCCCGACTCCCGCACGCCGCGCAGGTTGAGCGTGGCCAGCACGGCGACCAGCAAGACGGCGTAGACCGCCTCGTGATCGTTGACGAAGGGGATCGCGGCCGCGGCGTTGTCGATGCCCGCGGAGATCGACACCGCAACGGTGAGGACGTAGTCGACGAGCAGCGCGCTGGCCACGGTCACGCCGGCGGTCTGCCCGAGGTTGACCGAGGCCACCTCGTAGTCGCCGCCACCGCTGGGGTAGGCGTGCACGTTCTGCCGGTACGACGCGATGACGGCCAGCATGACCACGGCCACCGCCAGCGCGATCTTCCACGACCAGGTGAAGGCGATCGACGAGCCGGCCAGGCCCAGCATGAGGAACACCTCGTCGGGGGCGTAGGCCACCGAGGAGAGGGCGTCGCTGGCGAAGACGGGGAGGGCGATGCGCTTGGGGAGCAGTGTCTCCCCGAGCTGCGACGACCTGAGCTTCTGCCCCAAGACGATGCGCTTGGAGACGTCACCTAAACCCACAAGCGGCAAGGCTAGGGCATGACGGTGCACCGGCCGGGCCGAACCGGCCGAGCACGACGCACCTCCGGCGCACACCCGGACCGCGACAGCGGCCTCGGAGGCCCTGCGCGCGGTGTAGCGTTCGGCGCGTGCATGTGGTGATCATGGGATGCGGCCGCGTCGGCAGCACGCTTGCCCGCAGTCTCGAGGAGCGCGACCACACGGTCTCGGTCATCGACAGCAACGCCGACTCGTTCCGCCGGCTCGGCCCGTCGTTCGGCGGCCGCAAGGTCATGGGCGTCGGCTTCGACCGCGAGGTCCTCACCGAGGCCGGCATCGAGCGCGCCGACGCCTTCGCGGCCGTCTCGAGCGGTGACAACTCCAACATCATCGCCGCCCGGGTGGCGCGGGAGTCGTTCGGCATCCAGCGCGTCGTGGCCCGCATCTACGACCCGGGCCGGGCCGAGGTCTATCAGCGCCTCGGCATCACCACCGTCGCCACCGTCAAGTGGACCGCCGACCAGGTGCTGCGCCGGCTGCTGCCGGTGGGCGCCGAACCCGACTTCCGTGACCCCAGCGGCACCATCCGGCTGGACGCGATCGTGGTCAACGAGCGCTGGACCGGCCACCGCACGGTGCAGTTCCAGGAGCAGAGCGGCTCCCGCATCGCCTGGATCGACCGACTGGGCGAGGGCATCCTCCCGACCCGGGAGAGCGTGATGCAGGAGGGCGACCTGCTCCACCTGGTCATGCGCGAGGAGAAGGCCCAGCACGTCTTCGACGTGTTCGAGCAGGGACCGGAGGCAGACTGATGCGCGTCGCCATCGCCGGGGCGGGGGCCGTCGGACGGTCCATCGCCCGCGAGCTCATCGAGAACGGCCACCAGGTCCTCCTCATCGACAAGGAGCCCCGGGCGATCAGCCCCGACCGGGTCGCGGACGCCGAGTGGCTGCTGGCCGACTCCTGCGAGCTGTCCTCCCTCGAGGAGGCCCGGCTGGAGACCTGCGACGTCGTGATCGCCGCCACCGGCGACGACAAGGCCAACCTGGTGACCTCGCTGCTGGCCAAGACCGAGTTCGCCGTCCCGCGCACGGTGGGCCGCGTCAACCACCCCTCGAACGAGTGGCTGTTCACCGAGGCCTGGGGCGTCGACGTCAACGTCTCCACCCCGCGCATCATGTCCGCGCTGGTGGAGGAGGCGGTGACCATCGGCGACGTGGTGCGGCTCTTCACGTTCCGTCAGGGCAACGCCAACCTCGTCGAGATGACGCTGCCCCCGGGCTCGCCGTGGATCGGCAAGCCGTGCGGGCTGATCCCCTGGCCCGAGAACTGCGCCCTGGTCACCATCCTGCGCGACGGGCAGGTCTACACGCCCAACTCCGAGCAGCCCATCGAGGACGGCGACGAGCTGCTCTTCGTGGCCTCGCCGGAGTCGGAGTCGGAGATCGAGCACCTGCTCAACCCCGACCACGAGACCAGCCGCTGACCCTCAGGCGGGGTGCGAGCCCTCCGGGGCCGGTTCCGGAGACGGCTCGGGAGCCGTGACGGGCGTCCGGTCGCGGGTGAGCATCCACGCCATCGCGGCGAGCGCCGCGAGCTGCAGCGGCCAGCCCATGCCCACCTTCGACAGGCCCAGCGCCGTCACGTAGGGGTCGGCGTCGTCGGCCGCCCGGCCGGCGAGGTAGATCGGCAGCTGGACCGCGACCCGGATGATGCAGGGCAGCACGAGGATCCACGTCAGCGTGCTGCACAGCCGCACGACCTGGCGGTCCTTGCGCCACGCGAGCGGGTCCTCGGAGACCGCCCCGACCATGAGGCCGACAGCCGGCGTCCGGGTGAGGATGCTGAGCACCATCAGCGCCGCGTAGACGCTGTTGTAGATGATGCCGGGCACGAAGTAGGCCAGCGCCTGCTGCGACTCGTCGCCACCGTTGCGCCCGCCCAGCCACACGAAGAGGCAGCCCACGCCGATCCCGACCAGGGCGTTGACGACGAACTGGACGCTGCTGCGCTGGACCAGCCGCACCACCAGCAGCACCAGGGCGATGGTCACGCTGAGCCCGATGGCCAGGCGGACGTCCTTGGTGGTGACGAAGGTCAGGGTGAAGGTGATGGTCGGGGCCGCGGCCTCGAGCATGCCGCGGCGCCCGCCCAGCGACTTGGAGAGCTGCTGGCGCACGACCGCCTCGACGCTGTCGAGGTCGACGGTCGGGGCGGAGGCCCCGGTGGCGTCACCGTCGGCGGCGCGCTCCCGGGTGGCCGGCGTTTCGGCCATCAGGCGCGGAGCTCGTAGCGCGGGTTGAACATGACACGCCGACGGTCCTGCACCCCGAGTCGGCCGATCACCTTGATCGAGCGTCCCGGCTCCACCCCGGTGATCCGGCGCCGTCCGAGCCACACCAGCACGATCGTGCCGCTGCCGTCGTACATCTCGGCCTCGAGGGCCGGCACGCCGCCCCGAGGGCGGAGCGTGACGGTGCGCAGCGTGCCCTGGAGCATCACCCGGTCGCGATCGGTGGCGTCGGAGATCGGGCAGCATCCGGCCTTCACCGTCGTGGTCCGCAGCTCCTGGGCGTCCTTGGAGGTCGGGCTGGCCCAGCGGTTCAGCGTGCTGCGCAGACTGCTCCGGTGTCCCGTTCGCTGGCTCATACGACCACTTTACTGACCGGGCGGCGACCGGCGACAGGGCCGTTGGGCCGTCGACGGGAGGGGTGGCAGGCCGAAGCCTCGCCGGGGGGCCTCACGCGGGGTCGGCGCGGCGGGCGGTGGGCGGCAGCTGCAGCGGCAGCGCGTCCCCGGGCGGCATCGGGCCGGCCCCCCGGACCACGACGACCTCGTGCAGGAGCCGCTCGAGAGAGCCCTCCGCGGAGAACTCCTGGGCGGGACGTCCGAAGGCGGTGACCCGGAGCAGCCAGCGCGGACCGCTGATCCCCCACACCTCCGACTGCTGGGTCACCGTGGCGCCCTGGTCGTCGGTGCCGGTGAGCACGAGGCGCAGCGCCGGACCGAAGGGACCCTCGACCTCGGTGGCGGTGCCGCCGCGGCGAGCGGCGTCGTCGGCCAGCCGGGGGCGCAGGTCGGCCCACATGTCCTCGTTGCGGGGCGCGGCGAAGGGCCGCAGCTCCAGCGCGCCGTCGGGGGCCACGAGCATGACGGCCATGACCTGCTGGGAGCCCTCGTCGACCTGGAGGCGGACCTCCACCGCGGGGTCGCCCTTGATGAGCAGGCTGCCGAGGTCGATGCGGTCGGTGTCCTCCTCGACCGAGCGCTCGGTGGAGTCCCACGGGCCCTGGGCGCGGTGCCCGGGGCCGGCCGCGGCGTTCGACCCTGCCCCTGCCTGCCCCGGCTCGCCGGTCACGTCGTCGGTGGGGTCCACCTCGTTCTTGCGGCGGCGTCTCATCGATCTCCTCTCACGGTCAGGTCGTCGGTCGGGGTCGGCTCGGCGTGGACGAAGCCCCCGGTCGAGCCGTGGCCGCCGTCGCCGCGGACGGAGCCCGACAGCTCGTCGGTCGCCACGAAGCGCGCGTGCGCGACCCGCTGCACGACCAGCTGGGCGATGCGGTCACCACGTCGCAGCACGATCGGCTCGCGCGGATCCAGGTTGACCAGGGCCACCTGGATCTCGCCGCGGTAGCCGGCGTCGACGGTGCCGGGCGCGTTGACGATCGACAGGCCGGCACGGATGGCCAGCCCCGAACGGGGGTGGACCAGCCCGACGTACCCCTCGGGCAGGGCGAGGGCCAGTCCGGTGGGCACCAGGGCCCGCTCACCCGGCTCCAGGCGCACGTCGACGGTCGTGATCAGGTCCGCGCCCGCGTCCCCGGGGTGGGCGTACGACGGCAGCGGCACGTCGGGGTCGAGGCGACGGACCTGGACCTCCGGGGAGTCCGCGGGCGTCGACATGGGTCACACCCTAGGCCCGCTCCCCGGGGTGACAGACTTCGCCCCATGGAGCAGGCCTACGTCGAGCGGCTGTCGGTGCCGCTGCGGTGGTGGGCCCTGGCCGTGATGTTCTGGGCCACGCTGCTGCTGGCCTTCCTCATCGCCATGCCGCCCCTCGCCGCGGGGGCGGCGGTGGCTGCGCTGACGGCCCTCAACGCCTACTTCTTCGTCGTCTGGGGCCGCGCCGAGATCAGCCTCGTCGACGGGGTCTTCCGGGCCGGGCGGGCGTCCATCCCGGTCCGGCTCCTCGCCGACGCCGAGCCGCTGGACGAGGAGAGCGCCCGACGGGTGGCCGGAGTGGACGCCGACGCCCGGGCCTACCTGTTGCTGCGGCCCTACGTGGGACGGGCAGTCCGTGTGCGCGTCGTCGACCCGGGCGACCCCACCCCCTACTGGGTGGTCGCCACGCGCCACCCCGGCACCTTGGCGGAGTCCCTCAACACCGCGGGCTGAGGTCGGCTGCACCGGCGGATGCTGCGTGGGACGGTTGATCCGGTGGCGCGGGGGCACGGTCAGGGGGCGGGCGGGATGGCAGACTCGACGTCTTCCGGGAACCGCGAGAGATCGTGGCCCGCCCCTCACCGATCAGCCCTCGGGCGACTGAAAGGAACGGTATGTCCGGCAAGGCGCAGAACGCCGCAGCACTGGCCATGACCCTCGGCGCGACCGCCGCCGCGAAGAAGATCGCCGACAGCGTGTGGAAGGTGGGCTCGAAGGGCAAGACCCCGCCCACGGACCCGACCGACCCCGAGGTCGAGCTGCGCGAGGCGATCCTCTTCGCCGTGATCAGCGGCGTCGTGGTCAGCGTGGCCCGCACGTTCCTCGCCCGCAAGCTGGCCGCCCGGGAGCGACGCGAGCTGCGTGCGGAGCGCTCGGCGCTGCCCCAGCGTTGACCCGAGGCTGACCCAGCGCTGACCGGCCGGACGGCCGGTCAGGAGGAGATCAGGCGCAGTCCTTGCAGATCATGGCCTTGGCGTCGGCCAGCTGGCTGCGGTGGTGCACCAGGAAGCAGCTCATGCAGGTGAACTCGTCCTCCTGGCGGGGCCGGACCTCGACGGCGAGCTCCTCGTGCGAGAGGTCGGCGCCGGGGAGCTCGAAGGCCTCGGCGGCCTCGGTCTCGTCCTCGTCGACCTTGCCCGAGTTCTTGTCGTGCCGGCGTGCCTTCAGCTCCTCGATGCTCTCCTCGCTCGACTCGTCGTCGGTCTTGCGAGGGGCGTCGTAGTCGGTTGCCATGACGGTGTCTCCTGCCCCGGGTCGGCGGGTTGTCGAGCGTGGGTGGTGCGGGGGATGTGCGACGGGTGCTGGTGCGCGGCGCGGTGTCACCTTAGAGCATCGATCAAGCGGCCCGGACCACCCCGGAGCTGGTGGGGAGGGTGGTCAGTCGGCGGGGGTGGCCGCGGGGGCCAGGAAACCGCACTCCGCCACCACGGCGAGCAGGTCGTCGTGGCCGTCCGCAGGCGCGCAGAGCACTGCTTCCATGCCGCCGACGCCTGTGTGCAGGCTCACCCGAGCACCGGCTTCCTCGGCCACCAGTGAGGCCGCCGCACGGTCCCACAGGTGCAGTCCCTCCTCGACGTAGGCGTCCGCCCGTCCGGCCGCCACGCTGCACAGGTCGAGGGCGGCCGATCCCTGCCGGCGCACGTCGCGGACCCGGGACAGCAGGAGCCGCACGGCGTCGCCCTGGAGCTCGCGGATGCGCTTCTGGTACTGGAAGCCGGTGATCACCAGCCGCTCGGTCATCGGCGCGACCGGGCGCACCGACAGCGCGACGCCGTCGAGCGTGGACCCCTGGCCCCGCGCCGCGGAGTAGACCTCGCCGCGCGGCACGTCGACCACGACACCGGCGAGGGAGATCTCGTCGTCGTCGACGGCGGCCACGCAGACGGCGTACTGCGGGATGCCGTAGAGGAAGTTCACCGTGCCGTCGATGGGGTCGACCACCCAGGTGATGCCCGTCTCCGAGGGCCGTCGACCGCCTTCCTCCCCGAGGAACCCGTCGCCGGGCCGCAGCTCGCGCAGCCGCCGACCGAGCAGCTCCTCGGCGGCGTGGTCCGCGGCGGTGACGACGTCGGTGTGGCTGGTCTTGCGGTCGGCGACGCTGACCGGGGACGCGGCGTGCCGGCGCACCAGCGCAGCCGCCTCGCCGGCGACGGTCTCCGCGACGTGGCGGAGCTCGGCGAGCAGGACCGGGTCCTGGAGGTCGGGCCGGGCGGGTGGGGTCATGGCAGAGGTCCTCGGGTCGGAGATGGTCAGTCGGAGCCGCAGAGCGCCGGGCGCCCGGGCTGGCGGGGGTTGGCGCAGCAGCCCGGCGGGCAGAGGTCCCACGAGGGTCCGAGCGGGCCGAGCGCTGGTCGCTCCGTCTCCTCGCCGCGCTCGGCGGCGGCCCGCTCGAGAACGAGCCGGCGGACCATGGTGACGAACCGGGGGTCGACGCCGGCGGTGGCGGCGCGCACGAAGGCGACACCTGCCTCCTCGGCGGCCTCGGCGGCCTCCACGTCGAGGTCGTAGATGACCTCCATGTGGTCGGCCACGAAGCCGATCGGGACCACGACCACCGCGGTGACACCCTCGGCGGCGAGCGCGTGGATCCGGTCGCCGACGTCGGGCTCGAGCCAGGGCACGCTCGGCGGGCCGGAGCGGGAGCAGTAGGTCAGCTCACCGGGGAAGCGGTGACCGGTCTGGCCGCGCAGCCGCTCGACCACCAGGTCGACCACGCTCTGGTGCTGCTGGACGTAGGCCTCACCGCCCAGACCCGTGCCGGGCACGTCACCGCGCCCGCTGGCCTGGTTCATCGTGTCCGGGATCGAGTGGGTGACGAACAGCAGGTGGGCGTCGTTGCGCGACGCGGCCGGCAGCTGGCTGAGCGCGTTGAGGGTCGCGTCCACCATGGTCTCGATGAAGCCGGGATGGTTGAAGTAGTGGCGGATCCGGTCCAGTCGCAGGTCCCCGCCTCCCGCGCCCTCCCCGACCGCGTCGGCCAGGTTCTCGCGGTACTGCCGGCACCCGGAATAGCTCGAGTAGGCGCTCGTGAGCAGGCACAGCGCCCGTTGCACGCCGTCGGAGCGCATCTCCTCCACGGCCTCGGTGAGGTAGGGGTCCCAGTTGCGGTTGCCCCAGTAGACGGGCAGGTCCAGCCCGGCGCCGGCGAAGTCCTCGCGGACCGCGGCCAGGAACTCGCGGTTCAGGTCGTTGAGCGGGCTGCGGCCCCCGAAGCGGAAGTAGTGCTCCCCCACCTCCTCGAGCCGCTCGCGCGGGATCCCGCGACCCTTGGTGACGTTCTCCAGGAACGGCACGACGTCCTCGGGCTGCTCCGGGCCGCCGAAGGAGACGAGCAGGAGGGCGTCGTACGGCGTGGGGTCGGACATGAGCGCCATCCTAGGGAGGCGGACCCGACACCCTCACACCGTCCTCGCGTGCCCTAGCGTGCCCGCCATGCTCTCGACCTACCGTCGCGCCCTCGCGACGCCCGGGGCGGTCCGCTTCAGCGCGAGCGGTGCGCTGGCGCGGATGCCGATCTCGATGACCGGCCTGGGCATCGTCATCCTCGTCTCCGAGCGCACCGGTTCCTACGGCGTCGCCGGCGGGGTCTCCGCCGCCTACGTCGCGGCCAACGCGTTGGGCGGCATCCCCCTGGCACGCCTCGTCGACCGGCGCGGGCAGGGGCGGGTGCTGGCGCCGGCGGTGGCCCTGTCCGTCGTCGCGCTGGTGCTGCTGGTGCTCGCGGTCGAGTCCGACGCGGCCGCCCCGGTGCCGCACCTGTTGGCGGCGCTGTCGGGGGTCACGATGCCCAACGTCGGGGCGGCGGTGCGCGCCCGCTGGTCGTACGCCGCCGAGGACCGCCGGGTGCTCGACACCGCGTTCGCGCTCGAGGCGGTCAACGACGAGGTCGTCTTCATCGTCGGCCCCGCCGTCACCGCGCTGCTCTCGGCGGCCTGGCACCCGTGGGCCGGGCTCGCCGCCGCCGCCCTCTTCGCCACCGTCGGGACGGCGCTGCTGGTGGTCCAGCGCAGCACCGAACCGCCGCTGAGGCGGGTCGAGCGTGCGCACCGCTCCCCCATGCCGTGGCGCAACGTCGCGCCCCTGGCCGTCAGCGCGCTGTCGCTGGGCGGACTGCTGGGGGCGTGCGAGGTCGCCACCATCGCGTTCGCCGACGAGCTGGACCGCAAGGCACTGGCCGGGGTCCTGCTCGCGGTCTGGGCGCTCGGGAGCCTGCTCGCCGGCCTCGTCGTGGGAGCGGTCACCTTCCGGCGCACCCCGGCCCAGCGCTACCGGGCCGGCAGCATCGCCCTGGTGCTCCTGCTGCTGCCCCTGCCGTTCGTCGACAGCCTGCTTGCCCTCGGGTTCTTCCTCCTGCTGTGCGGGTTCGCGATCTCGCCGACCCTCATCGCCGCGATCTCGTGGACCGAGAGCCTGGTGCCGGCCGACCGGCTCAACGAGGGCATCGCGGCGGTGACGACCGGCCTGGTGGCCGGCATCGCCCCGGGGGCGGCGCTCGTCGGGGTCGTGGTGGACGCCGAGGGCGCCTCGGCGTCGTACTGGGTGCCGGTGGGGATCGCCGCGGTGGGGGTCCTGGTGGGGTGGCTGGCTCAGCGTGTGTCGGCCCCGGAGAGGGTCCCGGCCTGAAGTACGGTGGGGGCTCGGCGACCCCTTTCGTTGGAGATGTGAGAGATGGACAGCGTTCTCCGGCCCCGCGACATCCAGGCCCGGATCCGCTCCGGCGAGAGTCCGGAGACCGTGGCTGCGGCGGCGCAGACCTCGATCGAGCGGATCATGACCTTCGCGTCACCGGTGCTCGCCGAGCGCGCCTACGTGGCGCAGCAGGCGCAGAAGGCCTCCGTGCGACGTCGCACCGGCGACGGGGCGCCCGGCCAGCTCGGCGCCGCCGTCGCGGAGCAGCTCGCGACCCAGCACGTCGACATCGAGGACGTGGAGTGGGACGCCTGGCGCCGTGAGGACGGCCGCTGGACCCTCGTCGCGGACTACGCCGCCGCGTCGGGCCCCGAGCGCGCGGAGTTCGTCTACGACGCCGCCGGGCGCTACGTCACCGCCACCGACGAGCAGTCCCGCTGGCTGGTCGGCGAGCGGGTCACCGCCGACCCCGGTTCCGGCGCCTCCCAGCTGCACCTCGGCGACGACGCCATCGAGCTGGTCACCGGCCGTCGCCCCGCTCCGCCCGTCGACCTCGTCGCCGAGCCCGCCCTGGAGCCGCCGACGCCGTTGCGCCGCGCCCCGCACCCGGTGGACGCGCTGCTGGCGCACCACGAGCCCGAGGCCGCCGAGGCCCCTGAGCCCCCGGTCCCCGATGCTCCGGCGGCCCGCGCGGTCGAGACCCCCACGGCGCCCGACGAGATCACCGTCGACCTGACCGACCTGGACGACACCGGCTCGTCCGCCCCCGCCCGACCCGCCCGACCCGCCCGACCCGCCCGACCCGCCCGACCCGCCCGACCGATGGCCGACCCCGACTGGATGGCCACCCAGGCCAGCGAGCGGCTCGCCGGCACCACCCCTGCTCCCCCGGCCCCGGCTGCACCGGTCGTCGCCTCCCCGGAGCCGGCGTCCGCGACGACCCCGGCGGCCGTCGCTCCCGTGCCCGGCGAGGCCGAGGCGCTCTTCGAGGTGCCCGCCCCGACCGGGTCGAGCGGCACGGCAGAGGACACCGGGGCCAGCACCGAGGCCAGCACGGACGCAGGGCCCGAGACAGGGACGGAAGCAGAGGCCCCGTCGGCCCGGGCGACACGGTCCGGCAGATCAGCGAAGTCAGGGAAGGGCCGCGCGGCCATCCCGAGCTGGGACGAGATCATGTTCGGGTCCTCCAGCTCGGACTGACCCCACGGTCCGCGCACACGTCGGCCCGTGAGGTCCTAGGCTGGCGGCCATGTCGTACTTCGTCACCGGCGCCACCGGGTTCATCGGCCGCTATCTCGTCCAGGAGCTGCTGGACAACCGCGAGGGCGAGGTCTTCGTGCTCGTCCGCGGCGGGTCGCAGCCGCGCATGCAGCGGCTGATCCACCAGTGGGGCCACGGCGACCGCGTCACCATGGTCAAGGGCGACCTCGGCGACGCTGCCCTCGGCGTCGACCCGGCGTGGGTCGAGGAGCACCGCGGTTCGATCGACCACGTCGTGCACCTCGCGGCGATCTACGACATGACCGCCTCGGACGAGCAGAACGAGACCCTCAACGTCGGCGGCACGCGCAACGCCATCGAGCTCGCCGCCGACCTGGACGCGGGCTGCTTCCACCAGGTGTCCTCGATCGCCGCGTCGGGCGACTACCAGGGGTTCTGGGACGAGACGATGTTCGACGTCGGCCAGCGGCTGCCGTCGCCCTACCACCGGACGAAGTTCGAGTCCGAGCGGATCGTGCGCGAGGAGTCGGCGGTGCCGTGGCGGGTCTACCGCCCGTCGATGGTCATCGGCCACTCCGAGACCGGCGCCATGGACAAGGTGGACGGCCCCTACTACTTCTTCCCCATCCTCAAGCTGCTGCGCGACTTCCTGCCCACGTGGACCCCCTTGGTGGGCGTCGACCTGGGGGACACGAACGTCGTACCGGTGGACTACGTCGCCTCCGCGATGGACCACCTGATGCACCTCGAGGGTCGCGACGGGGAGGCCTTCCACCTGGTCAACCCCGAGCCGCAGCGCACCGTCGACGTCATCAACCTCTTCGCCGAGGCCGCGAAGGCTCCCCAGCTCGCGACGCCGATCGACCGTGACGTGACCGGTCTGGTGCCGACCGGGCTGCTGCCGCGCGCGATCCGTCCGGGCACCCTGTTCAAGGGCGCCCTCCGCACGTCCCCGGGGCGTCTCGCGCTGCGCGAGACCGTCGGCCGGCTGGGCCTGCCCGGCGAGGTCATCGAGCACGCCGGCTTCCCCACCGTCTACGGCTGCTCGCTCACCGAGCAGGCGCTGGCGGGCTCGGGGCTGTCGGTGCCGGACCTGGAGTCCTACGCGCCGGCGATCTGGAACTTCTGGGAGGAGCAGCTCGACGACTCCTTGGCCGACGACAAGAAGACCGTCGAGGCCCTGCGCGGCAAGACCGTCGTCATCACCGGCGCCTCCTCGGGCATCGGGATGGTCACCGCGTTCAAGGTGGCGCAGGCCGGGGGCATCCCGGTCCTCGTGGCGCGCGGCAAGGAGAAGCTGGAGGGCGCCAGGGCCGCCATCGAGCACCGCGGAGGGACCGCGCACGTCTACCCGTGCGACCTGTCGGACCTCGAGGCCATCGACGAGCTGGCCCGCAAGCTCACCGCCGAGCTGGACTCGGTCGACTACCTGGTCAACAACGCCGGCCGCTCCATCCGGCGCTCGGTCAAGCTCAGCCACGACCGCTTCCACGACTTTGAGCGCACCATGCAGCTCAACTACTTCGGCGCCATCCGGCTCGTGATGGGGCTGCTGCCGGCGATGCGCGAGCAGCGCAGCGGTCACATCGTGAACATCTCCTCCATCGGCGTCCAGACCAGTCCCCCGCGCTTCAGCGCCTACGTGGCCTCGAAAGCAGCGCTCGACGCCTGGAGCAACGTGGTCAGCTCCGAGGTGGTCGGCGACGGCATCAGCTTCACCAACATCCACATGCCGCTGGTCAAGACGCCGATGATCGCGCCCACCAAGATCTACGACAAGTTCCCCACCATCAGCCCGGCCCAGGCCGCGGACATGGTGGTGCGCGCCCTCGTCGACCAGCCCCACGAGATCAACACGACGCTGGGGACCGTGGGCGCCCTGGCCCACACCCTCGTGCCGCGGACGGCGTTCAAGGTGCTGCACCTGGCCTACCGGGTGTTCCCGGACTCCACGGCGGCGAAGAGCGGCGGCAAGCCGTCCGAGCCGCAGCCGACGAGCCAGCAGCAGCAGATCCTGGCCCGTCTCACCAAGGGCGTGCACTGGTAGGTCGGTGAGGCCCTGAGGGCTCATCGATACCCAACCGAGACAGAATCAATCCTCACGCAACCTTTCCCCTGCCCGCAACGTCGGAGAGGATGACTCATTCGTCATCTCAGGGGAGGGGGACGCCATGCGCGCCCTGTCTGTGTCCACCCGTCCGTCGCGGCTGCTGGGGGCAGCCCTCACCGTGGGGCTGCTCGCGAGCCCGGCGGCGCTGCTCTCGACCTCGCCGGCCGCGGCCGAGCCGGTGCCGTCACTGGAGCTGTTCACCAAGGCCGTGGGGGTCGTCGACTCGGTCCGTCCGGCGGGCAAGCGGGCGTGGGTGCCGGTCCCCGTCTGGGCCAAGCCCACGACCGGCTCGTTCGACCTCAAGATCACCCGGTCGAGGCTGAGGGACCCGATCTCGGTGACCCAGGTCGTCCACCACCAGGACGGCAGCACCACCGAGGTCGCCCACCCCGAGATCGAGCTGGACGCCTGGCGCGGTCTGCCGGACTTCTTCGACCTGACGGTGACCAACGCGGCCGGTGACGTCGTGAAGTCCGCGTCGCTGCGGTTCTGCCCCAACGCCGGGGAGCAGCAGCGCGTCGACCCCGACGGGCCCGACGAGTCGACGTTCCCGAGTGGCTGCCGCGGCATGCCCTTCATGTACGGACACCGTTGGGGCATCACCGAGGGCTGGGCCGGACGGGTCACCCGAGGCTTCGTCCTCAAGGCCCCCGCAGGCCGCTACACCACCACCATCAGCGTCGACGAGGACTACCGCACCGCGCTGGGCATCGCCGCGGAGGACGCCACGGTCACCACCCGTCACCGCCTCGTCAACGGCGAGTACGACGACCACTTCCGCCGCAGCGACCGGGCCGCCGCCCGCTCCGCCGCCACGGCCCCGAGCCCCGGGCCGCGCAGCCGGGTGCCCGTCGTCGCCGACGCCGACCCCGCCCACCTGCCCGACCTGCGCACCATGCCGGCCTTCGGCATGCGGACCGGCAACGAGCGCGGGAAGGACTGGCTGTCCTTCGGCGCCAACGTCTGGGTCGGCGGCACCTCGCTGCTCGACATCGAGGGCTTCCGTCGAGACGGCGAGGAGGTCATGGACGCGTGGCAGTACTTCTACGACGGTGACGAGCCCGTGGGGCGCGCCCCGGTCGGCGAGATGGAGTACGACACCCGCGACGGACACTTCCACTGGCACCTGCTGCAGTTCGCCCAGTACCGGCTCTTCAACGAGGCGAGGACCGACTTCGTCCGCAGCAGCAAGCAGTCGTTCTGCATCGTGCCGACGGACCCGGTCGACCTGTCCCTCGACGACGCCGAGGTGGCGCCGTACGAGACGGGGCTGGGCTCGGCCTGCGGCGAGCGGGACGCGCTGTGGATCCGCGAGACGCTCCCCGTCGGCTGGGGCGACACCTACTACCAGGGCAAGGGCGGTCAGGCCTTCAACATCACGGGCCTGCCGAACGGCACCTACTGGGTGGCGGTGGAGGCCAACCCGACCGGCGAGCTGTTCGAGTCCGCCTACGACAACAACGTCTCCTACCGCAAGGTGATCCTCAAGGGGCGTCCGGGCCAGCGCTCGGTCTGCGTGCCGGCCGTGTTCGGCATCGACGGTCACGGAGCGTGCGCGGCGCGCTGACGCTGGGACGCCCCGCCGCGACGTTCGGGCCCGCTCACCCGCGGCCCGGCTCGCCGGTCTCCACCGGTCGGGCCGGGTCGCGGACCCACGCGCTCCACGATCCCGGGTAGAGCGCGGCTCGCACACCGAGCACCTCCAGCGCCAGCAGGTCGTGCGCGGCGGTGATGCCTGACCCGCAGTACGCCGCCACGGACCGGCCCTCGCGGTCGGCCGCGAGGGCCGCGGCGTACACCGCGGCGAGCCGGTCCCGCCCGGCGAACGTGCCCGCGTCCGGGCCCTCGGCCACCAGGTTCGCGGCGGTCGGCACGTTCACCGCGCCCGGCACGTGGCCGGCGACCGGGTCGACCGGTTCGACCTCGCCGCGGAAGCGCTCCGGGGCGCGCGCGTCGATCAGCACCCCGGCGACGGCCACCGCGGCGGCTCCCGGGGCGTCCACGACCGGGCGGTGCCCCGGCTCGGGGCGGAAGTCCCCGGGCTCGGGCCGCACCGGGCCGGTCTCCACCGGGTGTCCGGCACGCTGCCAGGCCGGCCAGCCACCGTCGAGCAGACGCACGTCGGGGTGACCGGCGTCCTCGAGCAGCCACCACGCCCGGGCCGCCGAGGCGCCCCCGACCGCGTCGTACACGACCACGGGTCGGTCGTGGCGGACGCCGGCCGCGCGCAGCGCCGCACCGAGCACCTCCGGGTCCGGCAGCGGGTGCCGCCCGCCCTCCCCCGGTGGGCCGGCCAGGTCCTGCTCCAGGGGGACGAAGACGGCGCCCGGCAGGTGGCCGGCGGCGTGCTGGTCCGCCCCGTCGGCGCGACCGAGCTGCCAGCGCACGTCGAGCAGGGTCACGGCCGCCCCGCGCCTCAGCAGGGTCGCGAGCTCGGCGACCGAGACGAGCGGGGAGCGCGAGGACGGCGTCGTCATGCCGCCGAGGATAGGCGCCGGCCGGGTGCCGAGCCGCCGTCCGTGACAGGATGGTCGTCCGTGGCGGAGCTGACCTTCTGGACCGGGACGATGGACGCGGGCAAGTCCACGCTCGCGCTGCAGACCAACCACAACCACGCCGTGCGCGGACGGGTCGGGCTGATCTTCACCTCCCACGACCGGACCGGCGAGGCGGTGGTGTCCTCGCGGCTCGGGCTCACCCACGACGCGCTCGAGGTGACCGCGGACTTCAGCTTCTGGCACTACGTCGTGGACCGGCTCACCCAGGGTGGACGCATCGACTACCTGGTGTGCGACGAGGCGCAGTTCTACACCCCGCACCAGGTCGACGACCTCGCCAAGATCGCCGACGAGCTCCAGATCGACGTGTTCTGCTTCGGGATCCTCACCGACTTCCGCACCTTCCTCTTCCCCGGGTCGGCGCGGCTCGTGGAGCTGGCCGACCGCACGGAGGTCCTGCAGGTCGAGGCGCTGTGCTGGTGCGGGAGGCGCGCCACCCACAACGCGCGGACCGAGAACGGCGTCATGGTCACCGAGGGCGACGTCATCGTGGTCGGCGACGTCGAGGAGGAGCCGGCGGTCGCGGACGAGCCGGCCGGGGCGGAGCCGGTGGTGGCCTACGAGGTGCTCTGCCGCCAGCACCACCGCCGTCGGATGACCGCCGCGCGGGCCCAGGCCGTCTCCCTGGTCTCCGAGCCCCTGCCCTTCGGATGACCGGACCCACCCCGTCGCTGAGGATGCCGCCGGCGGAGCAGGAGGTGGACCTCGAGCGAGCGGTCCGGCTGCTGGGCGCCTACCCGGGGCTCGCCGGGGCCGCCGACAGCGAGCGTCTGCGGCTGCTCGGGGTGGGGTGGGACAACACCGTGTGGCTGGTCGACGATCGGTGGACGGTGCGCTTCCCGCGGCGGGCCGCCGCGCTGCCCCTGCTCGAACGGGAGCTCGTGGTGCTGCGAGCGCTCGCCGGCCGGCTCCCCCTGCCCGTCCCGGAGCCGACCCACGTCGCCGGGCCGTACGACGACTTCCCGTGGCCGTCGTGGGTCGCGCCCGTCGTGCCGGGCGTCGAGCTGTCCCACGCCGCGCCGCCCGACGTCGAGCGGGGCGAGCTGGGTGCCCAGGTGGGGGCGTTCCTCGCCGTGCTGCACGCGCAGGACCAGCCGGCCGGGCTGCCCCGAGACCCGAACCGGCGCGCCGACATGGCCGTCCGGCTGCCGTGGGCGCACGAGACCGTGGCGCGGGCGGTCGACCTCGGGCTGCTCGACGGGCCGCCGGAGGGGTTCCACGCGCTCTCCGCGGAGGCACGGGACCTGGCGCCCTCGGAGGCCGAGGTGCTGTGCCACGGCGATCTGCACCTGCGTCACGTCCTCGTGCACCGGTCGCAGGGGCCGACCGCCCGGTGGCACGCCGCCGGTGTCATCGACTGGGGCGACGCCTGCGTGGCCGACCCCGCCCTCGACCTGTCGTTCGCCTACGCGGCGCTGACCGGTTCGGCGCGCGAGCGTTGCCTGCAGGCGTACGCCGAGGGTGGCGCCCGGCCCGGCGAGCCGCTGGACCGGGCCACCGAGGTCCGGGCGCGGGTGATCGCCGTGGGGCTGTGCGCCATGCTCGCGAGCACCGCCCACGAGGGCGGCGACGTGGCGCTGCGCCGGGAGGCGCTGCGCGGCGTGCACCGCGCCCTGGGTTGAGGGTCGCTCAGCTGACGAGGACCGGCACCAGCATCTCGTCGGCGGTCAGCGACCCGTGCATGCCGATCAGCCGCGGCTCGACCGGGAAGTCGACCTTCGACAGGACAGCGTGGTCGCCGGTGCAGGCGACGACCACGTCACCCACGCGCGGTCGCGCCAGCGGGGTGACTGCGCCGAACCAGCCGCGCGCGAGGGCCTCGTCGCGGCTCAGCACCTCGGCCCGGGTCCCGAGGACAGCACGCCACGTGGCGAGCACGTCGTCGACGGCACCGCCGCGGCAGTAGAGCTGGCGGAAGCGCGCCTCGCCCCCGACGAGCGCGACGCCGTCCCGCAGCCCCGGCTCGTCGTCGATCTCGATCCGGCTCTCCGGCGACGGGTCGACCATGCCGTGGTCGGCGAGCACCAGCAGGCGGGTCTCGGGGCGCAGCATGTCGCGCAGCTGCTCGGCGGACGCGTCGACCGCAGCCAGCTCGGCACGCCACTGCTCGGAGTCGACGCCGTAGCGGTGACCGGTCCAGTCGAGGTCGGGGTCGTAGAGGTAGGTCAGCGACGGCGAGGCTGCGCTGCCCTCGACCGCGGCCACGAGCCGCTCCCCGACCCGGTCGGCGCCGACGTACTCCGCGCCCCGGCTGCTGGCCCGGGTGAGTCCGGACTCGGCGAACTCGCGCTTGTTGACCGTGGTGGTGGCCACTCCCGCCGCGGCCAGCCGCCCGAAGGCGGTCGGGTGGGGCTGCCACTGCGTGGGGTCGACGTCCTGGGACCACTGCAACGCGTTGAGCAGCCGGTCGGTGCCCGGGATGCGGGTGGTGTAGCCCAGCACGCCGTGGTGACCGGGGACGAGTGCCGTGCCGAGGCTGGTGAGGCTGGTGGCGGTCGTGCTCGGCACCCCGACCGTGGCCGGGGCCGACGACTGCTGGAGCCCGGTGAGGAAGGGCGCGTCCTCGCCGTGGCGCGACAGCAGCTCGTGGCCGAGTCCGTCGACGAGCAGCACGACGTACGACGGCGCCTCCGGCAGCGTCAGGTCGCTGGGTCGCTGCTCGGCGAAGACGTGACCGACGCCGAGGGCCTGCGCGACCGCGGGCAGCACGTCACCGAGCGAGCGGGCGCCGTAGGCGGGCTCGACGAATCCCGCCCCGACCGGGGTGGTGCTCACCGTCCGGTACGGGCCGACAGGGCCTCGGCGAAGGTGAGGAGCTGGGCGACGGCATCGGGGCCCTCGGCCGCGGCCGAGACCCGGATGGAGAAGTCGCCCGGCCCGACCATGCCGGTGTAGCCGTGGTCGGCGTCGCACTCGGGGTCGCCGCAGGACGCGGGCTCCAGGTCGACGCGGCTCACGCCGTTCCAGCCCAGGGACAGCACGACCTCGTTGGCGCCTGGCGGCGGCACGGGCTTGCCGGCGTACGACGCGGGGTTGGCGACCATGCGCGTCACGGCGACGGTGGCGATGGCGGCCAGCGAGACCGCCTCGGTGCTCGTCGAGGTGTACGGCTCCGGCAGCACCTCGTCCGCCGCGTGCTCGTCGGTGTGGGCCACGATGAGGCGGCTGGGGGTCAGCACCAGCACGGTCACGTGGCGGACCACCTCGTCGCGCTCGTCGAGCGTGGGCTCGTGGTGGACCAGGTGGGCCTCGACGGGCTCGCCGGCCACCGCCGCGAAGACACCGTCGGCCACCACGTCGGGGTAGTAGCCGGAGGCCTCGATGGCCGACCGGAGGTCGGAGGAGCGGTCGATCACGTCACGCATGCCGGTCAGTGTGTCACGAGGCCCAGGGCACCCTGCGTCCGTCAGCCCCCGGCCAGCCACCCCCGTCGCTCAGTCGGGCATGGTCTCGGCCAGGGACGCCATCCGACGGGCGAACCAGTCCGAGCGGGCGTCCACGGCCGGCTCGACGCGGGCCGACGCCGTCAGCACCGTCACCCCCACCGTCCCGACGATCACCAGCGACAGGTCGAGGTCGCGGACCTCGGCGAAGTCGTTCTTCAGCTGCGCCACGGTGAGCAGCAGACGCTCCACCGCCGCGATGTCGACCGGCTCGCTGCCGCGGTAGCCCAGCAGCAGGGGTGCGGCCTTGATGTCGCGCGCCATCTCGGCGGCGTCGAGGGCGGTCATCGGCGGGATGCGGAAGGCCCGGTCGCCGAGCAGCTCGGTGGCCGGCCCCGAGACGCCGTACGACACGACCGGTCCGAACAGCGGGTCCTCCGCGCCGCGGACCGAGACCGGGACGCCGACGGGGGCGTTGCGCTGGACGACGAACCCGGGCTCCTCGCGCGTCCCCAGAAGGCGCTCCGTCGTCGTCTGCCAGGCGTCGCGCATCTCCTCCTCGTCGTCGATGTTGCGCCAGACGTGGGTCATGTCGGCGCGATGGCGGACGTGGTCGGCGGTGGCCTTGAGGACGACGTCCCAGCCCAGCCGCTCCCCCGCCGCGACGGCCTCCTCCTCGGTGCTCACCGGGATGCGCTGCCACAGCTTCACGCCGTACGCCGCGAGCAGCTCGCCGAGCTCGTCGTCGGAGAGGGCCCGCCCGTCCGGGGCACCGACGAGAGCACCGGTCACGACCGAGCGCGCACGGGCCCGATCGGGGCCTCCCCGATCGGGATCGACGTCGTTGGGCCGCTCGAGCCAGGCGGCGTAGTCCACGGCCCGACCCAGGGCGCGCACCGCGGCGTCGGGCGACTGGTAGCTGGGCACCGAGCCGCGACCGGCGGTGCTGCCGGCCGCGTCGGGCACGCGGAGCAGCTCGGGCACCCCCTCGGCGGCCAGGAACGTCGAGAGCACCGGCTTGTCGGACTGCTCGCCCACCACGGCCAGCACGTTCGCGACCTCGGCCCCGCTGGTGTTGACCGGCGGGATGAACACGGCCAGCACGGCGTCCACGTCGGGGTCGTCGAGCGCGGCGTCGAGGGCGCTCTCGAAGTCGTCGCCGTTGGCCTCGGCACCGAGGCCGGGAGCCGGCCGCGTCTCGAGCCCGGCGGCCACCGCGGCGTCGGAGGCCATGAGCGCCAGCGCGTCGGAGTTGCTGACGATGGCGACCCGGTTGCCCCGCGGCAGCGGCTGGTGGGCCAGCAGCTGGGCGACGTCGAACATCTCGTCGAGGGTGTCGACCTGGATGACGCCGGCCTGGCGGAACATCGCGTCGACCGCGGCCTGACCCGACTCGCTGGCCCGCACCGAGTGGCCCATCGGGACGCCCTGGGTGGCGCGGCCGGACTTCACCGCGATCACCGGCTTGCGGCGCGAGACCCGCCGCGCGATCCGGCTGAACTTGCGCGGGTTGCCGATGGACTCGAGGTAGAGGAGCACGACCTCGGTGCTCTCGTCGTCCTCCCAGTACTGCAGCAGGTCGTTGCCGGAGACGTCGGCGCGGTTGCCGGCCGAGACGAAGGTGGACAGCCCCAGCCCGCGCCGGGCCACGTTCTCCAGGATCGCCACGCCGAGCGCGCCGGACTGGCAGAAGAAGCCCGCCCGCCCGCGCGGGGGCATCACCGGCGACAACGAGGCGTTGAGCGCGTGGTCGGCGGCGGTGTTGATGATCCCCAGCGCGTTGGGGCCGATGAGCCGGAGCCCGTAGGTGCGGCACATCCGCACGAGCTGCCGCTGGAGCCGGCGGCCGTCGTCACCGGTCTCGGCGAACCCGGCGGAGACCACCACGAGGCCGTGCACGCCCTTGTGGGCACAGTCGAGCACGACGTCGGCCACCGCGTCGGCCGGCACGGCGACCACGGCGATGTCGACGTCGTCGGGGATGTCGCTGACCCGGTCGTAGGCCGGCATGCCCGCCACGGCACCGGCCGCGGAGTTGACGACGTACACCCGGCCCTGGAAGTCGCCGAGCACGAGGTTGCGGACCAGCCGCTGCCCGACGGTGTCGGTGCGGCGGCTGGCGCCCACGACGGCCACGCTGGCGGCGTCGAAGAAGCGGTGGATGGACGCGGTCTCGGCGCGGTGCTCCCGCGCCGACATCACCTCCTGCGAGGTCACGGTGGGGTCGATGGAGAACTGCAGCTCGACGACCCCGTCGGCGAAGCCGCCGCCGACGCTGTAGCCGGCCTCGCGGAAGACCTGCTGCATGCCGGTGTTCTCCGGCAGGATCTCGGCGACGAACTTCTTCACGCCCAGCTCGCGGCCGATCTGGGCGAGGTGCTCGAGCAGCAGCTGGCCGATGCCGCGGTGCTGGTGGGCGTCCTGGACCAGGAAGGCGACCTCGGCCTCGGCGCCGCCTCGCTCGTCGGCGTCGAGTCGCTCGAACTGGCCCAGCGCGATGATCTTCTCGGCCAGCATGAGCACCAGCCCGACCCGGCGGTGGTTGTCGACCCCGACGGTGCGCTCGATCTCGCGCTCGGTCAGCTGAGGCATGGCGGAGAAGAAGCGGTAGTACTTCGACCGGGAGGACGCACCCTCGTAGAACTCGACGAGCGCCTCGGCGTCGCCGCGTCGGATGGGCCGCAGGTGGCCCGACCCGCCGTCGCGCAGCAGGACGTCGGCCTCCCAGTGCCCGGGCGAGGCCTGAAGGTCCGGTGCGGGGTCCACGGGAGGAATCTATCGGGTTCCCCCGACCGGCGAGCCCACCGAGCCGCCGAGCGCCCCTCCTCGGGGGAGAATGCCGCGGTGGCACCCCCCAGCAGACGATCCAGCACCGGCCGGCGCGGCTCCCGCGACCACTGCTCCCGGACGACTTCGAGGAGCACATCGTCGACATCGACGTCGGCGAGGAGATGCGCACCAGCTTCCTGGAGTACGCCTACTCGGTCATCTACAGCCGCGCCCTGCCCGACGCCCGTGACGGCCTGAAGCCCGTGCAGCGCCGCATCCTGCACACCATGGCCGAGATGGGTCTGCGTCCCGACCGCGGTCACGTGAAGTCCGCGCGTGTCGTCGGCGAGGTGATGGGTCGCCTGCACCCCCACGGTGACGGCGCGATCTACGACGCGCTCGTGCGGATGGTCCAGCCCTGGTCGCTGCGGCTGCCGATGGTCGACGGGCACGGGAACTTCGGCTCGCCGGACGAGGGCCCCGCGGCCATGCGCTACACCGAGTGCCGGCTGGCGGCGGCGGCCGTCCCGATGACGGCCTCCATCGACGAGGACACCGTCGACTTCAAGCCCAACTACGACTCCCGCGAGACCGAGCCGACGGTGCTGCCGGCGGCGATCCCGAACCTGCTGGTCAACGGTGCCGCCGGCATCGCCGTCGGCATGGCCACCAACATGGCGCCGCACAACCTCGTCGAGGTGGTGCAGGCGCTGCGCCACCTCGTCACCCACCCGAACGCCGACCTCGACGCGCTCATGCGCTTCATCCCCGGCCCCGACCTGCCCACCGGCGGCAAGATCATCGGGCTCGGCGGTATCCGCGACGCCTACGAGTCCGGCCGCGGCACGTTCAAGATGCGGGCCACCGTGCGCGTGGAGAACGTCACGCCGCGCCGCAAGGGTCTGGTGGTCACCGAGCTGCCCTACGGCGTCGGCCCGGAGAAGGTGATCGAGCGCATCAAGACGCTGGTCCTGGCCAAGAAGCTCCAGGGCATCTCCGACGTCAAGGACCTCACCGACCTCGCGAACGGGCTCAACCTCGTCATCGAGGTCAAGAACGGCTTCCACCCCGAGGCGATCCTCGAGCAGCTCTACCGGCTCACGCCGATGGAGGACTCCTTCGGCATCAACGCGGTCACCCTGGTCGACGGCCAGCCCCGCACGCTGGGGCTCAAGGAGCTGCTCGAGGTCTACCTCCAGCACCGCTACGACGTGGTGCGGCGGCGTTCGGCGTACCGGAGGGCCCGGGCGGCCGAGCGGCTGCACCTGGTCGAGGGTCTGCTCGTCGCGATCCTCGACATCGACGAGGTCATCCAGCTCATCCGCTCCAGCGACGACGGCTCGGAGGCGAAGGCACGCCTGATGAGCGTGTTCGACCTCGACGACCCGCAGGCGACGTACATCCTCGACCTGCAGCTGCGCCGGCTGACGAAGTTCTCCCGGATCGAGCTGGAGAAGGAGAAGGACGAGCTCGAGCAGCGGATCGCCGCCCTCGACGAGATCCTCGACGACGAGACCAAGCTGCGCGCGGTCGTCTCCGACGAGCTGGCGGAGATCGCCAAGGCGCACGGCACCCCACGCCGGACCGTGCTGCTGCAGTCGGCCGGTCAACCCTCCGCCGCGGCGCTCTCGCTGGAGGTCACCGACGACCCCTGCTTCGTCTTCCTGTCGTCGGCCGGGCTGCTGGCCCGCTCGCAGAGCGACGAGACCCCGGGCGCGGGCGAGGAGCGCAGCGGGCACGACGTGATCGTCTCCGTCGTCCGCGCCACCGCGCGCGGTCACGTCGGCGTCGTCACCACCGGGGGCCGGGTCGTGCGGCTCGACGTCGTGGACCTGCCCGCGCTGCCGCCCACCGCCAACGCACCCCACCTGCAGGGTGGCGCCCCGCTGAGCACCTTCCTGCAGCTCGAGGGCGACGAGCGCGCCCTGGCGCTCACCACGCTGACCGACCAGGGGCCGGGACTCGCGCTCGGCACCCGCCAGGGCGTCGTCAAACGGGTCAACCCCGAGCTGCTGTCGCGCGACGCGTGGGAGGTGGTGCGGCTGGCCGACGGCGACGAGGTCGTCGGCGCGGTCGAGCTGACCACCGGCGAGGAGGAGCTCTGCTTCGTCACCAGCGACGCCCAGCTGCTCCACTTCGACGCCTCCGCGGTCAGGCCGCAGGGCCGCAGCGGCGGCGGGATCGCCGGGTGTCCGGCTGGCCGCCGGTGCCCACGTGGTGTTCTTCGGCGCCCTCAGCGTCGACGACGCGGGGCGACATCGCGCGCTGCCGTGGTCGTCACCGTGTCCGGCTCGAGCACGGCGCTGCCGGGCACGGAACCGGGGTCGGTCAAGGTCACCCCGTTCAGCGGAGTACCCCGCCAAGGGGCGTGCCACCGGCGGTGTCCGCTGCCACCGCTTCCTCAAGGGCGAGGACACGCTCGTGCTCGCCTGGGTCGGACGCGGCCCCGCGATGGCGGCGGCCGAGTCGGGCTCCCCGGTGGACCTGCCGCCTGCGGACGGGCGGCGCGACGGCTCCGGAACGCCCGCGTCACAGCCGGTCGTCGGCGTCGCCTCACCGGTCCATGACAGGCTGGTGCCATGACGACGTACGTGACGCGGGCCCGGGGGCGCCGCGGCCTGGGCCCGGCGCTCGCCCTGCCCCTCAGCCTGGTGCTGCTCACGGCCGCGTGCAGCGGCGACTCCGACGACGAGACCGACGACGACCCGGCGCCGTGCTCGCCGGTGCCAGGGCCGCGCTGGACGAGACGTCCGGGGTGACGGTGAGCCTGACCACCGAGGAGCTGCCCGAGGGTGTCGACGGGGTGCTGTCCGCGACCGGTGTCGGCACCACCGCACCGGCGTTCGAGGGCGACATCACCGTGGTGGTCAACAGCATCACCGTCGACGTGCCCGTGGTGGCCGTCGACGGTGACGTCTTCGCGAAGCTGCCGTTCACCAAGAACTTCGTGTCGATCGACGCCGAGGACTACGGCGCGCCCGACCCGGCCGACCTCCTGAACACCGACGGCGGCGTCTCCTCGTGGCTGACCGCGGTCAAGGACGTGTCGGTCGGCGACGAGGTCCGCGACGGCGACCGGGTGCTCACCAGCTACGCCGGCACGCTGCCCGGCGAGCGCGGTGGACTCGGTCATCCCGTCGGCCGACGAGAAGGCGCAGTTCCCGGTGACCTTCACCCTCGACGACGACGGCCGACTCGCGGCCGCCGACGTCAGCGGGCCGTTCTACGGCAGCGAGGGTGAGGTCGACTACCGGCTCGAGATCTCCGACTACGGCACGGAGAAGGAGATCACGGCTCCGTGATCCCCGCGTGATGTCCGTCGCCCGGGACGCCCCCGACCGCACGAGCCGCGCGCTGCTCGCGCTGGCCTCGGTCGCCGTGGCGTTCGCCGCCGCCGACACCTACGTCGTCGTGCTCGCCCTGCCCGACATGATGGCTGCGGCCGGCCTCTCGGCCGACGAGCTCCAGAAGGCCGCCCCCATCGTGTCCGGCTTCCTGCTGGGCTACGTCGCCGTGCTGCCGCTGATCGGGCGCATCGCCGACGTCCGCGGCCGGGTGCCGGTCCTGGTGGGGTCCCTGCTGGTCTTCGCCGTCGGCTCCCTGGTGACCGCGGCGGCCTACGACCTGCCGTCGATGGTGGCCGGGCCGCTTCCTGCAGGGCGTCGGCGGCGGCGGGCTGGTGCCGGCCACCCTGGCGCTGGTGGCCGACCTCTACCCGCCGCACCGGCGCGGGATGCCGCTCGGTGTCGTCGGCGCGGTGCAGGAGATCGGCAGCGTGCTGGGCCCGTTGTACGGCGCCGTGGTGCTCGCCCTCGGCTCGTGGCGGGCGATCTTCCTGGTCAACCTCGCTGTCGGGCTGGTGCTGGCCGCCGTGCTGCACCACCGAGGCGCTCAGGTGCTTCCGTGGTGTCCGACCCGTCGAGGTCGAGCCGGCGTCCGGACCTCGTGGGGCTGGTGCTCCTCGCACTGGTGCTGTCCGGTCTGCTGCTGGTGATGACCGAGCCCGAGTCGCTGGTCACCGACGTGACGCTGGGCCTGGGGTTCCTGCCCGTGGTCGGCGAGAGCCGCTGGCTCTCCCCGGTGGCGCTGGCGACGGCCGGCCTCCTCGCGGCGCTGCTGGTGTGGTCGCTGCTGGCGGCACGGCCGCTGCTCGACGTCCGGTCGTGGCGCGCCGTCGCGCGCGAGGTCGACGTACCGGGGGCGACGCTGCTCGCGCTCGCGCTGGGCGGGGTGGTGCTGGCGTTCGCGACGGCCGATCCGGAGGTCGCGGTCTTCTCCCCCGCCGGTCCGTGGCTGCTGCTGGGCAGCGCCGTGAGCGCCGTCGGGTTCTGGCTGCGCAACCGCTTCTCACCGCATCCCCTGGTGCCGCCGGCGGCCCTGCGCCCGACGGCGGCGTGGGGAGCGCTGGTCGTGAGCTTCTTCGTCGGCAGTGCGCTCATCGCCGCCCTCGTCGACATCCCGGTCTTCGCGCGGGTGACCGTGGCCGGCGACGACCAGCTCGAGGCGGCCCTGGTGCTGGTGCGGCTGCTCGTCGCCCTGCCGGTCGGTGCCGTCGCCGGCGGCTGGCTGACCCACCGCCTGCCGGCCGGAGTGGTCACCGCGGCCGGGATGACCGCCGCGTCAGGCGGTTTCCTGCTCATGGCCCGCTGGGACATGGAGTCGCTCGAGAGCTGGACCGCGACGGTGCCGCTGGTGCTGGCCGGTCTGGGCTTCGGGCTGGCGCTCGCACCCGTCAACGCCGCGCTCCTGGCCGCCACCGGGGACGCTGTGCACGGGGTCGCCAGCGCGCTCCTGGTGGTGGCGCGCATGGTCGGGATGCTGGTCGGGATCAGCGCGCTCACCACGCTCGGCCTGCGTCGCTACTACGCCGAGCAGACCGACCTGCCCACCCCGATGGAGGTCTGCGGGGAGGGCGTGAGCCGGTGTGACGCCTTCACCCGCATCCTGCAGGAAGCCGGACTCACCCAGCTCCAGACGGTCTTCGTGGGCGCCGCGATCTGCAGCGCCGTGGCCGGCGTCGTCGCGCTGGTCGTCTTCCGTCGCTCCGACACCCGCCAGGTCTCGGCCTCGCCCTTCGCGGCGGTGGGCGGATGACCGCGGCCTCGCAGCCCCCGGGCCTGTGCTCGGCGCTGTCCGCGCTCGCCGGGGAGCCGCTGGCGGGATCGGCGGCGGACGCCCGCGGCTGGGTGGCGCTCGAGCAGCCCGGCGCGTGGGGCGCCAAGGCGCTCAAGGACAGCGGCCTCGACCCGACCGTCGGCAAGGCCCTGGACTCGGCGGCCTCGAAGCACGGCCTGCGCCCGGTGCTGATCCGGCGCCCGGGCCGGTCGGCCGGCTCGTCCCGGGCGCCGAGCGACGCACGACAGGTCCTGGTCGCGCACTCCCGTCCGGGCCGGACCTGGCTGCTGGCCGGGACGGTCGGCGACCCCGCCGAGGTGCTGGACCTCGACTGGGACGCCGTGGAGACCGGCGACCTCGCCAACGTGGTCGCGAGCCTTCCGTCCTTGGCGCCCGCCGCCGAACCCCACCTGCTGGTGTGCGCCAACGGCAAGCGCGACGCCTGCTGCGCGATCGTGGGCCGGCCGGTGGCCTCCGCTGCCGCCGAGGCGCACCCCGGACGCGTGTGGGAGACCACCCACCTCGGCGGGCACCGTTTCGCCCCGACCGCGGTCGCGCTGCCGTCGGGCTGGACGTTCGGACGGCTCACGCCCGAGGACGCCGGCACGGTCCTGTCCGGGATCGCTGCCGGTGTCGTCGACCTGGAGGGGGCGCGCGGTCGCTCGGTGTGGCCCGGTCCCGGCCAGGTGGCCGAGCTCGCCGTACGCCGGCAGCTGGACGCCCGGGGCGTCGACGACGTCGTCGCCGTGGCTCGGGTGGACGACGGTTGGCGGGTGACCCTGGCCGACGGGCGCCGCTGGCAGGTCACGATCGAGCGGCGGAAGACCGACGCGGTCCGACCCGAGTCGTGCGGCAAGAAGCCGGCCGCGGTCGAGCCGTACGTCGCCACCGAGCTCGTCGAGCGGCCACGACCGACGACGGCGCCTGCGAGCTGATCAGGCGACCTGATCAGGCGACGTGCACCAGCAGGTTGCTGAGGTAGCTCTCCACGCGGCTGGGCGCAGCGCGTCTTCGCTGTCGCAGGATCTCCGGCTCGGCCTTGCCCAGGGGTGTCGTGCCGAGATGGTCGACACGGAACCAGTACCCGCTCGGGACCTGCCAGAGGAAGAGGCCGGGCAGGGGCTGGAAGCAACGCCACCCGTGGTGGGTCTTGAGGTTGTGGTGCCGTCGGCTGAGCGGGCCGAGGTTGCCCGGGCGGGTCTGACCTGGTGGTGGTTCACCATCAGGCGGGTGCACGTAGGCGGCGGTGTGGTCGAGGTCGCACGCCGAGCTGGGCGCGGTGCCCCACGGGAAGATCTCGAACGGCGCGGCGAGCTCGACGGCCTCACGCATGTCCGGCGGTGCCTCGTAGGCGTCCGCCGGAACCTGGCCGAGCGGGTCGAGCACCGGTCTGACCACGATCTGGTCCCGAAGCCCGAGGTCGTCCGGCGGTCGCGTCGTCGGACCGATGCGAGGGTCGCCTCCGGAGGTGGCGCCGTCGCAGGGGCCGCCTTCGCCGATGGCGCTGTCGCGGGAGCCGCGCTCGGCGTTCCTGAGGAGGCCGGCCAGCTGATCGGGCAGCTGGTCGTCGAGGAGGTCACGCAGCTGAGCGAGGCTGATGGGTCCCAGGGGACCGTGCGTGTCCTCGAGCCGGACGACGCCCGAGTCGTCGCCGAGGGCGCCGCACTCCGTGCACGCTGCGGAGCGCGCCAGGGTCGTGTCCGTGAGATGGAGGACCAGGGAGACCGGAGGACGCAACCGGCGCCACGCCTCCCCGCCGCGGTAGCCCGCCAGCACCCGTCCGAACGCCTCCGCCAGCTCCACCGCGGACGGCGCCGAGGTGTCCTCCGGATCCGGGGGCGGGGGCGGGGGCGGGGGCGAGGGCGAGGGCGAGGGCGAGGGCGCGAGGGCGCGAGATCGTCCGCGGCGGCCAGCTGGCTGGTCTCCTGACCGGTCTCCTGGCTGGGCTCCTGGCTGGGTCTCCTGGCTGGGCTCCTGGCTGTCGGCCGCGTCCCGCGCGGCAGCGAGCAGCCCGCACACGAGCGCGGGATGGGCCAGCAGGCCGAAGGCCTTGGAACGCCGCACCTGCAGAGGGTCCGGGTCGCCGTGGTGCTCGAGCAGGCGGGCCAGGAAGTCGAGCAGGGCGTCCACACGAGCGACGTCGCCGACCGGACCCTGCGCCACCATGGTGCGCATTCCGAAGGCGTTGGTGCCTCGGTAGCGCCCGGCCGAGACGTAGCGTCGACGTTCGGCCGCGAGTCGCCGGAGCTCGTGCATCTCGGGGTCGGCCTTCTGCACGGCCGCCTCGACGGCGGTGAGGGCTCGACCCCAGGGAAGGTCGCCGATGAGGTCGGTCGTCGCTTCGTCGATCAGACGCGTCTGCTCCCACGACAGCTCGGCCGCGAGCCGGGCGACCTTGCGCGCCTGCCAGTCGTCGACCTCCGCGGCCTGCACCCGGGCCCACAACCGCGGGTGGCGGTGGCGCAGGTCGAGGGCGCCACCCAGCAGGATCGACGCCGACGTCGTGGTCGTCTGCAGGAGCACCCCGAGCTCGGCCACCGCCGACACCGAGACCGCCGGCGTCCCGTCGTTCCCCGGCCGGCAGCACTGTCGCCGGCCGTGGCGCCACTCCACTCGAGTGCCGTCCTGGCAGCGGCAGCAGGGACGGCTGTCGACGGTGCCGGCACGGCGTCGATCTGCACCTCCGCCCGGCGCCACGTCCGGTCCTGCTGGCAGACCGGCACGTTGAGGTCGGCCCACGCGACGAGACGCTGCAGGGCCTCCGCTCCCACCCGGCGCCGGCGCGCGGGCAGGTCGACCAGCGCCTCGGCCAGACTGTCCCGCGTCTCGATCATGCGTTCGATTGTAGATCACCGCGCCGACAGAACGTGTGCGCCACGCCCGCAACCCGTCTCGACCGTCGGGATCATCGAGGCTCCCTCCGACACATCCCCACACACGTTCGCTAGCGTTCTCGCTGTGAACGACAACGCGTTCGACGACCTCCTCGACGCCAACCGCGCCTTCGCCCAGGACTTCACCCTCGGCGGGTTCGACGGTGTGGCCCGAGCCGGCGTCGCCATCGTGACCTGCATGGACTCCCGCATCGACCCGCTGCGCCTGATCGGCCTCGAGGCCGGGGACGCCAAGATCTTCCGGAATCCCGGCGGTCGGGTCACCGAGCAGGCGCTCGAGGCACTCGTCCTGGGGGTCCACCTCCTCAACGTGCAGCGGATCCTCGTCGTACCTCACACACGGTGCGCCATGGCCTCCGCCACCGAGGCCGAGCTGCGCGAGCGGGTCTCGGCCTCGGCCGGCGTCGACGCCACCTGGGCGCGCTTTCACGTCGTCGCCGACCAGGACGAAGCGTTGCGCGAGGACGTGCAGCGCGTGCGGACCCACCCGCTCATCCCCGACACCGTGCCCGTCGGCGGTTTCCTGTACGACGTCGACAGCGGACTGCTCGAGCGCAGGGTCTGACGGGCTGGCCGTGGCCGAGCTCCTGCGCACCAACGACCCCGCCCTCATCTCCGTCGTGGAGAGCATCCTGCTGGATGAGGGCATCGACTACCACGTCGCCGACCAGACCATCAGCGTGCTGGAGGGCTCGATCGGCGCCTTCCAACGACGCATGCTGGTCCACGACGAGGAGCTGGACGCGGCCCGGACGGCCCTGTCCGAGGCGGAGCTGGGTCACTGGCTCCCCCCGAAGCGCCCCAGTCGTCGATGAATCAGTAAGCGGCGCGCTCCGCGACCACTGCGCCCGCGAGCCGCGTGGAAGGCGGCTGTACGGCGTGACCGAGGGTGCCCGGAGCGGGATTCACCCCGGCGACGCCCCGAGCGCCTCCATGATCACGTGCAGGTCGTCGTTGAGGCGTTGGTAGGACCCGGCGTCGAGACCGAGAGCCTCGGGAGCGAAAGCTGCCAGGACCTCAGGTGTCACGTCGTCGAGCAGTCCTCGTCCGGCCGTGGACGCGTAGAGCGCGGAGGGGAGCCCCCGCCCAGCGGGCGGGGTGCGCTCGATCAGCCCCTTGTCCTCCATCACCCGGATCAGCTGCCCGACCGACTGAGGCGTCGCCAGCACGACGCGCGCGAGGTCGGCCTGACTCATGCCGGGTCGCTCGACGAGGTGCAGGAGCACGCTGAACTGGTGCGGAGGAAGGTCGAAGGGAGCGAGGGTGGCCGCGAAGACCCGACCCAGGACCTGCGTCGTGCGGACCACGGTCAGAGCCGTGAACTGGTCGGGGTCGCCCCCGCTCCAACCGGACGGTGTCGGGCTCATGGGTCGAGTGTAAGTTGCCTGATAGGCATCAGCCTCTTTATACCCTGAGTGGGAGAACCGACGAGATGACCCGACTGACCAGCGCCGTGCTGCGGCACCGCCGGATCGTGGCTCTGGTGTGGCTTGCGGTGGCTGTCGCGGGCGCGGCCACCGCGTCCACGACCGCGGACCGGCTGTCCTTCGAGTTCGCCCTGCCCGGCCAGGCGGCCTACGAGACCAACGAGCGGATCATCGAGCAGTTCGGCGGCGGCGGTGGCTTGACCGACCCGCTGCTGATGGTGGTCACCGGCGAGGGGGCAGTCGAGCAGGCCGATGCTGTGGCCGCTGCGGCCCGCGACGCCGTCGCGGGCACGCGCACGATCTCGCCGAGCGAGGCGGGTGCCGACGCCCTCGCCGTCGGCTCGGGGGACCCGGAGAGTGCGAGCGCTGCCGTGGTGGTGGTCTATCCACCGATCTCCCCGGGTCCCGAGCCGTACGCCGCCGCCGTACCACCCCTGGAGCAGGTCGCCGAGCAATCGTCGACCGACGCGACGGAGGTCGAGCTCACCGGGTTCGAGCTCCTCGTCGAGGGTGGTGGAGGGGAGCGCAGCATCCTGGTCGAGGTGCTGCTCGGCGGCCTCGGTGCGCTCGTCGTCCTGGTCCTGGTCTTCGGGTCCTTGCTGGCGGGTCTGCCGCTTCTCGTCGCAGCCGTCTCCATCCTGGGAACCTTCCTCGCCCTCTTCGGACTCACCCTTGTCACCGACGTGTCGGCGGTGGTGCAGTACCTCGTCGCACTGATCGGGCTCGGCGTCGCCATCGACTACTCGCTGCTCGTGGTCACCCGGTGGCGCGAGGAGAGAGCCAAGGGGACCAGCAACGACGAGGCCGTCGCCACCGCCATGGCCACCGCCGGACGTTCGGTGGTGTTCAGCGGCGTCACCGTGGCGGTGTCCCTCGCGGCGCTCGTGGTGGCGCCGATCCCCTTCCTGCGCAGCATCGGGCTCGGCGGGCTGCTGATCCCCCTGTTCAGCGTCGGTGTCTCGCTCACCCTGGTGCCGGCCCTCCTCAGTGCGTTCGGCCCGCGGCTGAACTGGCCGCGACGCAAGCCCGCCGTGACTCGCAGCAGGCTCTGGGCTGCCGTCGCGACCGGCGTGCTCAGGCACCGGTGGCTGACCGTCATCGGATCTTCTGCCGTCCTGCTCGCCCTGGCCGCACCCGTGCTGACGCTGACCCTCGGCACAGCGCAGCTCAGCGGCGTCTCCGGCACCTCACCGGCATCACAGGCCCTGACGGCCGTCGTCTCCGACGGGCTCCCGATCGGCGTTGCGCGACCCACCGAGGTCGTCGTTGCCGAGGAACAGACCGAGGACGTCCTGAACCGGCTTCGTGACGTCGCCGGCGTCGCCGCCGCCGTGGCCCCGGAGGGCGACGGATGGCGCGCGGACGGCCAAGCCCTGCTGCACGTGTGGTCACGAGCAGACCCCGCCAGCGACGCCGGCCGCGACACCCTCGCCCGCGTCCGCGCGATCGAAGACACGTCGGTGGGCGGCACGCCTGCGGAGGACGCCGACTTCGTGTCCGCGGTCTACGGCAACGCGATCTGGGTGGCGCTCGGGGTCGCGGTGGTGACCTTCCTCCTCCTGGCTCGCGCCCTGCGCTCGCTGTGGCTGCCGATCAAGGCCCTCGCCCTCAACGTCGTGTCACTCGCGGCGGCCTACGGCGCGACGGTGCTGATCTGGCAGGAGGGCTACGGCTCAGACCTGCTCTTCGGGCAGGAGGCCTCCGGGGTGATCACCATCTGGGTGCCGATTGCAGCCTTCGCGTTCCTCTTCGGTCTCTCGATGGACTACGAGGTCTTCCTCCTCTCACGCATGCGCGAGGAGCACGACCTGCTCGTCACCGCAGCTGAGGGGAAGACACTCGACGAACGCGCCGCCACGGACCGGGCAGTCGTCGAGGGGATCGCCAACACCGGTCGCCTGGTCACCTCGGCGGCGCTCATCCTCTTCTTCGCCTTCATCGCGCTGTCCACCGTGCCCGCGGTGGAGGTCAAGGTCCTTGCGACCGCGCTGGCAGTCGGCATCGCGATCGACGCGGTCATCGTCCGGGGGCTGCTCGCCCCCGCGCTGGTCGGTGTGCTCGGCCGAGCGAACTGGACCATGCCGCGCCTGCTGGCCCGGGCACTCCTGCTCGCACCCTCACCCTCCGTCACCGAGCTGCCGACGCCCACCGACACGCAGCGCACGGGAGACGGACCGCCGTGATCGTCAGGCGTCGATGAGCTCGGCGTCGATCTCGTAGGCCCCGGCCACGATGAACTCCTTGCGGGGCGCGACGTCGCTGCCCATCAGCAGCTCGAAGACCTCGGTAGCGCCGGCGGCGTCGTCCACGGTGATGCGGCGCAGCGTCCGGTGCCGCGGGTCCATCGTGGTCTCGGCCAGCTGGTCGGCGTCCATCTCGCCGAGGCCCTTGTAGCGCTGGACCGGGTCCTTCCAGCGCATCCCCTTCTTCGTCAGCTCGGCCAGCTTCCGCTGCAGCTCGGCGTCGGAGTAGGTGTAGATGTACTTGGCCATTCCCTTCTTCGGGTTGGTGAGCTCGATGCGGTGCAGCGGAGGTACGGCGCTGAAGACGCGTCCCGACGTGATGAGCTCAGGCATGTACTTGAAGAAGAGCGTGGCCAGCAGGCACCGGATGTGCGCGCCGTCGGAGTCGGCGTCGGCCATGAAGACGATGCGGCCGTAGCGGACCTGCTCGAGATCGAAGGTGCGGCCCGACCCGGCGCCGACCACCTGGATGATCGAGGCGCACTCGGTGTTCTTGAGCATGTCGCCCACGGACGCCTTCTGCACGTTGAGGATCTTGCCGCGGATCGGCAGCAGCGCCTGGAACTCGGAGTTGCGCGCGAGCTTGGCCGTGCCGAGGGCGGAGTCGCCCTCGACGATGAACAGCTCGGTGCGGTCGTTGTCCGACGAGCGGCAGTCGGCCAGCTTGGCCGGCAGCGCGGACGACTCCAGCGCGTTCTTGCGGCGTTGGTTGTCGCGCTGCTGCCGGGCGGCAAGGCGCGTGCGCGAGGCGTTGGCGACCTTCTCCAGCAGCGGCTTGGCCTGGGCCTTGTCGGTCCGCTTGGTCGAGGTCAGGAAGTCCTTGAGCTCCTTGCCCACCACCTTGCGCACGATCGCGCGCGCGGCCGGTGTGCCGAGGACCTCCTTGGTCTGGCCCTCGAACTGCGGCTCGGCCAGGCGCACGGTCACGACGGCGGTCAGACCTTCGAGGGCGTCGTCCTTGACCACGTCGGGCTCGGCGACCTTGAGCGTCTTGGACTCCCGCAGGACGTCGTTGAAGGTCTTGGTCAGCGCCGACTCGAAGCCGCCCACGTGGGTGCCGCCCTTGGGCGTGGCGATGACGTTGACGTAGGAGCGCACCTCGGTGTCGTAGCCGCTGCCCCACCGCAGGGCCACGTCGACGGTCAGCTCGCGCTCGACGTCCTGGGGGATCATGTGCCCCTTGTCGTCGAGCAGCGGGACGGTCTCGGTGAAGTGGTCGCTGCCCTGCAGCCGCAGCACCTCGGTCACCGGCTCCCCGGACGACAGGAAGTCGCAGTACTCGGTGATCCCGCCGTCGTGGCGAAAGCTCTCCTCGACCGGCTCCGCGCCCCGCAGGTCGCGCAGCACGAGCTCGAGTCCCGGCACGATGAAGGACGTCTGGCGGGCACGCGCCACCAGCTCGTCGTACACGAAGCCGGCGTCGCGCGTGAACATCTGCCGGTCGGGCCAGAAGCGGATCCGGGTGCCGGTGACCGTCTTGGCCACCCGCTTGCCCTTGTGCAGGCCCGACTGCGGCTCGAAGTCCCCCTCGGGGCCCTCTCCGGCGAAGACGCCCGGCACACCCCGGCGGAACGACATCGTCTGCGTCGCCGGCGAGCGGTCGACGGCGACGTCGAGGCGGGACGACAGCGCATTGACCACCGACGAGCCCACACCGTGCAGACCACCCGTGGCGTTGTAGGAGCCCCCGCCGAACTTGCCGCCCGCGTGGAGCTTGGTGAAGACCACCTCGACGCCGGACAGCCCGGTCTTGGGCTCCTTGTCGACCGGGATGCCGCGACCGTTGTCGTGGACCTCGGCCGACCCGTCCGCGTGCAGTGTCACGTCGACGCGGGTGCAGACGCCGGCGAGCGCCTCGTCGACCGAGTTGTCGATGATCTCCCACAGGCAGTGCATGAGCCCGCGGGAGTCGGTGGAGCCGATGTACATGCCCGGACGCTTCCGGACCGCCTCGAGCCCCTCAAGGACGAGAAGGTGCTGGGCGTTGTAGGTGTTGTCGATGACATGCCTCCCGACGGCGTGGTGCGCCAGCGCAATCTACCTGCCCGAGCCCACCGTTCCCGGATGCCACGACGATCGTGGCGAGGACGTCACCGACCGGTCCGGTCCGCGTCGGGCAACTGACCCCGAATCGGGACGCGCCGGACGGTAAACCGCCCCGCGGCTTGGGTGGGGGGTCACACTGGAGAGGACCACCCGGTCACACGACCTCGACCCTCGCGATGTGAGCACCGACACCCGGATCTCACGGCGCGGAGGTAGGTGTCGGGGAACAGACCGCCGTGTTTGGATTGTTGACCTGAGGTGAGACTCACCGAACCGGACCGACACCGTCGCGAAGGCCCCGAGGAGTCCAGGAGTACGACAAAGAGAGGCCGCCGTGACTACTGCCGTTGCACCCAGCCCCCTGACCGCCAGTGACCGATGCGACCGATGCGGCGCACAGGCCTACCTCCGTGTGGAGCTCACCAGCGGCGGTGAGCTGCTGTTCTGCGCCCACCACGCCCGCGAGCACGGTGACAAGCTCCGCAAGGTAGCCGTGAACGTGCACGACGAGACCAGCCGGCTGATCGACCCGCCGGCGGCGGACGTCCGCTGAGCACCCGATCCACCGACGAGGCCCCGGCGATCGCCGGGGCCTCGTTCGCGTTCGGGGCCCCTCTGACACCCTGACCTCGTGGATACCGTCGACGTCGTCGCCGGCCTGGCCATCCTGATCGGTCTCGTCGGCGTCCTCCTCCCCGTCCTACCCGGCAGCCTGCTCATCGGTGCGGCCCTGGTGGGATGGGCGCTGGCGGTCGGCACGGGCACCGCGTGGACCGCCGCGGCGGTGGGGTGCGTCCTCCTGCTGGTCGGAGCCGTCGCGAAGTACCTCCTGCCGGGCCGCAGCCTGCAACGCCAGGGCGTCCCCCGCCGGACCCTCGTGGCGGGAGCGGTGCTCGGGGTCGTCGGGTTCTTCGTCGTGCCGGTCCTCGGGCTCCCCCTGGGGTTCGTGGCCGGCATCTACCTCGCGGAGCTCCAGCGGCTCGGTCGGGAACGCGCGTGGCCGGCGACGAAGGCCGCGCTGCGAGCCGTCGGGCTGGCCGTCCTCATCGAGCTGACCGCCGGGGTCCTGGCCGCCGGCGTGTTCGTGGCGGGAGCGTCCGCGACGTGATCAGCGTGGTGCTGGCGCTCGCCGCGGCGGTCGCCTACGGGTCCTCGGACTTCATCGGCGGCCTGGTCAGCAGGCGGGGCTCGGCGTGGTCGGTGGCCGTCGTCGTCCAGCTCTCCTCCGCGGTCGTGGCCACCGTCGCTGCCCTCGTCCTCGGCGGCGACCCGTCGGGCTCCGACCTCGCCTGGGCCGTGGTGGGCGGCGTCGGCTCCGGGATCGGGGTCGGCTTCCTCTTTCGCGGGCTGAGCACCGGCCGCATGGCCGTGGTGGCCCCCGTCAGCGCCGTCGGCGCAGCGCTGCTGCCCGTCGCGGTCGGCGTCGTCCTCAGTGGCTGGCCACCGCTCGCGGTCGTGTTGGCGGTGCTGACCGGCATCCCCGGCATCTGGCTCGTGTCCCGCGTCAGCGACGCGCACGCCGATCCTGGCGGCACGCCCGGCGAGGGCGGGTCCGGGCTGACCGACGGGCTGCTCGCGGGTCTCGGCTTCGGTGTCCTGTTCGCCGCCCTCGACCAGGTCTCCGACGGCGCGGGTCTCTGGGCCACGGCGGTCACCCAGGGCGCCTCGACGCTCACCGCCGCTGCGCTGGCCGTGGCCACCGGCAGCGTCTGGTGGCCGCTGGCGCGAGCAGTCTGGCCAGCGGTCTGGGCCGGGCCGCTCAGCACCCTCGCGCTGCTCTGCTTCCTGGCCTCGACCCAGCAGGGGTCGCTGACCGTTGCTGCGCTGCTCAGCTCGCTCTACCCCGCGACGACGATCGTGCTGGCCATGCTGGTCCTCCACGAGCGCATCCACCGTGGCCAGCTGGTGGGCCTGGTGCTGTGCGGAGTCACGGTCGGCCTCGTGGCCGTCGGTTGACGAACGCGCACGATCACGCACGCCCGGCGAGCACAGCACCTACCCTGAAACCGCCACCGTTGGTCACATCCTTCACCCCCGTATCTCCACCGAGGAGACCCCCGTGCTCGGCTCGGATGCCTTCTTCCGGCGACTCGTCGAGTCCTCCGGCGATGGAATCTGGGTCTTCGACGGTGCCGGGCGCACCGTCTACGTCAACGAGCGGATGGCCGATCTCCTCGGCTACACGCACGCCGAGCTGCAGACGATGGCGCGCACCGACGCCCACGACGAGCAGGGACGCGAGGAGTTCCTCCTGCACCTCGAGGAGCTGGAGGCGCACGGCCCGAACCGCACCGACGTCGAGTGCATGTACGTCCGCAAGGACGGCTCGTTCGTCCCGCTGATGATCGGCGAGTCCGTCCTCACCGGCGACGACGGGTCGACCACGTACGTCCACCGGGTGACCGACGACCGCCAGCGACGCGACCTGATGCACGAGCTCTCGCGCAGCCGCTCCCAGCTCGACGAGGCGCAAGCCATCGCCCGCCTCGGCAGCTGGGACCTGGACCTGCGGACCTCGGAGCTGACCATCTCCCGGCAGATGTTCCGACTGCTCGGGCTCGACCCCGACCACCACCGCATCGAGACCAGCGACTTCTGGGACCGCGTCCTCGACGGGGACCGGTTGTCCGTGCTGCGCGCGATGCGCGAGGCGCAGCGGACGCGCACCGACTTCACCTTCGACGCCCGCGTTCGCCGCGACGACGGCACGCTCGTGTGGCTGCGCGGTCTCGGTCGCTACGTCCTCGACGCCCAGGGTCGCTCCACGCGCGTCAGCGGCACCCTCCAGGACGTCACCGACGTGAAGGAGGCGGAGCTCCAGCTGATGGACGCGGTCGTCCTCAACGGCCTCATGCAGGTCATCGCGACCGCCGCCAACGAGGCCGAGACCCTGGTCGACGCCTGCGAGGTCGTGCGTCATCAGCTGCTCGGCCACGACGACTGGACGCGAGCGGTCGGCTTCACCGTCGGCCCCGACCGACGCCTCACGGCGTACCTCGGCCCGGAGGGCGATCCGGAGCGGATGCCGGCCGAGCACGAACGGGTGCTGGCCGAGCGCGTCCTGGCCACCGGGCGCAGCACCTTCGACGAGACCACCTTCCCGCAGCAGCCGTCCGTCGGGTTCCTGGTCAGCCACGACGGCGAGCCGCTCATGGTGTTCGTGATCAGCACCGCGACTCCCTTCGAGCGCCACGAGATGGTGACCTCGATGCTGCACCAGGTGGCCGGGCAGCTGGGCACCGTCGCCGACCGTGAGCGCGCCACCCAGGACCTGGCGGAGGCACGCGACGACGCGATGCAGGCCTCGCGGCTGAAGTCGGAGTTCGTCGCGATGATGAGTCACGAGATCCGCACCCCGATGAACGGCGTGATCGGGCTCAACGACCTGCTGCTGCGCAGCGACCTCGACGACTACCAGCGACGCCTCGCCAGCGGGGTGCAGACCGCCGGGCGCAGCCTGCTCGGCGTCATCAACGACATCCTGGACTTCTCCAAGATCGAGGCCGGCCAGCTGGAGCTGGAGTCGGTCGAGTTCGACCTCCGCGACATCGTCGAACAGACGCTGACCATCCTCTCCGGCGTCGCCAGCGACAAGGAGCTGGAGGTCGTCACGTGGATGGACCCGCAGATCCCTCGCTTCCTGGTCGGCGACCCGACCCGGCTCGGCCAGGTGGTGTCCAACCTGGTGTCGAACGCCGTGAAGTTCACCCCCGCCGGACGGGTCGACATCAGCGCCCACCTGGTCTCGCGACAGGACAACCGGGTGACGGTGGAGGTCGAGGTCAGCGACACCGGCGTCGGCATCGCGCCCGAGGTCCGTCAGCACCTCTTCGAGCCGTTCCGGCAGGCCGACGCGTCCACCACCCGCACCTACGGCGGCACAGGGCTCGGCCTGGCCATCTGCCACCAGCTCGTCGCCGCCATGGGCGGGCGCATCGGCGTGCACAGCGAGACCGACGAGGGCTCCCGGTTCTGGTTCACCGTCGAGCTCGCAGTCGGCTCGGGCATCAGCGAGCTCAGCGTCCCCGCCGCCCCGCCGACCGCGTCGTCGCGTGCGTCGCAGGCACGGGGCCGCGTGCTCGTAGTCGAGGACAACGAGATCAACCAGCTCGTCGCTCTGGGACTTCTCGAGGCGCTGGGCTACGAGGCCGTCGCGGTGGACAACGGCGCCGAGGCGGTGACCCTGGCGGGCGACGGCGACTTCGACGCCGTCCTCATGGACATCCAGATGCCTGGGATGGACGGCTACGTCACGGCGCAGCGGATCCGGGGGGCCGAGTCCCCTCCGCGACGCACGCCCATCATCGCGATGACTGCCTCGGCCATGCAGGGCGAGCGAGAGCGCTGCCTGGCCGCCGGCATGGACGACTACCTCTCCAAGCCCGTCGCCAGCCACCGTCTCGAGGCGGTGCTCGCGCACTACCTCGGAACCCCGGCAGCGGCCACCATTTCGATTGACACCGAGCAGCGCGTGCCGGCCGCGCCGGATCAGCACGACCTCGACGTGACACGCCTCGAGGAGCTGGACGCCCTCGGGGAGGGGGCCGCCGCCCTGGTGACCCGGGCCATCACGAACTTCATCCGCAACGCCCCGGCGACCCTGGCTGAGCTCGAGTCCGCCCACCGGCGGGGCGAGGTCGAGGAGGTGGCGGCCCTCGCACACCGCCTCAAGGGCAGCGCTTGGAACCTCGGTGCGCTCCGCGTCGGAAGCCTGTGCGAACGCCTCGAGCACGAGGCCCGGTCGAGCGACCTGGTCGACGTCGACCAGCAGCTCGCCGAGGTCCGCTCGGCGTACGACGACGCGGCCCGGGCCCTGCGCTCCTACCGCCAGCTCGAGGACGCGCCCGTCGCCGCCCGAGGTTGAGCGCGGAGGATCCGGGCACGATCATGGCAAGTAGATCGGTGATCCGCATGATCCCCGTCCCCGTGCTGGAGGCCACACGCGCCACGCCTCGACCCCTCCGGGTTGACAGGAGAAAGCCGTGCCGCCGCCCCTCCTGGACCAGCACCGTTCCGTCACCGAGCTGGCGCACGGCGTGCACGACGTGCTCGCCGAGCCCCTGGAAGCCGTCAAGCCTCGACTGAGGGGATGGCTGCACGCCGGGATCAGTCCCGTCGTGCTCGTCGCCGGCATCGTGCTGGTCTGTCTCGCGCCCACCACCGAGTCGCGTTGGGCGGCGGTGGTCTACTCCATCGCTGCGGTCACGCTGTTCGCCACCAGCGCGGTGTACAACGTGGGCACCTGGGGCGCTCGCGGTCAGGCGATCCTCCAGCGCCTCGACCACGGCAACATCTACCTGATCATCGCCGGCACCTACACCCCGATCGTGACCCTCGCCCTCGACGGGCGGACGGAGGACCTGTTCATCATCGGCGCCTGGGGCGCGGCCACCCTCGGCGTGCTCTTCCGGGTCCTGTGGATCGGAGCGCCGCGCCTGCTGTACACCGGGCTCTACATCGCCCTCGGCTGGGCCATCTCCCCTTCATGGGAGACCTCTTCGCCGCCAGCACCGCCGTCGGTCTGCTCACCCTGGCCGGCGGGCTGCTCTACACGGTGGGCGGTGTCGTCTACGCCCTGAAGAAGCCCGACCCGAATCCTACGTGGTTCGGGTTCCACGAGATCTTCCACGCCTTCACCATCGCTGCCTGGGTGTGTCAGTACATCGCCATCTCCGTGCTCACCTACCGCGCCTGAGCCGGTCACGAACGGGTGATCGCGACCGGGTGCGCCCTCGGCCTCTGGAGCGTCCCCTGCGTGCGTCCGGAGGCGGTCGTCGCCAGAATCTCATTGCAGGCCGCACGTCCCTCATGGATGGGCCAAAGGTCCCGAGGTGGCGTGAATAGAGTGAAATTCCGCTGAGTTTTGGCGCGGCTTGTCCCTGTATAGACCACTCTGAGCGAGTCGGGAACAGCTGCAGCAAGAGGGGACCGTGATGAGGGTTCGGGGCAAGACCACGCAGGTGATGGCCGGAGTGGTCGCGGCAGGGGTGGTGTCGGTCGTGGGGGTCAGTGGCACCGCAGCGCCAGCGGGTGGGGTGGAGAACGAGCCAGCCGAGGGGCAGGTGTCCGAAGGGGACGCCGTCGGCAGCGCGGAGTGGGGAGATGTCCTGGCCCGCCAGGAGCGTCTGTCGACCACACCGCAGGGGGACTGGGCTCCTGAGCGCGACGCCGGGTCGATGTCGTCGCTGACGGCCGGCCTGGGCATCCAGGACGCGTGGGCGCGAGGGCTCACCGGGAAGGGCGTCACGGTGGCGCTCATCGACACCGGCGTTGCGCCGGTGCCGGGCCTGATCGACAAGGACGACAAGGTGCTCAACGGAGCGGACCTGTCGTTCGACGGGCAGTGGCCGGAGACCCGCTACGTCGACGCGTTCGGTCACGGCACCCATCTGGCCGGCATCATCGCGGGGCGCGACGAGACGTGGGACCGCAAGAAGCCCCTGGCTGGACAGTTCGCGGGCGTCGCGCCGGACGCGCAGCTGCTCAACGTCAAGGTCGGGTCGGCCGACGGTGGCGCGGACGTGTCCCAGGTGATCGCAGCCCTCGACTGGGTCGTGCAGCACCGTCGCAAGGGTGGGATGAACGTGCGGGTGATCTGCCTCGCGTACGGAACCGCCTCACCGCAGCCGTCGGCAGGAGGATCCCCTCGCTCACGCGGTCGAGGCAGCGTGGGCGAACGGTGTCGTCGTCGTCACAGCCGCCGGGAACGACGGCTTGGAGGCGCCTCAGCTGCTCATGCCGGCACTCGATCCTCACGTCCTGGCCGTCGGAGCCGTGGACCCGGTAGGCACCACCTCGACCGCGGACGACGTGGTCGCCGACTTCACCAACGGCGGGAGCAGCACCCGGCGTCCCGACGTCGTGGCGCCCGGGCGATCGATCGCCTCCCTGCGCGTGCCCGGTTCCTACGCCGACACCATGAGCCCCGAAGGCAGGATCGCAGGAGACCAGAGCGGCCGCTTCTTCCGGGGCAGTGGCACCTCCCAGGCCACCGCGTTCGTCGCCGGTCAGGTGGCCCTCCTGCTGGAGGAGCGTCCCAAGCTCACCCCGGACCAGGTGAAGGCGCTGCTGGTCTCCACGGCCCGCCCGCTGGCTGGTGCTGACCCGGCGATGGGTGCCGGCGTGCCCGATGTGCTGGCTGCTGCACAGGCAGCCGCGCCAGTGACGACGGTCACTCAGCCCCACTCCACCGGGCTCGGTTCACTGGAGGTCTCGCGTGGAGGTGAGCACGTCGTGGACCCTGTCACCGGGGCGGTGCTGACCGGCGAGGTGGATGCACTCGGCAGTCCGTGGAACCCGCAGGCCTGGGCGACGGCCTCGTCGAACGGCACGTCGTGGGACGACGGCACGTGGAACGGCCGGACCTGGAGCGGTCACAAGTTCGACAAGAAGAGCTGGGTGGCCACACCCTGGTCGGGCTCGTCCTGGGCCGGAGTCCCCTGGGACGGACGAGGCGGCTCCGGCTCTCAGTGGGAGGCGCGGAGCTGGCGTGGGCAGGACTGGAAGGCACGCAGCTGGCGCAAGGAGTCGTGGAAGGCCCGCAGCTGGCGGTCGCTGTTCTGAGGGGTGACCGGCAGCGGCGTGCCGCCCCCGGTTGCTCGGGTCCGAGAACGCACGGATGTGCCCCGGTCAGTCTGTGGGACTGGCCGGGGCGCTCGCGCTCGTCAGGTCAAGCTTCGGGTGGTCGTGTGGCGCTGCGTGGCTGTGTTGAGGGCCAAGCGCTGAGCTGGCAGGTCGTCAGCTCCGACCTCGGCTTCGGTGTGGGCACGATCGTGCTTGTCAGCGGGCGAGGACTTCGAGCCAGCCGGCGACCGGCGCATGACCGACGCATGACCGGTTACCGGCGGGACCCGGTGGACCTCTACCTCCTCATGGACTTGTGAGCCGGCTCCGCCATGGCGGCTTCCCGGGCCGACTGGGCCATGAACACCCCCAGGCTCCACGAGTGGGAGCCCGCCGTGAAGCGCTGCGCCAACTTTGGCGCCGGGGGCGAATACGCTCGGGTACTGAATTTGTCTGCTCACAAGACTCGACCAACAGCACGTTGCTTGAGGTCGGTGGTCGTAGGCAGGGAGAGACTCCCCCTGTGACGCTCCAGCTCCGTTCGGCTTCCTGATGTCGTTGACTTCGTTGCGGCAGGCAATCCTCAGACGGCTCTCGGGGCCTCCTGAGAGGATCGGCCTATGGACAAGCAGGACGACTCGGACGTGAACCGGCCCGCGGCAACGGAGCTGGGGCTCGGCACGGCGACGGTAGGTGCCGATCTCGATCTCGCCACGGCCGAGCATGAGATTGCGGAGGCGGTCAGCGCCCGTCACTCGATCGCCCGCAAGTACGTTCTCCGAGTGAGGCGACGTCACCCCGGGGCCTCGCCAAGCGAGGTCGTCGCGCTCCTCGAGCGCCACTACGTCACCGCCATCAGCGTCGCCGGTGGCGTGGCAACTGCCGGCTCGCTTGCCGCGAGCATCGGGCTGTCGCTCGTACCAGGGGCCTCCGCAGGCAAGGAAGCCGGCAGAGCGGGCGCCAAAATTGCCGCGAAAAAGGTGGCGGCGAAGACCGCAGCCACAACCGCTGCCAAGGCAGCGGCAGCCACCATGGCACGCACCGGCGTCGCGCGCATGGTGCCTGCTGGCGACGAGCGGCTCCAGTTCGAGATCACCGCGATCTTTGCGCTGGCGCTCGCCGAGATCCACGGTATGCGCCTCGACCAGGACCAGTCGAAGGCCTTGGTCTACGGGCTGTCGAACGAGCGCGTCAGCCAAAGGCAGATCTCGGCCATGGCGAACGATGTCGCGCTCGCAACGCGGTCCGCGAGCGGTCTCGGGGAGCAACTGGCCTCAGCTTCGGATGACTGGTCGCACTGGGCCAACACCCTCGCCGCACAACTCCCGGGTCAGCCGCAGGCGATCTGGTTCGCACGGTCCAAACGGGACAGTTCGACGCGATGCGTGGCGGCCTCTCCGATGGTCAGCAGTCAATCGTCGAGTACGGCGTAGGAGCGGTAGCCGGCGGCATGACGCGCTTCGTCTTCGGCCGGGAAGTTGTCAGCGCAACGCGGGTCGCCTTCGCTGAAGCCCCGAAGGAGTTCCCTCCACGCCTCGCCGTCGAAGCCCCTGCGGATGATGACGACGATGAGCCGAGCCGCGCGTTCGCTGCGCTGGACGAAGCAGCCAAGTCGACCACAGCATGGATGGCCTCCACTGCGAACAAGGCGACCCGGGTCTTCCGGAGCACCGATCTGGACGGCGACGGCATCCCGGACGAGGCTCAAGCCGTGACCGCCTTCAAGAACGCCGGCGACGCTATCGCCGGCGCGGGGGCCAACGTCACGCGCGTGTTTCGACGCGTCGATCGTGACGGAGACGGGGTGCCCGATGACCCGGCTGCTCTGAGCGCTTTCCGCGACATCCGTGGCGGCGCGGTCGCGAAGCTCAAGAGGTCCAAGTCACCATCAAAATCGCCAGAGGAACGAATGGACAGGCAAGCGCTCAAGGCGCAGATCGACGAGCTGATGCGCCAATATCAGGACGGCGAGACCTAGGTACGACAGGTGGTGGAGCCCACCACCTCGGCGCAGTACTGATCGGAGTTGATGTATGTGGCGTGGCGGGGCGAAGCGGACCACCTCGACCGCAACTACTGATGCTCTTCTACCCGCATCGACCCAGGATCACGTGACGCAAGCCGAGATATCTGGACTGGCAGCGCTGTCAAACCCTGCTGTCATAGGCATTGACATCGACAACGCGTCTGGCCTGCGGGAGTGGCTCTGCTAGCCCTCCCCGATCAGTCGAGGTAGTCGCGCAGGACCTGCGAACGGCTCGGGTGGCGCAGCTTCGACATCGTCTTGGACTCGATCTGACGGATGCGCTCGCGCGTCACGCCGTAGACCTTGCCGATCTCGTCGAGGGTCTTGGGCTGGCCGTCGGTGAGGCCGAACCGCATCGAGACCACGCCGGCCTCACGCTCCGACAGGGTGTCCAGCACGGCGTGCAGCTGCTCCTGCAGCAGCGTGAACGACACCGCGTCGGCAGGAACGATGGCCTCGGAGTCCTCGATGAGGTCACCGAACTCGCTGTCGCCGTCCTCGCCGAGGGGCGTGTGCAGGGAGATCGGCTCGCGACCGTACTTCTGGACCTCGATGACCTTCTCGGGGGTCATGTCGAGCTCCTTGGCGAGCTCCTCCGGAGTGGGCTCACGGCCCAGGTCCTGGAGCATCTGCCGCTGCACACGGGCGAGCTTGTTGATGACCTCGACCATGTGCACCGGGATGCGGATGGTGCGCGCCTGGTCGGCCATGGCGCGGGTGATGGCCTGACGGATCCACCACGTCGCGTAGGTCGAGAACTTGTAGCCCTTGGTGTAGTCGAACTTCTCGACCGCACGGATGAGGCCGAGGTTGCCCTCCTGGATCAGGTCGAGGAAGAGCATGCCGCGACCGGTGTAGCGCTTGGCCAGCGAGACGACGAGGCGCAGGTTGGCCTCGAGCAGGTGGTTCTTGGCGCGACGGCCGTCCTCGGAGATCCACTCGAGCTCCTCGAGGATCTTCGCCGAGATCTTGCCGCCCTTGGCCATCTTCTCCTCGGAGAAGAGGCCGGCCTCGATGCGCTTGGCGAGCTCCACCTCCATCTCCGCGTTGAGGAGGGGCACCTTGCCGATCTGCTTGAGGTAGTCCTTGACGGGGTCGGCGGTGGCACCGGCCACCATGACCTGCTGCTCGGGCTCGTCGGTCTCGTCGGCGGCGGAGATGACGAAGCCCTTCTTCTCGTCCTCCTTGATCGTCGGGTCTTCCTTGACGTCCTTCTCGAACTGCTCGTCCGGGATGTCGGGGAGGACCTTCTTGCCGTCGGGACCGAGGGCACCGGGCGCGGCGGCAGCGGCGGTCTTCTTCGCCGCGGCCTTGCGCGGGGTCGCCTTCTTGGCCGGAGCCTTGCGTGGCGGGAGCCTTCTTGGCGGGGCCTGCTTCGCGGGCGTCTCCGCCGCGGCCTCGTCGGTCGGCGTAGCGGCGGCCTTCTTGGCTGCGGCCGACGTCACCTTCTTGGCGGTCGAGGTGGCGGCGAGGGTGCGGCCGCGGGGGGTGCCCTGCTGGGCGGAAGCCTGGGGCGTGGATCCTGACGTGCTCGAGGACACGAACTACCTCTCGTCCAGAGTGATGGGCGCGGCAGAGCCCGTTGTCGTCAAGTGCCGCCGAGTTCCATTGTGGCACGCCTCTGGTGAGATCAGAGAACCGGGAGACGTCCTCAGCGGCGTGCTCGCGCTCAGCCTCCCCTCAGACTGCGTCCAGCATGCCCTCAGGTCCGTTCAGGCTGCCGATCACGTGGTGGAGGCCTTCGCAGCGGCCTTCTTCTGCTGCTTGAACTCGCGCACCTTGAGCAGGGAGTCGGGGTCGACGACGTCGGCCACCGAGCGGTAGCCCTCGAGGGCGTAGTCGCCCGCGGCTGCCTCCCAGCCGTCCGGTCGGACGTCGAGCTGCTTGGCCAGCAGCGCGACGAAGATCTGCGCCTTCTGCTGGCCGAAGCCGGGCAGCGCCTGGATCCGTCGCAGCAGCTCCTTGCCGCTCCCCGCCTCGTTCCACAGCCGCGTCACGTCGCCGTCGTACTCGGTGACGACCTGCTGGGCCAGCGCCTGGATGCGCGCCGCCATGGAGCCCGGGAAGCGGTGGACGGCCGGGGTCCGGGAGCAGATCTCGGCGAACGTCTCCGGGTCCGCGTCGGCGACCGACGCGGGGTCGAAGGCCCCCAGCCGCTCGGCGATCTTCGCCGGCCCGGCGAAGGCACGCTCCATCGGGAACTGCTGGTCGAGCAGCATCCCGGTGAGCAGCGCGAACGGCGACTCGGTGAGCACGCGGTCGGCGTCGGCGTCCTGGGCGATGTGGATCTCGGCGGCCATGGGCTCATCCTGCCTCACCTCACGCGGCCCTGTGGATCCTCCGGCGTCGATTCCGCGAGCGGACGAGGCCGGCGCGGGTGAGGATCTGCGGATGACTCCCCCGACGGCTCGCCGGCTCCTCCCGCCCGCCCGACCACCTGCCCGGGACCTCCCGGCGCTGCGGGCCGAGGTCGCCGCGCTCCGGCGCCGCGAGCACCGGCGGCTCTTCCCGGCCCTGCTGTGCGTGGGCCCCGACAGCCGGCGGTGGGTGACCCAGGAGCTGCGGTGGCCGCCCCGCGACGGCCCCGACCAGGGCCTGCTCTTCGACGTCCTGGAGGGGCTGTACGACGCCAGTGCCGCGTCCGGAGGACCGTCGGACCTGGCTGGTGCGACCCGGCGTGCCCGAGATCCACGACGTCGACGTCCAGGTCGCGGCCGTGGCGGACCGCGTCGCCGCGGCGCACGGGGCGCACGGGGCGTCGGGCACGGCAGCGCCGACCGGTCTCATCGTGCTGACGCGCTACGGCTGGCTGCTTCCCCGGACCGGCGAGTCCCGGACGTGGAAGCGGCTGCGGATCCCGGCCCCGCGCTGAGCCGGGCGTCGACCGGACCCGAGCGGCGGGTCAGGAGCCCCAGGTGTGCACCGGGGCGTTGTCGTGCATCCGAGCGCGGTAGTCCGACAGCACCCGGCGGATGACCTCCTCGCGGTCGCCCTCCCCGCCGCGCGCGGTGACCTGGTCGACGAACCACGAGGCCCCGTTGACCCCGGTGACGCAGCGCCGCTCGATGACGTCGAGCAGCTGACCCGACTCCTCGTCGGCTGACGCCCCAGGCCGCGAGACCCTGGGCGGCCAGCGGCAGCAGTCGGCGTACGACGAGCTCGGTGGCGGGCACCTGTCCCACGCCCGGCCAGTAGACGCGGGCGTCGATGCCGGCGATGGCGGCGGCGTGGAAGTTCTCCTCGGCCGCCGGGAACGACATCTGCGACCAGATCGGCCGGTCCTGCTCGGCCAGCGCGCGCACCAGCCCGAAGTAGAACGCGGCGTTGGCCATGGTGTCGACGACGGTCGGCCCGGCGGGCAGGACGCGGTTCTCGACCCTGACGTGCGGGACGTCGTCGACCACGGCGTACACCGGGCGGTTCCAGCGGTAGACGGTGCCGTTGTGCAGGCGGAGCTCGTCGAGCTGCGGGGTGTGCCCGGCGTCGAGCACGTCAGCCGGGTTCTCGTCGGAGAGCACCGGGAGCAGCGACGGGAAGTAGCGGACGTTCTCCTCGAAGAGGTCGAAGATCGAGGTGATCCACCGCTCGCCGAACCACACGCGCGGGCGCACGCCCTGCGCCTTCAGCTCGTCGGCGCGGGTGTCGGTGGCCTGCTCGAAGAGCGCGATGCGGGTCTCGCGCCACAGCTCCTTGCCCAGCAGGTACGGCGAGTTCGCGCCGACCGCGAGCTGGAGGCTCGCCATCACCTGCGAGGCGTTCCAGTACGACGCGAAGTTCTCCGGGCTGACCTGGACGTGGAGCTGGGTGCTGGTGCACGCGGCCTCGGGGGCGATCGAGTCCGCGGTGACCCGCAGCCGCTCCTGGCCCTGGATGTCGAGGACGATGTCCTCGCCCCGCGCCGCCAGGATCTCGTCGCTGAGCAGGTGGTAGCGAGGGTTGGCGCTGAGCACGGCCTGGTCCAGGTGCTGCTCGCCCAGGGTGGGGAGGATGCCGATCATCACGAGGTGGCCGCCGGCCTCGTTGGCCGCCTTCTCGGCGGTGTTGAGGCTGGCCCGGACCCCCTCCGCGAAGGCGTTCACCCCGTGCTCGGAGAGTCGCTTGGGGGCGACGTTGATCTCGAGGTTGAACTGCGCCAGCTCGGTCTGGAAGTCGGGGTCGCCGAGGGCCTCGAGCACGGCCATGTTGAGCATCGCGGGGTTCTCGTCACCGTCGACGATGTTGAGCTCGATCTCCATGCCCGTGGCCGGGTCGTCGGCGTCGAAGCGCGACTCCGTGAGCATGCGCTCCAGGACGTCGAGGCAGTCACGCACCTTGCGGCGGTACCTCGTGCGGTGCTCCCGCGTGAACTTCTGCTGCTCGACTTCCTCACCCATCGCTCCACTCTAGGGTGAGCCATGGCCAAGAACCGTTCCGTGTCCGGATCCGTCGTCCTCGTCACCGGCGCCGCTCGCGGCATCGGCGCCGCGCTGTCGCGCCGCCTCGTGGAGCAGGGCGCGCGTGTGATCGCCCTCGACCTCGACGACGATCCCCTCCGGGCGCTCGCGGCAGAGCTCGGGGACGCCGTGCTCGCCGTGCGCGCCGACGTCACCGACCTCGCCTCGGTGGAGGCCGCTGTCGCTCGGGGCGTCGAGCGTTTCGGCGGCGTCGACACCGTGGTCGCCAACGCCGGCATCGCCAGCTACGGCTCGGTCCTGAACGTCGACCCGGCTGCCTTCCGCCGCGTCATCGACGTCAACGTCACCGGGGTCTTCCACACCGTGCGGGCGGCGCTGCCCCACGTCCTGGAGCGGCGCGGCTACGTGCTCGTGGTCTCGTCGTTGGCCGCCTTCACCGCGGCGCCGGGCATGGCGTCGTACAACGCGAGCAAGGCCGGCGCGGAGAACTTCGCCAACGCGCTGCGCCTCGAGGTGGCGCACCGCGACGTCGCGGTCGGCAGCGCCCACATGTGCTGGATCGACACACCGATGGTCCGTGACGCCCGCACGGACCTGCGGTCGTTCGACGCCATGATCGCCTCGCTCCCCTCGCCGTTGAACCGGACCACGAGCGTGGAGTCCTGCGTCGACGCCTTCGTCGCCGGCATCGAGAAGCGCAACCGTCGGGTCTACGTGCCGGGCTGGGTGGGCGCCCTGGCGAAGGCTCGGGCGCTGATGAACTCGCCGCTGGGTGAGCGCGAGACCCTCCGCCACGCGGAGGCGACGATCGACGAGCTCGACCGTGAGGTCGCCGAGCTCGGCCGCTCGACTCCCGCGCGCTACGTCGCGAAGGACCGCTGACCGGACTTGGTCACGGTCTCATCCCGTGAACAGCGACAGGTCGGACAGCCGCAGCCCCGGCCACGTGCTCGGCGGGATCGCGGCCTCGAGCACGTCGTTGACCAACCGCGCCAGCGACTGACCGGGGTCGACCGCGAAGGCGCGCTCGACGCCGCACCACGCCAGCGCGCCGTCGCCCCCGACCCACGCCGAGAAGCCCAGCAGCGCTGCGGGGGCGGCGAGAGCCTCCCGAGGCGACAGCCGCATCACGCGCTGCCACACGCGCACCCACGTCTCGGCGGTGCCCCGGTCGATCGAGCACAGCGCCACGTCGCGGACGCTGCCGATCCGCACGGCCCGGAGAACCCGGGCGACGGTGGCGGGCGGCCAGGTCTCCGGGCTCTCGCGCAGCGTGCGCGCCAGCCACTCGGCCTCACCGGTGAGCGCTGCGGGCCCGGCGTTCTCCAGCGGCCCCAGGTCGGCGTACGCCGCGGCGACGGCCTCGCTCTCGGGGCCGGCCAGCGGGTCCAGAGAGCTGACCAGCCGGTCGCGGTCGGCGTGCATCACCTCCCCGCGAAGGACGCGCCGTGCCATCAGCGGGTGGGAGCCCAGGTCGAAGGGCACGCCGAACCGCGTCGCGGGCGAGCCGGGCCCCGCGGCGGGGTACCACCGCCCCTCGTGGACGCGCAGCCGCATGACGACCTCGCGCCCGGTGGCGTGCAGCTGCCGGGTCACCGCCCGCAGGTGGGCCCGCGAGAGCCGGGTGTCGCCGGTGTAGGTGACGAGGAAGGTCGCGCGTCCGCCGTTGCGCCGGGCGGCGCTGAGGAGTGAGTCGACCACCCCGGGGATGTCGCTCGTGCGGGGGGCGAGGTCGCACCGCGCCTGGAAGACCTGCCCGCGCTCGTCGACGCACACCAGCACGATCGAACGGGTCGGGTGGAAGCCCAGGGTGGTGGCCACCAGTGCGATCAAGTCGGTCTCGTTGCGCAGCCGGAACGTGGTCGGGCCGGACCCCAGGGCAGGGGCGAGATCGGGGTGGGGGGCGGGGTGGGGGTCGTTGCTGTCCATGACCGTGACCCTCACCCGTCGGAGACGCCCGCGGGGGTGACGGTCGGCGAACCGTGGACAGGCGCGCCGTCGACGCCTCTGGGGACGGAATGCGGCCGGGCGTCATGATGGACACGTGCGCAGCGAGCCGACGATCCTCCACGTCGACCTCGACGCGTTCTTCGCCTCCGTCGAGCAGCGCGACAAGCCGTCACTGCGCGGCAAGCCCGTGGTGGTCGGCGGGACCGGCGGACGCGGGGTCGTCGCCACCGCGTCCTACGAGGCCCGCGTCTTCGGGGTCCGCTCGGCGATGTCGACGCGCGAGGCCCGCTCCCGGGCGCCGCACGCGGCGTACCTCTCGGGCCGCCACGCGGTCTACCGCGCCACCAGCGAGCTCGTGATGAAACGGCTGCGCGAGCTGTCCCCGCTGGTCGAGCCGCTGTCGCTCGACGAGGCGTTCGTCGACCTCGCCGCGGGCGACCTGCCGGACACCCGCATCGAGACGCTGGTGGAGTTCGCCGAGGACCTCAAGTCCGACGTCGCGCGGCTGACCGGCGGCATCACCGGATCGGTGGGGATCGGCACCTCCAAGCTGGTGGCCAAGATCGCCAGCGACCTGCACAAGCCTGACGGCCTGGTCGTCGTACCGGCCGGGACGGAGGCGATGATCCTCCACCCGCTGCCGGTCACCGCCATCCCCGGGATCGGGCCCGCCACCGCCGAGCGGCTGCGGCGCGTGGGCGCGACGCACGTGCGCGACCTGGTGGACATCTCCCTCGACGAGCTCGTGCGGCTGCTGGGTCAGGCGGTCGGCTCCGGCATCTTCCGCCTCGCCCGCGCCGACGACGACCGTCCCGTGGTGGCGGAGCGGGAGGCGAAGTCGATCAGCGTCGAGGACACCTACGACACCGACCTCGTCGACCGGCGCCTGCTCGAGGGGCTGCTCGACCGGCAGACCCGCAAGGTGGCCGAGCGGTTGCGGGCGGCCCGACTCTCGGGCCGGACCGTGACCGTGAAGGTCCGGGCCCACGACTTCACCACCCACACCCGCTCCTCGACGCTCCGGGTGCCGACCGACGACCCCGTGGCGCTGGTGCGCCGCGCCCGCGCCCTGCTCGCGGAGTTCGACACCTCCGACGGCGTGCGGCTGCTGGGCGTCGGCGTGTCCGGGCTCGCCGACTGGATCCAGGACGAGCTGTTCGACGACCTCGAGCCCGACACGGTCGGCCGCCGCCGGCGCGAGCGAGGAGCCCGGGATCTCCCCCGAGGAGCTGGTCGCGCAGCGCTCCCGCGACCAGCGCCGCTGGCACCCCGGCAACGACGTCGTGCACGACGAGCACGGCCCCGGCTGGGTCTGGGGGGCGGGCGTCGGTCGGGTCACCGTGCGTTTCGAGACCGCGGACACGGGGCCCGGGCCGGTGCGCACGTTCGCCGAGGACGACCCCGCGCTGCACCGCCGCGAGCTGCCGGAGGTCGGCGGCCGTCGTCACACCCGACGGAAGCTGACCGCGTCGCCCGGGCGCAGCTGGGCGCAGCGGTCGAGGTCGGCGGTGCGCACCACCGCGACCACCGGGTAGCCACCCGTCGTCGGGTGGTCGCGCAGGAACACCAGCGGGCGGCCGTCGGCGGGCACCTGCACGGCGCCGAGGACGATGCCCTCGCTGGGCAGCTCCTCGCGTCGGGAGCGTTCGAGCCGCGCTCCCTCCAGCCGTACGCCGACACGGTCGGCCTCGCTCGCCACGGTGTACGGCGACCGCGTGAGGGTGGCGAGCCCGTCGAGGAACCAGTCGGCGCGCGGGCCCGGGTCGACCCGCAGCGTCACCGGGCCCGACCCGGCGTGGCCGGCGGCGGGACGGGGGTGCACCAGGGCGTCGACCGGCGCGGGGCGACCGCCGGGGGGGCCGACGGGCAGCTCGTCCCCCGCGGACAGCGGGGACGGCCCGAGACGCGACAGGGTGTCGGTGGCGCGCGAGCCGAGCACGGCCGGGACCCGGATGCCACCGGCCACGGCGAGGTAGGCCCGGGCGCCGCCGCTCAGCGGGCCCAGGACCACGGTGGCCCCGGCGGGCACGGTGACCGGCTCGGCGAACGCGACCGCGCGCCCGTCGACACGCGGTGCGCAGCGGGCGCCGGTGACCGCGACCGTCAGCGCGGTGCCCGCCACGACGCGCAGTCCGCCGCCGAGACACTCCAGCACCGCGGCGCCCCGGTCGCCGTCGTCGCGGTTGCCGACCAGCCGGTTCGCCAGCGTCGCCGCGCCCGCGTCGAGCCAGCCCGACCGCGGGACGCCGAGATGGGCCAGGCCGGGCCGGCCGTCGTCCTGCACGGTCGAGAGGGCCCCCGGGTCGAGCACGCGCAGCGCGCGCGACACAGGTCCGGTCGCGGAAGCGCCCGCGCTCACCGGACCTCCGCGAAGCGGACCCGGGTCCCGGGGCCGAGCAGCGCCGGCGGGTCGGCCGCGACGTCCCACAACGCCAGCTCGGTCACACCCAGCAGCTGCCAGCCGCCCGGCGAGGCCGTGGGGTAGACGCCGGTGAACTCCCCCGCCAGCCCGACCGACCCGGCCGGCACCCGGGTGCGCGGGGTCGCCCGCCGCGGCACGTGCAGACGCTCGGGCAGCCCGGTGCAGTAGGCGAAGCCCGGCGCGAAGCCGCAGAAGGCGACGACGAACGACGTCGCGGTGTGGGTGGTCACGACCTCGGCCCGGGTCATGTCCCACACGCGCGCGACCTCGTCGAGGTCGGCACCGTCGTAGCGCACCGGCACCTCCACCTCCCGCGCGCCCGGACCGCCCCCTGCGGCCGGCGCCTCGCCGGTGCGGGCCCCCACCGCCGCCGTCACCAGGTCGCACAGCCGCCCCGGGTCGGTGACGTCGTCGAACAGGATCGTCCGGGCCGCCGGCACGACGTCGCCCGCCAGGTCGAGCACCGCCCGCCCGAGGTCGCCGTACACCCCGGTGACCTCGGCCACCGAGTCGAGCTCGAGCAGCAGCCCGTCCGGCCCCGCCGGCAGCCACCTCACACGAACCCCCGCAGGTCGTGGCCCGCCGCCTCCAGCGCCGCCCGCACCCGGCGGGCGGTCTCGACCGCGGTGGCCCCGTCGCCGTGGACGCACACCGAGTCGAGGCCGGCGCGCGCCAGGTCGACCGCCCGGGCCGCGATCGCGTCGGGGTCCTCCAGGACCGCGCCCGGCTCCGAGCGCGGCAGCAGGCGCGCCACGCCGTCGCCGATGTCGGGCAGGTAGCCGCGATCCGGGAAACCCTCCCGGTACGTCGCGCGACCGGCCTCCTGCGCGAGCCGCAGGAAGCGTCCCCCGGGCAGCCCCAGCACCGGCAGGGTGCCGGAGCCGGCCAGCACCGCCGCGGCCTGCTCCTCGTCGTCGACGACGCGGTGGTAGAGCGCGCCGTGCGGCTTCAGGTAGGTCACCTCGAGCCCGGCGGCGTGCGCCGCGTCCCGGAGCCGGCCCACCTGGTCGGCGACCTGCTCGGCCAGCACCCGCGCGGACACCTCGAGCGCACGGCGTCCGAAGCCCTCGCGGTCCAGGTAGGACACCTGCGCGCCGACGCGCACGCCGCGCTCGGCCGCCATCGCACAGACCTCGCGCATGAGGGTGTCGTCCCCGGCGTGGTAGCCGCAGGCGACGTTGGCCGACGTGACGACCTCCAGCAGCGCCCGGTCGTCGGTGACCTCCTCGGCCAGGTCGGCGTTGAGGTCCACACGGAGTGCGTCCGAAGGGGCCATCCCCCGATTCTGCCCCCGGCCGCGCCCACGTGCCGGCAGGCACCGCCGCGGCCGTAGGGTCGTCGCCATGGCTGAGATCCCCACCCCTCCGGCGGCCCGCGCCGTCCCTCACACGCGCGAGCACCACGGCGACGTGTTCGTCGACGACTTCGAGTGGCTGCGTGACAAGGAGTCACCGGAGACGATCGGCTACCTGGAGGCCGAGAACACCTACACCGAGGCCCGGACCGCCCACCTCGCCGACCTGCGCGAGACCCTCTTCGAGGAGATCCGCAGCCGCACGCTGGAGACCGACCTGTCGGTGCCGGTCCGGATCCGCGGCTGGTGGTACTACGGGCGCACCCACGAGGGCAAGCAGTACGGCACCAGCTGCCGTCGGCCCGTCCTCGACCCGGAGTCCTGGCTCCCGCCGGCCGTCGACCCGCAGGTCGTCCCCGACGACGAGGAGGTGCTGCTGGACAGCAACCTGCTCGCCGAGGGCCACGAGTTCTTCTCGCTCGGCGCCAGCTCGATCAGCCCCGACGGCCGCTACCTCGCCTTCAGCACCGACACCGTCGGTGACGAGCGGTTCCTGCTCCAGGTCAAGGACCTGAGCACCGGCGAGATGCTGCCCGACCAGGTCCCCGACACGTCGTACGGCGCCACCTGGGACCTCAGCGGCGAGCACCTCTTCTACACGACCGTCGACGCCGCCTGGCGTCCCGACAAGGTCTGGCGCCACCGCGTCGGCACCGACCCGGCCGAGGACGTCGTGGTCCTGCACGAGTCCGACGACCGCTTCTGGGTGTCGGTCGGGCGCACGCGCTCGCAACGCTTCCTGCTGATCGGCTGCGGCTCCAAGGTCACCACCGAGTACCGCATCCTCGACGCCGCCGACCCGACCGCCGAACCGCGCGTGGTCGCGCCGCGCCGGCAGGGCGTGGAGTACGGCGTCGACCACGCCGTCGTCGACGGCGTGGACCACCTGCTCGTCCTGCACAACGACGGCGCGGAGAACTTCGAGGTCGCGCTGGCGCCGATCACCGCCACCTCGCACGAGGAGTGGCAGCCGCTGCTGCCGCACGACCCGGCGGTGCGTCTCGAGGACGTCGACTGCTTCGCCGACCACCTCGTGGTCAGCCAGCGCAGCGAGGGGCTCACGCAGCTGCGCGTCGTGCGGCTCGGCGCCGGCGGGGTGGTCTCCGACGAGCTGGTCGAGATGGAGCACCCGATCTACACCGTCGGGGCGGGCGCCAACCCGGAGTTCGCCCAGCCGGTGCTGCGGTTCGGCTACGTCACGATGGCCACCCCCAGCGCGGTCCTGCAGCTCGACCTGCGCACGGGCGAGCGGACGCTGCTCAAGCAGTCGCCCGTCCTCGGTGACTTCGACGCCGAGGCCTACGAGCAGCACCGCGAGTGGGCGACCGCCCCCGACGGCACGCAGGTGCCGATCTCGATCGTCGTGCCGAAGGGTCGCCCGCGCGACGGCAGCACCCCGTTCCTGCTCTACGGCTACGGCTCCTACGAGCACTCCGTGGACCCGTTCTTCACGATCTCCCGGCTGTCGCTGCTCGATCGGGGCATGGGCTTCGCGATCGCGCACGTCCGCGGCGGCGGCGAGATGGGCCGGCGTTGGTACGACGACGGCAAGATGCTCAACAAGCGCAACACCTTCACCGACTTCGTGGCGTGCGCCGAGCACCTGACCTCGACCGGGTGGACAGCGGCCGACCGGCTGGTCGCCGAGGGCGGCTCGGCCGGCGGGCTGCTCATGGGCGCGGTGGCCAACCTCGCCCCCGAGGCCTTCACCGCCATCGTGGCCGACGTCCCGTTCGTCGACGCGCTGACCAGCATCCTCGACCCCGACCTGCCGCTGACGGTCATCGAGTGGGAGGAGTGGGGCGACCCGCTCCACGACCCCGAGGTCTACGCCTACATGAAGTCCTACACGCCCTACGAGAACGTCGAGGCGAAGCGCTACCCGGCGATCCTGGCCGAGACCTCCTTGAACGACACCCGCGTGCTGTACGTCGAGCCGGCCAAGTGGGTGGCCCGGTTGCGAGCCACGGCGGTCGAGGCCGACGTGCTGCTGAAGACCGAGATGCAGGCCGGTCACGGCGGTGTCTCCGGTCGCTACAACGCCTGGCGCGATCGCGCGTTCAGCTACTCCTGGGTGCTGGACCAGGTCGGGCTCGCCTGATCCACCCCTCCAGGACGCCCGGGCCCGTTGTGCAGGTCTGGGCGTTCTGTCGTAGTGCCCGAAGACCCCTCTGGAGGTTCCCGGAGAACCAGTCTGAAAGTTCGCTGAGATCGCGCTTCAGGCCCCAACTATCGGGGCATCTGCTGCGTAGTAACTAGTGACAGGCGCACACCGGACGACGACGACCGGGAATGCCACCGCGAGCTCCGAAGTTGGAACTCACAGGGAGTCAAATCGGGTGACTCTCTCCGTTCGAAGGGCAGCCAGGTGACCACAACAGCTTCGCACCAGCGGGAGATCGAGGGACGCGACAGCGTCGGGCTCTACCTCGACGAGATCGCACGCACCCCCCTGCTCGACGCCATCACCGAGGTCGAGCTGGCCAAGACCATCGAGGCCGGCCTCATGGCCGAGCACCTCCTCGCCACCGGCCGGGTCGGCCGCAAGAAGGGTGGCGCGCCCAAGTGGGCGAACGAGGAGGAGCTGGAGTGGCTCGCCGAGGAGGGCCGCAAGGCGGTGCAGCAGTTCATCACCGCGAACCTGCGGCTGGTGGTCTCCATCGCCCGCAAGTACGGCCGCAGCCAGATGCCGATGCTCGACCTCGTCCAGGAGGGCAACACCGGTCTGATCCGCGCCGTCGAGAAGTTCGACTACACCAAGGGTTTCAAGTTCTCCACCTACGCGACCTGGTGGGTGCGCCAGGCGATCACCCGCGGCATCGCGCAGCAGGGGCGCGTCGTGCGGCTGCCCGTCCACGTCGTCGAGGAGATCAACCAGGTCAGCGCCGCACGACGCAACCTCGAGCGTCAGCTGGGCTACGTGCCGGAGCCGGGCGAGATCGCCGCCGAGCTGGGCATGGAGACCGAGCGGGTCATCGACCTCATCTCCTGGGGTCGCGACCACGTCAGCCTCGACACCCCGGTCGACGAGGACGGCGACACCTCGCTGGGTGACCTCATCGCCCAGGAGTCGACGCCCGGCCCGGACCTGTCGTTCCTCGACCAGGAGTCCCGCGACCGGCTGAGCGCCCTGGTGGGTCGGCTCGACGAGCGGGCCGCCGACATCATCCGCTCGCGCTACGGCCTCGAGGACGGCCGCGTGCACAAGCTCGCCGACATCGGCGCCAAGCACGGCATCTCCGCCGAGCGGGTCCGCCAGCTCGAGCGGGAGGCCCTGCAGAAGCTCCGGACCTTCGGCGACCCGGACCTGGCTGCCTGACCGACCCGGACAGGTCCCGGTCGCTCGGGCCGGCTCCCGGCCACTCGTTGGCTGGCTCCCGGTCACTCGCTGGCTGGCTCCTGGTCACTCGCTGGCTGGCTTCTGGTCGCTCGCTGCAGGGATGCTGGTTTCCGGTCGTTGCCCGCAACATTTGGTCCCAGATGTTGCGGGAACTGACCAGTCATCGACGTACGGCGTCCTCGGTCACCCCGACGTACGGCGCCCTCGGTCACCCCGACGTACGGCGCCCTCGGTCACCCCGACGTACGGCGTCCTCGGCCACCCCGACGGCCCGGTTCTGGTCACTGCCCGCAACATTTGGGCCCGGATTCTGCGCCCGGTGACCACAACGGGGCGCGCTTGCAGGGCGTGACCAGAAGCAGGCCGTGGGGGGCGGGACGACTGCTGGGGGGCGGGACGACTCGGACGACGGGTCGGTCAGGGCGGCTCGGGTGAGCCCCGGTCGGCCCACAAGGCCTCAGCCGGCGTTGGTGTGCAGGTCGGCCCACACCTGCTCCACGCGCTCGCGCAGGGCCTCGCGGGTGCCGCTGTTCTCCACGACGTACGTCGCGACGGCCAGCCGGTCCTCACGCGACGCCTGGGCCGCGACCCGGGACCGGGCGTCCTGCTCGGACCAGCCGCGGTCGCCGACCATCCGCTCGACCTGGGTCTCGACCGGCGTGTCGACCACGACGACGGCGTCGAAGGTGTCGGCGCGACCGGACTCGGCCAGCAGCGGGATGTCGTGCACGACGACGGCACCGGGGGGTGCCTCGTCCTCCAGCCGACGGATCTCCTCGAAGACGCGGGGGTGGACGACGCCCTCGAGGCGGCGGCGTGCCCCCTCGTCGCCGAAGACGCGGGTGGCCATGGCCGGTCGGTCGAGCTCGCCGTCCTCGGTCAGGACGTCGGGACCGAACTCCGCGACGACGGCCGCCAGTCCGGGGGTCCCGCGCGCCACGACCTCACGAGCGAGCTGGTCAGCATCGATCACCAGCGCGCCGAGCTCCCGAAGGATCGACGACACCGTGCTCTTCCCCGAGGCGACGCCCCCCGTGAGTCCGATCCGCACCGGTTCCCTTCCTGGTCAGCCGCGTCACCGTGGCCACCTCGGGCCGGCGCGCGAGCAGCAGCGACATCCCGTGGTAGTCGCACCACGTGAGGTCCTCGAAGCCGACGGAGGCGACGAGCTCCTCGGCCTCCTCCTGGCTCATGGGTCCGCCGCCGAGCAGGTGCGAGGAGTGCTCGGTCAGCGCCTTCTCGAAGGAGCAGTCGCGGGTGGGGGCGTTGACAGGCATGACCAACCAGCCCTCCGGGCGCAGGGCGTGGCGCACACGCTCCAGGCCCTCCGCCAGCGCCGGAGGCGGCAGGAAGGGCTGGGGCAGCCAGGCGAGGTCGAAGGTCTCCTCCTCGCCGAGCTCGGCGACGTCGAGGAGTCGCAGCTCGACCTGGCCCTCGTAGCCGCGGTCGGTGACCTCCTTGCGGGCCGCCTCCAGCACGTCGGGGAGGATGTCGAGGCCGACCGCGGTCGCGCCGGGGAACAGCTCGCACATCCGTAGCGAGATGCCGGCCACACCGACGCCGACGTCGAGGAACCGGCCGCAGCCGGCTTCGAAGGCCCCACGGGGGCCCGGCATGGTGCTCATCTGCTCGGCGATCATGTCGGCCGCCATCGAGCTGGCCCGTCCCTGGGCACGGACCACGACGGGGTCCTCACCGGTCCAGCCGATGCCGCCACGCTGGGCGTAGCGCAGAGCGCGTCGCAGGTCGGCGATCGTGCCGGAGGCGAGCGCCATGGGATCCATGGGGTCGTGGTGGTGCCGGTCGGGGTCGACGAGGGCGAAGCTGTCGCCCTCCCGCACCAGGACACCGGCGGCGGTGAGGAGCTCGGCGTCGACGAGGTCGTCGTCCGCCAGCGGCTCGCCGGCCAGCATGCGCGACCAGCCTCCCTGGTGAGCGAGCCGGGCCTGCGCCGCGAGCACCATGGGATGGAAACGTGCCGCAGGGTCGACCTCCCTCATCGACTCTCCTTCCGAGCTTCCCGGGCGTGTCACGCCGTGTTCGTGACTCGTAGTCCATCACATCCGCCAAGGCCGCCTGCCGATTCAGGTGCACCCACCGCCGTTGATCAGACCGCGCCGGGGAGCCCCCCAGCAAGCCGACCACCGCTGCGAGCCCACCGGCGTACGTCGACGTGGTGCTCGCGCTCCCGACTCAAGGAGTGATACCCGTCCCGCCGGACCCCAATCTGACCCCGCGCGAGATCGACGTGGCGCTCGCGTTCGAGCTCAGCTCGCCTCCTGGCCGAACTGCCGGCGGTACTGCTGGGGGCTGAGGCCGCGCACCCGCGTGAAGTGGTGACGCAGGGCCGCCGCCCCTCCGAAGCCGACGGCGTCGGCCACGCGCTCGACCGACAGGTCGGTGGTCTCCAGCAGCTCCTCGGCCCGGATCACGCGCTGCAGGGTCAGCCAGGCGTGCGGGGTGGTGCCGGTCTCGGCCCGGAAACGCCTGGCGAAGGTCCGCTCCGACATCGAGGCGGTGCGGGCCAGCGAGGTGACGGTCAGCGGCTCGTCGACGTGCTCCAGCATCCACACCAGCAGCCCGCCGAGGGTCTCCTCGTCGCAGGAGGGCACGACGGAGCGGATGAACTGGGCCTGGCCGCCGTCGCGCTGCGGGGGCACGACCATGCGGCGGGCGACCGCGGAAGCGACGGCCGCTCCGTGGTCCTCGCGCCAGAGGTGCAGACAGGCGTCGAGGCCGGCCGCCGAGCCGGCCGAGGTGACCACGGTGCCCTCATCGACGTACAGCACCCCCGGGCGGACCTCCGCCCGCGGGAAACGATCGGCGAGCTCGTCGGTGTGCATCCAGTGGGTCGTGCAGGCCCGGCCGTCGAGGAGCCCGGCCTGCCCCAGCACGAAAGCGCCGGTGCACACGGAGAGCACCCGGGCGCCGCGGTCGACGGCGGCCTGGAGCGCGCTGATCACGGCCTCGGGCACCGGTGCGTGACGGTCCATGCCGCCGACCGCGACGAGGTCGGCGTCCGCGACGCGGTCCATGCCGTGCTCCAGGGTCAGCGAGAAGCCCATCGAGGAGCGCGCCTGCCGGCTCGGCCCGCAGACGGCGAAGTCGACGGTCGGCACCCCGTGCTCGGTGCGGTCGAGGCCCCAGGCGTCGCAGAGCACGCCGAGCTCGAACGGTGAGAACCCGTCCCACATCAGGGCGGCGACATTGCGGGGCATGACCACAGCGTGCCACAGAGATGGCGGAAAATCGATGTACTCCGTCATTTCCGCCACTGGTGGCAGGAAATCAATGAGCGGAGACTTGCTGCCATGAACTCCCTCACCGCCTCCCTCGTCCTCGTCATCCCCGCCACCGCCGTCGTCCTCCTCGTGCTCGCGTGGGCCGGGCTGCACCTGGTCCGCTTCGTCTCCGGGGACGGCAGCGTGGACCTGCGTGGTCACCTGCGCCGTCCCGCCGCCGACCTGCTTCCCAGCAGCCACCTCGACCCCTTCCCGAGCCACCCCACCGCTCTCCTGCGCTGAGGTGGCCGGGTCGGCGCCCGTCCGGAGCCCGCCGCCACGAACGACGAACGCCCCCGACCCGTGAGGGTCGAGGGCGTTCGTTGCGTTCAGCCGATCAGACGATCAGTTGCCGCCGGTGAGCTTGTCGCGCAGTGCCTGCAGGGCCTCGTCGCTGGCGAGCGAGCCCTCCTTCTCCGGAACGTCGGAGGTGTACGACGTCGACTCGCCGGCCTCCGCCTCGGCCTTCTTGGCCTCCTCCTGCTGCTTGACGTGGGCCTCCCAGCGGGCGTGCGCCTCGGCGTACTGCTTCTCCCACTCGGCGCGCTGGTCGTCGTAGCCCTCGAGCCACTCGCCCGTGCCGGGGTCGAAGCCGTCGGGGTAGATGTAGTTGCCCGCGTCGTCGTAGGTCGCCGCCATGCCGTAGAGCGTGGGGTCGAACTCCTCGACGTCGCCCGCAGTCGCGGTCTCGTTGGCCTGCTTCAGCGACAACGAGATCCGGCGACGCTCGAGGTCGATGTCGATGATCTTGACCATGACGTCGTCGTTGACCTGGACGACCTGCTCGGGGATCTCCACGTGACGCTCGGCGAGCTCGGAGATGTGCACCAGGCCCTCGATGCCCTCCTCGACCCGCACGAACGAGCCGAAGGGAACCAGCTTGGTGACCTTGCCCGGCACGATCTGGCCGATCTGGTGGGTCCGGGCGAAGTGCTGCCACGGGTCCTCCTGCGTCGCCTTCAGCGACAGGGAGACACGCTCGCGGTCCATGTCGACGTCGAGCACCTCGACGGTGACCTCGTCGCCGACGGTGACGACCTCGCTCGGGTGGTCGATGTGCTTCCAGGACAGCTCCGAGACGTGCACCAGGCCGTCGACGCCGCCGAGGTCCACGAACGCACCGAAGTTGACGATCGAGGACACGACGCCCTTGCGGATCTGGCCCTTCTGCAGCTGGGTGAGGAAGCCCTGACGGACCTCGCTCTGGGTCTGCTCGAGCCACGCACGACGCGACAGCACGACGTTGTTGCGGTTCTTGTCCAGCTCGATGATCTTCGCCTCGAGCTTCTGACCGACGTAGGGCTGCAGGTCACGGACGCGACGCATCTCGACCAGCGACGCCGGCAGGAAGCCGCGCAGGCCGATGTCCAGGATCAGGCCGCCCTTGACGACCTCGATGACGGTGCCCTCGACGACGCCGTCCTCCTCCTTGACCTTCTCGATCGTGCCCCAGGCGCGCTCGTACTGCGCGCGCTTCTTGGACAGGATCAGACGGCCTTCCTTGTCCTCCTTCTGGAGCACGAGGGCCTCGACCTGGTCGCCGACCTCGACGACCTCCGAGGGGTCCACGTCGTGCTTGATGGAGAGCTCGCGGCTCGGGATGACACCCTCGGTCTTGTAACCGATGTCGAGGAGGACCTCGTCACGGTCGACCTTGACGATGGTGCCCTCGACGATGTCGCCGTCGTTGAAGTACTTGATGGTCTCGTCGATGGCGGCGAGGAAGTCTGCTTCCGACCCGATGTCGTTGACCGCAACCTGCGGAGTCTGGGAGTCGGGGAGAGCGAAAGTGCTGGTCATAAGGTGATGTGAACCTTCGGATGGATGGAGTCGAGCGGGCACGCGCGAAGCCGTTTTCACTACCGAGGTCGTTTCCGCCGATCGGACCGGGTCGAACCCGGCCGGGCGACGCAGCAAACGCTGCAGATAGCGAGCGGGAGCCATCTCTGTCCGTGGCACAGCGGACTCCACACGCGCCTGCAGGATACGCCGCTCGGCGGGCGCAGGTCCAACCGAGGTCCGGCGTCCCTGCTGCGGCTTGCCCTCCGGCCCGCGATTGCGTAGAAGTCAGGGGTGAGTGATCTGCCGGACGGCGTCCACCCGGCGCGCCGGCCCGCCTCGGAGGCGGAGACCCTGCGCGCCAACCGTCGCGAGTGGGACGCCTACGCCGACGAGTACCAGTCCACCCACGGAGACTTCCTCGGTGACGTCGGCTTCGTCTGGGGCCCCGAGGGCCACCAGGAGGCCGACCTCGGCGTGCTCGGCGACGTCTCGGGGAGCACCGTTCTCGAGATCGGCAGTGGTGCCGGCCAGTGCTCGCGGTGGCTGCGCAGCCAGGGCGCGGTCGCCTTCGGCCTCGACGTCAGCGAGCGCCAGCTGCAGCACTCGCGGCGGATCGACGGGGCCACCGGCACCGTGGTCCCATCGGTGTGCGCCACCGCCAGCCGGCTGCCCTTCGCCGACGACTGCCTCGACGTGGTCTTCTCCTCCTTCGGCGCCCTGCAGTTCGTCGCCGACGGCGACCAGCTGATCACCGAGGTCGCGCGTGTGCTGCGCCCCGGCGGCCGGTTCGCCTTCTCCGTCACCCACCCCGTCCGCTGGTCGATGCCCGACGACGCCGGCGAGGCCGGGCTGCACATCACCAGCTCCTACTGGGACCGCACGCCGTACGTGGAGGAGAACGAGGACGGCGTCGCGCAGTACGTCGAGCACCACCGCACCCTGGGCGACTGGGTCGCCCTCCTCGCCGCGGGACGCTTCATGCTGACCGCCCTGCACGAGCCGCAGTGGCCCGACGGCCTCGAGCGGATCTGGGGCGGCTGGGGCCCGATGCGCGGCCGGCTGGTGCCCGGCACCGCCATCTTCGTGGCGCGCCTGCTCGCGCCCTGAGCCTCGCCCCTAGGCTGAGCCGCATGCGGTCCCCTTCCCGACTGATGGCCGGCAGCGCCTCGATCGCGCTCGCCATCGCGGTGATGAACCTGGCGACCTACGCCTCCACCGTGCTGGCGGCCCGGCTGCTCGGGCCGCGCGAGTACGGCGGTTTCGCCGCGTTCACCGGCCTGCTCCTCGTCCTCGGGGTGCTCATGCTCGGGCTCCAGACCGCCGGCGCCCGTCGCGTCGCCTCCGACCCGGAGCGGGTCGGGGAGATCGAGGGGATGCTGCTGCACGTCACCTACCGCTGTGCCTGGGTGCTGGCCGCGGTGTGCGTCCTGCTCACGCCGGTCTTCGAGATCGTGCTGGACCTGCGCAGCTGGGTGACGGCCGCGCTGGTCGCGCTCGTCGTGTGGCCCATGACCACGGTCGGCGGGGTCGCGGGCATCCTCCAGGGCGAGCGCCGGTGGTTCCCGCTGGCCCTGGTCTACCTCAGCATGGGCCTCTCACGGTTGGCCGCGACCCTGCTGCTGCTGTGGCAGCCCACCGAGACGGTGGCCGCCTCCAGCATGCTCGTCGGCTTCGTGGTGCCGGCGGTGGTCGGGTGGTGGGCGCTGCGGTCGGGGTCCGGCCGTCGCGCGCCGTCGGGCACCGGCGGTCACTCCGGGGCGGAGGTGCTGCGCGAGGTCGGCTCCAACTCCCACGTGCTGCTGGCCTTCCTCGCGCTGTCGAACGCCGACGTCATCCTCGTGCGGGGCGTGCTCGACAGCCACGACGCCGGGCTCTACGCCGGTGGCCTCATCCTGGTGAAGAGCCTGCTGTTCCTGCCCCAGTTCGTCATCGTGGTGGCCTTCCCCTCGCTGTCGACCGCCCACGCTCGTCGTACGGCGTTGACGCGGAGCGTCGCGCTGGTGCTGGGCCTCGGCGCCGTCGGCACCGTGGCGGCGTGGGCCCTGAGCGGGGTGGCACTGATCTTCGTCGGCGGCCAGGAGTACGCCGAGATCCAGGACCAGCTGTGGCTCTTCGCGGTCCTCGGCACGGTCCTGTCGACCATTCAGCTGCTCGTCTACAGCGTCGTGGCCCGCCAGTCGCGACGCACCGTCTACCTCGTGTGGGCGGCCCTCGCCGCGGTGGCCCTCGGGGTCAGCCAGGCCGCGACCGTCACCGACACGCTCGTCGCGGTCACCGTCGTGGACTCCGTGCTGCTCGTCGTCCTGCTCGCCGTCAGCTGGTGGCGACTGCGCGAGGACGACCGAGCGGCCGGGGGCGGCACGTCCGACCGCGCCGCGGTGACCACGCGGGGTCGGTGAGCGGGGTCCGTGAGCGGGTCAGTGAGCGGCTTCGTGCCAGCTGTGGCCCGTGCCGACGGAGACGTCCAGCGACACCGTCAGGTCGGCCGCGGCCGCCATCTCGCGCCGCACGAGCGCCTCGAGCGCGTCGCGCTCCCCCGGCGCCACCTCGAGCACGAGCTCGTCGTGGACCTGCAGCAGCATCCGTGACCCCAGCCCCTCGGCACCGATCGCGGTGTCGACCTTGAGCATGGCCACCTTGATGATGTCGGCGGCCGACCCCTGGATCGGGGCGTTGAGCGCCATCCGCTCGGCCATCTCGCGCCGCTGACGGTTGTCGCTGGTCAGGTCGGGCAGGTAGCGGCGACGCCCCATGATCGTCTCGGTGAACCCGGACCGGCGCGCCTCCTCGACCACGCCGCCGAGGTAGTCGCGCACGCCGCCGAAGGTCTCGAAGTACTCGTCCATCATCCCGCGCGCCTCGGCCGGCTCGATCTTGAGCTGCAGGGAGAGCCCGTAGGCCGACAGCCCGTAGGCCAGGCCGTAGTTCATCGCCTTGATCTTCGCGCGCATCTCGCCGGTGACCGCGGTCGGCTCGACGTCGAAGACCCGGGACGCGGTGGCGGAGTGGAAGTCCATGCCGGAGCGGAAGGACTCGATGAGGGCGGCGTCCTCGGACAGGTGGGCCATGATCCGCATCTCGATCTGGCTGTAGTCGGCGGTCATCAGCGACTCGTAGCCCTCGGCGACGACGAAGGCCTCGCGGATCCGTCGGCCCTCCTCGGTGCGGACCGGGATGTTCTGCAGGTTGGGGTCGGTGCTCGAGAGCCGCCCGGTCGCGGCGATGAGCTGGTTGAAGGTGGTGTGGATGCGGCCGTCGGGCTGCACCGTCTTGAGCAGGCCCTCCACGGTCTGGCGCAGCCGGATGACGTCGCGGTGGCGCAGCAGGTGCTGCAGGAACGGGTGCTCGGTCTTCTCGAAGAGCGACTGCAGGGCGTCGGCGTCGGTGGTCCAGCCGGTCTTGGTCCGCTTGGTCCTCGGCATGTTCAGCTCGTCGAACAGCACGACCTGGAGCTGCTTGGGCGAGCCCAGGTTGATCTCCTTGCCGATGACGTCGTAGGCCTCCTGGGCCGCGGTGCGCACGCCCTCACCGAAGCCGGACTCCAGCTCCTCGAGGCGCTCGGTGTCGACCGCGACGCCGAGCTGCTCCATCTGGGCCAGCACGGTGACCAGGGGCAGCTCGACGTCGGCCAGCAGCGCCGTGCCACCCCGGTCGGCGAGCTCCTCGTCGAGGGCCTCGGCCAGGTCGAGGATGGCGCGGGCGTGGACCGTCCCGACCTCCGCGTCGCGCGACTCGCCGACGTCGAGCGTGAGCTGGTCGCCGTCGTCCTCGCCGCCGGCCTTCAGCTCGCGCTTGAGGTAGCGCAGGGTCAGGTCGGCCAGGTCGTAGGAGCGCTGGTCGGGTCGCGAGAGGTACGCCGACAACGCGGTGTCACGGTCCAGGCCCAGCAGCGTCCAACCGCGAGCCGCCAGCGCCAGCATCGGGCCCTTGGCGTCGTGGAGCACCTTGGGCTGCGCGGGGTCGGACAGCCACCCACCGAGCGCCGCGTCGTCGTCGGGTGAGATCTCCGAGGCGTCGACCCACACGGCCTGGTCGGGGGTGGCGAGTGCGAGGCCCTGCACGTCGCCGGTGCCGGCCCGCCAGACGCCGCGCACGTGCACGCCCACCCGCTCGCCGGTCGACGCGTGCGTGGCGAGCCAGTCGCCGAGGGCGCCGGGCGCGAGCTCCGTGACGCCGACGTCGAAGCCGTCGCCCTCGACCTCCTCCTCCGAGGTGAGTGTCTCGAAGAGCCGGTCGCGCAGCACCCGGAACTCCAGGCTGTCGAAGACCTTGTGCACCTCGGTGCGGTCCCACGGCTGCACCTTGAGGTCGATCGGCTTCAGCGGCAGGTCGAGGTCGCGCACCAGCGCGTTGAGCCGGCGGTTGCGCAGCACGTCGGTGAGGTGCTCGCGCAGCGACTCCCCCTTCTTGCCCGTGATCTTGTCGGCGTTGGTGATGACCCCGTCGAGGTCGCCGTACTGCTTGATCCAGCGGGCCGCGAAGCCCGGGCCGACCCCGGGCACGCCCGGCAGGTTGTCGGAGGTCTCCCCCACGATGGCGGCGAGCTCGGGGTACTGGTGGGGTGGGACGCCGTAACGCTCCTCGACCGCCTCCGGCGTCATGCGCTTCATCTCGGAGACGCCGCGCATCGGGTAGATCACGGTGGTGAGCTCGTCGACGAGCTGGAAGGAGTCCCGGTCACCGGAGCAGATCAGCACCTCGTAGCCCTCGGCCCGGGCCTGGGTGGCCAACGTGCCGATGACGTCGTCGGCCTCGAAGCCGGGCTTCTCGACGTAGGAGACCCGCAAGGCGTCGAGCACCTCCTTGATCAGCGACACCTGGCCGTTGAACTCGGTCGGCGAGGAGGAGCGGTTCGCCTTGTACTCGACGTACTCCTCGGACCGGAAGGTCTGGCGCGAGACGTCGAAGGCGACCGCGAGGTGGGTCGGCGCCTCGTCGCGCAGCACGTTGATGAGCATCGAGGTGAAGCCGTAGACCGCGTTGGTCGACTGACCCGTGGTGGTGGAGAAGTTCTCCACCGGCAGCGCGAAGAACGCACGGTAGGCCAGTGAGTGGCCGTCGAGCAGGAGCAGCCGGGGCCGGTCGGCGGGGACGGCGGGGGTCGCGGACATGAGGGCGATGCTAGTGCCGGGCCCCGACAGTCCCGCCAGGGTCCGGCGGGGTCAGAGGCTCACGTCTCCGGCGCGGAGCCGGCGCTGCGAGCGGCGCATCGCGACGACCTGCCCGGTCCGGCGGGTGCCGCGGGCCAGACCGCGGGGTGCGATGGTCTCCTCGCGCAGCAGCCGGGACCGCAACGCGGGCACCGTGCTCGCGCGCAGCACCCCCACCTGGCTCAGCCCGAGCCGGGCGAGGAAGCGGTTGGACTCGCGGTCCGTGGCGGCGGACCCGGCGAGCAGGGTGCTGACGCCGCGCTCCTCGGCCCAGCCGAGGGCCGACTCGAGCAGGGCGGCGCCGACGTCGGCGGACGGCACGTCGGGGTCGACCTGGAGGTGACTGACGTGGACCGCCGGATCGGAGTCGAGCGGGAAGACGAACGCGATCCGCAGGTAGGCGCATCCGGCGACCTGGCCGTCGACGTCGGCGACCACGACGCGGGTGTCGACCTGGTCGGCGTGCCGCTCGATCGAGCTGCGCGACCCGCTCCTCGTCCGGGGTGTCCCACAGCCGGGACAACGCCGGTACGTCGCCGTGCTCGGCCTCGCGCACCGTCACCTGAGCACGCGTCACCGCGGCACCTCCGACTTTCGTCCGAACCCACGCGTCACCGGCACGTCGCCGGCGTACGCCACCACACTCCCCACATCTCCCACGTTCTCCCAAACCCGAGGAGGATACCTGCTGGGGTACCGGATCCGCGCCCGGACGGAACGAACTGGTACATCCGTCCCAGACGGGGTGCGCACCGGCACGCTGTGTGACGGCGAGGAAACGATTCGCGCGGCGATCTCGCCCGGGGGACCCGGAGACCCTAGGGTGATCCCCCAGAGCCAGGGGTCGTGGTCCGGCGCCGTCGTCCCTCGTCACCCCCGGCCCTGCACGCGTCAGCCGAGGCTGAAGGAGCCCTATGCCCGCCCGACCCTCTCGGACCGTTGTCACCCTCGCCGTGTCCGTGATCGTCTCGCTGATGGGTGCGGTGCTCCTGCTCGCCGCCCCAGCGAACGCCACGGCCCCGTCGAGCGCTGCCGGCCCGAGCCACACGTCCACCGCCGAGTCCGCCGCGCCCTGCGTGCTGCCCAAGGTGAGTGACGACGACATCATCTCGATCATCGGACGCATCTGCGACCGCCGGGAGACGCCTGCGGCTCCGGTCGAGGGTGTCGAGTTCACCGTCGAGGACAGCAGCGGCAACCCCGTGGGCGAGGCGACCTCTGCCGCCGACGGCACCTTCGAGGTCCCGCTGCCGGGCACCTCGGTGGAGAACCTCGGCAAGGAGTTCGTCGTCCTCATCGACGAGGAGTCCCTGCCGGAGGGTGCCGCACTCACCAACGGCGAGGACCTCGAGCGGGCGGTGCGCATCAGCTTCGACAACGACGTGTCGATCACCTTCCCCGTCGGCGAGAACCCCAACAGCGTCTCGGGCAAGATGACGCAGGCGGTCCAGCTGGTCGTCGGTGGCCTGGTCTTCTCGGTCCTGCTGGCGATGGCGGCGCTCGGCCTGTCGATCATCTTCGGCACCACCGGGCTGACCAACTTCTCCCACGGCGAGCTCATCACCTTCGGCGCGGTCGTCGCCTACGCGGTCGACCAGCTGCCCGGAGCGATCCGGATCGGCGACGTCAACCTGAGCGTCGTCTTCGCCGTCATCGTCGCCTTCATCATCTCCGGCGCCTTCGGCTGGGTGAACGACGCCGCGCTCTGGAAGCCGCTGCGGCGACGCGGCACCGGCGTGATCGCCATGATGATCGTCAGCATCGGCCTGTCGATCTTCCTGCGCAACGTCTACCAGTACTTCTCCGGCGCCCAGAGCCGCAACCTACTCGCAGTACGCCGCCGTGCGCCCGTGGGAGTTCGGCCCGATCCTCATCACCTCGCGCGACCTGGTCGTGATCCTCATCGGACTCATCGTGCTGGTCGCGACCACCTCGCTGCTGCAGTTCACCCGGCTCGGCAAAGCCACCCGGGCAGTGGCCGACAACCCCGCACTGTCCGCCTCGACCGGCATCAACGTCGAGCGCGTGATCTCGCTGGTCTGGATCGGAGGCACCGCGCTGGCCGGCCTCGTCGGGGGCGCTGCTGGCGCTCACCCAGGGCTTCGACTACCAGGTCGGCTTCAAGATCCTGCTGCTGGTCTTCGCCGCCACCGTGCTCGGTGGCCTGGGCACCATCTGGGGCGCGATCATCGGCGCCTTCTTCGTCGGCATCTTCACCGAGCTCACGACACTGTTCGTGCCGGCGGAGTTCAAGTTCGTGGGTGCGTCTGCTCGTGCTCATCATCGTGCTGCTCATCAGGCCGCAGGGACTGCTGGGCAAAGCCCAGCGGGTCGGCTGAGGAAGGAAATCATGGACCTCCAACAGATCCTCACCCTCTCGCTGCAGCAGGCCCTCGGCCCCACCGCCGTGATCTACGCGCTCGCGGCCATCGGCCTCAACGTGCACTTCGGCTACACCGGTCTGCTGAACTTCGGTCAGGCCGGCTTCATGATGGTCGCCGGCTACGCCTTCGTGTCGGTGTCGGTCATCTGGGGCGGCAGCCTCTGGCTCGGCATCCCGATCGCCTTCGTGCTCACGATCATCCTGGCCCTGCTGCTCGGTGTGCCCACCCTGCGCCTGCGCGCCGACTACCTCGCCATCGTCACCATCGCGTCCGCGGAGATCATCCGGCAGACCATCAGCGCCGCCAGCTTCTCCGGCACCTTCGGCGGTCAGGACGGTGTCACCGGCTTCATCGACGCCGTTCCGTGACCTCAACCCCTACTCGGGCACCATCGGGATCCCCGGACTCGTGGAGTGGCGCGCTTACGAGTTCTGGGTCATGACGGTCGGCTGGACCCTTGTCGCCCTCTGCTGCCTCGTCGTCTGGGCGCTCATGCGCAGCCCGTGGGGGCGGGTCCTGAAGTCGATCCGCGAGGACGAGAACGCCGTCCGCTCGCTCGGCAAGAACGTCTACTCCTACAAGATGCAGTCGCTCATCATCGGCGGCATGTTCGGTGGCCTCGCCGGCATCATGACCGCGATCCGGTCGGCCTCCATCGGCCCGTCGTTCTTCGCCACCGACGTCACCTTCTTCGCCTACACCGTGCTCCTCATCGGCGGCGCTGCCCGCGTGCTCGGCCCGGTGGTCGGCTCCATCATCTTCTGGTTCCTCATCACCGCGCTCGGTGTCTTCTTCGCCCAGGCGACCTCGGGCGTCGACCCGCTCATCCCCGCCTCGATCATGACCAACACCCAGGCCAGCCTCATGCGCTTCATCTTCCTGGGCCTGGGCCTGATGCTGCTGATGATCTTCCGACCACAAGGGATCTTCGGAGACCGAAGGGAGCTGGCCATCGATGCCCGCTGACGTGAACCTCACCAAGGGCGCCGACGACAGCCCGTCGCGAGCGGCGCGGGATGCGCTGGAGGGCGTGCCGCACGAGCCTGGCGCACCGAAGCCGGATCCCATCGTGGTCGCCGACAGCATCACGCGCCGCTTCGGCGGGCTCACCGCGGTCGACGTCGAGCACGTGGAGATCCAGCGCGGCGTCATCACCGGGCTCATCGGCCCCAACGGTGCCGGCAAGACCACGTTCTTCAACCTCTTGACCGGCTTCGACCGCCCCGACACCGGTGACTGGTCCTTCAACGGCAAGAGCCTCAAGGGCGTGCCGGCGTACAAGGTGGCGCGGCGCGGCATGGTCCGCACCTTCCAGCTGACCAAGGTGCTCTCCAAGCTGACCGTCATCGAGAACATGCGGGTCGGTGCCACCGGACAGAAGGGCGAGTCGGTCTTCGCCGCGCTCTTCGCGCCGCTGTGGCGCGCTCAGGAGCAGTCCAACACCGAGAGGGCCGACCGCCTGCTCGAGCGCTTCCTGCTCATCAAGAAGCGTGAGGACTTCGCCGGGTCCCTGTCGGGAGGGCAGCGCAAGCTGCTGGAGATGGCCCGTGCGCTGATGGCCGACCCCGAGCTGGTCATGCTCGACGAGCCCATGGCGGGCGTGAACCCGGCGCTCAAGCAGAGCCTCCTGGGCCACGTGAAGGCTCTGCGCGACGAGGGTCGCTCGGTGCTCTTCGTCGAGCACGACATGGACATGGTCCGCGACATCTCCGACTGGGTCATCGTGATGGCGCAGGGCAAGATCGTCGCCGAGGGCCCGCCGGACGCCGTCATGGCCGACCCACGCGTCATCGACGCCTACCTCGGCGCCCACCACGACACCGACCTCTCCGAGGAGCAGGAGCGGGAGATTTTGGCCGCGGCCGAGGCCGAGCTGACCCGGAAGGACGACAACGAGGGAGACAAGGCATGAGTGAGACCACCGGCTCCCCCGCCCCGGACGCACCGCGGGAGACCGTGCTGACCGGCAGCGGGTCGTCCGACGTACCAGGCCGTGAGGAGCACCTCGGGGCAGCAGAGAATGCCGTGCTGCGCGCCGACGACCTCATCGCCGGCTACCTGCCGGGGGTGAACATCCTCAACGGCGCGGACCTCTACTGCCACGAGGGCGAGCTCGTCGGCATCATCGGTCCCAATGGCGCCGGAAAGTCGACGCTGCTCAAGGCGCTCTTCGGCTTGGTGAAGATCAAGACCGGGTCCGTGAAGCTCCGTGGCGACGACGTGACCAACGCCCGCGCCGACGTGCTCGTGGCCAAGGGCATCGGCTTCGTGCCGCAGACCAACAACGTCTTCCCCTCGCTGACCATCCAGGAGAACCTCGAGATGGGCGTCTACCAGCGCCCCAAGAGCTTCAAGAAGCGCTTCGAGTTCGTCGGCGAGCTCTTCCCGGCGCTGCTCGACCGTCGCGCCCAGCGCGCCGGCTCGCTGTCCGGCGGTGAGCGCCAGATGGTGGCCATGGGCCGGGCGCTGATGATGGAGCCCTCCGTGCTGCTGCTCGACGAGCCGTCGGCCGGTCTCTCCCCCGTCATGCAGGACGAGGTCTTCGTGCAGACCCGGCGCATCAACCGCGCCGGCGTCTCGGTCGTCATGGTCGAGCAGAACGCCCGCCGCTGCCTGCAGATCTGCGACCGCGGCTACGTCCTCGACCAGGGCCGCAACGCCTACACCGGCACCGGCCAGGAGCTCTCCAAGGACCCCAAGGTCATCGAGCTCTACCTCGGCACCCTCGCCAAGGCCTGAGCGGCCTCGCTGGGTCGCGGTCGCGCCGCTCGCCCCTATACGACGACGCGGCGGCCGCTCGCGTCGTGGGACGGCCCCTCGCGACGCGGGCGCACCGCTGCGGCAGGTGCGACGGAGCGGGCGCTCACGAGGCGTGGTCGTCTCGTCGCCTGTCGCCACCCCCGCAAGAGCCACCGGACGACACGGCGAGGCCCGCAGCCGTCGTACCGGACGGAGCGGCGCGCCCGCACCCCCGCGCCGCGCCGCCGCACCGCACTCCCGGCGCTGCACCCTCCGCGCCCGCACCCCCGCGTACCCCCGCCCGGCGTACGACGGAGGGCCCGGTCGCCGTGGCGACCGGGCCCTCCGCTGTGGTGCTGGGTGGTGCGTGAGGACGAACCTCAGATGGATCAGTCGACAGTTGACGACGCCGGAGACGCTGTCGACCTGCTCGAAGGTGTTGCCCTTGCTGTACTCGTTGACGCCGATCGTGCCCGACGCCGGGCTACCGGTGTCGTTCATGTCGGTCGGACCGCTGGCACCCTCGAAGTCGATGTCCTCGCCGTCCTCGAGCAGCGCAGCGCACTCCTCGAACGTGCTGCACTGGGTGCCGTCCTTCGTGACGTTGATGATCGTCCGCCCCGACGCCTCACCCGAGTCGTCGCCAGCGGCGATCGCCGCGAGCGCGATGATCATCGTTGCGTCGTAGGACTGCGGGCCGTAGCTGAAGCTCTTCAGCTTGGGGTCGACGCTCGAGCAGACGGTCGTTGAAGCCCGGGTCCGGGTCGGCCGACACCGGCAGCGTGCCCTTGACGCCGGTCAGGTCGAAGGACTCCTTGGAGTAGTCGGCCAGGTTGCCGTCCACCAGGTAGATCTGGATGTCCTGGGGCCCGATGTCGTTGGCGATGAGCTGCGGGATGATCTTCGTGGTCTCCTCGAAGCCCACGAGGACGAGCGCGTCCGGCTTGGAGGCAGCGATCTTGGCGACCTCGGCGCTGTACTTCGTGGCGTCGGCGGCGTAGAGCACGAACTCCGCGACGTTGGCCCCCTTCTCCTCCAGCGTGGTCTGAACCTGCTCGGAGAGACCCTCGCCGTAGAAGTCCTGGCGACCCATGATGGCGACGTTCTCGAAGCCGTCCTCGACCGCGAGGTTCGCCAGGACCTGGCCCTGGAGCCGGTCGGAGGGAGCCGTGCGGAAGTAGAGGCCGTTGTCGTCGTAGGTGTCGAAGCCCGCCGCGGTGTTGGCCGGCGAGAAGTGCACGACGCCAGCGCCGGTGATCTTGTCGATCACGGACACCGAGACTCCCGACGCGGCCGCACCGATGATGGCGTCGACGTCCTCGCTGAGCAGGTTGTCGACCTCGCTGCCCGCGATGTCGGGGGTGCCGTCGCCGGAGTCGGCGTCGATCTTCTCGACCGGCTTGCCGAGCACGCCGCCGGCCTCGTTGATCTCGTCGACGGCCAGCTGGACGCCCGCGAACTCCGGGGGCCCGAGGAAGGCGAGGTCGCCGGTCTGCGGGCAGCAGCGTGCCGAGAGTCAGGGTGCCGTCACCCTTGGGCTCGGCGGATGCCTCGCTCGACGACTCGTCGCCGCTCGGGCTGTCGGACCCTTCGCTGCTGCTGGAGTCGTCGCCGCAAGCAGCGAGGACCAGAGCCGACGCGGCACAGGCCACGGCGAAGCGCGAAGCGCGGTTCGGGCGTTTCATGGAGCCTCCGGATGAGTTGTGCAACGGAAAACGGCCCCGCATGTGGCGCGGGACACGCTTGTTATTGGGGTGCAACCTATCCACAAAGATGCGTGCGACAGCAGAGCGAAAGGCCCCACCGGCCCGTGTTGTTGCAGATTCGTGACCGGGGGACGGATAGGTCCGGGGCGATCCGGGCAGACTCGACCCCTTTCGCGGCCCGGACTGGGCTCACGTCGCGGGCCGGTGCCCGGTGCCGTCCTCGTGTCCCACGGTCGTCCCCGTGCGGCTGCCCGCGGTGTCCGCGCCGGTGGGCCGCTCTGCCGGCCAGCTCGGGGCCGTGGGTGAGCACGCCCTCGGAGACCTGCTTCATCGACAGGCGCAGGTCCATCGCGGTCTTCTGGATCCACCGGAAGGCCTCCGGCTCGGAGAGCTCGAGCCGCTGCTGCAGGACGCCCTTGGCGCGGTCGACCAGCTTGCGGGTCTCCAGGCGCTCGGTCAGCCCGGCGACCTCGGACTCGAGCTGACCGAGCTCGGCGAAGCGGCTCAGCGCCATCTCGATGGCCGGCACCAGGTCGTTCTTCGTGAAGGGCTTCACCAGGTAGGCCATCGCGCCGGCGTCGCGGGCCCGCTCGATCAGGTCGCGCTGGCTGAAGGCGGTGAGGATGACCACCGGGGCGATGCGCTCGGTGGCGATGGCCTCGGCGGCGGCGATGCCGTCCAGCTTCGGCATCTTGACGTCGAGGACGACCAGGTCGGGCCGGTGCTCGCGAGCCAGCGAGACCGCGGTCTCGCCGTCGCCGGCCTGTCCGACGACCTCGAAGTCCTCCTCGGCCAGCATCTCGGCGAGATCCATGCGGATGAGCGCCTCGTCCTCGGCGATGACGACGCGTCGCCTCGACCCGGTGGCGCGCGACTCACGCGGCGCGGCGGGCGCCGGTGCGCTGGGCACAGCGACGGCGGCGCGGTAGCGCGGCACTCACAGCGGCGCCGCCGGGGGCGGCGAGGAGGGCGGAAGGGTCACGGCAGCACAGAGTAGTGACTGCTCAGGCGCGGCCGCGGCGCGGGGGCGCCACGTCGTCGCCATCGGCGCCGACCGCGCTCGTCCAGCCGTCGAGGTACAGCCGGACGTCCTCGCGCTCGACGCGCTGCCGCGACATCCGGGTGGCTTCGTGACGGGCGTTGGTGATCGCGCGCGCCTGGCCGAACCGGGCCGCGGAGAAGCTCGAGCCACGTCCGGGCGCTGCGCGCCAGAGCCTTGCTCACACTCACTCGCCCATCCGTCCTTTCCCGAGATCCCCTTCGGGCCCACCCTGCCACCGCGCCGTACAGATGTGAACCCTGGGGTTGGGCCGGTCCGCCGGCTGAGACCTCGCCTGTCGTGGCGCCCTACCGTGCCGCCCGATCGCCGCCGGTCCGGTCGATCAGCGGACCGCTCGGTCGGCTACCGTGTGCCTGGCTCGACCGGTGCGCCCGGCTCGACCGGCCCCGGTAGCCCAATGGCAGAGGCAGTGGTCTCAAACACCATCCAGTGTGGGTTCGAATCCCACCCGGGGCACCCCTCCCTCCCCCACGAGTCCGCCGCGCGAGTCGGCGTGTCGTGCGACGCGACACGCCGACTCGCGCCGCACGACACGCCGACTCGCGCCGCACGACACGCCCACTCGCGAGAGGGGAGGGGAGGGTCAGGGCTGCTTGCGGCGGTAGGCCGGGGCGACCTCGTTGATGGCGTCGCCCATGCGGTGGATGCGCAGCGCGTTCGTCGAGCCGGGGATGCCGGGCGGGCTGCCGGCGATGATGACCACGAGGTCACCCTCCTCGACGCGACCGATCTTCAGCAGCGCCTCGTCGACCTGGCGGACCATCTCGTCGGTGTGGTCCACCGACTCACCGATGAAGGTCTCGACGCCCCACGACATGCACAGCTGCGAGCGCACGTGCGGCACGGGGGTGAAGGCCAGCACGGGGATCTCGCTGCGGTAGCGCGAGAGCCGACGCGCGGAGTCGCCGCTGACGGAGAACGCGACGAGGTACTTCGCCCCGACCCGCTCGGCCACCTCGGCGGCGGCCTTGGCCACCACGCCGCCGCGGGTGCGCGGCTGCCAGTCGATGGCCGCCATCCGCGGCAGGACGTGGTCCTCGGTGGAGGCGATGATCCGGGCCATCGTGGAGACGGTCTCGATGGGGTACTCCCCCACGCTGGTCTCGCCGGACAGCATCACCGCGTCGGTGCCGTCGAGCACGGCGTTGGCCACGTCGGAGGCCTCGGCGCGCGTCGGGCGCGGGGCGCTGATCATGGACTCGAGCATCTGGGTGGCGGTGATGACCGGCTTGGCGTTGCGCCGGGTCAGCTCGATGACCTGCTTCTGCAGGAACGGGACGTCCTCGAGCGGGCACTCCACGCCGAGGTCACCGCGGGCGACCATCGTGCCGTCGAAGGCGCGGACGATCTCGGCGAGGTTCTCGATGGCCTGCGGCTTCTCGATCTTCGCGATGACCGGGAGGTGGACGCCGACCTCGTCCATGATCGCGCGCACGTCGTCGACGTCGGCGGCGGAGCGGACGAACGACAGCGCGATGATGTCGGCGGTGAGCTTCAGCGCCCACCGCAGGTCGTCCTTGTCCTTGTCGCTCATCGCGGGCACCGAGACCGCGACGCCGGGCAGGTTGATGCCCTTGTTGTCGCTGATCCGCCCGCCGCCGTTGCAGCGGCAGAGCACCTCGGTGTCGTCGACCGAGACCACCTCGAGGCGCACCCGACCGTCGTCGATGAGCACCTGGTCGCCGGCGCTCACGTCGCCCGGGAGCCCCTTGTACGTCGTGCTGACCACGTCGGCGTCCCCGGGGACGTCCCGGGTCGTGATGGTGATCTCCTGGCCGTCCTCCAGGTCGATCGGGCCGACCTTGATCTTGCCCAGCCGGATCTTGGGGCCCTGGAGGTCCACCAGGATGCCGACCCCGCGCCCGGTGGCGTCCGAGGCGTCGCGGACCATGCGGTAGACCTTCTCGTGGTCCGCGTAGGTGCCGTGGCTCAGGTTCAGCCGGGCGACGTCCATGCCGGCCTCGACCAGCTCACGGATGCGCTCGGGGGTGGAGGTCGCAGGACCCAGGGTGCAGACGATCTTGGCTCTACGCACGCCTCGACCCTACCGCCCCCACCGACCGCCCCCGCCCTCGTGGTGGAACGTTCCAAAGAATTCACGGGGCCGCAACGTGTCGGTCCCCCGACGCGCGACCGCTCAGACGACGAGCGGGCGCGCGGTCGGCGGGATCGGCGAGGGCAGCGTGGTCGAGCCGCGCAGGTAGGTGTCCACCGCGGCGGCCGCCGCGCGGCCCTCCGCGATCGCCCACACGATCAGCGACTGGCCGCGACCGGCGTCGCCGGCGACGTAGACGCCCGTCGCCGAGGACGCGTACGTCGAGTCGCGGCGCAGGTTCGTGCGCTCGTCGAGGTCGAGCTCGAGCTGACCGACCAGGTCGTCGCTCTCCGGGCCGGTGAAGCCCATGGCGAAGAGCACCAGGTCGGCGGGGATCTCGTGCTCGGTGCCCTCGATCTCTTGGAACTTCGCGTCGACCTCCACGATCTGCAGCGCACGCACCCGACCGTCGTCGGTGCCGAGGAACTGCTTGGTGGAGGCGGAGTAGACCCGGTCGCCACCTTCCTCGTGCGCCGACGAGACGCGGAAGAGCATCGGGTAGGTCGGCCACGGCTGGTTGGTCGGGCGGTCCTGCCCCGGCTGCGACATGATCTCGAGCTGGGTGACGGAGGCGGCCTCCTGGCGCAGTGAGGTGCCGAGGCAGTCGGCACCGGTGTCGCCGCCGCCGATGATGACGACGTGCTTGCCGGTGGCGGTGATCTGCCCCTCGATCTCCTCGCCCAGCGCGACGCGGTTGGCCTGGGGCAGGAACTCCATGGCCTGGTGGATGCCGTCGAGCTCGCGTCCCGGCACCGGCAGGTCGCGGGCGACGGTCGAGCCGATGGCCAGCACGACGGCGTCGAAACGCTCACGCAGCCTGGCCCAGCTGATGTCCTTGCCGACCTCGACGCCGTTGCGGAAGACGGTGCCCTCGCGCTCCATCTGGCGCAGCCGGCGGTCCAGGAACCGCTTCTCCATCTTGAACTCGGGGATGCCGTAGCGCATCAGCCCGCCGGGCTTGTCGGCGCGCTCGTAGACCACGACCGTGTGCCCGGCGCGGGTCAGCTGCTGCGCGGCGGCCAGACCGGCCGGCCCGGAGCCGATGACGGCCACCCGACCGCCCGAGAGCCACTCCGGCGGCTGGGGACGGACCAGGCCGTCGTCCCAGGCGCGATCAGCGATGGCGACCTCGACGTTCTTGATGGTCACCGGGTCCTGGTTGATGCCCAGCACGCAGGAGGTCTCGCACGGCGCGGGACACAGCCGGCCGGTGAACTCCGGGAAGTTGTTCGTGGCGTGCAGCCGCTCGACGGCCTCCTCCCAGTCGTCGCGCCAGACCAGGTCGTTCCACTCCGGGATCAGGTTGCCCAGCGGGCAGCCCTGGTGGCAGAACGGGATGCCGCAGTCCATGCAGCGCCCGGCCTGGGTGGTGATGATGGGCAGCACCGCGCGCCCGGCGCTGTCGGGGTAGACCTCGTTCCAGTCGTTCACCCGCTCCTCGACCGGGCGGCGCTCGGCGCCCTCCCGGCCGGCCTTGAGGAATCCGCGTGGGTCAGCCATGAAGCACCTCCATGATCCGGGCGTTCGCCTCGTCCTCGTCGAGACCCTCTTCCAGGGCCTCGGCACGGGCGTCCAGCACTCGCTTGAAGTCGCGCGGCATCACCTCGGTGAAGCGCTCGACCGATGACGACCAGTCCGCCAGCAGCTTCTCGGCGACCGTCGAACCGGTCTCCTCGAAGTGACGGCGGACGAAGCCCTCGAGCTCCTCGACCGCGTCGTCGGTGACGGCACCGAGCTCGACGAGCTCGGGGTTCACGTCGCCCTCGTCCAGGTCGAGCACGAACGCCACGCCGCCGGACATGCCGGCCGCGAAGTTGCGACCGGTCGGCCCGAGGATCACCGCGCGTCCGCCGGTCATGTACTCGCAGCCGTGGTCCCCCACGCCCTCGACGACCGCGACCGCGCCGGAGTTGCGCACGCAGAAGCGCTCGCCCACCTGCCCGCGCAGGTAGATCTCGCCGCGGGTGGCGCCGTAGCCGATGACGTTGCCGGCGATGATCTGCTCGGCGGCGTCGAAGGTGGCCGCCTGATCGGGTCGTACGACGATCCGGCCGCCGGACAGGCCCTTGCCGACGTAGTCGTTGGCGTCGCCCTCGAGGCGCAGCGTGATGCCCGGCGGGAGGAAGGCGCCGAACGACTGGCCGGCCGAGCCGAGGAACGTGATGTCGATCGTCCCGTCCGGCAGGCCCTCGCCCTTGTAGCGCTTGGTGACCTCGTGACCGAGGATCGTGCCGACGGTGCGGTTGACGTTGCGCACCTCGAGCTGCGCGCGCACCGGCTCGCCCCGCTCGAGGGCGTCGGCGGCGATCTCGACGAGCTGGTTGTCCAGCGCCTTGTCGAGCCCGTGGTCCTGGACCGTCGTGTTGTGGCGCGAGGCGCCCTCGGGCAGCTCGGGCAGGTGCAGGATCGGCGTCAGGTCGAGACCGGAGGCCTTCCAGTGGTCGACGGCCGGGGCGACGTCGAGCGCCTCCACCATGCCGACGGCCTCCTCGAGCGTGCGGAAGCCGAGCTCGGCCAGCAGCTCGCGCACCTCCTGCGCGACGTACTCGAAGAAGGTGACGACGAACTCGGCCTTGCCGGTGTAGCGGGCGCGCAGCGTCGGGTTCTGCGTCGCGACGCCCACCGGGCAGGTGTCGAGGTGGCAGACCCGCATCATGATGCAGCCCGAGACCACCAGCGGCGCCGTGGCGAAGCCGAACTCCTCGGCGCCCAGCAGGGCGGCGATGACCACGTCGCGGCCGGTCTTGAGCTGGCCGTCGGCCTGCACCACGATGCGGTCGCGCAGCCCGTTGAGCAGCAGCGTCTGCTGGGTCTCGGCCAGGCCGAGCTCCCAGGGTCCGCCGGCGTGCTTGAGCGAGGTCATCGGCGCGGCCCCGGTGCCGCCGTCGTGGCCGGAGATCAGGACGACGTCCGCGTGCGCCTTGGACACACCCGCCGCGACCGTGCCGACGCCCACCTCGGCGACCAGCTTCACGTGCACCCGTGCGGACGGGTTGGCGTTCTTCAGGTCGTGGATGAGCTGGGCGAGGTCCTCGATGGAGTAGATGTCGTGGTGCGGTGGCGGGGAGATGAGCCCCACGCCGGGTGTGCTGTAACGGGTCTTGGCCACCCACGGGTAGACCTTGTGGTCCCGGCAGCTGGCCGCCCTCGCCGGGCTTGGCGCCCTGCGCCATCTTGATCTGGATGTCGTCGGCGTTGGTGAGGTACTCCGAGGTCACCCCGAAGCGACCGGAGGCGACCTGCTTGATCGAGCTGCGGCGCTCGGGGTCGTGGAGCCGCTCGACGTCCTCGCCGCCCTCGCCGGTGTTCGACTTGCCGCCGAGGCGGTTCATCGCGATGGCGAGCGTCTCGTGGGCCTCCTGGCTGATCGACCCGTAGGACATCGCGCCGGTGGAGAACCGCTTGACGATCTCGGAGACCGGCTCGACCTCGTCGATGCTGATCGGGGTGCGACCGATCGCGTCGGCGTCCTTGAACTTGAACAGACCGCGCAGCGTCATCAGCCGCTCGGCCTGCTCGTCGACGCGCGCGGTGTACTGCTTGAACACCTCGTACTGTCCCGTGCGGGTGGCGTGCTGGAGCCGGAAGACGGTCTCGGGGTCGAACAGGTGCGGCTCGCCCTCGCGACGCCACTGGTACTCCCCGCCCACCTCGAGCGAGCGGTGCGCGGGCGGCAGGCCGTCGACCGGGTACGCCGTCGCGTGGCGTCGGGCGACCTCCTCGGCGATGGTGTCGAGGCCGATGCCGCCGAGCTTGCTGACGGTGCCGGTGAAGTAGTGGTCGACGAGGTCCTGTGACAGCCCGACGGCCTCGAAGATCTGCGCGCCGGTGTAGGACGCGACCGTGGAGACGCCCATCTTGCTCATGACCTTGAGGACGCCCTTGCCGAGCGCCTTGACGAGGTTGCGGACGGCCTTCTCGGGCTCGATGTCGACGAAGTGGCGGTCGCGGGCCATGTCCTCGACGGTCTCCATCGCGAGGTACGGGTTGACGGCGGCAGCGCCGTACCCGATGAGCAGCGCGACGTGGTGGACCTCGCGGACGTCACCGGCCTCGATGACCAGCCCGACCTGGGTGCGCGTCTTCTCGCGGACCAGGTGGTGGTGGACCGCGGCGGTGAGCAGCAGCGACGGGATCGGTGCCCGCTCGGCGTTGGAGTGCCGGTCGGAGAGCACGATGATGCGGGCGCCGTCGGCGATCGCGCTCGACACCTCGCCGCAGATCTCCTCCAGGCGGGCGGCCAGCGCGTCTCCCCCGCCGGTGAGGTCGTAGAGACCGCGCGAGACGTGGGTGATGAAGCCGGGCATGTCGCCGTCACGGTTGATGTGGCGGATCTTGGCCAGCTCGTCGTTGTCGATCACGGGGAACGGCAGCACCACCTGGCGACAGGAGTGCGCGGTCGGCGTGAGCAGGTTGCCCTCCGGCCCGATGCTGCCGTTGAGCGAGGTGACGAGCTCCTCGCGGATGGCGTCGAGCGGCGGGTTGGTGACCTGGGCGAACAGCTGGCTGAAGTAGTCGAAGAGCAGTCGCGGCTTGGCCGACAGCGCCGCGATCGGGGTGTCGGTGCCCATGGAGCCGATCGGCTCCGCGCCGGTCTTGGACATCGGGGCGAGCAGGACGCGCTTCTGCTCCTCGGTGTAGCCGAAGACCTGCTGACGGCGGGTGACCGAGGCGTGGGTGTGGATGACGTGCTCGCGGTCGGTGACGTCCTCGAGCTGGATGAGCCCGGCGTGCAGCCACTCGTCGTACGGGTGCTGGGAGGCGAGCTCGCCCTTGATCTCCTCGTCCTCGATGATCCGGTGCTCGTCGGTGTCGACGAGGAACATCCGGCCCGGCTGCAGCCGGCCCTTGCGGACCACGGTGGCGGGGTCGATGTCGAGGACGCCGACCTCGGAGGCGAGCACCACGAGACCGTCGTCGGTGACCCAGTAGCGGCTGGGGCGCAGGCCGTTGCGGTCCAGGACCGCGCCGACCTGGGTGCCGTCGGTGAAGGTGACGCAGGCCGGGCCGTCCCAGGGCTCCATCACCGTGGAGTGGAACTCGTAGAACGCGCGACGCTTCGCGTCCATCTCGGCGTTGTTCTCCCACGCCTCGGGGATCATCATCAGCACCGCGTGGGGCAGGGTGCGCCCGCCCATGTGGAGCAGCTCGAGCACCTCGTCGAAGGAGGCCGAGTCGCTGGCGCCGGTGGTGCAGATCGGGAAGATCCGCTCGAGGTCGCCCGGGATCACCTCGCTGGCCAGCAGCGCCTCGCGGGCGCGCATCCAGTTGCGGTTGCCCATGACGGTGTTGATCTCGCCGTTGTGGGCGATGAACCGGAACGGGTGGGCCAGCGGCCAGCTCGGGAAGGTGTTGGTGGAGAAGCGCGAGTGGACCAGGCCGATCGCCGACTCGACCCGCTCGTCGACCAGGTCGGGGAAGAAGCGGTCGAGCTGGTCGGTGGTGAGCATGCCCTTGTAGGCCAGGGTGCGTGAGGACAGCGAGGGGAAGTAGACCTCCGCCTCCCTCTCCGCCCGCTTGCGCATGACGAACGCGCGCCGCTCCAGCGCCATGCCGAGCTCGCCCTCGCGGGAGGCGACGAAGAGCTGCCGGAAGGCCGGCATCGTGCCGTGCGCGATGGAGCCGAGCAGGTCGGGCGTGGTGGGGACCTCGCGCCACCCGAGGACGGTCAGGCCCTCCTCGTCCGCGATCCGCTCGATGGCCGCGACGGCCTCGGCGGCGGCGTCGGCGGCCCCCTCGGCGTCGGTGAGCTGCGGGTCGGCGGCGTCGGTCTCGGCGGCCTCGGGGGCGCCGGCGCGCGGCAGGAAGGCGGTGCCCACGGCGTAGGTGCCGGCGGAGGGAAGCTCGAAGTCGACGACCGCGCGCAGGAACCTGTCCGGGACCTGCACGAGGATGCCGGCGCCGTCGCCGGAGTCCGGCTCGGCACCCACGGCGCCGCGGTGGTCGAGGTTGCGCAGTGCCTGGACGGCCTTGGCCACGATGTCGTGGCTGGCGACGCCGGTGAGGGTCGCGACGAAGGCGACTCCGCACGCGTCGTGCTCGAACCGGGGGTCGTAGAGCCCCTCAGGACCCTGCGACGAGGAGAGAGCGCCCGCATGGCGCACCCTTTCGCGTCGTCGACACCCTCCCGCGCAGGGCCGGATCAGCGTGCGAGCACGCGAGCCGGGCCATGAGGTGGACCCCGAAGGATCACCGGTTTCACAAGGGGTGCCATCTGTGCATGGCGGCGCGGGACGACGTTGGCCCAGTGCCGGAATCGTACCCCATCACATCACCACCTCCCAGGGTTCCGAAAGCGGTGGGACGGTGCCGGTGACGAGGGGTTTCTCACCCCAGTCCGGCACCGCCGACCAGGGAGCCGAAGCCGTAGGTCAGGGCGGCCGCGGCGGCTCCCAGGACGGTCATCCGGGCGCCGCCGTACCACCAGGCACGCGAGGTCACCTGGGTGACCACCGCGCCGCAGGCGAACAGCGCGACCATCGTCAGCAGCAGGCCCGGCAGCAGCGAGGTCGCCCCGAGGAGGTAGGGCAGCAGCGGCACCA
>CAWBNX010000004.1:0-4083 GCA_963790225.1 uncultured Actinomycetota bacterium | reverse complement strand
GGAAATTTTGCCGGTGGGAGTTCTGGGGCCCTGACGTCCCTCCGGTGGCTGCCCAGGCAAGTCCCCGCCACCTGTAAGGCATGCGGAGTGACTTCGGATGACGGTGTCCATGCGCGTGGTCTACGCGGGCAAGGGCTACCGCTACCTGCTGAGGTCGGTCGCGGTCGGGGACGGCGACCGCAAGATGGCCGACCCGCTGACCCGCTACTACTCCGAGGAGGGCACCCCGCCCGGGCGCTGGATGGGCACCGGGGTGAGCGGGTTCGGCGACGGCCAGATCACGCCAGGGTCGACGGTGACCGAGGCCCAGCTCGTGCTCCTGCTCGGCATGGGCCGCGACCCCGTCACCGGCGAGCAGCTCGGGCGCGCCTTCGCGAAGTTCACCTCAGCTCAACGACCGCATCGCCACGCGCACCGCGAACCTCAGCCCCGACCTCACGCCGCAGGAGCGCGAGGCCGAGGTCGCCCGGATCGAAGCTGAGGAGACCGAACGCGGCAGCCGACACGCGGTCTCCGGGTTCGACTTCACCTTCAGCGTCCCGAAGTCGGTCTCGGTCCTGTGGGGAGTCGCCGATGCCGGCACCCAAGCGCTGATCGCCGACGCGCATCACGCCGCGGTCGCCCAGGTGCTGGACTTCATCGAACGCGAGGTCGCTGCCACCCGCATCGGCATCACGGCAGGCGACGGCCCGGTCGCGCAGGTCGCCGTGGACGGAGTCGCCGCGACGGCGTACGACCACTGGGACTCCCGGGCCGGCGACCCGCAGCTCCACACTCACGTCGTCATCTCGGTCAAGGCCCGAGCCGCCCGCGACGGCCGCTGGCGTGCCCTGGACTCCCGGCCGATGCACGCCGCCACCGTCGCGGTCTCAGAGCTCTACAACGCCGTGCTCGCCGACCGGCTCACCGGCACCTTCGGCCTCGGGTGGGATGCCCGAGACCGGGGCGCCAACCGCAACCCAGCCTGGGAGATCACCGGCGTCGACGAGGACCTGATCGGTGAGTTCTCCAGCCGCTCCCGCGAGATCGACCAGGTCGTCGACGAGATGGTCGACGACTACGTCTCCCGGCACGGACGACGGCCGTCGGCGGAGACGATCGTGCGGATGCGGGCTGAGGCAACCCTGACCACCCGGCCCGAGAAGCACATCCGATCACTGGCCGACCTGACTGCCGACTGGCGCACCCGCGCCGACCGCATCCTCGGCCGCGACTCGACTGGCTGGTCGCGTCGCGTCACGACCGGCCCAGCGCAGAGGGCGCTGCGCGCCGACGACGTACCCCTCGACCTCATCGGCGAGGTAGGCAGGAGCGTCGTCGAGCGGGTCAGTGAGAAGCGCTCGACCTGGCGCCACTGGAATCTCGCGGCCGAGGCGTCGCGCCAGATGATGGGCTGGCGGTTCGCCACGATGGCCGACCGCGAGCAGGTGCTCGCGATGGTCATCGACGCCGCCCAGAAGGCCTCCCTCGCCCTGACCCCGCCCGAGCTGGCGATCAGCCCGGACGAGTTCCGCCGCGCCGACGGAAGCAGCGAGTTCCGGCCCCGCCACTCCGTCGTGTTCTCCTCTGCCCAGATCCTCGCCGCCGAGGACCGGCTCCTGGCCCGAGCCGCCGACACCACCGCCCCGACCGTGGACATCGAACTCGTCGAGCGCATCACCTCGCGCGAGATCGACGGGCAGAACCTCAGCACGGAGCAGGCCGAAGCACTCGCGCGAATCGCAGTCTCCGGGCGCCGAGTCGACCTGCTGATCGGTCCGGCAGGTGCCGGGAAGACCACCGCGATGCGTGCCCTCCACCGGGCCTGGACCAGCCAACACGGCAAGGGGTCGGTGGTCGGCCTTGCGCCGTCGGCAGCGGCCGCCGAGGTGCTCGCTGAAGACCTCCGAGTGGGGTGCGAGAACACCGCCAAGTGGCTTCACGAGCACGGCCGCGGCCGTGCTCGGTTCACCAAGGGTCAGCTCGTGATCGTCGACGAAGCCACGCTCGCGGGCACCATGACCCTGGACCGACTCACCGCCTTGGCCGCCGACGCAGGGGCGAAGGTGCTGCTCGTCGGTGACTGGGCCCAGCTCCAGTCGGTCGACGCAGGCGGGGCGTTCGCCATGCTCGCCGCTGCCCGCGACGACTCCCCCGAGCTCACCGAGATCCACCGGTTCACCCACACCTGGGAGAAGCACGCCTCGCTCGACCTGCGCAACGGCCGCACCGAGGCCATCGGCACCTACCTGCGCCACCAGCGGGTCCACGAAGGCACCACCGAGGAGATGATCGACGCCGCCTACGCCGCCTGGCACGCCGACAGCCGTGCCGGGCGCGCCAGCGTGCTGGTCACCGAAGCCGCGCAGGCCGTCACCGAGCTCAACCAGCGCGCCCGCGCCGAACGCATCCTCGACGGCGACACGGACCCCGGCCGGGAGGTCGAGCTCACCGACGGTATCCGCGCCTCGGCGGGAGACTTGGTCATCACCCGCCGCAACGACCGCCGGCTCCGCACCCTGCGCGGCGGCTGGGTCCGCAACGGCGACCGGTGGCAGATCACCGACGTACGCGCCGACGGGTCGGTCGTCGTCAAACGCCAGGACCGGCGGTTCGGCGGCACGGTCGTGCTCCCTGCGGCGTACGTCGCCGAGCACCTCGACCTCGGCTACGCCGTCACCGCCCACCGCGCCCAGGGCATCACCGTCGACACCGCCCACGTCGTGGTCACCGGCTCCACCACCCGGGAGAACCTGTACGTGGCCATGACCCGCGGCCGGGACTCCAACATCGCCTACGTCGCCCTCGACCGTCCCGATGAGACTCACACCCCGCCGCACCCGGACGACGTGAACGCCCGCACCGTGCTGTACGGCGTCCTGCACCACTCCGGCGTCGAGCTCTCGGCGCACCAGACCATCGAGGCCGAGCAGGAGCGCTGGTCGACCATCGCCCAGCTCGCCGCCGAGTACGAGACCATCGCCGCGGCCGCCCAGCACGACCGATGGGCAGACCTCGTACGCCGCAGCGGGCTCACCCCCGAGCAGGCCGAGACCGTCATCGAGTCCGACTCCTTCGGCCCGCTCACCGCTGAGCTACGCCGAGCCGAGGCCAACCACCACGACCTCGAGAAGGTGCTCCCGCGTGTGGTCGCCCGGCGCTCGCTCGCTGACGCCGACGACATCGGTGCCGTCCTGCTCCACCGGCTCAGCCTCGCCACCAGCTCCCCCGCTGTGGTACCCGTCGGCTGCCCCGTCTGATCGCCGGACTCATCCCCGAAGCCGTCGGAGCCATGAGCGAGGAGATGCGCACCGCTCTCGACCAGCGCCGCGACCTCATCGAAGCCCGAGCCGTTCACCTGGCCGAAGCTGCCGTCGCGGCAGGAGACCCGTGGGTTCGTCGGCTCGGTCGGCCGCCCATCCACGGCCCCGGCCAAGCGCGCTGGATCAGGGAGGTTGCCACCGTCGCCGCCTACCGCGACCGCTACCTCATCGACTCCCGCCTCCCGCTCGGCGACCGCCCCACCAGCGACGCCCAGCGCCTCGACGCCGCCCGCGCCAACGCCGCCCTTCGACGAGCCAAGGCCCTGGCCGACGACGCGCACCGACGCGACCCCCGAGCGCGGTCCGCCGCCCTCGACGGCCCCTCGATCTGATCCGGAATCGTTCCCCGGGCACCCCACGGCCACCTTCATCCACAAGGAACCCGGTCGCGGTGGACCCAGTGTCGGCGGTTCCGCATACAGGTAGGGCAGACGCGGTCCGGAACCGCGACTGAGAGAAGGGAGACCGGGATGTTCGTGCTGCTCATCCTCTTCGGGAGCTACAAGCTCTGCTCGGCCGTCGCGTTCTACCTGCGCGTCTACGCCCCGACCAACATCGCCCTCGACTACTTCCGCAGCCGCCGCGGCCTCAAGTGGGCACTGCCTGCGGCCCTCGTCGCTCACCCCGGCGTACTGGGGCGCCGGCTACGCCGTCACCACCCTCATCGAGAACGGTGGCCCCGGCTGGCTCAACCTCCTGGCTGCGTTGTGCGCGTGGAACGGCATCAAGTTCGCGCTGCTTGGCCTCTGGAGTCCCATCCTGCTCTCCGTTGCTGCGCTCC
>CAWBNX010000003.1:0-223229 GCA_963790225.1 uncultured Actinomycetota bacterium | reverse complement strand
GCTGGTCATGGCTCGAGGGTAGGCCGTGCGTCGAGGTCCCGGTCCTCGGGGCACGGACGCACCCCGCCCCGGCTCGACACGGTTTGGACGCCGACGGAGGCGGCAGGATGGCCTCGTGCCTCCCGCCACCTCCCCCACCGGACCCGCCTCCCCCCCGCCCGGCGTCCATCGGTCGCGGTTCGCCGAGCTGGACCCGGTCACGGCGTACCGCATCTTCGCGCTGCGCGAGCAGGTCTTCGTCGTCGAGCAGGACTGCGTCTACGCCGATCTCGACGGGCGTGACCTGGAACCCGGCACCGTGCACCTGTGGATCGAGGTCGAGGACACGCCGGTGTCCTACCTGCGGGTGCTCGACGAGGGCGACCACGCGCGGATCGGGCGGGTCGTGACCGACGCCACCCACCGCGGTCACGGGCTCGGTGCGGCCCTGGTGGACGCTGCCCTGGTGAAGATCGGGGACCGACGCACGGAGATCCACGCGCAGGCCCACCTGCGCGCCTGGTACGAACGCTTCGGGTTCGAGGTGTGCGGGGAGGAGTTCCTCGAGGACGGCATCCTCCACCTGCCGATGCAGCACCCGTGAGCAGGACGGCTGATCTCGCCCCCGACCGCGAGCGGCTGCCCCTGGTCCCGCTGGCGTCGTTCGTGCTCGTGTGGTCCTCCGGCTACATCGCCGGGCCGTACGGCGTCGACCAGATGGCCCCGATCACCCTCGTGGCCTGGCGGTTCGGGCTCGCCGCCGTTCTCGCGGCGGCGCTGGCCTGGACGCTGCGCGGGCGACCCGTCCTGCACCTCGACGTCGTGCTTCGGATCGGACTCGTCGGGTTCGTGATGAACGGCCTTCAGTTCGGCGCGATGTACCTCGCCTTCGACGCCGGGCTCGGGGCGACCCTGGGCGCCCTCATGCACTCGTTGAGCCCGGTGCTGACGGCAGTGCTGGCGGCCCTGCTGCTGCGCGAGCGGCTGTCGCGGACCCAGGTCGTGGGATTCGTGGTCGGGGTGGCCGGGGTGCTGCTCGTGCTCGGCCCCGACGTCGACGAGGCCGGCGGCCTGGTCGGCCTCACCTTCGGGGTCGTCGGCACGCTCGCGCTCAGCTTCGGCACGCTCGGACAGCGCTGGATCGGGCACGCCCCGGACCCGCTCTGGTCGGCCGCCATCCAGTTCGCCGCGTCCGCTCCCCGCTCTGGCTGCTCGGGCTCGCCCTGGAGGGCACCGACGTCGTCGAGAACCCCCGAGGCGCCGCCCTGGCGCTGGTCTACCTCGCCGTCGTGAACTCCATCGTCGGGCTCTTCCTCCTCGGCACCCTGGTGCGGGCCGGTGGAGCCGGCGCCGCCGCCAGCGTCTTCTTCCTCATGCCGCCGGTCACGGCCCTCATGGCCTGGCTGGTCCTCGGCGAGACCCTGGACGCCCGGGAGATCGTCGGTCTGGTGGTCGCCGTGGTCGGGGTGGCGGTGGCCACCGGGGTGGCCCCGCGGGTGGGTGGCCCTCGGGTCCCGCCGCCACGCGTGTCCTGAGCGGCTCGCTCGAGGGACGCAGCCCGGCCGCTCCTCGTGCCGGGGTCACCAGTCGATCTCGTGGCACTCGGCCGACGCGTGGGTCTCGACCTGGACGGTGGCGTGCTCGATGCCGTGCTGCTCGCGCAGGACCCGGCGCGCTGCGTCCAGCGCCTGCTGCGGGGGCGTGCCGTCGGCGACGACGAGGTGGGCGGTCGCCACGAGCATCCCCGACGTGAGCGTCCACGCGTGCAGGTCGTGCACGTCCTCGACGCCCGGGACCGCCTCGAGGTCGGTCACCACGGCGTCGAGGTCGAGCCCCGCCGGGGCGTGCTGCCCGAGCACGGCCAGGACCTGGCGTCCCAGCGGCACCGCGCGGACCGCGACGAACACCCCGATCGCGACCGCCACCGCGGTGTCCCAGACCGCGTCCCCGGTCACGGCGACCAGCACGCCGGCCGCGATCACCCCGACGCTGCCGGCGGCGTCGGCCACCACCTCCAGGTAGGCGCCGCGGACGTTGAGGGACTCCCGCGCACCGGCTCGGAGCAGGGTGATGGCGGCGACGTTCACGGCGAGACCGAGGGCGCCGACCACGAGCATCGGGGTCGAGGCCACCTCCGGCTCGGACCCGGCACGCCTGACCGCCTCGACGACGACGTACACCGCGACGCCGAGCATGAGCAGCACCGTCAGCCCGGAGGCGAAGACCTCCGCCCGGTAGGAGCCGTAGGTGCGCCGGCCGCTGGAGTCGGGACGGGTGGCCATCGTCGTGGCCACCAGCGCCGCCCCGAGGGCGACCACGTCGGCCGCCATGTGGCCCGCGTCGGAGAGCAGCGCCAAGGATCCCGAGGCGAGGCCCGCAACGAGCTCGACGACGAAGAAGGCGCCGACCAGTGCGAACGCCGCCGCCAGGCGCGACCGGTGACGTCCGCCGGCGTGCCCGCGGGCGCCGCCCCCGTGACCGTGGTCGTGCCCCGCTCCCATGTCCTCAGTATCCCCCGCCATCGCTCCCGGCCGGGCTGGTCGTCAGGCGGGCAGCTCGAGGGCGAGACCGAGCCAGTCGGCGAGCGCGGCCACCTCGGCGTCCACGGCGCGACGGGTCTCGGCGTCGAACGGCTCGTCCTCGTGCAGTGCGGCCACGCGCAGCACGCCCGCGTCGCGGTCCGCGCGGGCGTCGAGCTTGCCGACGAGCCGGTCTCCGTGGAGGACGGGCAGGGCGTAGTAGCCCCAGCGCCGCTGCGCCTGCGGTTTGTACATCTCCAGCACGTAGTCGAACTCGAACAGCTCCGCGGTGCGTCGGCGGTCGGCCAGCAACCGGTCGAACGGCGAGAGCAGCGCGGCACGACCGGCGCGGGGTGACCCGAGCCCCTCGAGCTGGTCGGGGTCGACCTGCCAGCGCCCAGTGACGCCCTCGACGGTGACGGCGACACCGGCCTCCCCCACGTCGATCGGCTCCAGCGGCACCACCCTCCGGCCCGCGCGCGCGATGCCCAGGGCGGCCAGTCGCCGTACGTCGCGGGCCCGGACGGCCTCGGCGAGCGGGACCGTGGGCACGTCGGGGTAGATGCGTTCGGCCAGGTCCCAGAGCTTCTCGCGGCCGTCCTGGCCGGCCACCGCGACCTCGCCGCGACCGGCGAGCTGGCCGAGCATCATGAGCACGTTGCGGCTGTTGTTCCAGCCACGGGAGCGCCACGGCACCACGCACGTGTCGGGCAGCTGCGACGCCGGCAGCGGACCGTCGCCGCGCAGCCGGTCGAGCAGGTCGAGCCGGCAGGCGTTGTTGGCCTCGACCCAGGCCAGCAACCCGTCCTGCCAGTCCTTGCGTGGCTCGGGGCCGGGCCACGCCTCCATCTCGGCCCGGAACAGCCCGATGTCCTCGGCGGGGCGGGCCAGGCCGTCGAGCTCGATCAGCCGCTGCTCGTCGAGCGCATCACGCAGGTCGCGGACGGCGTACGCCGCGCCCAACCGGCTCCACAGCACGAGGTCGGCGCTCGGCGCGATCGGCCGGGTCGGCTCGAGCTGGACCAGCGTGAGGTGGCGGACCGTCTCGAGCAGGTCGGACGGGCGGGGCAGGGTCAGCAGCTGCGCGCGCACCGCGATCCGACGCGCCTCGGCACGGGTCAGCTGCGGCGTTGCGGACATGACCGCGAGCGTAGGCGGTGTCACGGCAGGGGCGCAGGCACCAACGTCTTCCAGGTGAGGTCGATGAGGAAGTCCTCGAGGACGTAGTCGTCACCGGTGGTGCCGGAGAAGGAGTAGCGCAGCGCTCGCTCGGTGGGTTGGTGGAAACGCAGCGCGGTGTCGATCTGCACCACGTCGTCGGTGCCCGACGAGGGGTCGAAGTACCACTCCCAGCCGCTCTCGTCGCCCTGGTCGAGCCAGGTCTCCACGCCGAGCACTCCGTAGCCGACAGGGTCGTTGCCGCGCGCCTCGACGTTGACGTGGGGGTCGATGATCCTGCTGCGGTTGCCGAACCCGGCCGGGTAGTCCGCGAAGCGGTACATCGCCTCGAGCCTGCCGGAGAAGCCGATCGGGCAGTCGGCCGCCTCGTCCATGTCGAAGTGGACGGCGTTCGCCGGGGAGGCGAGCTGGCGCAGGACGCCGCACTCCCCGCGCACCGAGCGGTAGCTGTTGGCGGTGACGACGTGGCGGCTGGACTGTTCGGCGAGATGTCTCCAGCCCATCCGCACCGACGTGTACGTCGAGCGCTGCGCCGGCCGGCCGGGTCGCGTGGCGACCGCCCGCACGAGGTAGCGACCCGGGTCGACGAGCTCGCCGAGGTCGTCCTCGGCGTCCCAGGCGGCCTGGTGGGTGCCCGCCGGGCGTGCGCCCACGGTCACCGTGCGGATCACCGGTGAGTCCCGGTCCGTGCGCACCTGGAGGAACAGCGTCGCGCTTCGGTCGGTGCGGACCTGGAACCGGGCGCGGTCGCGATAGCCGTCGACGGGCGGGAAGAACCTGGCGGTCGAGGTGGTCAGCGAGACCTGCATCTCGGCTGCGGTCGCGGCGGGCGCGAGAGCGGTGTGAAGGCCCGCGACGGCACTCACGAGGGCTGCGGTGCAAGCGATGGACGTCCTCATCGAGATGCTCCCCTCGGGGGTCGGACTCGTCCAGCGTGCTCCGCCGGCAGCCCGGCGGGACAGGGACTTCGGACCCGTCTTCGAACCGTCCGGTGAGCACTCGGTGAAGCGCCGCACCGAGGTCGCGGCACTGCTCGCAGGAACGCCGCCCCGGCCGACGGCCGGGGCGGCGTTGCTGTCATGAGGGGTGTCGTGGAGCTGGCGGGAATCGAACCCGCGTCCTTCGGCGCTGTGTCAGGTCTTCTCCGGGCGCAGTCTGCACTGTCGTTTTCTCAGCCCCGGCGCTCGTACAGACACGTCACCGACAGGCTCAGTCGAAGTTGAGTCCCGGATCACCCCTTCGACGCACGTGATCCAGCAAGCCTCCTAGATGAGGCCAGATTCTGAGGCGGAGGCGCACTCAGTCTGACCCGTCACTCTGCCGTCAGGCGGCGAGAGCGAACGAACTGCGCTTAGCGTTGGCAGTTATTGGTTTCCAGAGATCGTTAACGAGATAACCCTGGATCCTCGACCCGCTTCCCCTGGCACGAAACGTCCCAAGTCGAAACCGATCAGCCCCTCTTGAGTTGTCAATCCGCGCCGCTCGCGCGAGCACGGCAACGAGGCCATGCTACTCGTCGGAACGCCGGATGGCCGAACTGTTATTCCCTGGGCTGCAACCGACGCTGCTCGGCCCGGACCCGCCACGTCGTGGATCTACAACCAGCCCCGCTCCTGTGCTGCCCGGGCTGCCTCGACACGCGTGGTCGTGCCGGTCTTGCGGATCGCGGACGAGAGGTGGTTGCGCACCGTGCCCGGCGACAGGAACAGCCGCTCGGCCATGAGTGCGACCGGGGTTCCTTCGACGGCCAGCCGCAGCAGCTCGCTCTCGCGCTCGGTCAGCGGGCTACGCCCCCCGAGGAGCGTCTCGGTCGCCAGCGTCGGGTCGACGACCCGGTGCCCGGCGTGCACCCGGCGTACGGCGTCTGCGAGCTGGGCGCCGGGGATGTCCTTGACGACGAACCCTGTGGCTCCGGCGTCCAGGGCCCGTTTCAGGTAGCCCGGGCGTCCGAAGGTCGTCACCATGAGCACCCGCACGTCCGGAAAGCTCGTCGTCACCTCCCGACAGGCCGCCACGCCGTCGAGCCCCGGCATCTCGATGTCGAGCAGGCAGACGGCGGGACGCTCCCGCGCCACCGCCGGCGCGACCTCGTCGCCACGGCCCACCCGGGCGACCACCTCGATGTCGCGCTCGAGGTCGAGCAGGGTGGCCAGCGCGTCGCGCACGAGCGCCTGGTCGTCGGCCAGCAGCACGCGGATCGGCTCGCTCACCACGACACCTCCACGCACGTGCCGCCGCCCGAGCCCGTTGCGAGGACCAGCCGCCCTCCGGTGCCCTCGACGCGCTCGCGCAACCCACGCAGCCCGTTGCCCTCCACGGAACCGTCCAGCCCGCGTCCGTCGTCGCGCACCACCAGCGCGTCCGCCGCCAGCACGACCTCGCAGCGTCGCGCGCCACTGTGGCGCACGACGTTGGTCACCGCCTCGCGCAGCACCCACGCCACCACCGTGCGGTAGCGCGGGTCCACGGCCTGCTCGTCCTCGGGCACGACCGGTTCCACCCCGGCGCCCGCCAGGGCCGAGCGGGCCGCGGCCAGCTCGTCGGCCAGTCGAGCGGCCCGCAGCCCTCCCACGGTCGCGCGGATCTCGCCGAGCGCCTGCCGGCTGAGCCGTTGGATGTCCTCCAGCTCGGTCCGCGCCCGGTCGGGATCCACGTCGACCAGCCGGGCGGCCAGATCGGCCTTGACCGAGACCACCGTGAGGCTGTGCCCGAGCACGTCGTGCACGTCGCGAGCCAGCCGCTCCCGCTCAGCGCTCACCGCCAGACCGTCCCGGACCTCGGCGTACTGCTCGCTCTGCTCCTCCAGGAAACGCCCCGCCCCCGTGCCCACGGTCACCGCGACGAGGATGAAGGCGAACGATGCCCACTGAGCGACGTCGCCGAGGAGCACCAGCCCGCCCAGCGCGCCCGCCAGCACCGTGCCGGTGAACCACCAGTTCCAGGGTCGCGGGAGACCGAACATGGCGAACGACTGGATGAACGGCAGGAACGACAGGGCGCCGACACCGAGCACGGGCGTGATCGAAAGTGTCAGAAATACAAGAACGACAAGCGCCAGGTGGGCTTCGGGGAACGCGCCGACCCGGTCGGAGCGCCCGGTGGTGAGCCGGTGCATCGTGAGCGCGTAGACGGCACCGAACGCCGCGGTCACCACCACCGCCCACACCCGCGGAGCGGTCGCCACGTCGGCCTGCACGGCTGCCATGAGCGGGAAGACCAGGAACACCATCCAGGGCGCCCACATCAACCATCCGTAGCGTGCCCAGGGATCCTCGCGGGCAGCGGACTCTCTCACACCCGGCTCCGGCCGCGGCGCACCAGCAGCGTCGCCACCAGCGCCAGGATGAGGGTCCATGCGAGAACGTTAACGACCGGGATCCACCACGCCTCCTGGACCAGCTCCCCCGTGGCGCCGTCCAGCACGGCCCCCTCGGTCACCGGGTAGCGAGCCAGAGCGACGTACCCGTAGAGCGGCGTGAACTTCGCGATTGCCAGCAGCGTTCCCGACAAGGGGACGAAGACGTTGCCCAGGAAGCCGAGGATCACGATCGACCCGCTCGCCGCACTCAGCGCCGCCTCGGAGCGGAACCGCAGGCCGAAGCACAGTCCGTAGAGCGCGAACATCACCGCGCCGAGCAGCAGCACCGCGAAGCTGAGGACCCACGCGCCGTACGACGCGCGCGCCCCGGTCAGCGCACCCAGCGCGAAGACCGCAGCGAGCGGGACCGCGGAGACGACGACGGCCAACGCGGTCTTGGTCCCGACGTAGGACGCGTCGCTCAGCGGCGTGAGGCCCAGCTGACGGCCCCACCCCTGGAGCCGCTCGGTGGCGGCCCGTCCTCCGATGCCCACCGTCGCCGACACGGCACCGTAGGCCGCCATCGCGACCATGACGACCATGGCCACGTTGCCGTTGCCGGTCGGCTCGTCGGAGTACTCCTGCGCGGCGCCGAAGACGAGGTAGAAGAAGGCCGGCAGCCCGGCGATGAAGAAGAGGCTGGCCCGGTCGCGCGCGAAGCGCTTGAGCTCGAGACCGAGGACCGTGGCGTTCACCGCGCCCCCCGAACGGACCCGACGGGGTCGGAGGTGCGGCGGACCACCGGCGCGTCCCCGTGGGTGAGGTGGACGAAGGCGTCCTCGAGGGACCCGCTGGTGACCTCCAGGTTGCGAGCGCCCAGCTCCACCAGGAGCAGACGGGTGACGGCGTCGGAGTCGGAGGACCGCACGACCACCCGCTCGCCCTCGACCTCGACCGCAACGACCGCCGGGTGCGACCGCAGGTGCGCGAGGCCGACCCCGTCGACGACGTCGGCGGTGACCGTGCGACCGGTTGCCCGGGCACGGAGCTGCTCCACGCTGCCGTCGGCGATCACCCGACCCGCGGACATGAGCACGATGCGCCGGGCGAAGGAGTCGGCCTCCTCGAGGTAGTGGGTGGCGAAGACGACCGTGCGACCACGAGCGGCCTCGGCGTGCATCGTCGCCCAGAACTCGCGGCGGGCGCTGACGTCCATGCCCACCGTCGGCTCGTCGAGCACGAGCAGGTCGGGATCCGGCAGCAGCGCGAGCGCGAAGCGCAGTCGCTGCTGCTCTCCTCCGCTGCACCTGGCCACCAGGCGGTCGCCGAGCCGGGCGATCCCGGCCCGCTCCAGCACCTCGTCGACCGGGGCGGTGGCACGCCCGGTCGCAGCGAAGGTGGAGGCGATGAAGCGCACGGTCTCGCGCACGGTGAGGTCGCCGAGCAGGCCGCCGGTCTGCAGCACCGCCGAGACCCGCCCCGCGCGGACCGCCGCGCGCGCCGCCGCGCCGAGCACCGTCACCGTGCCGGCCGACGGCAGCGCCAGGCCGAGCACCATGTCGAGGGTCGTCGTCTTGCCGGCCCCGTTGGGTCCGAGCAGAGCCACCACCTCGCCACGGTGGACGGTCAGGTCGAGCCCATCGAGGGCGGTGACCTCACCGCCCGCTGCCGGGAAGGTCCGCCTCAGCCCGTGCAGCTCGATCGCGGGGGATCCAGTGCTCGTCGACGGCATGCCCCCAGCCTGACGGGCGGACGCCCTCACCGGACGAGCCGCGTGTCACGACCTCTCCGTGACACGTGTCACCGGTGCACAGCTCAGCTCGCTGCCGCCGGGTCTCCCAGCAGGCGGGCTGCCGTTCTCCCAGCACACCGCCCGCAGCCAGTCGTCACCGAGCCCGAGCCGCTCGAGCGCCTCGAGCTGGTGGGCGTACGGGTAGGGCAGCGTCGGGAAGTCCGACCCGAGCAGGACCACGTCGGGCCGGTCCCTCAGCTCGGCCAGCAGCTCGGCCGGGAAGGCGCCGCCCTCGGAGAAGAAGTCGGTGAACACCATCGCGGTGTCGACGAAGGTGCGCTCGTGCTCGAGCGCGAGCCGGACGAAGTCGGCGTACTCCGGTGCACCGGCGTGCGCCACCACCACGCTCAGCCGCGGGTGGCGGGCGAGCAGGGCGCGCAGCGGCTCGGGCCCGGTCAAGTCCGTCGCGACCGGTCCGGAGCCGGCGTGGACGACGATCGGCGTGCCGGCCTCCGCCAGCAGCCCCCAGGTCGCGTCGAGCAGCGGGTCGCGCAGGTCGATGGCCCCCACCTGCACGTGCACCTTGAAGACCTGCACCCCCGCCTCGAGGCGACGGGTCACGTAGTCCGCGACGCCCGGCTCCGGGAAGAAGGTGCCCGACCGCAGGCACTCGGGCACCCGGTCAGCGAAGTCGGCGGCCCAGTCGTTGAGGAACTCCGCCATCCCCGGGCGGTGGGCGTAGGACAGCGCCGAGAACCGCCGTACGCCGAGGGCGCGCAGCTGGGCGACACGCTCCTCCTCGCTGCCGCGGTAGCGGATCGGCCACTCCCGGCCGATGAGCGGGCCGGCGTCGTCGAACTGGGCCCACACCTTCGCCTGCACCCGCGGCGGCAGGAAGTGGACGTGGACGTCGAAGAGCCCCGGCAGGCCGAGGCGCTGCCACCAGGCGGGGACCTCGGCGTCGGTCGAGCGGAGCGGGACCCGGCCCCGGGCTCACCCCATGCCCTTGAACTTGCGACCCACCGCGATCTCGGCCTCGCGCTTGGCGGTCCGCTCGGCGATGGCGTTGCGCTTGTCGTAGCTCTTGCGACCCTTGCCCAGACCGATCTCGACCTTGGCGCGACCGTCCTTGAAGTACATCGACAGCGGCACCAGGGAGTAGCCCTTCTCCCGGATCTTGGCCTCGATCTTGTCGATCTCGACCCGGTTGAGCAGGAGCTTGCGGCGCCGGCGGACCTCGTGGTTGGTCCAGGTGCCCTCGGTGTAGGTGGGGATGTGGATGGCGTGGAGGAAGACCTCGCCGTTCTCGATGTCGCAGAACCCGTCCACCAGCGAGGCCCGGCCGGCCCGCAGCGACTTCACCTCGGTGCCCTGCAGGACGATGCCGGCCTCGTAGGTGTCCTCGATGGCGTAGTCGTGTCGCGCCTTCTTGTTCTGCGCGATCGTCGAGCGCCCCTTCTCCTTGGCCATGAGGTCGATTGTCTCAGGCCGCGCCAGCGGTTTCACCCCGCCGGCCGGGACGGCTCAGAACCAGCCCATCGGGTCGACGGCCGAGCCGTTGTTCAGCACGCTGTAGTGCAGGTGGCAGCCGGTCGACCAGCCGGTGCTGCCGACGTAGCCGACCACCTCGCCGCGCTCCACGCGCTCGCCGGCCGACACGGCGTACGAGCTGAGGTGGTTGGAGATCGTGGCCACGCCCACCCCGCGGTGCACGCCGTGGTCGATGATGATCCGGTTTCCCCAGGCGGTCTGGAAGTACGTCGACAGCACGCGTCCGCTCGCCGCGGCCCGGATCGGTGTCCCGCACGCGGCGCCGAAGTCGACCCCGTCGTGGAGCGAGCGGTAGCCCCAGAGCGGGTGGGTGCGCCAGCCGAACCGGCTGGTGACGTAGCCGCTGACCGGCTGGTCGAGGAAGCCGTCGCTGCTCCCGGCGGCCCGGGCCCGCGCCCGTTGCGTCGCCGCGGCCCGGGCCAGGATGAGCCGCTCGATGCGTCCGCGCTCGGCCTCCAGACGGGCGATGTCCTTGAGGTCGGCGCGCTTGGCCTCGACGGCGGTGGCGCGCGCCGAGCGCCTGGCCGAGACGAGCTCGCTCACCTCGACGGCCGCGGCGCGGGCCGCCTCCTCCAGCCGCGCCTTCTCGACCAGGTTGGCGGCGGCCTCCTCGCGACGGGCGGCGACCTCGGCCTGGGCCTTCTCGGTCTCCTCCTCGCGGACGGCGAAGAGGACCCTGGCGGCCTCCACCTGGTCGAGGACGGCGGCCTCGACGTTGACGACCGTGCTGTTCGCGTTCATGCGGCCCGTCAGCTGCGCGGGGTCCTGGGTGGTGAAGACCATGGAGAGCCCGAGCAGGTCCGGGTCGCCCTGCTGGTAGCTCGACACCGCCATCCGGCGCAGGTCCTCCTCCTGCTCCTCGACGTCGCGCTGCCCCTGGGCGAGGTCGGCCCGGGCGCGGGCCAGACGCGCCTCGGCGGCCTCGAGCCGCTCCTGCATGAGCCGGTCGCGCCGGCGGGCCACGCCGAGCTCCGCCTCCGTCGCCGACCGGCGCTCACGGGCGTCGGCCAGCGCGGCCTGCGCCCGGACCAGCGCACGGGTGGCTGCGGCCAGCTCGGCTGAGGACTCGTGGAGGTGCTGGTCGGCCTGGTTGAGCTTCTTCTGCACCTGCGACTTGCGGTCGTCGAGGTCCGCGGCGCCGGCCGTGGGCAGCAGGGAGGTGACCAGGCCGGTCAGCAGCAGGGAGGTGCACGACGACGGGAGCAGCCGGCCGCCGGAGCAGCTGCTGCGTGGCACGGGGGAAGGAACGAACCACGGTGGGGCCTCACGTGAGGTCGCGGACGGAGCGGGGATCAGGGGTCGCGAATAATGTCGGTTCGACCGTAACCGACGACCCTCACACCTTCAGGTATTTGCGGGTCAGCAGGAGAGTCGGGATCAGAGTCAACGCAAGTCCGACGGCGGTGATGACGTAGATGGCCGTCACCCCGTCGTCCCAGCTGACCCAGGCCACGAGGTTGGAGTTCGGTCTCAGCAGGCGGTAGACGACGAAGTACAGGAAGCCCACCACCGCCCCGGTGGCGAGCGCGATGCCCAGCACGGCGGCGACCAGCGCCTCGAGCAGGAAGGGCAGCTGGATGTAGAGGCTGGAGGCGCCGACCAGCCGCATGATGCCGATCTCGCGGCGTCGCGCCATCGCGGCGAGCCGGATGGTGTTGGCCACCTGCAGCAGCGCCGCCACCAGGAGCAGCCCGGCGATGCCGATGGCGCCCCACTTGAAGGCGCTGATCCAGAAGTAGATCGGCTGCAGGACCTCGCGCAGGTCGCGGATCGAGCTGACGCCGCCCAGGGCACCGACCTCGGTGGTCACGCTGCTGAACTCGCGCGGGTCCTTCAAGGTCACCCAGAACGACTCCGCCAGGTCGCCGGGCTTGATGGCGGCGAAGACCTGCTGCTGGGTCTCCTCGCCCGAGGAGTAGACGTCCTTCCACTTCGCGTAGGCCCGGTCGCTGGTCTCGAACCGGAACGACTCGACCTCCGGGTTCGCCGCGAGCGCCCGGCGCACGTCGGCGCGCTGCTCGGGCGTGGCCTTGCCGTCGATGCACGCGGCGCCGGGCGAGTTGTCGGTGCAGAGGAAGACCGTGATCTGGAGCCGGTCGCCCCAGAACTGCTCGGCCTTGTCGGCCTGGGCGTTGAGCAGCAGCCCGAGCCCCACCAGCGTCAGGGAGACGAAGAGAGTGACGACGACGGCGACCGTCATCGAGATGTTGCGCTTGAGACCGGTCCCCAGCTCGGTCAGCACGTAGGTCAGCTGCATGGTGCCTCCTGCTGGTCAGTGCTGGTCAGTGCTGGTAGCCGTAGACACCGCGGGCCTGGTCCCGGACGACGTGGCCGCCCTCGAGCTCGATGACGCGCTTGCGCATCTGGTCCACCACGCCGAAGTCGTGGGTCGCCATCACCACGGTGGTGCCGGTGCGGTTGATGCGGTCGAGCAGCTTCATGATGCCGACCGACGTGTTCGGGTCGAGGTTGCCGGTGGGCTCGTCGGCGATGAGGATGCGCGGGCGGTTGACGAACGCTCGGGCGATGGCGACGCGTTGCTGCTCGCCACCGGAGAGCTCGTCGGGCATCCGCTCCCCCTTGCCCTCCAGCCCCACCATCTCCAGCACCACCGGGACGTGCTGACGCACGACCGCGCGCGGCGTACCGATGACCTGGAGGGCGAAGGCGACGTTCTCGCGCACGTTCTTGTTCGGCAGCAGCCGGAAGTCCTGGAAGACGGTGCCGATCTGGCGGCGGTGCTTCGGGACGCGCCAGCCGCGCATCCGGTTGAGGTCGCGACCCGCGACGACGATGCGTCCGCGCGACGTGCGCGACTCGCGCAGCACCAGCCTCAGGAAGCTCGACTTGCCGGAGCCCGAGGCGCCGACGAGGAAGACGAACTCGCCCTCGTCGACGTGCACCGTCACGTCCTCCAGGGCAGCGCGGTGCTGCCCCGGGTAGGTCATGGAGACGCTGTCGAAAGTGATCACAACGCTGGCGGAGTCTAGGTTCGCCCCACGCCCGATCCCGGGACCTCGGCCGGGGTGTTGCGGGTCAGGCCTCGACCTTGTCGGCGCCCCGTCGCCAGCGGATGCCGGCCTCGAGGAAGCCGTCGATGTCACCGTCGAAGACCGAGCTCGGGTTGCCGACCTCGTACTCGGTCCGCAGGTCCTTGACCATCTGGTAGGGGTGCAGGACGTAGGAGCGCATCTGGTCGCCCCACGAGCCCTGCACGTCCCCGCGCAGCTCGTCGAGGTGAGCCTTCTCCTCCTGGCGCTTGCGGGCCAGCAGCTTCGCCTTGAGGATCACCATGGCCGAGGCCTTGTTCTGCAGCTGCGACTTCTCGTTCTGGCACGACACGACGATGCCCGTCGGGATGTGGGTCAGGCGCACGGCGGAGTCGGTGGTGTTGACGCTCTGACCGCCGGGACCGCTGGAGCGGTAGACGTCGATGCGGACCTCCTCCTCCGGCAGCTCGATGTGGTCGGTCTGCTCGAGGACGGGCACGACCTCGACGGCGGCGAAGGACGTCTGGCGCCGGCCCTGGTTGTCGAACGGGCTGATGCGCACCAGCCGGTGCGTGCCGGACTCCACCGAGAGGGTGCCGTAGCCGTAGGGGGCGTGGACGGCGAAGGTGGTCGACTTGATGCCCGGCCTCCTCCGCGTAGGAGGTGTCGTAGACGTCGACGGCGTACTTGTTCTGCTCCGCCCAGCGGATGTACATCCGCTGCAGCATCTCGGCGAAGTCGGCGGCGTCCACCCCGCCGGCACCTGAGCGGATGGTGATGAGAGCCTCGCGGGCGTCGTACTCGCCGGCCAGCAGGGTGCGCACCTCGAGGATGTCGACGCCCTTCGAGATCCGGTCCAGCTCGCGCTCGGCGTCGGCGAGCGACTCCTCGTCGCCCTCCTCCTGCGAGAGCTGCACGAGCACCTCGGTGTCGTCGAGACGCTCCGAGAGCCCGGTGAAGCGCTCGAGCTCCCCCTGCAGGGTCGACAGGCGACCGGTCACCCGCTGGGCGTTGGTCTGGTCGTCCCACAGGTCGGGCGCGGCGACCTGCTCGCCCAGGTCGGCGATCTCGGCGCGCATCTTGTCCACGTCGAGCACCTGCTCGATGGTGCGCAGGGTCGCTCGGAGGTGCTTGATGCGGGTCTCGATGTCAGGGGCTGCCACAGTCGTCCAGGCTACCTGCTCGCCGTCGACCCCCCCGGACGCCCCTGGGACGCCTCGGTCAGGGCAGGGTGCCGGCGACCGAGGCGCGGAGGTTGTCGAAGATCGCGGTGACGGGCGCGTTGGTCGCCGCGCTCGAGAGGTACGGCGAGAAGCCGAGCGAGCCGGCCTGCTGCAGCCCGGCGGTGCCGTCGAGGGCCGTGGCCGTCCATGCGGCGGGCTCGGTGGTGCCGGCCCGCCACACCTTGACCCGCACCTGCGTCGGTGAGGTGCCGGAGGCCTGGGCCCGGACCTTCAGCACGTCGCCCACCCGGTAGGTGAGCCCCGCGATCGTGACGTCGCTGCTGATCGTGGTGGTCGCGCCGCCGGTGACGCTGCGCTGCACGCTGGCGCGCACCGACCCGTTGCCCTGCAGGCGCACCATCGCGCTGTAGGCGCCGCCCGGTGTGCGTCGCAGGAAGACCGACTGGTCGACCCGGGGGGCGGGGATCTTGTCGAAGCCCAGGTCGAAGACCAGGTCGAGGTCGCTCGTGCTCACGCCGTCGAGCAGCGCTGACGGAGCTCGTCCGGGGGCGGTCATCACGAGGCGACCCTGGCCGCCCGACGCGGCGCTGACACCGACCCCGGTGCTGACGGTCCAGGGGCCCCCGAGGTCCGCGGTGCCCCAGGACCGGGTCGCGCTCCTCTCGAAGTCGTCGGAGGCGATCACCTGCGCGGCGGGTGTGCCGGCGACCGTGACCGTCCGGGTCGTCGTGCCGGTGGCTCCGTCGTCGTCGGTGACGGTCAGCGTCACGTCGTAGGTGCCGGGCTGGGCGTAGGTGTGCTGCGGTGTGGCGCCCGTGTCGGTGGTGCCGTCACCGAAGTCCCACGTCCACGACGCGATGGTGCCGTCGGGATCGAAGGAGGTGCGCCCGTCGAGACTCGCGACCAGGCCCGACTGCGTGCTCGTGAAGGCCGCGGTCGGTGCCGTGTTCGGTGGAGCCGCGGTCCGGTCCAGCGTGAACGAGTCGGCGTAGGTGCCCCCTGAGGTGCGCTGGAAGCTGAAGGCGAGCCGTTCACGCGTCACGTCGAACTGGCCGAACCCCCACGTCGGGTTGTTGTTCAGAGCCATCGAGGTGGCGAAGTACGGCGCCTCCGGGTCGGACGGATCGGTCTCGCGGAACGGCGTTCCCCCGCTGCCGAGCGTCAGGAAGACCGTGCCGGCGCCCGCCAGCAGGTCAGCGTCCGAGTCGGCCACGCAGTCGGCGTCGTACGACCCGGGGCTGATCGTGGTGCAGCCGGCGCTGTGCGCCAGCTGCTTCGTCCGCTGGTAGAGGTGCTCGTGCCCGTTGAGCACGAGGTCCACCTTGCGCGAGACCAGCAGGTTGATGATGCCCGGGCCGGGGTCGCAGGAGTACACGCCCATCGACAAGCACGGCTTGTGCATGCCGACGACGACCCACGGGATGCCTCGCTGCGCGCGCCTGGTCGATGGCCGTCCGGGTCCAGTCGTGGCGCGGCGTGCCCGCGGCGTAGCTCCAGACGCCGTCGGGGTAGGTGACCCCGGGCGAGATCATCACGTAACGCACGAGCGGGTCGTCCTGGGGAACGTCGACGTAGTACTGCCTGCCGTAGGTGCCGACGAGGCCTGGCAGCTGGTTGGGCAGGCAGGCGGCGAAGTCGTTGATGTTGCCGTTGAGGCCGTTGCTCTCGTGGTTGCCGGACAACAGCTCGAAGGGGAAGCCGCCACCGACCCTGCTCGTCACGAAGTCGCACCAGGCCTGCTCCTGCCCGGTCACCCCGTAGGACAGGTCGCCGACGGCGAAGTGGGCGTCAGGATCGGAGGCCCCGATGCCGGTCGATCACCCCACCGGCGGCGGCACTGCTCGAGTAGTCACCGGCGGCGGTGAAGCGCACCGAGTCGGGGCTCGGCGCTCCGACAGCGCCCCGACGCCGCGCACAGCAGTGCCAGCACCACCAGCACCCATCCCTTGACGCCACCCGCCATGCCCCGACCGTAGGCCCGCCCGGCGCACCCGGCGCGGGACGTTGTGCCCGCGTTCGTCGGGAACAGTCCCCGGCGTCCCGCGGCACTCACCGGGGACGCTCTAGACCGGTACTTAAGGCCCTGCCGACAAGAAAGCAACCGGTCTAGCGTCGAGAGATCCGCAGCCACCGGGGGTGACCATGCCGTCGTCGACACGTTCTCGTCGTACTGCAGCCATGCTGCTGCTGGCCGCAGACACTGGCGCTCGCACTGCCGTCCCCCGCGGCCGGCGCCCCGACGCCAGGTGCCGGGACCGTCTGCGCCGCGGCCGAGCGTCTGACGGCGTCCGGCGACCCCGGGACGGCGATCGCGACGATCACCGACGTGCGCGAGGCGGCGCCGGCGACGGGCGGGGCGACGCCGGCCTGCGCAGAGGCGTACGCGAGCGCCGTGCAGCGCCAGGCCGACGCCACCGCCCTCGCCGGCTGGGCGAAGCGGCTGGACGGCGGCGGGCTCGGGACGTTCGTGCCCAAGCCGGTGCCACCGGTGTGCAGCGGCTCCCCCGACGCTGGCCCCCGGTGCGGGGCCGACCTCGGAGGCCACCTCCGCCCTGATCAGGTCCGCGGTGCAGGCCGCGCTCGTCTGCGACGGTGCGAACGCCACCGCGCTGGCGCTCCAGCAGGAGCTCGGGACCTCTGCGGCGCAGGTCGCCGAGTCGACGTGGACCGACTTCCAGCAGGCCTGGGTCGAGCCGGCGCTCGCGCTGGCCGTCGTGGTCCTGGCCTGGATCGCGATCGTCCTCGTCGCGGCGCGGCTCCTGCTCGGTCTCCTCGGCAACCGCGCCGCCGACCGGCTCGCGACCGCGCCGAGCCTGCGGGTGCCCTGCCTGGTCGCCGGACCCGTGGCCCTCGCGCTCAGCTGCGTGTGGGTCGTGGGGCTGCCCTCGTGGATGGGTCTCAGCTTCGACGCCACCTGGTCGAGCGAGGGCACCGACCTCGGGCTCGTGGCGGTCCTGGGGGTCGTGGCCCTGCTGCTGGCGCTGGGGTGGCGGCGGGCCGTCGGCTCCGACGCCTCGGCGGCCGTCACCGGCTCGGTCGTCGCCCTGGTCGCCGCCGTGGGCCTGGTGGCCGCGGTCGGCCTCCTCTCACCCTTCGAGGTGTCGTGGCGCGCGGCCGGACTGGGTCCGAACCTGGCCCAGGCCGCCGTGCTCGGGCTCTGCGCGGCGGTCCTTCTCGCCCTGGCGTGGAGCTCGCGCGCCCGATTGACGATCACCTCCACCGGGGACGGCGCACCGTCCCCCGAGCACCTGCGGTCCCTGGTCCGACGGTCTGGCCCCGCCCACCCCGGGCGGCATCGAGGTGCCGCTGGGCACCGACGCCGAGATGCTCGCCGACGTCGGCATCGTCGAGAGCTCGTCCACCCCGTGGATCGCGGCCCTGGGTCGCGCCCTCCGCCTCCTGCGGCCACCGACGCCCTGGCGGCTCAACGTCACCGAGAGCCGACGGCCGCATGGTGGTCGAGCTGGTGCGCAACTACCGCGTCATCGACACCCAGACCATCGACCGCACCGGCACGCTCGGGTTCCTCCGGCAGACGCCGGCACCAGCGGGCGGCGACGCCGGCGACGCGCGGCACCGACCCGACGGCGGGTCTCGACCTGGGGGTCTTCCCCGCCGCGATGGCCGTCACCCGGATCGCCCAGGCGCACGGCATCACCCAGGGCCTGGCCGGGGCCACGGTGGCGCGCAGCGTGGCGCTGCACGCCCTGGCCGCCCAGGAAGCCGCGCGGCTCCACGATCGCCCAGGCCCTCTACGCCGAGGCCGTGGAGCTCGACCCCGACAACCGGCTGGCGCTCGTCGGCTACTGGCACAGCCTCTACCGCGAGGCCTCCACCGACGCGGAGCTCCGCGCCTACCTCCACCTGCTCGGTCACGCGCTCGAGAGCGACGTCGTGCGTCGTGAGCCGACGCTGCGGCTCCGCCTTCTCCACACCCGGGTGTCCGTCGGCGTCAACCGTGCCTCGCTGCTGCGGGCCGAGCGCGACAGCTCCGCCGGGGCCACGGGTGCGAGCGCGCTCACGACCGAGACCTACCTGGCTCACCAGGTCGCGCTGGCCCGGGACGCCCAGCGTCTGCTGGCGGCGGTGGCGGACACGGCCGGCGGCGTCGACGAGGAGTTCCGGTGCCGCCTGCAGCGCAGCGCCCTGGTGCTCACCCGGTCGGTGCCCGCCTGCCCCGAGGTCGGCTGGCGCCCCCGACCGGACCGCTGCGCGACCCCGAGGAGTACGGGCCCGCGCTCAACTACGCGGCCGGGTGCCACCTCGCCGAGGTCGCCGGCCGGAGCGCGCTCGCCGTGCGCCACCTGGCGTGCGCCGACGTCGACCCGACGCTGGCGGCCTGGCGTGACCGGGACCCCCAGCTGGCCGGGCTGCGCAGCCACCAGCCGAAGGCCGGCCCCGACGCACCGCGGACCAACCCCTACCGCAGCCGCTTCGGCCGCCCGTTGCCGGACGACATGCTGACCGTCGCCCCGTTCCGCGACCACGCCGCCGTGCTGCGATCGGCCGGGCTGGGCACGATCGACCGGCTCAGCCGCGCCACCCTGGAGCAGCTGGAAGGTCTCGGTCTGGCGCCGGCCACCGGCGTCTGGCTGCGCGAGGTCGCCGTGCTGGCCCGCAGCGCGCGCGGCTGGGAGTCGCTGCGGCCGTGGCACCTGGCGGTGGCGACCGAGCTCGCCGACCTCGGCGAGATCGGCGTACCGCCGCTGTGGCAGGGCCGGACCGAGCTGGTCGCCCGGCTCGGCGCCCGCCTCGAGGGCTACGTCTCGTCACCGGCGACCGGCACCCTGGACGCCTGGCTGAGCGAGCGCGAGGCCGGCCGGATGGTGCAGCAGCGCGGCAGCCTGACCACCGCCCTCTCCAGCTGGTGAGGCGTCTCAGCTGACGATCGAGACGGCGCCGGCCTCGGAGGCGACGGTGGTGCGGCCGCTCCAGCCGGGAGGGACCAGAGGGAGGTCGAGCGGGCCGCTCAGCTCGACCCGGACCGAGTCGGCGGTGGTGCTGACCTGCCACCGCAGCCCGGACGGGCGACCCGAGCGGGCCAGGTAGTCCGCGACGTAGGCACGCGCCAGAGCCGGGTCGATCGCGACCTGGTCGGGGACGCCCTCGAGGTAGATCTGCTCGCTGCGGATCCCGTCGGCCGCCGCGACCGCGGCACCGTCGGCCAGCGCCGCGAGCTCCTGGCGGCGCAGGAACGCCGCCGAGGCGTCGACCACCACGGTCACCAGGAGCACCGCCACCAGGAAGAACCCGACGAGCAGCAGGCTGACCGACCCCTGCTCGTCCGCGCCGGCCCCTGCTCGCGGCGCGCCGGCCCTCGCCCGGGTCTCATCGGTCCTCCCGGAACGTGCCGTAGGGGAAGCTCTGGTCGGCCTCCACCCGGAACGACGGCGCGCCCCCGCCGAGCGCCTCGGGGGCCAGCGGCAGCCGCACCTGGTGCGAGAGGCGCACCGAGACCACACTGCCCGGCGCCAGGCAGTTGCTCGGGCTCGGCGAGCACGACACCGTCAGCCGCACCGACCGTGGCTCGATGCCCTGGTCGCGCAGGGCGACCGCTGCGGCCTGCTGCGCGCGAGCGCGTCCGACCGCCTCGTCCGGAGCCAGCGAGTAGGCACGTGCTGCCGCCCGGGACGCGGCGCTGACCCCGAACGACGCCCGCTGGACGTCGAAGACCGCGACCAGCAGGTAGACCAGCGGCACCAGCAGGAGCAGCGCCAGCCAGGTCACCTCGACCAGCGCTGAGCCGTCTTCCTTCCGTGACCTCATTGCGGCAGCGCCTCCTCGACGGCGTGGCCGCTGACCTGCACCGGCCACGCCGGGCCGAAGAGGCCCAGCGCCGGCACCTCGGCCCGGACGTCGACCACGACGGCCGGCGCGCCCTGCACCGTCGTACGACGAGCGCTCACCTCGCGCGCGAAGCGACCGGACACCGCGTCGGAGATGGCGTCCCGGGTCCTTGCGGCACCGTCGAGCGGCTCCCGGTCGAAGCGCGCGCCGTGCCTCGCCCCCTCGGAGGCCGCAGCAGTGAGGGTGTTGCGCACGTGGAGCACCAGCCCCACCTGCAGGACGCCGAGGAACAACGGCACCACGACGACCACCACGAGCACGAAGTCGACCGCAGCCGCACCGCGCTCACCGCCCCGCTCGCACCCAGCGTGCCGCCGCCCTGTCCTGTCGTCGATCGCCGCCACCGATCAGGCGACGGAGTTCAGCGCCTGGCGGAGCATGCGCTCGAGCTCGGGCCCGGCCACGGCCCACAGTCCGGCGACGAGACCGGCGGTCATGACCGTGACCAGCACCCAGCCCGGGACGTCGCCGCGCTCGCGGTCCTCGTGCGGAGCCGGCCGGGTGGCGGGCCAGGTGACCGCGCTGAGGGTAGCCACCAGCCCGGCCAGTGCGAGCAGGGAGCGTCGGATCGGATCCAGCATGTCGTTCTCCTTCGTTGTCAGGTCGGGGGCGCACCCGATCGGCACGGTCGCCGGGCAGGGGTGGTCAGGTGGTCAGGCGCAGGCCGACCACGCCCGGCCAGAACGCGAACATCACGGTGGTGGGCAGCACGAGGAAGACGACGGGCACCATCATGAAGACCTCGCGGCGGGCGCCGGACTCGATGAGCTCGCGACGCTGCGCCTCGCGCACGTCGCCGGCCTGGGCGTGCAGCACGTCGGCCAGCGGGGTCCCCCTCTCGAGCGCGACGGCGAGACCGTTGGCGAAGCGCGCCACCGAGGGCAGCCCGGTGCGTCGCGAGTAGTCGTCGAGCGCGCGGGCGACCGGTGTGCCCGTGCGCACCTCGGCCAGCACGCGCGTCAGCTCCCCGGCCAGCGCACCTCGGCTCCGCCCGACGACCCGCTCCAGCGCCGCGACCGGCCCCTCCCCGGCGGCGACCGCCAGCGCCATCAGCTCGGAGACAGCCGGCAGCTCGGCGAGCACGGCTCGTTCGTGGCCGCGGACCTGCGCGGTGAGACGGTTCTCGCGCAGCAGCACCCCCGCCACGAAGGCCACCCCGCACAGCACCGCCAACGGCACGGCCCGGCTGGGCGAGCGCGACGCCACGAGCAGCGAGCCGACTCCGGTCACCGCGAAGGCGCTGAGCCCCCACACGACCTGCTGGAGCCGGAAGTCGGCCAACGTGAGGTCGAGGTCGGCCCGTTGGAGCCGCCGGGAGATCGAGGCCGACCCGCCGGCCACCGACTCCAGCCGTTTCGCCGCGCCCCGCATCGCCGGCCCCACCAGCTCGTCGAGCACCCCGCGCCGGGGCAGGTCGGGACGCACCCCGGTGTGCGGCAGGTCCGGCAGGTGGCGCAGCACCCGCGCCTCGAAGTCAGGTCGGCGCATGGCGAGGACCCGCTCCACCGCGAGCCACAGACCGAGCCCGGCCACCAGCCCGAGCACGGCGCCGGTCATGACGCCCCCTCGCCCAGCACCCGTCGCTCCGTGGGCAGCCGACCGATGCGCAGCATCACCCGGTAGGCCAGCAGGCACAGCACGGCGCCGACCGCGAGGACCACGACGCCGGCGGTCGAGGAGTACCGCGCGATCACCTCGGGCTGGAAGCACATGAGCAGCAGCACCAGCCAGGGCGAGGCGACCGCGAGCCGGGCCCCGTTGACCGCCCAGCTCTGGCGGGCCTCCAGCTCCGAGCGGGTCCGGGCGTCGTCCCGCAGGTGACCCGAGAGCCCGCGCAGCAGCCGACCGAGGTCTCCCCCGCCGACCTCGCGCGCCACCCGCAGCCCCTCCACGACGCGGTCTCCGACGGGATCGGCCAGGTGCTCCTTGAGCCGGTCCAGGCACTCCTCGAACCGGCCGGACAGCTGGTACTCCCGTGCGAAGCCGGCGAACGCCGGCCGCAGCGACTCCGGCCCGCGCTCGGAGAGCCCGCTGACCGCCTCCGCCAGCGACAGCCCGGCCCGGACGCCACTGGCCAGGTGGTCGACGGCCTCGGGCCACACCTCCGCCAGCTCGCGCTGTCGCCGGCGGGCGCGGCCCGCGACGAGGGCGAAGGGCCCGTAGCCGGCCAGCAGTCCGAACGTGCCCGCGACCGGTGCGGTCCGCGACACGACGTACACGGCGACGAAGGCGAGCAGGGCCACCACCCCGGCCGCGACGACCAGCAGCGCCGGCGTCACCGAGGGCATACCCGCCCGCGCGAGCTGGTCGCGCAACCGGCTGCGACGTACGGCGTCCGGGCGCGGGTGGCGCGGCGGCAGCACGAAGGCCGACCACATCAGCAGCAGCCCGAGCCCGAGGAGGAGACCGACGACGACGCCCACGGCTCAGTCCTGGGTCCGCAGCAGCGCGGGGAGGTCGACGCCGATCCGCTCGAACCGGTCGGCGCGCGGCGGCAGGCCCGGCCCGCGCACGAGATCGCCGTTCCTGCGCAGAACACGCTCTCGGTCTCGATCGTCTCCGCCTCCATGCGCCCCGGCACCGCGACGATCTCGTGGACCCGGCGCACGCCGTCCAGCCCGAGGTCGAGGTGCACGACGAGGTCCACCGACGCCGCCACCGTGGGAACCACGAAGCGCGCCGAGATGTTCTCGCCCGCCAGCAGGGGCAGCGTGCACAGCTTGACCAGCGCCTCGCGGGCGCTGTTGGCGTGGACCGAGGCCATGCCGGGCAGTCCGGCGTTGAGCGCGAGCAGCAGGTCGAGTGCCTCCTCCGAGCGCACCTCGCCGACGATGACGCGGGAGGGCCGCATGCGCAGCGTCTCCTTCACCAGGTGGCGCAGCGTCACCTGACCGGTGCCCTCGAAGCCCTGCTGGCGCGTCTGCATCGCCACCCAGTCGGGGTGGCGGAAGTCCAGCTCGAAGACCTCCTCCACGCTGATGACGCGCTGACCTCCGGGGATCGCGGCCGCCAGCGCGTTCAGCAGCGTGGTTTTCCCCGCCTGCGTCCCTCCCGACACCACCACGTTGAGTCCGGCCGCGACCGCGGCGCGCAGAAAGGCGGCCGCCGGAGCCGGCAGGCTGCCCAGCGCCACGAGGTCGTCGAGGTGGGCGGCCTTGACGACGAACTTGCGGATGTTGACCGCGGTGAAGCCGCGGGTGATGCCGTCGAGCACGACGTGGAGCCGGTGGCCCCCCGGGAGCAGCGCGTCGACGAAGGGCTGGGAGATGTCGATGCGCCGACCGCTGGTGGCGAGCATCCGCTCGACCAGCTCGGTGACCTGCTCGGCGCTGAGCACGATCGGGCGTGAGCTCGTGACGACCGTCGCGCGCCACGAACACCCGCGACGGCTGGTTGATCCACACCTCCTCGATCTGAGGATCGTCGAGGAGGGGCTGGAGCGGGCCGAAGCCGGCGACGTTGGCGACCAGGAACGACACCAGCGAGTCGCGGTCGGCCACCGGGTCGACCGCTCCGGTGAGGCTGCGGTCGTCGTGGTCGCGGACGACCTGCTGGGCCATCTGACGCACCACCGCAGCCTCACGCTGGGGATCGACCCCGCGTCGCTGCACCTGGGTGCGCAGGACGCGGTCGAGGTCGTCGACGACGTCACGGTCGGGCAGGCCTCCGACGAACCCGGTGGCCCCGACCGCGTCCGGCCGCCCCAGCGACTATCCCGCCCGGGCAGGTGACACGGCAGTCACGTCGAACGTCCCCCTCGTCGGCTCACCTGGTCAATGGTCACCGCCGAGTCTTCGCCTCTTTACCTTCCGGCACAGCCCCCGCTCCCCGACCTGTGGATAACTTCCGGACGCAGGTGCCGTCGGGGCGACACCCATGGTGAACCTGCAGGTCAGGGGCACAAAACTTTACTCAGAGCGGGACGAAAGTCCCGATTTCCTCAGTACGGCCCGGGTATCTACGACCCCAGAGGCGTGGAGGACGGGGGTACAGCCATGGCGCCGGAGGAGATCCGGGTCGTCGCCGTCGACGAGCAACCCCTGACGCTGCTCGGGATCGAGTGCGCCACCCAGCACACGCGGCGACGCCTACGGCTGGTCGGCGCCGCGCACACGGTCGCCGAGCTCGACCCGGCCCAGCACTCCGCCCACGTCGCGATCCTCGGCATCCGCCTGCTCGACGGCTCGACGCTGACCGACAACGTGACCGCCCTGCGCGCCAGCGGCGCTCAGGTCCTCGTGCAGACCGACGGCCATCACGTCGCCCTGATGTCGGAGGCCGTCAGCGCCGGAGCCCGCGGCATCGTCTTCAAGCACCAGCCCGTCGAGCAGTTCCTCACCGCGGTCACGGCTGTGGGCTCCGGCGAGTCCTACCTCTCGGTCGAGCTGGCCTCGCTGCTGCACTCCTCGCGCACCACCCGGCCCCAGCTGACCACCCGGGAGATCGAGGTCCTCACGCTGCTCTACCGCGGCATGGTCAGCAAGCAGGTCGCCCGCCAGCTCGACCTCGCCGAGTCGACCATCAAGGAGCACCTGAAGCGGATCCGCGGGAAGTACGCCGCCCTCGGCCGCCCGGTGAAGACGCGCATCGAGCTGCTGCAGCGCGCGGTCGAGGACGGCTACGTGGACGCGGCAGTGTCGCGGACCCCGGCGCGCCTCTAGCCGAGCAGGTCGCCGAAGAGGTCGCCGTGCTCCTCCACGCGCGCGAGCACCTCGTCGAAGCGCAGCTGGTCGAGGGCCAGCTCGTCCTCGGCACCCTCCTCGATCTCCTCCCAGGTCCGCGGCGCAGCGACGTACGGCGTCAGCGTGCCGCGCAGCGAGTACGGGCTGATCGTGGTCTTGGAGCCGGTGTTCTGCGACCAGTCGAGGAACACCTTGCCGGTCCGGCGGGCCTTGGTCATGGAGGAGATCACGAGCGTGCCGTGCTCCTCCTCCAGCCCCTCGGCGATCTGCCTGGCCGCGTCGCGCACCTGGTCGGTGGTGAGGTCACCAGGCATGGGCGCGTAGAGGTGCAAACCCTTGCTTCCGCTGGTGACGGGCGCCGCGTCGAGCCCCAGCGCGCCCAGCCGCTCGCGCACCAGCAGCGCCACCCGGGCGCACTCGTGCAGGCCCGCCGGCTGGCCCGGATCGAGGTCGATGACCATGCGGTCGGGGTTGACCGGCCGGCCGGCGTCGTCGAAGCGCCACTGGTGGGCGTGCAGCTCCAGCGCGGCCAGGTTGGCCAGGTAGGTCAACGCCGCCACCGACTCGATCACCGGGAAGGTGAGCATGCCGGGCGACCCGGTGCGCGACCCCGTCGAGGGCACCTCCACGCGGCGCAGCCACCGAGGTGCGCGCGACTGGAGGTTCTTCTCGAAGAACGACTGGTCGCCGCTGCCGTGCGGCCACCTCACCCGGGTCACCGCCCGACCCTCCAGGTGCGGCAGCAGGACCGGCGCGATCCGCGCGTAGTAGTCGATCACCTCGGCCTTCGTCGTCCCGGTGTCGGGGTAGAGCACCTTGCCGAGGTTGCTCAGCGTCAACGCCTGGCCGTCGACCTCGACGCGCACCTCTTCGCGAGCCACCTCAGCCACCACGTTCCCCCTTCGCCTCGGCCCCCAGATCGGCGGCGCCGACGTCGGGGCGCAGACCGAGGTACGCCGGCTGCCGCAGCCGGTGCTGCGGCGTGAACCCCAACGACGCCACCTCGACGACCAGCTCGGGGCGGACCCACCGGGCGCCGACGGCATCCTCGCGGGGCACCGGGTCCAGGAACGGAGAGGTCTCGGCGGCCAGCGGTGCCAGCAGCGGCGCCAGCCGCTCCCCCGCCTTGCCCGCCAGCCCGCTGCCGACCCGACCCCGGAACACCAACCCCTCGGCGGTCGGCTCCCCCACCAGCACCGCACCCAGCCGGTCGCGGCCGCCGGTCTCCGGGCGCCAGCCGCCGACGACGTACGAACCGGTCGGTCGGTGCGGCAGCTTCAGCCAGTCCTTCGAGCGCTGCCCGGGACGGTAGACCGAGGACCGGCGCTTGCTCACGACACCTTCGAGCCCCTGGGTCAGGGTCACCTCGGCGAGCACGTCGCCGTCGTCGTACGTCGGCGGGGTCTGCCAGTGGCTGCCCTGGAGCTCCAGACCCTCGAGCGCGGCAGCGCCGATCCGACCAGGGCAGGCCGGTGACGTCGAGTCCGTCGAGGGCCAGCAGGTCGAAGACCATGAGGGTGACGGGGCGGACCGCGACGAGATCCTCGGCCCGACGGGCGTTCTTGACGTGGATGCGGTCGGCCAGCGCACCGAAGCGCGGCACTCCGCTGTCGTCGAAGGCGACCACCTCGCCGTCCAGGACGATGTCGTGCCCGCCCACCACCGACCGGTCCGCCAGACCGGCCAGCTCGGGGAAGGACACGGTCACGTCGTTCTCGTTGCGGGAGGTGATCCGCAGGACACCGGAGGTCACCGAGACGATCACGCGCATCCCGTCCCACTTCACCTCGTGGACCCATCCCGGGCCGCGAGGCGGCCCGCTGTCGTGGGTCGCCTTGGTGGCGAGCATCGGACGCATGTCCCCATCCTGTCGTAGTGGGTACCGTGTCCACATGCGAGCGATCTGGAAAGGCGCGGTCTCCTTCGGCCTGGTGAGCGTGCCCGTCAAGCTGTACTCGGCCACCGAGAGTCATGACATCAGCTTTCGGCAGGTCCACGCCAAGGACGGCGGGCGGATCAAGTACCAGAGGATCTGCTCGGTCGACGGCGAGGAGGTCGCCTACGCCGACATCGCCAAGGGCTACGAGACCGAGGACGGCGAGATGGTCATCCTCGACGACGAGGACCTCGCCGAGCTGCCGGCCAACAGCAGCCGTGAGATCTCCGTCGAGAAGTTCGTGCCCTCGGACCAGATCGACCCGATGCAGCTGGACAAGCCCTACTACCTCGAGCCCGAGAAGAGCGGCACCAAGCCCTACGCCCTCCTGCGCGACGCCCTGCGCGAGAGCGACCGGGTCGCCGTCGTCACCGTGTCGATCCGGACCCGCATGACCCCGGCCGTCCTTCGCGTGCGCGACGACGTTCTTGTCATGCAGACCCTTTTGTGGCCTGACGAGATCCGTGAGCCGGCGTTCTCCTTGCTCGCCGAGGTCGAGGACCCGAAGCCGCAGGAGGTCGAGATGGCCAAGCTGCTCCTCGACACCCTCGCCGGCGACTACGACGCCGCCGACTTCGAGGACGACTACGCCGCCGCGGTTCGTGAGCTGGTGAAGGCCAAGCTCGAGGGCGGCGAGGTCACGCGGACCAAGGAGCCCGAGCCCGAGGCGGGCCAGGTCGTGGACCTGCTCGCTGCGCTGCAGAAGTCGGTGGCCGCGGCCAAGACCGCTCGGGGCGAGGACGCAGACGACGAGGACGACGCGACGACGCAGACGACGAGACGACGCAGACGACGAGGCCGCGAGCAAACCGGCCAAGAAGGCCACCAAGAAGGCGGCCAAGAAGTCCTCGGACAAGCCAGCGGCGAAGAAGTCCACCAAGAAGACTGCCGCGAAGAAGCAGGCCAAGAAGTCAGCCTGAGCTCACGCACCAGGTGGACCCGGGCGAGCACGATCGAGCCGGCCCGTTTTGTTCACAGGACAACATTTCTTTCCAAAGATTTCTCAGAGGGCCCGTTCTGGGGCTCAAACTGTCGGTGCGCCCTGGCATCGTCGAGTCATGGAGCAGCACCCGAACCCCGAGCCGGAGGACGGGTCTGCCCCGGGAGAGCCCTCCGGGGAGGCCTTCGCCGCGACGCCCGGTGCGGGGCGCTGTGGCGGGTGAGGGTCGGTGGCGTGGTTTCTCCCCGGTCGAGGCACGGACCCAGCGGATGCACCGCTTCACCGCCACCTTGCTGGCTGCGGTGGGTGACGCCACCGCCGGGGGTGTCGACGGTGTCGCGTTGGGGTGCCTGAACGCCTGTCGAGGCCGGCGAAGCCGTGCTGGAGCTGCACGAGGTCCTCGGCGCGGCTCAAGGGGCTGCAGCTCGCGCTGCTGGCCCACGCCGACCAGCTCGCACGTCCACGCTCCAGGCCGACGGCCCGGCGCCGGTGAACACCGCCGCCTGGCTGGCCCACCGCGCCCTGGTCCCGGGCCGGGTCGCCCGCGGGCAGGTCCGCCACAGCCGCGACCTCACCACCGACGTTCACCGCGACCGGGTCAGCGCTGCTGGCCGGCGACATCGACGCCACCCAGGCCGAGGTCGTCGTGGCGGCGGTCAAGAAGCTCCCGACGACCCTGGAGCCGGCGGATCGGTGACCGGGCGGAGAAGGTGATGCTCGCCGAAGCCCGCCGCCTCGACGCCGACCAGCTCCGCGTCCTGGGACGACGGTTGCTGGAGGTCATCGACCCCGACGCCGCCGAAGCCCTCGAAGCCACCCGGCTGCAGGCCGAGCAGGACGCCGCCGACGCCCACACCTGGCTCACGACCTGGGACGACCACGCAGGCACCACCCACCTCAACGTCACCCTCTCCACCCGCCACGCCGACATGCTCCGCACCGCCCTGCACGCCATCGCCAACCCCAGCCTCACCGACGCGATCTGCCGCACCACCAGCACGAGCACCAGTCCCAGCAGCAGCCGACGCCCACCAGGTTGCCGGCACGGGCACCGAGGGCACCGAGGGCAGCGAGGGCACCGAGTCGCGGCCACCCGGACCCCGAAGGCGAACCAGCGGGTGATGGGTGAGGCGTTCTGCCGCCTCATCGAGACCCTCGACCCGAACCGCCTGCCCCACTCCGGCGGCCTCAGCGCCACCGTCGTCGTCACCATCCCCCTGGCGACCCTCGAAGGTGGACTCGCCGCGGCGACCATGGACACCGGCACCCGCCTCTCGCCCGGAGAAGCCCGCAGGATGGCGTGCGACGCCGGCCTCATCCCCGCCGTCCTCGGCGCCACCAGCGAGGTCCTCGACCACGGCCGCACCCGCCGACTGTTCTCCAAACCCCAACGAGTCGCGATGGCGATCCGGCAGAGCTTCCGCTGCGCCGCCGAAGGCTGCGAACGACCCACCGCCTGGTGCGACGCCCACCACCTCCAACCCTGGATCCGCGACGGCAACACCAACCTCGACGACGGCGTCCTCATCTGCGGACGCCACCACACCCTCGCCCACCACCCCGACTACACCGTCCACCGACAACCCGGCTTCCGCATCGCCATCACCCGCACCCCACGGGACGCCCCCCGAACGCCAATAGGCGCAGGTCGTTCACGAACTGTCAGCAGCGCTGGACAGCTGGGAGTCACCTCGGGCGGAGCACCGGTCTCCAGGTGGCGGACGGCCGCTGGTGAGTCCGGGAAGACCCGGCTACCCGCCCACGCCGCGAGGTCGCTCACGCGCGGCAGGACGAGGTTGAGCACCTCGGCCACCCGGCCGGCCACCGTGTCGACGGTCAGCGGTCGCTCCTCGAGGGCGCGCACCACGATCTCGGCCGCCCGTTCGGGGCTGAGGGCGGGTGCGCGGCGGTAGGCGTCGGTCGGGCCGATCATCGGAGTCCGCACCAGGGACAGCCGGACGTTGGAGAACGTCACGCCGTCGCCGTACAGCTCGCGGCCGGCGATGCGCGACCACACGTCGAGAGCGCTCTTGGAGGCGATGTAGGCGCTGAACTTCGGCGCCTTGACCTGCACGCCCCACGTCAGCACGTTGACGACACGACCCTCCCCGCGCTCGACCATGCCCGGCAGCAGCCCGAGCGTGAGGCGCACGGGCGCGACGAAGTTGAGGTCGAGCGTCCGCTCCACGTCGTGGACCCGCTCGTAGGACGCCGTCAGCGAGCGCCGGATCGAGCGGCCTGCGTTGTTGACCAGGCCGTCCACGCCACCGTGCTCGTCGAGCACCCAGCGGACCAGGCCGTCCACGGCATCGGGATCGGTCAGGTCGCAGGCGTGGCTCTCGGCGCGGCCGCCCTCGACGACGATGGCGTCGCGGACCCGTTGCAGCTCCTCGACGCGGCGCGCCACGAGCAGCACGGTGGCTCCCCGACAGGCGGCGGTGCGGGCCGTCGCCTCGCCGATGCCCGAGGAGGCACCGGTGACCAGGACCCGCCGTCCCTCCAGCCAGGAGATCGGCAGCGGCACGCCGGGCAGCACTGCGGCGGCGCGTCGCGCCCGGGTCACCGGGGTGTGGACCAGCAGCGTCAGCGGACCCCTCACGCGCCCACCTCGGGCCAGCGGCTCGCCCACGGCCGCACGGACTCGACCTGGGCCGACAGGGCGAACAACGTCGCCTCGTCGTGACGCCGCCCGATCAGCTGCACCGACACCGGCAGGCCGTCGTCGGCGATCCCGGCCGGCACCGCAGCGGCCGGGTGCCCGGTCACGTTCCACAGCGCCGTGTAGGCGATCATCGGCATCGCCCGCAGCAGGGCCACGGGAGCTGGCTTGCGACCCAGCACCGGGACGGTCGGAGGGCGCTCGGCCAGGGTCGGGGTCAGCAGCACGTCGCAGCGGGAGAAGATCCGCTCGTCGACGGTCGCCGCGATCCGTTCGCCGCGGGCGACCGCGCGCTTGACCAGGCCGGGCCGGGCCCAGGCCCCCATCGCCAGCGCCTGCTTGGTCCGCGTCTCCAGCCGGCTGCGGTCCTCGACGATGTCGGCCTCGTCGCGCAGACCGCCGAACAGCTGGGGCAGGAAGGCCGCGGTGGCGTCCGGGTAGCGCGGGTCGATCTCGAACACCTCGTGCCCCAGTCCCTCGAGCAGCGCGGCCGTCTCCTCGACCGCGGCGACGTGCTCGGCCGGCGGCCTCATGCCGCGCGTCGCGGGCGTCGATCGACCAACCGATCCTCAGCCGCCGCTGGTCGCCGTCCGCGGCCAGCCGCGCCGCGTCGGCGTACGACGAGCCCGGTTCGGGTGCGGTCCACCGGTCGCTGGGCTCGTTGCCCCGGATCACGTCGTAGACCAGGGCGCTGTCGAGGACCGAGCGGGTGAGGGGGCCGACGGTCCCCAACGCGGTCCACAGGTCCGCGTGGGGCGCGGAGGACACCAGGCCCCGGCTGGGCTTGAGCCCGAAGAGACCGCAGCAGGCCGACGGGATCCGGATCGAACCGCCGCCGTCGCCACCGATGGCCACGCTCACCATGCCGCTGGCGACCGCGGCCGCCGTGCCGCCGCTCGACCCGCCCGGGGTGTGGTCGGTCCGCCACGGGTTGCGGGTGATGCCGTGCCGCGCCGACTCGGTGAAGGGGTAGATCCCGAACTCCGGCATGTTCGTCTTGCCCACCACGACGGCTCCGGCAGCGCGCAGCCGGCGCGCGACGTGGCCGTCCTCGGTGGCCGGCGTGCGGTTGGCCGCCCCGCCGAAGGTGGTCACCGTGCCGGCGACCACGTTCTCCTCCTTGATCGCGACCGGCACACCGTGCAGCGGTCCCAGGGGCTCACCGCGCTGCTGGGCGGCGTCGCGGGAGGCCGCCTCCGCGCGCGCCTCGTCGGTGAGCACCGAGGTGAAGGCGTTGAGGTGCGGGTCGAGCGCGGCGATGCGCGCGAGCGTCGACTCGAGCAGGTCGGCCGCCGTCATCCGGGACGTCGCGATCGCCTCGACCTGGGCCGCCACGCCACCCCGGGTGGGCTCCTCGGGAAGGTGCGGGACGGTGGGGACACCGGGAGCCGGTGAGTCGCTGGTGGTCATCGACGAACCGTAGCGGCTGGTCAGCCCCGCCGGAGCAGGAGCGACGTGACGTCGCCGTCGGTGCCCGGATCAGGTCACGCGTCCCTGCTCCCTAGGCGCCCGAGGCCAGCAGGGTCCGCACCACACGGAGACCCACCGACATCCGCGCCAGGTCGGCCCTGTCGTCGCCGCAGATCTCACGCAGCGTCTCCACGGCGCGATTGACCATGACCTCGTCCTGCTCCTCCCACTGCTCGATGCGCTCGGCGACCGACATCTGTGAGGACGTGGTGGTCAGCACCTGCGCCGTCAGGGTCCCGTGCACCGTGTGGAGGTCGTCGCGCAGCGCCGCCCGAGCCATGGTCTGCCAGCGGTCGTCCCGGGGCAGGGTGAGGATGCGCGCCACCAGCCGCGAGAGCTCGAGACGCTCGCCCAGGGCGAAGTGCAGCCGTGCCACCTCGACGGGGTCGAGCTCGTCGCGGGTCGCGGTCTCGACGATCGTCAGCACGGCGTACGCCGGCGGCAGCACCGCGACCCGCTCGGCCAGGTCGTCGGCCACCCCTTGGGCGAGCAGGGCCCGGCGCCGCTCCTCGAAGGCCTGCTTCTCCAGACCCGTGAGCACCTCCGGCAGGGCGTCCAGCACCGCGTTGGCATCGTCGCGGAAGAAGTCGACCGTGGCCCGGCTGTCCAGCGGGGGCCGCCGGTTGTTGACCAGCCACCGTGAGGCCCGCTCCACCAGCGTGCGCATCTCGATGCGCATGCGCAGCTGCACCTGGGCCTCGATGGTGTTGTCGAGGGCGTAGACGCGATCCACGAAGGGCCGCGACCCGAAGATCTCCCGGGCCACGAAGTTCGCCCGGATCAGCTCCACCGCCGACGCCGCGGTCTCCTCCGAGAGCCGGTGGTGGTAGGTGATGCCGGCCCCGTTGACGAGGAAGTTCACCACCTGGGTGGTGATGATCTGCCGGCGCAGCGGGTGGTTCTCGATCTGCTCCTGGTACTTCTCCCGCATGGTGCTCGGGAAGTACTCGTGCAGGTCCTCGAGCAGGAACGGGTCGTCGGGCAGGTCGGTCTCCACGATGTCGTCGGCCAGCACGATCTTCGTGTAGGACATGAGCACCGCCAGCTCCGGGGCGGTCAGGCCCTGATGGCGCTCGATCCGCTCGGTGACCTGCTCGGTGGAGGGCAGGAACTCCAGCTCCCGGTCCAGCAGGCCCTGACGCTCCAGACGCTGCATCCAGTCCTCGTGGACGTGCATGAGGGCCGGGGCCTGGAGCACCGCCGAGGCCAGCGCGACGTTCTGCTCGTAGTTGTCGACGAGCACCAGCGCCCCGACCTCGTCGGTCATCGAGGCGAGGAGGTCGTTGCGCTGCTTCTCGGTCAGGTCGCCGGCCGCGACCACCCGGTCGAGGAGGATCTTGATGTTGACCTCGTGGTCGGAGGTGTCCACCCCGGCGGAGTTGTCGATGAAGTCGGTGTTGATGCGCCCGCCCTCACCGCCGGCCCCGTGGAGGGCGTACTCGATGCGCCCACGCTGCGTGAGGCCGAGGTTGCCGCCCTCTCCCACCGAGCGGCAGCGCAGCTGTCGGCCGTCGACCCGGATCGCGTCGTTGGTCTTGTCACCCACCTCCGCGTTGGTCTCGGTCGAGGCCTTGACGTAGGTGCCGATCCCGCCGTTCCACAGCAGGTCGACGCGGGCCAGCAGGATCGCCCTCATCAGCTCGTTGGGCGCCATCGAGGTCACGTCGTCGGGCAGCGACAGCGCGGCCCTCACCTGCTCGGTGACCTCGATCCGCTTGGCACGACGGGAGTGGATGCCGCCCCCGGCGGAGATGGCGTCGCGGTCGTAGTCGCCCCAGCTCGAGCGCGGCAGCTCGAACAGCCGCTTGCGCTCGGCGTACGACGCCGCCGGGTCGGGGTCCGGGTCGAGGAAGATGTCGCGGTGGTCGAAGGCAGCGACCAGCCGGGTGTGCTCCGAGAGCAGCATGCCGTTGCCGAAGACGTCGCCGGACATGTCGCCGACGCCGACGCAGGTGAAGTCCTCGTTCTGGCAGTCCACGCCCATCTCGCGGAAGTGTCGCTTGACCGACTCCCAGGCGCCGCGCGCGGTGATGCCCATGGCCTTGTGGTCGTAGCCGACCGAGCCGCCGGAGGCGAAGGCGTCGCCGAGCCAGAACCCGTAGTCCTTCGCCACGCCGTTGGCGATGTCGGAGAACGTCGCGGTGCCCTTGTCGGCGGCCACCACGAGGTAGGAGTCGGTCTCGTCGTGGGAGACGACCCGGGTCGGTGGCACGTTCTCGCCGTCCACGAGGTTGTCGGTGACGTCGAGGAGGCCCGAGATGAAGGTGCGGTAGCAGGAGGTGCCCTCCTCCATCCACGCCTCGCGCTCGCCGGGGTCGGGCAGCTGCTTGCAGAAGAAGCCGCCCTTGGCGCCGACCGGCACGATCACGGCGTTCTTGACCATCTGCGCCTTGACCAGTCCCAGCACCTCGGTGCGGAAGTCGTCGCGTCGGTCGCTCCAGCGCAGCCCACCGCGGGCCACCGGGCCGAAGCGCAGGTGCACACCCTCGACGCGCGGGGAGTAGACGAAGATCTCGAACTGCGGGCGCGGCTCGGGCAGGTCGGGGATGTCACCGGGCCGCAGCTTCAGCGAGATGTAGGACTTCGGGCCGCCCGTGTCGCCGTCGCCCCGGACCGGGGCCACGTCCTGCCCGCTGGTAGAAGTTCGTGCGCAGGGTCGCCCGCACCGTCGTCAGGTAGGACCGCAGGATCCGGTCGTGGTCGAGGCTGACGACCTCCTCGAGCGCCTTGACGATCGTGTCGGCGATCTCCTGCTCCTTCGCCGCACGGCCCTCGTCGTCGTCGACGTACAGGTCGGGGTCGAAGCGGGTCTCGAACAGCGACAGCAGCCCACGGGTGATGTCGACGTTGTTGAGCAGCGCCTCCTCGATGTAGTCCTGCGCGAACGGCGTGCCGCCCTGGCGCATGTACTTCGCGTAGGCACGCAGCACCGTGGCCTGACGCCACGTGAGTCCGACCGCGAGCACGAGGGCGTTGAAGCCGTCGGCCTCGTTGAGCCCGTTCCAGACCGCGGCGACCGTGTCCTGGAACAGCTCGCGGGCGTGGGCGGGGATGGGGCGGCGGTAGCGCAGGCCGAAGTCGTAGACGTACGACGTCGGGGTGAGCCCGTCGAGCTCGTAGGGCCGCTCGTCGACGACCTCCACGCCCATCGTCGAGAGCACCGGCAGCACGTTGCTCAGCGACAGCGGCGGTCCCACCCGGAACACCTTGAGCCGTGCCTCGCCGGGACCGCAGTCCATCGGCTGGTAGAACGACAGCGACAGCGCCTCGACCGGCTGGTCGGCGTCGCGACCGTCGGCCCGGCCGCCCTGCGACAGCTCCTCGAGCCGGGCCAGGTCGACCGCTCCGGTGCGGGCCGGGTAGTCCTCCTTGTAGGCCTCCGGGAACGAGTCGGCGTACCGTCGGGCCAGCCGGACGCCCTTGGCCTCGCCGTACTCCTCGCGCACGGCGGCGGCGAAGTCGTCGGTCCAGGACCGGGCGGCGTCGGCGAGCATCCGCTCGAGCTCCGCGACGTCGATCTCGGCCTCCATCGTCTGACCGCGCGGCGGGCGCACCACGAAGTGCAGTCGCGCCAGCATCGACTCCGAGACCCGCGCGGTGTACTCGGCGGACTCGCCACCCAGCTCGCGCGTGAGGATGGCCGAGATCCGCTCGCGGACGCTGGTGTTGTAGCGGTCGCGGGGCAGGTAGACCAGGCACGACAGGTAGCGACGGTAGGCGTCGGGCCGCACGAAGAGCCGCAGCTGGCGACGCTCCCGGGTGTAGAGCACCGCGTGGGCGATCGGGACGAGGTCCTCGAGCGGGGTCTGGAACAGCTCGTCGCGCGGGTAGGTCTCGAGCACGTCCATGAGTGCCTTGCCGGTGTGGCTCTCCCGGGACACCCCGGCGGCGTCGATGACGGCGTACGCCTTCTCCCGCACGACCGGGATGCGCGTCAGGGACTCGGTGTAGGCGGCCGAGGAGAACAGCCCGAGGAAGCGCCGCTCGCCGACGACCTCGCCGTCGGCGTCGAAGGCACTTCACGCCCACGTAGTCGAGGTAGACCGGGCGGTGCACCGTCGACTTGGAGTTGGCCTTGGCCAGCACCAGCAGGGTCTTCTCGCGCGCCTTGGCGCGCACCAGGTCGGGCATCCGGCCGTCGTCGGTCATGTCGGGGTCGGCACGCAGGATGCCGTAGCCGGTGCCGGGCACGGCGACGAGCGCGGCGGCCCGGCCGTCCGATCGCGCCGTCCCTGTCGAGGTCGCCCAGGCGGTACTCGCGGTAGCCGAGGAACGTGAAGTGGTCGTCGGCCAGCCACTCCAGCAGCGCGGCGCCCTGCTCGATCTCGTCGGCGGGGAGCGGCGGCGGGTCGTCACGCAGCTGCTCGACGACCTCGCTGACCTGCTGCTGCATGCGGCCCCAGTCCTCCACGGACTCGCGCACGTCGAGCAGCACCTTGCGCAGCCGCTGCTCGATCGCCGTCAGCTCGTCGCTCTCGACCTCGCGGTCGATCTCGACGTGCATCCACGACTCGCGAGCCGACGTCGGGCTCCGCACCCTCCTGACCGACCTGGTAGCCCTCGTCGTCGCGGACCTCCACGAGGTGCCCGGTGACGTCGCGCCGCACGAGCAGCTGCGGGTGCACGACCATGTGGACGTTGCGACCCTCGTCGTTGAGCGCCATCGTCACCGAGTCGACGAGGAACGACATGTCGTCGGTGACGACCTCCACGACCGTGTGCCCGCCGGCCGACCACCCGTGCTCGTCGACCGTCGGGGTGAAGACGCGGACGTTGGCGGTGCCCTGGGGCCGCTCGGAGGCCACGGAGTACTGGCTGACCGCGGCGCCGTAGAGGTCGACGTCGGCGCGCTCGGTCAGGTCCTCGACCGCGACGTGGCGGTAGTACTGCCGCAGGTAGGACTCGACGGTGTCACGCGGCGGACCGCCGCTGCCCCGTCGCGTGGAAGCCACCGCTGCGGCTCGCGCGATGAGTTCGGCCTGGGGTTCCTCGTGCCGGGACGACCCGTGAGTGGGCAACGCAGCTCCTGACGCTCCGACGGCACCTCGTCGTGCCGTCGGGACCGACACTAGGACGGTCGGGCACCAGCGTCCACGAGGGCCGCCTCCAGGCGGGTCCTCGATCCCGCGCCGAGCTCGTGCCGGGCACCGCTCAGAGCGCGTTGCGCAGCTCCCACAGCAGCGGGTAGTAGCGCAGCCCCAGCCGGCTGCGGAGGTACGTCGAGCCGGTGGACCCGCCGGTGCCGGTCTTGGTCCCGATCATGCGCTCGACCATGACGACGTGGCGGGCGCGCCACTGGGCCGCCTGCTCGTCGTGCTCGAGAAGGGCCTCCCCCAGCGTCCAGACCTCGGCGTACCGCGCACGGTCGCGCGCGACGGTCCGCAACGAGGCGACGACGGCCTCGTCGTCGGCGACGTCGAGGCCGCGCGCGCTCATCACCGAGAGGAAGGCGTCCCAGAGGGTGGGCTCGGCGAGGCGGCGCTCGAGCCGCCCGCGCTCCACCGCGGTGATGCCGCGGAAGCGGCTCAGGTAGGCGGGGTCCTTCGCTCCCGAGAGGAACTCCAGCTCGCGGAACTGCACCGACTGGAAGCCGCTGGCCGGGGCCAGCCGCTCGCGGAACGTCAGGAAGTCCTGCGGGGTCATGGTCTCCAGCACGTCGACCTGGTCGACGAGCACGCGCTCGATCACGTGGGCGCGTCGTAGCAGGTGGGCCGCCCACCACAGGTCGCCCCGCGTCATGGCGTCGCGTGCGGCGCCCAGGTCGTGCAGCAGCTGCTGGAACCACAGCTCGTAGACCTGGTGGATGGTGATGAACAGCAGCTCGTCGTGCGCCGGCGGCTCCGACTCCAGCGTCTGCGCCGCCAGCAACCTCTCCAGCTGGAGGTAGCTGCCGTAGCTCAGCCGCGCACCCTCCTCGCCGAACTGCACGCCGTGGGACCGGCCCTCCGGCCCGTCGTGACCGGTGTGACCGTCCTGATCCGCTGCTCCGCCTGATCCGTCACCCGCACGACACTGACGCCGGCCGCACCGGCCGCACCGGCCGCGCGGCCGACCGGCGTGGCGTGGCTCTCACGTCGACGCCGAACGGCGCGGATCGCGCCCCGAACACCACCGGACACGAGAGGGTGTGGCCATGAAGAAGATCACCGAGGAGCTCCGCTACGACGGAGCCACCATCGACCAGGTGCACGAGATGCTGGCCGACCCCGCGTTCCGCGAGAAGGTCTGCGACTACCAGCGCGTCCTGCGACGCACCGTGACCATCGACCGCCGGGGCGACGGCATGACGGTCCGCATCGACCAGGTGCAGGAGACCAAGGGCGTGCCCGGGTTCGCCAAGAAGGTCGTCGGCGACGAGACCAACATCGTGCAGTCCGAGACGTGGGCGACCAAGCAGCGCGGCGACGTCCACGTCTCCATCCCGGGCAAGCCCGGCGAGATGAAGGGCACCGCCTCCCTGGCCGAGGACGCCGCCGGCACCACCGAGACGGTGGCCCTCGAGGTGAAGGTCGGCATCCCGATCGTGGGCGGCAAGCTCGAGGGCCTCATCGCCGACATGCTGAGCAAGGCGCTGCGGGCCGAGCACAAGGTCGGCCGCGACTGGCTGGCCGGCCGGCGCTGACATCTGGGCTGAGCCGTGGCTCAGCCGGGCCGGTCGGCCTCGTCGTCACGGGACTGTCGCCGGCGAGCGACCACCGCCACGACGGCGAGCACCACGAAGGGCGCCAGGGCCGTGACGACCACGAGCACACGCTCGAAGCCGTGCACCGCCCCGAGGTGGGCCGGCACGGCGCCGAGCGCGGTGAGGATGGCCGTCACCGCCGTCACCGCCGTCACCGCCGTCACCGGCTCACCCCATGAAGGGGTAGCGGTAGTCCGTCGGCGGCGCGAACGTCTCCTTGATGCTGCGCGGCGAGGTCCACCGCAGCAGGTTCAGCACCGACCCGGCCTTGTCGTTGGTGCCCGAGGCGCGGGCGCCGCCGAACGGCTGCTGGCCCACGACCGCTCCGGTCGGCTTGTCGTTGACGTAGAAGTTGCCGGCCGCGAACCGCAGACGCTCGGTGGCCCACGCGATCGCGCGGCGGTCCTGGGCGATGACGGCCCCGGTGAGGGCGTACGGCGCGAACGACTCCAGCTGGTCGACCACCGTCTCGAAGTCGCCGTCCTCGTAGACGTGCACCGCCAGGATCGGCCCGAAGTACTCGGTGCGGAACATCTCGTCGGTGGGGCTGGTGGACTCCACCAGGGTCGGGCGGACGAACCAGCCGACCGAGTCGTCGACCTTCCCGCCGGCGAGCACGGTGAGCTTCGAGGACCGCTTGGCCCGGGCGATCGCGGCCTTGTGCTTGGCGAAGGCCCGCTCGTCGATGACCGCTCCCATGAAGTTCGACAGGTCGGTGACGTCGCCCATGGCGATGCCGTCGATCTCCGCGACCAGGTCGTCCTTGAGCCGGTTCCACACCGAGCGGGGCACGTAGGCACGTGACGCGGCCGAGCACTTCTGTCCTTGGAACTCGAACGCGCCCCGGACCATCGCGACCCGCAGCACGTCGACGTCGGCCGAGGGGTGGGCCACGATGAAGTCCTTGCCCCCGGTCTCTCCCACGATGCGCGGGTAGGCCTTGTAGGAGGTGATGTTCTCCCCCACCGTCCTCCACAGGTGCTGGAAGGTCGGGGTGGACCCGGTGAAGTGGATGCCGGCGAGGTCGGGGTGGGTCAGCGCGACCGAGGACACGTCCTGCCCGTCGCCGGGCAGCATGTTGATGACGCCCGGAGGCAGGCCGGCCTCCTCCAGCAGCTCCATGGTGAGGTGGGCTGCGACCTGCTGGGTCGGTGAGGGCTTCCACAGCACCGTGTTGCCCATGAGCGCCGGCGCCGTGGGCAGGTTGCCCGCGATCGCGGTGAAGTTGAAGGGCGTGACGGCGTAGACGAAGCCCTCGAGCGGACGGTGGTCGGAGCGGTTCCAGATGCCGGCGGCGTTGGCGATCGGCTGCTCGGCGAGCACCTGGCGGGCGAAGTGCACGTTGAAGCGCCAGAAGTCGACGAGCTCGCAGGCCGCGTCGATCTCGGCCTGGAACGCGGTCTTGGACTGACCCAGCACCGTGGCGGCGTTGAGCCGCTGCCGCCACGGGCCGGCCAGCAGGTCGGCCGCCTTGAGGATGACCGCGGCGCGGTCGTCGAAGTCGAGAGCGGCCCACGCCGGTGCCGCCTCCGCGGCGGCCGCGACCGCGGCACGGGCCTGCGCCTTGCCGGTGCCCTTGAGGACTCCCAGCACGTGAGCGTGGTCGTGGGGTTGCACGACGGGGACCTCCGCGCCGGAGCCGCGCACCTTCTCGCCGCCGATGGTGGCGGTGAGGTCGAGCTGGCGGGACTCCTGCTGGGCGATCTCGGCCAGCAGCTGCTCACGCTCGGGCGTTCCCGGGGCGTAGGTGAGCGTGGGCTCGTTGACCGGGGCGGGCGGGTGGGTGACGGCGTCCATGGCGCGATCGTCGCACCGTCACGGGCGGGGAGTCCAACCTCTCGGCGCGCGGATCCGGCTCTCGGTGGTGGTGTCGACCAGCTCGGCGAGCGCCTCGCTCAGGCACTGGCCGACGACATCGACGTCGGGGATGGCGTCGCGGTCCGCGGTCAGCCCGTAGTGGACCCCGCCGTCGTACGACGTCACCCCGATGGCCAGCGCGTGCCCGGGCAGCAGCGGCTGAACCGGGTAGCTCTCCAGCATGCGCGCGCCGGAGGCGTAGAGCGGGAACTGCGGGCCGGGCACGTTGGTGACGACCAGGCTGAAGCCTCGGTTCTCACTGATGGCGGCCACCCGGGCGCCGAGGGCGTGGAACGTGGTGGGCGCGAACCCGCCGACCCCGATCAGGCGCAGCGCCGACACGGCCTTGCCGGTGTCCTTGTGCGCCTTGAGCGCGTAGGACACCTGGTGCAGCCGGACGACCGGGCTGGCCTCCCCGATCGGCAGGTTGAGCAGGTGCCCGGTGACCTGGCTGCCCAGCGACGTCGGCTCGAGGTCGACGTCCTGGACGCTCATCGGCACCATCGCCCGGATCTGACGGCTGCTCTGCACCGACTCCGCGCGGGTCATCAGCCAGGAGCGCAGCCCCCCGGTCACCGTGGCGAGCACGACGTCGTTGACGGTGCCGCCGTGGAAGCGGCGCACCTTGCGGTAGTCGTCGAGGTCGGTGCGCACGGTGGCGAAGCGACGTTGCTGCGACAACGTCGCCTGCAGCGGCGACTCCGGACCGGCTCGGCGACCGCCGAGCAGCGAGGTCAGGGGCGTCGTGAGGGGGTTGGCCACGGCGAGGGCGCGCGAGCCGACACCGGCGACGGTCTCGCCCGGGTGCCGCAGCCGCTCGTAGGCCGCCACGGCCGAGCATCGACAGCGGCGGACGGCTCGGACCGCGGCGTCCACTCGTCGGGGACGCGTTCGCGCACCACGGTGTCGTTGTCGAGGATGACCTGGCCGAGGTCGATGGTGGAGACGCCGTCGACCAGGGTCTGGTGCGACTTGGACAGGATCGCGACCCGCCCGTCGGCGAGCCCCTCGATGAGGTACATCTCCCACAGCGGACGGGTCCGGTCCAGCGGTCGGGTGATGATGCGGGCCACGAGCTCGTGGACCTGCTCCATCGAGCCCGGGCGCGGCACCGCCGACTGCCGCACGTGGTAGGTCAGGTCGAAGTCGTCGTCGTCGACCCACACCGGGCGGGCCAGGCGACCCGGCACCGTGGCGAGCCGCTGGCGGTAGCGCGGCACGAACGCGAGCCGGTCCCCCACGAGGCTCACCAGCCGGCGGTAGTCGAAGCCCTCCTCCGGGCGGGTCGAAGATCTCGACGGTGGCGAGGTGCATCGGCGAGCTGGCCGACTCGATGTCGAGCAGCTGGACGTCGCCAGGGCGCAGGCGCTCCACCGTGTCACCCCTTTCGTCCGTCCCGGTGGCGGTCCAGGTCCGTGGCACCACCGGCTGCCACCGCGTTCACCCGCGCTCGCCCGCGTTCACCAGCATTGTGTCAGAGGCGAATCCCCGGGGCCGGACCGTCTCGGACCGTGCTGCGTGGAAGGGTGGAGCCATGGTCTTCCAGCACGGCATCGGGGGCAGCCAGGACCTGCCCATCTCCCTCCCACTGGCGCTCGCCGGCGGCTCGGCGGCGCTCACCGTGTCGTTCGCGGTGCTCGTGCTGGCCTGGCGCCGCCCCCGCTACGACGCCGCCACCCAGGGCCGGCCGCTGCCCGAGGGGCTGGCGCGCGTGCTCGACGGCGCTCCCCTCGTGGTGGCGCTGCGCGCCCTCGGCCTGCTCTTCGCCGGCTACGTGACCTGGGCCGCGATCGCCGGGCCCGACAACCTGGCCAATCCCACCTTCGGCGTCGTCTACGTGTGGCTGTGGGTCGGCCTGGTGCCCGCGTCCCTCCTCCTCGGACCGGTGGTGCGCGCGCTGAGCCCGGTCCGCACCCTGCACTGGCTGGTCTCCCGCATCTCGGGCGGCGACCCCGGCACCGGCATCGCCGCCCTGCCCCGGTGGGTGGGGCTGTGGCCCGCAGCGCTGGGGTTGCTGGCCTTCGTCTGGCTGGAGCTGGTCTTCCCCGAGGCCAACTACCTGGCCTCCCTGCGGCTGTGGTTCGCGGTGTACGCCGCGGTCCTGCTCGTCGGAGCGGCCGTCTTCGGCGACCGCTGGATCGCGGTCACCGACCCGTTCGAGGTCTACTCCACGCTCGTCAGCCACCTCGGCATCGTGGGTCGGCGCGAGGACGGCACCCTGGTCTGGCGCAGCCCCCTGGGCAACCTCGACGCCGTACCCGCGTTGCCGGGGCTGACCGCGGTGACCGCGGTGCTGCTGGGCAGCACCGCGTGGGACAGCTTCTCCGACTCGATCGCCTGGGTGCGGTTCACCGCCGACCTGACGGTCTCCCTGGTGCTGGTCGAGACCCTGGGGTTGCTGCTTCTCTGCCTGGCGGTCGGGCTGCTCTTCGCGGCCGCCACCTGGGCGATGGCCACCTCCGTCTCCGTGGCCGGGCGCACGGCGAACCTGTTCGCGCACTCCCTGGTGCCGATCGTCGTCGGCTACATCGTGGCCCACTACCTGAGCTACGGCGTCGAGATCGGCCAGCAGACCCTCATCCGGCTCAGTGACCCGAAGGTCGACGGCAGCGACCTGCTCGGCACCGCCGACCTCCAGGTCAGCTACTGGCTGACCCAGCACCCGACGTTCCTGGCCACGGTCAAGGTGCTCTCGATCGTCACCGGGCACGTGCTCGGGGTGGTCGCGGCCCACGACCGCGCGCTGACGGTGCTTCCGCAGCACCGCCGGCTCACCGCGCAGCTCCCGCTGCTGGTCGTGATGATCGTGTTCACGGTCAGCGGGTTGTACCTCCTCCTCAGCGTGTGACGCGGGACGCCCGCCCCCGACGGGCGCGAGCCGTCCGGCGCTGCCGCCGCGCCCGTCGGCGGCCTTCGCCCGCCGGCGCCAGCCCGAGACGGACGAGAAGGTCCGCGGTCAGCACGGCCAGGGCGCGGCGCAGGGCCCCGTCGCCACTCTCGCGCAGCGTGCGGCCCCCGACGAGGGCGCGGTCCGCCCCCGCCCGGTCCTCGGGCAGGAAGGTGACCCGGGCGTCGGGTGCGACCCGGGCGACCATGTCGACGACGTCACGCTCGGACCACCCGAGTCCGTCACGCATGCGGTTGACCACGACGAGGTCGGGCCCCTCGGGTCGCACGCCGCGCAGGTCGAGCAGGGCTCGGGCCAGGCGGGTCAGACCCACCGGGTCGGAGGAGGCGACCACCACCAGGTCGTCGGCGTGCTCGAGCACCGCCATGCTGAGGCGGTCGCGTGAGGGCGTCACCGGACGGCCCTCCGCGGCACGGGTGTCGAGCCCGAACCCCGCGTCCACCACCACCAGCGGCGTCACCGTCGCCGCGACGTCGAGCACCGTGGCCAGGGTCTGCGGGCGCACCTCGGTCCACCGGTCGGGCCGGGGCAGACCGGTCACCAGCCGCAGCCGGTCGTCGAGCTGGCGGGCGACCGTGACCAGCCGCCCGGCGTCGAGCTGACCGGCGTTGGCCAGTCGCACCGCGGCCAGCAGCCCCGAGGCCTCGTCCAGCACGGCCAGGTGCTGACCGACGGCCCCCCCGTGGGGGTCCGCGTCCACGACCGTCGTCGCGACCCCCTGGGCGGCGGCCTCGGCGGCCAGCCCGATGGCCACCGTCGTGCGCCCCGGCGCGCCGTGCGGCCCCCAGACCGCGACCACCCGCCCACGACCGCGGAGCGGGCCGCCGTCAGCGCCGGGCTCGTCGGCCGAGGAGACCTCGGCCGCCGCCACGGTCGTCGGTCGTCGCCTCGCCGGCGGGGGGCGGCCCCGGCAGGTCGGCCACCCCCGGCGGCGCGAGCTCGGCGGACGCCACCTCCAGCAGCAGCTCACCCAGCTGCGGCAGGTCGGACTCCTCCAGCTGGCGCGTCACGCCGAGCCGGCGGAGCCGCTGTCGCTCGCTCTCGGAGGACCCGGTCGGCACCAGGACCGCGGAGCGGACCCCCGCCCGCCGCAGCCGTTCCACGCTGTCGGTGTCGAGGCCGTCGAGGCCGGTCGACAGCACCGCCACCCTCAGCGTCCCCGTCGCAGCGACCGCCAGCAGGTCACTGAGGTCGAGACAGCGCTTGACCAGGGTCAGGCGGGAGGAGGCGGCGGCCACCGCCGCGAGGGCGCCCGACTCCCACCGGTCGGTGCCTGCGGCGATCGCCACCGTGACCCGGGGGCCGAGCCCCGGCAGCGCCTCGTCGCCCACGCTCAGCTCCCCTCGGGCCGGTGGACGAGCAGCACGCCGGCACCGGCCAGCGTGCGCACCACCGCCGCCACGTCGGCTCCCCGGTCGGGCACCCCGACCACGACCCGGATCTCGCTGTCGGGGCCGAGACCCTGGCCGCGCGAGACCGCCAGCACCGGCACCGCGCGCAGCACACGCTCCGCTCCGGCCCCGCTGTCGTCCGGGACGGTCTCCGCGTCCGCGGTCGCGGACGGGGCCGGGGACTCGGGAGTGGCCCAGACGTCGACGGAGGACCCCACCTGGACCGTGCTCGGCACGCGCCCGAGAGGCACCGCGAGCGGGACCTGCACGTCGGCTTCCTGGGTCGTGCTGGTGGCGGCACGCGGCACCAGCTCCCCGGTGCCCACCCCGCGCGTCACGACCGTCCCCTCCAGGCCCGTGCCCTGCCAGGACGACCCCGCAGGCAGGTAGCGGTCCGCGTCACCGGCGGCACCGAAGCGGACCTCGACCACCGCGACGTCGTCGGGCCCCAGACGCTGGCCGGCCACCAGCGGTCGCGCCGCGGCCAGCACAGGCGTGGTGTCGTCGCGCGCGTCGACGACCCGGACACCGACCACGACGGACAGCGCCACGAGCACCAGCCCGATGGCGAACCGGGGGTCGCGCCACCCCGGGCGTGCGGCCCGACGCGCCGGTGGCGAGGCGTCGCCGCCCGTCGGGCCCGGCGACGGTGGCGGAGCGGGCGTAGCGAAGCTCATGGTCGCCATCATGCGGGGGCAACCGGGGCCGAATCGACATCAGCGGGGTTTTCCACAGGGCAGACGGCAAATATGTTCGCCGCTGTGACCAAACGGTGCCATAGTGACGCCCATGAGCCCTGCGCCCCGGTTCCTGACCCTGGCCGACGTGGCCGAGGTGCTCAACACCTCGCTCGCCCAGGTGACCGCCCTGGTCCACCGGCAGGAGCTCAAGGCGCTGAAGCTGGGCGGCCGCGGGCAGTGGCGGGTGGAGGCCACGGAGCTCGAGGACTTCATCTCGCGCATGTACGAGCAGACCGACCGGCACCTTGCCCAGCAGCGCACGGCCAGCGCCCTCGAGTCCACCGAGAACGTCGAGATCTGATCTCCCCACCCGTCAGCCGGTCCGCACCCAGACCAGCGAGCGCAGCGGCAGCTGGAGGGGACCGGGCTCCGGACCGGAGTCGTCCCAGAGCTCCACGAAGTCGGCCCCGACCCGGGTGATCTCACCGGAGCGAACACGGCCGTCGAGCGTGCACATGATCTGACGCTCCCCCGTCTCTCCCAGCCGCCGCAGGCACGAGGCGAGCGTGAGCCGGCTCAGGACGGATCGTGCGCCGGCCGGGACCGCCCGGTCCGACAGCCCCCGCGTGGCGACGAGCGCGCCCTGACGCACGAGCACCTCGTGCGCGGAGCCCGGGGTCGCCACCGCCAGCAGGCACCAGTCCACCCCGACCCGGACGAGGGTGCCCCGCACCTCGTCGGTCCCGACGAGAGCCAGCCCCACGGCGGACCCCACCGAGGCGTGCAGGCGTGCGGCGAGGTCGACCTCGGCGTACTCGTCGCGAATCCGGTCCGCCACCTCCGCGTCGCGGCGTTCCAGCTCCAGCCCGCCGGCCTGCTGCTCGAGGTCGTCGAAGAGCTCCAGCAGAGGCAGGAGGCCGCGCATCACGTCGTCGTGGGCCGGCTCCGAGGTCACCTGCAGCACCCTCACCCGCCCCTCGCCGGCTGTCAACAGGGGACCGTGCACCTTGACTCCCCACGCAAAGGCGGTTTAGAAATGTCAAACACGATCAAACGTGGACGTCGGGGGAAGACATGGCTGGAACCGGAGTGGACGGGGTGGGGCGGGCACGAGCGGTCGTCGCTCTCGCGGCGGTGCCGGTCGCGACCGCGGCGCTGCTGGCCCTGGTCGCGCCCCTGCTCGAGCCGCTCGCCACGTTCCCGGTGCCGGTCGCCGACGCGCCGGCGGCCGGCACCAGGCCCAGCCTCGCCGACCTCCTCACGCTGGCCAGCGCACTCCTGCTGCTCACCGGCTGGGCCTGGCTCGCCCTCGGCACCTCTGTCTGCCTGCTCGGCCTGCTGCTGCGGCCCCCGGCGGGCGGCCGGCCCGGCTCCCGGCCCCGTGCCGGGCTCGACGTCTCGCACTGGTTGACCCCGGCGACCGCCCGTCGCCTCGCGGCGGTGCTGGTGGGCTCGAGCCTCGGAGCGCTGAGCGTCGCTCCCGCTGACGCGCATCGGCCCGCCGGCCTCGCCCTGTTCTCCGCGCCGCCCGCCTCAGCGGGTGGCAGCGGTGGCCCGGCGGTCGGGCCGGGGACCGTCCACCCCGTGCCGCGACGACCCGTCGACGGTCGACCCCCCGCGTCCGGTCCTCGCGCCCCTCGACCGTGGCCACCGCCGCCACCGTCGTCGTCCGGCCCGGCGACACCCTCTGGGCGCTGGCCGCCGCGCACGCGTGGCGTCGCCTCTACGTCGCCAACCGCGGCGTGATCGGCCCTGACCCCGACCTGATCCACCCGGGCACCCGTCTGGTGCTGCCGGTCCCCGCTTCCACGAGAGGACTCCCATGACCCAGTCATCGACGCCCGGAGGGCCGTCTGCAGGGGCTCCTCGCGAGCCGGGCACCGTCACACGCCTGCCTCGCCAGCGCACCTCACCGTCCCTGGGGCGACCGGACAGGCCGTCGGGCGGTCAGCCGGCGGTGCAGGGGGCGCTCGCGCTGAGTCCCCCACCCGTGTCCGCGCCGGCCGCCTCCCGAGCAGGGGCGGGACGAGACCGCCGAGATCCATCACCTCGCCGGCAGCTTCGCCCAGGCCGCGGTCGAGGTGGTGGCCGGGCAGCGGCCGGTCCTGCAGCTGCTGCGGTGGACCGACGAGCACGTGTACGGCGACCTCGAGCGTCGTGCCGCCCTCGTCGCGCAGGCGCGCGGCGCAGCCCCACGCCGGGTGCACGCCCAGGTCCGCAGCGTCCACGTGTGCCGCCCGCACCCCGACGTGGCCGAGGTCAGCGTCCACGTGCGCCACGGCGAACGTTCGCGCGCCCTCGCGCTGCGCCTCGAGCGGCACCGCGACCGCTGGCGCTGCACCGTCCTGCAGTTCGGCTGAACCGACCGCCGGGTCAGAGCGACGAGCGGGCCGTCAGCTGATGCGCGCGGTCGATCCCGTGGGTCCGCCCGCGGCACCGTGACAGCGCTTGTACTTCTTGCCCGATCCGCAGGGGCAGAGGTCGTTGCGACCGACACCGGCGAACTCGTCGTCGACCGTGGCCTGCTCGCCGTGCACCTCGACGTCGCCGGTCTCGGTGGGTCCGGCGTAGGTCAGGGCGGCGGGCGGCGGGGACTGTGGCTCCAGGCCCTTCGCCTTGACCACGGGGGACGACTGGGACGTCGCTGCCGCCGAGGCGGGCGTGATGAGCGGGACGCCGCCGGAGGCGCCGAGTCCCCGTCGCTGTCCTCGAAGCCGTCCTCGAAGCCGTCCTCGGGCTCCTCCTCGACCTGCACATCGAGGTTGAACAGGAACGCGACCGACTCCTCGCGGATGCCGTCCATCATGACGTTGAACATGTCGAAGCCCTCGCGCTGGTACTCCACCAACGGGTCCCGCTGGGAGTAGGCGCGCAGGCCGATGCCCTCGCGGAGGTAGTCCATCTCGTAGAGGTGCTCACGCCACTTGCGGTCGAGCACCGAGAGCACGACGCGGCGCTCGAGCTCGCGCATCACCTCGGAGCCGAACTCCTGCTCGCGCTCCTGGTAGGCCCGGTGCGCATCGGCGCGCACCAGCCCCAGCAGCTCGTCGCGGTCGAGGTTCGCACGGCCGCCTGCCTCGTCCTCGACCTCGGTGAGGCTGAGCGAGACCGGGTAGAGGGTCTTCAACGCCGTCCAGAGCGCGTCGAGGTCCCACTCCTCGGGGAAGCCCGCGGTGGCACCGCCGACGTAGCCCTCGACGGTCTGGTCGATCATGGTGACGACCTGGTCGTGCAGGTCGGCTCCCTCGAGGACCGCCCGGCGCTCGGCGTAGACGACCTCGCGCTGCCGGCTCATCACGTCGTCGTACTTCAGCACGTTCTTGCGGGAGTCGAAGTTCTGCGACTCCACCTGGCTCTGCGCCGAGGCGATCGAGCTGGTGACGCGCTTGTTCTCGATCGGCACGTCGTCGGGGACCTTCAGGGTGGTGAGCACCCAGTCGACCCAGTCGGACTTGAACAGTCGCATCAGCTCGTCCTGCAGCGAGAGGTAGAAGCGGGACTCGCCCGGGTCGCCCTGCCGGCCGGACCGACCACGCAGCTGGTTGTCGATGCGCCGGGACTCGTGACGCTCGGTGCCGAGCACGTAGAGGCCGCCGAGGTCGCGGACCTCGTCGTGCTCCGCGGCCACCTGCGCCTTGATGCGCTCGACCGTGGCCGGCCAGGCGGCGTCGTACTCCTCGACGTTCTCGACCGGGTCGAGACCCTGCTGGCGCAGCGCCTCGTCGGCCAGGAAGTCCACGGAGCCGCCGAGCATGATGTCGGTGCCGCGACCGGCCATGTTGGTGGCCACGGTGACCGCGCCTCGGTGACCGGCGAGGGCGACGACCTTGGCCTCGTCGGCGTGCTGCTTGGCGTTCAGCACCGAGTGCGGGACGCCCTGGGCGCGCAGCTCCTTGGACAGGTGCTCGGACTTCTCGACCGAGACCGTGCCGACCAGGACCGGCTGACCCGCCCGGTGGCGTCCGGCGATGTCGTCGACGACCGCGGCGTACTTCGCGTCCTCGGTGCGGTAGACCAGGTCGGGCTGGTCGACGCGCGCCATGGGGCGGTTGGTGGGGATCTGCACGACGCCGAGCTTGTAGATCTTGTCGAACTCGCTGGCCTCGGTCATCGCCGTGCCGGTCATGCCGGAGAGCTTGTCGTAGAGGCGGAAGTAGTTCTGGAGCGTGATCGTGGCGAGGGTCTGGTACTCCTCGCGGATCTGCACGCCCTCCTTGGCCTCGATGGCCTGGTGCAGGCCCTCGTTGTAGCGGCGACCGTGCAGCATGCGGCCGGTGTGCTCGTCGACGATGAGGACCTCACCGTCGAGGACGACGTACTCCTTGTCGTTGCGGAAGAGCTCCTTGGCCTTGATCGCGTTGTTCATGAACGAGATCAACGACGTGTTCACCGAGTCGTAGAGGTTGTCGATGCCGAGGTAGTCCTCGACCTTGGTGATGCCGCCCTCGAGGACCGAGATCGTGCGCTTCTTCTCGTCGACCTCGTAGTCGACGTCCTTGGACATGCGCTGGGCGATGGTGGCGAACTCGGGGTACCACTTCACCTCCTCCTGCGTGGGGCCGGAGATGATCAGCGGCGTGCGCGCCTCGTCGATGAGGATCGAGTCGACCTCGTCGACGACCGCGAAGCTGTGGCCGCGCTGGACGCACTCGTCCAGGTCGGTGGCCATGTTGTCGCGCAGGTAGTCGAAGCCCAGCTCGTTGTTGGTGCCGTAGGTGATGTCGGCGGCGTACGCCGCTCGGCGGGCCTCGCGCGACATCGACGGCAGGATGACGTCGGTGGTCAGGCCGAGGAAGTGGTGGACGCGGCCCATCCACTCCGCGTGGTACTTGGCCAGGTAGTCGTTGACGGTGACGACGTGGACACCCTTGCCGCCGAGCGCGTTGAGGTAGGCCGGCAGGGTCGAGACCAGGGTCTTGCCCTCACCGGTCTTCATCTCCGCGATGTTGCCCAGGTGCAGCGCAGCACCGCCCATGATCTGCACGTCGAAGTGGCGCTGGCCCAGGACGCGCTTGGCCGCCTCCCGGACGGTGGCGAAGGCCTCCGGCATCAGGTCGTCGAGCGTCTCGCCGGCCGCGAGGCGGGAGCGGAACTCGTCGGTCATCGCGCGCAGCTCCTCGTCACTCATGGCGACGAAGTCATCCTCGATGGCGTTGACGGCCTTCGCGATCCCCTCCAGCTGGCGCAGGATCTTGCCCTCGCCCATGCGAAGGATCTTGTCGATGATGGCAGGCACGAAGTCAGGCTCCTGGTTCGAGGCACGTTCGGTCGGGCGGGCAGGCGCGTCGCGGGGCACGGGAGTGCGTGGCAACTGTACCCAGCGACTTCCACCCAGACTTCCACACCGCCGGACGCGCTGGTTGACCCTCCCATCCACGGGTACACCTCCCCTGCCCGGGCAGGCCCCTGCCCCGCGGCCGAAGGAGCGCCTCATGACTCTCACCTCCCGCCTGCGCGCTGCGGTCGTCGGCGTCACCGTGACCACCCTCGCCGCCACCGGCGCCGTGCTGGTGCCTTCCGGTGCCCCCGCCGCGGAGCGCGGCGGCACCGCCCCCGATCCCGGCGCTGCTCCGCCGCCCGGCGCCAACGACTTCTCCTGCCGCCCGACGCGGCGCCACCCGTTCCCCGTCGTGCTCGTGCCGGGCACCTTCGAGAGCAGGGCGAAGAACTGGTCGACGCTGTCGCCGGTGCTCGCCGACGCCGGCTACTGCGTCTTCGCGCTCAACTACGGCGAGACCGACGGGGTCTACGCCACGGGACCCATCCAGCGCTCGGCCGAGGAGCTCGACGCCTTCGTCGACCAAGGTGCTGCGTCGCACCGACGCACGCAAGGTCGTCATCGTCGGCCACAGCCAGGGCGGCATGATGCCGCGACAGTACCTGCGCTTCGAGGGCGGACGGACCAAGGTGCGCAGCCTCGTGGGCATCGCCCCCTCCAACCACGGCACGCAAGGGCTCATCACCCCCTCCCCGGACGGCACGACCCCGCCGCCCAGCGGCGACGGCTGCCGCGCCTGCGCCCAGCAGCAGGCCGGCTCGCACTTCCTCAAGCGGCTCAACCGCGACGGTGACCTCGTCCACGCCCCGCACCGGCGACGCAACGGCCCCTTCTACACCGTCATCTCGACCCGCTACGACGAGGTCGTCACGCCCTTCCGCAGCCAGTTCCTGGCCGGTCCGCGCCCGCCGGGTCACCAACATCGTCATCCAGGACGTCTGTCCCGCCGACCCCGTCGAGCACGACCAGGCCCCCAACGACCCGGTGGTCCACCAGCTGGTGCTCGAGGCGCTCAGCCACCACCGTGCCCCGGCGGACCCGACGCCCGAGATCGACTGCACACCCGTCCCGAACTGACCCGTCCCCACCTGAGCGGCCGTCCCGGGTCACGGAGCGAGGGAGGCCAGCACCACGCCGAGGTCGCCGCGAGGACGGAGCGACCACGTCCCCGAGCCCCAGCCAGCCGGCCAGGCGGTGCAGCTCGACCCAGAGCTGCTCAGCGGTCTCCGGCGGCGCGCCGGCCTCGGCGTACGCCGACTGCACCAGCAGGGTGCCCCGCGCCCGGTCCGCCTTGAGGTCGACCCGCGCGACCAGCCGGTCACCGAGAAGGAACGGCAGGACGTAGTAGCCGTGCACGCGCAGGTCGGCCGGGACGTAGATCTCGATGCGGTAGCGGAACCCGAAGATCGCCTCGGTCCGGGCGCGCTCCCACACCACCGGGTCGAAGGGGCTCAGCACGGTCCGGGCGTCGACGCGGCGCGGGAGGCGGGCGTCGCGGTGCAGGTAGGCCGGGCGTGTCCAGCCCTCCACCCGCACCGGCAGCAGCTCGCCGGACTCCACCAGGTCGGTCACCGCACCCCGGGCCCCTCGCGTGCCGGGGCCGGGCGGGACGCGCATCCGGTAGTAGTCGGCCAGGCACCTCTCGGTGGCCACGCCGTGTGATCGCGCCGCCCGGCGCACCAGCTCGCGGTCCGCCTCGTCGCGAGTCGGGGTCGGGGCGGCCAGCACTGCGCTCGGCAGCACCCGCTCGGGCACGTCGTAGACGACCTCGAACGACGGAGGAACGCCCGGCGACGGCCAGCTCGCCGGTCAGGTAGGCGAAGTCGAGGGCCTTGCGGGCGGCCGACCAGTTCCAGCCCCAGTGCTCCCTGGTCCGTGGCGCCCCGTCGTCGAGCTCGCGCGCTGTGGCAGGTCCACCGGCACGGATCTCGGCGACCAGTCGCTCGGGCAGCCCGTCCTGCACCGCCATCCCCGACGTGCCCCGGGAGGCACGGTAGTCCTCCATGCGGTGCCGCATCACCGGCCAGAGGTCGACCGGCATGAGGGCCTGGACGTGGGCCCAGTACTCGACCAGCCGACGGGGTCGGCGCTCGGCGGCGCGGGTCAGCAGCGCCGGGTCGTAGGGTCCCATCCGGCTGTACAGCGGCATGTAGTGGGCGCGCTGCAGCACGTTGACCGAGTCGACCTGGAGCACCCCCGTCCGCTCGACGGCACGCGCGAGCGTGCGCATCGTCGGCGCCGCGTGGGGTGGGTCGAGGAAACCCTGGGCCGCCAGCGCCACCCGGCGTGCCTGGGCGAGGCTCAACGACTCCGGGGCGGACGTCGACACGGCCGGCTACGGGATGTCGAGGATCTTCTCGCGCACGGCGTACATGACCGCCTCCATGCGCGAGTGGAGCTGGAGCTTCTCGAGGATGTTGCGGACGTGGTTCTTGACCGTGTTCTCGCTGATGAACAGCTGCTTGGCGATCTCGCGGTTGTTGAGGCCCTGAGCCACGAGCCGGAGCACCTCGAGCTCGCGCTCGGTCAGCCGCGGGGTCGGCACGGCCTGCCGGTCCGTGCGTGCCATCTGCTTGAACTCGTCGAGGAGCTTGATCGCCATGGACGGGCTGATGAGCGACTGCCCGTCGGCGACCACGCGGATCGCCTGAGCGACCTCCTCGATCGAGGAGTCCTTGAGCAGGTAGCCGGAGGCGCCGCTCTTGACGGCGTCGTAGAGGTCGGCCTCGTCGTCGCTCACCGTCAGCATGACGATGCGCGCCTTGGGTGCCGCGTCCTTCATCGCCGCGCACGCCTCGATGCCGGTCTGGCGCGGCATGCGGACGTCCATGAGCACCACGTCGGGCTGGGTGCCGGCGGCCAACGCGGCGGCGGAGACGCCGTCGGCGGCCTCGCCCACGACCTCGATGTCGGACTCGACGCCGAGCAGCATGGTCAGGCCGCGCCGGAACAGCTCCTGGTCGTCCACCACGAGCACGCGGATGTCGGACGGGCCGGAGCGTGCCGAGGGCGGGGGGATGACCACCGCTCGATCATGGCACGGACGGACTACCCCTGATAGCGATTTCGGATACTCACCACCCCTCCCACACCCGGTGGGGACGTTGATCACTTCGGGCTACGCCCGCGCTCACACCACGGGTCCCCCCACCGGTCACGCGGCGGGTCAGGTCACTCCTGGGTCAGTGCGATGACGCCGTAGTCGTAGCCCTTGCGTCGGTAGACGACCGAGGGTCGCTCGGTCTCGTCGTCGACGAAGAGGAAGAAGTCGTGGCCCACCAGCTCCATCTCGTAGAGCGCCTGGTCCAGGCTCATCGGGCGTGCCGGGTGCGTCTTCTCGCGCACCACGATCGTCCCGTTCGAGGCGGTCAGGCCCTCGGGTGAGCTGTCCTCGGCCGAGACGTCATCGCCCGCGCCGTCCAGGGTGAGCAACGCGCCGTTGTCGGCCACCTCGAGCCCGGCGAGCGCCTGCGACACCGAGACCGGCGTACGGCGACCGTGGTGCACGCGTCTGCGATCGGCGGCGCGACGCATCTGGGCGGCCATCTTGTCCAGGGCGAGGTCCAGGGCACCGAGCTTGTCCTCGGCCGCCGCCTCCGCGCGCACCACCGGGCCCTTGGAGAAGGCGGTGAGCTCGACCTTCACGGCCCGGTCGTGCAGGCGCGGGTTGCGCTCCAGCTCGACCTCGACCTCCATGCGGATCACCCGGTGGTCGTGCTTCTCCAGCCGGCCGAGCTTCTCCTCGACATGCTCACGGAACCGATCCGAGACCTCGCAGTGGCGACTCTTCACGACAACATCCATACGCACCTCCGGTGGTGAGCGGGTGAGCTGCGTCGAGGCGTTCCGACGCCGTGCACCGTGCCTCCCTGTCGAGTCACGGTCCCGAGAGTGGAGATCCGTCCGGCCGACCTGGTCTTCGACCCCACAACCGCCTGCTGAGGCTCTCGCAGCTTCTCCGCCACTACCCGCCTTCTCGCCGGCCGGGAGCACATCTGGTGCTCCCGCGGCGGCAGGACTTACTTCTAAGCCGCACCGTGATCGAACCCACGAGGGGCTCTTACGTGGACCGTTTCGCCTGCGACTGGCATCGGCTTGCCAGGAGACGTCGGCGACGCTGAACGAGTCGGGACGCACCCCCCTGGCGCAACCACGGACCCGGACGGACTCCATGCACAGACGCTAGTGCTCCGCGACGGTCCACGGAACCCGATCGTCCACATCATGGCTGGTTCTCAGGTGGCGACGGGTGGTCGCGGCGACCACGGCGACGGCGTGCACGGCCACGCCGGCGACCTCGAGGGCGCGCTGCGCCTCGCGGGCTGTCGCCCCGGTCGTGAGGACGTCGTCGACGACCACGACCCGCGCCCGCCGCCGGCGCGCGCAGCTGCCGGTTCCGCAGCGCGGGAGCGGGCCCGAAGGCCTGCTGCAGGTTCCGCGCCCGCTCCTGGGCGTCGAGACCCGCCTGGTCCGCGGCTCGGCCGCGGGTCACCAGCAGCGGCCGCACCGCGACGGGCAGGCCGGCGACCCGCAGGCTGCGGGCCGCGGCCCGGGTCAGCCGCAGCAGCGGGTCGTGGCCGCGGGAGCGGACCACGGTCGGGTGGCTGGGGACCGGCACCAGGGACCATGCGGGTGCCGCCGCCGACCCGGGCTCCCCTGCCGCCGCCGCAGCACCGCGACGCCAGCAGATCCCCCAGCGGTCGCGCGAGACCGTGGCAGCCCCGTTCCTTGTGGGCCAGGACCATCTGGCGCACCACCCCGGCGTACGCCGCCGTGCACCAGGGCGCGGCGAGACCGGGCGGGCTCGGCGTCGGCGGGCACGAGCGGCCCACCGTGGGCAGCGAGGCGCGGCACCGCGAGCACAGGACGCGGCCGGGTCGGGCGCACCCGACGCAGCACGACCCGAGCAGCAGGTCGACCAGGGCGTCGCGCACGCGCCCACCCTGCCCCGCGACGTACGACCCCCGCAGGGTGGGCGTGCGGGCTGTGGAGAGGGGCCGACCGCGCCGGGCGGGCCGACGTCAGCCGACGTACGTCGCGGCGCGCAGCTCCGCGGGCAGCGACGACGGTCGCCCACCGACCGTCGGCACCGAGGTCGAAGACGATGCCGTCCCCGTCGCCGACCAGCAGGCTCTGTGGCGACCCCGGGGACGTGGCCATGGTCTGGCCGGACTCGAAGAGCAGGTCCAGGCGGGGCGCTCCGGTGGCCGCGACCGCAGCCCCGTCGGTGGGCAGCAGCTGCACGCGCGTGGAGAACCCCGAGGGGCGGGTCATCACCGCGATCGTGGTGGGGTTCCACCAGCCGATCGCACGCGGGCGGCGCAGCGTGTACGGCGCCGGCAGCGTCCGCGCGAAGGCCAGCCGGAGCGGCGCCCCCAGGTCGTCGCGCACGATGCGGAAGAGCCGCGCCTCGACCTCGTCGTCGGGCAACCGGGCCAGCACCACGAAGCGGCTCCCGTCGCGCGACACGGCGGCGGCCTCGAGGCGGACTCCTCGCAGCCCGGGCACGTCGAGACGCACGCGGTCGCTGTCCGAGACCACGGTGACCGGTCGGGAGGTGCTCCCGCGGTCGACGAGCCACAACCGCCCGGTGCGGTCCCACATGGGCCTCAGCACGTCGGTCCCCCGGCCGACGAGGCTGGGCAGGACCTCCGCGCCCTCGCGAGAGGTGATGCGCCACACGCGCGTGCCGTCCCCGGACACCACGGCGGTGCGGTCGCCGGCGAGGCTGACCCCCAGGGACCGCGGTCGTCCGAAGGCCTCGGCGCGACCCCGCGGCAGCACCGCCACCGTGGACTCGGCCCCGTCGGTGAGCCGCACGATGGAGCGCCCCGAGAGTCCGTAGAGGTCCGGGGAGGCCCAGTCGACCGTCGGGCTGTACTCCTCGCCGGTGGTCACCGGGAGGACCTCCTCACCGTCGGGCAGGGTGAGGGGGGCGCCGTCGACGAGCACCCGCACGCCGCGCACCTCCGGCAGCTGCCCCAGCGTCGAGGTCAGCTGTGCCAGCGCCCGGTTCAGGTCCGCAGGGCGCAGGTCGACCATCGCCGCGCCGAGCGGGACCTCCGCGATCCCCCGGGCCCGCACCGGGACGCTCACCCCCAGGTCGGTGCCGGTGGGCAGGTAGGAGCGCTCGACCTCGCGGCTGCCGGCAGGGGGACCCTGGAGCAGGCCGGCCACCAGGCGGGTCGCCGCCTGCACGCCCGTGGGCAGGTAGACCGGCTCAGGCACCAGGATCGACCCGGTGGGGTCGAAGAAGGACAGCGTCAGTGCCTGGTAGCGGGACTCGAAGTGGGTGCGGGGGATGACCAGGGCCGGCGGCGGATCGACGATGCGCCACTCCTGACCCTCCCGGTCCACCCGCACCCGCAGGGTGCCGCGGCCGTCCTCGGACCACGGCCCCCGCCAGCGACCGGCGGCGTCGAGGGCAGCGGCGCCGCGCAGCCGGATCACCACGTCGGTGCCCCGCGCCACCACCTGCTGCGAGGTGTACACGATGGTGCGCCGGTCGGGGCGCCACCGGGTGGCGGCGTCGGACGTGAGGTACTCCTCGGCGACGCGCGTGCTCACCGGGACGGCCTGCTGGGCGCTGAGGAAGCCCGCGACGATGTCGTCGGGAAGCGCGCCCTGTCGCGGTCCGGGCGGGTTGTAGTCGAACGGCTGCGCCTCGACGGTCCCCGCCGCCCGGCCGCTCGAGACCACCGGTCCCCCGTCGGGCAGCGCGGAGCACCCGGCCGCAGCGAGGCAGGCGACGAGGACGCCGACGACGCCGGGGACCAGGGCTCGTGCCGGGCCCGGGCCCGGGTGCCTGGGGACCGTCACGTCGAGCCCACCCGTCCGGTACGCGCCGGGACCAGGCCGGCGTCGCCGGGCACGAGCGGCAGGGGGCTGTGCGTGAGTGCTCCACCGGCCCGGCGAGGCAGCGTGAGTCGGAACTGCGAGCCCGCGCCGGGCGCGCCCCACGCCTCCAGCCAGCCGCCGTGCAGCCGTGCGTCCTCCTGCGAGATCGACAGGCCCAGCCCGGTGCCGCCCGAGCGCCGCACCCGCGAGGGGTCGGCGCGCCAGAAGCGGTTGAAGACCCGCACCTCGTCGCCGGGTCGCAGCCCCACGCCGTAGTCGCGCACCGCCAGGGCGCTCGCCTCGCCGTCGGCGTCCACGAGCACCACGACGTCGGAGGAGTCCGCGTAGTCGATGGCGTTCGTGACGAGGTTGCGCACGATCCGCTCCAGCCTCCGGGTGTCGGCCTCGACCACGCACGGTCCCCCGCGTGGTCGCACCAACAGGCGGACGTCGCGCTGCGCCGCCAGCGGCGCCAGCGACGCCACCACCCGGTGGGCGACGTCGACGAGGTTGACGTCGTCCACGTCGAGGGCCGCGGCGCCCGCGTCGAACCTGCTGATCTCGAGCAGGTCGGACAGCAGGGTCTCGAAGCGGTCGAGCTCGTTCTGCAGCAGCTCGGCGGACCGCGCGGTCACCGGGTCGAACCGGCCGCGTGCGTCGTGCAGGACGTCGCTGGCCATCCGCACGGTGGTGAGGGGAGTGCGCAGCTCGTGGGAGACGTCGGAGACGAAGCGTCGCTGCGCGGCGGACATGTCCTCCAGCTTGCGGATCTGCTTCTGCAGGCTGGTCGCCATGTGGTTGAAGGACACCGCCAGGCGAGCGATGTCGTCGTCACCCTTGACCTGCATCCGCTGCTCCAGGCGGCCCGAGGACAACCGCTCCGCGGTACGCCGCGCGAGCCGGACGGGGGTCACGACCTGCCGCGTCACCAGCCAGGTCAGCGCCGCGACCAGGATCAGCAGGAGGATGCCGCTGGTGAGGATCGCGCGCTGCACCAGGTCGATCGTGCGCTGCTCGGCCGACATCGGGAAGAGGTGGTAGAGCGCGTAGGTGTCACCGTCGGCGGGCAGCACCAGCCGGGTCCCGACCGCGACACCCGGGACGTCGGTGCCGCCGGCGCCGCCGGCTCCGCCCGCCCCGCCGGCGCTGTCGTCGTACCGCAGCCGGGTGAAGGTCCACAGCTGGGCGTTCCCCTGCGGCGCGCCCACCTGCTCGGTGAGCTCGGAGGGCAGGCTGGACAGGTCGAGACCCGGGGTGAACCGCTCCCCGCCCCCGAAGGCGCGACCCTCCTCGTCCACCGACAGCGGCCCCACGAGGACCACGTCGTAGCCGCGCACGGCCCCGCGCGAGATCTCGGTGGACATGAGGGAGGCCAGCTGCGCGCTCGCCTCGAAGTCCGGCGTGGCGGCGCTGAGGTTGACCTGCAGGTCCTCCGTCGCGCGTCCGGACTCGGCGACGGCCTCCTTGACCCGCTCGCTGACCAGCCCGTCGGTGACCTGCTCGAGCAGGGTCCAGCCGACGAGGGAGACCACGAGGGCCGAGAGCAGCACCGTGCTCAGCACGACGCGGGCCTGGATGCTGCGACGCCACAGCGTGGCGACGGCGTGCAGCGGACGGACCGCCCCGCCCCGCACGCCCCGGGCCGTCACGTCAGCCGGCCTTGTAGCCGACGCCCCGGACGGTCACGACGATCTCGGGGTTCTCGGGGTCGCGCTCGACCTTCGAGCGCAGCCGCTGGACGTGCACGTTGACCAATCGGGTGTCGGCCGCGTGACGGTAGCCCCAGACCTGCTCGAGCAGCACCTCGCGGGTGAAGACCTGCCACGGCTTGCGCGCCAGGCACACCAGGAGGTCGAACTCCAGCGGCGTCAGCGCGATGACGCTCTCGCCGCGCGTCACCCGGTGGCCCGCGACGTCGATGTGCAGGTCGCCGATGGTGAGCTGCTCCGGCGGCGCGGCCTCGAAGGTGCGCACCCGGGCCCGGATCCGGGCGACCAGCTCCTTGGGCTTGAAGGGCTTGACGACGTAGTCGTCCGCGCCCGACTCCAGGCCCTCGACCACGTCGACGGTGTCGCCCCGTGCGGTGAGCATGACGATGGGGACACCGGACTCGGCCCGGATGTCCTTGCAGATGTCGATGCCGTCACGACCGGGCAGCATCAGGTCGAGGAGCACGAGGTCGGGGCGGAAGCCCTGGAAGGCGGCCAGCGCCTCGTTCCCGTGCGAGCACACCTGCGGCTCGAAGCCCTCGTTGCGCAGCACGATCGTGAGCATCTCGGCGAGCGCGGAGTCGTCGTCGACCACGAGCACCTTCGCCCGTGCCGCCGACCCCGCGTCCACCGCCATGTTCCGTCCGTCGTCCGGGATCAGTACCGGTACTGGTCGGACTTGTAGGGGCCGGCCTTGTCGACACCGAGGTAGGCCGCCTGGGACTCCGTCAGCTCGGTGAGCCTGACCCCGAGCGAGCCGAGGTGCAGACGCGCGACCTCCTCGTCGAGGTGCTTGGGCAGCACGTAGACACCCGTGGGGTAGTCCTCGGTCTTGGTGAACAGCTCGATCTGGGCCAGGACCTGGTTGGTGAAGGAGTTCGACATCACGAACGACGGGTGGCCGGTCGCGTTGCCGAGGTTCATCAGGCGCCCCTCGGACAGCACGATGATGGTGGTGCCCTCCGGGAAGGACCACACGTCGACCTGCGGCTTGACGTTCTTGCGCACCACGCCGTCGAACGACTCCAGGCCGGCCATGTCGATCTCGTTGTCGAAGTGGCCGATGTTGGCCACGATCGCCTGGAACTTCATCCGCTGCATCTGCTCGACGGTCACGACGTCCTTGTTGCCGGTCGCGGTGATGATGATGTCCGCGACCGGGAGGACCTCGTCGAGCGTCGAGACCTGGTAGCCGTCCATGGCGGCCTGCAGGGCGCAGATCGGGTCGATCTCGGTGACGATGACGCGCGCACCCTGGCCGCGCAGCGACTCCGCGCACCCCTTGCCGACGTCGCCGTACCCGCAGACCACGGCCACCTTGCCGCCGATGAGCACGTCGGTGGCCCGGTTGATGCCGTCGATGAGCGAGTGACGGCAGCCGTACTTGTTGTCGAACTTGCTCTTGGTGACCGAGTCGTTGACGTTGATCGCCGGGAAGAGCAGCGTGCCGTCGCGCATCATGTCGTAGAGGCGCAGGACGCCGGTCGTGGTCTCCTCGGTGACGCCCTTGATCGCGTTGGCGATCGGGGTCCAGTGCGTCTGGCTCTTCTCCAGCTGCGCGCCGAGCACCTCGAAGACGATGCGCTGCTCACCGCTGGCCGCGGAGGCCGGGTCCGGTGCGACACCGTTCTTCTCGGTCTCGACGCCGAGGTGCAGCAGCATGGTGGCGTCGCCGCCGTCGTCGAGGATCATGTTCGGCAGCACGTCGGCGCCCTGGCCCGACCAGTCGAGGATCTGCTGGGTGCACCACCAGTACTCCTCGAGGCTCTCGCCCTTCCAGGCGAAGACGGGGACGCCCTGCGGGTCCTCGGGGGTGCCCGCGCGACCGACCACCACGGCTGCGGCCGCGTGGTCCTGGGTCGAGAAGATGTTGCAGGAGGCCCACCGGACCTCCGCGCCGAGGTCGACGAGGGTCTCGATGAGCACGGCGGTCTGGATCGTCATGTGCAGCGAGCCGGCGACGCGGGCGCCGGCGAGCGGCTTGGCGGCGCCGTAGCGCTCGCGCATCGCCATCAGGCCCGGCATCTCGTGCTCGGCCAGGGTGATCTCGGTGCGGCCGTAGTCGGCCAGGGACAGGTCGGCAACCTTGAAGTCCATGAAGGGTTCCTCTGGTGTGACAGGGGTGGGTGTGCGGCGCATCTGCGCTTCGTCGGGATCTCCCGCGCATACCGGGCCCAGACTACCTTCCCGGTGGCCGCCGGCCCTCAGTGAGCGGCGAGCGCCGTGCCCCTGACCTTGTGCACCAGGTGCATGACGGCCACGACGACGGAACCGACCAGCACTCCCACGACGGCGGAGGCGAGCGTGTTCACGATCCAGGCCAGCACGCCGCCGACGCCCGAGACGGCGTCGTGCACCGCTTCCTCGACGTGGTGAACCGCGTCGTACGGCGCGTGCCAGCCGAGGTCGTCCACCCCGACCAGCAGGATGTGCCCACCGACCCAGAGCATGGCGGCGATGCCGACCACCGAGATGACCCGCAGCAGCATGGGCATCCCCCGCACCAGCCCCAGGCCGATGCGCTGCGCGGCGGCCGACGAGCGCTCGGCGAGGTGCAGGCCCGACGTCGTCGATCTTCACGATCAACGCGACCACGCCGTAGACCAGCAGCGTGATGCCGATGGCCACCACCACCAGGATCACCGCGCGGGAGAGGAAGGGCTGGTCGGAGACCTCGTTGAGGGCGATGACCATGATCTCGGCCGACAGGATGAAGTCGGTGCGGATCGCGCCCTTGACCACCTCGTCCTCCGAGGGCTGCGCGGCCACCGGGTCGTCGTGGGCGGCCGCTCCCCCGTGCGCTGCACCGCCAGGCCCGTCGCGGCCGTCGGGGCCGTCGGGGCCCCCGCGGCGTCGGCCCAGGGCGCCCCAGACCTTGTGCGCGCCCTCGTAGCAGAGGTAGGTCGCGCCGAGCATGAGGATCGGGGTGATCGCCCACGGCAGGAACTGGCTGAGCAGCAGCGCCGCCGGGAGGATCACCAGCAGCTTGTTGCGCAGGGAGCCCGTGGCGATGCGCCGGATGATCGGCACCTCGCGGTCGGCGGTGACGCCGTGGACGTACTGCGGGGTGACGGCCGTGTCGTCGACCACCACGCCGGCGGCCTTGACGCTCGCGCGACCCGCGGCCGCGCCGATGTCGTCGACCGACGCCGCGGCCAGCCGGGCCAGCGCGGCGACGTCGTCGAGGAGCCCGAAGAGACCTGCGCTCATCGCGCGCGCAGCGGGGTGGGAGCGGGCGGGAGGGACGCGGGGCGCGGGGACGGGGTCACGTCCTCAGGGTAGCGAGCGCCGGCTCCCGCGCGTGGACGGCTCGTCAACGACCGATGCGGCCGAGGCCGAGCGCCAGGTAGGCCGCGGCGTAGCGGCCCTGGCCGAGCAGCGAGGCGTAGCGGGCGACCTCGCTGCCGGTGTCGCAGGTGAGGAGCTCGACGCGCACGCCACGCTCGTCGGCCTCCGCGGTGAGACGGCCGCGCTGGTCGACCACGGTCGGGTCCTCGGCGCCGTCGTCGAGCACGAGCAGCATGGGTCGACGGTCCGGCGGCTCCGGGTCTCCGTCGGGGTCGGCGAAGGGGTCGGAGAAGACGTCGTGCGGACGCGCGGCTGCCACCAGGGGCAGCAGGTGCTCGGCGTCGCCGGCCACCGTCGTCCGGCCGCTGGCCCGCCGGACCGCCTCGGAGACGCGTCGAGCGGCGCGGGCGGCGAGGACCGAGCCGCCCCAGCACAGCGGGGTGGAGTCGGCCAGGGCGATCGCGACCATCTTGGCCGGGTTCACCGCGAGGTCGCGGTGCGGCGAGCAGGCCACGGCCACGTCGTCGAGGGCCGTGGCGACCTCCTCCGGGTCCGTGTGCGGGCCCAGGTCGACGCGCGAGAGGAACTGCAGCATCACCACCGCGACAGCGAGCTGGTCGCGCGAGGCGGTCGGGATGATCGTCGTGTGGCGACCTGCCGCGTGCTCGGCCACCAGGGACTCGGCCGGGCAGGCGACCACGACCTGGCATCCCGCGTCGGACCGCCTCGGCGACGGCGCTGGCGCTGCCGGGGTCACCGCCGTCGGGGGCGAGCATCACGACGACGTCCAGGGGCCCGGTCCAGCCGGGCAGGCCCGGGTTCGGCCAGGCCACGAACGGCACCGGGCACGCGGGCTCGAGAACGGCGCGCAGCAGGCGTGAGTCGGGACCGGCTGCGATGACGGCACGGGGCCGGTCGTCGCGGCTGACCGCGACGGCCGTCGCCACGGCGTCCGCGGCCGCGACCGCCTCGCGCCGCACCCGGCTGCCGGCCTCGGCCAGGGACCTCAGCGTCGCGTCGGCGCGGGCCAGCGTGTCGCCGTCGTCGAGCAGGGACTCGTCGAACCACTCCGCCACGTGCGTCTCCTCTCGCCGGCCCGGGCCGTCAGGCTCGGGTGCGGGCCTCGTCGAGCAGCAGGATGGGCACCCCGTCGCGGACGGGGTAGACCCGGCTGCACCCGCGGCACGCGAGCTCCTCGCGCGCCGGGGGCTCGAGCGCGGCGTGGCAGGCCGGGCAGCGCAGCAGCTCGAGCAGACGCGGGTCGAGCGGCAGTCCCGGCAGGCCGTGGTCGTGCGTCATGACGCCTCCTGGTTGCGGATCATCGAGAGGACTCTGTCACGGACCGCCATCATCGTCGGCCCGTCCGTGGCCTCGACGTTCAACCTCAGCAGCGGCTCGGTGTTCGAGGCGCGCAGGTTGAACCACCAGTGGGGGTGGGTGAAGGTCAGTCCGTCGAGACGGTCGACCTCGACACCCGCCTCGGCGCCCACCGTGGCCTCGACGTGCTCCACCGCGGTGGCCTGGTCGGGCACCTCGGTGTTGACCTCGCCGCTCGAGGCGTAGCGCGTGTACTCCGCGAGCAGCCCGCTCAGCGCTCGCTCCTGCTCGGCCAGCGCCGCCAGACAGTGCAGCGCGGCCAGCATCCCGGAGTCGGCGCGCCAGAACTCGCGGAAGTAGAAGTGCCCCGAGTGCTCGCCGCCGAACACCGCGTCGGTGTCGGCCATCGTGGCCTTGATGTAGGAGTGGCCCACCCGGGTGCGCACCGGGACCCCGCCGCGCTCCCGCACGATCTCCGGCACGGCCCGGCTGGTGATGAGGTTGTGGATGACGGTGGCGCCCGGGTGCCGCAGCAGCTCCCGGGAGGCGATGAGGGCGGTCACGGCACTGGGGTCCACGGCCTCGCCCCGCTCGTCGACGAGGAAGCAGCGGTCGGCGTCGCCGTCGAACGCCAGACCGACGTCGGCGCCCTCGGCGCGCACGGCCGCCTGCAGGTGCCGCAGGTTCTCCGGGTCGATCGGGTTGGCCTCGTGGTTCGGGAAGGTGCCGTCCAGCTCGAAGTAGAGCGGCACGACGTCGAGGTCGAGCCGGCCCAGCACCGCCGGGGCGGTGTGCCCGGCCATGCCGTTGCCGGCGTCGACGACGACCCGCAGCCGGCGGCCCGGGCGTGCCGGCACCGGCGCCAACGTGAGCAGGAGGTCGGCGTAGGCGTCGAGGACGTCCTGCTCGGACCGCGACCCGCGCTGCGGCGCCTCTCGGTAGGAGTCGGCTGCGACGAGGTCTCGGATCTCGTCCAGGCCGGTCTGCTGCCCCACCGGGGCCGCTCCGGCGCGGCAGAGCTTGATGCCGTTGTAGGCCGCCGGGTTGTGCGAGGCGGTGAACATCGCGCCGGGCACGTCGAGGGACCCGGAGGCGAAGTAGAGCTGGTCGGTGGAGGCCAGTCCCACCATGACGACGTCGGCTCCGGCGTCCTGCGCGCCGTCGGCGAACGCCTCCGCCAGCCCGGGGCTGCTCTGTCGCATGTCGTGCCCGACCACGACCCTCCGCCCGCCGGGACCGTCCGGCCCGTCGAGGACCACCTGGACGAAGGCGTTGCCGGTGGCGCGGGCCAGACCCGCGTCGATCTGCTGCGGCACCAGGCCGCGGACGTCGTAGGCCTTGAACACCGCCGCGACCAGGTGGGGGTCAGGAGCAGGGCGCATGGCGGCACCCTACTGGCGCGCGAAGCACCCCGACGCCGGGCCAGGGCCGGACGCCAGGATCAGTCGGCGAGCGGACGCAGGACGCGCAGGTGACCGCGACGACCACTCTCAGGCGCCGGGTTGCTCGGGTGGTCCGGGCCGACGGGACGACCGGACGGGCTCGCCGGGTCGGCCGTGGTCGGGGCGGCCGGACGGGCGGCCCTGCACGGCGGCGACCGGAGGCGCGGGTGGCACCGGGCGTGCGGCCTCGCGGACGGCGTCGGCCAGGGCGAGCAGGTCGTCGGTGCTGGGACCGAGCGCGTCCGGGTCCGGCGCGAGCCGCATGACCTCCCAGCCCCGAGGGGCCGAGAGCCGCTCGGAGTGCTCCTCGCACAGGTCGTAGGCGTGCGGCTCGGCGTAGGTGGCCAACGGGCCGAGGACCGCGGTCTGGTCGCCGTAGACGTAGGTGAGCGTGGCGATGGCCGGACGCCGACAGGCGGTCCGGGAGCAACGGCGCGCAGGACTCACGTCGCTGACGCTACAACCTGCGGGCGACCCCTCGGTTTAGGCTCGCGGGATGTCCGACCTCGTGCCGCTCCGTCCGACTCCGCGTCCGGCTCCGTCGTCCCACGGCCGCGACCGGCACGGGCGGGGCATGCGCGGGCCGGCGGTGCTCGCGGGGCCGCTGACGCCGCAGGGCCCGCCGCGACGGCCGAGCCGACGGGACCGCTTCGACGAGGTGGTGCTCGACGTGCTCGGGGCGCTCGAGGCGCGGTGGAGCACGGAGCTGGGTCTGGTGGAGTTCGCGATCGAGGAGACCCCGCTGATGCCGGCGGACTGGAGCGCGCCGACCGTCCCGCTCGGGTCGCTGGTGCCGGGCGCCGGGGGTCGACCGAGCCGGGTGGTGCTGTTCCGGCGACCGATCGAGCTGCGGTGCGAGACGCCCGCCGACCTGGGGGCGCTCGTCTACACCGTCCTGGTCGAGCAGGTGGCCGAGCTCCTCGGACGCCAGCCCGAGGACATCGACCCGCGCGAGCAGGACGACTGAGGAGACGACCGGGTCGACCCGGAGGTCAGACCGCGGCCTTCTTCAGCTTGCGCCGCTCCCGCTCGGACATGCCGCCCCAGATGCCGAAGCGCTCGTCGTTGGAGAGGGCGTACTCGAGGCACTCACCCCGGACGTCGCAGGTGAGACACACCCGCTTCGCCTCCCGGGTGGAGCCGCCCTTCTCAGGGAAGAACGCCTCGGGGTCGGTCTGAGCGCACAGTGCGCGCTCCTGCCAGCCCAGCTCCTCGGTCTCGCTCTGTTCCGTGTCCAGCACGAATAGTTCCCGCATGTGTCCTCGCCTTTCAACCCGTGAGACCCCCGAAGGTCTCGACTGTTTCCCTGGTTGCCTTCCCTCTGTCGCATCCGAGGTCCGTAACGTGTGCAGTCCAGATCGCGAGGTCCTGGGGAAGGATGCCGGCTGCTGTCACGTGACGTCGTGAATGACACTGAGGGAATTACACGCCTGTCGTACCACGAAAGTCAACACCAGATCTGTTATACGGCGAAATTCGCCGCCCACCTGGAAGGGGTGATAAGGGATGTCCGGACCGCTGCGATGCACCGTTCTCTCGGGTGGGGTCGGCGGTGCCACGTTCCTGCGCGGACTGCGCCGGGTGCCCGATCTCGAGATCACGGTGGTGGCCAACACCGCCGACGACCTCTGGCTCCACGGCCTCAAGATCTGCCCCGACCTCGACACCGTCATGTACACCCTGGGCGGCGGCATCGACGCCGAGCGCGGCTGGGGACGCACCGACGAGTCGTGGCGGGTCAAGGAGGAGCTGGCGGCGTACGGCGTCGAGCCGACCTGGTTCGGGCTCGGCGACCGCGACCTGGCCACCCACCTCGTCCGGACCCAGATGGTCGAGTCCGGCTACCCGCTCTCGGCGGTCACCGCCGCGCTGTGCCGGCGCTGGCAGCCGGGGGTGACCCTGCTGCCGATGACCGACGACAGGGTCGAGACCCACGTGCTCGTCGACGACGACTCCGAGCCCTCCGGGCGGCGCGCGATCCACTTCCAGGAGTACTGGGTGAGGCTGCGGGCGCAGGTGCCCGCGCGCGGGGTCGTCCCGGTCGGTCTCGACCGCTCGACGCCCGCCCCCGGCGTGCTCGAGGCGATCGCGCGGGCCGACGTCGTCGTCGTGCCGCCCTCGAACCCGGTCGTCTCGGTCGGCACCATCCTCGGCGTGCCCGGCCTGCGGGACGCGCTGCGGTCGGGCCCGGCGCCCGTTGTCGGCCTCTCCCCCATCGTCGCCGGGCGCCACGTCCGCGGCATGGCCGAGCAGCTCATGACCGGGGTGGGCATCGAGGTCTCGGCCGCCGGGGTCGCAGCACACTACGGCGCACGCTCGGGCGACGGCGTGCTCGACGCCTGGCTGGTCGACACCGCCGACGGCGACGCCGCTGAGCGGGTGGAGGCGGGCGGCGTCCGGTGTCGCGCGGTGCCCCTGATGATGACCGACGACGTGGCCACCGAGGCGATGGCCAGGGCCGCGCTGGAGCTGGTGGGGCGGTGACCGCGACTCCTCTCCGCGTCGACGTCGTGCCGGACGTGGGCGAGGTCGCCGAGGGCACCGTCCTCGCGGACCTGCTGGCAGGCGTCGCGCTCGGCGACGGCGACGTGGTCGTCGTGACCAGCAAGATCGTCAGCAAGGCCGAGGGACGGGTCACCGACCGCCCGAAGGACGAGGCGCTCGCGGACGAGACCGTGCGGGTCGTGGCCCGACGGGGCCCGACCACCATCGCCCGGACCCGTCACGGCCTCGTCATGGCCGCTGCCGGCATCGACGCGTCCAACGTCGCGGCCGGGCGCCACGTCCTGCTGCCCCTCGACCCCGACGCCTCGGCGCGGCACCTGCGCCGCGCCCTGGCGGATCGGCACGGCGTCAACGTCGGCGTCGTCGTGACCGACACCGCCGGACGTGCCTGGCGGGTGGGCCAGACCGACATCGCGGTGGGCGCCGCCGGCCTCCGGGTCGTCGAGGACCACGCCGGCCTGGTCGACGGCTACGGCAACCTCCTCGCCGTCACGCTGCCCGCCGTCGCCGACGAGATCGCCGGCGCGGCCGAGCTGGCCACCGGCAAGCTCTCGATGAGTCCGCTGTCGGTGGTCCGCGGCCTGGCACGGCTGGTGCTCCCTCCCGGCGAGGACGGGCCCGGCGCGTCGGCCCTGGTCCGCCCGGAGCGCGAGGACATGTTCGGCCTCGGCGCCCGCGAGGCGGTGCTCGCTGCCCTCTCCGCGGGCTCGCCGGGGGCCTCGGGCGGTTCCGGTCACCCGGGGTTCGGCGGCCCGGCGCCGGCGGACGAGCTCGTCGCCGCTCTGCGCACCTGCCTCGCGCGCTCGTCCCCGGAGCCGAGCCGTCCCCGGTGACAGCACGGAGCGGACAGGTGAGGGCGACCCGGCCGGGGTCGTGCGCATCGACCTGACCGGGCTCGACGAACGGACCCTGGGTCGCGCGGAGATCGTCCTCGCGGCGGTGTCCGCCGCCCACGGCTGGCGCGTGGACGCGCGGGACGCTGCGGGTGCGGTGCTGGCGCCGGCGCTTCCGTAGACTCGGGGCCATGGGTCAGCGCCGTGCGTGAGGCACTCGTCCTCTTCGGCGTGTCCGTGGCGTCGGCTCTCGTACCGCTGATCAACGTCGAGGTCTACCTCGTGGGTCTCGCCGCCGTGCGCGACTCCACCGGGATCTGGCTGCTGGCCACCATCGCCGGGGTCGGCCAGATGGTCGGCAAGGTGGTCTGGTACTACCTCGGAGCCAACGCCCTGAAGTGGCCGTGGATCGCCAAGCGGGTCGACACGCCCAAGGGTCGGGCCACCCTGCAGAAGTGGCGCAGCCGCACCCAGGACCGGCCGGTGCTGGGCGCCACGCTCCTCTTCGCCAGTGCCGTGAGCGGCTTCCCGCCGTTCGCGATCGTCGCCGTCCTCGCGGGCCAGCTGCGCATGAACCTCACGACCTTCATCCTGGTCGGCACGGTCGGGCGCACCCTGCGCTTCGCCGCGTTCCTCGGCGGGGCCGGCTTCCTCTCCGAGCTGTACGGCGCCGCGCTGGGCTGACGGCACGACCCGGCCGCACCCCCTGCACGCGGCAGCACGCGGCAGCACCGGCAGCACCCGGCAGCACGCCTCAGGGCACCCGGGCGCCGCACGCGATGCGCGCCCCGACTCCGACGACGGCGCCCGGAGCGACGACCGCCTCGTCGCCGACCGCCGCGCCGTGGACGCGTGCGCCCGACTCGACGCGCGCGCCGGGACCGAGGACGGAGTCGACCACGACGCTCCCCCGACCGACGAAGGCACCAGCCATGAGCACCGACCCCCGCACGTCCGCGTCCGCCTCGACCACTGCTCCGCGACACGCCGTCGTGCCGTCGGCCAGCGCCCCGTCGACCCGGGCCTCCGGGTCCGTCCACGCCGCAGCAGGCGCCCGGACGGCCGCGGGACTGTCCGCGGCGCCCAGGACGAGGTCGCGCGAGGCCGCCACGAGCGCGTCGGGGTTGCCCACGTCTCGCCAGTAGGCCGACTCGACCCACCCGACGACGAGCGCACCGTCATCGACCAGGCCGGGAAAGGTCTCCCGCTCGACCGAGACCACCCGTCCGGCAGGGATCGCCGCGACGACGTGGCGGCGGAAGACGTAGCACCCGGCGTTGACCTGGTTCGAGACCGGGTCGCCCGACTTCTCCACGAAGGCCTCGACTCGCCCCGTGGCGTCGGTCGGCACACATCCGAAGGCGCGGGCGTCCGACACCTCGACCAGGTGCAGCGAGACGTCCACGACGCGGCCGTCCCGCGGCCTGTCGAAGTCGGCGAGCTGACCGGCGAGGTCGTGGCCCGACAGCACGTCGCCGTTCAGGACGACCACGGCACGCCCCGGCTCCGGCGACAGCGCGTCGGCAGCGTTGCGGATCGCCCCGCCGGTGCCCAGCGGCTCGTCCTCGGTCACGTAGGTGAGGCGGACGCCGTACCGGCTGCCGTCGCCGAGCACGGGGAAGAAGAGGTCGGCGTGGTACGACGTCGCGAGCACGACGTGTGCCACGCCGGCAGCGGCGAGCTTGCCGATCTGGTGCTCGAGGAAAGCGACGCCCCCCACCTCGAGGAGATGCTTCGGACGCCGCTCGGTCAGCGGCAGCATCCGGGTGCCGAAACCCCCGGCGACGATGACGGCCTCCGGAGCCAGCCGGTCGGGCCCGGTCGGTCCGGGCGGGGCGCCGGGTCCGGCGCCGGCCGAGGCGGCGAGCGACGGAGGCGACGGCGGCGACGGCGGCGGAGCGGGCGGCGGCGGGAGCGCGGGCACGGCGGCATCCTGCCACGTGCGTAGGCTGGCGCGGTGTCCCGACCGTTCCCCGCCGCCGACCTCCGCCGCGTCCTGGAGCACCAGCTGCGCACCGACGGGTCCCGTCCCCTGGTCACGTTCTACGACGACGCCACGGGCGAGCGCGTCGAGCTGTCCGTGGTCACCTACGCGAACTGGGTGGCGAAGACTGCCGGCCTGCTCGAGGACGAGCTCATGGTCGAGCGAGGCGGCACCGTCCTCGTCGACCTCCCGACGCACTGGCTCGGCCCGGTGTGGCTGGGGGCGCTGTGGAGCATCGGGGCGGTCGTGACCGACGACCGGTCACGCGTCGGTCAGGTCGACCTCGTCGTGTGCGGTCCCGAGGACGTGGCGGACGCACGCCGCCACCGGCGTGCCCGTGGTGGCGCTGTCGCTGCTCCCCATGGCCGGTCGGTTCCGTCCACCGCTGCCGGCCCTGCCGGCCGGGGTCGTCGACTTCGGTGAGGTGGTGTGGAGCCAGCCCGACCTGTTCGTCCCCTCCGATCCGCCCGAGCCGGCCGATCTGGCCTGGGTCGACGCGACGGGCTCGTGGTCGCAGCAGGACCTGCTGGCCGAGGCCGTCGAGGTGACCGGCCGGCTGCTGACCGGGCTCCCGCCGACCTCGCGCGCCGGTCTCGGCGCGTTCCTCGGCCCGCTGCTGTCCGGCGCCGGCACCGTCTGGGTGCGCCACGGTGACGCCGCCGGGCCCGACCGGCTCGCCGAGCGGGCGGCCGCGGAGCGGGCCACCCCCTGGCCGGGCTGACCGGCCGCCGCGTCAGCCGCCGAGGTCGTAGCGGTCGAAGCCGCTGCCCAGGCGCCACCGCGAGGTGAAGCCGTCCCTGGTGCCGCGGAGCAGCCACAGGTCGCCGGAGGAGCGCTGGCGCGCGACGACGTCCGACCGGCCTCGTCCGTCGACGTCTCCGAGACCCAGCACCCAGTCGTAGCGGTCGGCCCGGCTGCCGACCCGGCTGCCGTCGTGGCGGTTGGTGCCCAGCAGGCTCGTCACCTCCAACGACCCGTCCGCACGCCTGAGGACCACGTCGGCGAGGCGGTCGCCGCCCCAGGTGTCGACCCCGACCACCCGGTCGGCCTGCACCGCGTCGGAGGACACCACGCTCCGGCGGAGGCCCGTCCGACCGTCACCGGGGTAGACCCGCAGCTTGCCCCGGAACTGGCCGACCAGGTCCGGGCTCTTGTCGCCGGTCACGTCGCCGAGCGGAGCGACGAGCTCGACCTCGCCCCAGCCGTCCGCCGCCTTGACCGGCGCGGCGAAGGTGTCACGGCCCCGACCGCGGTAGAGCATCATCGCCCCGCTCGTGCGGCGGGTCATGAAGTCCCCGTGACCGTCGTCGTCCCAGTCGCCGACGTTGAGCAGGAGGTCGATGCTCCCGAGCGCGATGCCGGTGTCCCTCGGCTCCGCCAGGTTGGTGCGCCCGGTGTGGCGCTCCACGCGCAGCGTGCCGCCCTTGCCCAGCACGCCGAGGTCGGGGTGGCGCGAGCCCGCCAGCTGGCCGGCCACTCCCAGCCAGCGCGCCCCGGCGAAGCCGGAGAAGCCGCCGAGGCGGGGCGCCAGCGCCCCGGTGCCGTCGCCGGGCAGGACGTAGAGCAGACCGCTGGAAGCGGCCCGTGCGACCAGGTCGGCGCGACCGTCGCCGGTGACGTCACCGCGTGCGCTGAGCAGGTCGTAACGGTCCCAGCGCCCCGCGACCGGGCGCGGGTCACCCAGGGTCGCCCGCCCCGAGCCCGGGAACCAGAACAGGTCGGCGCCGTCACGGGCCATCAGGTCCTGCTTGCCGTCGCCGTCGAGGTCCCCCGCACCGAAGGTGAGGTCGTAGCGCGACCAGTCACGGACCAGCGTGACCGGGGCGGCGAAGCCGCCGTTGCCCTTCCCGGGGAACAGCCGCAGCGCCCCGTTGCGGTTGCGCCCGACCAGGTCGCCGTTCCCGTCACCGTCGAGGTCACCGGTCCCGGTCAGCTGGTCCAGGCGAGCGAAGTCGGTGTAGGTGCGCTCCGCCGCGGCCAGGCGCGCGGAGCCGATGTCACCACGCAGCAGTCGCGCCTCTCCGGTCGCCCGGGTGCGTGCGACCACGTCGCCCGCGCCGTCGCCGTCGAGATCGCCTGCGGCCGCGACCAGGTCGGAGCCGGACAGGTCGGGACCCGGTGGCATCGGTGTCGACGAAGGACAGCTGTCCTCCGGTGCGGATGACGACGGCGTTGCCGCTGCGGGGATCGCGGGCCACGAGGTCGGGCCAGCGCTTCCCGGAGATGTCCGCGTCACGGTCCGTGGTGGTCACCGGCGCTACCGGCGGCTCGCCGCCCTGGAGCGCCGCGGTGGCCCGGCGGATCTCCGGGAGCTTCGCGTAGAGGTAGCGCCCCGGGCAGGCGGTCGAGCCGGCGTCCCGGTGGCCGTTGATGGCCTGGAAGTGGTCGCCGGCGACGACCACGTCCGTGTCGTCGGCCTTGACGCCGTGCAGGCCGAGCTTCCAGGCGAACAGTGCCGCGTAGGCGTCGAGCATGTCCTGGGTGGGCTGGGCGGTCTCGAAGTTCCCGATCGCCGACATGGCGAAGGAGTCCTCGTTGTAGCCCAAGGTGTGCGCGCCGACGACCGGTCGGCTCACGCCGCCGTAGCGCCCCTCCCAGATGCGACCGAAGCGGTCGACGAGGAAGTTGTAGCCGATGTCGCTCCAGCCCAGCGAGCGCGTGTGGTAGGCGTAGATCCCACGCAGCAGCGAGGGGACCTGGTCGCGGCTGTAGTCGTTGGCGTTCACCGTGTGGTGGACGAACCCACCGCTGATGTCGCCGTAGCGCAGCGACCCGCGGTCGCGCAGGGACTCGTCGGCGCCCCACTGGTCGCGCGAGAAGATCTGCGGCTTCGGGGCACTGACGCCGGCGGTCTCTGACGGCGGTGGCGCTGAGGGCCGCACTCGGCTCGCTCGACGCCCCCCCGGTCGAGCGCCGCCCCGCTCGCGTCGAGCGTGGCGGTGTCGATGGCCGGCGCCTCGTAGGCAGCTTCCTGCTCGGTCCCCGGGTCGACGATGTCGAGCTCGAGCCCGGTAGGGGTCTCCCCCTGCAGCACGGTCACCCGGGCCTGCACACGCTGGACGTCGCCCACCACGACGGCGTCCGTGCCGCCGCGGGCCTCCGCGTCGTCCTCGGCGGGCTCAGGGCCGTGGTCGGGGTCGACGTGCATCTCCTGCCACGGCGACCACACGTCGGCCCCCCGGGTGCGGACGGTGACCTCCACGTCGTCCTCGGTCAGCGGCTGCCCGCCTGTCCAGGTGACGCCCACGGTCGCGTAACCGGGTGCCTTCTCGGCTCCGCTGGTCACCACCAGAGGGCCGCTGGTGCGACCGGCGAGCTCAGCGTCGCGCCTCGCCCGGGTCGCCCGGTCGACGAGCGGCACCGAGCGCACGGTGGGCTCGACCGGGGCGGCGGAGACCAGCGACAAGGCGCCTGACCCCGGCGCTGCGCCCGCGCCCGCGGCCTCCTCGCCCGAGGGGGGGACCACCTCGAGCTCCACCACTCCGACCGTGGACAGGCCGACGGCGGTGAGCGCCGCGAGGACGGTCGTGTGATGGCACAGCACGGATATACGACGGCGCATGTCGGGCATCGTGAGGGGTCTCCCAGCGGCTCACTCGATCTCAGGTGTTCACAACAGTCACACCAGTAACAGAGGACCGCAATGAGTTCGCCCGAACTACACCCTTGTATTTTGTCAGCCCGACGTAAACAACAACCGTGTAACTCAGATGTCAGCGCCGTACTCGGCGTCGTCGTCGTCGTTCTCCTCGTCCGTGTTCACGTCGTCCGGCTCGTTGTCGTACTTGAGGTGACGGATCCCCTCCCGGGTAGGTCCGTCGTAGCCGAGGACCCCCTTCTCGAGCACCAGCACCCGGTCGCACATCCGCTTGACCGAGGGTGCTGAGTGGCTGACGTAGAACAGCGTCCGCCCCTCCTTCTTGATCTCCTCCATGCGGGCGATGCACTTCTTCTTGAAGGGCTTGTCCCCCACCGCCAGCACCTCGTCGACGAGGAAGATGTCGGACTCGGTGTGCACGGCGACCGCGAAGCCGAGACGGGAGAACTGGCCCGACGAGTAGTGCCCCACGGGGGTGTCGAGGTGACGACCGATGTCGGCGAAGTCGATGATGTCGTCGAACTTGCGCTTGGTCTCCGCCTCCGTCATGCCGAGGATCGCGGCGTTGAGGTAGATGTTGTCGCGACCGGTCAGCTGCGGGTGGAAGCCCGCTCCCGTGGCGATCAGACCGGCCACCCGACCACGCGTGCGCACCGAGCCGGTGTCGGGCCGCATGACCCCGTTGATGATCTTCAGCAGCGTCGACTTGCCCGATCCGTTGAGCCCCATGAGGCCGATCGACTCTCCCTGCTCGACGGTGAAGCTGACGTCGTCGAGAGCCAGGAAGCGGTTGCTGACGTCCTGCCCCCGCACCATGGCCACGGTCATCTGCTTGAGGGTGCGGTGGAAGCGCAGGGTGAACTGCTTGCTCACGTTCTCGACGACGATCGACTCGGTCATCTCAGAGACGCTCCGCGAACTTGTTCTCGAGCCGGCCGAACACGACCTGCGCGAGGACGAGGACGACCACGGCGACCCCCAGGTGGGCGAAGCCGAGCGCGAAGAGGTTGTCGGGCATGTGCTCGGCGATGGTGGCCTCGGGGTCGGACGTCGAGCCGACCCAGAAGAAGCGCTGGTTGAGCAGCACCGCCTCGGCGACCGGGTTGAGCAGGTAGAACTGGGCCGCGCCACCGAAGCGCTCGTCGACGATGCTGTAGGGGTAGATCATCGGGCAGGAGAACGTGACGAAGATCGTCAGGGTGCTCACGATGTTGCCGAAGTCGCGGAAGAACACGTTGGCGGCGCTGAACAGCAGCGCCACCGCGGTGCCCCACACCCCGACGATGGCGAAGCCGAGCAGCCCCGCGCCGAGTCCGACGGGGTCGGGCGTCCAGCCGACGAAGACCCCGGCGACGGTGAGGATCACGAGCCCGGGCACGACGTGGAAGGCCGAGACGAGCATCGAGGCCACCGGGAACATCTCCCGGGGCATCGACATCTTCTTGACGATCGCCTTGTTGCGCACGATCGAGCGGGTGCCTGCGCCGAACGTCTCGGTGAAGTAGTGGACGAACACCAGCCCGGCGAACACGTGGATGCCGAACATCTCGACGTCCTTGTGCAGGGCCAGGATGTAGCCCATCACGAAGAAGTAGACGGCGAAGCGTGCAGCGGGCTGGACGTAGGACCAGAACATCCCCAGGAACGAACCGCTGTAGCGCGCCTGGATCTCCTTGCGGACCAGCAGCCTCAGCAGGTAGCGGCGCCGGAAGACGTCGACGAGCCCGCCGGTGGGTCCGGGAGCCACCATCGGGGCGTCGGGCACGCGGTCGGGGTCGACGGTGTGATCGACGGGGATGTGCGTCACGAGCGGGTGATGCCCTCCCCAACCGGCCCGCTCGGGAGCCCGGCGTCGAACTCGTCGTCGGCGAGGCCCTCGAAGGTCAGCTTCCACTTCTCCGGCGACGTCAGCTCCGGCAACGCCTCGCGGTAGCGGCGCGCGAGCTCCGGCCACTCCTGGTAGAGCCGCTTGTGCATGGCGGTGGAGCGAGCCAGCTGGGCCCGGAACTCGGCGGTGTCGCGGCGGTACCAGGAGGCGGCGACGCCGTCCGCGGTCGAGACGACGGCCGAGTCGAAGTGAGCCAGCCGGTACCAGCGCTGGTCCACGTGGGGCACGATCCCCTCCGGGTGCTCCTGGGCCAGCGGGCGTGTCGGGGTGAGCTGCCGCACGAGGCCGGTGACCGCCATCTTCACCTTGCCCACCGTGTCCCCGGGGTTGGGCACACCGCGACCGCGCCGCGGCGGCTTCTTCAACCGGGGTGCCGGGAAGTCGTCGAGGTCGGCCGAGGACTGCCCGTCGGGGTACTGGTCGCGCAGCGCTCGGAGCTCCTTGAGCCGGAAGGACATGTCCCGGTGCATCCGCTCGGGGCCCTCCAGGACGTCGGAGAGCGCCATGAGGATGGTCTCGCCGGTGCTGTACTGCATCGACATCAGCCGCTTGACGTGGTTCTCCAGGCTCTCCACGACCAGCCGGCCACCGCGCTCGTAGGGCGAGTGGAGCAGGCCCGAGATCAGGCGGTTGCGCTCGTGGAAGTAGGCCTGCCAGTCCAGCGTGTCGTCCTTCTCCGTCCACGGGACGTGCCAGACCGCGACACCCGGCATGGTCACCGTGGGGTAGCCGGCCTCCCGGGCGCGCAACCCGAACTCGGCGTCGTCCCACTTGATGAACATCGGCAGCGACAGGCCGATCTCGCGGATCACCCGGGTGGGGATCAGGCACATCCACCAGCCGTTGTAGTCCACGTCGACGCGGCGGTGGAGCCAGCTCGTCGAGCGCAGCGACTTGCGGGCGAAGTCGTGGCCGTGGACCGTCGCCGGAGCCGGACCCCAGAACCAGCGCCAGGTGCCGATGGCCTCACCGTAGGCGTGCATCACCGAGCGGTCGTAGAGGCTGAACATCTGGCCGCCGACGAGCACCGGCTGCTTCGCCAGGTCGCCGAGCGCCACCGCCCGCAGGACCCCCTCGAGCTCGCAGACCACGTCGTCGTCGAGCAGCAGGACGTAGTCGGAGTCGCCGCGCGACACGCCTTCGCTCATGGCGCGGGAGAAGCCGCCCGAGCCCCCGAGGTTGGGCTGCTCGATGACCCGCAGCTTCGAGCCCAGCGCCTCGGCGGCGCGCTCGAAGTCCTCGTTGTGGATGACCTTCTGCGTGCCCTGGTCCACGACGATGACCTCGTCGAGGATCTCCAGCACCGCGGGGTCCTGGCCGAGGTTCAACAGCTGGGCGACGCAGAAGTCGGGGCGGTTGAAGGTGGTGATCCCGATGGTCAGCGTGCTCGACTCGGTGCGGTCGGCGACGAAGCCCCACACGGCCGACTCGATGACGATCTCGGAGTCACCGGCCTCGACGTCGAACCAGTACCAGCCGCCGTCGATGAACGGCTTGAGGGGCAGGACGATCTCGACGTCCGCGGCCTCGGCGGAGTCGACGGTGGCCGAGCTGGCCCGGACGACGTGGCCCTTCGAGGTGGAGCGGTAGACGATGACCGAGCCGTCGCCGCGGGCGCGGATCTTCAGCGTGACCGAGTCGAAGTCGGTCCACCGTCGCCAGTAGCTGGCCGGGAACGCGTTGAAGTAGGTGCCGAAGGTGAGCCGGTGCTCTGCCTCGATGACCGTGTGGCCGGAGTCGGTCACCCGACCGTGGCCCATGATCTTGTCGGTCTCCGACGTCGTCGGCGCGGCCTCGTCGGAACCCTCGTCGTGACCGGCGCCGGACTGGCGGGAGGGTCCGCCGCCACCGCTGAAGCCGGACACCCCGGCCAGGTAGAGAGAACGGACGTCGAGCTCCTGGTCGGCTCGCATGATGGTGCGCTGGACCACGCGGAAACCACTACTCACCGCCTCACTCGTCGGCTGCGTAGCGGCGGCTTCAGTCACGTTCACATTTCTCCAGACAAGGCTTGCTTCGACAGACGACAACAGGGCGAATCTAGCAGCGCCGACCCTCGCGGGCCGGTTGCACCGACGCGGCGGGGCCGGTGGGCCGCACCCGGATCACTCGGTCACCCGGGCCCGCTCCTCGTAGGCCGCGAGCCGCTCGCGGGTCTGCGACTCGTCGAGTCCGAGGTGCTCGAGAATCGTGTAGCGGTCGGGTCGGGTCTGGGGCGCCGCCATCACCGCGGCGAGCATCTGCTCCGACGTCAGGCCGACGTCGGCGGCGGTGGTGGCCAGGCCATGGCGACGCAGGCACCTCAGGATGAGGGACAGCATCGTGTCGTCGCCTCGCAGGAAGGTGGCGACGGCGGCCCCCAGACCGGCGAGCTCGCCGTGGTCGGAGACGCCGTACATCGCGTCCACGGCGTGCACGATCTCATGGCACGCACCGCTGCACGGACGCGAGGTCCCGGCCACCGACATGGCCATCCCCGACAGCACCAGGGCCTCGGCCAACGAGACCAGGAAGCTCTCGTCCTCGATGCCGTCGGTGCGGTGGATGACGGCCTCCGCGGCCGTGCGGGCGAAGGCCGCGGCCAGGCCGTCCATCGGCTCGCCGCGGTGCTCGGCCGCCAGCGACCAGTCGGCCAGCGCCGACAGGTTGCTCACCACGTCGCCGACCCCCGCCCGGACGAGCCGTGGCGGGGCAGCTCGGACGTAGTCGAGGTCGACGAGCACGGCCAGGGGCAGGGCCACCCCGAAGGAGCCCTTGCCATGGGGGTGCTCGAGCGAGGCGACCGGTGAGCACAGCCCGTCGTGGGCGAGATTGGTGGCGACCGCCACCATGGGCACCGCCGCCCGCGTCGCGGCGTACTTCGCGACGTCGAGAGTGCGCCCACCGCCGATGCCGACGACCGCGTCGTAGCTGCGCCGGCCCAGGACCTGCTGCAGCTCCCCCGCCGAGGCGAGGCTGGCGTCGGCGACCTCGAAGACCTCGGCCTCCGGCAGGGAGTCGGCGATGCGTCGCCAGATCTCCTGCCCCTGGGACGGGCCGACGGCGACCAGGACCGCACCGGTCGCGGAGATGTAGCGCTCGTGCAGCAGGTCCGAGAGGTCCTCGACCGCGCCCCGACGGATGTCGACGAAGAGGGGGCTGGCCAGCATCCGGGCTAGTACCGGCACGCGATCTCCCGGGCGCGCGCCAGGTCGACGTGGTCGTCGACCTCGACCCACTGGGTGTCGGCCGCGAGCGGGGCCGTCGCGATGTCCAGCCCCCGGTCCACCATCTCCTGGTAGCCGTCCTCGTAGTAGAGGTCCGGATCGCGCGTGAAGGTCGCCTCGAGCGCGTCGGCGAGCGCCGGCACCGCGCGGCCCTCGATCAGGGTGGCACCGATGTACTCGCCGTGCGCGGTCGCGGGGTCCATGAGCTTGGTGATCCGCCGCAGCAGCCCGTCGTCGGAGAGCTGGACCTTCATCTCCTCCTCGGCCAGCTTCTTGGCGACATCGAGCGCGAGCACCATGTCGGGACCGTCCTCGCCGGCGCCACGAGCGGCCAGCAGGGTCTCCTCCACCGTCACCGGGTGCACCGTGTCGCCGTTGACCAGCAGCGCGCCGTCGGCCATCACCTCCCGCGCCGTCCACAGCGAGTAGGCGTTGTTCCAGATCTCGGCCTTGTCGTTGTGCACCAGGGTGAGACGTACGCCGTAGGCGTCCTCCAGCGCCTGCTTGCGCTCGACGACCGCGTCGGCGGCGTAGCCGACCACGACGGCCACGTCGCGCAGGTCGACCGCGGCGAAGTTGCGCAACGCGATGTCCAGGATGGTGGTCTCGCCGTCGACGGGCACCAGAGCCTTGGGAAGCGTGTCGGTGTAGGGGCGGAGCCGACGCCCTGCGCCTGCCGCCAGGACCAGACCGATCACACGCATCTCCTTCATCGAGTTCGAGACCGCGACACCCGCCTCGGTGGAGGGTCATCACGGCGGCGCCCAGGCTACCCTGACCCGAGGGGAGCACCGCCCCACCACGTCCCCCGCCATTCCGGACGCCGCTGCGTCCTGCGACGCCGGGCCCGAGGCGGTCCGGGCCGAGACGAGGAGACGACTGCCGTGACGAGGCTGGGACAGATGAGACAGATGGCGCGGAGCGCCGACATGCGCAAGCTCCAGGAGCGCGTGAGCACCCTGGAGGAGGAGATGCAGGAGGCCCGACGGCTGAACCGCCGGTTGGCGGAGCTGACCGACATCGTCCAGGAGCTGCTCGTCCCCGTGGCACAGCGTGACGAGGAGAAGCTCCAGGCCTGTCTCGACAGGTACGCCGACCACCTCTGAGCACCTCCGACCCGTCCGCCCCCGATGGAGGACGGGTCGCCCGCCCCCCAGAGCACAAGGAGGTCCGCCCCCGTGGCGCGACGCGTCTACGTCCACATCGGCCTGCCGAAGACCGGCACGACGTTCCTGCAGACCACGATGTGGCACAACCGTCGCCTCATGCGGGAGCGCGGCCTCCTCTATCCCGGCAGCAACCGCATGGACCACTACCACGCGAGCCAGGCGATCCGCGGGGCCGACCGGCGCGTGCCCGCCGCCCAGCCGGCCTGGGACCGCATCCGTTCCGAGCTCGCCGCCTGGGACGGTGACGGGATCATCACCCACGAGTTCCTGAGCATGTCCAGCACCCGGGAGGCCCGGGCCGTGGTCCAGGCGCTGGCGCCCGCCGAGGTGCACGTGGTGATCACCGTGCGCGACTACGTCCGGCAGTTTCCCGCGGTGTGGCAGGAGTGGCTGAAGATGCCGGGCGAGGAGTCGCTCGACGACTTCATGGAGCTGGCCTTCGCCCGGCAGATCAAGGGGGCGTGGAGCTGGCGCTCCCAGGATGCGCCGGCGATCCTGTCCCGCTGGCACAAGGTCGTGCCGCGCGACCGCGTGCAGGTCGTCACCGTGCCCCCGGCCGGGGCGCCGCGGCCGTTGCTGTGGCAGCGCTGGTGCGAGGCGGTCAACCTCGACGACACCGGGTTCGACCTCGAGGTCAGCCACCCCAACGAGTCGCTCGGCGCTCCGCAAGCCGCGCTGATGCTCGACCTCAAGCCGTACCTCACCGGTGAGCTGCTCGACGGGCCCGTGCGCCACCGGTGGGTGCGCAAGTACTTCGGCCACGAGATCCTCGTGCCCCAGAACGGGCCCAAGTTCGGCCCGCGCGCCGAGCACGCGGCGCAGCTGTCGCAGCTGTCGAGGAAGGCGGCACGGGTCCTCCGTCGACGCGGTTACCCCGTCGTCGGTGACCTGGCCGACCTGGTTCCGCCCGCCGACGCTGTGCTGCTCCCCAACCCCGGTGACGTCACGGACCGCGAGAAGCTCGACGTGGCGCTGCGCGCCATCGACCGGCTGATCCACGACGTGCGCGACCTGACCCAGGAGGCTCAGGCCGAGCCCCGCCCCGCTCCGAACCGCGGCAGACGTCTCACCCGGCTCTCGCGGCGCGGTGCCCGCTCGCTGGCCCGCCGGGCGGCACGACGGATGAGGACCAGGACATGACACCCGCGACCGACCCTCCCGCGATCGTCAACGCCCAGCGACTCCAGCTGCCGGTCACGGTCGACCCCGACACCACCTACGACGTGCTCGTCAACGGCGTGCACGTCTGGTCGCTGCTGCCCGAGCGGGACGCACGCACCCGACGCGGCGTGCTGGTCGCGCCGTGGCCGCCAGCGCTGCGCAAGCACCTCGTCGGCCACGCCGACGTCGTGCTCCGCGACCACGTGACCGGCGAGATCCACGTCGAGACCCACCACGTCTTCGCCGGCGACCACGACCGGACCGTGAGTGTGACCGACTCCGACGGCCAAGGCCTGGTGCTGGACAAGTGGGGCCGGCTGACCCGACCGCTGTCGGCCGAGGGCGCCGACGTGGTCGACGACCTGGTCCAGCAGGCCGCGCGACTGCTGAGCGACCTGCAGGAGAGGGCGGGAGTCGCGGCGTTCGTCAGCTACGGCACGCTGCTCGGTGCCGTGCGCGACGGCGCCCTCATCGGCCACGACAACGACCTCGACGTGTCCTACGTCAGCCGTGAGCCGTTCCCGGTCGACGTGGTCCGCGAGGGCTACCGCGTCGAGCGGGCCCTGCTCGACGCCGGCTGGCGGGTGCGCCGAGGCTCCGGGACACGGCTCAACGTCCGCATGACCCTCAGCGGCGGCGGGTTCCGCTACGTCGACGTCTTCACCGCCAACTGGGTCGACGGCATCGTCTACATGCCCTCCGACACCGGCTTCGCGATCCCGATGGACGAGGTGGTCCCGCTCACGACGGTGACCCTGCACGGTCGCGAGGTGCCGGCGCCCCGCAACCCCGACCTGATGCTGGCGCACACCTACGGGGAGAACTGGCGAATCCCGGACCCGTCCTTCAAGTACGACACCCCCCGATGGCTCAAGCGCCGCATCATGGGCTGGTTCGGAGGGTTGAACAGCCATCGCAAGCACTGGGACGGCTTCTACAACAAGTCCCTGGACGTGGTGCCCACCGCAGCCACGTCGTTCGCCAGGTGGGTGCAGAGTGAGTACCCCTCCTCAGCCCCCCTGGTGGACCTGGGGTGCGGCTCCAACCGCGACGGTCTCTTCTTCGGCGCCGAGCACGGTCGCCGGGTGCTGGGCATCGACTTCGCGACGCGGCCGATCCGGCTGGGGCGCCGCGCGGCGATGAGCGAAGGCATGGACGCGCGGTTCCGTCTGGTCAACCTCTACGACCTCCGGGCGGTGCTGACCCTCGGCGCCCAGCTCAGCCGCACCGAGGAACCGGTCGACCTCTACGGCCGCTTCCTCATGCACGCGCTGAAGCCTGCCGGTCAGGACCACGTCCTGCGTCTCGCCTCGATGGCCCTGCGTCGCGGCGGACGGCTCTTCCTCGAGTTCCGCACGGAGCAGGACGAGGAGCGTCACCACCTCTTTCCGGACCACGGTTCCCACTACGTCGACCCCGACGAGCTCGTTGCACGGATCGAGAGCTTCGGTGGGCTGGTCGAGCGGCGCGAAGAGGGCCTGGGCATGGCCACGATGGACGACGAGGACCCGCACGTGTGTCGAATCGTGGCGCGATGGTCCGGCCCGGCCGCGGCGCTCGGTGACGACACGGTGAGCACCCGAGAGGACGCACGATGAGCCAGACCGTCTTCCTGCACGTGGGACTGCCCAAGAGCGGGACCACCTACATCCAGCGCGTGCTGGCCACGCACAAGGAGGCCCTGGCCAGCACCGAGCAGCTGCTGTTCCCCGGACGGAGCTGGGGGCTGCAGGTCAACGCGACCCGCGACGTACGGCAGATGTCGCGCGGCGGCGCGCAGGCCGCAGGGTCGTGGAAGCGGCTGGTGGACGAGGTCCACGCCTGGCCCGGCGACGCGGTGGTCTCGATGGAGTGGCTCTGCGCCGCCGACGCCGAGCAGGTCGAGCGCATCGTCGGTGACCTCCGCCCCTCCCGGGTCACGGTCGTCTTCACCGTCCGCGACATCGCTCGCACGCTCCCCTCCGCCTGGCAGGAGACCGTCAAGAACCGCAAGAGCTGGACCTGGGGGGAGTTCCTCGCCGGGGTCACCGCGGAGGACCCCCGGGCCAACGACGCGGGCAACCGGTTCTGGCCCAAGCAGGACATGGCAGCCATGCTCGACACCTGGGGCACCCAGGTGCCCCGGGAGGACCTCGTGGTGGTGACCGTCCCCCCGGCGGGCAGCCCCTCCGAGCTGCTCTGGGAGCGGTTCGCCGACGTCCTGGGCATCCCCGCGCGCGACTACGGCACGGCGCTCCCCCGTCACAACGAGTCCCTGGGGGTGGAGTCCACGGAGGTGGTCCGCCGCCTCAACGAGGTCTCCCGGGGCGCCGGCTTCGGCAAGGAGGCGCACATCCGCCTGGTCAAGCACGTGGTGGCTCGAGGCATCCTCTCCGCGAGACGCTCCCAGGAGTCGCGCCTGGCCCTGCCGCCCGAGCAGCACGAGTGGGCCCGCGAGGCGTCCCGCGAGCAGGCGGAGGTCATCGCCGGGCGCGGGGTCACGGTGGTGGGCGACCTGGAGGACCTGCAGGCCCAGATCGTGTCCGGCGAGGTCACCGATCCCTCGCAGCTGGATCCCGACCGTCTCCTGGCGGCCAGCCTCGACGGCGTCGTGGGGCTGCTCCAGGAGCGGCGCGAGCTGGAGCGGAAGATCGCCGACCTCGAGCGCTCCCAGGAGCGGCTGACCGAGAAGGTGGAGCGCAACCGGGCCACCGTGGCGATGCAGCGTCGTCGTCTTGACGCGCTGCGGGCCAAGGTCAAGGTCTTCGAGGACCGCCCGTTGCGGGCCGGGGTCCGCACCCGCGCGCGTCAGGTCCTGCGCGACCCTCATCGGGCCGGCGCGAGACCCGAGGGGTCCCCGAAGCCGTCTCAGGAAGGGTAGAGCGACGCCGCCTCGTCCTGCTTGAGCTGGTGCTGGCGAACGGCAGCGGCACGGAAGGGCAGGGAACGGGCCGGTGAGGACAGCGTCGCGTCACCGGGCTCGGTGACCGACCAGCCGGTGCCGAGGGCGCTCAGCGACTCGTGCTTGACCGCGTAGTAGTCCCCCAGAGGCAGCACGGTGCCGCGAGCACCGCACGCTGCCGCCATGAGGTGGAGGTGGAACCGCGACGTGATCCACCGCTGGTCCTGGGCGAAGGGGATCCCGAGGCGCCACACGTCGGCGAAGGGCAGGAAGTCCTCCTCCGCGACGAGGTCACCCAACCGGTCGAAGGCGATGCGGTCCACGCCCGGCAGGCACTCCACGTAGCGGATGCGCGCGCCGCGGCACTCGTCCGACCCCAGCCACGCGCGCACCTGCTCGATCGCGGCCTCGAAGGTCTCGGGTGTGGTGCGGTCGCTCTGGATGCAGACCCACACGTCGGAGCTCGCTGCGTCCGCGGAGTAGCCGCCGCTCTGGAAGCCCGGGAGCGTGTCCAGACCCAGGAAGGCGTCGGCGGGCCCGGGCCGGCGGCCGAGCAGCTCTGCGCTCGGGGCGTCCCGCAGGCTCACGTGGTCGAACCCGGACAGCGCGGTCGCGACGTCGGACTCCTCGTCCACGGGCATCAGCCCGAGGCCGGTGGCGACCAGCCGGGCGCCGGACAGGTCACGGAGGGTCAGCGCCATCCGGGGCAGCAGCCCGTGGTGAGGCCAGATGCCGTTGAGGTAGCCACCACCGAGCAGGTGGACCGTCCCTGCCTCGCGCGCGGTCAGCAGCCCCAGGTCGTAGCGCGGCGTCCCCAGGTCGGTGAGGCGGCCGACGACGTGCTCCTCAGCCGTCGCACGGTCCATCTCCGTGGTCTCCCAGGCGAGCCGGAAGAGGGAGTCGGTGACCCGCAGCCGCGGGTGCAGACCGGCGAACAGGTGGGAGGCCATGGCCGGGCTCGGACAGTCCAGCCACACCTCAGTCTCGGGCCGGGCCTCGGCGAGGTGACGCAACCATGCTGCGGTCGCGAATTCCTCGCCGTAGTTCGGGTGCCCGCTGCTGCCCACCAGGTAGACGGGGGCGGTGCTCGGCGGCGCGGGCCGGGGGGAGCGATCGGAACGGGACGACGGGTTCGGGTCGGGTGTCACCTCGCGAGGGTACCGAGCGCGTGCGGCTTCTCCGGCGGGGAGCGCCGTGCGGTGCTCAGCAGTGCTCAGCAGTGCTCAGCAGTGCTCAGCGGCGCCCGGCGCGCGACTTGAAGCTGACCTTGACCGGCCGGTGGTCCGAGCGGTAGCCGCGCAGCACCCGCTGGTGTGTCGGGGTGAGGGCCCGGCGCGGCGTGAACCAGACGTGGTCGATCAGCCGGGTCGACCTCCCGCCCCGGAGAGAGTGGGTGCCCAGCGCCGGCTCCCCCAGGGCGCCGAAGCTGTTGCGCAGGCCGACGCGACCCAACCGGTAGGAGGGGAAACGGTGCGTCCGCTGCCTCCGGTCGGTGCGGAAGTTGACGTTGAAGTCGCCGATGGCGAAGACCAGTCCGCCCTTGCGGGAGCACTCTCGAACGAGCTTCTGCAGCTTGATCATGTGCTTCTTGTACAGACGCAGGCGCGCCGGCTTGCTCTTGTTGGCCCCGCCGTTCCTGCCCTGCACCGAAGGCACGGCGTGGTTGTTCAGCACCCACAGGGTGCGCCCGGTGCCGCGGTCGCGCAGCCGGACGAAGGAGATGTACTTCGCGTTCATCCGGGCCGGGCCGGCTCCCGCGCTCCCCACGCGCGTCGGTGGGCTGACGAAGACGGCCCCGCGCTTCATCAGCTTGTACTGCCCCCGCTTCCAGTAGATCGGGGTGCTCGCGCGGACAGCGCCGCCGCTCGGCACGTGCTGGGCCCACGCGCAGCCGCGGCACCCCACCAACCTGTCGTGGACCCGCTTGCGGCGCTTGGCGCTGGCCATCTCCTGCAGTCCCATCACATCGATCCCCGAGCGGGCGAGACGTCGTACGTCGCGCACGGCACGCTTGTTGGACTGGAAGGCCGCGGCGTTGAAGGTGGCGATCTTGATGACCGAGCGCCGGCCCCGACGGCGCTCGACCGCGGTGGTCCCGGTCGTGTCCGTGACCTCGGGGTCGCTCTCGGTGGTGGAACCGGGAGTCTCCGGGTCGTCCCCAGGCGCGAGACCCGGCGACGGGTCGGCGTCAGCGTCGAGCTCCGTGGTCGTCGACTGCCCGGCGCTCGGCACGGCGTGAGCGGGCAGGACCGACCAGGCCATCGCCAACGAGGCCACCAGCGGAACGGCCAGGCGGAGCGGCGTACGGCGCGCTCGGCTGCTCGGGCCGCGTCCGCGGTGGTGGCACAGTCGAAGACCAGTCATAAGAACTTCCCGTTCATCCCGTGTCGCTACCGTCAATGAGCCTCTTCATGCGGTATGTCCTGCTGCACGTTACGGGTGTACTACCCCTGCTGTCACTCAAACACCAACAGCCACATCAGACGATGCTGGGCGCGACGCATCACGGTCGCAGCGGCGCGGGTCACCGAGGCGGGCGCAACCGGTCGCGAACCGGTGCCGGTCGGGGTCGGCCCCGGTCGGATCGGGTCAGCGGCGACGGACGCGACGCACAGCCCCGGCCAGGCGCGGGTGCTGCCGGACGTAGCTGCGAGCGAGGTAGCGCACGGGCGCGTCCCGCAGGGCGGCGTGCTCCTCCTCCAAGCGGCGCTGCCCGCGCCGCCCGGCCAGGGCCTGGAGCAGCCCGGTGACCGCCTCGAGGCTCTCCTCGAGGAGGACCTCGTCGCGTGGCGCCGCGTAGGCGTCGGCAGCGGCGGCGGCGCGCGCCACTGCCTCGTCGGGGACGATCTCCGGGCAGGTCGCCGAGGACGTGCACGCCGAGCACGTCCAGCCGCTCCGCGATCCGGCGCGACTCCTGCACGGCGAAGCTGACGTCGTCGGGCACCAGCCGCAGGGGCGTGCCCTTGCGGGCCGTGAGCAACCGGTGGGCCAGCACGTCCTTGACGACGCCCGGGTAGGGACCGGGCAGGGGGAGTCGGTCGCCCAGGCCCACGTTGAGCCTCCGGAGAAGCTCGGCCTGCTCGGCGCCCAGAGAGGTGTTCGAGCGAGAGGACTCGGTGTCGAAGGCGTCCGGGTCGAGGCCGAGCAGACCGGCGAAGCGCTCCCACAACAGGCCGGGCGAGGCCCCGGCGGGAGGAACCGTCACGACGTGCACCCGGTCGGCCGGGAGGTCCGCGCGCCACCGCTCCACGACGGAGGCAAAGTCCTGGACCTGCCAGAACCAGCTCGTGCGTTCCCGGTCGTCGCGGATGGAGGTGACGAACTCCCCCAGGGTCACCGACGAGCGGTGCTTGACGTGCTCCTGCCACTCCGCGGTGATCTGGCGCACGAGGTCCCGCGCGGTCAGCACCACGTGGACCTCCCCCGCACCCGCCAGGGACGTGACGGCCCGGCGGGCCTGCTCGGCCGTGGTGGCGGCGAACAGCTCGTGCGAGATCAGGACGTCGTCGCCGGACTGACTCCGCCTCGGCGACCATGCGGTCCCACATGCCCACGGCGCGCGGCGGGTGGTGGGCACGTCCCGCCAGGCCACGCACGTCGAGCGAGGCCAGGTAGTGGTCGTGGAAGCGCGCCTGCGGCAGCAGCAGACCCTGCGAGCGTGCGAGGTCTCGCTGGGTCCACAGGACGTTCTGCAGGAAGGTGGTCCCGGTCTTCGGGCTGCCGACGTGGAGGAAGACGCGCGAGCGGCGCGCGCGACGGGAACGGAACACCCGCTCACCCTAACGGTGGCCGCACCCGCGACCGCTGTCCCGTGCCGCCTCGCGCACGGCGTCGTTCAGCGTCGGCGCCGCGCGCGGCGAACGAGTGATCCGACCCGTCGGCGCCACCGGGCGCGCGCGGCCCGCACCCGACCGGCGGACCCGGCCGCCCGGGCCTGCTGGTCGGCCGCTCCCGGGTCCCGCACCGGGACGTCCCCTCGGCCTGCGCACCCGCCCGCTTGCGGGGAGCCGTGCGTCGGGAGACCTCGAGGAGCAGCTCGGCGATGGCGTCCGCCGCCACCGACAGCTCGTCCTCGACGCGCACGTCGTCCGGCGCGGCGCCCCCGTGGGGCGGCGCCGACGGCAGCAGCTCCACGAGGTCGCCGTGCACGCGGTAGCCGCGCTCGCGGATCCCCTCGATCCACGACGAGGACAGCGCGCGCAGCGGCTCGTACAGATCGGGCGGACAGGTCGGTCGGGGTGAGGACTGCCCGGCCAGCACGCGCTGGGCGAAGAGACGCTTCACGATCCGCGCGTACTCCGGCTGCTTGATGCGCCCGTCGAGGGTCTCCACCACCCGCCGCAGCAGCCGCACCTGGGTCATGCCCAGGGTCTGGTTCGCCGTGTCGGTGAGGACCGGATCGGCGATCACGCCCGGGTCGAGACCGCACCCGGCGGCGAAGCGACGCCACAGCTCGGTGGGATCGCTGCCGCCGACGGGTGCGACGACGACGTGCACGCGCTCCGGCGGCAGGTCCGCGCCCCACCGCCCGAGGGAGTCCAGTGGGTTCTGGTGGCGCCAGAAGAGGTGGTCGGTGGCCTCGGTGTCGGACATCACCTGCCGGCTGAACTGCGCGAAGCTCTTCGTGCTGCCGTTCTTGACGTTCTCCTGCCACTCCGAGACCAGCTGGCGGGAGACCTCACGAGCGGTGTAGACGACGTGCACCTCCAGCCCCTCGAGATGGCGGAGAGCATCCGACACCTGCTCCGCCGACGCCGCGGCCAGCACCTCGTGGCTCATGATCATGGTGCCGGCGAACTCGTGCGCCTCGCGGCACAGCCCGGCCCACGTGCCCGCCAGCGCCTCGCGGTCCATCCCCCACCGTCGCGCCACGCCGCGAACCTCGATCGCGGCGTGGAACATCTCGCGGTGGTGGTCGCCGGGCACCCCGACCCCGGCACCCGCGAGCTCCTCGCGGTTGTGCCACAGCAGGCGCTGGAGGTACGTCGTACCGCTCTTGGGTGCGCCGACGTGGACGACCACCCGGCGAGGAGGGGTCGCAGGAGTGCTCACACGCGCCGTCAGCGGTTGTAGGGCAGGCGGCGCGCGTGGTTGCGGATCTGGTTCCAGTTGCGCATGTACTGCGACCAGGCCGACTTGAGATCGACGTTCAGCGTCGTCTCGTCACCCTTCGACAGCGAGCCGGAGACCCAGTTCTGCGAGCCGGTCATCACGACGTGGTGCGACCGGTCCCCACCGAAGGCTGCCCTTGACCAGGACGTACTTGGCGTGGGTGCGGATCTCGTTGTAGCCGTCGTTGTTGAAGTCCCACCGGCTGTCGAACAGGTTGATCTGGTGGCGCCGGGCGGCGTCACGCAACCGGGTCGCGATGTCCACCGACGGCGCGCCGTAGACGATGCTGACCTGGCAGCCGTTGCGAGCCAGGCTGAGCAGCTTGGAGGCGAGGTAGTCGCCGCGCGAGCCCTTCCAGTAGAACATCGAGACGTGCACCTTGGTGCGGCCGTAGGCGCTGCGGCAGCCGATCTTGTTCAGGTCCTCCAGCGTCGGGTCGTTGCGTCGGCCCGCGCGCCGGATCGGGAAGAACCGGCTGGTGTACGGACCGTCGACGATCTCCTCCTTGCGGACACCGGCCCGCTTGTCGTCGGTCATCTCGCGGTGGATCTCGACGTACTTCTCCCAGCTGCGCGGCCGCTCCTTCAGCGTGTACATGTCGTTCCAGCCGAGCACCGCACCGCCGCGGTTGAGGTTGGAGGAGCTGACCATCACCACGTTCTCGGACGCACCGGTGCGCGAGAACAGGTAGAACTTGCTGTGCATGTTGCCGCCGCCGCCGCGGCAGCTGCCGTCGCAGCGCTTCACGTAGCTGCCGTCGCCGCCCCAGGTCGCCGAGGCCTCGGTCGGGGCCGCCGCGCTGGCACGGGTCTGGGCGTCGGTCAGCGGGCCGGTCGGCCACCCGACGCTCGCCGGGGAGCGGACGGTTGCACGGACCGGACCGCGGACGGGTGTACGTGCCGTCCTCCTTGCGCCTGACGTTGTCGCCGTTCAGCACCTTGATGAGTCGCTTGGAGTTGCGGTTGACGATGTCGTGGTCGAGGACCACGCGCACCGCCACGCCCCGACGGCACGCGGCGATCATGGCGTCGACGCTCTGGTGACGGTCGAGCAGGTAGGTCGAGATGTGGATCGTGGGGTCCGGGCAGCGCAGCCGTCGGCCCCTGGGCGCGATCCATCGCCTTCTCGACGGTGCGCACGATGCGATACCGCTCACTGTCGTTGCCCCACGGACGGGGCACGTTGAAGGTTCCGCCGGACGGTGGCTCGTAGGCGGCCTGGGCGATGCCTGGGGTCAGGGACCAGGCCAGCACCGCGAGCGATCAGGACGGACAGCGATCTACGCACGAGGTTCCCCCCTCAGGGACGGCAGCGAGGGAGCGGACGTGTTCCGCAGTCCCTCAATGACCTGCGAAGGATAACCCAGCCGCCGGACCGTCCCTCCCGCCCACGGCCTGGGTCGTGCGTGACTGTCGTCTCTTCCTGTCGTTGACGTCTCGATCGGATAAACTCGAGCACGTTCTGCCGGCTGCGCTGTCACTCACGGTCTCACCGACGGTCACTCGCGCCGGCTTACGTCGTTGTCACGCCGGGAATCGGCGACGTCGTCGACGTCGTGCGTCGAAGAAGGGTCACTCACTGTGGGTAAGCACGCGTCCAACGCCTCGTCGTTCTCACGACAGGCACTGCTGGGCATCCTGCTCGCCCTCGCCCTGCTGGGTCTGGTGACCGCACGTGCCACGGGTGTCGTCGGTGGCCGCGAGGCCGGCGGCACGGCATCGCCGACCGCCCCCTCCCCCAGCGCCAGCACGACCGAGGGAGCCGAGGACCTCTCCGACGAGGCGTCCTCCGTGGAGCAATCGTCGGAGCCGCGCTCGACGGAGGCGTCCGAGGGCCGCCGCGAAGGTGGCCGAGAAGCGACGCTGGGGCCGGGTCCGCCAGAGGAGCCGGGGCCGCCGGGGACGCCGAGGACTCCGACGGCAGCTCCCAGCGCACCGACGAGTCGCAGAAGGACCTGGCCAGCGCGGTCGAGGAGAGTCTCGCCGAGCAGGTCGTGCCCACCGCCTTCCGGGTGATGAGCTTCAACGTGCTGGGTCATTCGCACACCACCGGCGGCGGCAACAAGACCGGCTACGCCTCTGGCCCGGCACGCATGGGCATCGCTCTGCAGATCCTGCGCAGCTACCGCGTCGACGTCGTGGGGCTGCAGGAGTTCGAGCCGATCCAGAACTACGCGTTCCTGAGCCGCACGCGCGGTCAGTGGGACACCTACCCGGGCATGCAGATCGGCCGGAAGGGCGTGCGCAACTCCGTGGCGTGGCGCACCGACGTCTGGAAGCTGATGACGGCCCGCACCCTGCCGAGCCCCTACTTCCGCGGCAAGCGGGTGCCCATGCCCTACGTCCAGCTCGAGAATCGCGAGACCGGCCAGCGCGTGTGGTTCATCAACATCCACAACCCGACCAGCAACGCCAAGCGCGGCCAGAACGAGCGGTTCCGCGACCTCGGGACCACGCTGCAGGTCAACCTCGCCAACCGCCTGAAGGCCGCCACCGGCGACCCCGTCGTCCTCATGGGCGACTTCAACGAGCGCGCCGAGGCCTTCTGCCGCGTCACGGGCGGCGGCAGGATGAGCGCCTCGGCCGGAGGCTCGGTCGGCGGGCCCTGCCGTCCTCCGCGTGACCTGGGCATCGACTGGATCTTCGGCACCCTGGATCTCAGCTTCGAGAGCCACCTGCGCACCCGCGGCGGCCTCATCTCCCGGGCCACCGACCACCCCGTCGTCGTCGCCGACGCCGTGGTCACCCCCGACCAGAGCTGACCCACCCGGCCCGGGCGCCGCTCGGGGCCGCCCTTGCGCAGCCCTGCGGGCGCCCTGGTCAGGCGGAGGTCACCAGTGGTACGGGAGCCGCCGGGAGTGTGACTTCACGCGCTTCCAGTGCTTGATGTACTGCCGGTACGCCCTCTTGCGCGAGATGTTCAACGTGGTCTCGTCGCCGCGGCTCAGCGAGCCCGCCACCCAGTTCTGCGATCCGGTCAGCACGCGGCGCGACTTCGGGTCACGGTCGAAGCGACCCTTGATGAGGACGTACTTGGAGTGCGTCCTCACCTCGTTGAAGCCGTCGCCGTTCATGTCCCACCGGCTGTCGTAGAGCTTGATGAGCCGAGCCCGGGCGGCGTTTCGCAGCCGCTCGGCCATCTGCAGCGAGGGGGCGCCGTAGATGATCGAGACCTTGCAGCCCTCGCGGGCCAGGTTGAGCAGCCGGCTGGTGATGTAGTTGCCGCGCGCGCCCTTCCAGTAGAACATCGAGACGTTGACGGCGGTCGGCCCCTGCGGTGTCCGGCAGCCCACCTTCTTCAGGTCACGCATGGTGGGGTCGTTGCGCTTGGTGGCGTGACGCATCGGGAAGAAGCGGCTCAGGTAGGGCCCGTCACGCACCTCGACCTTGCGCCCGCCGGCGCGCCGGTCCTCGGTCATCAGCCGGTGGATGCGCACGTAGCGGCGGTAGGACTTCTTGCGGTCCGCGATGGTGTACATGTCGTTCCAGCCGAGGACGGCACCGCCGTTGTTGAGGTTCGAGGAGCCCACCATCACGACGCGGCGCGTCTTGCCGGTCTTGGAGAAGAGGAAGAACTTGCTGTGCATGTTGCCGCCGGCCCCGCGGCAGCTGCCCTTGCACTTCTTGACGTAGCTGCGGTCCTTGCCCCAGGTGACCGACGGCGCCCGCTTGCGCTTCAGACGCTCGCGGGCGGCCTGGCGGCGCTCCGCCTTCCGCTCCGCCTTCCGCTCCGCGCGCTTCTCGGCCTTCCGCTTCTCGGCCTTCTTGCTGAGCTTCTCGTCCTTCTTGTTCTTGCCCTTCTTGCCCCTCTTGCCCTTGCCGTCCCGGTCCTTCTTCTTCTTCTTCAGCTTGGTGTCGCACGGGCCGCGCTTCGGCTTGCGGTCGGCCAGACCGTTGCCGTTGCGGTCGCGGACGTTGTCGGCGTTGAGGACGCGCATGAGCCGTCGCGAGGGCTTGCTCTTGATCTCCTCGTCGAGGATGACGCGCACCGAGACGCCGCGCCGGCAGGCGCGGATGAGCGCATCGGCGCTGCGGGTGCGATCCATGAGGTAGGTCGAGATGTGGATGACCGGCTTGGGCCGGTTCTTCGTCGGCCGCGTGTGCGCGATCGCGCGCTCCACCGACTTCACGATGGCGTAGTTGGTGCCGTTGCGTCCCCACGGCTTCGGGACGTTGAACGTCGCTCCGCTCTCAGGTCGGTACGCCGCAGCAGGTCCCGTCGTCAGCCCGACCGTCAGGGCCACCGCGAGCACCACACCCAGGGTCCAGGAGAACTTCTTCACTACACGTCACTCCAGCACTCTCGAGTCTCTGCTTTCACATACGTCACAGGAGTGTAGTCGCGAAACTGGCGAGGACTCGTCAACCTGAGCGCCTCGGTGCGGCGTACGACGTCCTCGAGGTGGGTGGTCGCGATGCGCCGGGATGCGTCGCAGGAGTGCGGGGTCAGCCCTCGTCGACCCCGCCGCTGGTGAGCGTCTCCCCGGACTCGAAGTGCGGGCGCAGCTTGTTGTCGAACATCGACAACCCGGCGCCGATGGCCATGTGCATGTCGAGGTACTTGTAGGTGCCCAGCCGTCCGCCGAAGAGGACCATCGGCTCCTTCTTGGCCAGCTCGCGGTACTTCAGCAGCTTCTCGCGGTCCGCGGCGGTGTTGACCGGGTAGTACGGCTCGTCGCCCTCGTCGGCGAAGCGGGAGTACTCGTGGACCACGATCGACTTGCCCGGCAGGTAGGTGCGCTCGGGGTGCAGGTGCTTGAACTCCAGCACCCGCGTCCACGGCACGTCCTGGTCGTTGGCGTTGACCACGCCGGTGCCCTGGTAGTCGTCGACGTCGACGGTCTCCGCCTCGAGGTCGATGGTGCGCCAGGACAGGCGGCCCTCGGAGTTGCCGAAGTACTCGTCGACCGGGCCGGTGTAGACGATCGGAACCGTGCCCTTGAACTCGTCGGCGACGTCGAAGAAGTCGGTGTTCAGGCGCACCTCGATGTTCGGGTGGTCGGCCATCCGCTCCAGCCACGCGGTGTAGCCGTCGACGGGCAGGCCCTCGAAGTCGTCGTTGAAGTAGCGGTTGTCGAAGGTGTAGCGGACCGGGAGGCGCGTGATGATGTCCGCGCTCAGCTCCTTGGGGTCGGTCTGCCACTGCTTGGCGGTGTAGCCCTTGACGAACGCCTCGTAGAGCGGGCGCCCGATGAGGCTGATCGCCTTCTCCTCGAGGTTCTTGGCCTCGGCGGTGTCGATCTCGGAGGCCTGCTCGGCGATCAGCGCGCGCGCCTCGTCGGGCGAGTGGCTCGTGCCGAAGAACTGGTTGATGAGGCCCAGGTTCATCGGGAACGAGTAGACCTGCCCCTGGTACTTCGCGAACACCCGGTGCTGGTAGTTCGTGAACGACGTGAAGCGGTTGACGTACTCCCAGACCCGCTTGTTCGAGGTGTGGAACAGGTGGGTGCCGTACTTGTGCACCTCGATACCGGTCTCCTCGTCGATCTCGCTGTAGGCGTTGCCCCCGATGTGGTGGCGACGCTCGAGGATCAGCACCTTCAGTCCGAGCTCGGTGGCGCAGCGTTCGGCGATCGTCAGCCCGAAGAAACCGGATCCGACGACGACGAGGTCATAGTTCACGAGGAGCTCCAAACACATGGACAGCAGGGGTGGGCGCGCAGGCTCGAAGGCCCGGGGCCGACCGGAGTCTATCCGCGCGGCGGGCTGGTCCGGGCCAGGCGCGGCGCGTCACGCAGCGCCATCGTCACGTTGCGCGCCTCCGCCCGGCCGCCGCGCACCGGCGCGAGAAGCACGACGACGAGCGTGATCAGCCACGGCTTGAGCCGCACCAGGGCGTTCTCGCCGTAGCGCAGGTGCACCACGAAGAGGTTGCGGTACATGTAGAAGCCCTTCCAGGACGTCATGTCGTGCTGCTGGTCGAAGTCCAGCTGGCGCACCAGCACCGCGTCGCGAAGCGCCAGGATGCCGAAGCCGGCGCGCCGCACCCGCACCGCGTAGTCGACGTCGTCGTAGAAGATGAAGAAGCCCGGGTCGGGGAGGCCCACCGCGTCCACCACGCGGCGGTGGACCATGAACCCCTCGAACGCGACGTTCTCCAGCGCCACCTCCGCCGGCATCGACGACCGCTCGGGGTAGCGGTCCTCGACCATCTCGCGCTTGGGCCGCACCGACCACGGGTGCACGAGGTCGAAGGAGGTCGCGGCCTTCTCGCAGATCCGCCCGGCGCGGTCCTCGCGCACGGCCATCAGCGCCGGGCCGGGGTGCGCGACCAGCACCCGGAGGCAGTCGGGCGCCGGGACGACGTCGTCGTCCATGAGCCAGATCCGGTCGTGACCGGCGTCGTAGGCCGCTCTTGACCCCGCGGTGGAAGCCGCCGGCACCGCCGAGGTTCTCCTCGCTGCGGAGTCGCGGTCAGGGGAAGGTCCGGGTGCTCCTCGCGGGCCGCCTCGAGGACCTGCGGCGTGTGGTCGGTGCTGGCGTTGTCCACGACGTACACGGCGTCCGGGGCCCGGTCCTGGGCGGCCAGCCCCGCGAGGAGGCCGCGCAGCAGGTCCGCACGGTTGTAGGTCACGACGACGACGGCCACGGACTCGGCTCCGCTCATCGCAGGAACCTCTCGTGGCCGGTGAAGTCGCGCGCACGGCGGCGCCGAGCGCCTGCGCGCTGAGCCGCAGCCGCGCCGGGTCCGGGCGCGTGAAGAGGTAGAACCACACGGTCTTGAGCAGGAAGGCGAGCACCCCGAGCAGGTTGACGTACGTGCGCAGGTTGGTGACGTTGTTGCGGACCATGCAGTAGTGCTTGAGGTCCGAGGGCGAGTGGTTGTACGTCGTGCGCCCGAACGCCATGGGCGTCCCGAGGTCGTCGGTGGCGGGGTGGCGGAAACGCGAGCCCACCACGGTCGCGACGCGGGCGCCGGCCGCCCGCGCGCGCCAGAGGTACTCCACGTCGTCGCCCCAGATGAAGAACTCCTCGCGCGGCAACCCGATCCGCTCGACCAGGTCCCGGGTGACCAGCACGCCGTTGAAGGGGATCACGACGTCCTCCAGGAGCCCGTCGCGCGCCGCCCGCGTCACGTCGGCGAGGTCGTGCACCACCCGCGCGCTCCCGGGGACGCGGATCGGGAAGCAGAGGCGCTCCGGGGCGTCCTCGGCCACCACGGCCGGCCCCAGGAAGTCGTAGCGGCCGACGTGCTCGAGCAGGTCGGCCAGGCACTCCGGCGGCGGGGTGCCGTCGTCGTCCATGAGCCACAGCAGGTCGGCCTCGCGTTCCTGCGCCCGCGCCATCCCGGCGTGGAAACCGCCCGCTCCCCCGGTGTTGCGGGTCAGCCGGAGGACCTCGACCGGCACCGTCAGCTCCCGCACCAGCCGCTCGCACAGCTCGGCCGTGTCGTCGGTCGAGGCGTTGTCGACGACCACCAGCAGGTCCGGGCGCCGGGTCTGCGCGTCGACGGCCCGGGCGATGCGCTCCAGGAGAGCGGACCGGTTCCAGGTGACGACGACCGCGACGATGCGACTCACGGGCGGCTCACGGGCGCTTCACGGGCGTTCACCGACGGGACGGGACGAGGGCACGCAGCGACCCTAGACGGCGCGCAGCCCGAACCGGTCAGCAGACCTTGGACAGGTCGGCGGACTGGTTGGCGGCGTAGCCGCTCGAGAGGCTGCCGATGGAGCCGCCGGTGCTCGCGCCCGAGGCCTTCTTCGAGAAGCCCGGCCCCTTCTTCGGGCCGGCACCGCCCTCGGAGTCCTTCGGCGCCTCGGACGTCGCGATCGCCTGCTCGATCATCGTGTGGATCTTGTCGATGTCGGGGTCGGCGGTGTTGATGGCCGGGGGCACGAAGGACACCGTGCCGACCTTCTGCGACTTGGCCTTGAGCGCCAGCTCGGTGAACTCGCCGAGCTCGGACGCAGGCAGGTCGGTCTCGATGAGGTGCGTGCTGGCGGTGGCGAGGTCCTCGAACTTGGTCAGCACCATCTGCGGGCTGAGCTGCTGGAGCATCGCGCTCATCACGCACTTCTGGCGTGCCATCCGCGAGTAGTCGTCGGCGGACTCGCGCGAGCGCGCGAACCAGAGCGTCTGGAAGCCGTTGAGACGACGCACGCCGGGCTCGATGTAGTCGACCACCGGCACGCCGATCGGGATGCGGTCGCGGACGTTGAGCGTCAGCCCGCCCATCGCGGTCACGAGGCTCTTGAAGCCGTCCATGTTGACCAGCGTGTAGTAGTTGATCTTCAGGCCTGTGATGCCCTCGATGCCCTGGATGGTGGCGTCGATGCCGGGAGTCTGCGAGCCCGCGAAGAGGTTGCGGTGGTCCGCGGCCCAGGTGGCCAGGCTGTTGAGCGTGCAGGTCTCGCAGTCGTACCCCTGCGGGAAGGCCTTGGCCAGCGAGGAGCCCTCGGGGAAGGGGAAGCTCGTCATGTTGCGGGGCAGGCCGAACAGGATGGTGCGGCCGGTCTCCTCGTCGATGCTGGCCACGGTCATGCTGTCGGTGCGCAGGCCCCACCGTCCGTCGCCGGCGTCACCGCCGATGAGCAGCACGTTGTAGCGGCCGTGCTCCGCTGCGCTGGCGGCGCCGTCGCCGAACATGGTGGTGATGAGGTCGCGCTGGACCGAGACCAGGTGCGAGGCGAACAGCAGCGACCCGGCCACGGCGAAGACCACCGTGCCGTTGAGCCCGACCATCGCGAGCCGCTGCTTCTGACGCAGCCGGAGCGGGTCACCCAGCCGCCACGCGTCGATGAGCAGCAGCGTCCAGCCGACGGCCAGGACGCTCAGCACGACGCGCACCACGGCGAGCACGGTCGTGTCCGCGGCCAGCGAGAACACCACGCTCGGCCACAGGTAGCCGACGCCGACCAGGAGCAGCAGCGAGCCCACGCACGTCAACCAGATCCGGACGGCCAGACGACCGATCTCCTTGCGCCCCATGACCAGCTGCGCCGATCCGGGCAGCAGCAGGGTCATCAGCAGCAGCGCGAGCGCCCGCCGGAAGCGGACCCGGCCGAGCTCGCGCGCCCGGTAGGCGGCGAGGTCGGCGTGCGCGGGTCGCGCCGGTCGGGGGGTCCGGGAGGGCGGGGTGCGGGTCGACCCGGAGGTGACGGGGGCCATGCAAGACGGGCCTTTCCACGAGAGAGGCGGCGGGAATCGGCGTACCGAGCAGTATCACCAGTCACACGCACCGCAGCCGTCACGGCGCGCCGGGGAGCCGGCGACCGGCCACCCGGGCGTCCGGCGGTGCGGGGGGATGTCCCGCGCCGCGACCGAGCGGCACGGTAGCGTCACCGCCATGGCGGATGGGCGCGACGACCGGCGCGGTGACCAGGACGGCGACGGCAGCTCCTACGACTGGTTGTACTCCGGCGGGAAGGGCGGTTCCGGCGGCGCGGGACGACCCCCGGCCGACGACCCCGACGCCACCCAGGTCATCTCCACCGGACCCCGCTCGGGCGCCGGCACCGGCCGGCCACCCCGCGACGACGGCCCGCCGACCAGCATCGCCCCCGCTCCCGGCAGCCCGCCGCCCAGCGCGCGCAAGCCCGTCAAGGAACCCCGGCAGAAGCGCACCCGCACCCGGCGCCGCCGACCGGGCCGCTGGCTGGTGGTCGCCCTCCTCGCCTGGCTCGTCTTCCTCGTCGCGGTCCCGGTCCTCGCGTGGCTCTCGGTCGACACCGTCGACGCCGAGCCGGCCGGCGCCCGCCCCGACGACCAACCCGGTACGACGTACCTCGTGGTGGGTTCCGACGCGCGCAAGGGATTGGCGGGGCAGCGGACCGACACCATCCTGCTGCTGCACACCGGCAGCGGGCCCAACCTGCTCATGTCGCTGCCCCGCGACTCGGTCGTCGACATCCCCGACCAGGGCAGCCAACAAGCTCAACGCCGCGTTCGCGCTGGGCGGCCCGAAGCTGCTCACGCGCACGATCGAGTCCGAGACCGACATCCGCATCGACCACTACGTCGAGATCGGGTTCACCGGGTTCGTCGATCTCGTCGACGCCGTCGGGGGCATCGAGATCTGCCCGACCAAGGCGCTGAAGGACCCCGACGCCGAGCTGGACGTGCCCAAGGGCTGCCAGGAGGCCGACGGCGAGACGGCCCTCGGCTACGCCCGCACCCGCAAGACGCAGACCAACGGCGACATCGACCGGGCCAAGAACCAGCGCGAGGTCGTGACCGCGATCGGCCAGCGAGGTGGTCTCGTGGAAGACCCTCGTCAACCCGATCCGCTACTGGCGGGTGATGTTCGGCGGCGCCGGCTCGGTCGAGGTCAGCGAGGGCACCGGCCCCGTCGACGCCGCTCGCTTCGCCTACGCCATGACGCGCGTCAACGGCAAGAACGGCCTCACCTGCGGGGTTCCGATCGCCGACCTCGTCGTCAACTGGGACCCTGAGCGGGCGCCGCAGATGTTCGAGGCGATCCGCGAGGACCGCACCGACGACATCGGACGAGACCTGTGCTCCCCCACCGGTCTGCCCTGACCACCCCCGACCGAAGGCTGAGCATGTCCACCGAGACCAGCGCGTCCACCGCGTCCCCGTCCGAGCGGTACGAGACGCTCGACTACGCCGTCGCCGACGACGGCGTCCTCACCCTCACGCTGGACCGTCCCGAGGCGCTCAACGCCTTCACCGTGCAGATGGCCCACGACCTGATCGCCGCCTTCGAGCGCGCCAGCCTCGACGACGAGGTCGCCGCGGTGGTCGTCACCGGCCGAGGGCGCGCCTTCTGCGCCGGCATGGACCTGTCGGTCGACGGCAACGTGTTCGGCCTCGACGAGACGCAGCGACCCACGATGGACGACCTGCACGACCGCCTCGAGGAGCCGGAGATCCGCGACGGCGTCCGCGACACCGGCGGCCGGGTGACGCTGGCCATCTACGCCTGCACCAAGCCGGTCATCGGCGCCATCAACGGCGCCGCGGTCGGCATCGGCGCCACCATGACGCTGGCCATGGACGTCCGGCTGGCCTCGACCCAGGCGCGCATCGGGTTCGTCTTCGGCAAGATCGGCATCGTCCCCGAAGCGTGCTCGTCGTGGTTCCTGCCGCGCATCGTCGGCATCAGCCGCGCGCTCGAGCTCGTCTACTCCGCGGACATCCTCGACGGTGAGGCCGCCCGCGAGGTCGGGCTGGTCCGCTCGGTGCACGAGCCCGACGACCTGCTGCCGGCGGCCCAGGCGCTGGCCCGGAAGTTCACCGCCAACCGCTCCCCGGTGGCCACCGCCCTGGCGCGGCAGATGATGTACCGCAACTCCGCGCAGCCCCACCCGCTCGAGGCCCACCGCGTCGACTCGCTGGCGATGTTCTACACCTCGGTCGCCGACGGCAAGGAGGGCGTGGCGTCGTTCCGCGAGAAGCGCGACCCGCGGTTCACCGGCACGACCACCGACATGCCGCCGTTCTACCCCTGGCAGGAGTGAGCCGGCCGGGCCGTCCCGGGCCCTCCCGGTGGTTCGAGGCGGTCCCGAGCGGTTCAGGTCAGGTGCTCGCGCAGGAACGCGGTCTGCTCGGCGACGAAGGTCTCGAACATCTCCCCTGTGTACGGCGTGAAGTGGCCGACGTCGTAGCTGCTCACCTGCGCCGTGGGCGCCTTCTCGGCGGCCGCGATGGCGGGGTGGGGCGGAGTCGTCCGGTCGCGCAGGCCGACCTGGACCAGCACCGGCACGTCGAGGTGGCGCAGCGCTCGTCCGGGTGAGTAGAGACCGATGGCGAGCGCGAAACGGGCCGCCACGCGATCGTCGAAGCCGTCGGGTGCGAGGTCGAGGTACTCCATCGCCTCGGGGGCCGTCATCACCGCGAGGTCGCCGGGGCGTCCGGCCGCCGGGATGTAGTGCGGCTCCTTGCGGCGGACGGCCCGGGTGAGGTCCCGCAACCCGTGGGGCACCAGCCGGGCCACCCCGCGTGCGCCGAGCTCCTTGGTCGACATCGGGCCGCTGACGTGAGGGACCTGCGCGACCACGCAGGCCGGCGCGAGCGTGCGCGCGACCGCCATGACGTGGCCGCCGGAGAGCGAGGAGCCCCACAGCGCCACCCGATCGGCGTCGACCTCGGGCCGCGACCTGGCAGCGGCGACGGCGTTGCCCCAGTCCTGGTGCTGCTTCTTGATGTCGAGCAGCTGGCGGGGCCGGCCGTCCGAGGAGCCGAAGTGCCGGTAGTCGAAGACCAGGACGTTCATCCCCGCGGCGGCGAACCGCTCGGCGTAGGCGTCGAGGCGCATCTCCTTGACGGCGGCCAGCCCGTGGGCCATGACGACACAGGGGCCGGGCGGCGCCCACGGCGTCGCCCTCCCCGGGCGCGCCGACCTGGGCCGGGTAGAACCAGCCGCGACAGGCGTCGCCGTACGAGTCGAAGGTGATGTCGTCGCGCATGCTGCCGACCCTAGGGTGCGACGGACGCGCGAGCGGTCGAACCGAGCAGGATCGCCGTCGCCGACGCTCAGCTGACCTCGAAGGTCGTCGTCGCTCCCGCGGTGGAGCTGCCACCGACCCAGACGTCGAACACCGAGGAGTCGATGACCCAGTCGCGGACGGCGGCGTTCCAGTAGCGGCGCTCGGCCGGGCCGAGCGCGAAGTCGACCTGCCGTGACTCCCCCGCCGCCAGGGTGACCCGCTCGAAGCCCTTGAGCTCGCGCACCGGGCGGGAGGCCCTCCCGTGGCGCTGGTGGAGGTAGAGCTGCACCACCTCGTCGGCCTCCCGGTCACCGGTGTTGGTCACGGTGACCGTGACGGTCGTCGTGCCGTCGGGGTCCGTCGCGGCGGGGTCGACGACGGGGTCGGCGTAGGCGAAGGAGGCGTAGGACAGACCGTGCCCGAAGGGGTACAGCGGCGTGCTCTGCTCGTCCCAGTAGCGCCGGTCCTGGTTCTCCGGCTCGTGGGAGGTCGTGTGGCCCAGGACCATCGGCACCTGTCCGACGGTGCGCGGCCAGGTGAAGGGCAGCTTGCCGCCGGGGCTGACGTCGCCGAGGAGCAGGTTGGCGACCGCGGCGCCTCCCTGGGTGCCGGGGTACCAGACGTCGAGGATCGCGGGCACGTGCTCGTCGGCCCAGCGCAGGTCGAGCGGGCGGCCGTTCATGACCACCAGCACGGTCGGGGTGCCGGTGGCGACGACGGCCTGGAGCAGCTCGAGCTGACGCCCGGGCAGCTCGAGCGAGGAGCGGGACGCCTGCTCGCCGATCATGTTCTGCCACTCCCCGAGGACGACGACGGCGACCTCGCTGGCGCGGGCCAGGTCGACGGCGCGGGCCAGCTCGGCGTCGGCCTCGAAGCCGTCCGGGTCGACCGGGGTGTTGCCGCCGAACATGTCGAAGATGGAGCCGAACTCGCGCTGCACGACCGGCACGCCGCGGGCGTGCTCGACCCGGACGCCGTCACCCAGGCGGGCGCGCAGGCCGTCGAGCACCGTGACGGTCTCGTCGAGGTCGAAGTCGAAGACCCACGGGCCGAGGGTGTCGCGCGGTGAGTCCGCGAGCGGACCGATGACCGCGACGGAGCCCAGCGCGTCGGCGTCGAGCGGGAGCACGCCGCCCTCGTTGCGCAGCAGCACCGCCGACCGCTCGGCGGCGATCCGGGCGACCTCGCGGTGGGCCGGGTCGGCGAGCACCTCGCGGGCCCGGTCCTCGTCGACGTACGGCTCGTCGAGGAGGCCGAGGGACAGCTTGGCGGTGAGGATCCGGCGGACGGCGGCGTCGAGCGTGGCCTCGTCGACGGCGCCGGCGGCGAGCGCCTCCGGCAGGTGCTCGTAGGCGGGATCGGTGATCGCCATCTCGAGGTCGACCCCGGCGGCCAGCCCGCGGGCCCCGGCGTCGGTGAGGTCGGCGGCGAAGCCGTGCGTCTGCAGGCTGCGCACGGCGTTGGCGTCGCTGACCACGAACCCGTCGAAGCCCCAGGTGTCGCGCAGCACCTCGGTGAACAGCCACCGGTTGCCGCTGGCGGGGACGCCGTTGAGGTCCATGTAGGCCGTCATGACGTTGCCCGCCCCGGCCTCGACCGCGGCGGCGAAGGGCGGGAGGTAGACGTTCCACAGCTCGTGGTCGGACAGGTCGACCTCGTCGTAGTCACGACCGCCGAGGGCGGCGCCGTACCCGGCGAAGTGCTTGGGGCCGGCGATCACGCGCTCGGGGGTGCCGACGCCCTCGCCCTGGAAGCCGCGCACCTGGGCCACGGCCATCGCCGCTCCGAGGAACGGGTCCTCGCCGGCACCCTCGACGATGCGGCCCCAGCGCGGGTCGCGGGCGATGTCCACCATCGGCGCGAAGGTCCAGTGGATGCCGACGGCGCGGGCCTCGCGCGCGGCCACCGCCTGGCCGGCCTCCACCGTGGCAGGGTCCCAGGAGGCCGCCATCGCGATCGGCACCGGCATGATCGTGCGCAGCCCGTGGATGACGTCGAAGCCGAACAGCGCGGGCAGCCCGAGCCGGTTGCCCTCGACGGCGAGCCGCTGCAGGCGGTTGATCTCGGCCGGGTCGGTGACGAAGAGCAGCGACCCGACGGCACCGTCGGCGAGCTTGGTCTCGACCATCTGCGGCTGCTCCTCCGGGTCGAACCCCTGCTGGGGCGGCGGAGCGTCGGCCGGGAGCCGGAAGTAGAAGTACTGCGTCAGCTGGCCGGCCTTCTCCGCCGGGGTCATCTGCGCGAGCAGCTCCTCGACCTGGGTCTGGATGCTCATGCCGCTCCTCGGGTGGGGTTCCGGTGCCGCTGTCTCGGCCCGCTAGACCCTGCCACGCAGGATGCGCCGGTAGTAGACCTGCAGGAGCCCGTAGCGGTCGAACAGCCAGGTCGAGCGTCGCGGCCTGGTCAGGTCGACGACCGGCGCCGACGGGGCGCTGCGACCCTCCCGGTCGATCTCGACGAGCACGAGGCGCTGATGGCTGGTCGTGATCGGCATGACGGTGTAGCCGTCGTAGCGGCGCAGGGCGGCCTCGTCGACCGGGTCGCCCGCGGCGTTGTGGACGGTCGCCAGGTTGTGCGACAGCACGCTCACCTGGTCGCGCAGCGCTCCCCCGGAGGGTCGGGTGCCGAGGTTCGCGACGTCGCCGAGGGACCAGACGTCCTCGTGGGTCCGGTGGCGGAGCGTCTCCGGGTCGACGTCGACCAGTCCGGCGGGTCCCGTCCCCAGACCGGCGTCCTCGATCCAGCGCGGTGCGCGGTAGGGCGGCACGACGTGCGCGTAGCCGACGCCTGCGACGACGCTCTCGCTCGTGGGACCGGTGACGGTCAGGCGCCGTGCGTCCGCGTCGACGGACGTCACGCGGCTCTCGTGCAGCACCTGCACGCCGTACGACGCCAGGATCGGCGCGAGCCTCTCGTCGGCCTGCGGGACGTCGAGGATGTCGGCGAACGGCGTCACCAGACGGACGTCGAGGTCGGCCAGGACGCCGGCGCGCTGCCAGTGGTCGCAGGCCATGAGCAGGGGCTTGAGGGCGGTGGCGCCACACGGTGCCGGTTCGGGCGGGACGGTGAAGACGACGGTGCCCTGGGTCAGGTCGCGCAGCGCCGGCCAGACGGTGGGCGCGCTGGTGTCGACGAACGTCGAGCCGGCCCAGCCTTCGTCGTACGCCGCCCGGAGGCCGGGCACCGCGTCCCAGTCCTCGGGGAGGCCTGAGGCGAGCACGAGCGTGGTGTAGCCGACGGTGCGTCCGTCGGCGGTGGTGACGGTGCGCTCCTCCGGGTCCATCGAGGCGACGTCGTCGCGGACCCAGGTGACGCCCGCGGGCAGCACGTCGTGCTGGGCGCGCTCGAGGGTGGCCATCGTGGCCTCGCCGGAGCCGACGTAGTTCAGCAGTGGCCGGTAGCGGTGGACCAGCCGACGATCGAGGACCGCGACGTCGTGCGCGCCGTCCTTGAGCAGCTTGGCTGCCAGAGAGACGCCGGCGTTGCCGGCGCCCACGATCAGGACCTGGTGCCGGACGTCTGCGGGCGGTCACGACTGGGCCGGTCATGACTGGGCCGGTCATGACTGCGCCGGGTAGGGGTGGGCCTTGAGCAGGCGGGCGAGGTGCACGGTGTTGAGGGCGACGGCGCGGTTGGTCTGCACGGTCTTCTCCGGCGAGGTGTCGTGGTCCTGGTAGTCGACGCCCTGCATCGCCTCACCGACCCAGTAGCTGCCACTGTTGGGCGCGATCGAGAAGCCGGTGTCGTTGAGGGCCTGCAGGCACTCCGCGACGGTGTGGTGGGCGCCGTCCTCGTTGCCGACGACACCGAGGGCCGCGACCTTGCCGAAGGTGAGCAGGCGCCCCTCGTCGTCGGTCTCGCTGATCTCGGCGTCGAGACGCTCGAGGACCATCTTCGCCACCGACGACGGCTGCCCCAGCCAGATCGGCGTGGCCAGCACGAGGATGTCGCAGGCCAGCAGCTTCGCGCGGATCGCCGGCCAGGCGTCGCCGTCGCCCTCGTCGGTGCTGACGCCGAACTTGACGTCGTGGTCGACGACCCGGATCACCTCACCGGTGACACCGTGCTCCCCCATCGCCTCCAGGATCTGCCGACCGATGAGGTCCGAGCTGGAAGCCTTCGGCGAGGGGTTGAGGGTGCAGACCAGGACCAGGGCGGTGAGGTCGGATGTGTCGGAGGTGCGTGCCTCGGTCATGGTGAGCTCCCGCGGTGGATGAGGTGGAAACCGGTCAGGGGGAGCCGTACCCAGGAATGGACCCGTGAGACGGCCTGGCCCGAACCGGAACTCCGACCACGATGGTTCTCAGCAGCGCTGTCCGGGCCAGAACTGTCGGTGGGCCCTGGAAGAGTCAGGTCATGGAGCCACCCGTCGAGAACTCGGATACGCCACGAGGCCGGCCACGGCCGCACCCCTTGTCCGAGCGGCTCCCGGGCGACTCCCCCGCCTAGAGCCGGGACTGGATGCCACCGAGGAGCTGGCGCGCCATCACGATCCGCTGCACCTGGTTGGTGCCCTCGTAGATCTGGGTGATCTTGGCGTCGCGCATCATCCGCTCGACCGGGTAGTCGCGGGTGTAGCCGTAGCCCCCGAGCACCTGGACGGCGTCGGTGGTGACCTGCATGGCGACGTCGGAGGCGAAGCACTTGGCCGCCGCGCCGAAGAACGTCAGGTCCTTGTCGCCGCGCTCGGAGCGACCGGCAGCGGCGTACGTCATCTGACGCGCTGCCTCGACCTTCATGCCCATGTCGGCGAGCAGGAACTGCAGTCCCTGGAAGTCGGCGATCTGCTTGCCGAACTGCGTGCGCTCCTGGGCGTACTCGAGGGCGTAGTCCAGTGCGCCCTGCGCGACGCCGACCGCCTGGGCCGCGATGGTCACGCGGGTGTGGTCGAGAGTCTTCATCGCGGTCTCGAAGCCCGTGCCCTCGTCGCCGATCATGCGGTCGGCGCCGACGCGGACGTTGTCGAGGTAGACCTCGCGGGTCGGGGAACCCTTGATGCCGAGCTTCTTCTCCGGCGCCCCGAAGGACACGCCCTCGTCGCCCTTCTCGACCACGAAGGCGGAGATCCCGCGGCTGCGCTTCTCGACGTCGGTGACGGCCATGACGGTGTAGAACTCCGAGACCCCGGCGTTGGTGATCCAGCGCTTCACGCCGTTGAGCACCCAGCCGTCACCGTCACGCTTGGCGGTCGTCCTCATCGCCACCGCGTCGGAGCCGGCGTCGGGCTCGGACAGGCAGTAGGAGAAGCCGCCCTCGCCGGCGGCGAGCCTGGTCAGGTAGTGCTTCTTCAGCTCCTCCGAGCCGGCGATCTGGACGGGCAGCGAGCCCAGCTTGTTGACCGCGGGGATCAGCGAGGACGACACGCACGCCCGCGCCACCTCCTCGATGACGATGCAGGTCGCCAGCGCATCCGCGCCGGCGCCGCCGTACTCCTCCGGCACGTGCGGGGCGTGGAAGTCCGAGGCCTGCAGAGCGTCGGACGCCTCCTGCGGGTAGCGCGCCTCCTCGTCCACCGCGGCGGCGTACGGCGCGACCTTGGCGTCGCACACGTCGCGCACCGCCTCGCGGATGGCGCGGTGCTCCTCGGACAGGGCGTAGAGGGGGTACTCGTCGGTCATGCGCTCGATCGTACTCGTCGGTAACACGGGCGCGGATCATGGTCCGCGGGTTAGGTTCGGGCTCATGATCTCGGAAACCAGACCTCCGTGGCTCGACCCGGAGGCCATGCGCTTCATGCTCGAGGACTGCCGCACGTGGGCCGTCGTCGGCCTGTCGGACAACCCCAGCCGCACGGCGTACGGCATCGCCGCCTTCCTGCAGCAGCGCGGGAAGCGCATCGTGCCGGTGCACCCGAAGGCGGACACGGTGCTGGGCGAGCAGGGCTACGCCACGCTGGCCGACATCCCCTTCGAGGTGGACGTGGTCGACGTCTTCCGGCGCTCCGAGGCGGCGGGCCAATTCGCCGACGAAGCCGTCGCCATCGGCGCGCGCGGGGTCTGGTTCCAGCTGGGGGTCAGCGACCACGACGCCTACGAGCGCACGACCGGGGCCGGGGTGCCCATGGTGATGGACGCCTGCCCCAAGCTCGAGTGGGCCTGGGCCTGAGGCCGGGCCGGCTTCTGGTCACTGGCCGCAGTTTTGCTGCTGAGTTTGTTGCCAGGGAGTCACCAGAAGCAGGCCCAGCTGCAGGGAGTGACCAGTGGCGGGCCTAGAAGCCGGCGGAGCGCTTGCCGCCTGGGACCGTGGCGCTGCGGACGGAGGCTCCCTTGGCGCGGGCGGCGTCGGCCAGGTCGGCCTGGAACGCCTCCATGCGCGTCGCGCAGGGCGTCGTCGCCGGTCGCGAGGATGCGTACGGCGAGCAACCCGGCGTTGCGGGCGTTGCCGATGGCCACGGTGGCGACCGGCACCCCGGCCGGCATCTGCACGATCGACAGCAACGAGTCCATGCCGTCGAGATGGGCCAGCGGCACCGGCACCCCGATGACCGGCAGGGGCGTGACCGCGGCGAGCATGCCCGGCAGGTGGGCCGCTCCCCCGGCGCCGGCGATGATGACCCTGATCCCCCGCCCGGCGGCCTCACGACCGTAGGCCAGCATCTCGTCGGGCATCCGGTGCGCGGAGACCACGTCGGCCTCGGTGCGCACGCCGAGCTCCTCGCACGCCTCGACCGCCGCCTTCATCGTCGGCCAGTCCGAGTCCGACCCCATCACGACACCGACCTGGGGACCGACCTGGGGCCCGACCTGCTGCTCACTCATTCGCTCTCCTCGCCCAGCTCCCCGGTGAACCACGCGGCGGCGTGGCGGGCCCGCTCGGTCACCTCGGCCAGGTCGTCGCCGTAGGCCGTCACGTGGCCGACCTTGCGGCCGGGCTTCACGCTCTTGCCGTACAGATGCACCTTCAGCCGGGGGTCCCGTGCGAACACGTGAGGGTATCCGGCGTACAGGTTCTCCGAGAGGGCTCCGTGGTCGCCGCCGAGGATGTTGACCATCACCGTCCACGGCTGCCGCGTCGCCGGCGAGCCGAGTGGCAGGTCCAGCACCGCCCGCAGGTGGTTCTCGAACTGGCCGGTGACGGCGCCGTCCATGGCCCAGTGACCGGTGTTGTGCGGCCGCATCGCGAGCTCGTTGACGAGGATGCGTCCGTCGGCGGTCTCGAACAGCTCCACGGCCAGGATGCCGGTCACGCCGAGCTCCGCGGCGATCGTCATCGCGATCTGCTGGGCCTGCACGGCCAGGTCCTCGTCGAGGTCGGGCGCCGGCGCGACCACTTCGGCGCAGATGCCGTCGCGCTGCACCGACGCGACCACCGGATAGGCCGCGACCTGCCCCGAGGGCGAACGGGCCACGAGCGCGGACAGCTCGCGTCGGAAGTCGACCTTCTCCTCCGCGAGCACCTCCACGCCGGCCGCGGCGGCCGCGGCGAAGGCGGTTCCGGCGGCGGCCTCGTCGGCCACCACCCACACGCCCTTGCCGTCGTAGCCGCCCCGGGTCGTCTTGAGCACGACCGGGAAGCCGCCCACCTCAGCGGCGAAGTCGGCCACGGCGGCGGTGTCGGCGACCATCCGGTGCGCCGGGCACGGCACGCCGAGGGCGGTCAGCCGCCGGCGCATGACGCCCTTGTCCTGGGCGTGCACGAGCGCGGCCGGACCGGGCCGGCAGGCGACGCCCTCGGCGTCGAGCCGCTCCAGGATCGCGGTGGGGACGTGCTCGTGGTCGAAGGTGACGACCGTGCAGCCGGCCGTCGCCTCGCGCACCGTCGGCTCGTCGCGGTAGTCACCGACCAGGGTGTCGCGCACCACCTGGGCGGCGGAGACGTCGGGGCCCTCGGCCAGCAGCCGGATCTCGACCCCCAGGCCGACGGCGGCCTGCGCCATCATGCGCGCCAGCTGGCCGCCGCCGATGACGGCAAGACGGGGTGGGCCGTCGAGCGCGGGACTCGCAGCAGCAGCAGCAGCGGGCGCGGGCGTCTGGGAGGTGTCCGTCACGGCGACGAGCCTAGTCGCGGACCGACCCCGGCCCCGCGGGTGCCCGCGACACCGGACGTGCGTCGCTCAGCTGGCCTGGACGTGGTGGTCGAGGTCACCCGCACGGCCGGTCTCGAACCGCAGCCCGCGACCGCGGACGGTCGTGATGAGGGTGGGGTGGCGCGGGTCCTCACCCAGCTTGCGGCGCAGCCACCCGAGATGGACGTCGATGGTCTTGCCGCTGGTCCAGAAGGTGGTGTCCCAGACCTCGCGCATCAGCTCGTCGCGCGTGACGATCTGGCCGGGGCGGCGGATGAGCGCGTGCAACAGGTCGAACTCCTTGCGCGACAGCCTGACCTCCACACCGTCGCGCCAGACGCGTCGGCGTGAGGGGTCGACTTCGACGCCTTGGACGGATTCCACGCCCCCAGGGTCACGCGCCGACCGTCCCGAGGCGGACAAACAGCACGATCTGGTTCCAAGTAACTACCTCGTGTCCCCCGACGGGGAGAGGACGCCGACGATCAGCTGCCGGAGCGGACCGCGACCGGCTCCACCAGGCCGAAGCCGCGCAGCGGGCGCACGCTCAGCCGGCGGGTCTCGAAGCGCTCGGGCGGCAGCGCCGCCGCGGTCGCCTCGTCGACGATCACCCGGTTGCGGCGTGCGACAGCGGTCAGCCGAGCCGCCAGGTTGACCGGCGGTCCGAAGACGTCGCCCATCCGGGTGACGATCTCGCCGCTGGCCAGCCCGAGGCGTACGTCGGGCAGCCGCGGGTCGCCGCCCACGACCTCGACCATGCCCAGGGCGATCCGCACCGCCTGGTCGGGAGCGTCGGCCACGAAGAGGACCGAGTCACCCAGCGTCTTGATCAGGCGGCCGTCGTGGGAGGTCACCACGTCGCCGCAGCGGGACTCGAAGATCTCGACCATGTCGCCGAGACGGTTCACGTCGAGCTCGTTGGACAGTGCGGAGAACTTCACCAGGTCGGCGAACCCGACGGTCACCGTGCTGGTGCTCGCGTGCTGGTCGGTGGCGGGGTCGGCGTCGAGCCGGCCCAGCGCCGCGGCCACGTGGCGCCGCCAGGTGTGCAGCAGCACACCCTCGAGCGCCTCCCCCACGTCGGCTGCCATCCCGACCGGGTCGGCCGAGGGGTCGCTGCGGTGGGTGAGCGCCGCGACGTACCACTCCGCCATCCGGGCGACGTTCTGCCCGACCGGACGCACCAGGCGCACCAGGGTGTCCAGCTCGACGTCGTCCCCGCCGGCCTCGACCAGCATGCGCAAGGTGGCCACGTCGTCCTCGGTGTAGCCGGGGACCTCGCCGGCGTAGGGCAGGCCCAAGGCCATCCAGAAGCGGCGGGCGGTCTTCTCGTCGAGCCCGACGGCCGCGGCCACCTCGGCACTGGTGTACACCGGCCGGTCCGGCGGGGGGTGGTGCCGCTCCCCACCCGTGCCTCCCGACACCGGCTCAGGCGCCGTCATCGCTCCGGTCGTGTCGGCGGCTGCGGTCCGGCCCCTCGGCGACACGGTGGAGCTCCTCGGCGACGACCATCTGGACGTGCTCGACGCGGGGGATGTCGTGCAGCTCCACGCGTCCCTGCTCGCTCGCGTCGGAGACCACCAGCGTCCCGCAGCCGAAGAGGCGGTCGATGACGCCGACCTCGAAGTCGACCCCGCTGATGCGGTTGAGCGGGATCGTGCGTCCCTCGCGAGCGACGAAGCCGGTCCGTTGGATGAAGCGCCGGTCGGTGAAGGTGTAGGTCGTGAAGAACCACGAGACGAACGGACGCACGACGAACCACAGCACCACCAGGGCCGCCAGCACGCCGATCACGATCTCCAGGATCGACCGGGTGCCGTCGCCGTCGACGCGGTCGGAGACCTGGGCGAGGAGGTAGACGGCCAGGAAGGTGGTGACCAGCAGCACCAGCACCGCTGTGATGAGGACCTTCGGGTGCGTGCGCGTGTCGACCACGACACGCTCACCCTCGTTGAGGAGCTTGGGGGAGATCGCCACGCCAGCATCATGGCACGCGAGCGCCCCGGGGCGGGATCAGCTGGGGCGCACGTGCACGACGTCGCCGGCGTTCACGCGGGTGCGACGCCCGCCGCCGTCCACGACGAGCGAGCCGTCGGGGGCCACCTCGACGGCCCGGCCCTCGAGCGGCGCCGAGGCGGGTCGCTCGATCCGGACCTGCCGCCCCACCGTCACGCACAGGTCGTCGTACTCGCGGCGCACGGCCGCGCTGTCGCGCGACCAGCCCTCGAGCCGCTCGCCGAGGGCGGCGAGGACCGCCGCGAGCAGCGCCGTCCGGTCCGGCGCCTCCCAGCCCAGCCCGGTCAGGGACGTCGCCGCGGGCACCGGCAGCTCCTCGGGCGTGGTCGTCACGTTCAGCCCGAGGCTGAGGACCGCCACAGGACCGTCGCCGGTGTCCACCCGCTCGGCCAGCAGCCCGCCGAGCTTGAGGTCCGGGCCGTCGTTGCCCCGGCCCGCGACGGTCATCACGTCGTTGGGCCACTTCAGGACGCAGCCCGGGCCCCCGGCGGCGCGGATGCCGGCCACCACCGAGGTGCCGAGCAGCAGCGGCAGCCACGGCCAGTCCTCGTCGGCCATCGCGGGCGCCACGACGAGCGACAACGTCAGCGCCGCGCGCGCCGGGGTGGTCCAGGTCCGGTCGAGACGGCCGCGCCCCGCTGTCTGGTGCTCGGCGACCAGCACGCTGCCGGGCCCGGCCTCGCCCGTGCGTGCCCGCGCCGCCAGCTCCTGGTGGGTCGAGGGGCTGGTGTCGACAACCCCCACCCTCCAGACCGGGGCGAGCGCGGCGAGCGGCACGGGGTCGAGGGGAGGCCGGGTCACCGGGTGGGGCGTCGAGGGCAGGTCCACACCCTCTAGATTGGCATCCGTGAGCGACGCAGCGGCCGAGACCCCAGACACGGTGACGAATCCCGGCGAGGGGACCGACGTCCCCCCCGACGACCTGGACATCGACATCCACACCACGGCCGGCAAGGTCGCCGACCTCGACCGCCGCCTCGACGAGGCCGTGCACGCCGCCTCAGCGCGCGCGGTGGAGAAGCAGCACGCCAAGGGCAAGATGACCGCCCGCGAGCGCATCGAGAAGCTCTTCGACGAGGGTTCCTTCGTCGAGCTGGACGAGCTGGCACGCCACCGCTCGACGGCCTTCGGCCTGCAGGAGCGACGCCCGTACGGCGACGGGGTGGTCACCGGCTACGGCACCGTCGACGGTCGCCAGGTCTGCGTCTTCAGCCAGGACTTCACGATCTTCGGCGGCTCCCTCGGCGAGGTCTACGGCGAGAAGATCTGCAAGATCATGGACCTCGCGATCCGCACCGGCTGCCCGATCGTCGGCATCAACGAGGGCGCCGGCGCCCGCATCCAGGAGGGTGTGGTCTCCCTCGGGCTGTACGGCGAGATCTTCCGCCGCAACGTCCACGCCTCCGGCGTCATCCCGCAGATCAGCCTCATCATGGGCTCCTGCGCCGGCGGACACGTCTACTCCCCCGCGGTCACCGACTTCACCGTCATGGTCGACGGCACCTCCAACATGTTCATCACCGGCCCCGACGTCATCAAGACCGTCACCGGCGAGGACGTCACCATGGAGGAGCTCGGCGGCGCCCGGACCCACAACACGAAGTCCGGCAACGCCCACTACATGGGGGCCGACGAGGACGACGCGCTCGAGTACGTCAAGACGCTGCTGGGCTTCCTGCCCCAGAACAACCTCGACGAGGCACCGTCGTACGCACTTTCGACCGGCTCGACCGACGGTGACTACCTCGAGCCCAACGACCTGGACCGGGCGCTCGACACGATCATCCCGGACTCGCCCAACCAGCCCTACGACATGCACACCGTCATCACGACGGTGCTGGACCCCGATGACAGCGGGGCGGGGGACTTCCTCGAGGTGCACCCGCTGTTCGCCCCGAACATCGTCGTGGGCTACGGCCGGGTCGAGGGCCGCTCGGTCGGCGTCGTGGCCAACCAGCCGATGCAGTTCGCCGGCACCCTCGACATCGACGCCGCCGAGAAGGCCGCCCGCTTCGTGCGGACCTGCGACGCCTTCAACATCCCGGTGCTGACCTTCGTCGACGTGCCCGGCTTCCTGCCCGGCACCGACCAGGAGTGGAACGGCATCATCCGTCGCGGCGCGAAGCTGATCTACGCCTACGCCGAGGCCACCGTCCCGCTGGTCACCGTCATCACCCGCAAGGCCTACGGCGGCGCCTACGACGTGATGGGGTCCAAGCACCTCGGCGCCGACATCAACCTGGCCTGGCCGACCGCGCAGATCGCGGTCATGGGCGCCCAGGGCGCGGTGAACATCCTCTACCGCAACGAGCTCAAGGACGCCGACGACGGTTCCGGCGCGGCCGAGGCCCGTCGCGCCGAGCTGGTCACGGAGTACGAGGACACGCTGGCCAACCCCTACATCGCCGCCGAGCGGGGCTACGTCGACGCGGTCATCACGCCGCACGAGACGCGGGCCGAGGTGGTCCGGGCGCTGCGGCTGCTGCGCACCAAGCGGGCGAGCCTGCCCCCCAAGAAGCACGGGAACATCCCGCTGTGACCCGCTCCCCCGAGCCGGACGGGGCCCGCCCCTCGCTGGTGGTCCTGGACGCCCACGCCACGCCCGAGGAGGTCGCCGCCCTCGTCGCGGTCCTGCAGGGCATGGCGGCCGCCGCGGCCGCAGCCGGCTCCCCCGACGAGCCGGCCCCGGTGTGGGCCGCGCCGGCACGGGCGGTGCGACGTACTCCGGGATCGGGGGGTGGGGCCGGCGTCTGGCCCGGCCGGGGCGCCTGGCGCGCCTCCGCGCTCCCCCTCTGACTCTCCCGCCCCAACCCGCATGTAACGCGGGGTTATGGACACCTACCACGGCGCACAACCCGTGCGATGCGTCCACAACCCGCGGTCACATGGCGTGTCACCACGCCTTGCACACTGGGAGGGTGCTCCTCGACTCCCTCGCCCCGGCCCGCCGACGCGTGGTGCTGGTGGTCGTCGGCCTGGCGGTCGCCGGCGTCCTGGTGGTCGCCGGCGTGCTCACCGCCCGCGCCCTCGACGAGGTCGACCCGGTCTCGCAGAACGACCGCGGCCCGGTGCTGCTGATCAGCGGGTACGGCGGTGACGTCGACGCCCTGACGCCCCTGGCGGGCGCCGTCGAGGAGACCGGCCGCGACGTGATCGTCGTACCCGCGGTCGACGGCGGGACCGGCGACCTCGACGAGCAGGCGGTCGTCCTGGGTGAGCGGGTCGACGGGCTGCTCGCCGACGGCGCTCCGTCGGTCGACGTCGTCGGCTACTCGGCCGGTGGAGTGGTGGCCCGGGCCTGGGTCGCCGACCACGGTGGTGACGAACAGGCCCGGCGGGTGGTCACCCTCGGGTCACCGCACCACGGCACCGAGACCGCCCAGCTCGCCCTCGACGCCGCCGGCACCTGTCCGACCGCGTGCCGCGAGCTGGCGCCCGCCAGCGACTTCCTGCGTGCCCTCAACGCCGGCGACGAGACGCCGCCCGGCCCCACCTGGGTCTCGGTGTGGACCGACACCGACCGCGTCGTGGTGCCCGCCGACTCCGCGCGCCTCGCCGGCGCCACCAACGTGCCCGTCCAGCAGGTGTGCCCCGGCGCGGAGCCCTCGCACGGCGACCTGCCGGGCGACGAGGCCGCGGTCGCCCTCGTGCTGGCCGCTCTGGACTCCGCGGACGTCGCCCGGTTGGACACGACCGTCTCCTGCTGAGCCCCGCCGCCGGGTTCGGCTGTGCAGTCCCCGCGGCTGTCGGAGAATGAACCGGTGGATCCCCTCAGCCTCGCCCGGCGGCCCGGTCGCGCGTCCGGTACGCCGTGGCGCCGCGCCTGGAGCGCCCCGCTCCTGGCTGCGTTCGTGATCGCCGGACTCACCGCCTGCGGTTCCCTGCCCAGCACCGGCTCGTCGGAGCCGTCCCCGCCGGAACCAGCGGAGTCGCTGAGCTTCTCGTTCGACCTCCGCGGGGGCGAGCGCTACGTCGACCAGTCGCTCACCATCACGAACAAGGGCGTTGAGCCGGTGGTCTTCGAGGCCGTGCTGACGGCGCTCGACGACGCCGGCGAGCCGTTGGAGGGCGTCGAGGTCGACACCGTCTACGGCTCCCAGGTCGGGCAGCTGGTGGTGGTGCCCGGTCAGGACCTCGACATCGTCACGTTCTCCGGGCGCGGTGCGGGCGCGGCGGTCGACGTCGCGGTCGAGCTGCAGGCCGTCGAGGCCGTCGACTTCCCGGTGGTGACCGCACCGGTCGAGGCCGTGGCGGTCGACGCCCGCGGCGAGGAGGTCCGCTACCCGAGCCTGCTGAACCGCGTCTCGCTGCGCAACCCCAACGAGGAGGCCGTCGCGGTGCGGACGGTCTACGTCGTGTGGGACAGCGCCGTCGACGGCGCCCCGCAGCAGGCCGAGGTCGCCGTCGAGCTCGCCCCCCGGACCACCGTCCCGGCCGGCGGCGAGGCTGTCGTCCGACCCTCGGAGCGGTCGCTGAGCATCATCCGGGCCTACGCCGGCACCAACGCCTCGAGCCTCAAGGCCCACTTCGTCGCCGAGCCCCGGTGAGCGTCGGGCCCGACGGTCACGACGTCACGTCCTTGGTGGTGAAGTTCGCCCAGGCCGCCCCCAGGAAGACCACGACGTACGCCCCCTGGAGCAGCACCCCACGCACCAGGTCGCGCCACAGGATCGGGTCGCGGAACAGGTCGACGAAGGCGAGCCAGTAGCGCGTCGGCAGGTAGGGGTGCAGTGCGTCGGCCGCGTCCAGGGTCAGCAGCAGCGTCGAGGCGATGAGGAAGGCCAGCGCGCCCATCGCCGCTCCCAGGGGCGAGTCACCGAACGTCGACAGCAGCAGGGCCAGTGCGGCGACCCCGAGCATCGACAGCGCGACGTAGACGATGGACAGCAGGGTGCGCTGCACGAGCTCGGCCGTGCTCAAGGTCGTGCCCGACACCCCCGTGACCCCGGCGGCTGTGCCGTCGCCCAGCAGCAGGACCCCGGTGACGTAGCCGACCACGGCGACCACGGCGACCGCCAGCAGCACGAAGGCCAGGATCATCACCAGCTTGGCCACCAGCAACCGGGTGCGCCCCACCGGGCGCACGAGCACGTAGCGCAGCGTCCCGCCCTGCGCCTCCCCGGCCACCGCCTCACCGGCGTAGAGCGCGACCGCCACCGGCATGAACAGGGGGAGCACGATGGCGAGCGCAGCCAGCGGGAAGAGCGTGCCGTCGGTCAGCACCGCCGAGAGGAAGGCCGGCCCCTCGCCGGGTTGCGGCCCCAGGTCGGTGATCGCGAGCAGCACCGCCACCACGACCGGAAGCGTGTTGAGGAGCGCGATGGTCACCCAGGTGCGCGGCCGGCGCAGCATCTTGGTCAGCTCGACAAGAATCACCGGACGTCCCCCGTGCCCTCCGTCGCCTCGAGCACGACCTGCTCGAGCCCACGTCGCTCCGGTCCGAGCTCGTCGACCGGGACGCCTCGCGCGACCAGCAGCGCGTTGACCTCCGCCGCCGCCTCGGCTCGTACGACGAGCCTGGTGCCGACCCGTTCCTCGACCCGCCCGTCGAGCACCCCGACGGCGTCCTCGGGACGGCTCGTGGTGACCACCACCCGCCCGGTGGGCGCCTGCAGCGTCACCAGGTCCTCCTGCACGACCAGACGGCCACGGTCCAGCACCCCGACGCGGCTGCACAGCTGCTCGACCTCCGCCAGCAGGTGGCTCGACAAGAAGACGGTGGTGCCCGTGGCGTTGAGCGCGAGCAGCAGGTCGCGCATCTCCCGGATGCCCTGGGGGTCGAGCCCGTTGGTCGGCTCGTCGAGCACCAGCAGGCGCGGCTTCTGCAGCAGCGCCGCGGCCAGCCCGAGCCGTTGCCGCATGCCGAGCGAGTAGCCCCGGACCCGCCGGTCCGCGGCTCGGCCCAGCCCGACCTGCTCGAGGGCCTCGCCGACCCGGACGCGCCGGCCACGACGGCCCGCGGCGTCGTTCCCACCGGTCGCGGTCCGACCTGTGCCGCCCATGGCGTCGAAGAGGGACAGGTTCGCCCGGCCGCTCAGGTGCGGGTAGGCCGCCGGACCCTCCACCAGGCACCCCACGCTCGGCAGCACCCGTCGGGCGGCCCGCGGCATCGGCTGGTCGAGCACCTCGATCTCGCCGGAGGTCGCGAGCACCAGCCCGAGCAGCATCCGGACGGTCGTGGTCTTGCCCGACCCGTTGGCACCGAGGAAGCCGTAGACGTCGCCCTCGCGGACGTCGAGGTCCAGTCCGTCGACCGCCACGAGGTCGCCGTACCGTTTGGTCAGGGTGTGGGTGCGGATCACCGGCACTCCGTGGGGTTCTCGTCCTCGGGAACGGGAAGGGCGACCGCACGCAGGTCGCGGGCGGCGTCGACCAACGCGTCCCGGGTGACGGTGCCGGCGAGCAGCCAGGGGTTGTCGTCGGGGTCGGTGACCATCAGGTGCAGGGGCCCGGTCGCCACGGTCTGCCCCGCGGGCAGGCACACCGACCCGGGGCGGGTCTCCAGCTCGTCGCGCAGGTCGTGGGCGTCGTCGTGGCGCAGCGGGAGCGCCAGGAGCACGGTGGGTCCGCGGCCGTAGAGCCCGACCGACCCGAGCGACCGGGCGCGCACGGCGAGCCCGGCCAGCCGCTCGGGCACGGGCCGCTCGGCGTAGAAGTCCGCCGCTGCCGCCGCGTCGATGATCTCCTCGTAGCGCACCCGCGAGTCGTCGGGCGGCTCGAAGGCGAAGACGTCCTCGTCGGGCTCCCCCAGGGAGAGGTCGGCGAAGGTGGTCGACAGCGCGGCCGGACCGGTGTCGCCGTACAGCTCGACGCGCAGCGGCAGGCCGGTCTCGAGGTCGGCCCAGAGGTCGACGCGTCCGACGCTGGACTGCGCGTCGGAGGGGACCAGTCGCAGCCCCGCGGCGGCGCGGCCCGCGACCCGTTCGGTGGGCAGCCGCTCGACCTCGTCGGGTCGCGCGCCCTGCAGCACCCGCTCGGCCAGCACCGGTGGCAGGACGTCGGAGGATACCGGCAGCCGCACGGGGGTGTCGGGGTAGAGCGTGACGTTCTTCGACTCGTAGACCCAGCGCAGGTTCATCCCGGCCTGGTGCAGCAGGTCGGTCTCGCCGGTGGTGCGCACGGTGGCCACCCGCCAGGCGTCCGGGCCCGACCACCACACACGCAGGGTGCCGTCGCGGCCCAGCAGCTTGGCCGCACCCTCGAGGGAGTCGTCGGTGGGCAGCTCGACGCCACCGCGGCTGCGCACCAGACCCTGGTAGGGCTGGTCGCCCGAGGCGCGGATCGCGGCCACCACCTCGGGAGCGGTCAGGTCGCTGTCGGGCACCGGCCAGGCGCGCGCCACGAACGGCGTGGCGACCAGGAGCGCGGCCCCCAGCGCCACGAGCACCCACCGCCGCGCGGCCGACCCCGATGACACCTCACTCACGGTAGCCCGCGGTCCTCAGGGCGGCGGCGGACCGCACGGCTCGCCGGCGCTAGGGTCGGCGCCATGCCCGACGCACCCAGTCGCCCCGTCGACGCGATCGCCGATGCCTTCGTCGAGGAGTACGCCGCCCTCGACCCGATCTCCGCGACCAGCGCCGGGATCGCCGGGCACGAGGACCGGCTCACCGACCTCTCCCCCGAGGGCTTCGCGGCCCGGACCGACCTGGAGCGCCGCACGCTGGCGGCCGTGCGGGGCGCCGTGCCCTCCGACGAGCGCGAGCGTGCCGCCCAGGAAGCGTTCGTCGAGCGGCTGGCGATCTCCGTCGAGCGCGCCGAGGCCGGGGTCGACGAGTCCGAGGTGTCGGTCATCGTCAGCGGGCTGCACGCGGTCCGCTCGGTCTTCGACCTCATGGACACCTCGACCGATGCCGGCTGGGACGACGTGGCCTCCCGTCTGGAGGCGGTGCCGGCGACGCTGTCCGACTACCGACGGACCCTGGCCGAGGCGGCCGAGCGCGGTCTGGTGTCGGCCCGGAGGCAGTACCTCCTCATCGCCGAGCAGGTCCAGGGCTGGACCGGCGAGAAGGGCGGCGACGGCTTCTTCACCCGGCTCGTGGCCCCCGCGCCCGACTCCCGGTCCGCCCGGCTGCGCGCGGCCGCCGACGCGGCCACCGCGGCGTACGCCGATTTCGGTCGGTTCCTGTCCGCGGACATGGCGCCGCGCGGTCGGGAGCGCGACGGCGTCGGGCGCGAGCTCTACCAGCTGGCGAGCCGCTACTTCCTCGGCGCGAGCGTGGACCTCGACGAGGCCTACCGGTGGGGGTGGGGCGAGCTGGCCCGCATCCGCGACGACATGGCACGCACGGCCGAGCGCATCCTGCCCGGCGCCGACGTCGAGGCGGCGGTCGCGCACCTGCGCGCCGACCCGTCGCAGGCGATCGAGGGCACCGAGGCGTTCCAGGCCTGGATGCAGGACCTCGCCGATCGCACGGTCGAGGCGATGGCCGGCGTCCACTTCGACGTGCCCGCTCCGGTGCGCCGCATCGAGTGCCGCATCGCGCCGACCCAGGACGGCGGCATCTACTACACCGGTCCGAGCGAGGACTTCTCGCGGCCGGGGCGGATGTGGTGGTCGGTGCCGGCCGGGGTGACCCACTTCCAGAAGTGGGAGCAGGTCAGCACCGTCTACCACGAGGGCGTGCCCGGCCATCACCTCCAGATCGGGCAGACGTGCTTCCGCGCCGAGCTGCTGAACCGGTGGCAGCGGCGGATGTGCTGGGTCTCCGGCAGCGGCGAGGGCTGGGCCCTCTACGCCGAGCGGCTGATGGACGAGCTCGGGTTCCTCGACGCCCCGGCCGACCGCCTCGGCATGCTGGTCGAGCAGGGCTTCCGGGCGGCGCGGGTGGTGGCCGACATCGGGGTCCACCTCGGGCTGGAGATCCCGGTCGACAACCCGCTGGGCTTCCACCCCGGCGAGACCTGGGACGCCGACCTGGTGCACGCGTTCATGCGGGACAACAGCCGGATGGACGAGGGCACGCTGGCGTTCGAGGTCAACCGCTACCTCGGCTGGCCGGGCCAGGCGCCGTCGTACAAGCTCGGCGAGCGCGTGTGGCTGCAGGCGCGCGCGGACGCGAACGAGCGGCACGGCAGCTCCTTCGACCTCAAGGACTTCCACCGCCGCGCGCTCGACCTGGGCTCGATCGGGCTCGACCCGCTGGCGCGGGCGCTGGGGCGGCTGTGAGCGCCCGCCCGCCCGCGCAGCCGCCGGGCCCACCCGAGATGCCCGGGCCCCGGGGTGGCGACGAGCCCGTCGCCGACGTGACGCCGCCGGGCTCGCCGGTCACCGCGCCGGGGGACCTGCCGACCCGGCTGATCCTGGCCTCGCGCTCCCCCGCCCGGCTGGCGACGCTGCGCGCGGCCGGGCTGGCGCCCGAGGTCGTGGTCTCCGGCGTCGACGAGACCCAGGTCGTCCTCACCGACCCGGCCGCGCTCGCCACGGAGCTGGCGGTGCTCAAGGCCGAGGCGGTGGCCGCGACGGTCGACCCGCCCGGCCTGGTCGTGGGCTGCGACTCCGTCCTCGAGCTCGACGGCGACGTCCACGGCAAGCCTGCCTCGGCGCAGGAGGCGACGGCCCGCTGGCGCGCGATGCGGGGCCGCTCCGGGGTGCTGCACACCGGTCACTGCATCGTCGACCTCGACACGGGGCGGCGGGCCACCGGGTCGGGCGCGACGACGGTCCGCTTCGCCCAGGTCACCGACGCCGAGATCGCGGCGTACGTCGCCACCGGGGAGCCGCTGGAGGTGGCCGGTGCCTTCACTCTCGACGGGCTCGGCGGGGCGTTCGTGACCGGCATCGAGGGCGACCCGCACAACGTGGTGGGGATCAGCCTGCCGCTGCTGCGCACGCTGCTCGCCGACCTCGGCCACGCCTGGCACGACTTCTGGGCGCCCCGGCCCGACTGAGCCCGGCGACCCGTTCACGTAGGGTCGGGACATGAACGAGACGGGACGCGACCACGAGCGGGTCGAGGGCCGCGCCGACCTCCTCCCCGAGGAGCAGACCGCCGGCAGCGAGGACCCCGAGGCCCAGGCCGAGGCGATCCTGGCCGAGTCCGACGAGCGGACCGCGGCCCACGACTCCGACGACCCCGCCCACGAGGGCCCGGACATCCCCACGCCGGCCTGAGCCGTCACATCTCGCGCGAGGCGCTGAACATCTCGTTCAAAAGAACGTTCAGAACCCCCTCACGGCCGCGCGAGACGACTTCTGAACGTTCTTTTGAACGAAATCTCAGTCGTACGGCGTCACTCGACGGGCAGGCCGAGCCCTCGGGCGATGAGCATGCGCTGGACCTCGGAGGTGCCCTCGCCGATCTCGAGGATCTTGGCGTCGCGGTAGAACCGCGCCACCGGGTACTCCTCCATGAAGCCGTAGCCGCCGAAGACCTGGGTGGCGATCCGGGTGGCGGTCACCGCCGACTCGGTGGCGTACAGCTTGGCCACCGCGGCCGCCCGCTTGAACTCCTTCATCGACGATCCGGTGTGGCGCCCGGCGTCCTTCATCGCGGCCGCCTTGTAGGTCAGCGCGCGTGAGGCCTGCAGCATCACCTCGAGGTCGGCGATCTGGAAGGCCACGCCCTGCTTGCGCCCGATCGGCCCCCCGAACGTCTGCCGCTCGCCGGCGTACTCCAGGCTCATGTCGAGGCACGCCTGGATGCAGCCGACCGCGAGCGCGGCGATGGCGACGCGGCCGTCGTCGAGGGTGGCGAGGAACTGGGCGAACCCGCGGCCCCGCTCCCCCAGCAGGTGGTCGGCCGGCACGCGCGCGTCGGTGAACGTCAGCGGGTGGGTGTCGGAGATGTGCCAGCCGAGCTTGTCGTAGGCCTTCTCGGCCACGAAGCCCGGCGTGCCCGCCGGCAGGATGATCGCGCTGATCTCCGGCGAGCCGTTCTCCCGCGTCCCGGTCCGGGCGGTCACGGTCACGCAGGAGGTGATCTCCGAGCCGGAGTTGGTGATGAACTGCTTGGCACCGTTGACGACCCACGCGTCGTCGACGAGCTCAGCCTTCGTCGCCGTCGCGCCCGCGTCGGAGCCGGCACCGGGCTCGGTCAGCCCGAAGCCCGCGACCGCCTTCCCGGCCACCAGGTCGGGCAGCCAGGTGTCCTGCTGCTCCTTGGTGCCGAAGGTCTGGATCGGGTTGATTCCCAGCCCGACCGCGGCCTCGAGCGTGATGCCGACCGACTGGTCGACGCGGCCCAGCTCCTCGATGGCCACGCACAGGCTGGTGAAGTCACCGTCCTCGCCGGCGCCGCCGTACTCCTCGGGGGCGGTGAGGCCGAACAGCCCCAGGTCGCCCATCTTCGCGACGAGGTCGACCGGGAAGTGGTGAGCGCGGTCCCAGCCGGCGACGTGGGGCGCGACCTCCTTCTCGGCGAAGTCGCGGATGCTGCGGCGGAAGTCCTCGTGCTCGACGGACAGCTCGAAAGTCATGCCCCCAGTGTGTGACGCTGACGTCAACGTAAGGCAAGCGAGCCCTGCTGATCGAGCTTGCTTGACCCGAGCTTGTCGAAGGGTCCGAGATACAGGAGGTTCAGATGGCTGACGCGACGTGGAGCATCGCCGAGCTCGCCGAGGAGTACGGCGTGACGCTGCGGACCCTGCGCCACTACGAGCAGCTCGGTCTGCTCTCCCCCGAGCGCATCGGCACGTCGCGCGTCTACCGTCAGCGCGACCGGATCCGGCTCGAGCTGATCCTGCGCGGCAAGCGCCTCGGGTTCTCGCTCGATCAGATCGGCGTCATCGTCAACATGTACGACGAGCCGCCGGGCGAGGCGGGCCAGCTGGAGTTCCTCATCGGCCAGTGCGACGTGCGCCGCGCCGAGCTGCACCGGCTGCGCGAGGACATCGAGGCCACGCTGGTGGAGATCGACCGCGTCGAGGCCCGGTGCCGGGCCGACCTGCGGACGCTCGCGGGTCGCTGACCCGCCGGGGGCCTCAGCCCATCGACTTCTGGCCGTCGATGCTCTCGCGCAGGATGTCCGCGTGACCGGCGTGCTGGGCGGTCTCGGCCACGACGTGGGCGAAGGTGCGCCGCGCGCTCCACGTCGCCCCGGGCTCGAACCACGGCGCCGCCGGGAGGGGGTGGCGGGCCGCGAGGTCGACCCGCTGCACCAGCGCGTCGGTGGCGGCGGCCACCTCGTCGTAGCGCTCCAGCAGTCCGGCGAGCGTCTCGCCCTCGGTCATGCGGAACTGGTTCTGGTACTCCACCACCTCCGGCGGCGGGTTCGACCAGTCGATGCTGCCCCAGTCCATGTCGGGCTGCGTCGCAGGGCCCTCGACCACGAAGCGCATCCACTCGGCCTCGGTGGCGCTGACGTGCTTGACGAGGCCGCCGAGGCTGAGCTCGCTGACGGTGGGACGGCTGGCCGCCTGCTCGTCGCTCAGGCCCTGGAGCGTGAACCGGAGGAGGCCCCGATGCTTGCGGAGCGCCTCGAGGAGGTCAGCCCTCTCCTCGACGTAGGGGTCGTGGTCGGCGGGGGTGGCACCCTGTGGATCGCTCATGCTCCGAGGCTAGAGCCCTGCGGTGACAATGATGGTCCCTCGAGGCCACGTGACGCGGGTTACCCCGCCGACCCGGCGCCGTACCCGGGACCCGGGGGTGCGACAACGCTGCGGGCCCTACACTCCGAAGCGGCTGAACCGACCGAGAGAAGGAGACCCGGCGTGTCCGAGTCGCAGAGCAAGCCCCTGGCGAAGGTCCTCGTCGCCAACCGCGGGGAGATCGCGGTCCGCGTGGTCCGCGCCTGCAAGGACGCCGGGATCGGCAGCGTGGCGGTGTACGCCGAGCCCGACCGCGACGCACTCTTCGTGCGCCTGGCCGACGAGGCACACAGCCTCGAGGGCAGCACCCCCGGCGACTCCTACCTCTCGATCGAGAAGATCATCGCGGTGGCGCAGAGGTCCGGCGCCGACTCCGTGCACCCCGGCTACGGCTTCCTCGCTGAGAACGCCGACTTCGCCCAGGCCGTCATCGACGCCGGGCTGACCTGGATCGGCCCGCCGCCGTCCGCGATCGAGGCCCTCGGCGACAAGGCCAGGGCCAAGCACATCGCCGAGCGGGCCGAGGCGCCCCTCGCCCCAGGCACCAAGGATGCCGTCGCCGACGCCGACGAGGTGGTCGCGTTCGCGAAGGAGCACGGGCTCCCGGTCGCCATCAAGGCCGTCTTCGGCGGCGGTGGCCGCGGCCTGAAGGTCGCCCGCACCCTCGAGGAGATCCCGGACGCCTACGAGTCGGCGGTCCGCGAGGCGATCTCGGCCTTCGGCCGCGGCGAGTGCCTGGTCGAGAAGTTCCTCGACAAGCCCCGGCATGTCGAGACCCAGTGCCTGGCCGACCAGCACGGGAACGTCGTGGTGGTCTCGACCCGCGACTGCTCGCTGCAGCGGCGCAACCAGAAGCTCGTCGAGGAGGCGCCTGCGCCGTTCCTGAGCGACGACCAGGTCACGCGCCTCTACGAGTCCTCCAAGGCGATCCTGCGCGAGGCCGGCTACTACGGTGCCGGCACCTGTGAGTTCCTGGTCGCCCAGGACGGCACGATCTCCTTCCTGGAGGTCAACACGCGGCTCCAGGTCGAGCACTGCGTCTCCGAGGAGGTCACCGGCATCGACCTGGTCCGCGAGATGTTCCGGATCGCGGCCGGTGAGGAGCTCGGCTACGACGACCCCGAGATCCGCGGCCACTCCATCGAGTACCGCATCAACGCCGAGGACGGCGGCGCCAACTTCATGCCCGCCCCCGGCACGCTGACCGCCTGGTCGCCACCCAGCGGGCCGGGCGTCCGCCTCGACGGCGGCTACGAGACCGGCGAGACGGTCCCCGGCTCGTTCGACTCGCTCATCGCCAAGCTCGTCGTCACCGGCCGCGACCGCACCCAGGCGCTGGAGCGCTCGCGCCGCGCCCTCGACGAGTTCGTGGTCGACGGCATGCCCACGGTCATCCCGTTCCACCGCGCGGTCGTCGCGGATCCGGCGTACGTCGGAGCGTCCAACCCCACCGGTGAGGGTTCCTTCGACGTCTACACCCAGTGGATCGAGACCGACTTCGACAACCAGATCACGCCGTACGCCGGTGCCTCGACGGGTGGCGGCGACGGATCCGAGGACGAGGGCGAGCGCCAGCGCGTCATCGTCGAGGTCGGCGGCAAGCGCCTCGACGTCGTGCTGCCGGCCGCCTTCGCCGTGGCCGCCGGCGGCGCCGGGGCGGGTGCCACGAAGCCGAAGCGCGCGGCCGGCAAGAAATCCGGCGCCGCCGCCTCGGGCGACTCGGTCACGTCCCCCATGCAGGGCACGATCGTCAAGGTCGCGGTCACCGACGGTGACGAGGTCGCCGAGGGCGACACCATCGTGGTCATCGAGGCGATGAAGATGGAGCAGCCCCTCAAGGCGCACAAGGCCGGCACCGTCACCAACCTCCAGGCGGAGGTCGGCGCCACCGTCACCTCGGGCGCCGTGGTCTGCGACCTGAGCGGCTGAGCTGTCGGTTTCACCGGGTCCCTGGTGAAACCGTCACTTCCCGCAGGATGTTTCCTGCGGGAAGTGTCAAATTCACCGGGTCCCTGGTGAAACCGACGAGGCGGGGTTGACCGGCGCCGGTGCGCGCCAGCTGCCCGGCAGGGCCTCCCACGGCACGCTGCCGCGCTGACGGTTCAGAAGGTGAGGTAGGTCGAGCGCAGGTTGAAGGCGGAGCGGAACGAGTCTCCCGAGAGCGTGACGTTGCCGCGGCTGCCGTCGAGGACCATCGTGACGATCCGGCCCCGCCACTCGCCGTTGCCGTCGCGGGCCGTGACCCGGATGCGCTGCAGGCGCCCGAGGGACGGGTAGCGGTTCTGGATCGTGTTGGCGCTCAGGCGCACCGACCAGTCGTGGACGATGTTGCCGGCGTGGTCGTCGTACGGGTCCGCCTTGGCCGGCAGGTAGGGCTTCGAGCCTGCGGAGGTCCAGCCGCCCGAGCTGGAGGAGAACTGTGTGAAGGCCGGCTCGTCGTCGTAGGTCAGGATCTTGCGGGCGGTGGCCTCGACTGCCGCGTTGGTGCTCGCGACCTCCTTGTCGACCCCGCCGTAGACCTGGCACGAGCTGGTGTCGCAGATCTGGTAGTAGCGGTCCTCGTAGTAGCCCCGCTCGAAGGAGGCGTAGGTGCGCGCCGCCACCGACTGCGCCTGCAGTGCCTGGGCGTGCCAGGAGGTGTAGACCTCCGAGGGCACGACGCCCTTGACGTAGTCGTCCATGAGCACGACGTTGACCGTGTCGCGGCTCGTGGAGCTCGAGCTCGGCTGCGCCGCGCGCAGCTTCCCGCGGTAGGTCGTGGTGCCGCTGGGCTTGACCAGAGCGATGGGCCGGCCACCGGCGCGGAACTCACCCTCGCCGGCCAGAGACGCGTTGCCGCCGGGCTGCCAGCGTCGCCAGGAGGTGCCGTTCCAGTAGTCCACGACGTTGCTGTTGCCCGAGCCGACGTCGATGCGCCAGCGGGTCGCGCCGACGTCGTTCGGCAGGGAGTACGTCGAGCCCGCGCCGAGGTCGCGCAGACGCAGTGCGTCCTGGGCCACCACGACGAGGTCGGACGTGGTGTCGGCGGTGATCAGGACGCGCACCTTCTTCGGCGAGGTGCCCACACGCGTCCCCGGGTAGTAGAAGTCGAGGATCTCCTCGTGCTTCAGCCCCTTCAGCGCCGCACCCTGAGCCCCGAACTGCGACATGCCGTGGCCGTGGCCGTAGCCGTGACCGCGGACCGTGTAGCGGCCTGAGCCCGGCACCGGGTAGCTCTGGTTGACCGCCACCCGCGAGGTGCCGGCCGAGGTCCGGTCCGCGGTGCCGGTCATCGCCGCCGCATCCCCTCCGTCGATCAGGCCCGGCAGGCTCGGGAGGGCCATCAGGGTGGCCGTCGCCAGGACAAGGGTGGACCAACGCATGCGCGCTCCGTGTGAGTCGTGGGACTGGTGTGACTCACGAGCATAAGCACCACGGCGCGCCTGCGTGACAAAGCGTGCAGATTCGGCTAGCGCTCCGGTCAGCGCACGGTGTGCAGGCGACGCGCCGCCTCGGCGACCGACCCGCTCATCGAGGGGTAGACGGTGAAGGTCAGCGCGAGGTCGTCGACGGTCAGCTGCTCAGCGACCGCGATCGACAGGGCGTGGATCAGCTCGCTGGCGCGCGGCGCGACCACCACCCCTCCGACCACGATCCCGGTGCCCGGGCGGCAGAACATCTTGACGAAGCCCTCCTGCACGCCCTGCATCTTCGCCCGGGCGTTGGTCGCCAGCGGCAGCATCACCTGCTCCACCTCGATATCGCCGTCGTCGACCGCCTTCTGCGAGCAGCCGACGGTGGCGATCTCGGGGGCCGTGAAGACGTTCGAGGAGACGATGCGCAGGTCGAGCGGTGACACCGCGTCGCCCAGCGCGTGCCACATGGCGATGCGGCCCTGCATCGCGGCGACCGAGGCGAGCATGAAGACGCCGGTGCAGTCGCCGGCGGCGTACACGCCCTGCACGCTGGTGCGCGAGACCCGGTCGACGCTGATGAACCCGCCCTTGTCGAGGGTGACGCCGGCCTCCTCCAGCCCCAGCCCGTCGGTCCTGGGCACCGAGCCCAACGCCAGCAGGCAGTGCGAGCCGACGACCTCGCGGCCGTCCTCCAGCGCGACGGTGACGCGGTCGCCGTCCCGGGTCACCGACGCCATGCGCGACTTGCTGAGGACCGTCATGCCGCGACGCTTGAAGACCTCCTCGAGGACTTCGGCAGCGTCGGGGTCCTCCCCCGGCAGCACCCGGTCACGGCTGCTGACCAGCGTGACCTCGATGCCCAGGGCGTTGTAGGCACCGGCGAACTCCGCGCCCGTGACCCCGGAGCCCACGACCACGAGGTGCTCGGGGCGCTCGTCGAGGTCGTAGACCTGCTCCCAGGTGAGGATGCGCTCCCCGTCGGGCTGCGCGGTGGGCAGGGTCCGGGGGGCGGCTCCGGTGGCGACGAGCACGGTGTCGGCCTCGATCCGCTCCTCGCCGCCGTCGGCCAGCGTGGCTACGACGGTGCGGGGGCCGTCGAGACGGCCGGTGCCGGCGACGCGGCGGATGCCGTCGCGATCGAGCCGCTCGGCGATGTCGTGGGACTGCGCGCGCGCCAGGCTCAGCACGCGGCGGTTGACCTTGCCGAGGTCGACGGTGGTCCGGCTGCCGACGTCGCCCTCGGCGTCGTGCACGGTGATGCCGAGCTCGTCGGCGACCTCGAGGTCGGCCATCACTTCTGCGGTCGCGATGAGGGTCTTGCTGGGCACGCAGTCGGTGAGCACCGCCGAGCCGCCGATGCCGTCGTTGTCGACCAGGGTGACCTCGGCCCCGAGCTGGGCCGCGACCAGCGCCGCCTCGTAACCGCCGGGTCCGCCACCGATGATCGCCACGTGAGTCACCGGGCCACTATCCCATCCGCCGCCCCTTCCGCCGGCCCTCCCCTCGTCGCCCGGCGCCTCCCCTCCCCGCCCGGCGCCCGCACGGCGCCGTCGCCCGGTGCCCGGCAGGCCTCCGGGTCGCTACGCTGCGCTCCGTGACGCTGTACGCCGCCTACGGGCCGAACATGGATCCCCGCACCATGATGGAGCGGTGTCCCCACTCCCCGTTGCACGCCACCGGGTGGCTGCAGGGGTGGCGCCTGACCTTCGGCGGTGAGGAGTACGGCTGGGACGGGTCGCTCTCGACGATCGTCGAGGACCCCTTCGAGCAGGTCTTCGTCGCGGTCTACGACGTCACCGACGAAGACGTCTCGCAGATGGACGACTGGGAGAGCGTCGCGACGGGTCTCTACCTCAAGACCCGGGTCCGCATCGCGACGATGCTGGGCGAGCTGGTGGCGTGGACCTACGTCCTCGACGCCTACGAGGGTGGGGTGCCGTCGGCGTCGTACCTCGGGCTCCTCGCCGACGCCGCCGAGGCCGCCGACGCCCCGGCCGACTACGTCGCCGCCGTGCGCCGGCGCCCCTGCCGCTCCAACGGCGCCTGACCCCCTGCCCGCAACTGGTCACTCCCTGCAGGAGGGTCGGCTTCGGGTCACTGCCCGCAGCTGTGGGCTGGTTTCGCCGCGGGCGGTGACCAGTGTTCGGCCCACCCCCGCCACGCCGCCCTCGACGTACGACGGGGGTCGGCTCGACTAGCCTTCGCCCCATGTCCTCCCGCACCGCCGACGGCGCCATCCCCACCGCCTCGGACGACCCCAGCGACCTGGCTCGCCTCGCGGCCGACCGGCTGCGCGAGCTGACCGGTGTCCAGCGCCACGACGTCGCGCTGGTCATGGGCTCGGGCTGGGTGCCGGCCGCCGAGCTGCTGGGCGAGGCGACCGCCGAGGTGGCCAGCACCGACCTGCCCGGCTTCGCGCCCCCGGCCGTGGCGGGCCACGCCGGGACCATCCGCTCCATCCGGTCCGGCGAGCGCAACCTGCTGGTCTTCCTGGGCCGCACCCACCTCTACGAGGGCCTCGGCGTGCGTGCGGTGGTCCACGGCGTGCGCACCGCCGCAGCCGCCGGCTGCCGCGCGGTCGTGCTCACCAACGGCTGCGGCGGGCTCGACCCGGCCTGGGCGCCCGGCACCCCGGTGCTGATCTCCGACCACCTGAACCTGACGGCGACCAGCCCCGTCGAGGGCGCCGACTTCGTCGACCTGACCGACCTGTACTCCCCTCGGCTGCGCGAGCTGTGCCGCGACATCGACCCCACCCTCGACGAGGGCGTCTACGCGCAGCTGCCCGGGCCGCACTACGAGACCCCGGCCGAGATCCGCATGATCCGCACCATCGGCGCCGACCTGGTGGGGATGTCCACCACGCTCGAGGCCATCGCCGCCCGTCAGGCCGGGATGGAGGTGCTCGGCATGTCGCTGGTCACCAACGCCGCCGCCGGCATGACCGGGGAGCCGCTGAACCACGAGGAGGTCCTCGAGGCCGGCCGCTCCGCCGCCACGCGCATGGGCCAGCTGCTCGCGTCGGTGCTCCCCCGGGTCTGAGAGGCCGACGCCTAGTCTGGGTCCATGACCAGCTCCAGCGCGCACAACATCACCTGCACGATCGACGACGGCATCGCCCAGGTGTGGCTCGACCGACCTGACAAGCTCAACGGCCTGACCCTGGACATGCTCGGCGAGCTGGTCGCGGTCTCCAAGCGGTTGCGCCAGGACCGGTCCCTGCGTGCGGTGATCCTGGCCGGCGCGGGCGAGTCCTTCAGCGCCGGCCTCGACTTCGCCTCCGCACTGCGCAACCCCGCCCGCATCGCGCGCACGTTCGTCCCGGCGCCGTTGCGCGGCACCAACACCTTCCAGGAGGCCGCCTGGGGCTGGCGCCGCCTCCCGGTTCCGGTCATCGCCGCGATCAAGGGCCACTGCTACGGCGGTGGCGTTCAGCTCGCGCTCGGCGCCGACTTCCGCATCTCCACCTCCGACGCCCAGTGGTCGGTGCTGGAGGCCAAGTGGGGCCTCATCCCCGACATGTCGGGGATCCGCAGCCTGGCCGAGGTCGTCGGCATGGACACCGCCAAGCTGCTGACGATGACCGGTGACACCTTCTCGGGCGAGCAGGCGCGCGAGTACGGCCTGGTCACCCAGCTCTCCGCGGACCCGTTGGCCGAGGCCGACGCGCTGGCCCAGAAGCTGAAGTCGCGGTCCCCGGACGCCATCGCCGCCGCGAAGCGGCTCTTCAACGACACGTGGACGAGCACGCCTCGTCGTACCTTCGCCCGCGAGCGCGCCGAGCAGCTCGCGCTGCTGGTCAACGCCAACACCCGTATCGCGCGCGAGGCGGCCTTCCGTCGCGAGACCCCGGTCTTCACCGCGCGCAAGCGCTGAGCGCCGCACGACACGCCCACTCGCGCCGCACGACACGCCCACTCGCGGGAGCGAAGGACCCGGCCGCCCACGGGCTGGGTGACGGTCGCGCCAGGGGTGGGCGGGCGGGGACTAGATTGGTCTGCCGTGACCGACCTGTCGAACGCCACGCCCGACCACTCCGCGGGCCTCGGCCCCGACCTGCTCCACCGGGCCCGCGCGTGGACCGCCGAGGACCCCGATCCGGTGACCCGGGCCGAGCTCGAGGCGTTGGCCGATGCCGCCGAGCGTGACCCGGCGGGCGCGGCGGCCGCCGACCTGACCGCGCGCTTCGCCGGCACCCTGGAGTTCGGCACCGCGGGGCTGCGCGGCGCGCTCGGCGCCGGGCCGATGCGCATGAACCGCGTCGTGGTCACCCGCGCCGCCGCCGGGCTGGCGGCCTACCTGCGCGACACCGGCAGCGGGCCGGGCTCCGCGGTGGTCGTCGGGTACGACGCCCGCCGCAACTCCGACGTCTTCGCCCGCGACACCGCCGAGGTGATGACCGGGGCCGGCTTCCGGGCGCTCGTGCTGCCCGAGCCGCTGCCGACACCCGTGCTGGCGTTCGCGATCCGCCACCTGGGGGCGGTCGCCGGTGTGATGGTGACGGCCAGCCACAACCCGCCCGAGGACAACGGCTACAAGGTCTACCTCGGCGACGGCAGCCAGATCGTGCCGCCGGCCGACGCCGGCATCGCCGAGCGCATCGCGGCCGTCGGCACGCTCGCGGACGTCCCGCGCGGCGACGCGGGCGAGATGCTCGACGACTCCGTCGTCGGCGCGTACGTCGACGCCGTCGCCGCCCTCGTCGAGGACGACGGCCCGCGCGGGGTGGTCTCGGTCTACACCCCGCTCCACGGGGTCGGCGGCGCGATCCAACGCCGCGTCCTGGAGGCCACCGGCTTCTCCCGCCCCCACGTGGTCGGCGAGCAGGCCGAGCCCGACCCGGACTTCCCGACCGTCTCCTTCCCCAACCCCGAGGAGCCGGGGGCCATGGACCTGGCGCTCGCGCTGGCCGAGCGTCACCACGCCGACCTGATCGTGGCCCACGACCCCGACGCCGACCGGTGCGCGGTGGGCGTGCCCACGCCCGACAGCCCGCACCCCTGGCGGATGCTGCGCGGCGACGAGCTGGGTGCGCTGCTCGGGGACCACCTCGCCCGCTCCGGCCGTCAGGGCACCTACGCCACCTCGATCGTCTCCTCCAGCCTGCTGGGCAGGATCGCCGCCGACGCCGGCCAGCCCTACGAGCAGACGCTGACCGGGTTCAAGTGGATCGGCCGCGTGCCGGGTCTCGCCTTCGGCTACGAGGAGGCGCTGGGCTACTGCGTGGCTCCGCACGTCGCGGCCGACAAGGACGGCATCTCCGCCGGCCTGCTGGTCCTGGCGCTGGCCGCCGATCTCAAGGCGCAGGGGCTCACCCTGCTCGATCGGCTCGACGAGATCGCGCGGCGGCACGGTCTGCACGCCACCGACCAGCTGAGCGTTCGAGTCAGCGACCTGACGCTCATCGGCGCCGCGATGACGCGGCTGCGCTCCGAGCCCCCGAGCCGCCTCGGCGGGCTCGTGGTGGAGCGCGTCGACGACCTGACCCGCCCCACCGACGGGCTGTCCCCCACCGACGGTCTGCGGTTCTCCCTCGCCGACGGCGCCCGGGTCGTCGTGCGCCCGTCGGGGACCGAGCCCAAGCTCAAGTGCTACCTCGAGGTGGTGGTCGCGGTCGAGGAGGGTGTCGAGGACGGTGTCGAGGCGGCCCGGATCTCCGCCGCGGGCCGACTGGACGCGATCCGCGGCGATTTGGCCGCGTCTCTGGGGATTGAGACACTGACCCCATGACCACCCTCACCCGCTCCTCCGAGGGGCGCCCCCGAGACGGTGGCATGGACCCGTCGGCCATCCGCGAGGTGACCACCTCCGACGCCGCACTGCGTCGCTTCCTGCACGGACTCCCCGGAGTCGACCAGGTCGGCGCCGAGGCCCGCGCCGCGATGCTCGGCACGCGCTCCATCAAGACCACCGCGAAGGCGCACGCCCTCGACCTCGCCATCCGCATGGTCGACCTGACGACGCTCGAGGGCTCCGACACCCCCGGCAAGGTCCGCGCGCTCGCCACCAAGGCGATGCGCCCCGACCCCACCGACCCGACCTGCCCGGCCGCTGCCGCGGTGTGCGTCTACCCCGACATGGTGCCGGTCGCGAAGGAGACGCTCGGCGACTCCGGTGTGCACATCGCCGCGGTCGCCACCGCCTTCCCCAGCGGCCGCGCGGCCATGGACATCAAGCTGGCCGACACCCAGGACGCCGTCGAGGCCGGCGCCGACGAGATCGACATGGTCATCGACCGTGGCGCGTTCCTCGCGGGCCGCTACCTGCAGGTCTTCGAGGAGGTCGCCCAGGTCCGCGAGGCGTGCGGGGACGCGCACCTCAAGGTGATCTTCGAGACCGGCGAGCTGCAGACCTACGACAACGTCCGCCGGGTCTCCTGGCTGGCGATGATGGCCGGTGCCCACTTCATCAAGACCTCGACCGGCAAGATCCAGCCCGCCGCCACGCTGCCGGTGACGCTGGTGATGCTCGAGGCCGTCCGCGACTACCGCGAGTCGACCGGCCGCATGGTCGGCGTGAAGCCCGCCGGCGGCATCCGCGCCTCCAAGGACGCGATCAAGTACCTCGTCACCGTCAACGAGGTCGCCGGCCCCGACTGGCTCGACCCCGACTGGTTCCGCTTCGGCGCCTCCACGCTGCTCAACGACCTGCTGATGCAGCGCAGCAAGCTGACCACCGGCCGCTACTCCGGCCCCGACTACGTCACGGTGGACTGATGGTCTCCTTCGACTACGCCCCTGCTCCCGAGTCGTCCTCGATCGTCGACATCAAGTCCTCCTACGGCCTCTTCATCGACGGCGAGTTCACCGACCCCGCCGCCGGTGGATCCTTCAAGACGATCAACCCGTCGACCGAGGAGGTGCTGGCCGAGGTCGCCGAGGCCGACGAGTCCGACGTCGACCGCGCCGTCAAGGCCGCGCGCCGCGCCCACACCCGCGTCTGGTCGCGGTTGAGCGGGCGCGAGCGCGGGAAGTACCTCTTCCGCATCGCCCGCCTGATCCAGGAGCGCTCCCGCGAGCTGGCGGTGCTCGAGTCCATCGACAACGGCAAGCCGATCCGCGAGTCGCGCGACGTCGACGTCCCTCAGGTGGCGGCGAACTTCTTCTACTACGCGGGCTGGGCCGACAAGCTCGAGTACGCCGTCGCCGGCCGCGCGCCGGTCCCCCTCGGCGTCGCGGGTCAGGTCATCCCCTGGAACTTCCCGCTGCTCATGCTGGCGTGGAAGGTCGCCCCAGCGCTCGCCGCCGGCAACACCGTGGTCCTCAAGCCGGCCGAGACCACGCCGCTGACCGCGCTGCTGTTCGCCGAGATCTGCCAGCAGGCCGACCTGCCCCCCGGGGTGGTCAACATCGTGACCGGCGCCGGCGCCACCGGCCGCGCGGTCGTCGCGCACCCGGACGTCGACAAGGTGGCCTTCACCGGTTCCACCGAGGTCGGCCGCTCGATCGCCCGCTCGGTGGCCGGCACCGACAAGAGGGTGACCCTCGAGCTCGGCGGCAAGGCCGCCAACATCGTGCTCGACGACGCCCCGATCGACCAGGCCGTCGAGGGGATCGTCAACGGCATCTTCTTCAACCAGGGCCACGTCTGCTGCGCCGGCTCCCGCCTGCTCGTGCAGGAGTCGGTCGCCGACGAGGTCCTCGAGCGCCTCAAGCGCCGGATGTCGACCCTGCGGGTCGGCGACCCGCTCGACAAGAACACCGACGTCGGCGCCATCAACTCCGGCGAGCAGCTGGCCAAGATCCGTGAGCTCGCCGCCGTCGGCGAGTCCGAGGGCGCCGCCGGCTGGTCCCCGGCCTGCGACCTGCCGGCCCAGGGGTTCTGGTTCCCGCCCACCGTCTTCACCGGAGTGACCCAGGCGCACCGCATCGCCCGTGAGGAGATCTTCGGTCCCGTGCTGTCGGTGCTCACCTTCCGCACCCCGAGCGAGGCGGTCGAGAAGGCCAACAACACGCCCTTCGGCCTCTCGGCCGGCGTCTGGAGCGACAAGGGCTCGCGCATCCTGTGGATGGCCGACCAGCTGCGCGCCGGTGTGGTGTGGGCCAACACGTTCAACAAGTTCGACCCCGCGTCGCCGTTCGGCGGCTACAAGGAGTCCGGCTACGGCCGCGAGGGCGGCCGGCACGGTCTGGAGGGTTACCTCAGGTGAGTCGCATCGACGTCCGCAAGACCTACAAGCTGAGCATCGGCGGCGCCTTCCCGCGCTCGGAGTCCGGTCGCACCTACGAGGTCACCGACGCCAAGGGGGCCTTCTGGGCCAACGCCTCGGCCGCCTCCCGCAAGGACGCCCGCGACGCCGTGGTGGCGGCCCGGGCGGCCTTCAAGGGCTGGAGCACGCGCACGCCGTACAACCGGGGGCAGGTCGTCTACCGCGTGGCCGAGGTTCTCGAGGGGCGGCGCACACAGTTCGTCGAGGAGGTGCAGCGCTCCGAGGGCGTCACGAAGCGTCAGGCCGACGCCGCCGTCGACGCCGCCGTCGACCGGCTCGTCTGGTACGCCGGCTGGGCCGACAAGGTCGCGCAGGTCGTGGGCGGCACCAACCCCGTCGCCGCGCCGTTCTTCAACTTCTCGGTGCCCGAGCCGACCGGCGTGGTGGCCGTGGCTGCCCCGCAGGGCAGCTCGCTGCTGGGCCTGGTGAGCGTCGTCGTCCCGGTCATCACGACCGGCAACACGTGTGTCGTGGCGACCTCGGTCGAGCGGCCGCTGCCGGCGATCACCCTGGCGGAGGTGCTGGCCACGTCCGACCTGCCCGGCGGCGTCGTCAACGTCCTCACCGGCGCGCTCGGCGACACCCTGCCGACGCTGGCCTCCCACCGCGACGTCAACGCCATCGATCTGACCGGCACCGCCGGGGACACCACGCTGGCCGCCGACCTCGAGGAGCTGGCCGCCGACAACCTCAAGCGCGTCCGTCGCGGCGGCGGCGCCGAGGAGGACTGGACCCTCGAGCCCGGCCTCGACCGGCTGACGTGGACGCTCGAGACCAAGACGGTCTGGCACCCGATCGGCCGCTGACCCACCCCCCACCCCCCACTGATGTAACGCGGGGTTATGGACACCTGGCAAGGACCGTGACCCTGGGGAGGCGTCCCCAGCCCGTGGTCGGATGGGTCCCGGTCGCCGATGCAGACCGATCCCGGAGACACGTACGGCGTCCCCACCAGTGCGGTACGCCGACCACCTCGCCCTCGCCGGTCGTCGTCAGGATTCCCGGGACCGTCCCGCGGGCGATGTCCTGCGGGACGGCGAGAAGGGCGTGCACTAGGGGTGACGGTGGCCTTCATCAGAGGCGCTCCCGGATCGACGGGCCGCGCCGCGCGACCCGGGTCGACGGGCGCGCCGCGCGACCCGGGGGTGGGACGCACCGGGCGACCCGTCGGCTCCGGGCGTGACGAAGCCCCCGAATCGGGGGTGAGTCCGGGGGCTTCGTCGGCTAGGGGTCCCGTGCGGGACCGGTGGGTCAGAGGCGCAGGATGGCGAGGATCGCGTTGAGGATGTTCGAGACCTCGGCGAGCAGGCCGCCGTTGTCGAGCAGCCCGACCACGGCGCAGAGCAGGTTGCCCAGCAGGTTGCCGGCGCCACTCACCGCAACGATCTTGAGGACGAGCTTGTTCAGCGAGACCTGAAGACCCAGCACGTCGAGGTCCAGCGGCCCGAGGACCAGGTTGAGCACGTCACAGGTGGCCGCTCGTGCGGCGGTCCGGGCGGCAGCGCCGTTCGCGGGCCCGGCGACCGGTGCACCGTTCGCCGTGTCGACCGTCGTGCGGACACGCTCCGAGATCCGCTCCACCCGGCCCGAGGCGTAGGTGAGCTTCGCGTTCACCACGCCGGCGACCTTCATCACACCGGCGTCGTCGACGAGGAAGCGCCTCGGGGTGAACGTGCCGACCGCGGTGCCGCTGCCGTTGCGGAACGTGCCCTCCACCAGCGACTTGGCCTTGCCGAAGTCGCTCTTCAGCACGACCTGGGGGGACGGGGCCGCAGCGCGGTCCGCGGTGCTCACGGTCGCCGCGCCCACGGGGGCCGTGGTCGGTGCCATCAGGGCTGCGGCGAGCGCGCCCACCATCATCGAGGCCAGACGGCCTCGCCTCGAGAAATGAATCATGACTCCCTTTCCATGCAACGGCCCTCCCGTTGTCTGGAACCAGATCTCCCCGTGCCCTTCCCGAGCAAACAGGACACACGCGTGCTCACACCGCCCCCCCGATCCGCACCTTCGGCGTGGCGCGGCGCTGACCTGCACGGACTGTGAGCGACCCTCGGGGGTCATGGTCTAGGCCACTCGCCGACTCAGACCGGTCGGCCAGTCGTCCCGGCCCGACTGGCCGAACGAACACGGGGCGCTCTGTCCTGCGTCACGCCCCGAGCTCGGCGTACCGGGGTTTGATCAGGCCCTCGATCAGCTCGAGCCGCTGGTCGAAGTGGAGGAACGCCGACTTCATCGCGTTGACGGCGAACCAACGCAGGTCGGCGGCCCCGTAGTCGAACGCGTCGACCAGCTTCTGCAGCTCCCGACCCTGCGACGTGCCGCTCATCAGCCGGTTGTCGGTGTTCACCGTGACGCGGAACCGCAGCTGCGTCAGCAGTCCGATCGGGTGCTCGGCGATGGAGGCCGCAGCACCGGTCTGCAGGTTCGACGTCGGGCACATCTCGAGCGGGATCCGCTTGTCGCGGACGTACGCCGCCAGGCGGCCGAGGCGAGCCGCGCCGTCGTCGCCGACGGTGATGTCGTCGATGATGCGCACGCCGTGCCCGAGACGGTCGGCGCCGCACCACTGGAGGGCCTGCCAGATCGAGGGAGTGCCGAAGGCCTCCCCGGCGTGGATCGTGAAGTGGGCGTTCTCGCGCTGGAGGTACTCGAAGGCGTCGAGGTGGCGGGTGGGCGGGTAGCCCGCCTCCGCGCCGGCGATGTCGAAGCCGACCACGCCACGGTCACGGTTGCGCACCATGAGCTCGGCGATCTCGCGCGAGCGGGCCTGGTGCCGCATCGCGGTCACGAGCTGGCGCGCCACGATGGGGTTCCCGGCCTCACGCGCCTCCGCCTCCCCTTCGGCGAACCCCTCGCGGACCTCGTCGACGACCTGCTGCAGCTCCATCCCACCCTGGAGGTGCTGCTCGGGGGCGTAGCGGACCTCGGCGTACACGACGCCGTCGGCGGCCAGGTCGAGCACGCACTCGCGCGCGACCCGGCGCACGTCCTGGGGCCGCTGCATGACGGCCACCGTGTGCTCGAAGGTCGCGAGGTAGCGCGGCAGCGAGCCGGAGTCGCAGGACTCGACGAACCAGGCGCCGAGCTGCTCGGGGGTGTCGGTGCCGTCGGGCAGGGGGTGACCGATCTCGTCGGCGATCTCGAGGATGGTGCGCGGCCGCAGCCCGCCGTCGAGGTGGTCGTGGAGCAGGACCTTGGGCGATCGGGCGACCAGGTCGACGGACGGGCCCCGCCGGTCCCCGGAGGTGGGCAGGCCTCGTCGGCTAGGTTCGGTCACGGTCCCATCGAAGCAGAGGCTTCACCACGACGCACCCCAAGGAGCACCCATGCGCAGCTTCACCTCGGTCGAGGAGCTGGAGAACGCGATCGGCGACGAGATCGGTCCCTCGGACTGGATCACCGTCGACCAGGAGCGCGTGAACGCCTTCGCCGACGCCACCGGCGACCACCAGTGGATCCACGTCGACGTCGAGCGTGCGAGGGACAGCCCCTTCGGCGGCACGATCGTCCACGGCTACCTCACGTTGTCCATGCTGCCTCACTTCACCGGCCAGCTGTTCGCGCTCGACACCCCGGGCGCGAAGCTCAACTACGGCACCAACAAGGTTCGCTTCCCCGCTCCCCTGCCGGTCGGTTCGAAGGTCCGCGCCACCGCCTCGATCGCCGAGGTCAGCGAGACCAAGGCCGGCACCCAGCTGGTCACGAAGTACACGATCGAGGTCGAAGGCTCCGACAAGCCCGCCTGCGTCGCGGAGACGGTCGTCCTGCTCCTGTCCTGACCGCCGAGTCGGCGTGTCGTGCGGCGCGACTCGGCGTGTCGTGCGGCGCGACTCGGCGTGTCGTGCGGCGCGACCGCACGACACGCCCACTCGATGCGCACGACACGCCCACTCGCGGGTCAGGGGGCGGTGACGCGGTCGATCAGCAGGGGCGTGGGGCGGTACGGCGACCCGCTCGCCGCATCCTCCGGCGAGATGTCGTAGCCGCCCTCGAGGGAGGCGAGGGCCCGGGCGAAACGGGGCTCGTCGTCGGTGTGGAGGGTCAGCAGCGGTTGCCCCTCCACCACCGTCTCCCCGGGGCGGGCGTGGATCTCGACCCCGGCCCCGGCCTGCACGGGCTCGCCCTGGGACGCACGACCCGCCCCCAACCGCCACGCCGCCATGCCCACGGCCATCGCGTCCAGCCGCGTCACCACGCCGGACGTCGGCGCGGTCACGACCTGGGTGTGCCGGGCCGTCGGGAGCACGGCGTCGGGGTCGCCGCCCTGCGCGCCGATCATCGCCCGCCAGGCGTCCATCGCGGACCCGTCGGCCAGCTTGTCGGCCGGGTCGACGTCGTCGCGTCCGGCCCCGGCGAGCATCTCGCGCGCCAGCGCCAGCGTCAGCTCGACGACGTCGTCGGGCCCGCCACCGGCCAGCACCTCGATCGACTCGCGCACCTCGAGCGCGTTCCCGGCGGTGCGCCCCAGAGGAGTCGACATGTCGGTCAGCAGGGCCACCGTGCGCACCCCGGCGTCGGTGCCGAGCGCCACCATCGTCTCGGCCAGCTCACGCGCCCGGTCGAGGTCCTTCATGAACGCGCCCGTCCCGACCTTGACGTCGAGCACGAGTGAGCCGGTGCCCTCGGCGATCTTCTTGCTCATGATCGAGCTGGCGATCAGCGGGATCGCCTCGACGGTGCCGGTCACGTCGCGCAGCGCGTAGAGCTTCTTGTCGGCCGGCGCCAGCCCCGAGCCGGCCGCGCAGATGACCGCGCCGACGTCCTCGAGCTGGCGCATCATGTCGTCGTTGGACAACGAGGCCCGCCAGCCGGGGATGGCCTCCAGCTTGTCGAGCGTGCCCCCGGTGTGGCCCAGGCCGCGCCCGGAGAGCTGCGGCACGGCCACCCCGCAAGCCGCCACGAGCGGGGCGAGCGGCAGCGTGATCTTGTCGCCCACGCCTCCGGTGGAGTGCTTGTCGGCGGTAGGGCGCGACAACGCGGAGAACTCCATGCGCTCCCCCGAGGCGATCATCGCCGCGGTCCAGCGTGCGATCTCGTCACGCGACATCCCGTTGAGCAGGATCGCCATCGCCATCGCCGCCATCTGCTCGTCGGCCACCACGCCGCGGGTGTAGGCGTCGACCATCCAGTCGATCTGCGCGTCGCTCAGGGCCCCACCGTCGCGCTTGGTGATGATCACCTCGACGGCGTCGAACGTCTCAGCCATGCCGGTCCTTCTCTCTCGGTCGGTGCCCTCAGGCCGGGGTCACCCTGTCACACCCCTGCCACCGGCACGGAGCGGTGGCCGCGCAGCACGAAGGTGCCTCGCGACACCGGCTCACCGTCCAGCCGCAGCGCCGGAAAGCGTGTGGTCAACGCCGCCAGCGACTCGGCCAGCTCCATGCGCGCCAACGGCGCACCCAGGCAGAAGTGCACCCCGACGCCGAAGGCGAGGTGCGGGTTGGGGTCGCGGTCGGCGACGAACGAGTCCGGGGCGGTGAACACGGCGGGGTCGCGGTTGGCGGCGCCCAGGAGCGCGGCGATCCTCTCCCCCGGCTGCACCGTCACGCCGCCGACCTCGACCGGCACCGTCGCGGTGCGCTCGAACAGCTGCAGCGCCGAGTCGAAGCGCAGCATCTCCTCCACCGTCAGGTGTACGGCGTCCGCGGGTCGTGCACCCGCACGCAGCATCGCGACGAGCCCGTTGCCCAGCACGTTGACCGATGCCTCGTGGCCGGCGTTGAGCAGCAGCACGACCGAGGCCACGATCTCGTCGTCGCTCAGCCCGCTCCCGGCGCCTACGGCCAGGTCGGAGACGAGGTCGTCCCCGGGCTGCACCCGCCGCTCGGCGACCAACGCTCGGACCAGCTCCGCGAATTCGGCGGCCGCTCGAACGGCTGCCCGGACGACCGGGTCGGACTCGGGGCGGATGCGGGGGGTGTCCCCCGCACCGGTTCGGACTCGGGGGGATGCGGGGGGTGTCCCCCCGCACGGGTTCGTACATCCGCACGATCGCCTGCGACCAGCCCCGCAGCGAGGACGCCAGGTCGGTCGGCACCCCGAGCAGCTCCGCGATCACGAGCACCGGCAACGGCTCGGCGTACTCCTCGACGACGTCGAAGCCGGCGGGGTCGACCGCGTCGAGCAGCGTCGCCGCGATCGCCTGCACCCGCGGCCGCAGACGCTCGACGTGACCCCGGTTGAAGGCGGCGGCCACGGGCCGTCGCAGCCGGGTGTGCTCGGGAGGCTCGTTCTCCATCATCTGGTTGCGGTGCAGCAGGTTGAACGGTTCGAGGTAGGTCGCCGGCTCGCGGTCGACCCACAGCCGCCCGAGTCGCCGGTCGCGCTGGACCGCGGCCGCGCTCGCGTGGTCGAAGGCCAGCCACCGGCCGGTCGGCTCGTGCCAGGCCACCGGGTGCTGCGCGCGCTCGGCGGCCAGCCGCGGGTAGGGGTCGGCGACGAACCCGGGGTCGGTCAGGTCAAGCGCGGTGGTCGGTCGCACCCGCGTCTCCTGACACCGCGTCCAGCGCGTCGGGTCCGAACGCGTCGGGGAGCATCTCGGCCATCGACACCACGCCGCGTCCGAGCAGCAGCTGGAGGTCCGGCCCACCGTTCTCGAAGAGCAGCTGGCGGCAGCGACCGCACGGCATGAGCAGCTCGCCGCGGCCGTCGACGCACACGAAGTGGGTCAGCCGACCGCCGCCGGTGAGGTGCAGCTGCGAGACCAGCCCGCACTCCGCGCACAGCCCCAGGCCGTAGGAGGCGTTCTCGACGTTGCAGCCGGCCACCACGCGCCCGTCGTCGACGAGCGCGGCCGCGCCCACCGGGAAGCGGGAGTACGGCGCGTACGCGCGGCCCATCGCCTCGGTCGCCGAGGCGGTGAGTGCCTCCCAGTCGGCTCCCACGTCAGCCCGCCGAGCCGCGTCGGTAGGTCTGCCCGTCGGCGGCCGGCATCCGCAGGCTCTGCGAGGCGAGCGCGAGGACGAGGAGGGTCGCGATGTAGGGCGTCATCTCGGTGAAGTCGCTGGGCACGCGCTCGGTGCCGAAGTAGACCGACAGCGCCAGCAGCGCACCGAACCCCGCGAGCCCGGCGCCCAGCCAGCGTCGCTTCCACAGCTGGTAGGCCACCAGCACCACGAGCGCAACGCCGACCATGAAGACCAGCGCGTGCACCGAGTCGCCGCCGTCACGCAGCCGCGCCGCGTTGGCGTAACCGAACAGCAGCGCCCCGAGGAACAGCCCGGACGGCCGCCAGTTGCCGAAGATCATGGCGGCCAGGCCGATGTAGCCGAAGCCCAGGGTCTGTCCGGACTGGTAGCCGGACGACGACACGGTGGCGAGGTAGGCGCCACCCGCACCGGCCAGCGCCCCCGACATGGTCACCGCGATGAACTTGTAGAGGTAGACGTTGACGCCGAGCGTCTCGGCCGCCTGTGGCGACTCGCCGCACGAGCGCAACCGCAGCCCGAAGCTGGTGCGCCACAGCACCCAGGCGGTCATCGCGAACAGCCCGACCGCGATGATCGTGTACGACGAGAGCCCGGTCGTGACCGCTCCGACCAACCCGGCGAGGTCGGAGGCCAGGAACCAGCCCTTCGCCGCGACGTCCCCCGCCGCGTCGGAGACGAACGGCACCGTCAGTGACGGAGCCCGGTCGAAGGACGGGGACTGCGTCGGGCCACCACCCTTGAGACCGGTGAACATGGCCTCGGCCAGGAAGCCGGAGGCCCCGAGCGCGATGATGTTGATCGCGACGCCGGAGACGATGTGGTCGACGCCGAAGATGACGGTCGACAGCGCGTGGAGCAGTCCACCGACCGCGCCGAACACCGCCGCCCCGGCGAGGCCGGCCCACACGCCGTAGTTGAACCCGTAGTAGCCGGCACCGAGCGTGCCGAGGATCATCATGCCCTCGAGCCCGATGTTGACCACGCCGGCCCGCTCGGACCAGAGACCGCCGAGCCCGGCGAGGGCGATCGGCATCGCCGAGATCAGCGCGGCGCGCAGGGTGCCGACCGAGGTGATCTGGTCGGCCCCGGTGATGACGCGGGTGAGCGAGAGCGCGAGCAGCAGCACGCTGAGGTAGATCCAGATCCGCGGCACCGAGGCCAGGAAGCCCGGCACGCCCCGGCTCGGCGAGGACGTGGGAAGTCGCTGGTCGGACGGTCCGGGAGCGGTGCTCGGGCCACTCATGCCACGGCTCCCTTCGTGCGCGTGCCGCCCTCACGGTCCAAGGCGTCGGCCACGGCACCCTGTTCGAGGCGCTGGCGGTAGCGGCGCACGACCTCGTAGGCGATGACGACCGAGAGCACCACCGCGCCCTGGGTGATGAGGATGATGTCGGGCGAGATCCCGGCCAGGATGCCGAGCGGGTTCGCCTGCTCGTTGAGGAAGGCGAAGATCAGCGCGCCGAAGGCGACACCCACCGGGCTGTTGCGTCCGAGCAGCGCCACCGCGATCCCGGCGAATCCGATGCCGCTCTGGATGGTCGAGCCGAAGTTGTAGGACTCCCCGAAGAGGTTCGGCATGCCGATCAGGCCCGCGAGCGCACCGGAGATCAGCATGGCGTAGAGGGTCATCCGCTTGACGCTCACGCCGCTGGCGACCGCGGCCGACTCCGACATGCCCGTGGCCCGCAGGTTGAAGCCGAAGACGGTGCGGTTGATCAGGAACCAGAAGAGGACACCGGCGGCGATCGCGACCACGATCAGTCCGTAGACCTCGGTCTGGGAGTCGGAGAACAGCGCGATGCCGCCCACCCGGCTGCCCTCGGGGATCGAGTCGGTGACGATGGTCTGCCCCTGGCGTGACCCGGACTCCCGCAGCAGGTAGGCGATCAGCGACACCGCGATCGCGTTGAGCATGATCGTGGAGATGACCTCGCTCACCCCGCGCGTGACCTTGAGCAGGCCCGCGATGCCGGCCCACGCGGCGCCGGCGAGCATGCCGACGACCAAGGTGGCGACGGTGTTGACGTAGCCGGGCAACCACGCCTGGGCGGCGAAGAGCGCCGCGCAGAAGGTGGCGACGCGGTACTGGCCCTCGACGCCGATGTTGAACAGGTTCATCCGGAAGCCGATGGCCGCCGCGAGGCCGGAGAGGTAGAGCACCGAACCGCTGTTCAGGATGTTGACGATGTTGCGGCTCTCGGGCACCGACAGGATCGTCTCCCAGAACAGCGCGGCGTCCTCGCCGGCCATGAGGAGCACGATCGTGGTGATGATGCCGGCGACCACGAGGGCGAGGACGGGCGCCGCCATGCTGAGCGCGACCCGCTGGAGCCGGCTCATGCCGTGCCTCCCGCTGCCGCGTCGGAACCGTCGGCACCGGTCATCGCGGAGCCGAGCAGGGACGGGGTCACGGTGCGGGGGTCGAAGTCGCCCACCAGACGGCCGCGGAGGATCACCTTGAGGCTGTCGGAGAGCCCGATGAGCTCGTCGAGGTCGGCGGAGATGAGGAGCACGGCCAGGCCCTTGCGGCGCGCTTCGCGGATGTGGTCCCAGATCGCGGCCTGCGCCCCCACGTCGACCCCGCGGGTCGGGTGCGCGGCGACGAGCAGGCTGGGCTCACCGCTCATCTCCCGGCCGACGATGAACTTCTGCTGGTTGCCGCCCGAGAGCGCCCGCGCGGTGGTGTCGATGCCCGGCGAGCGGACGTCGTACTCCTCGAGGATGCGCTCGCTGTCCTTGCGGGCACCTCCGCGGTCGATGAGCCTGCCGCTGACCGAGGGCTTGCGCGTCTGGTGGCCCAGCACCCGGTTCTCCCACAGCGGGGCGTCGAGCAGCAGCCCGTGCCGCTGCCGGTCCTCGGGGATGTAGCCGACGCCGAAGGCGCGGCGCTGCTTGGTGCCCCACGACGAGACGTCCGCGTCCTTGAGCTCGACCACGCCGGCCGACGGCTTGCGCGTCCCGATGACGGCCTCGACCAGCTCGGTCTGGCCGTTGCCCTCGACCCCGGCGATGCCGAGCACCTCACCGGCGTGGATGACCAGGTCGATGTCGGAGAGCACCGCGCGCCCGGCCGCGTCGTGCACCGTGAGGTCACGGACCTCGAGCACCTCGCGGTCGGTGACCGTGGACTCCGACGTGCTGGGGCTGGGCAGCTCGGCACCGACCATCAGCTCGGCCAGCTGCCGCGAGCTGGTCTCGGCCGGGACGACGGTCCCGACGGTGGTGCCGCGTCGCAGCACCGTGATGTCGTCGGAGACGGCCAGCACCTCGTCGAGCTTGTGCGAGATGAAGATCAGGGTGTGGCCCTCGGCCTTGAGCTCACGCAGGTTCACGAAGAGCGCGTCGACCTCCTGCGGCACCAGCACGGCGGTGGGCTCGTCGAGGATGATGATCTTGGCGCCGCGATACAGGACCTTGAGGATCTCGACGCGCTGCCGCTCCCCCACGCCGAGGTCCTCGACCAGCTCGTCGGGCTCGAGCGCGAAGCCGTAGGCGTCCGAGATGCGCTTGATCTCGGCGCGGGCCTTGTCGCCGATGCCGTGGAGCTTCTCGGCGCCGAGCACGACGTTCTCGGTGACGGTCAGGTTGTCGGCCAGCTGGAAGTGCTGGAAGACCATGCCGATGCCGTGGCCGATGGCGTCCGAGGGCGAGGAGAAGGTGACCGTCTCACCGTTCACCTCGATGGTGCCCTCGTCGGGCTTCTGGACCCCGTAGAGGATCTTCATCAGCGTCGACTTGCCGGCGCCGTTCTCCCCGCAGAGGGCGTGCACCGTGCCGGGGCGGACGGTCAGGTCGACGCCGTAGTTGGCGCGCACGCCCGGGAAGCTCTTCCCGATGCCGCTCAGCCTGACCGCTGGCGCCGTCGATCCGGTGTCGGTTCCCACCCTGCCCAACCTCCCTGCTCGGTGTGCCACACAGAAGGCCCGGCTCACGCTACCGCGCGAACCGGGCCTCCCGGGTTCAGCCCTTCGTCCCTGCTGTGCCTCAGCTGAGGGTCAGGGGGAGCTGGGGACCTTGATCTCGCCGCTCTTGATCTGCTCGGCGTACTCGTCGATCTGGTCCTGGATGCCGGAGATGGCCTCCTCGTTCGAGGTCGAGTAGCCCACGCCGTCGACCTCGAGGTCGTAGAGCGCGACGCCCGCCGGGGGCTCGCCGCCGTCGAAGGCGGTGACGTACTCCAGGACCGCGACGTCGATGCGCTTGAGCATCGAGGTGAGGATGTAGGGCTTCTGCTCGTCGTCGGCGGTGAGGTACTGGTCGGAGTCGACGCCGATGGCGTACTTGCCCTCGCCGGCCTCGGTGACCGCGTCGAAGAGGCCGAGGCCGGACTTGCCGGCGGCGTGGTAGACCACGTCGGCCTTCTCGTACATGCCCTCGGCGACGGTCTTGCCGTCGGTCGGGTTCTCGAAGCCCTTGACCGGGTCGCCCTGCGAGAGGTACTCGCTCTGGACGGTGATCTTGGGGTCGATCTCGGCGACACCGGCCTTGAAGCCGGCCTCGAACTTCTGGATCAGCGGGGTGTTCGTGCCTCCGATGAAGCCGACGTTGTCGGTCTTCGTGGTCAGCGCTGCCGCCGCGCCGACGAGGAAGGAGCCCTGCTCCTCGGCGAAGTTCAGGTCCGCGACGTTCGGGATCTCGACCATGTCACCGGTGATGAAGGTGGCGTAGCCGTCGACGACCGCGAAGCTGGTGTCGGGGTACTCCTCGGCGACCTTGGCGGCCGAGGGTGAGTAGACGAAGCCCACGGCGATGATCGGGTTGAAGCCGGCCTCGGCGAGCAGGCGCAGACGCTCCTCGCGGTCGGCCTCGCTCTCGTTGGCCTGGGCCTCCGCTTCCTGGCAGGTGCCGTCGAGCTCCTCGACGGCCTGCTCCACGCCGGCGAACGCCGAGTCGTTGAACGACAGGTCGCCGCGGCCGCCGACGTCGTAGGCGACGCCGATCTTCGGGCCGTCGCCGTCGCTGGACTCGCAGACCGACTCCGTGGAGCCGCCCTCCGAGCTGCTACCGGTCTCGGAGCTGCCACCGCCGCCGCCGTCGCCGCAACCGGCGAGGACGAGCGCGGACGCTGCTACGAGCGAGGAGATTGTGCTGACTCGACGCAAGAGTCGTTCCTTCCATGCATGTCCGCCCGGCCGGCGCGACTTGCGGTCACCCTAAACCTCTCCGCGGACGTGGTCCGAACCACGCAGCGTTGCGGCGGCGAGATGTTACCCAGTCGTGAGGTGCCGTGCCGGCAGGATCCGCACGAGCACGCGCGGCCGGAGCCTCAGGCGGGGCCGGTCGCAGCCGGACGCGGCAGCGCCGCCTGCGCGGCCTGGGCCAGCACCCGGGCGCCGATCCCCACCGCCCGCTCGTCGATGCGCAGGTCACCTTGGTGCAGGTCGAACGTCGGCCCCCCGGGGGTGCGGGTGCCGAGGCGACCCATCGCGCCGGGCACCTGCTCGAGGTACCACCCGAAGTCCTCCCCGCCGAGGCTCTGCGTGGTCGAGACGACGCCGGGCTCCCCGAGTGTCGCCTCGACGGCGTCGGCCAGGATCGCGGTCGACCGTGCCTCGTTGACCACCGGCGGCACGCCGCGGATGTAGTGGACGTCGGCCACCACGCCGTACGGCGCCACGATGTGGGCGATCAGCCCGCGCACGAGCTCCTCGGCATCGGCCCAGGCGACCGGGTCGAGCATGCGCAGCGTGCCGGCGGCCTCGCCGGTGGCTGGGATGACGTTGCGGGCAGAGCCCGCCCGGAGCACGCCCCAGACCATGCTGGCCCCGGCACGGGGGTCGAGGCGTCGGCTCAGTGCCGCAGGCAGCTCGGTGACCAGGGTGGCGAGGGCGTAGGTCAGGTCCTGCGTCAGGTGCGGTCGCGACGTGTGACCGCCGCGACCGGTCAGGCGCACGCTCAGGCTGTCGGCCGCTCCGGTGATGGGCCCCACGCGGAGGCCCACCTGGCCGACGTCGAGCGAGGGATCGCAGTGCAGGCCGAAGGCGTGGGTGACGTCCTCGAGCCCGCCGGCGGCGATGACCTCCAGGGCACCTCCGGGCATGACCTCCTCGGCGGGCTGGAAGAGCAGCCGGACCCGACCGCCGAGGCCTCCGGCGCGGTGCAGCCGCTGCAGGGCCAGCCCGGCCCCGAGAAGCGCGGTGGTGTGGACGTCGTGGCCGCAGGCGTGGGCCACCTCGTCGGTGCCGCTGCGCCACGGGTCGTCCGTCTGGTCGCTCACCGGCAGGGCGTCGAGGTCGGCGCGCAGCGCCACCACCGACCCGCCGGGACCGTCGACACCCCTGTCGACCCCGTCGCCCCCCTCGGGACCCCCGACCTCGGCGATCAGCCCCGACTTCGGCAGGTGCTGGACGCTGATGCCGTCCTGGGCGAGCCGCTCGGACACCTTCTCCGTGGTCCGACTCTCGTCCCAGGCCAGCTCCGGGTGGCGGTGGAGGTCGCGACGGAACGCGATCAGCTCCTCGGAGAGCGAGGCGATGGCGGCCTTGAGGGCGCGGGAGGGGTCAGCGGGGGCAGACACGGGGGCAGACACGGGGTTCGTCGGTGGGGTGGACATCGCTCCCCAGGCTAGTGCCCCTGCTGACCCGAGTCCCGCGGGTCCGCGTCGAAGGCTGCCAGCAGCCGCTCGGCCGCGGCGGTGGCGGGCAGGCGTCCCGACCTCACGTCGTCGTGGATGCCCGCGCGCACGGCACGCACCCCCGGCGACGTGCGCAGGCGCTGCTCGAGCTCGTCGCGGACCAGCGACCAGGTGAAGTCGAGCTGCTGCCGAGACCTCTTGTCGCGCAGCCCGGACTCCCCGAGGGTGGTGCGGTGGGTCTGCACCTTCGCCCACACCTCGGGCACGCCGTCTCCGGTGAGGCCCGAGCACGTCAGCACCGGCGGGACCCAGCCCTGACCTCCCCGGTGGACGAAGTGGAGCGCGCCCGCCAGCTCCTTGGCCGCTCCCCGGGTCTCGGCCTCCCGGTCGTCGGCCTTGTTGACAGCGATGACGTCGGCGATCTCCAGGATGCCCTTCTTGATGCCCTGGAGCTGGTCGCCGGTGCGGGCCAGGGTCAAGAACACGAAGGTGTCGACCATGCCGGCGACGGTCACCTCGGACTGGCCCACCCCGACGGTCTCCACCAGCACGAGGTCGAAGCCGGCCGCTTCGAGAACCACCATCGCCTGGGCCGTCGCCTTGGCGACCCCGCCGAGGGTGCCGGCGGAGGGAGAGGGCCGCACGAACGCGCGGGGGTCGGCCGCCAGCGTCGCCATCCGCGTCTTGTCCCCCAGGACCGAGCCACCGGTGCGCACCGAGGAGGGGTCGACCGCGAGCACGCCGATCCGGAGCCCCTCGCCCAGCAGGTGGCCGCCCAGGGACTCGATGAAGGTCGACTTGCCGACGCCGGGCACCCCCGAGACACCGACACGGGGCACGAGACGGCCGGCCGAGGTGCCTCCGAGCTCGGCCATCAGCTCCCGGGTGGCGAGCCGGTGGTCGGGGCGGGTCGACTCGACGAGCGTGATGGCACGGGACAGCGCGGCGCGGTCGCCGTCGCGGACGTCGCGGGCCAGGGCAGGGACGTCGACGGGTTTCCTCGGGGACGGCACGGCCCCATCATCACCGATCGACGCACCGGTCCGCGGAGAGGGACGGTCACGAGGACGTCGTCCCCTGCTCGTGGTTGACAATCTACAACCACATGGTTGTAGATTGCGGCCATGACCGGCACCACGCTCACCGACGACCGGCTCTTCCACGCCCTCGCCGACGCCACCCGCCGCGACATCGTGCGGCGCACCCTCGTGGAGGAGCTGTCGGTGTCGAACCTCGCGGAGGGCTACCCGATGTCCTTCGCCGCGGTGCAGAAGCACGTGGCCGTTCTCGAGCGTGCCGGAGCCGTGCACAAGCGGCGCCGCGGGCGCGAGCAGCTCGTGCGCGGCAACGTCGTCGCCCTGCGCGACGCCGCGCGTGTGCTCAGCGACCTCGAGGCCCTGTGGCGCGGTCGGATCGACCGCATCGCCGACCTGCTCGAACCAGCCCCCGAACCAGCCCCCGAACCCCGAATCAGCAACCCGACAGGAGCGACCATGACCGTCACCGACGTCACCGCCGACCACGAGGCGTTGACCCTCACCCTGACCAGCCGTTTCGACGCACCCGTCGAGCGGGTCTGGCAGGTCTGGGCCGACCCGCGCCAGCTGGAGCGCTGGTGGGGCCCGCCGACCTATCCGGCCACCGTCACCGAGCACGACCTCACGCCCGGAGGTCGCGTCGTCTACCTGATGACCGGCCCCGGGGGTGACCAGCACGGCGGGTGGTGGCGCGTGCACTCCGTCGAGGCCCCGCACTCGCTGGAGTTCGACGACGGCTTCGGGGACCTGGAAGGGGAGCCCGCACCCGGTGGTCCGGTCACCCGCACCGTCGTCCGGCTGGAGACCGACGGGGACGCCACCGTCATGAGGCTGATCACCTCGTTCCCCTCGGCCGAGGCGATGGCCCAGCTGGAGCACATGCAGATGGTCGAGGGCATCACCGCCTCGCTCGGCCAGATCCCCGCCCTGGTGGAGCAGCGCGCCGCCTGACGGTGGTGCTCACGGGGCGGGACAGTAGGCCCGCCAGGCGCGGACGTCGTCGGTCATGATCCAGCTCGAGCCGGCCCGGACGGCGAGGTCCCAGGCCGTCACGTCCTGGGTGACGCGCAGGTTGAACGGCACGTCTGTCGCCGCCATCTCTTCGAGCCACTCGTCGGTCACCAGGTCGGCCCACACGTTGACCCCACCCAGGCTGGCCGCGAGGTCCGGCGAGGGCAGCACCTGGAAGATGCGGAACGTGGGGAGCCCGGGGTTGGCGGCACGGAAGGCGGCGATGAGTTCGTCCTTGAACGAGATCGCAGACACCCGGTCCGCGATGCCGAACTCGGCGATGAGGTCCGCGATCCGGCGCTGCCCCTCCGGGGTGATGACCTTCAGGTCGAGCACGACCGAGGTCCGTGGGTCGTCCCGCACGAGCGCGAGCGCCCCGCGCAGGTAGGGGATGCGCTGACCGTCGTCGGTGCGCAGCCTGCGGAGCTGGCGGGAGGTCCACTTCGCGACGGCTCCGTCGCCGTTCGTGGTGCGCGCCAGCCGGACGTCGTGCATGAGCACGATCTTGCCGTCCGCGGTGGTGCGCAGGTCGATCTCCGAACCGGCGCCGAGGGCGGCCGCCTGCCGCATCGCACCCAGGGTGTTCTCGGTGACGCCGCCCGAGGTGACCCCCCGGTGGGCGACGTAGGGCATCGCATCGCAGCCCGGCTCCCCCGCAGCGGCCGAACCCGATGCTCCTGGCGCGACCAGCAGCGCGCCCGTCACGGCGGCCACCACCAGCGCCCCGACAGCTCGCATCCCGGTCCCCCCGACTCCCTGTGCGGCCTAGTGGCCCAGGGCTGAGGATAACTGACGCAGCAGGTCCAGGGCGGCCTCTGCGATCACCGTTCCCGGCGGGAAGACGGCCGCGGCACCCATGTCGAGCAGCGGCTGCACGTCGTCGGGCGGGATCACGCCGCCGACCACGATCATCACGTCCTCACGCCCGAGGTCGGCCAGCGCCTTCTTCAGCGCGGGCACCAGGGTCAGGTGTCCGGCCGCGAGCGAGTTGACCCCGACGATGTGCACGTCGGCGTCGACCGCCTGCTGGGCGACCTCCTCCGGGGTGGAGAACAGCGGGCCCACGTCGACGTCGAAGCCGAGATCGGCGAAGGCGGTGACCACCACCTTCTGGCCGCGGTCGTGACCGTCCTGACCCATCTTCGCCACCAGGATGCGTGGGCGACGGCCCTCGTCCTCGGCGAACCTCTCGGTCGCCTCCAGCACTGCCGTCACGGCTTCGTTGGAGGAGCCGGACTCGGAGCGGTACACCCCGGAGATGGTACGGATCGTGGCGCGGTGGCGCCCGTAGACCTTCTCCAGCGCGTCGGAGATCTCCCCCACCGTCGCCTTCGCGTGCGCCGCGTCGACGGCCAGCGCCAGCAGGTTGCCCTCGAGCGAGCCACCGGAGGAGCCGCTCCCCGCGCCCTTCTCGGCCGACGCGGTGAGCCCGGCCAGCGCACGGCGTACGGCGTCCTCGTCGCGCTCGGCGCGCAGCCGCTCGAGCTTGGCCATCTGGGAGGAGTACACCGCGGCGTTGTCCACCCGGAGCACGTCCAGCGCGTCCTCGCTGGGCAGCCGGTAGGTGTTGACCCCGATCACCTTCTGGGCGCCGGAGTCGATGCGTGCCTGGGTGCGGGCCGCCGCCTCCTCGATGCGCATCTTCGGGATGCCCTTCTCGATGGCCGCCGCCATCCCGCCGGCCTCCTCGGCCTCGGTGATGTGCGCCCACGCCTTCTCGGCCAGGTCCTGCGTCAGCCGCTCGACGTAGTACGAGCCCGCCCAGGGGTCGATGGTGCCCGTGGTGCCCGACTCCTGCTGCAGCAGCAGCTGGGTGTTGCGCGCGATGCGCGCCGAGAAGTCGGTCGGCAGCGCGATCGCCTCGTCGAGGGCGTTGGTGTGCAGGCTCTGCGTGTGGCCCTGGGTCGCGGCCATCGCCTCGATGCAGGTGCGCGACGCGTTGTTGAACACGTCCTGCGCCGTCAGCGACCACCCGGAGGTCTGGCTGTGGGTCCGCAGCGACAGCGACTTGGGGTTCTGCGGCTCGAACTGGCGTCACCAGCCGTGCCCACAGCGCCCGAGCCGCACGCATCTTGGCGACCTCCATGAAGAAGTTCATCCCGATCGCCCAGAAGAAGCTCAACCGGGGCGCGAACGAGTCGATCTCCAGTCCGGCGTCGAGCCCCGCCCGGATGTACTCCACGCCGTCGGCCAGCGTGTAGGCCAGCTCCAGGTCGCAGGTCGCTCCTGCCTCCTGCATGTGGTAGCCCGAGATCGAGATCGAGTTGAAGCGCGGCATCCTCTGCGCCGTGAAGGCGAAGATGTCGCTGATGATCCGCATGCTCGGCTGGGGCGGGTAGATGTAGGTGTTGCGGACCATGAACTCCTTGAGGATGTCGTTCTGGATCGTCCCCGCCAGCTTCTCCGGCTTCACCCCCTGCTCCTCGGCCGCCGCGATGTAGAGCGCCATGACCGGCAGCACCGCGCCGTTCATGGTCATCGAGACGCTCATCTGGTCCAGCGGGATGCCGTCGAACAGCGTGCGGGCGTCGTAGATCGAGTCGATCGCCACCCCGGCCATCCCGACGTCGCCCTTCACCCGCGGGTGGTCGGAGTCGTAGCCTCGGTGCGTGGCGAGGTCGAAGGCGACCGACAGCCCCTTCTGGCCGGCCTTGAGGTTGCGGCGGTAGAACGCGTTGGACTCCTCGGCGGTGGAGAAGCCGGCGTACTGGCGGATCGTCCAGGGCTGCGTCGTGTACATCGTCGGGTAGGGCCCGCGCAGGAACGGGCTCAGGCCCGGGAGGGTGTCGAGACCGTCGAGACCCTCCAGATCGGCCGCGGTGTAGAGCGCCTTGACGGCGATGCCCTCGGGGGACAGCCACGCCGGCTGGCCGTCCTCGGCCTCGGTGGTCTGCAGCAGCGGGTCACCCGGTCTCGGGGGTCTCGGCGGGTGTCGGTGGTCGACCGAGCCGTCGTCGAGTCCTCGGTCTGCCGGGTCGGCGTCACCGGAGGCCCCGGGGGCGACGCTCTGTCGAGACCAGGGGGAGGTCGGCGAAGGAGTCGGGGACGCTCATCGGGTGAGCTCCTCTCGGACGGCGTGGAGGAAGGCGAGGGCGTCGATGCCGACGGCGCAGTGGGAGTCGACCATGTCGTCGGGGACCGTCGTGGCGCCTGGCTTGCCGGCGAGGACGACGTGGGTGGCTCCCGCCTCGCGGAGCTCGGCGACGAGATCGGCTCCCCAGTCGGCGTACGCCGTGTCAGCGCCGCAGAGGCAGACGACCGAGGTCGACGGGCCACCGCTCTCACCGGCGCCACGGAAGGCGGCGACCACGTCCTCGGTGCTGGTGGTGGGGCCGGCGGAGAGGGTGTCCACGCCGCCGGCGGCCAGCAGGTTGGCGGCGAAGGTGGCGCGCGCCGTGTGCTGGGCGACCGGGCCCATGGTGGCCAGGAAGACGGGCGTGGTGGCCGGGTCGTCCCGCAGGTTCTCAAAGTCGAGGCCGTAGCGGTTCACGTCGAAGCCCTCCTCGACCGGTCGCCGCTCGGGGAGCTCCTCGTGCAGGTTCGGGAACTCGCTGACCCCCGTGATGGCGCGCCGGCGGGTGGCGACCTGACGGCGGCGGGGCTGCATCGCCTCGTCCTTGAGGCGATCGTGGAAGCCCCCAGGCTGGTCGAGAGCGGCCTCGGCGCCGCCGTCGGCCTCGAGCTTCTGCAGCTCCTCCCACCCGCAGCGGGCGAGGTCGTCGGTCAGCTTCTCCACCGCGAAGGCGCCGCCGGCCGGGTCGGTGACCCGGGCGACGTGCGCCTCGTGGATGAGCAGCGAGGAGGTGTTGCGAGCGACCCGACGGCCGAGGGCGTCGGGGACGCCCAGGGCGGTGTCGAAGGCGCATCACCGTCACCGACGCCGCGCCACCGACACCGCCGGCGAAAGCGGCGACGGTGCCGCGCAGCATGTTGACCCAGGGGTCGTACTTCGTGAGCATGGCGCGGCCGGTGACGGCGTGCTGAACCTGGCCGGGCGCGTCCGGGGCGCCCGAGAGCTCCAGCACCCGCGCCCAGAGTCGACGGGCGGCGCGGAGCTTGGCGATCGAGAGGAACTGCTCGTCGGTGACGGCGTAGCGGAACTCCAGCAACCCCGCGGCCTCCGTCCACGGTCGAGACCGAGGTCGCCCACGGGTCGGTGGCGCGGCGCAGGAACGCCGCGCCGGCCGCCAGCGACCAACCCAGCTCGTGGGCGTCGTGGCCCGCCGCGTCGTGGACCCACGTGGCGTCGATCGCGATGCGACCGCCGTGCTCGCGGGCGAGCTCGACCAGGCGCGGCAGCACGTCGTCGGCCCGGTTCCGGGCTTCGCCGGCGCCGCGGGTCGCGGCGCTCCACGGGTCGACGGCCCAGACGGTGCCCGGGGCCGGGGCGACCTCGCGCTCGGCGAGGATGGCCGCGAAGCGCCTCCGCGGCCCCCACCGGGTCCTCGGGACAGTCCAGGACGACCGGCGCGAGGTCGACGTACACCTTCTCGAGCACGGTGGGCAGGTCGCTGATCGCGAGTCCGCCGCGGCCCAGCCGCAGCCACAGGCTGGTGGCGCCGTTCTCGAGATCGGTGAGCGCGTCGGCGGCGGCCTGCTTCGCGTCGGGGTCGGCGAGGTGGACCCGGACGTCCCAGCCCTCGTCGGGTCGCGTCAGCGCGCTGCCGCGGGTGTACGGCGCGACACCCGGCTCGCCCGTCGGGGGCAGCCCGTCGAGGTGCTCGCGCAGCCCGAGCGGGGGCACGTCGATGCCGTCCAGGGTGGTGCGGGTGAGCTTGCTCCACACCAGGTCGTCGGGGTCGTCGTCGGTCAGGCGACCTGCCTTGCGCAGGACGTCGGCCGCAGCCTTCTCCCACTGTTCCCGCGTGACCCTCGGGTGCTCCCCGCCGCCGGCGAGGAGAGACAGGTGCTCCATGGTGCGAACTCTAGGAGCACCTGCCGAGGGGCGACCACCGCTTGTGAGAAGGACAACCCGGGGGGATGTCGGTTTCACCGGGGCCCCGGTGAATTTGTCACTTCCCGCGGGTTGCAACCGGTGGGAAGTGACAATTTCAGACGGGAAGTCGGGCCGCCGGCTCCGTCGTCACCGGCAGCAGACGGCCCTCCACCCAGGCGTCGAGCTGGTCGCGGGCGTACGGCGACCGCTCGTCACCCGAGGCGCCCAGCGGCACCACCCAGCCGCTGCGGTCGAGCCCGGCCAGGTCCCACACGTAGCGGGCGACCGAGCCGCGCATCACCTGGTCCGACCCCGGGCGGGCGCCGGTGCACCGGACGCAGTCGTTGTCACCGGGCAGCCCGGGCGCGCCCGGCAGCTCCGCCGGAGCGGGTGGAAGGGCGCGAACACGTGTCGCTCCCCCCACAGCGACGCGGGTCGAGCGGCCACGTGCTCGACCGCGGCGGCGAGGACCTCGTCGATCTCGGGCAGCAGCGCGCGCCCGCGCTCGGACAGGATGCCGGGCAGGCTGAGCCAGATCTCGGTCGGCACGTCGGTCCAGGCCGCGTAGACGTCGTCGAGCGGGTGCTCGGCCAGCGCCGTGAACCTCGGTCGGTCGGCGAGTGTCTGGACGAACCGGGTCCGCACGTCGACGTAGGCGGCCGCCTCGACGCTGTCGGTCGTGAACCGCTGGTCCCACGCCAGCAGCCGTCCGCGCAGCGACTCCCCCACCTCCGAGAGGCCGGTCAGCGCATCCAGCGCCCGGCGCAGCGCCGCCGGCTGTCCGGCCAGCACGTCGCGGTGGATCGCCTCGCAGACCTCCGCGTCCACCGACGTCCGCCCGTCGAGGAGAGTCGGTGATCCGGTCGGCGCGAGCGGTCGGGGCGAAGTCGACGCCGATGCGGTCGAAGTCGTCGTACATCCGGTGGTTGGCCGTGGCGAGGTGACCGGTCGGGGCGACGTCGTGGGACGGGAGCCCGACCCACCCGGTCCACCGGTGCGCGGGGTCCCAGGCCGGCACCGGCACGCGCCGGTTCTCCTCGTGCCGCTCGGGCACCCGGCCGACCACGCGCTGCCGCACCACGCCGGTGCGGTCGGCCACGAGCAGGTTGTTCACCGGCTCCACCCAGCGCTCCAGCGCGGCCTCGACGTCGGCGACGTTGCGCGCCCGCAGCAGGGGCAGGAGCGCGTCGAAGCCGAGGTCTCCGAGGACGGCGGAGGGCGTGCGCATGCTGTACGCCGGCTCACCCGGCCCGCCCTGGACCACGCGGCCGGCCGGGGTCTCGACGAGCTCGACGGTCTCGGGGTCGTGGCCGGCGACGTGGATCGTCTCCAGGCGGGCCGATCACCGTCTCCCAGCCGTGCTCGGTGCGGGCCAACACCTTGCCGCCCTGTCGCTCGAGCTCCTCGACGAAGACGTCCTGGTAGTCCGCCGTCGCGTTGGTGATCCCCCACGCCACCGCCCCGGCGTGGGCGAAGTGCTGCACCCCCGGCACCCCGGGGAACGTGAAGCCGGCGACGTCGAAGAGGTCCGCGGCGTCGGTGCAGGTCAGCCTCACCTGCTGGTAGCCGTTGGGGCGCTCGAAGCCGCGGTGCGGGTCGCCGGCGATCACCGGCATCCCGCCTGCGGCGCGTTCCCCGCCGACGACCCAGGAGTTGCTGCCCGGCCCGACCAGCCCCTCGTGACGGAAGAGCTCGGCGACCTCGCGGCCGACGGCGGTCCGCAGGTGGCGGCGCCACAGCTTGCCGGGCACGGTCCCGAACAGCACGTGGTGGGCGGCGAAGACCGCCAGGGGCATCCACGGCGGCCACGGCTCGGGGCGGTGACCGGTCTCCTCGAGCTCGGCGCAGGTCGGCCCGTCGGCGAGCGCCTCGTCGAGGCCCTCGACGTACGCCGCCACGAAGGCGCGCGCCTCGGCCCCGAGCCCGTCGTACGCCGTCCGCGCGACGTCGCTCAGCCCGGCCCGCCGGGCGAAGCGGTCCCACGGCACCCCGGAGGGACCGACGACCTCGGCGGTGCGGCCCTCGGCCTTCAAACGGGACCAGGTGACCTGCCACAGCCGGTCGGCGACCACCGCGCGGCCCTGGTCGCGGGCGACGTCGAGCGCCGAGCCGGCCACGACGTGCGGGATCCCCCAGTGGTCACGTCTCACGTTCCCCAACGTCCCGGACCGCCCCCGCTGCTCAGCCGTCGAGGCGGAACTCGTGCGCCGGCGCCCACCCGCGCTCGCTGTCGTGGACGTAGAGCCAGAAGCGGTCGGCGGTGAACTCGCAGTCGAAGTCGGCCTGCTCGTCGAAGGCCCGGTCGAGCAGCTCCTCGCTGAGGTGGTGGGCGACCGTGACGTGAGGGTGGAAGGGGAACTCCGACTCGCGGGCGAGCGGCCCCTGCGCCACCGTCTTGGCCAGCAGCTCGCAGCCGGAGATGCCCTCGACCAGGCTGACGAACACCACCGGAGAGACCGGCCGGAACGTGCCGGTGCCGCGCAGGTGGACGTCGAAGGGTCCGGTGTCGCGCGCGGCGCACGCGAGGTGCTCCACGACGCCGGGCAGGTCGGCCTCGGCCACCTCCACGGGCGGGACCAACGTGATGTGCGTGGGGATGCCCGCGGCGGCGATGTCGCCGAGGCCGACGCGGTACTCCTGCAGCTGCGGCCCCCAGGGCTCGGGCACTGCCAGCGAGACGCCGATCGTGGTCACAGCGGACCACCCTACCCAGCATTCCCCGCAGCGTCCGCGGCCCCGGCCCCGGCCCCGGCCCCCGTCAGCCTCCGGGCGTGCCGAAGCCCACCCGCTCGTAGACCTGGGTCAGCGTCCGCTGCGCCACGGCGTGGGCCGTGGCGGTGCCCTCGGCGAGGATCTCGTCGAGCCGGGCGTCGTCCTCGAGGAGCTCCAGCGTCCGGTCGCGGAACGGTGTCACGAACTCGACGACCCGCTCGGACAGGTCACCCTTGAAGTCGCCGTAGCCACGTCCGCGGTACTGCTCCTCGATCGCTGGGACCGGGTCACCGCTGATGGCGGAGTAGATCGTCAGCAGGTTCGAGATGCCCGGCTTCTCCGCCTCGTCGAACCGGACCTCCGAGCCCGAGTCGGTGACGGCGCTGCGGATCTTCTTGGCCGAGACCTTGGGGTCGTCGAGCATCTCGACGAGGCCCGCGGCGCTGGAGGCCGACTTCGACATCTTCTTCGTCGGGTCCTGCAGGTCGCAGATCCGGGCGGTGCTCGTGAGGATGTAGGGCTCCGGCAGCGGGAAGGTCTTCTTGTAGCGGTGGTTGAAGCGCTGCGCCAGGTCACGGGTCAGCTCGAGGTGCTGGCGCTGGTCCTCGCCCACCGGGACGTAGGCAGGGCGGTAGAGGAGGATGTCGGCGGCCTGCAGGACCGGGTAGGTGAACAGCCCCACGCTGGCCGCACCCTCGCCCTGCTTGGAGGACTTGTCCTTGAACTGCGTCATCCGGCGGGCCTCGCCGAAGCCCGTCAGGCACTGCAGCACCCAGGCCAGCTGGGCGTGGGCCGGCACCTGCGACTGCAGGAAGATCGCCGAGCGGCTGGGGTCCACGCCCGCGGCGACCAGCTGCGCGACGTACCTTCGCGAGCGGCGACGCAGCTGCTTGGGGTCCTGCTCGACGGTGATCGCGTGCAGGTCGGCGAGGAAGAAGAACGTCTCGAACTCGTCCTGCAGCGTCACCCACTGACGCACCGCACCGAGGAAGTTGCCGAAGTGCCAGGAGTCGGCGCTCGGCTGGATCCCGGAGAGGACACGACGTCGGGCTGGGGCTTCAGCAGGGGTCTCGGGCACGAGCGGCATTCTCTCAGGCGTCCGGGTGGGCGGACGACCGGGTTTCGCCCGCTGCGGGCACGACGCTGCAGATGTGCGATCGTGCGTGGCGGAACCGTCGGTCAGCCCGGCAGGACCACGCACCTGCGCGATGTTGCTGCCCGGTGCGGTTGTCCTTGTGCGGCTGCCTGTGGAGAGCGCGAGCGGCCGTACGTCGACCTGGGCCAGGATGCCGCGCATGCCGTCACCCTCGCCCGCATCCCGACCCGCCCCGGCGGCCCTCGACGTGCACCGTCCCTTCACCCGGGCGGCGGCACGGGACGCCGGGATCAGCGACCAACGCCTGCAGGGTCACGGGTTCCGTCGGTTGCTCACCGGTGTCTACGTCTCGAGCCGTGTCCCTGACCGCCCCTGGCTGCGCACGGCGGCGGCGCTGCTGGTGAACCCGCCGGGTGCGGTGGCCAGCCACCACAGCGCGGCTCGCGTGCTGGGAGCCCCCGTGCCGGACGACCACCGCGAGCACGTGACCTGCGCCGCGGCCGGCGACCGACGGCAGCGACGCGGTGTGCGATGTCACGTCGCCGCCCTGGCCGAGCGTGAGATCAGGGTGGTGGAGGGGCTGCGCATCACGGCGCCGGCGCGGCTGTTCAGCGACCTCGCGACGGTCCTGCCGCTCGTGGACGCGGTCGTGCTCGGTGACTGGTTGGTGCGTCACCGGTTGGTGACGCTCGAGGAGCTCCGGTCCTCAGCACACGGCCGACGAGACGCCGAGCTCGCAGCCTCCTACGTGCGGGAACGGGTCGACTCACCCATGGAGACCCGGCTGCGTCTGCTGCTGGTGCTGGCCGGGATCCCCGAGCCGCAGGTCAACGTCGACATCCACGACGCCCGGGGCCGGTTCATCGCGCGCGTCGACCTGGTCTGGCCGGACGCCCGCCTCGCTGTCGAGTACGACGGACAGCAGCACCTGACGGACGTCCGACAGTGGGAGCGCGACGTCGACCGCGTCGGCGATCTCGAGGACGAGACCTGGCGGGTCGTGAGGGTCACCGCGCGCGGCGTGTACCGCACTCCGGAAGAGACGTTGATCCGGGTCTGGAAGGCGTTGCAGGCACGCGGGCTCCCGGGGCTGCGACCACCGAGCGACGCGTGGCGCCCTCACTTCCTCCACTGACGCGGCCAGGGGCTACGCCGCGCGGAAGATCGTGCAGATGCGCGGACCTGGGTGCCCGGGCACGTCACCAGGACCCAGCACGGCGCAGGTGCGCGATCCTGCGCGTCGTCACGTCGTACGGGCGTCCTCGGCCGGCTCGGACGGCTGGGCGACGGCGTCCGTCGCTACGGCGGCCCCCTCGGGCGCCGGAGCGGGCAGTGGGCCGACCCGGACCCGGCTGACGCGACGCCCGTCGACGAGCACGACCGTGATGCGGTAGCCGTCGTGGTCGACCGCGTCGCCGGCCTCGGGGATCCGGCCGAGCTGGCTCATGAGGAAGCCCGCCACCGTCTCGTAGGGTCCCTCGGTCAGCTCGACGCCGGTCTCGTCCTCGAAGTCGTCGAGGTTGAGCAACCCGTCCACCTCGACGTCGCCGCTCAGGTGGCGCGTCGTCTCGCCCTCGTCGACGTCGTACTCGTCACGGATGTCGCCCACGACCTCCTCGACGAGGTCCTCCATCGTCACGATGCCGGCGGTCCCGCCGTACTCGTCGGCGACCATCGCCATGTGGATGCCCTCGCGGCGCATGTCGCCCAGGGCGGCGATGATGTTGCGCGTCCACGGCAGGGTCAGCACGTCGCGGGCCAGCTCCCCCACGCGCACCGACCGGTTCGCCATGTCGGGGTCGAGCAGGTCACGGACGTGCACGAAACCGATGACGTCGTCGGAGGAGCCCCGGATGATCGGGTAGCGCGAGTGCGGCTTGGTCAACGCCTCGCGCGCTGCGCGGTAGACCGGCACCGACGCGTCGAGGAAGTCGACCTCCGTGCGCGGCACCATGACCTCGCGGATCTGCCGGTCGCCGGCCTCGAACACGTCCTCGAGGATGCGTCGCTCCTCCTCCCCCAGCGCCTCGTGGGAGCCCACCAGCTCGCGCAGCTCCTCGTCGGAGATCTGCTCGCGCGCGGCGTTCGGGTCACCACCGAGGATGCGGACCACGACGTCGGTGGAGCGTGACAGCAGCCAGATGACCGGGCGCGAGAGCAGTGACACCCGGTTGATGGTCGGCCCGAGCGCCAGCGCGAAGACCTCGGCGCGCTGCAGGGCCAACCGCTTGGGCACCAGCTCGCCGAGCACCAGCGACAGGTAGGAGATCGCCAGGGTCACCAGCACGAGGGCGAGCGCGTCGGCGAAGCGCTCGGCGACCCCGGCGTCGATCAGCACCGGCGAGAGGTCGTCGGACAGCGTCGCGCCGCCGAAGGCGGCGGAGAGGAAGCCGGCGGTGGTCACGCCGACCTGGACGGCGGCCAGGAAGCGGTTGGGGTCCTGGTTGAGCTCGGCCACGACCTGGCCGCGGCGGCCCCGGTCGGCCAGCCCCGGGCCTGGCTGTCCCGCAGTGAGACCAGGGCGATCTCGGCGGCGGCGAAGACACCGCCGATGAGCACGAACATCACGACCAGGCCGATGGAGGCCCAGGTGCCACCCACGGTGACCAACCCTCTCGTCCGTCCCCCGACCGAACCCGGGAGATCTGTTGCCTCCAGGATAGGGACATGCGCTTCCCCCAGGACGTCCCGACCCTCACCGACGGCGTGGTGACGATCCGCGCCCACCGTCCCGAGGACGCCGCCGTCGTCCTCGAGCAGTGCCTGGACCCGGTCAGCCGGCAGTGGACGACCGTGCCGCTGGACTACACCCGTGCGGACGCCGACCGCTTCGTGCGCGACGTCGCGCCCGCGGCCTGGCGCACCGAGGCCGAGCTGATGTTCGCCGTCGAGGCCCCCGAGGCCCACCAGCGCCGCGGCGGGTGGCGCCGCGGGCGGCGTACGTCGCTTCGCCGGCACGATCTCGCTGCGCGACGAGGGCGACGACCGGGCCGAGCTCGCCTACGGGTCGCACCCGTGGGTCCGCGGCACCGGTGTCATGGAGCGGGCGGTCCGCCTGCTGCTGGACTGGGGCTTCGAGGAGCGCGGGCTCCGCACGGTCGTGTGGTGGGCCAACCGCGGCAACTGGGCCTCCCGCAAGCTGGCCTGGCGCGTCGGCTTCAGCGTCGAGACCGGGCTGCGCAGCTGGCTCCCGCAGCGCGGGCAGCTGCTGGACGCCTGGGTCGGCACCCTGCGTGCGCGAGGACCCGCGTCGTCCGGCGCACGCCTGGCTGGACGCGCCCCACCTCGTCGGGGAGGGGCTGGTGATGCGCCCTCCGGTGGAGCAGGACCTCCCCCGCGTCGTCGAGTACGCCGCCGACCCCCTCACCCGGCGCTGGCTGGGTCACGTCCCCCAGCCGTACGGCGACACCGACGCGCGGGCGTGGCTGGAGGACCTCACCGAGCGTCACGCCCGCGGCACCGCCGTCACCTGGACCGTCGCGGACCCGGTCAGCGACCTGCTGATGGGGGTGGTCAACGTCTTCGACCTGTCGGCCTCGCGCACCGGGGAGCTGGGCTACGTCCTCCACCCCGAGGGCCGGGGCCGGGGGCTGTGCCGGCGGGCGGCCCGCCTGGCGCTGCGCCACGCCTTCGTCGACACCGAGGACGGGGGGCTGGGTCTGGTGAAGGTCCGGGCGCTGGCCGCGGAGGGCAACCTGGCCTCGCGTGCCGTGCTGGAGGACCTCGGCTTCGTGCAGCAGGGCCGCGAGCGGATGGGGGCCCGGGTGGAGGGCGACACGCTCGCCGACGCTGCCGTCTACGACGTCACGCCCTCCGAGGTGGTCAAGACCAGCCGGTGAGTATGTCCGATTCCGGACTAACCACACCCGTTTCGGGACTATCGTCCTGTCTGGGAGAACTGGTCGCGGCAGACACCCCTCGATCCGCGGCCCATCACAGGGAGACACATCCGCATGCCTGACACCTCTGCTCCGGACGCCTCGGTTCCGGACACCTCTGACCCTCGATCCTCAGGTCGATCGATCGGCCGATCCACCGGCCGATCCCCGCGTGGGACCGTGCGCCGGCTCGGCGCCGCGCTGGCGCTGGGCATCGGGCTCAGCGGCAGTCTCGCGCTCGCCGCGCAGGCTCAGGCTGCCCCGGCCCCCGGGTCCGAGCGCGCCGCGACCAGCGCGCCCGTCCGCGTCGCGACCTTCAACATCCTCGGCGCCAGCCACACCGAGAACGGACGCCGCGGCTTCGCGACGTACGAGTCGCGGATGGTCAAGACCATCAAGCTCATCAACAGCCGCGAGCTCGACATCGTCGGCTTCCAGGAGTACCAGATCCCCCAGCACGAGATGTTCGTACGGCGCACCGCCGGCGCCTGGGGTGTCTACCCGGGCCTGGAGGCGGGACGACGTCCGGTCCAGAACTCCATCGTCTGGCGCACCGCGGAGTGGCGCATCGTCGCGAAGCACCTCTACAAGATCCCGTACTTCCGCGGACGCCTCGTCGAGCAGCCCTACATCAAGCTGCGCAACGGCGACGGCGTCGAGGTCTGGGTCATCAACACGCACAACCCGGCCGACAGCAAGGGCCCGGCGCAGCAGTACCGCAACCGGGCCATGGCCATCCAGGCCGAGCTGGCCAACGAGCTGGAGAGGACCGGTGTGCCGGTGATCCTCCTCGGGGACTTCAACGAGCGCGACGAGGCCTACTGCTCGATCACGGGCAAGAGCGACCTCGAGGCCGTCAACGGCGGAGGCTGGCCCAACGGTCGCTGCGACCCGCCGTCGTGGATGCGCATCGACTGGATCTTCGCCTCCGCGTCGATGCGGGTCGACTCCTACACCGACCTGGAGAACGCCACGACCCGCGCCATCAGCGACCACCGGCTGATCTACAGCGACCTGTCGGTTCCGGCGTCGTGAGGCGCTGATCCGCACCCCTCCCCTGTTCCGGGGACGACAGAGGCCCTGGTCGCTCTCGCGACCAGGGCCTGTGGCGTGGTGCCGGGTTGCCGGCCTGGAGCCGGCCGTCGGGACGACCCCTCGCTCAGAAGGACTCGAGCGCCTCGTTGAAGGTGGCCGAGGGGCGCATGACCTTCGCCGCCTTGGCGTCGTCGGGACGGAAGTAGCCACCGATGTCGGCCGGCTCGCCCTGGACGGCCAGCAGCTCCTCGGTGATCTTCTCCTCGTTCTCGCGCAGCGTGCCGGCGAGGTCGGAGAACAACGAGCCGAGCTCGCTGTCGTCGTCCTGCTTGGCCAGCTCCTCGGCCCAGTAGAGCGCGAGGTAGAAGTGGCTGCCGCGGTTGTCGAGGGAGCCCAGCTTGCGGCTCGGCGACTTGTTCTCGTCGAGCAGCGTGCCCGTGGCCCGGTCGAGGGTGTCGGCGAGCACCTGCGCCTTCGCGTTGTCGGTGGTCGTGGCCATGTGCTCGAAGCTCACGGCCAGCGCCAGGAACTCACCGAGGCTGTCCCAGCGCAGGTAGTTCTCCTTGACCAGCTGCTGCACGTGCTTGGGCGCCGAGCCGCCGGCGCCGGTCTCGAACAGCCCACCGCCGTTGATCAGCGGCACGATCGAGAGCATCTTGGCGCTGGTCCCGAGCTCGAGGATCGGGAACAGGTCCGTGAGGTAGTCGCGCAGCACGTTGCCGGTCACCGAGATGGTGTCCTCGCCCTTGCGGATGCGCTCGAGCGAGTACGTCGTGGCGTCGGCCGGCGTCATGACCTCGATGGTCAGTCCGTCGGTGTCCTCCTCGGGGAGGTACTCCTCGATCTTGGCGATGAGGGAGGCGTCGTGGGCCCGGGACTCGTCGAGCCAGAACACCGCCGGCGCGCCGGTCTCGCGCCCTCGACGTACGGCGAGCTTGACCCAGTCGCGGATCGCGACGTCCTTGGTCTGGCACATGCGCCAGATGTCGCCCGGGCCGACCTGGTGCTCGAAGACGACCGTGTCGCCGTCGAGGACCGTGACGGTGCCGGCGGCGCCGATCTCGAAGGTCTTGTCGTGGGAGCCGTACTCCTCGGCCTTCTGGGCCATCAGGCCGACGTTCGGCACGGTGCCCATGGTGGTGGGGTCGAAAGCCCCGTGGGCGCGGCAGTCGTCGATGACGGACTGGTAGACCCCGGCGTAGGAGCTGTCGGGGATGACGGCCAGCGTGTCGGCCTCGCCGCCGTCCGGGCCCCACATGTGGCCCGAGGTGCGGATCATGGCCGGCATCGAGGCGTCGATGATGACGTCGCTCGGGACGTGCAGGTTGGTGATGCCGCGGTCGGAGTCGACCATGGCCAGCGCCGGCCCGGCGGTGAGGCCGCGCTCGATGTCGGCCTTGATCTCGTCGCCGTTCTCCACCTGGTCCAGGCCGCTGAGGATCGCACCGAGTCCGTTGCTCGACGACAACCCGGCGGCGGCCAGCGCGTCGCCGTGCTTCTCGAAGACCTCAGGCAGGAAGGCCTCGACGGCGTGCCCGAAGATGATCGGGTCCGAGACCTTCATCATCGTGGCCTTCAGGTGGACCGAGAACAGCACGTCGTCGTCCTGGGCCCGCGCACCTGCGCCCGGAGGAAGGCGTCGAGGGCGGCAGCGCTCATGAAGGAGGCGTCGACGACCTCGCCGGCCAGGACCGGGACCGACTCGTGGAGCACCGTGGTGGTGCCGGCCTCGTCGGTGTGCTCGATGCGCAGCATGGTGTCGGCCTCCATGACGGCCGACTTCTCGTTGGAGCGGAAGTCGTCGCCGTCCATGGTGGCGACGTTGGTCCTCGAGTCGCTGCTCCACTCCCCCATCGAGTGCGGGTGCTTGCGGACGTAGCCCTTGACCGAGGCGGGTGCCCGCCGGTCGGAGTTGCCCTCGCGCAGCACCGGGTTGACGGCGCTGCCCATCACCGTGCCGTAGCGGGCGCGGGTGTCGCGCTCCTCGTCGGTCGTCGGCTCGCCCGGGAAGTCGGGCAGGTCGTAGCCCTGCTCCTGCAGCTCCTTGACCGCGGCCTTGAGCTGCGGCACGGAGGCGCTGATGTTGGGCAGCTTGATGATGTTGGCCTCGGGGGTCTTGGCCATCTCACCCAGCTCGGCCAGGGCGTCCTCGGCCCGCTGGTCCTCGGGCAGCCGGTCGGCGAAGGCGGCGATGATGCGGCCCGCCAGCGAGATGTCGCGGGTCTCGACCGCGACGCCGGCCTTGGCGGCGTACGCCTCGACGACGGGCAGGAGCGAGTACGTCGCCAGCATGGGCGCCTCGTCGGTGTGGGTGTAGATGATCGTCGAGTCCGGCACGACGTCTCCGTTCGATGGGGGTCAGGTGGCGATGGTCGGGCGCAGCACGGTCAGGTGCGCCGCAAGTCTCTTGACATCAAGATACCTGGTCGTTCCCTCGGCCCGTCCGGCGCCCCTCGCGCACGGCGACCGACGCGCCTCCATCCTGCCCATTCCCGGCCCCCGGAGGCCAGGAAACGCCCGAGCACTCCTCGGCGTTGCCGTCGACCATCCGAGCGGGGGCTTCGTCGCGGGCGGTGAACGACTGGCCTAGCCTGCCGCGGTGAGGAGAATCGGGCTGGTGGCACCCGCCGTCGAGGCCGTGGCTCCCGAGCGGCTCGGGACGCCGTTCCGGTGGCTGTTCGCCTCCAGCATCGTCACCAACGTCGGGGACGGCCTGCTGCTGGCCGCCGGTCCGCTGCTGGTCGCCTCCGAGACCCGCGACCCCCTGCTCGTGGCGGCGGCCGTGTTCCTCCAGCAGCTGCCCGTGCTGCTCTTCGGGGTGCTGGCGGGCGCCTGGAGCGATCGCATCGACCGGCGTCGGCTCGTCTTCGTCGTCGACCTGATGCGCGCGGGCGTGCTCGTCGCGCTGACGGTCACGATCGCCACCGGCGCGGTCGACATCGGGCTCGTGCTGGCCACCATGTTCGTGCTCGGCACGGCGGAGACGCTGGCCGACATCGCCGGCTCGGCGCTGCTGGTCGAGACCGTCGAGCGCGCCGACCTCGGCGTGGCCAACGCCCGGCTCCAGGGCGGCTTCATCACCGCCAACCAGCTGATGGGCCCCCCTCTCGGAGCCCTGCTGTTCGCGCTGGCCCGCCCGCTGCCCTTCGGCGTCACCGCCATCTGTGCCGCGGCCGGCGCCGTGCTCGTCACCCGGGTGACGCTGCGAGCGCGACCCGCCCCCGACCGCAGCCGGCCGCTGCGCCAGGACGTCGCCGAGGGCGTGGTCTGGCTGTGGCGCCACCCGGCGGTGCGCACCCTGACGCTGACCATCGTGCTGTTCAACGTGACCTACGGGGCGGCCTGGTCGGTGCTGGTGCTGTACGGCCAGGAGCAGCTCGGCCTCGGCGACGCCGGCTACGGCTGGCTGACCTTCTTCATCGCGGCCGGAGGGCTGGCCGGCACGGCGTCGTACGGCTGGCTCGAGCGCACCGTCGGCATGGCCGGACTCATGCGGGCCGGGCTCGTGCTCGAGACGCTGACCCACCTCGCGCTGGCTCTGACCACGGTGCCCGCGGTCGCGTTCGTCATCATGTTCGTCTTCGGCTTCCACGCCTTCGTGTGGGGCACGACCTCGCGCACCATCCGGCAGCGGTCCGTGCCGGTCGAGCTCCAGGGCCGCGTCGGGTCGGTCTACCTCATCGGCGTGTACGGCGGCATGCTCGTGGGCGCCCCGATCGGCGGGCTGCTGGCGCGGCAGTGGGGCATCGCGGCACCCTTCTGGTTCGGCTTCGTCGGCTCCGCGCTGCTCGTGGTGCTGCTCTGGCGGGCACTGGCCCACGTGGCCCACGACCCGGAGCCGTCCCCCGACGCCCGTCGTGTGACCCGGACGACCCCGCCGGGCGGTTTCGCGGTTGGGCGCGCCTGGGACGCTGGGACCATGGAGATCACCCGCAGCGTCGAGACCACCACCCCCATCGAGAAGGTCTTCGCCTACCTCAGCGACTTCACCCACACCGAGGAGTGGGATCCGGGCACGGTCAGCACCCGCCGGGTCGCGGGTGACGGCGGCGAGGGGACGAAGTACGACAACGTCTCGAAGTTCGCCGGCAGCAAGACCGAGCTGACCTACACCGTGCGCACCCATGTCCCCAACGAGCGCTTCGTCATCGTCGGACAGAACAAGACCGTCACCGCCACCGACACCATGACGTTCAGCCGCACCGCGACCGGGACGCGCGTCACCTACAACGCCGCGTTCGAGTTCAAGGGGCTCTTCGCCAAGGTCGCCCCGCTGCTGTCGCCGGTGCTGGGCATCGCCTTCAAGAAGCTCGGCGACGAGGCCGAGAAGGGCCTGCAGACCAACCTCGACAAGCTGGGCAAGTGACGTCGTCGTGAGTTTCCTCGACACCGTCCTGGACCGCTCCGTGGTGCTCGGCTACTCCAAGATCGGCTACGCCCTGCGTCGTCGTACCGCGGCCTGGCCGAAGGACCCGGCCCCGGGCGCGCTCGCCGGCAAGGACGTCGTCGTCACCGGCGCCTCCTCCGGGCTCGGGATCGCCACCGCCGAGGGCCTGGCCTCGCTCGGCGCCCGCGTGCACCTGGTCGTCCGCAACCTCGAGAAGGGCGAGAAGGCCCGGGCCGAGCTTCGTCGCGCGGTCCCCGCCGCCGACTTCGAGCTGTGGCAGTGCGACGTCTCCGACCTCGACGACGTACGTCGCTTCGCCGGCGAGATCGGTGCCGCCGTGCCCTCGATCTCCGCTGTCGTGCACAACGCCGGCGCCATGCCCCCTGAGCGGACCGACTCGGCGCAGGGCCACGAGATGACGATGGCCATCCACGTCCTCGGGCCGCTGCTCATGACCGAGCTCCTGCTGGACCAGCTCTCCACAGGCGAGGGTCGGGTCGTCATGGTCACCTCCGGTGGGATGTACGCCCAGTCGCTGCCGGTGAAGGACCCCGAGTACACCGAGGCGGCGTACAAGCCTGCCACGGCCTACGCGCGCAGCAAGCGCACCCAGGTGTCGCTGCTGCCGGTGCTGGCGCAGCGGTGGCGCGCACGCGGTGTCGCGGTCTATGCGACCCACCCAGGCTGGGCCGACACCCCCGGTGTCGTCGACTCGCTGCCCGGCTTCCACAAGGTGACCGGGCCGATCCTGCGCGACGTGGCCCAGGGCGCGGACACCACGGTGTGGCTGGCCGGTGTCGAGCCGACCCCGCAGGGCGGGCGACTCTGGCACGACCGGCAGGTCCGTCCCGACCACTACCTGCCGTCGACGCGCGAGAGCGAGGACGAGCGCCAGGCCATCTGGTCCTGGGCGCGCCAGGCCGCCGAGCTGCCCCGCTGACAGCCGGTCGATCTCGACAGGCTCGATCCGAGGAGCAGGTCGCGCAGCGGCCGTCGTCGGGACCCGGTGAGCAGGGGCAGTGACCTCTCCGCGCCGTGTCGGAGGCCTGGTCCCGGGGCAGGCTCCCGGCGACGCGGCGTACGTCCGCTGCTAGCGTCGGGCCCGCGTCACCGACCGTCCGTCTGTCTCTCGAGGAGTCCCCCGTGCCCGACAACGCCCCGCTCAAGATCGCCGTCACCGGCGCCGCCGGCCAGATCGGCTACAGCTTGCTGTTCCGGCTCGCGAGCGGTGCCCTGCTCGGACCCGACCGCCCGGTCGAGCTGCGCCTGCTGGAGATCGAGCCGGCGCTCAAGGCGCTCGAGGGTGTCGTCATGGAGCTCGACGACTGCGCGTTCCCCACGCTGGCGGGCGTCGAGATCGGTCACGAGGCCGAGACCATCTTCGACGGCGTCAACCTCGCCCTGCTCGTCGGCGCCCGTCCGCGCGCCAAGGGCATGGAGCGCGGCGACCTGCTCGAGGCCAACGGCGCGATCTTCACCGCCCAGGGCAAGGCCCTCAACGAGGTCGCCGCCGACGACGTCCGCATCGGCGTGACCGGCAACCCGGCCAACACCAACGCCCTCATCGCGATGACCAACGCCCCCGACATCCCGAAGGAGCGCTTCACCGCGCTCACGCGGCTGGACCACAACCGCGCGATCAGCCAGCTCGCGGCCAAGACCGGCGCCTCGGTCACCGACATCACCAAGGTGACGATCTGGGGCAACCACTCGGCCACGCAGTACCCCGACATCTTCCACGCCGACATCGCGGGGCGGAACGCCGCCGAGGTCGTGGGCGACCAGTCGTGGATCGAGAACGACTTCATCCCGACCGTGGCCAAGCGCGGTGCGGCCATCATCGAGGCGCGGGGATCGTCCTCGGCCGCCTCCGCCGCGTCGGCGACCATCGACGCCGCCCGTGACTGGCTGACGTCGTCGGCCGAGAACGACTGGGTCTCCATGGCGGTCCACTCCGACGGCAGCTACGACGTGCCGGAGGGCCTGATCTACTCGTTCCCGGTCACCACCGCGAACGGCAGCTGGGAGATCGTCCAGGGCCTCGAGATCGACGACTTCTCACGCGGCAAGATGGACGCCACCGCCGCCGAGCTCACCGAGGAGCGCGACGCCGTGAAGGACCTCGGCCTCATCTGACCCCTGCCCACCCCCGGGTCGGGCGATTCGTGGCTGCCGGTTTCCCAAGGGATGCAGGCATCTTGGCGCTCCCCATGGTGTCCGCGCCATGGGGAGCGCCAGTTTGCCTGCATCCCTTGGGAAACCGACGTGTGCCAGCGCGGGCGTCAGGGGAGGGTGGGGTCGGGGATGACAGCGGCCAGGACCACCAGCGCCCCTCCGAGTACGACGAGCGTCAGCACGTCGATGAGCTTGCGGCGGATCCGGAGCATCCCGGCGTTGTCGTTGGGGAGCACCAACCGTGCCAGCCCGCCGACGAGCACGGACAGCCCGATGGTGGTCAGCCCGGCCCGCCACTCGTCCAGCGCGACCATGACGACGCCGACGAGGGTCGCCACCAGGACGCCGAGGTAGACCACACCCCCGAACGTGCGGGGCTTGCGCGGCGCCAGGCTGTGCTCCGGCTGCGGATAGGGGCGGCTGTCCTCCTCCCCCTCAGGCAGCGGCCCGACCGGGAAGGCGTGGTCCGGCTCGTCGGGGGCGCGAGGCGGCGGCGGCTCGACCGGTGGGTCGTGCGGGCCCTCGTGCGCCGGCCGACCCTCGTGCGCGTGGGGCCCCGCCTCGGGGTCGCTCATCGCAGCGACGACTCCGCCGCCTCCACGATGTTGGCCAGGAGCATCGCGCGCGTCATCGGCCCCACACCACCGGGGTTCGGCGAGACCCAGCCGGCCACGTCGTCCACGTCGTCGGCGAGGTCGCCGGCGATCCTGCCGTCGACGCGCGAGACGCCCACGTCGAGCAGCGCGGCGCCCGGCTTGACCATGTCCGCGGTGATGATCCCCGGCACGCCCGCCGCCGCGACGACGATGTCGGCCCGGCGCACGTGGTCGGCCAGGTCGCGGGTGCCGGTGTGGCAGAGCGTGACGGTGGCGTTCTCCGAGCGCCGGGTCAGCAGGAGCCCGAGCGGACGGCCGACGGTGACACCGCGCCCGACCACGCACACGTCGGCCCCGGCGATCGTCACGTCGTGCCGACGCAGCAGCTCCACGATGCCGTGCGGCGTGCACGGCAGCGGGGCGTCCTTGCCGAGCACGAGCCAGCCCAGGTTGGTCGGGTGCAGGCCGTCGGCGTCCTTGACCGGGTCGATGAGGCCCAGCACCGCGTTCTCGTCCATGTGCCCGGGCAGCGGCAGCTGCACGATGTAGCCGGTGCAGTCGGGGTTGGCGTTCAGCTCCGCCACGGCCTCCTCGACCGCGCTCTGCGCCGTGTCGGCGGGCAGGTCGACGCGGATCGAGGTGATGCCCACCTCGGCGCAGTCCTTGTGCTTGCCGTTGACGTACCACCGGCTGCCGGGGTCGTCACCGACCAGCACCGTCGCCAGCCCGGGCACGACGCCCTGCTCGCGCAGCTTCGCGACCCTCTCGGTCAGCTCGTGCTTGATCGCGGTCGCGGTGGCCTTGCCGTCGAGAATCTGTGCCGTCACGTGCTGCATCCTCTCACCTGTCGACGTGGGTGCGGTGACCCCAGGACACCGGGACCGCGTTGCCGCAGACGCTCAGTGGAAGAAGTGACGCGTGCCGGTGACGTACATCGTGATCCCGGCCGTCCGGGCCGCTTCGACGACCTCCTCGTCGCGCACGGACCCACCCGGCTGCACGACGGCGCGCACGCCGCCCTCGATCAGGATCTGCAACCCGTCGGCGAAGGGGAAGAACGCGTCGCTGGCCGCCACTGCCCCCGCGGCCCGCTCCCCCGCTCGGGTGACGGCGAGCCGGCAGGAGTCGACGCGGTTGACCTGGCCCATGCCGACGCCGACCGAGGCGCCACCGGAGGCGAGCAGGATCGCGTTGGACTTGACCGCGCGGCAGGCCTTCCACGCGAACGCCAGGTCGGCCAGCACCTCCTCCGACGCTGCCTCGCCGGCCGCGAGCGTCCACGACGCCGGGTCGTCCCCGCCGGCGGCCCCCTCCGGGGAGGCGTCGACGAGGTCGCGCGCCTGCAGCAGCAGGCCGCCGCTGACCGGGCGCATCTCGGCGCCGCCTCGCTCCGCGTCCGCCGGTACGACGAGCAGCCGCACGTTCTTCTTGCGGGACAGCACCTCCACGGCACCGTCCTCGTAGCCCGGCGCCACCACGACCTCGGTGAACACCTCCGCCACCTGCTCGGCCATCGCCACGCTGACCGGCACGTTGGCCGCGATCACGCCGCCGAAGGCGCTGACGGGGTCGCAGGCGTGGGCCTTCGCGTGCGCCTCGGCCACGTCGCCGCCGACCGCGATGCCACAGGGGTTGGCGTGCTTGATGATCGCCACCGCAGGGCCGTCGAAGTCGGCCGCCGCGCGTCGGGCCGCGTCGGCGTCGACGTAGTTGTTGTAGGACATCTCCTTGCCGTGCAGCTGCTCGGCCCCCGCCAGGCCGCCCCCGGGCCAGCCGGCGTAGAGCGCGGCCGGCTGGTGCGGGTTCTCGCCGTAGCGCAGCACCGCCTTCTTCTCCCACGTCGCCCCGACCCAGGCCGGGAAGCCGGTGCCGTCGCTGGTGTCGGTGAGGACGTTGCCCATCCAGGACGCCACAGCGACGTCGTACGACGCGGTGTGGGCGAACGCCTCCGCGGCGAGCCGGCGACGCTGGGCCACGGTGGTGCCCCCGGCCTGCACCGAGGCGACGAGGTCGTCGTACTGCGCGGGCGAGGTGACGATCGCGACCGACGGGTGGTTCTTGGCCGCGGCGCGCACCATCGAGGGTCCGCCGATGTCGATCTGCTCGACGCACTCGTCGGGCGCCGCGCCCGAGGCGACGGTGTCGGTGAACGGGTAGAGGTTGGAGACCACCAGGTCGAAGGCCTCGATGCCGAGGTCGGCCAGCTGCGCGACGTGGGACTCGAGGCGGCGGTCGGCCAGGATGCCGGCGTGCACGCGCGGGTGCAGGGTCTTGACCCGGCCGTCGAGACACTCGGGAAAGCCGGTCAGCTCCTCGACCTGCGTCACCGGCACACCGGCGTCGGAGATCCGCGCGGCCGTCGACCCGGTGGAGACCAGCGCGACCCCGGCCGCGTGCAGGGCCTGCGCGAGGTCCTCGAGGCCGGTCTTGTCGTAGACCGAGACCAGTGCTCGACGCACGGGGGCGCGGGTGGTGTCGGGCCGGCTGGTGGCATCCGGGACGGTCATGGAGCTCCTCATCGGTCGCGTTCTCGATGAGGCACCCAGGCGTTCGATGCTCTCGACGTTCACTCCCTGGTGGTGACCCACCTGCGCCAGTCGTGTGGTTCCAGCCTAGGCGACCGGGGGGCCGATCCGCACCTTGCGCCCGACCACTGCGAAGCCCTCGCGCGCCATGCGTCCGACGGCGTCGACCAGCATCGCCCGCTCGGCGGTCTTGATCCGCTCGTGCAGCGTCTCGACGTCGTCGCCGTCCTCGACGGGCACCGCGGTCTGAGCCACGATCGCGCCGGTGTCCACCCCCGGGTCGACCACGAAGAGGGTCGCGCCGGTCACCTTGACGCCGTACTCCAGCGCGTCAGCCGGCCCGCGCATGCCGGGGAAGGAGGGCGACAGCGCCGGGTGGGTGTTGACGCAGCGGCCCTCGAAGGCGGACAGGAACGTCGGGCCGACGAGCTTCATGAAGCCGGCGAGCACCACCAGGTCCGGCTCGTACGCCGCGCAGCTCGCCGCGAGCGCGGCGTCCCACGCGGCGCGGTCGGGAAAGTCCCCGACGCGGTGGACGAACGTCTCCACGCCCGAGCGCTCCGCCCGGACCAGCCCCTCGATGGCGTGACGGTCCGCGCCGACCGCGACCACCTGCACGCCGTACGCAGGGTCGACCGCCGCGTCGAGCAGCGCCTGCAGGTTCGTGCCCGAGCCGGAGACGAGAACGACGACACGGGCGGGCCCGCGGGCGGGTGAGGAGGGGGCGTCGGGCACCGGCACAGACTAGCGACGCGCGGCGCGGGCACGAGCCGCTCGTCCGGTGCGCTCAGGCGTCGCGGGCGGGCGTCGGCGTCCAGGTCGGCGTTCAGGTCGGCGTCCGGGCGGGCGTCCGGCCGACGGCCTGGGTGTCCTCGGACACGGGCACGACGACCGGTGCCGCCTCGACGGGACGCGCGCGGCGCCCCGACCCCGGGCAGCTGGCGCGACTCGGCGAGCCGACGTCGCACGGTCGCGCTGAGCACCGGCTCGGTCAGGTCGGCGTCGCGCTGCGCTGCCGGCCGCAGCCGTCGAGCCGCATCGTGGCCGGTCGCCGAGCGGTGACGCTCGTCGGCGCGTGCCGGTCGTTGGCGCGCCGCCAGGTGCGGGTAGAGGGTGATCGGGCGCTCGGTCCGCGTGCGTGGCGCCGACACCGCCTCGCACACGTCGTGGCGACGGGCCCACCAGGTCGCGGCCAGGCCCCCGACGAGGCCGCCGAGACCCAGGCCGGCGACGTTCCACAGCAGCAGGTCGACCAGGGGCGCGCCGATGTCGGCCATCCGGCCGGGGCCGATCGAGCCGCCGGCCCAGGCCGCCGCGACGGTGAGCAGCAGCCCGCCGAGCGCGCCGCCGCCGAGACCGCGCAGTGCGCCGGAGCGCCAGGAGATGGTCGGCACCACCCGGGCGGCCCAGACCGCGGCGACGACGCCGAGCAGCGGCGGGACGGCCAGCAGCCCGACCAACCACCCCGGCTGGGCGCCGTCACCGGGGATCGCGGCGAGCAGCGGGACGGTCGGCAGCGGACCGACCGAGACCTGGGCGGTGGAGACGACCGTGCCGGTGCCGACGGCGAAGCCGGGCCCGGCCAGGTAGGCGCTGCCGAGCAGGGCGGCGTTCGGGGCGATGAGGGCGGCCAGCAGCAGGGAGAACACCACGCCGGCGACGTCGAGGTCGAGCCCGCCGGCCACCTCGGCGGCGGCGCCGCCGTGCCAGGCCAGCGAGCCCGCGGTCAGGGCCGCCCCGGCCGCCAGCATCAGACCGGCACCGGCCAGCGCCGCGACGAGCACGGAGCGCCGGGCGACCGGGACGAGGTCGCGCAGGTGGCCGGCGTTGCCGGTGCCCAGCACGAGTCCGAGGGCACCGGCGGGCCCGCCGAGCAGCAGGCAGCCGACGACGGTGGAGATCAGTCCTGCAGTGGCCAGCTCGCTGCGGCTCAGCAGCGCCACGACGAGACCGGTCACGGCGTACGCCCCGGTCAGGGCGAGGGCCGCGACTCCGGACCTCGCGCAGCGTCCGCCCGGCGAGAGCGAGGCGGCCCAGCGGGCCACGCGGACCGTCACGGCGACGCACACGAGGGTGAGGCCCAACGGCGAGGCGGTGACCACCGACGGCGGCGGGCCGGCCAGCTCGAGGTGGGCGCCGTGGGCCAGCAGCCAGCCGTCGCCCGCCAGACGCAGCACCGACAGCGTGGTGCCGTGGCTGCCCCCGTCGGCGGCGAACCAGGCCACCAGGCCGACGGCCCAGAGCAGGAAGACGACGAGCAGCGGCGCCGCGACGCCGGCCAACGTCGCGACGACGACCAGCCGACGCGACGGCCTGGCCTCCGGCGGAACCGAGGCAGTCAGGCGGGCGGCGCGTGCGGCAAGGACGTCGGTCATCGCGTTCCAGTCTCGCCCAGGCCCGCGGCCGCTCCGCGCTGCCACGCCGTGAGGTGCGCCGTTCCGCCCCCAGCGGGATGTCTGTCTGTCTACGTTGTCAGCGCACGACCCGCCACGACCCACGCACACCCTTCACGCCCGCGCCACCGCGCGCCCGGCGTGCCCAGAGACGGAGCCACCTCATGGACCTGCGACGCGCGACGCTCGGCACGGCGGCAGCACTCGCGGCGGCGCTGCCGCTCTCCTTCGTGGCCCCCACCAGCCAGGCCGCCCCTCCGGCGGTGTCCGGTCCGGCGGCCGGTCACGCAGCCGGTCACGCAGCCGCCCACGCAGCCGGTCGCGTGACCGCCCGGTCGGCGCCGCGCTTCAAGGCCACCATCACGCGCACCAAGCACGGCATCCCCCACGTGGTCGCCGACGACTGGGGCTCGCTGGGCTACGGGCACGGCTACGCGACGGCCGAGACGAACCTGTGCAACCTCGCCGACACCCTCGTCACCGGGCGCGGCGAGCGGTCGCGCTGGTTCGGCGCGAACCGGCGCTACGACGACCGGGTGACGCTCAACGCGACGAACCTCCAGACCGACGCGCTGTTCACCGACATCCACGACCGTCGGGTGGTCGAGAAGCTGCTGGCCGACCCTCGGCGCGGGCCGGGCCGACAGGCCCGCACGATGGTGCGCGGCTACGTCGCCGGCGTCAACACCTACATCCGCGACATCGGCGGTCGGCGCGGCGTCACCGACCCCGCCTGCCGTGGCGCCGGCTACATCCGCCCGGACGTCACCGCGCTCGACGTCTGGTACGGCGTCTACGCGGCCAACCTGCTCGCCTCGACCGGGGTCTTCGTGCCGCAGATCGTCGAGGCCACCCCGCCCGCGCCCGGTGCCCCGGTTCCGGAGCTCGGCGCCGACGGTTTCCCCCTCGCCCCCACCGACGTGCCCTCGGCCGACGACCTCAAGGCCGGCCTCGGCAAGGACCCCGACAGCCCCTTCGGCTCGAACGCCACCGCCGTCGGGTCGCGAGCCACGTCCACGGGTCGCGGCATGATCCTGGGCAACCCTCACTTCCCGTGGCGCGGCCGTTACCGGTTCGCCCAGGTGCAGCTCACCATCCCCGGCACCTACGACGTCGCGGGCGCCAGCCTGATCGGCTCGCCGGTGGTCAACATCGGGTGGAACAAGAAGGTGGCCTGGAGCCACACCGTCTCGACGGCCTACCGGTTCACGCCCTACGAGTACCGCTCGGTGCCCGGCTCGCCCACGACGTACACCACCGAGGAGGGGCCCACCGAGCTCGAGCGCCGCGTGGTGCGCATCCGGGTGAGGAAGCCCGACGGTGACGTCGTCACGCGGACCGAGGACCTCTACCGCACCGAGCAGGGCTACGTGCTCGACGACGCCGCCACCCTCCAGGTCTGGACGCCCGCCAGCTTCTTCGCGTTGCGCGACGCCAACGCCGAGCACCTGCGGACCGTCGACACCTTCCTCGAGATGGGCAAGGCGACCGACGTCCACGACCTGATCCGGCGTCAGGACGCCGGTGCCGGCATGCCGTGGGTCAACACCACCGCCGCCGACCGCTCCGGCGAGGTGCTCTACGCCGACCACTCGGTGGTGCCGAACGTGCCCGAACGACCTGGTGCAGCAGTGCGCCACCCCGACCGGCCAGGTGCTCTTCAGCCTCGCCGGGCTGCCCGCTCTGGACGGCACCCGCGCGAAGAGCGACTGCGCGTGGCGCACCGACACCGACGCCCAGCGGCCCGGCATCTTCGGGCCGTCGAACCTGCCGCTGGCCGACCGCCGCGACTGGGTGGCCAACGCCAACGACAGCTACTGGCTGCCCAACCCTGCCGAACGGCTCGAGGGCTTCGCGCGGATCATCGGCTGCGAGGAGTGCGAGCGCACCCCGCGCACCCGGATGGTCTACCGCTACGTCATGGACCGCTTGGCCGGCACCGACGACCTGGGGCCGGGTCGCCAGGTCACGCCGCGCACGCTGCGGCTCTTCGAGCACACCAACCGCGTCTTCGCCGCCGAGCTGGCACGCGAGCACGGCGACCTCCAGACCGTCTGCGAGGCCGCCGACGGCGGCCGGGCCTGCGAGGTGCTCGCCGCCTGGGACGGCCGCAGCGACCTCGCCAGCCGCGGCAACCACGTCTTCGAGGAGTTCTGGAAGCGGGTGCCGGCCGACGGACGGTGGCAGGTGCCCTTCGACCCCGCGGACCCGATCGGCACCCCGCGCGACCTCGACGAGACCAACCCCCAGGTCGTGCAGGCCATGCGTGACGCCCTGACCTCGCTGCGCGAGCGCAGCATCCCGTTCGGCGCCCCCTGGGGACGCCTGCACGTGGCCGGCGACGAGGGCGCCCCCCTCGTGGGCATCGGCGGCGGGGACTTCGACACCGGCAACGCGAACGCCACGGTGACGCGCACGCCGGCGGCCCACCGCGACCGCTACTCCCCCGTCAGCTACGGCTCCTCCCACATCCAGGCGGTGGCCTTCGCCGACGGCGGCCGCGTGAACGCCCGCACGATCCTGACCTACTCCCAGGCGACCGACACCTCCTCGCGGTTCAGCGACGACCAGACCCGCCTGTTCAGTCAGGAGAAGTGGGTCCGGTTCGCCTTCACGCCGCGTCAGATCCGCCACGACGCGATCAGCCGGCGGGTGGTGCGCGGACGCTGAGCCTCCCGCCAGTCGGTGCGCCCCACGGCGGGCCTCCGACGGTTCGGTGCCGGGCTCTAGGGTCGGGGCATGACGCTGACCCGTGAGGACGCCGTACGCCGCGACGCGGAGTCGCCGCTGCCGTCGCGACGCGAGCTCTTCGACCTGCCCGACGGCGTGGTCTACCTCTGCGGCAACTCCCTCGGCCCCCTGGTGCGGTCGGTGCCGGACCGGGTCGCCGACGTCGTACGACGTGAGTGGGGCGCCGGCCTGGTCTCGTCCTGGAACGCCGCCGACTGGACGCACCTGGCCGCCCGCGTCGGCGCCCGGGTGGCGCCGCTGATCGGCGTCGACGCCGCCGACGTCACGGCCGGTGACTCCACCAGCGTGACGCTGTTCAAGACGTTCGCGGCTGCCGCGCGCCTGCGTCCGGACCGGCGGGTGATCGTGGTCGAGCGCTCCACGTTCCCCACCGACGGCTACGTCGCCGCCGGGGTCGCGCGCACCCTCGGGCTGGAGCTGCGATGGGCGGACGCCGCCGACCCCGCCGCCTGCCTCGACTCCGACGTCGCGGTCCTCGCGCTGACTCAGGTCGACTTCCGCAGCGGTGCGCTCTACGACGTCGACGCGCTCACCGCCGCGGCCCACGAGGTCGGCGCGGTGACGGTCTGGGACCTCTGCCACTCCACGGGGGCGGTGCCGGTGGACCTGACGGGCGCGGACGCCGACTTCGCGGTGGGCTGCACCTACAAGTACCTCAACGGCGGCCCGGGCTCCCCTGCCTTCGTCTGGGTGTCGCCGCGGCACCAGGGGGCGCTGGAGCAGCCGGTCCAGGGCTGGTGGGGCCACGCCGACCCCTTTGCGATGTCGCTGGACTTCACCCCCGCCGCGGGCGTGCAGCAGATGGTGGTCGGCACCCCGCCCGTCCTCGCCCTGTCCGCGCTCGAGGAGTCGCTGACGGCGTTCGAGGGGGTCGCCCTGGCCGACCTGCGGGCCGCCTCGCTGTCGCTGACCGACCTGTTCGTCGAGCTGGTCGACGAGCGGGTGCCGGCGGTGGAGGTCGTGACGCCCCGTGAGCACTCCCGTCGCGGCAGCCAGGTGGCGCTGCGCCACGACGAGGCCTACGGGATCGTGCAGGCGCTCATCGCCCGTGGCGTGGTCGGCGACTTCCGGTCCCCCGACATCGCCCGCTTCGGCTTCGCTCCGCTCTACAACACCCACGTCGACGTCTTCGACGCCGTCGACCACCTCGTGGCGGTGCTCGAGGCCGACGAGCACCGCGCCCCGGCGTACGCCTCCCGCCTCGCCGTCACCTGACCTCGACGGCGAGGACTGCGGATGCAACCGGACACCGCCCTCGGGCGTCTGCAGGGTGACAGATCGCCCACCGAGGGGAGCCGGGATGGAGCCAGGAGAGTTCGACGCGTTGTACGACGCGTCGTACGCGCGGCTGGTCCACCAGATCCACGCGATGACCGGGGACCGTGACGGCGCCGAGGAGAGCGTCCAGGAAGCCTTCGCGCGCGCCTGGGCCAAGCGCCGGACGTTCGCCGAGGTCCACCATCCCGAGGCCTGGCTGAGGACGGTCGCCTACCGGCTCGCCGTGAGCCGCTGGCGCTCGCTGAGCCGGGGGCGGCGTACGGCGGACCGGGCCCTGGAGCCCGAGCGGTCCTCCCGCGGGCCCGACGAGAACCACGTGGCGCTGATGTCCGCGCTCGACCGGCTGCCGGCCGACCAGCGGCGCGCGCTCGTCCTGCACCACCTGTGCGACCTCAGCGTCGCCCAGGTCGCCGACGAGGTCGGCGCGCCGGTCGGCACCGTCAAGGCCCGCCTCTCCCGCGGGCGCACCGCTCTGCACCAGCTGCTGACCCTGGACGAGGGAGCTTCCCGTGCCTGACCTCTTCGACCCCTTCACCGACCTTCGCGAGGTCCCCCCGGCCTTCGGCTCGGCCGCCGACGCGCGTCATCGTGGCGACCGCCTGCGCCGGCGGCGTACCGCGACCGTGGTCGCCGGCAGCGCGCTGGCCGTGGCGCTGACCGTGGGGGGCGTGGCGTGGAGCCAGGTCGGCACCCCGGGCACCTCGCCGGCCCCGGTCGCGCCCTCCCCGACGCCGAGCACGCCGGACGACGGCCCGACCCCGCCTCCCGCCGACGCCGACGGCATCGACGGCGATCGCCATCGGATTCCCGCTCGCCGACGGTTGGCCCGAGGCGGACGGCGAGGAGCTGCGGCTGCAGGGGCCGTCGCCGCGGCTGGACGCCCTCGACGGCGCCGTCGTGTGCGGCAAGGTCCGCGACCTGCGGCCCACCGGCGGGGTCGAGCAGCTGGGGGCGCGGCTGAGCGGCATCGTCTTCGGCGGCGACCGGCTCCTGGTGACCTTCCCCGAGGTCGCGGACGCCCGGGACGCGCTGGCGCAGACCGTCGCCGCGCTCGATCGGTGCCCGGCCTCGTCGGACGCCCCGGCCGGTGACGAGGTGCTGGTCGGCGAGGCGGAGCCGGTCGGTCTCGGCGAGGAGGCGGTGCGGGTCACGATGGGCAGCCAGGTCGACGGCGAGTGGGCGCTCAACTCGACGATCTACCACGTGGTCCGCCAAGGCAACGCACTGCTGCTGGCCTACGACGGCGGTGAGGGCGGTGGCAGCGACGCCGCGATCGCCATCGAGCAGCGCACCTCGGCGCGCGCGCTCGGCGGTGTCGTCGAGGCGATGTGCGTCTACCGCGACGGCCGGCTGCTGAGGCGAGCCGGTCGACGTACTCCAAGCGCGCTCGGAGGGGACCGACACCGCTACTTCCCTGCACATTTTGGCACTTCCCGTGGGTTGCAACCCACGGGAAGTGCCAAATTCACCGGGTCCCCGGTGAAACCGACGTCCCCGCGTCAGCGGTTCTGCAGGATCTCACGCATCAGCTGGGCGGTCGCGGAGGGCGTCTTGCCGACCTTGACACCGACGGCCTCGAGGGCCTCCTGCTTGGCGGCGGCGGTGCCGGCGGAGCCGGAGACGATGGCGCCGGCGTGGCCCATGGTCTTGCCCTCGGGGGCGGTGAAGCCCGCGACGTAGCCGACGACCGGCTTGGTGACGTGGTCCTTGATGTAGGCCGCCGCGCGCTCCTCGGCGTCGCCGCCGATCTCACCGATCATGACGATGGCCTCGGTCTCGGGGTCCTCCTCGAACGCCTTGAGCGCGTCGATGTGGGTGGTCCCGACGATCGGGTCGCCGCCGATGCCGATGGCGGTCGAGAAGCCGAAGTCGCGCAGCTCGAACATCATCTGGTAGGTCAGCGTGCCGGACTTCGACACCAGCCCGATCGGGCCCTTGCCGGCGATCGTGTGCGGCGTGATGCCGGCCAGCGACTCCTCAGGGGTGATGATGCCCGGGCAGTTGGGCCCGATCATCCGGGTCTCCTTGCCCTGCAGGTAGGCCCAGACCTCGGCGGAGTCCTGCACCGGCACACCCTCGGTGATCACCACGAGCAGGCCGATGCCGGCGTCGATGGCCTCGATGCACGCGTCCTTGGTGAAGGCCGGGGGCACGAAGGCCACCGACACGTCGGCGCCGGTCTCCTTCATCGCCTCGGAGACGCTGCCGAAGACCGGCAGGTCCTTGCCGCCCAGCTCGATGCTGGTGCCGGCCTTGCGGGAGTTGACGCCGCCCACGACGTTGGTCCCGGCCTCGACCATGAGAGTGGTGTGCTTGGCGCCCATGCCACCGGTCATGCCCTGGACGATGACCTTCGAGCTCTTGTTCAGGTAGATCGACATGTTCCTCGTCCTCAGGCGTTCGCCAGCTCGGCGGCCTTGTCGGCCGCGCCGTCCATGGTGTCCACCTGCGTCACGAGCGGGTGGTTCAGCTCGTCGAGGATCGCGCGACCCTTCTCGACGTTGTTGCCGTCGAGGCGTACGACGAGCGGCTTGGTCGCCTCGTCGCCGAGGATCTCCAGCGCACCCTTGATGCCGTTGGCGACCTCGTCGCAGGCGGTGATGCCACCGAAGACGTTGACGAAGACGCTCTTGACCTGCTCGTCGTTGAGGATCACGTCGAGGCCGTCGGCCATGACCTGCGCGTTGGCGCCACCCCCGATGTCGAGGAAGTTGGCCGGCTTGACGCCACCGTGCGCCTCACCGGCGTACGCGACGACGTCGAGAGTCGACATGACCAGCCCGGCGCCGTTGCCGATGATGCCGACCTGTCCGTCGAGCTTGACGTAGTTGAGGCCCTTGTCCTTGGCCTTCGCCTCCAGCGGGTCGGTCTCCTCGCGGATCTCGAACGCGGCGTGGTCCTCGTGGCGGAACTCGGCGTTCTCGTCGAGCGAGACCTTGCCGTCGAGCGCCTCGAGCTTGTCGCCCTCGAGGCGAGCCAGCGGGTTCACCTCGACGAGCGTGGCGTCCTCCTCGACGAAGACCTTCCACAGCGCCTTGACCATGGTGACGGCCTGGTCGCGCAGCTCGGACGGGAAGCCGGCCTCGTCCACGATGGCCTGGGCCTTCGCGTCGTCGACACCGGTGCCGGCGTCGATGCTGATCTTCTTGACCGCGTCCGGGTTGGTCTTCGCGACCTCCTCGATCTCCACGCCGCCCTCGACGCTGGCGATGCAGAGGTAGGAGCGGTCGGAGCGGTCGAGCAGGAAGGAGAAGTAGTACTCCTCGACCGGCGGGGTGGCCGGGACGACGAGCACCCGGTTGACCGGCAGGTCCTTGATGGTCAGCGCGAGGATCGCCTCGGCGTGCTGCTGCGCCTCGTCGGCGGTCTTGGCGATCTTGACGCCGCCGGCCTTGCCGCGGCCGCCGGCCTTGACCTGGGCTTTGACGACCGTGACGCCGCCGATCTCCTCGGCGGCGGCGCGGGCCTCCTCGGCGGTGGTCACGACCGACCCCAAGGTGGTCGTCACACCGTGCTTGGCGAAGAGCTCCTTCGCTTGGTACTCCATCAGGTCCACGGGATCAGCCTTCTCTTCTCGGATGCACACCAGCGCAGGGCTGGGCGGGGCCGTTCAGGCCCGGTGATGCCGGTCCGACCCTAGCCCTGTCGTCGCGCCGAGGACCACGAACCCCCCTATCGCCCACGTCACACCGAGACACCTCGACAACGGCGAGAAACCACGCGGCGGCGGCCCCGGAGCGACGTACGCCGTTCATCCCCCCGAAAACTGGCACTTCCCGCGGGTTGCAACATGCGGGAAGTGACAGTTTCACCGGGGACCCGGTGAAACTGGCACCACGCAGCGTCAGCTGGGGGCGTGGCGCAGGGCGGTGCGCAGGTCCTTGTTCAGCTGCGAGATGACGTCGAGCGGGATGCCCTTGGGGCAGGCCGTGGCGCACTCGCCGATGTTGGTGCAGCCGCCGAAGCCCTCGTGGTCGTGCTGCGAGACCATGCCGAGCACCCGCTCGTGACGCTCGGCCTGCCCCTGCGGCAGCTCACCGAGGTGGGTGATCTTGGCGCCGAGGAACAGCGAGGCCGAGGCGTTCGGGCAGGCCGCGACGCAGGCGCCGCAGCCGATGCAGGTGGCGGTGTCGAAGGCGCGGTCGGCGTTCTCCTTCGGCACGGGCGTGGCGTGGGCGTCGGGGGCCGACCCGGTGTTGACCGAGATGAAGCCGCCGGCCTGGATCATCCGGTCGAAGGCCGAGCGGTCGACGACGAGGTCCTTGATCACCGGGAAGGCGTCGGCGCGCCAGGGCTCGATGGTGATGGTCTCGCCGTCCTTGAAGGACCGCATGTGCAGCTGGCAGGTGGTGGTGACCTCGGGGCCGTGGGCCTGGCCGTTGATCATCAGCCCGCAGGAGCCGCAGATGCCCTCACGACAGTCGTGGTCGAAGGCGATCGGCTCCTCGTCGGCGGCGTTGAGCTTCTCGTTGAGCACGTCGAGCATCTCGAGGAACGACATGTCCTCGGAGACGTCGTCGAGCTCGTAGTCGATCATGCCGCCCTTGGCCCGGGAGTTCTCCTGGCGCCAGATCTTGAGGGTGAGTCTCACTTGTAGCTCCGCTGCTTCATCTCGACGAACTCGTACACGAGGTCTTCCTTGTGCAGCACGGGCTTTCCCCCGTCGCCGCCGAACTCCCACGCCGCGACGTAGGCGTAGTCGTCGTCCTGGCGCAGCGCCTCGCCGTCCTCGGTCTGCGACTCCGCCCGGAAGTGGCCGCCGCAGGACTCGCGCCGGTTGAGGGCGTCGATGCACATCAGCTCGCCCAGCTCGAGGAAGTCGGCCACCCGGCCGGCCTTCTCCAGCGACTGGTTGAGGCTGTCGGCGCTGCCGAGGACCTTGACGTTGTCCCAGAAGTCGGTGCGCAGGTCGCGGATGAGGCCGATGGCCTTGTTCAGACCCTCCTCGGTGCGCTCCATGCCGCAGTAGTCCCACATGATCTGACCCAGCTCACGGTGGTAGCTGTCCACCGAGCGCGTGCCCTTGACGGAGAGGAACCTCGCGATGCGGCTCTCGACCGACTCCCGGGCCTCGACGACGGCGGGGTGGTCCTCGGCGATCGGCTCGAACGGTCCGTCCGCGAGGTAGTCGCGGATCGTGTTCGGCAGCACGAAGTAGCCGTCGGCCAGACCCTGCATGAGGGCGGAGGCACCGAGCCGGTTCGCGCCGTGGTCGGAGAAGTTGGCCTCACCGGTGACGAACAGTCCGGGGATGGTCGACTGCAGGTCGTAGTCGACCCACAGGCCACCCATGACGTAGTGCACCGCGGGGTAGATCCGCATCGGCGTCTCGTAGGGGTCCTCGCCGGTGATGCGGGCGTACATGTCGAAGAGGTTGCCGTACTTCGACTCGACCGTCTTGCGACCCATCCGCTCGATGGCGTCGGCGAAGTCGAGGTAGACGCCCAGCCCGCCGGGGCCGACCCCCTTCTCGGCGTCGCACTGGTACTTCGCGGCGCGCGAGGCGATGTCGCGGGGCACCAGGTTGCCGAAGCTGGGGTAGATCCGCTCCAGGTAGTAGTCGCGGTCGTCCTCGGCGATGTCGCGCGGGTCCTTGTCGCGGTCCTCGCGGTTCTTCGGCACCCAGATGCGGCCGTCGTTGCGCAGCGACTCGCTCATCAGCGTCAGCTTCGACTGGTGCTCGCCGGAGACCGGGATGCAGGTGGGGTGGATCTGCGTGTAGCAGGGGTTCGCCATGTAGGCGCCCTTGCGGTGCGCGCGCCAGGTGGCCGTGACGTTGCAGCCCATCGCGTTGGTCGACAGGTAGAAGACGTTGCCGTAACCGCCGGAGGCGAGCACGACGACGTCGGCGAGGTGGGTCTCGATCTCGCCGGTGACCATGTCGCGGGCGATGATGCCGCGGGCACGCCGACCGTCCGCGTCGTCGGTCACGACCAGCTCGAGCATCTCGTGACGGGCGTACGTCGCCACGCTCCCGGCCCCGACCTGACGCTCGAGGGCCTGGTAGGCGCCGATGAGGAGCTGCTGGCCGGTCTGGCCCCGGGCGTAGAAGGTGCGGGACACCTGCACGCCGCCGAAGGAGCGGTTGTCGAGCAGGCCGCCGTACTCGCGGGCGAACGGGACGCCCTGCGCGACGCACTGGTCGATGATGTTGACGCTGACCTCGGCCAGGCGGTGCACGTTCGACTCGCGCGAGCGGTAGTCCCCTCCCTTGACGGTGTCGTAGAACAACCGGTGGACCGAGTCGCCGTCGCCCTTGTAGTTCTTGGCCGCGTTGATGCCGCCCTGGGCGGCGATGGAGTGGGCCCGGCGCGGGGAGTCCTGGTAGAAGAACGCCTTCACCGCGTAGCCGGCCTCGCCCATGGTGGCCGCGGCCGAGGCGCCGGCGAGCCCGGTGCCGACGATGATCACGCTCAGCTTGCGTCGGTTGGCCGGGTTGACCAGGCGGGCGTCGAACTGGCGGTTGGTCCAGCGCATCTCGACGGGGCCGGACGGCGCCTTGGTGTCGACCAGCGGCTCACCCTCGAGGAAGTACTCGGCGGCGTCGCCGGTGCCGTTGCGGGTGCCCGCGGGCAGGGTGACCTCAGTCATCGGGGGAACCTCACTCGAATCACTCGGATCATTCGACGATGCCGACCAGGACGGCCAGCGGGACGATGGCGAAGCCGCCGGCGATCACGACGGCGAGGGTGTAGCCAGCAGCGTTGGCGCGCTTGGCCGCGGCCGGGGTGCTGGTGAGCCCGAGCGTCTGCGCCGCGCTCCACGTGCCGTGGCGCAGGTGCATCGCGAGCGCCGCCATGGCCAGCAGGTAGACGACCGGCACCCACCACTGCTCGGGGCCGAAGCCGTTGACGAGCCGCTGGTAGGGGCTGTCGGAGTCGCCTCCGGGCGTGATGGTGCGGGTCGTGAAGTGCAGGATGTGGAACACCACGAAGAGCAGCAGGGCCAGCCCGCCCCACCGCATCGTCTTCGACGACCACGTCGAGTGCACGCGCTTGGTGACGGTGTACTTCTGCGTGCGGGCGCCGTGCGCGCGACGCCAGAGCGTCACTGCGGCGTAGACGTGCACGACCAGGGAGGCCAGGAGGACGACGCGGATGATCCACAGCAGACCGGAGTAGGGCAGGATCGGCTCGCCGAACTCGCGGAGGTGCTCGGCGTAGGTGTCGAAGCTCTCCTGGCCGGCGAAGACCTTGAGGTTGCCGTACATGTGCAGCAGCACGTAGCCGATGAAGACCAGTCCGGTGCCCGCCATGAGGAGCTTCAACAGGATCGTCGAGTTCCGTGACCGGGCCGCCAGAGTCGGGGTGGTGGTTGTCACGGTGCCAAACTATCCCCTGCCCCCTCCTCAGGCGGAGCAGGTGGGGTGTGACATTCCGCGCTCTTCCGCGTGCACGGGAGGACGGAGCTCGACACGCTGGGCTCGAAGTCCCACGAAACCGTGCGATCCTCCACGACTGCCACCCGAGTGCGGCTCGGTGCAGCACACTGGGGCGGTCCCCTGCTCGACCCGAGGAGCCCCCCGATGCCGCTGCCGACTCGCGCCCGCCGTACCGCAGCCCTGCTGCCCGGCTGCGCGGTGCTGGCCGCCCTGGCCCTCGCCCCGACTCCCGCGTCAGCCGACTCCGCCGACGACGCGTTCGCGGTGATGGCCGGGGACGAGCCAGCGGCGCGCTCGGGACAGGCCCGCGAGGAGAACACAGCGCTCGCCGAGCTCGCCGCCAGCGCGGAGAAGGCCGCCGCGAAGATCGCCGAGAACGCCTGGCAGCTCCCGATCAGCACCGGCGTCTACCGCCTCACCGCGACCTTCGGCCAGTGCAGCGGGCTGTGGTCGCACTGCCACACCGGCCTCGACTTCGCCGCCCCGGAGGGCACCGAGGTCAAGGCACTGGCCAACGGCGTGGTGAGCGAGACCGGCTGGGCGGGCGCCTACGGCAACCGCACCGTCGTCACCCTCGACGACGGCACCGACCTCTGGTACTGCCACCAGTCGCAGTTCGCGGTCAAGGAGGGTCAACCCGTCGTCGGCGGCCAGACCATCGGCTACGTCGGTTCGACCGGCAACTCCACCGGTCCGCACCTGCACCTGGAGGTGCGTCCGGGCGGCGGCGACGCCGTCGACCCTGCGCGGGCGCTCGCCGTGCGCGGCACCGCTCCCTGACCGCGCGTCCTAGGATTCATCGCCGTGTCCCCTTCGCACGCGATCCGCCCGGCCACCGCCGACGACTGGGAGTCGATCTGGCCCGTCTTCCGCGACACCGTCGCGGCCGGCGAGACCTACGCCTACCCCGACGACCTCACGGCCGAGCAGGCACGCGAGCTGTGGATCACGCCACCGCCCGGTGCGACGGTGGTGCTGGAGGACGACGGGCTGCTGCTGGGCACGGCGAAGATGGGCCCGAACCGGCCGGGGCGCGGTGACCACGTCGGGACGGCGTCGTTCCTGGTCGCCGAGTCCGCGCGAGGCAGGGGTGTCGGGCGGGCTCTCGCGGAGCACGTCGTGGCCTGGCACCGCGAGCAGGGCTTCCGCGGCATCCAGTTCAACGCCGTCGTCGAGACCAACACCGCCGCGGTGCGGTTGTGGCAGTCGCTGGGCTTCGAGATCGTCGGCACCGTGCCCGGCGCCTTCCGCTCGGCGAGCCACGGGTACGTCGGGCTCCACGTGATGCATCTCCGGCTGGCCTGAGGGCGGACCCCGGGCCGGGGGCCACCAGCCGGAGGTCGGCTACAGCTTCTCGACCGGGGCGTAGCGCAGCAGCAGCCGCTTGACGCCGGTGGAGCCGAAGTCGATCGAGGCGACGGCCTTGTCGCCGGCTCCCTCCACCGTCACCACCGATCCGAGCCCGAAGGAGTCGTGGCTGACCCGGTCCCCCGGAGCCAGCGACGGCACCTCACGTCCGGCCTTGCGCTTCGCGTCGGCCTGGATGGCGGCGGTCCCGAAGCGCGGCGCCGGCCGGTTGACGTTGCGGCGCGAGAGCGCAGGCATGACGGGCCGGTTCCACGACGTCTGCTCCTGCGCCGTACGACGCCAGTCGACCAGCTCGGAGGGCACCTCGTCGAGGAAGCGGGACGCCGGGTTGTGCGAGGGCGCGCCCCACGCGGAGCGCACCACCGCGCGCGAGAGGTAGAGGCGCTGCTCGGCCCGGGTGAGGCCGACGTAGGCCAGCCGCCGCTCCTCCTGCAGCTCGGTCTGGTCGCCCAGCGAGCGCATGTGGGGGAAGACGCCGTCCTCGAGCCCGGTGAGGAACACGACGGGGAACTCCAGGCCCTTGGCGGTGTGCAGCGTCATGAGGGTGACCACCCCGGCGTCCTCGTCGCCCTGGCTGGGGATCTGGTCGGAGTCGGCCACCAGGCTCACCCGCTCGAGGAACTCGGGCACCCCCGGGAGAGCCGGGTTGAGGTCGGCCGGGTCGGCCGACGGCGGGGGCAGCGGCTCGTCGGCGAATTCTCGCGCCACGGCCACCAGCTCGGCGAGGTTCTCCACCCGGGTCTCGTCCTGCGGGTCGTCGCTGGCCTCGAGCACCGGCAGGTAGTCGGTGCGCGTCAGGGTCTGCTCCAGCACCACGTCGGCCCGCTCGCCCGCCTCGACCATCGCCATCAGCTGCTCGACCACGGTGACGAACCCGCGGATGCAGGTCGTCGACCGGGTGGCGATGCCGGGGGCCTCGTCGGCGCGCTGCAGCGCCTGCCAGAAGGTGATGCCGTCGCGACGGGCCAGGGCCTCCACGCAGGCCTCGGCGCGCTCGCCGATGCCGCGCTTGGGCTCGTTGAGCACCCGGCGGAGGCTGATCTCGTCGGCCGGGTTGGCCAGCATCCGCAGATAGGCCAGCGCGTCGCGGACCTCCTTGCGCTCGTAGAAGCGCACCCCGCCGACCACCTTGTAGGGCATGCCGACGCGGATGAACACCTCCTCGAACACCCGCGACTGGGCGTTGGTCCGGTAGAAGACGGCCACGTCGCGCGGCTTGGCGACGCCGTCGTCGGAGAGCTTGTCGATCTCGGAGGAGATGAAGCGCGCCTCGTCGTGCTCGTCGTCGGCGACGTAGCCCACGATCGGCTCGCCCTTGCCGGCGTCGCTCCACAGCCGCTTCGGCGTGCGGCCCACGTTGTGCCCGATGACGGCGTTGGCGGCGTCGAGGACGGTCTGGGTGGAGCGGTAGTTCTGCTCCAGCAGGATGGTGCGCGCGTTCGGGAAGTCCTCCTCGAACGCCATGATGTTGCGGATGTTGGCGCCGCGGAACGCGTAGATCGACTGGTCGGCGTCGCCGACGACCATCAGCTCCGCCGGCCCCACTCCCGTCTCGGAGTCGTCGGCGTCGGGCAGGTCGGGATCGTCGCCGCCGAGGGCCGCCGGACGCCGGACGCTGCTGCCGCAGAGCTCGCGGACCAAGGCGTACTGCGCGTGGTTGGTGTCCTGGTACTCGTCGACGAGCACGTGGCGGAACCGGCGCCGGTAGGTCTCGCGGACCTCCGGGAACGCCTGGAACAGGTTGACGGCGGTCATGATGAGGTCGTCGAAGTCGAGCGCGTTGGCCGAGCGCAGCCGGGCCTGGTACATCCCGTAGGCCTCGGCGTAGGTCTGCTCGAGGTTGTTCTGCGCCTGTGCGGCGGCGGTCTCGTGGTCGATCAGCTCGTTCTTCTGCGTCGAGACCCAGTTGAGCACCGCCCGCGGCGGGTAGCGCTTGACGTCGAGGTCGAGCTCCTTGCAGATCAGGGTCATGAGCCGCTTCTGGTCGGCGGCGTCGTAGATCGAGAAGCTCGACTTGATGCCGAACCTCTCGACCTCCTTGCGCAGGATGCGCACGCACGCCGAGTGGAACGTCGAGACCCACATGATGCGCGCCCGCGGACCGACGAGGCTCTCCACCCGCTCGCGCATCTCCGCTGCGGCCTTGTTGGTGAAGGTGATGGCGAGGATCGAGCCGGGGTGGGCGCCGCGCTCGGCGATCAGCCACGCGACGCGGCGGGTGAGCACCCGGGTCTTGCCGGACCCCGCCCCCGCGACCACCAGCAGCGGCGTCCCGGCGTGGGTGACGGCCTGGCGCTGGGAGTCGTTGAGGCCCTCGAGCAGCTCCGCTGGCCCAGGCCCCTTCCGGCGGCGCAGCGGTGCGCCCTCGGGCCCGCGTGCCCCGGCCTCGTCGGCCCCGAACAGGGCGTTCTCGTCGGGGACCATGCGTGCCGATCGTCGGGAATGACTGGGGACGGGGAGGGGTGCGCTCATCTCCCGCTCACCCTACGACGCGCAGCCGACAGCGACGGACCCCCCGAGCCCCTCGGACGACGAGTCGGTCAGCGGCCCGTCAGGCCGCGGGCGCCGGCCCGGCCCAGGCCCTGCAGCATCCGGCGCGCCGGCCCCACGGCGGTCACGGTCTGCACGTTCTCGGCCGCGGCCTGCCGGAACAGCGGCGGCAGGTAGCGCAGCATCAGCGTCGACCACGTCATGTGGGTCAGCACGGGCGCCTGCAGCCCGCCCGAGGCCCGCCGCTGCAGACCCCACACACTGCCCATGACGCCGGCGGCCAGCACCAGCACCGGGTTCCGGGTCGGCACGGTGGCCAGCATGTAGACGACGGTGGAGGTCGTCACGGCGTGGTTGTCGCCGAGGGCGGCGAACATCGCGCCGCGGAAGAAGACCTCCTCGCCGAAGCCGTTGGCCAGCGTGGTCAGGAACACGAGCCTGTCGTCCCCGGCGTCGGCGTAGTCGAGGACCTTCGAGATGTAGCGCGCCAGCGGCGGGATCTCGCGGACCACCAGCCCACCGGCGTAGAACACCCCGAAGGCGGCGACCCCGGTGGTCACGGGGGCGACCACGGGTCGTCGTACGGTCTGGTTCTGGGTCTGGATCCAGCCCAGGTGCAGTGGGCCCGAGGCGAGGCCGCCGACCAGCCAGGTGCCCGCCACCCCGAGGGTGGTGGCGTAGAAGGCCCGGGAGCCCGGCTGCGTGGACAGGCCAACCCCGAGCAGGCCGGCGCCGGCGACGGAGGTCACCGCGACGACGCGGCGTCGGTGGCGGCGCACGGCGGCCGACTCGTCGTGGCGCACCGGCACCCGGTGCTTGAACGACATCGGCAGGTGCCCCTTGAGCTGGCCCATCAGACCGGGGTCCTTGAGCGATCCGCGGTCCGACAGCGCGCCGCGCACGGCGTCGTCGAAGCCCATCCGGTCGAACGGGATGAGCCGGTGGATCTCGTCGTCCTCGACGACCACCTCGTTGACCATGGAGTCGACCAGCGAGCGACCCGCCTTGGCGTCGACGTCGGTGATGAGGCTGAGCCAGTGCGACGACAGCTTGGGCGACAGCAGCGGCACGGGCAGCAGGAACAGCGGCCGGTTCTCCACCGCCGCGACCCGGCGCATCATGTCGGAGTAGCGGAGCACCTCGTCGCCGCCGACCTCGAACGGCCTCCCGACGGTCTCCTCGACCTCGAGGACGCCGACGAGGTAGCGCACCACGTCGTTGAGCGCGATCGGCTGGGTCCGGGTGGAGACCCAGCGCGGGGTCACCATGAGCGGGAGCCGCTCGACCAGCTGACGGGTCATCTCCCACGAGAGGCCCTGGTGGCCGATGACGATGCCGGCCCGCAGGGTCGTGACCGGGACGCCGGCGCGGCCGAGGAGGTCCTCGACCTCGCGGCGCGAACGCAGGTGGGGCGAGAGGTCGTCGTCCTCCTTGCCGAGCCCGCCGAGGTAGACGATCCGCTCGACGCCGGCGGTCGCGGCGGCCTGCCCGAAGGCGGTGGCCGCCTCGGCGTCGAGCCGCTCGAAGTCGGGGCTGTCGAGGGAGTGCACGAGGTAGTAGGCGATGTCGACGCCGTCGAGCGCCGCTGTCAGTGTTCCGGCGTCGTGGACGTCGCCGAAGACCGGCTCACCGACGCCCTCGTAGGTGTCGGGCTTGCGGGTCATGGCCACCACGTCGTGGCCGGCCTCGGCCAGGGCCGGGCAGAGTCGGCGTCCCACGAATCCCGAGGCTCCGGCGACGAGCACCCGGCGCGGGCGTCCGGATGGTTGGACGGGGATCGTCCGTGGAGCTGTCCTGCTCGGCGCGGAGGTCATGCCCCCAACCTAGTGGAACCGCGACCCGCGACTGGGTCGGGTGTTCGACCGGCTCCGAGCAGACGGCGGTCGCGCCCCGCCCCGCCGGCGCGACGCACCTGGTCGCGAGTTGGGCTGGAGCTGCGCAGCACGCGACGAGACGTGCGGCTCGACCGTCTCATCTCGCAGATGTCCGACGCTGCCGCGCGCCACAGCTCCCGTTGGAGGCAGGTAGCCGCGGGCGACGAGTCGCAGCACCTCGCGCCTCGCCGGTCAGAGGAGTCCATGGTCCTCGACCCGGCCTCCGGGCATCGGCTGCTGTTCATCGAGGTGCCGGAGGAGAAGGCGGGGAAGAACCGGATCCACCTCGACCTGGTGCCTCGTGCCGGCACGCGCGACGAGGAGCTGGTGCGGCTGCTGACGCTGGTCGTCGTGGTCGCCACCGCCGGGCTGGCCGCCCTCGGTCGTCTCGTCGACCCGCCGCCCCTGCACCGGCCGGCGGAGCAGTTCTCGAGAAGCGTGCGATAGCTCTCCGAAATCCGGATGCGTCGGACTGCCCGGGAACCTAGCCTGGGCCGGTGCGCCACCTCCCTCTCGATCACCCCGGCACCGCGGACCACCGGTCCCCGGCGCGCTTCCTGTGGTGGCTGGTCACAGGGTCAGTGGCGCACGATCGTCGTGGGCATGCTGCTCGGCATCACCTGGATGCTCTGCCAGGCGGTGATGCCGGCCATCGTGGGCCGCGCCATCGACCGGGGGGTGACCGCGGAGGACACCACAGCCCTGCTGCAGTGGACCGGACTCATGCTCGGGATCGGCGTCGTGCAGGCCGTCGCCGGCATCATGCGCCACCGGTTCGCGGTGACCAACTGGCTGACGGCGGCCTACCGGGTGGTCCAGCTCGTCACCCGGCAGACGACCCGGCTCGGCTCGACGCTGCCCAGGCGCGTCGCCACCGGCGAGGTCGTGGCCATCGGCACCAGCGACCTGTCCCACATCGGGAACGCGATGGACGTCTCGGCCCGCGCTGCCGGTGCCGTGGTGTCCTTCGTGGTCGTCGCGGTCCTGCTGCTGCAGACCTCGGTCGTCCTCGGGCTCGTCGTGCTGCTCGGCGTGCCGGTCATGCTCCTCGCGCTCGGGCCGTTGCTGGGCCCGCTCCAGCGGCGCAACATGACGCAGCGCTCGATGATGGGCGACCTGTCCAACCTCGCCACCGACATCGTCGCGGGTCTGCGGGTGCTCCGCGGCATCGGCGGCGAGCGGGTCTTCCACGACCGCTACGTGCGGGAGTCCCAGCAGGTGCGGCGGGCCGGGGTCGAGGTCGGGCGCCTGCAGTCGGTGCTCGACGCGGCTCAGGTGGCCCTGCCGGGCACGTTCGTCGTGCTCGTCGTGTGGCTGGGAGCCCGCCTCGCCGCGGCCGGCACCATCACGGTCGGGGAGCTCATCGCCTTCTACGGCTACGCCGCCTTCCTCATGATCCCGCTGCGGACCGCGACCGAGGCGATGAACAAGTGGATTCGCGCCGCAGTGGCCGCGCGGCGGATCTGCACCGTGCTCGCGCTCGAGCCCGACCTCGCCGACGTGAGCCACCCCGTCCAGGCTCCGGGCGAGCCCGCCGACCTGGTCGACCTGACCAGTGGCGCGCGGGTCCGCTCCGGCGTGCTCACCGCGCTGGTCTCCGACCGTCCCGAGGAGACCGCGGAGGTCGTCGACCGCCTCGGGCGCTTCGCCGACGGCGACGTCCGCTGGGGCGAGGTCCCGCTCGACGAGGTGCCCCAGGTCGACGTACGACGACGCATCGTGGTCAGCGACACCGGCAGCACCCTGTTCTCCGGGCCCCTGGCCGACCAGCTCGACGTGCGCGGCGGCGGCATCGCCGACGTCGACCTGGCGCGGGCCCTGCACGCCGCTTCGGCCGAGGACGTCGTCGAGGGGCTGCCGGCCGGGCTCCGGTCGTGGGTGGCCGAGCGCGGTCGCTCCTTCTCGGGCGGCCAGCGGCAACGGCTCGTGCTCGCCCGGGCCCTGCTGGCGGACCCGGAGGTCCTGCTGCTGGTCGAGCCGACGTCGGCGGTCGACGCCCACACCGAGGCCCGGATCGCCGAGCGGCTCGCCGAGCTGCGCCGCGGTCGTACGACGCTCGTGACCACCACCAGCCCGCTGCTGCTCGACCGGGCCGACGAGGTCGTGTTCCTCGTCGGCGGCCGGGTCGCGGCGACCGGACGGCACCGCGACCTCCTGGCCGAGGTGCCCGGCTACCGCGCCGTGGTGACGCGCGAGGAGGAGGTGCACGCGTGAGCGCCCCGACGACACCGGTGACCCCGCCCGGCGTCACCGACGAGACCCTGCCCGGTGCGATACTGCCCGTGGCCGGACGCGCGACGCTGCGCGCCTACCTCGCCGCGCTGACGCGCCGGCACCGCCGCCTGCTGGCGACGATGCTGGGGCTGCACGCGGCGGCTGCGATGGCCGGCCTGGTCGCACCCCGGATGCTCGGCGCGATCGTCGAGGAGGTGCAGTCCGGCGGAGGCGTCGGGCACCGTCGACCGCCTCACCCTCGTGATCGCCGCGGCCCTGGTGGCGCAGACCGTGCTGACGCGGGCCGCCCGCTACCGCTCCTTCGTCTTCGGCGAGGAGGTGCTGGCCGAGCTGCGGGAGGACTTCGTCCGCGACACCCTGGCGCTGCCGATCGGCACGGTGGAGTCGGCCGGCTCCGGCGACCTGCTGACCCGGACGTCCCGCGACGTGGAGCAGCTGGGGTGGTCCGTCCGCTGGGCCCTGCCCGAGTGGCTGATCGCGCTCATCACCGCGGTCCTCACCGTCGTGGCGGCCCTGTTCGTGGGCGTCTGGGTGGCGGGGCCGCTGCTGATCGGCGTGCCGGGCGTGGTCGTCGGCGCGCGGTGGTACCTCCGCCGGGCCGGCGCCGGCTACCTGCGCGAGAACGCCAGCTACTCGCGGATCAACGCCTCCCTCACCGAGACCGTCGAGGGTGCTCGCACCGTCGAGGCCCTCGGGCTGGCCGACACGCGCATCGCCCGCATCGACGACGACATCGTCGAGTCGTACGCCGCGGAGCGCTACACGCTCATGCTCCGCACCCGGTTCTTCCCCAGCGTGGAGGTCACCTCCTACCTGCTGCCGAGCGTGACCACCCTGCTGCTCGGCGGCTGGCTCTACGGCCGCGGCGACGTCTCGCTCGGTGAGGTGACGGCGGCGACCCTCTACGTCCAGATGCTCATCGACCCTGTCGATCGCCTGGTGGCGATCCTCGACGAGCTGCAGGTCGGGGCGGCGTCGCTGTCGCGGCTGCTCGGTGTGGGTGAGGTGCCCGACGACCGCGTCACCACCGACCGCACCCCGCGGGGCGACGCCCTCGAGGCCCGCGACGTCCGGTTCTCCTACGTCGAGGGGCGCGACGTCCTGCACGGCGTCGACCTCACGTTGGCCGTGGGTGAGCGGCTGGCCGTGGTCGGCCCGTCCGGGGCGGGCAAGTCCACGCTCGGCCGGCTGCTGGCCGGCATCCACCCCCCGCGCACCGGCACCGTCGAGATCGGCGGGGTGGGCCTGACCGAGCTGCCGCTGACGCAGCTGCGTGGCCAGGTGGCGCTGGTGACGCAGGAGCACCACGTGTTCGTCGGCACGATCCGCGAGAACCTCGTCCTGGCCGTCGACCGCGGGCCCTCGACCGAGGACGACACCGGATCCGGGGCCGGCGCCGACGACCAGCTCCTCGCGGCGCTGGAAGCCGTCGACGCCGACGCCTGGGTGCAGGCGCTCCCCCAGGGTCTCGACACCGTGGTCGGCTCGGGGGGCCTCGCCCTCGGACCGGCCCAGGCTCAGCAGCTGGCGCTGGCGCGGCTGGTGCTCGCCGACCCCCACACGCTGGTGCTGGACGAGGCGACCTCCCTCATCGACCCGCGGGCGGCGCGCCACCTGGAGCGCTCGCTCGCCGCGGTCCTGGAGGGGCGCACCGTCGTGGCCATCGCGCACCGGCTGTTCTCCGCGCACGACGCCGACCGGGTGGCGGTGGTCGAGGACGGCGTCGTCAGCGAGCTCGGCTCGCACGACGAGCTCGTCGTCCGGGGCGGCTCCTACGCGCGGCTGTGGGAGTCCTGGCAGGCCTGACCACGTGGCTCGACCATGCGTCGCCGAGCACGGTCCCGACCCACGGCGTCGCCCGGCGCGGGCTCAGGACTCCGGTCGGCGGGAGGGCGGCCGGTCGGTGATGACCCGCGCCCGCGCCGGCACCATGCCGTGCTCGATGCCCCACAGCACGGCCTGGGTCCGGCTGGATACGCCCATGTGGCGGTAGGCCTCGCGGATGTAGCTCTTCACCGTGTTGGGCGAGAGGTAGGTGCGCTCGGCGATCTCGTTGTTGCTGAGGCCCTGGGTGATGAGGGAGACGATCTCGGCCTGCCGGGCCGAGAGCCCGTGCCCGCGACCGGGCCAGTCGCCTCCGACCGCCTCGATCTCCTTGCCGATGTCGGCGGCGGGGAGCACGACCTCCTCGCCGGCCGCCACGCGCTCGATGGCTGCCACCAGCTCGGGGCCGTGCAACGACTTGGAGAGGTAGCCACGCACGCCCTTGCTCAGGGCCTCGCGGACCAGCTCCTCGTGCATGTTCCAGCTGTAGACCGCCACCGAGGCGACGCGCTGCTGACCGATGATCTCGTCGATGTCGCTGGCCGCCACCTGCGGCACCGAGAAGGTGTCGTAGAGCGCGACGTCGACCCTCTGGGCCACGTCGACGTTGACGTCGAGCTCGACCACGCGGATCCGGTCCTCGAACGACTCCAGCATGCGCTGGAGGCCGCGCACGACGAGCTCGTGGTCGTTGACCAGGGCGATGCTGACGGGCCGGACCGTGGTCAGCTCGCCGTCGTTCTCCTCGCCGGCCGGGCCGGGCACCCGGGAGAGTTCGCTCGTGCTCACGTGCGCCAACCTACCGCGGGGCGGCCCAGCCCTGCCCCGGGTCGACCGTCCTGGTCATCTGCGGTGCCGGACGCTCCTCCTCGGCCAGGCTCCGGCGGCGCTTCGGTCGGTAGAGGTCGAGCAGGACGTCGTCGTCGACCACACGGGTCGCCAGGGTCAGGTCGTGCTCGGCCGCCACCCGTCCCGCCGCCCCGTGCACGTCGGCACCGTCGAGCGGCCACCCCTCCACCTCGTGGCGCCAGTGGACCAGCAGCAGTGCCCCGTCGTCGGTCAGCGACGAGCACGCCTGCCACAGCGTCTCCGCCAGCTCGCGGCCCGTCAGGAAGTAGCCGATCTCCGACATCACCACCACGTCGAAGGACCCCTCGGGCCACTGACCGGGCACCCGGAGGCGCTCGAGACGCACCGAGCGGCCGGCGCAGCGTCGGGCCGCGGCCGCCAGGGCCGTCTCGCTCACGTCGACGCCCACCACGAGGTCGGACCGTTCGCTCAGCGCCGCCGTCAGCTCGCCCACGGAGCAGCCGACCTCGAGCACGCTCGCGACCCGTTCGCGGGGCAGGCAGGCGAGGACCAGGGCACGACGGCGGGACTCGTACCAGGACGAGGCCGTGCGCCAGGGGTCGTCATCGCCCCGGTGCAGCTCCTCGAACACCTGCTCCGCATCCGGCGCCGCGTCCGGTGCATCCCCCGGTGCACGGTCAGGGACCGCTCGACGGAGGCGTACGACGAACAGGCGCGCGTCTCGACGTACGTCTCGTAAGGGCGACGGAAGGACGAGAGCATCGCGGCGTCGAGGACCGCCTCGTCGCCGGCCTCGTCCGAGAGCGGCGCCGTCTGGGAGGGGTAGCACGCCAGGGCCTGCTCCTTGGCCGCCAGCTCGCCCGGGGTGAGCGGCAGCACCGAGCACTGCTCCCAGGGCACGTCACCCGGCTCGCCCCAGTACCAGAGCCAGATCGGGGCCTCGAGGTGCCGGGCGCCGGTCTCGACCGCCACGTCCGCGGCGGCCTGGGCGACGGCCTCGTGGTCGCCGTGCGCGTCGTGGCGCCACGTCGAGACCAGGAGCGTGTCCGCGTCGACGACGTCCCGCAGGCGGTCGGCGATGGTGTCCTCGTGACCGGGCAGCCGGCCGTCGGGGAGACCGAGCCGGATGAGCCGGGCCGACGGGTGGAGGATGCCGACCGCCGCGATCAGCTCCTCGCGTCGACGCCCGGCCAGCTCCTCGGCGTCGACGGTCGGGCTGTCGGGGTGCGACGCCTCGCCGTCGGTGGCGACCACGACGACGGTGGGCAGGTCGTGCTCCGCCGCGCGGGCCAGCAGGCCGCCGCAGGCGAGGGTCTCGTCGTCGGGGTGGGCCACGACCACCACCAGGCGCTCGCGCACGGCGGGCAGCCCTCGCAGGGTCCGTGATCCGGAGGCGGCCCGCACGTGCCCGGCGGTCTCATCGGGATCGGCGTCCAGGCGCAGCGAGGGCACCGAGCGCCACTGCGGCAGACCCCGCCAGGACTCGTCGGCGCGTCCGACCTCGGGGCGGTGGAAGGCGGGCCGGCTCGCGCGGGCCTCATCCCGCGGCACGGGTGGTCACCTCCGGCTGGTGCGCGATCGTGAGGTCCTGCAGCACGGCCAGGTAGGCCGCGAACCCACCGGGCGTGCGTCCGAGCCGGCGCGAGGACGTCGTCACCCGGGCGGCGGACGTCCGCTCGACGCGTGCGCCGTCGTCGACGAGACGCTGGACCAGCCGGACGTCCTCGTGCTCCTCGAGCGGCTCGAAGCCGCCGGCCGCGTCGTAGCGGTCCAGCCGTACGCCGAGGTTGGCGCCGTGCACGTGGTCGTGCCCCTCGCGGGCGGGGTGCTGGGCGTGCCAGCGGGCCAGCACCGGCTCGGGCAGGCCGCTCTGCGGCTGCACCATCCCGACCACGGCGTCGGCGCCGCGGTCGGCCCGGTCGAGCTGGCACGTCAGCCAGTCCGCGGGCACCTCCCCGTCGGCGTCGGTGCAGGACAACCAGGTCCGCTCAGCGGAGTGCGTGAGCGTGGCCCGGGCGGCGAGGACCCCCGCGGCGCGGGCGGCACCCACCCGTCGCAGGGCGACCGGCACGGCCCGGACGTGGGGGAAACGGCTCAGCACGTCGGCGCTGCGGTCGGTGCAGGCATCGAGGACGACGCTCACCTCGACGGCGACGCTCGGCCTGGCGTGCCGCAGCTGCGCCGCCGCCCGGTCGACCGAGGCCAGGCAGCCGCCCAGGGTGGCCTCCTCGTTGCGGGCCGGCACGACCACGAGGACCCGCCAGGGCACAGCGACGAGGGCAGGCTCGACGCCCGTCACCACCCGACCTCGGGCAGGGCGTCGAGCAGCCAGCGCCCGAGAGCGGCCTGGTCGCGCTCGGCGTGCTCCTGGCGCAGGTAGAGCTCGAGGTCGGCGGTCCGCGCGGCGTGGGCGGGCTCGGAGACCTTGGGGCCGGGCCCGAGGGCGTGCTCGGCGCGCAGCAGCACCTCCTCGGCGGCCCGGCGCACGACCTGGCGGACGGTCAGGGCGAGGCGCTCACCGTGCTCCGCGTCGGCCTGCCCGGCGTCGACCGCTGCCGCGGCCTCCACCAGCACGGCGCGGGCGGCGGCCAGGGACGCCTCGACGGCTCCGAGGTGCATCTGCCCGATCTGGTCGAGGGCCCGGTGCTCTGCCTGGGCGAGCAGTCGGCGCGCCACGCCGACCGCACCGCCGTACCAGACGGCGGCGACGCCCATGCCGCCCCACGCGAAGCCAGGACGCTGGAGGTACCAGCCCGGCTCTCCGACCGCGTCGGCCGGCACCGCGTGCAGATCGAGCGCGGTGCTGGTGACCTGGGAGAGACCGCGCGCGACCCAGGCCTGCTCCGCGGCCGACTTCACCCCGGGGTCGCCGAGCGCGACCGAGAAGAGCTGGCGGTTGTCCTCGTCGACCCAGGCCGTCACGAGCGCCCGGTCGGCGATGTCCGCCACCGAGCACCAGTGCTTGCGTCCGTCGAGCTCCCATCCCTGACGGGTGGCGCTCGCGGTCAGGCGTGGGGGTGGGCCCTCAGCGCCGTACACGCCCCAGAGGAGGTCGACCTCGTCCTCAGCGACGCCGCCGGCCTGGTCGAGGATGCTCAGCGCGTCGAGGTGGGGCTCGACCACCCGGGCCACGGTGAGGTCGGCAGCGCCGAGGGTGGCGAGGAGCTCCCACAGCAGCGTGGTGGACCCGGTACCGGGTCGGGGGGCCTCCCGACCGAGAGCGCGGGCGAGGTCGGCGGAACGGTGCAGGTCGCCCGCGACCTCGGTCGCAGAGACCGCGGCCAGGCTCACGAGGGCGGCCGACGGTGCCGTCTCGCCGGGATCGCCGGCGGGGCGCAGCAGGACCGGACGGGACTCTGGGGGCATCCAGTCACGCTAAGCCCTCTGTCCAACCCCGGTCACACCCCCAGGTGGGCGAACCCGCGGCAGCCCGCGCGGGCGGGGCGTGTCCTGGTCTCTCCGGCCCGGCCCTCATGCCGGTCGCCGGTAGTCGTTACCCTCGCAGGGTGACCCAGGAGCCCACCCCCCAGCAGGTGCGACGCGCACTGGCGCGCGCGCGACGCGGGGTCGCCGTGGACGTGTCCGAGGCGGAGGCGCTCCTGGCCGCCCGCGGCGAGGACCTGGCCGCCCTCATGGAGGCCGCCGGCCGCGTGCGCGACGCCGGTCTGACCGCCGCGGACCGACCTGGGGTGGTCACCTACTCCCCGAAGGTCTTCATCCCGCTGACCCGTCTGTGCCGTGACCGCTGCCACTACTGCACGTTCGTGACGGTGCCGGGCAAGCTCGCGGCTGCTGGGCAGCAGCCCTTCCTCTCCCCCGACGAAGTGCTGGCCATCGCCTCCCAGGGCGCGGCGCTCGGGTGCGCCGAAGCGCTGTTCACCCTCGGCGACCGGCCCGAGGAGCGCTGGCCCGAGGCGGCCCAGTGGCTCGACGAGCACGGGTACGACTCGACGCTGGACTACGTCCGGGCCATGGCGATCCGGGTGCTCGAGGAGACCGGGCTGCTGCCCCACCTCAACCCGGGAGTCATGTCGTGGCAGGAGATCAATCGTCTCAAGCCGGTGTCCCCCTCGATGGGCATGATGCTGGAGACCACCTCGACGCGGCTGTTCACCGAGAAGGGCCAGCCCCACTTCGGCTCCCCCGACAAGGACCCCGCGGTCCGCCTCCGGGTCCTCGAGGACGCCGGTCGCCTCTCGGTCCCGTTCACCTCCGGCCTGCTGGTCGGCATCGGCGAGACCCTGCGCGAGCGAGCGGAGACGATCTTCGCGTTGCGCGCCGTGGGACGCCAGTACGGTCACCTCCAAGAGGTGATCGTCCAGAACTTCCGGGCCAAGCCCGACACCGCGATGCGCTCGGTCGAGGACCTCGACCTCGGCGAGTACCTCGCCGCCATCGCCGTCACCCGTCTGGTCCTCGGCCCCACCATGCGGGTGCAGGCTCCCCCGAACCTGGTCGACCTCGCCGAGTGCCGCGCGCTCCTCGCCGCCGGCGTCGACGACTGGGGTGGCGTCTCGCCCCTCACTCCCGACCACGTCAACCCCGAGCGCCCCTGGCCCTCCCTCGACCGGCTCCGCGACGTCACGGCCGATTCCGGCTTCACCCTTCGCCCGCGCCTGACGGCCCACGCCTCCTACGTCACGGCCGGTGACCCCTGGATCGACCCCCGCGTCCGCCCCCACGTCGCCGCCCTCGCCGACGCCCACGGCTACCTCCGGCCCGACGCCCGCCCGGTCGGCCTGCCCTGGCAGGAGCCCGACCTCGGCGGCCTCGACGCCGGCAGTGCAGGATCCGGCCGCACCGACCTGCACACCACCATCGACACCACCGGCCGCACCACCGACCGCCGCTCCGACTTCGACGACGTCTACGGCAACTGGCAGTCCCTCCGCGACCAGCTCGCCGCCCAGACCGCCGCCGCCGAGACGCGAGCGTCCGCGCCGGACGACTCGGACGGGCTCCCAGTGGCCGCGGCAGGGACGCAAGCGTCCGCACCGGAGGGGGACGAGGCCGCCGCGGTGGGCGTGGATGGGTCTGGCCCCCTCGCAGCGACGGAGGAGCGGAGAGGGTGGTTGCCCGGCGCGGCGGCCTCGTCCCCCACCGCTACCGGAACTGTTGCGCCACTGACCCCCGTCGTCACCGACGCGCTCCGTCAGGCCGAGAAGGACCCCAAGGCGCTCACCGACGCCCAGGCGCTGGCCCTGTTCACCGCCGACGCCCACGACCTCGACGCCGTACGACGACTCGCCGACGACATGCGCCGCGACGTGGTCGGCGACGACGTGACCTACGTCGTCAACCGGAACATCAACTTCACCAACGTCTGCTACACCGGCTGTCGCTTCTGCGCTTTCGCCCAGCGCCGCACGGACGCCGACGCCTACTCGCTGTCCATGGAGCAGGTGGCCGACCGCGCTGAGGAGGCGTGGCGGCTCGGGGCGACCGAGGTGTGCATGCAGGGCGGCATCGACCCCGACCTGCCCGGCACGGCGTACTTCGACATCGCCGCGGCGGTGAAGCGCCGGGTGCCGGAGATGCACGTCCACGCCTTCAGCCCCATGGAGGTCGTCAACGGCGCGTCGCGCACGGGGCTGTCGATCCACGACTGGCTGCTCAAGGCCCAGGAGTCCGGACTCGACACGATCCCAGGCACGGCGGCGGAGATCCTCGACGACGACGTGCGGTGGATCCTCACCAAGGGCAAGCTGCCCACGAGCGCGTGGGTCGAGGTGGTGACGACGGCGCACCGGCTGGGGATCCGCTCGAGCGCGACGATGATGTACGGCCACGTCGACCGCCCCGACCACTGGGTGACGCACCTGCGGGTGCTGCAGCGCATCCAGGACGAGACCGGTGGGTTCACCGAGTTCGTGCCGCTGCCGTTCGTGCACACGAGTGCTCCGATCTACCTGGCCGGGGTCGCCCGCCCGGGGCCGACGCTGCGCGACAACGTGGCGGTCCACGCGGCGTCGCGGATCCTGCTGCACGGGCGGATCGACAACGTGCAGACCTCCTGGGTCAAGCTCGGCGTCGAGGGCACGCGGCTGATGTTGCGCTCGGGCTGCAACGACCTGGGCGGGACGCTCATGGAGGAGACCATCTCTCGGATGGCCGGCTCCGAGCACGGCTCGGCGAAGACGGTTGCGGAGATCACCGAGATCGCGGCCGGTATCGGTCGCCCGGTCCGCGAGCGCACCACGACGTACGGCGTTCGCGTCTGACGCACCTGCCCCGGGGCCGTCGGAGGTGTGACGCCTGCGCCGTCGGAGGATTCTCGAATTCTTTCAGCCAGGGTTGGGGATACAGCCGGTTCCGGGGCTCAAAGTGTCGGTGGGCTCTCCTAGATTCGTGGTCATGACAGCGACCCTCTCCTCCGCACCGGGCCTCGGCTCGGACATGAGCGAGGTCGAGGTCGTGGGCGATGGGCGGCGTCGGCGGTGGGGGTGTGGAGGTGCTGGGGCTCGATGCCGCCTCGACGTTGGCGTTCGTGACCGGTCGGCGCCGTGTGGTCGACCTCGCCGCAGCCCAAGAGCTGGCGGGCGTGGCGCACTGGGCCGACCTGCACCGCATCGGCGGGCTCGGGGCGATCGACACCGAGATCCTCGACTCCCTCACCATCGCCGAGCAGCTCGCCGCCGAGACCGACCGCCGCGGCGTCGAGGCCATGCTGCGCCTGGCCGGCCAAGGCGCGTTCATGATCGAGGAGTACGCCGTCGCCGAGCTCGCCACCGCCCTCGGTCTGAGTGAAGCCGCCGGACGCGCCTACGTCGGCCAAGCCGTCGAGCTGCGCGACCGACTCCCCCGCTGCTGGGAACAGGTCATGACCGCAACGCTGCCGGCGTGGAAAGCCCGCCAGATCGCCGAACGCACCATCGTGCTGAACGACGACACCGCCGCCGCCGTCGACACCTCGCTGGCCCCCTTCGCCGCCCGACTCACCCTGACCCGCATCATCCGCGCCGTCGACGCCGCGATCCTGCGCCACCAGCCCGACCTCGCCGCCGAACGGGAGACCCGCGCCGCCGAGAAGCGCGGGGTGTGGCTCGACGACGGCCTCGACGGCACCTCCACCCTCAACGCCCGCCTCGACACCCCCGACGCCGCCGCCCTCGACCACACCATCGACCACCTCGCCACCACCCTGGGCCACCTCGGCGACACCGACACCCGCGAGGTCCGCCGAGCCCGCGCCCTCGGCGTCCTCGCCGACCCCCAGTACGCCCTCGACCTCCACACCACCGCCCACCCAACCACCGACCAGACCAACCAGACCGGGGCGACCGGAGCAGCCGGGGCGGGCGGGGCGGGCGGCGGGCGAGCCGGGGTCCGGACCAAGCCGCCCACCCGGCAGGTCCCCACCCTGCACGTCCACCTGCACACCGACGCCCTGACCACCTTCGGCCTCCACCGCACCGACCAGACCGACCAGACCGACCAGACCGACCAGACCGACCGAGACCGACCAGACCGAGGCGGGCGACGAGACCCACCTCGTCCGCGTCGACCGCGCCGGACAACGCCTCGGCGCCCGCACCCTCCAGACCCTCGAACGCTGGCTGACCGGACTGAGCCCCGGCACCCAGCTCAAGCTCACCCCCGTCATCGACCTGAGCACCGACATCGCCGTCGACGACTACGAGATCCCCACCCGACTACGCCGCCAGATCACCGAACGCGACCCCACCTGCACCTTCCCCTGGTGCGGCAACGCCGGACGCCACGACCTCGACCACCGACAACCCTGGATCTCCCCCGACAACGGCGGACCACCCGCCCAGACCAGCACCCCCAACCTCGGCCGCCTGTGCCGCTTCCACCACCGCCTCAAGACCAACGGCGGGTGGAGCGTGCACCGACAACCCGACACCGGCGACCTCATCTGGACCAGCCCCCACCACCGGCTCTACCGCGTCAACCGATCCGGCACCAACACCCTCGGGACCGACACCACAACGCCCGCGCAACCTCCGGACGACACCACCGCCTGAGCTGGCGCCGTCCGCGGGACCCGGAGGACTCAGTTCGCCGGGCAGCCGCGCACCGCACCGAGGTCGACCGGCATCTCGTCGAGGCCGTAGACGATCGACTTCTCGCGGAAGGCATAGGGGGCGGCGCCGCGCACGGCGAGGTCGGGCAAGCGGCGCGAGAGGGCCGGGTAGGCGATCCGCAGCTCCATGCGGGCCAGCTCGGCCCCGACGCAGCGGTGGAAGCCGTGACCGAACGCCAGGGTGCTGCGGGCAGGGGCCCGCTCGGGGTCGAAGTGGTCGTCGAGCCCGGCGCGGGGGTCGCGCCCGGCGCCGGCGAGGTGGCACATGACGACGTCGCCCTTGTTGACCCGCTGGCCGGCGACCACCATGTCCTCGCGGACGAAGCGCGGGAAGGCCACCTGCACGACGGAGAGGTAGCGCAGCAGCTCCTCGACGCAGGAGTCGACCAGCGCCGGCTCGTCGGCCAACCGGCGGTAGGTGCTCGGGTCGTCCAGGAGCACGGCCGTGCCGAGTGCGAGCATGCTGGCGCTGGTCTCGAGCCCGCCGGTGAAGGCGCCGTCGGCGAGCCCGGCGAGGTCCCTGTCGTCGATGTCGTCGCCGTGGTCGCGGATGATCTGACCGACGAGGCCGTCGCCGGGAGCGAGCCGCTGGCGTCGGGTGAAGTCCTTGAGGAACTCTCGGGACGCGGACACCGCACCGAACGCACCGGAGCCGCCGTGGCTCACGTCGAACCGGGCCGAGGTGAGCGACCGGAAGGTCTCACGCTCCTCGACCGGGAGGCCGAGCAGCTCGCAGATCACCAGGAACGGCACCGGGAAGGCGAAGTCGCGGACGAGGTCGGCGCCGCCCTCGCTGCGCTCCGCTGTTTCGAGGACGTCGAGCTGACGCTCCACGATCTCCTCGATGCGGGGGCGCAGCCGCGACAGCCGCCGCATCGTGAACTCCGGGGTCAACAGCTTGCGCAGCCGGGTGTGGTCGGGAGCGTCGGTGAACCCGAGCCCGCCGATGTCACCGCTGGTCGCGTCGCCCACCGCGCCGACGTACGGGCGGATGTCGTTGCTGTACGACGCGCCGTCGGCGAGCACCTCGCGCACTTCGGCCTCGCCGGTGACCAGCCAGATGTTGAGGCCGAGGAACGAGGTGAGCTTGGCCACGGGGGCCGAGTCTCGTTGCGCGCCGACACGAGCGACGGGGTCGAAGCCGTCACGACGCAACGGCCAGATCAGCCGGTCGGGCACCCGGTGGACCTGCGAGAGGTCGACGGGGCCGACACGTCTCATGATCCGTTGCCGGATCATGGTCTGCACACCGGTGCTGAAGCGTGCCATGCGACGAAGCCCCCAGAGGTCGAGTGTCGGGCTCATCATAGGAAACTCGGCGCCGTCCCGTCGCACCCGTGATCCGTGGGCGAGCCACCCGATCGCTGAAGGGGCCGGGCTACTCCCACTCGATGGTGCCGGGCGGCTTGCTGGTGACGTCGATCGTGACCCGGTTGACCTCGCGCACCTCGTTGGTGATGCGTGTCGAGATCGTCTCGACGACGTCGTAGGGCAGCCGCGCCCAGTCGGCTGTCATGGCGTCCTCGGAGGTCACCGGACGCAGCACGACGGGATGGCCGTAGGTCCGCCCGTCGCCCTGGACGCCGACGGAGCGGACGTCGGCGAGCAGCACCACGGGGAACTGCCAGATGTCGCGGTCCAGGCCGGCGCGGGTCAGCTCCTCGCGGGCGATGAAGTCGGCCGCGCGGAGGATCTCGAGCCGCTCGTGGGTCACCTCGCCGATGATGCGGATCCCCAGCCCCGGCCCGGGGAACGGGTGGCGCCACACGATCTCGGCGGGCAGGCCGAGCTGCTCACCGACCAGCCGGACTTCGTCCTTGAACAGCAGCCGCAGCGGCTCGACGAGCTCGAACTCGAGGTCGTCGGGCAGGCCGCCGACGTTGTGGTGCGACTTGATGTTGGCGGTGCCGGTGCCGCCGCCGGACTCCACGACGTCGGGGTAGAGCGTGCCCTGCACGAGGAACTGCACCTTCTCGCCCTGCGCGGCGGCCGAGCCGATGATGTCGATCTCGGCCTGCTCGAAGACGCGGATGAACTCGCGGCCGATGATCTTGCGCTTCTCCTCGGGGTCGGTGACGCCGGCCAGCGCCTCCAGGAACCGCTGCTGGGCGTCCACGACGTGGAGGTCGACGCCGGTGGCGGCGACGAAGTCGCGCTCGACCTGCTCGGCCTCGCCTTGACGCAGCAAGCCGTGGTCGACGAAGACGCAGGTCAGCCGGTCACCGACCGCCCGCTGGACCAGGGCTGCGGCCACCGCGGAGTCGACGCCGCCGGAGAGGCCGCAGATGGCACGGGCGTCGCCGATCTGCGCGCGGATGCGCTCGAGCTGCTCCTCCACGATGTTGACCATGGTCCAGGTCTGTCGGCAGCCGGCGATGTGGTGCAGGAAGTGTGCCAGCACGATCTGGCCGTGCTCGGTGTGCATGACCTCGGGGTGCCACTGGACGCCGGCGAAGCCGCGCTCGACGTGCTCGAAGGCGGCCACCGGGCGAGGCGATGGTGGACGCGAGGACGGTGAAACCGGCGGGCGCTCCGACCACCGAGTCGCCGTGGCTCATCCAGACCTTGTGGCTCTCGGGCACCTCGGCCAGCAGCGTGCCGGCCTCCTCGACCACGACCGGGGTGCGCCCGTACTCCGAACGGCCGGTGCGCTTGACCTCACCTCCGAGGGCCTGGGCCATCACCTGGAAGCCGTAGCACATGCCGAAGACGGGAACGCCGGCCTCGAACAGCTCGTCGCTGATCTGCGGGGCACCGGGCTCGTAGACCGACGACGGCCCACCGGAGAGGACGATCGCCTTGGGCCCCTTGGCCAGCATCTCCGCGACCGGCATCGAGGACGGCACGACCTCGGAGTAGACCCGGGCCTCCCGCACCCGTCGGGCGATGAGCTGGGCGTACTGGGCGCCGAAGTCGACGACGAGGACCAGGTCGTGTTCGGTGGTCACCGGGCACCTTCCAGGCGGGGACGAGAAGGCCTCAGCCTAGCCGCGCGGCGCCGTCGTGCGGCGCCGGCTCCGCCAGGGTCCAAGCTCCGCGCCCTCCGCGCCCTCCCTGGTCGGGCCCCGGGCAGCTCTTCTCCCGGCCGGGCCCTTCAGGAGACCGCGACGATCGGGAGCCGCAGGGCGCCGGGTGCGCTCGGCGGCACGGCCGGGTCGTGGGGCTCGACCGCCTCGATCCGCTCGTACGCCGACCCCAGCGCGGGTCGCGCGTCCGCCTCACCCTTGTTGGGCCACAGCGCCATCATCCGCTCGGCCTGGGCCGTGATCGTCAACGACGGGTTGACCCCGAGGTTCGCCGAGATCGCCGAGCCGTCGGCGATGTGCATGCCCGGGTAGTTGAAGACGCGCTGGTAGGCGTCGACCACACCGTCCTCGGGAGAACGTCCGATCGTGCAGCCGCCGATGAAGTGCGCGGTCATCGGCATGTTGAACGGGTCGCCCATCGAGCCTCCGGGCGTGCCGCCCATGATCTCCGCCATCTTGCGCACCACCTGGTTGGCCACCGGGATCCACGTCGGGTTCGGCTCCCCGTGGCCCTGCTTGGACGTCAGGCGCCACTTCTTGGTGCCCGGGATCTTCTTCGCGTACGTCGTGATCGAGTTGTCGAGGGTCTGCATCACCAGGGCGATGACGGTCCGCTCGGACCAGTGCTTGACGTCGTACAGGTCGAGCACGCTGCTGCGCTGGGTCCACAGCTCGCCCAGCCAGGTCCGCCAACGCGGCACCGGGCCGTCACCGTCGGTCAGCACGGTCTGCATCAGGGACATCGCGTTGCTGCCCTTGCCGTAGCGGCACGGCTCGACGTGGGTGTCGGCGTCGGGATGGAAGCTGGAGGTGATGGCGATGCCACGGCTGTAGTCGATCGAGGTGTCGGGGGCGATGGCACCCAGGATCGACTCGGAGTTCGTCCGCGACAGGTAGCCGAGCCGGTCCGACAGCTTCGGCAGGATGCCCTGCGCCTTCAGCTTGTGCAGCAGCTTCTGGGTGCCGATCGCAGCCGCGGCGAAGACGACCTGCTCGCAGGTCAGCGTGCGGGTGACCGACTTCCCGCTGCGCAGCGACTTGGTCCACTTCACCTTGAGCTCATAGCCACCGCCCTCGAGCGGGGTCACCCGGGTCACGGTGGTCAGCGGCAGGACCTGCGCACCCTTCTGCTCGGCGAGGTAGAGATAGTTCTTCACCAGCGTGTTCTTGGCGTTGTACTTGCAGCCCGTCATGCAGTCGCCGCACTCGACGCAGGCGTTGCGCGCCGGGCCTGCTCCGCCGAAGTAGGGGTCCTCGACGAGCTCCCCCTCCTTCGCGTCCGGGCCGCCGAAGAACACGCCGACCGGGGTCGGGTGGAAGGTGTCACCGACACCGAGGTCGTTGGCCACCCTCTCCATCACGTCGTCGGCCGGGGTGCGCAGCGGGTTCTCGACCACGCCGAGCATGCGCTTGGCCTGGTCGTAGTACGGCGCCAGCTCCGACCTCCAGTCGGTGATGTCGGCCCACTGCGGGTCCTGGTAGAACTGCTCGAGGGGCTCGTAGAGGGTGTTGGCGTAGACCAACGACCCCCCACCGACACCGGCGCCGGCCATGATGAGGGAGTCGCGGACCGCCTCGATCCGCTGGATGCCGTAGCAGCCGATCTCGGGCCGGAAGAGGTACTTCTTCAGCTCGAACGAGGTCTTCGCGTAGTCGGAGTCCTCGAAGCGCGCACCGGCCTCGATGACGCCGACCCGGTAGCCCTTCTCGGTGAGCCGCAGCGCGCTGACCGATCCGCCGAAGCCGGATCCGATGATCAGGACGTCGAAGTCGAAGGTGCCGGTCACGTCGGGGTCTGCCACGGGGTCACTTCCTGCCGAGCCTGGTCATCAGGCGCACGTTCCACGTCATGATCTTGGCGTACTGCTCGTCGCTCATGCCGAGCATCGGAGCAAATCGGATCAGCCGCTGGGTGGCGACCGACTGCGACTCGGTGTAGCGCAGGATGCCCTCGGCGCCCTGGCGCCGCCCCATGCCCGACTCGCGCATCCCGCCCATGGGGGCGTCGATGCTGGCGAAGGTCGCGCCGAAGGCCTCGTTGATGTTGACGGTGCCGCACGTGATCTGTCGGGCGATCTCGCGGGCCCGCGGCCCGTCCTGGCTGAAGATCGAGGCGTTGAGGCCGTACTCCCCGTCGTTGGCCCGGGCGATCGCGTCGGCCTCGTCATGGAAGCGGTAGAGCGCGATGACCGGCCCGAAGGTCTCGTCGCCGAAGCACGTCATGTCCGGCGACACGCCTTCGAGCACGGTCGGCTCGTAGAAGAACGGCCCGAGGTCGGGACGGGCACGCCCGCCGGTCAGCACGGTGGCACCCTTGGCGCGGGCGTCCTCGACGTGCGCCACGACGGTGTCGAGCTGCTCCTGGCTGATGAGCGAGCCCATGTCGACGCCCCAGTCGAGGGTGGCGCCGAGCGTCATCGCGTTGACCCGGTGGACGAGCTTGCCCACGAAACGGTCGTAGACCTGGTCGGCGACGTACATCCGCTCCATCGAGACGCACAGCTGGCCGGCGTTGGAGAACGCCGCCCGCACCGCACCCTCGGCCGCCCGGTCCAGGTCGGCGTCGCGCAGCACGAGGATCGGGTTCTTGCCGCCCAGCTCGAGCGAGCAGCCGATGAGCCGGTCGGCGCACCTGCCGGCGATGACCTTGCCGGTCGCGGTCGAGCCGGTGAAGCACACGTAGTCGGCGCGCTCGATGATGTCGGTGCCGATCTCGCGGCCCGGGCCGGCGAGCATCTGCCAGAGGTCCTCGGGGAACCCGGCGTCGCGCAGCAGCTCGAGTCCGTAGAGCGCGCTCAGCATGGTCTGGGCGTCCGGCTTGGCGACGACCGCGTTCCCGGCCATGATCGCCGGCAGACCGTCGCACAGCGCCATGGTGAAGGGGTAGTTCCACGGCGAGATGATGCCGACGACGCCCTTGGGGATGCGGTTCACCTCCACACGGGTCAGCGCGGGGACGACGCCGGCGACGCGACGTGAGTCCAGGTGCCCGCGAGCCGTGCGCGCGTAGTAGCGGGCGGTCAGCGCGATGTGCAGCGGCTCGTCGAAGGCGTGCTTGCGGGCCTTGCCCGACTCCCAGCAGATGAGGTCGATGATCTCGTCCTGACGCTCCAGCACCAGGTCGTGCAGACGCAGCATGAGCGCAGATCGCTCGTCCAGCGAGGTCCGCGCCCACGCTGCCTGTGCGCGGCGGGCGCGGCGGAAGGCTGCCTCCACGTCGGCGGTGGTCGACTGCGGGACGTCACCGAGCGGCTGCCCGTTCACCGGGGAGACGGCGCGCTTGCTCTCGCCGCCGGTCGCGTGCGAGCAGGCCGGTCAGGCGGCGCACCAGTCGCTGGTCCAGGGCGTACGACGCGCTCGGGTCGGTCTCGGGGTCGAGCAGGTCGGGCGCCGTCGGGTCCGGAGGATTCATATACCGAGAGTATCTGAGCGCGGGGCCGACCGGAACCCGCCGGTAACAAGCAGTCGGTGCGGCCTGGGTCACCGTCGAGGCTCAGGTGGCGCGTCGGATGCGGATCGGCCCCTTCGCCGTCGAGGGGTCCACGACGCGGCCCCGCTGGGTGATCTCGACCTCGCCCGCGGCCACCAGTCGTCGCGCCGCCCGCCGGGACGGCTCCATCAGCTCGCGCCAAGCCTCCTCGGACTCGGTGCCGCCGACCTTCTTCGCCGCCTCGGAGGGGCAGATCGTCCCCGTCGTCCGACCGAGCAGGTCGCGGATCGCCTCTTCGAGCTCGCGGTCGACCGGCTTCACCTTGCGCGCCCGGCAGGCGTCGGAGCAGTAGCGGACCTCGTCCCAGCTCTGCTCCCACTTCTTGCGCCACTCGATGCGGCGACCGCAGGACGCCACAGGTCTTCGCCTCCGGCTCGGACGACCGCCCCCCGCCCGTGCCGTCGGTGCTGCCCCTGCTACGACCCATGGTGTGACCTCCTCAGCCCATCGTCGGCTTGAAGTACGACGCCAGCTCGCGCGGCACCGAGCCGCCGCCGACGTACGCCTGCACGCCCCGGCCGGCGAACGCGTCCAGGATCCGCTCGTTCAGCCCCACGGGGCGAGGCGCGGCGATGACGCTCTCGGAGAGGTCGAGCGCCACCGGACACTCCCCCAGCTCCACGCGGTAGTCACGGATCAGCGACCTGCTCCCGAAGTCGTTGCCGACCTCCACCCGCAGCAAGAGCGTCTGCCCCTCCGAGCGACCCTCGGCAGGGTCGCAGGCGGCGCGGCGGCTGAGCGCGACACCGCGGACGAGCCGGTCGGCCTGCTCGGCGCCGAGGCGCTCGGTCCACAGCCGCTGCGTCACGCCCTCGCCGGAGCCGACGGAGTCGTACACGCAGACCGACAGCGCGAGATTGGCGCCGAACCCCTCGGCGGGATAGCGGGTCTCGGGCGTCGGCCTCGCCAGACACCCGTTGGCGTCCTCCCCGACCTCCCTCAACGACTCCAGGATCGCGGCGGCGACCTCGGGCGAGGCCCCGACCGTCACCAGCTCGCCGTCGACCTCCACGGTGGTCACCGTGCGTCCGGACTCCTCGACCTCGCCCCGGTCGAGGGGGCTGCCGAACCACACGAAGTCCTGCGGCGGCACGTCGACGTCACCGGTGCCGTCGCAGACGTCGCTGCCGAAGCCGGGGCGTCCGACGTACGGCGTGGTGGTGTCGGGGCCGTCCGGGCTGTCGGATCCTTCGGGGCCGGCGGGACCGACGGCGCACTCGAGGACGTCCTCACCGTCGGTGACCGGCGCGTAGCCGAGCGCCCAGTCGTCCGGCACCTCCAGCTGGAGGTCGTGCCAGACCTCGGTGCGCCACCCCTTGGTCGAGACGGGAACGACGGCGGGCTCGGACGCGTCCGTGCTCGGGTCCTCCGACGCCGAGGACGAGGCGCTCGGGTCCGCGCCGGTTCCCGCCGTGGGATCGGCGTCCTCCGACCCGGCGCAGCCGGCGAGCAGGGCGAGGACCGCGAGGACTGCGGCGGCAGGCAGGGCGGATCGCGCGGACGTGGCCGCCGGCGGGGTCTTCATGACCCTTCGACGCGCGCGACGCGAGGACGGTTCCCGCCTCGCGCTACTGGACGACGACCTCGACACGCTGGAACTCCTTGACCTCGGTGTAGCCCGTCGTGGCCATCGCGCGCCGCAGCGCGCCCACGAGGTTCATGGTGCCGTCGGCGGTGACCGACGGCCCGAACATGATCTCCTCCAACGAGCCGGCGATGCCGATCTCGATGCGCTCGCCGCGCGGCAGGTCGGGGTGCCAGGCCTCCGAGCCCCAGTGGAAGCCGCGCCCGGGCGCCTCGGTGGCCCGCGCCAGCGGGGAGCCGATCATGACGGCGTCGGCGCCGCAGGCGATGGCCTTGGCCAGGTCGCCGGAGCGGCCGATCGAGCCGTCGGCGATGACGTGGACGTAGCGGCCGCCGGACTCGTCGAGGTAGTCGCGCCGGGCGGCGGCCACGTCGGCCACCGCGGAGGCCATCGGCACCGCGATGCCCAGGACCGTGCGGGTGGTGTGGGCCGCTCCCCCGCCGAAGCCGACGAGGACGCCGGCGGCGCCGGTGCGCATCAGATGGAGCGCGGCCTGGTAGGTCGCGCAGCCGCCCACGATGACCGGCACGTCGAGCTCGTAGATGAACTCCTTGAGGTTCAGCGGCTCGGCCTGGCCCGACACGTGCTCGGCCGAGACCGTCGTGCCGCGGATGACGAACATGTCGACCCCGGCGTCGACGACGGTCTTGAAGAACTCCTTGGTGCGCTGCGGGCTCAGGCTGCCCGCGACGGTGATGCCGGCGGCGCGCATCTCGCGCAGCCGCTCGGTGATCAGCTCGGGCTTGACCGGCTCGGCGTAGATCTCCTGCATCCGCCGGGTCGCGGCGGCCGCGTCGAGCGAGGCCACCTCGGCCAGCAGGTTCGACGGGTCGTCGTAGCGGGTCCACAGACCCTCGAGGTCGAGGACGCCCAGCCCGCCGGCCTTGCCGAACTGCACCGCGGTCTCGGGCGACATCACCGAGTCCATCGGGGCGGCCACCACCGGGATCTCGAAGCGGTAGGCGTCGATCTGCCAGGCCGTCGAGACTTCCTCGGGGTCACGCGTACGGCGCGACGGGACGATGGCGATGTCGTCGAAGGACCAGGCCCGACGACCTCGCTTGGCACGGCCGATCTCGAACTCTTGCACCCCTGAACCCTACCGCCCGCGATCCGTCGCGACGGGCCGACCGGCCCGCGTGGTCAGCGCCCCTGGTAGTTCGGAGCCTCCACCGTCATCTGCACGCCGTGCGGGTGGCTCTCGTTGAGCGAGGCCGAGGTGATCCGGACGAACTTCCCGTTGTCCTGCAGCTCCGGCACGGTGCGCGCGCCGACGTAGAACATCGACTGCGTCAGTCCCCCGACGAGCTGGTGCGCGACGGCGCTGAGCGGGCCGCGGTAGGCGACCTGGCCCTCGATGCCCTCGGGCACGATCTGGTCGTCGCTGGTGACCTCGGCCTGGAAGTAGCGGTCCTTGGAGTAGGACTTCTTGCTGCGGCTCGACATCGCGCCCAGCGACCCCATGCCGCGGTAGGCCTTGTACTGCTTGCCGTTGACGAACACCAGGTCGCCCGGGCTCTCGTCGCAGCCGGCGAGCAGCGAGCCCACCATGACGGCGTCCGCACCGGCGACCAGCGCCTTGGCGATCTCGCCGGAGTGCTTCATGCCGCCGTCGGCGATCACCGGGACGCCGGCCGGCTTGGCGGCCAGGGAGGCCTCGTAGACCGCGGTGATCTGCGGTACGCCGACCCCGGTCACCACGCGCGTCGTACAGATGGAGCCCGGGCCCACGCCCACCTTGACGGCGTCGGCACCCGCGTCGACGAACGACTGGGCGCCCTCCCGCGTGGCGACGTTCCCGCCGATGACCTGCACGTGCCGGGTGGCCGGGTCGGTCTTGAGCCTGTGCACCATCTCCAGCAGCATCCGCACGTTGCCGTGCGCGGTGTCGGCGACGAGAACGTCGACGCCGGCCTCGACGAGCGTGGTGGCGCGCAGCCAGGCGTCGCCGAAGTAGCCGATGGCTGCGCCCACGAGCAGACGCCCGTCGCCGTCGTACGACGCGTGGGGGAACTGCTCGGACTTCACGAAGTCCTTGACCGTGATGAGACCGGCCAGCCGGCCCTGGTCGTCGACCAGCGGCAGACGCTCGCGCTTGTGCTTGCGCAGCAGCAGCGTCGCGTCGTCGCGGGAGATGCCCACGTCGCCGGTGATCAGCGGCGCGGTCGTCATGACCTCGTCGATCTTGGTGGTGGCCCACTCCGCGACCGGGGTGAAGCGCAGGTCGCGGTTGGTGATGATGCCGAGGAGGCGGTTGTCGGTGTCGACGACGGGGAGGCCGGAGACGCGGTACTCCCCGCACAGCCGGTCGAGCTCCTCGAGCGTCTTGTCCGGGCCGATGGTCACCGGGTTGGAGATGATCCCGGTCTGGGTCCGCTTCACGAGGTCGACCTGGTAGGCCTGATCCTCGATCGAGAGGTTGCGGTGGAGGACGCCGAGGCCGCCCTGGCGGGCCATCGCGATGGCCATCCGCGACTCGGTGACGGTGTCCATGGCTGCGCTCACCAGTGGCACCCTGAGGGAGATCTCGCGGGTCAGCCGGGAGGTGGTGTCGATCTCGTCCGGCGCCAGGTCGGAGTGACCCGGCAGCAGCAGGACGTCGTCATAGGTCAGCCCCAGGGCGGCGAACTTGTCGGGGATCGGTGTGGACTCGCTCATGGACACCTTCCGTCGTGCGCTGCGCGTGCGGACAGTCTAGGGGAGCGCAACCCCCTCGCGCGGCGCGGGCCGGCGCTGCCGGTCCACCGGACAGGTGGGGGCGAAGGTCCCGAGCTCCTCGGTGCGGAAGCCGTCGGGGTAGGACCGGATGTTGGGCATGTCCTCGAGCAGCATCGGCGCCAGCCGGGGCGGCGCCAGGCGCAGCAGCCGGGCCCGCACCCCGAGCGAGGCGCGTGCCGCGCGTCGAAGCGCCGGCGAGGGGTGCGGATAGTGGAAGGCGTCGAGCAGCGGCTCGTCCATCAGCCCGAAGGAGAAAGCCTTCACGCGCGCGGCCGGCAGCCGGTCGTTGGGCGGGAAGGTCGTCATCAGCTCCAGCGTCGCGTCCGCCACCGCCCGGGCGCCGGGGTCGTAGCCGAAGTGCGCCGCCTCGTAGTCGTCCATGAGGCGGGCGAAGTCGTCCCAGGTGTCCGGGATGCCGGCGATGTTCATGTGCCGACCGAGGTGCTTGTAGTACTCCGTGCTGGCCAGCACCTCGGCGGCCGACATCGCCCGCCAGCCGTGCTCGGCCAGCCACCGGACCGGGACCACCACGAACGTCGACAGCACGTAGCGCATGTCGTCGTTGCTGATGTCGTACATGCCGTGCATCTGGTTGATCCGCCGCACCGCGGCCCGGCCCTCCCGGCTCGACAGCCCGTGGCACAGCACCTGGTCGAGGATCAGCCCGGTGTCGTCGTACCGCTTCTGGGTGCGGTCGGTGAACTCCCCGGTCTCGAAGAGCAGCCGACCGATCGAGGGCACGGCGTAGGTCCGGAAGAGGGCGAACGACAGCGCCTGGTTGATGTCCCACGGGAACTCGTGCTGCACGAGGATGCGAGAGATCTCCTCGTAGTCGCGCAGCGGGTGCAGCCGGTTGATGCGGTGTGTCCAGTAGTCACGCCTCGGGTGCTTCCTCCAACTCTGCTGCCTCATGGTCTCGCAAATCTGCCAGATCCCCGCGGTATCCGGCCATAGTCCGTGCCGTGACCGATACCCGCGTGCTCGCTCGTCGGTGCGCAGGTCTAGCCTCGCGGACGTGACCACGACCCAGGACCCCGGCCCGACCTCGGCGGGCACGACGACCGGACGCGCGTGGCTGCCGGTCGCCGCCGTGGCCACGACGCTGGTGCTGTGGGCGTCGGCCTTCGTGGCCATCCGTCACCTCGGCGACGACTTCTCCGCGGGCCCGCTCGCGCTGGGTCGCAACACCGTCGGCGCGCTGGCCCTGCTCGCGCTGGCCCTGCCCCGCTTCCGGCGCCCCGGCCCCGGTCAGTGGTGGCGCCTGGTCGTCATCGGTCTGCTCTGGTACGCCGTCTACAACGTGGCGCTCAACGAGGGCGAGCAGCACGTCGACGCCGGCACCGCCTCGCTGGTCCTGCAGAGCGCCCCGGTCATGGTGGCGCTGCTGGCCGCGGTGTTCCTGGGCGAGCGGTTCACCGCGACGAAGGCCGTCGGGCTGGCGCTCGCGATCGCCGGGGTGGGCCTCATCAGCACCTCCGGCAGCGGGTCGGGCGACCCCGGGAGCGACCTGCTCGGCGTGCTGCTGTGCGCCCTCGCCGCCCTGGTGTACGCGGTGAGCCTCATCGTCCAGAAGCCGCTCATGGCCACCCTGCCGGCGATCGAGGTCACCGCCGTGGCGTGCGCCGTGGGCGCGGTGGCCTGCCTGCCCTGGGTCGGGCGGCTCGTGGAGGAGACGGCCGCGGCCCCGACGTCGTCGGTGCTGTGGATGGTCTACCTCGGCCTCTTCCCGACCGCCATCGGCTTCACCTGCTACGCCTACGCCCTCAACCACATGCCGGCCTCGAACCTCGCGGTGACGACGTACCTGATCCCGGTGATCACGATCGTGATGGCCTGGCTGCTGCTCGACGAGACCCCCGCCTCGCTCGCCTACGTCGGCGGCGTGGTCACGCTGGTGGGCGTCTCGATCGCCCGCCGCCGGCCGGGCCCGGGCGACCCCGGCACCCACCCCCGGCTGAGCCTGGTCACTCCCCGCACCCGGGCCGAAAACTGGTCGATGCCCGCACCCGGAGTAGACTCCCGGGTGCGGGCATCGACCAGTTGCGGGCCCGCCTGCGGTCAGTGACCAGTGGCGGGCCGTCGATCAGTGGCCGTGGCCGTGGCCGTGACCGCCCGCGGAGGCGGACTCGTCCTCGTCCTCGGGCTTCTCGACCACCAGGGTCTCCGTGGTCAGCAGCATGGCCGCGATGGAGGTGGCGTTGACCAGCGCGGAGCGGGTCACCTTCACCGGGTCCAGGATCCCCTGGCCGATGAGGTCGCCGTACTCCTCGGTAGCGGCGTTGTAGCCGTGCCCCTGGCCCGCCTCGCGGACCTTGGCGACGACGACGTAGCCGTTGACGCCACCGTTCTCGGCGATCCAGCGCAGCGGCTCGTCGGCGGCCTTGCGGACCACCTTCACGCCGAACGCCTCGTCGCCCTCGAGACCGAGGTCGTCGTCGAGCACCGAGACGGCGTGGACCAGCGCGGAACCGCCGCCGGCGATGATGCCCTCCTCGATCGCGGCGCGCGTCGCGGAGACGGCGTCCTCGATGCGGTGCTTCTTCTCCTTCAGCTCCACCTCGGTGGCAGCGCCGACCTTGACCACGCAGACACCGCCGGCGAGCTTGGCGAGGCGCTCCTGGAGCTTCTCGCGGTCCCAGTCGGAGTCGGTGTTCTCGATCTCGGCCTTGATCTGGTCCACGCGGCCGCTGACCTCGGTGGCGTCACCGGAGCCGTCGACGATCGTGGTGTTGTCCTTGGTGACCACGACGCGGCGGGCCTGGCCCAGCACGTCGAGACCGACCTGGTCGAGCTTGAGGCCGACCTCGGGGGCGACGACCTGCGCACCGGTCAGCGTCGCGATGTCCTGCAGCATGGCCTTGCGGCGGTCGCCGAAGGCCGGAGCCTTGACGGCCGCGGCGTTGAAGGTGCCGCGGATCTTGTTGACCACCAGGGTCGAGAGCGCCTCACCGTCGATGTCCTCGGCGATGATGAACAGCGGCTTCCCGGCCTGCATGACCTTCTCCAGCAGGGGCAGCAGGTCCGCGATGGAGCTGATCTTGCCCTGGTGCAGGAGGATGTAGGGGTCGTCGAGGACGGCCTCCATGCGCTCGGCGTCGGTCACGAAGTAGGGCGAGATGTAGCCCTTGTCGAACTGCATGCCCTCGGTGAACTCGAGCTCGGTGCCCATGGTGTTGGACTCCTCGACGGTGATGACACCGTCCTTGCCCACCTTGTCGAACGCCTCGGCGAGCAGGTCGCCGATGACCGAGTCGCGGCTGGAGACGGTCGCCACGGCGGCCATGTCCTCGCGGGTCTCGACGTCGCGGGCGGCCTCGCGCAGCGCCTCGCTGACGGCGGCGGCGGCCTTGTCCATGCCCCGCTTCAGCGCCATCGGGTTCACGCCCGCGGCCACGGCGCGGATGCCCTGGTGGACCATCGCCTGGGCCAGCACGGTCGCGGTCGTCGTGCCGTCACCGGCGACGTCGTTGGTCTTGGTGGCGACCTCCTTGGTGAGCTGGGCGCCGAGGTTCTCGAACGGGTCGTCCAGCTCGACCTCACGCGCGACGGTCACGCCGTCGTTCGTGATGGTCGGAGCGCCCCACTTCTTGTCGAGGACGACGTAACGGCCCTTGGGGCCGAGCGTCACCTTGACGGTGTTGGCGAGGGCGTCGACGCCCCGCTCGAGAGAGCGGCGGGCGCTCTCGTCGAATTCCAGGATCTTCGGCATCGAAGAGTCACTGCCTTTCTTCAAGCGAATTGTGGTGCACGCATGGGTGGAAGGACAACGCCCCAGGGGCCCGGGCGGGCCGCCCGGGGCGGAGTCGGTGCTGCTGTGGTGCTCGGGCTCAGGTCCGGCTGGATCAGCCGATGACCGCGAGCACGTCGCGGGCGCTCAGGATGAGGTACTCCTGGCCGGCGTACTTGACCTCGGTGCCGCCGTACTTGCTGTAGATGACCTTGTCGCCGACGGAGATGTCGAGCGGCACGCGCTCGTCACCGTCGTCGTTGAAGCGACCCGGGCCGACCGCGATGACCTCGCCCTCCTGGGGCTTCTCCTTCGCGGTGTCCGGGATGACCAGGCCGGAAGCCGTGGTCTGCTCGGCGTCGAGCGTCTGGACGAGGATCCGGTCCTCGAGCGGCTTGATGTTGACCGACACTTCGTCGACCTCCCCAATCTTGTTGGTCTGTCTCGGGATCGAGAGCTGGGTGGAACTCGGTGGTGCTGGTGGATCGGTGCTGCAAGACTTTCGCCCGGCTGACGTACGCCGTCGCGGGGGTCGCACGGACCGGACGATCAGCACTCTCAGATCGAGAGTGCCAACACCGAAACTAGTCCGGGGTTAGCACTCGGTCAAGTCGAGTGCCAGACAACGACCCTGCGAGGATGCGGTGGTGGACCTGGCGACGTTCGAGCGGCTGCTGACGCCGACCGGGAAGCGGGTCCTCGCACGGGCGGAGACGATCCACGCCGAGGGCGTCGACGCGCTCAGGGCCGGCGAGGTGCTGCGCCGGTTCGCCCTCGAGGAGTACGGCGGCGCGCCGCCCGGTGCCGCAGCCGACCTGGCCGCGGCCGCCACGACCCAGGCGGTGCTGCGCGCGCGGGCCGCGGCCAAGCTGGGCCCCGGGGCCGAGCGCCTCCTCCTCACCCCGGACGGGCTGCAGCAGGCGACCCGACCGGAGATCTCGGCACGCCGAGCGGCGCGCCTGGCCGACGTGCTCCAGGACCGGCGCCCGACCGGGGGCGGCGCACCCACCGTGATGGACCTCGGCTGCGGCATCGGCGCCGACCTGCTGGCGTTCGCGGCCGCCGGGCTCGACGTGGCCGGCGTCGACCTCGACCCGGTCACCGC
>CAWBNX010000002.1:0-24499 GCA_963790225.1 uncultured Actinomycetota bacterium | reverse complement strand
GTCCGTGACCGGCGTCGACCTCGGCCCGGCCCGCGACCGGCTCGCCGCGTCACCCTCGTCGCCGCCAGCGACGTCGACAGCCCGCTCACCGGGCTCTTCGGCGCCACCAAGACCTTCGGGCCGCAGAAGGGGATCGGCGAGGACCGGATCGCCGAGGTCGACGGCTGGCTCGAGGGCTTCGCGATCGCCACCGACCGGCGTACGTCGCTGGACAAGGGCGCCGGGGCGGCCGGCGGCATCGGCTACGCCCTGCTCGTCCTCGGCGCCACCCGCGAGCCCGGCATCGACCTGGTCACCGCGGCCGTCTCGCTCGCCGAGTCGCGGCCCGTCTCGCCGACCTCGTCGTGACGGGCGAGGGGTCCTTCGACTTCTCCAGCCGGGCGGGCAAGGTGCCCTACGGCGTCGCGCGCGGTCGCCTCCGAGGCGCTCCGGCCGTGCATCGCGCTGGCCGGTCAGGTGCTCGTCGGCTCGCGGGAGATGCGTGCCCTCGGCATCGAGTCGGCGTACTCCCTCGTCGAGCTGGTGGGGGAGGACCGCGCCTCGGCGCCCCCGCCGACGCCCTCGCCGACCTCGCGGCCCGGGTGGCCAGGACCTGGTCGCGTGAGGCGCTGCGTCGCCCGCGCGGCTGGCCTTGCGCCGCTCTGCCGGCGTGCCGCCGGGGTGGCGGCACATTGCGGGTCAACGCCTCGCTTCTCATGCGATCTGCCGCCACCCGGGTACGGTTGCCCGGTCGCGGGGTGGCGGCACATCGCGGATCGAGGCGCCATGGCTCGGTGCGATCTGCCGCCACCCCCGGACGCAGCCCGCGGACCACCTGACGTCCACACGGGCGTCCGCCGGATCACCTCGCGTCCACAGGCGCCGAGAGGCCGTCGGGCGACGCGTACGGCCGCTCGCTGACCGATGGTCGCTCCATGGACGACTCGACACCCATCCGTGGGCACCGGCGGGGCTCGGCGTGGACGCCGGTGACCTACGGCGTGCATCGCGAGCGGACGCCTCCCGACGAGGTCGGCCACCCGCCGTCTGGGACGAGGACGACCTGTCCGGCTGGCAGCTCCTGATGACCGACGTGGGGTGCTTCACCGGTCTGACCGCGCTTGAGGTGCGCGGCCTGCCCCTCCCGCCATTGCCCCTCGGGTGCCCGGTCTTCATGGCTCTCGCCAAGGACGACCCGCGGCCCATGCGCGACGGCGTGCACACGAGCCGACACATCCGCCCGGTGGCGTACGACGTGGTGCGAGGACTGCGTGTGGCGACCCTGCCGGAGGCGTTCACGGCCGCTGCTCGCTGGGTGGGTCTCATCGACCTGGTGGCGATGCTCGACGCGGCCCTGCACCTCGAGCTCGTCGCGCCCGACGACCTCGAGGCAGCCGCGGCGTCGGGTCGTCCGGGAAGCCCTCGGTTGCGGGCCGCGCTCGCCCGCGTCGACGCGCGGGCAGAGTCCCTGTGGGAGTCGCTGCTCCGCCTGCTCCACGTCGTCTGTGCACATCGAGGTCGAGTCGCAGTGGACCTTCGTCGACGCTGACGGAGTCTTCGTGGCCCGAGCCGACCTGTGGCTGGTCGGGACGACGGCGCTGCACGAGTTCGACGGGGATGAGAACGAGAAGGCACCTCGTCGCGTGGTCGACCGGCGTCGTGACCGGCGCATCGACCGAGCCGACCATGTCCGGCGCGGCTACACGGCCGGCGACGTGATCCATCGAGCGGTCACGGTGCTCGAGGACGCGGACCGTTCGCTGGGCCGCCCCCACGACCCCACCCGCGTCCGCGAGTGGTACCTGCCGCTGAGGGACTCGCTGTTCACTCCGGCCGGCAGGAACGCGTTCCTCCAGCGGATCCCGACAGCGCCCCCTCGACGGCGTACGGCCTGAGGGGTGGCGGCGGATTGCGGCTTCATGTCGCGGTCCCGCGCGATGTGCCGCCACCCCGCCCCGGCGGCGCTTGAGGGGTGGCGGCGGATCGCGGCTTCATGTCGTGATTCCCTGCAATGTCCCGCCACCCCAGACGGCGGCGCTCGAGGGGTGGCGGCAGATTGCGCCAGGAGACGCCCGGCGCGCGCAATGTGCCGCCACCCACGGCCAGCACCGGCGGCTGGGCGAGGGCTCAAGGAATAACCCCGGGTGTGCGACCATTGAATCGAGCAGTACCCCCCACGACTCTGGAGTGATGAGATGACCGAGCAGGTCGAGACCGAGCGCCGTACCGACCAGATCAACCTCTCCGCTGTCGCCGCCGGCAAGGTGAAGAGCCTCCTCGAGCAGGAGGGTCGCGACGACCTGGCCCTGCGCATCTCCGTGCAGCCCGGTGGCTGCTCGGGCCTGCGCTACCAGCTCTTCTTCGACGAGCGCACGCTCGACGGCGACGTCACCACCGACTTCGACGGCGTGACCGTCGTGGTCGACCGGATGAGCGTCCCCTACCTCAACGGTGCCGAGATCGACTTCGTCGACACCATCGAGAAGCAGGGCTTCACGATCGACAACCCCAACGCCACGGGTTCGTGCGCGTGCGGGGACTCGTTCCACTGAGCTGAGACACGACGAAGGGCCCCAGCCGATCGGCTGGGGCCCTTCGTCGTTCGCGGGTGACTGGTCAGTCCAGGTGCAGGTGGAGCGCGTTGGCGATGCGGGCGGCCGCGTCGGAGACCCGGATCTCGCGCTTGCCGACCTCCGCGGGGTAGTCCTCGTAACGGATGCTGGGCGCGGCGGAGACGGCGGCCTTCGCTGCCCGCTCGAGGCGCAGGTGCCGACTGGTGGCGCGCCCGTCGGCCGCCATCTCGGCGGGGGTGCCGAGCTCGTCGTGGGACAGGGCGGCGGGGCGGCGCGAACCGGGTGGGAGGACGTCATGGCTCGACGCTATTGGCTACTGCGGGGTATCCCGAGGTCTACCGGGAGGTAGTGTCTCGCGTCGTGTCCATCCTCGTAGCCGGGTCCATCGCTACCGACCACCTGATGTCCTTCCCCGGGAAGTTCGCCGACAGCCTCGTGGTCGACCAGCTCGACAAGCTCTCGGTGTCGTTCCTCGTCGAGGACCTCGAGGTACGCCGCGGCGGCTGCGCGGCCAACATCTGCTTCGGCCTCGGCAACCTGGGCCTGCGCCCGGTGCTCGTCGGTGCCGTCGGCGAGGACTTCGCCGAGTACCGCGCATGGCTCGAGCGGCACAACGTCGACTGCGACTCGATCCACGTCTCGGAGACCCGTCACACCGCCCGCTTCGTGTGCACCAACGACAGCGCCCACGCCCAGATCGCCAAGCTTCTACGCAGGCGCGATGAGCGAGTCCCGCGAGATCGAGCTCAAGCCGATCGTCGACCGCGTTGGCGCACCCGACTACGTGATCGATCGGCCCGGACGACCCGCAGGGCATGCTGCGCCACACCCAGGAGTGCCGCCAGCGCGGCTACCCGTTCCTGGCCGACCCGTCGCAGCAGCTCGCCTTCGGCGACGGCGACCTGATCCGCCCGCTGGTCGACGGCGCCGAGATCCTGTTCTCCAACGAGTACGAGGCCAGCCTGATCACCCAGAAGACCGGCTGGAGCCGCGAGGAGGTCCTCTCGCGGGTCGGCACGTGGGTGGTCACGCTCGGCCCCGACGGCGTACGCATCGACCGCGCCGGCGAAGGTCGATCGTCGTCGCGGCCGTGCCGGAGATCGAGAAGGTGGAGCCGACCGGCGTTGGCGACGCGTTCCGCGCGGGCTTCCTGGCCGCCCTCAGCTGGGGCCTCGGCCACGAGCGGGCCGCCCAGCTCGGGTGCCTGCTCGCCGTCTACGTCGTCGAGCAGGTCGGCACCCAGGAGTACGAGATCTCCCGGGCCGACTTCCTCGCGCGCTGCGCGGCGACGTACGGCGACGAGGCCGTCGCGGACTTCGAGCCGCACCTCCGGACGATCCGACCGTGACGCTCAGCTGAGCCGTCGTACGACGTAGCGCGGGCACCCGTCCGGGGCGACGTCGGCGCCGACGTACGCCTGGCCCTTCATCCGGCACCAGGCCGGGACGTCGACCTCCGCGGCGGCGTCCATGGCGACCACCGCGAGCAGCTCGCCGACCTGGACCTCGCCGAGGTGCCGGGCGAGCTCGATGACCGGCATCGGGCACGGCAGGCTGCGGCAGTCGAGCTCCAGGGCGACGTCGCGGCCTTCGTCGGGGGTGCTCACAGGCCGACCCGCGACCGGATCTCGGCGACGACGTCCGGGAGCGCGTCGCAGAAGGCGTCGACGTCGGCACGCGTGGCCTCGCGCTGCAGGGAGAGCCGGACGTTGCCATGGGTCAGGACGCCCATCGCCTCCAGCACGTGGCTGGGCGCGAGCGTCGACGCCGTGCACGCGGATCCGCTGGCGATCCCGTAGCCGCGCCGGTCGAGCTCGGTCACCAGAGCCTCGCCGTCGACGTAGAGGCACGAGAACGTGACGAGGTGGGGGAGGCGTCGCACCGGGTCGCCGACGACCTCGACGTCGGGCACCTCCGCTGCCACCCGTCGGCGTACGACGTCGACGAGCTCGTGGTGGCGCGTGTTGACCTCCTCGCGCTCGGCCACCACCGCCTGGAGCGCGGCCGCGGCGAGGACGGCGGGGATGTTCTCGAAGCCGGTCGACCGCTCGTCGACGCGGTCGTCGCCGGGGAACGGGTTGCGCCACCGGGCGCGGGGGACCAGGAGCACGCCGACCCCCGCCGGCCCACCCCACTTGTGGGCGGACCCGGCGGCGGCCGCCCAGCCCGACGGCAGCGGAAGGCGGCCCATCGACGCGCAGGCGGTGTTGGTGAAGAGCGGGACGTCGGACGGCAGGTCGAGGCGCCCGACCGGCTGGAATGGCGCCGACCTCGTGGTTGGCGCTCTGGACCGCGACGACGCCCGCCTCGGGCCGGGCGGCCCGAGCCAGAACCTCACCGGCGTCCACGCGGCCGTCGGCGTCGACGGGCACCTCGTCGGCCTGGGCACCCCACTCGACGGCGTGGCGGACTGCCGAGTGCTCGACCGCGGCTTGGCACCGACGAGGTCGCCCCGGCGGGCGCCGCGCACCAGGCCCTGTAGCCCCGAGGTGCACCGCATGCGTCCCGCTCGGGGTGAAGGTCACCTCGTCGGCGCGCACGCCCAGCGCGTTGGCCGTGGCCTCGCGAGCGTTGTCGAGCAGCAGCCGCGCCTCGCGCCCGGCGCGGTGCAGCCGACGCGGGTCGGCGTACCCCCGTTCGAGCGCGGCGAGCATGACCTCGCGCGCCGCCGGGTGGAGCGGGGCGGCGGAGGCGCTGTCGAGGTCCCCCTGCGGAGGCACGGGCCCGGTCACAGGACGAACTGTGCCGACTCGCGCGGGCAGGACGACCGTGACGTCCGCCGATCCCGCGACACCCGACCCTGCCCCGCACAACGGGGCCGGTTGGGGATAGTCTCTGCATGTCTGAAATGGACCGAGAGAGAGGCTCGTCAGTGGGTCTGCAAGTCCCCAAGATCTCGGGTGCGCCTGCGCGGCGCGTCCTGAGGGTCGCGCTGCTCGGCGTGACGATGCTGGTGCTGGCCGGGTGCTCCGCGGCCGACGAGCACCAGATCCGGAACCTCGCCATGCCGGACCGTGTCACCGAGCAGGGTCCCTACACCTACGAGCTCTGGAAGTGGGCCTGGGTCGCCGCGATGGTGACCGGCGTCATCGTCTCGGGCCTACCTTCTACGTCGTGGTGAAGTTCCACGCCGCAGCGACGACGAGGTGCCGCGGCAGACGCGCTACAACCTGCCGCTCGAGGTCTTCTACACGATCGCCCCGGTCCTCATGTGCATCGTGTTCTTCTTCCACACGGTGCGCGTCCAGGACGTCCAGACCGAGCTGTCCACGCCCGACGTCACCGTCGAGGTCACCGGACAGCAGTGGTCGTGGACGTTCAACCACGGCGTCGGCGAGCAGAACCCCGACGACGGGCGACGCCGACGACTACGCCTACGAGTCCTACGTCTACACGTCCGGTGACGGCAGCGAGATCCCGACGCTCGTCCTCCCGGTCGACCAGCGGATCCAGTTCAACCTCCGCTCGCCCGACGTGATCCACAACTTCGGCGTGCCGTCGTTCCTGACCCGCATGGACGTCATCCCGGGCCGCATCAACCAGCTCCAGGTGACGCCCACCGTCGAGGGCGACTACCTCGGCAAGTGCTACGAGCTCTGCGGGGCCTACCACTCCCGCATGCTCTTCAAGGTCCAGGTCGTCAGCCAGGCCGACTACGAGCAGTACCTCGCCGACCTGGCCGACGCCGGCCAGACCAGGGAGCAGCCGATGACCCGGCGGCGCCAACGCCACCACGCAGACGGGGCTCGGCGAGAGCCAGTCCCAGGAAGGGAGCGAGGAGTGAGCGCCGCATCCGCTGCTGTCCCGCAGCGCAAGCCCCTGGGCGAGCAGGTCGTCCGTATCCTGACCACGACCGACCACAAGCTCATCGGCAAGCTCTATCTCGGCACCTCGTTCGCGTGGTTCCTGATCGCCGGCCTGATGGCCATGCTGATCCGCTCCGAGCTGGCCTACCCGGGTCAACAGGTCGTGAGCGAGCAGCTCTACAACCAGCTCTTCACGACACGGCACGATCATGCTGCTGCTGTTCGCGACGCCACTGTTCTTCGGCTTCGCCAACGTGATCATGCCGTTGCAGATCGGTGCGCCCGACGTGGCGTTCCCGCGCCTCAACATGTTCAGCTACTGGCTGTTCCTGTTCGGCGGGATCATCGCCGGCTCGGGCTTCCTGACGCCCCAGGGTGCCGCCGACTTCGGCGGGTTCGCCAACACGCCGCTCTCCGACGCCGTACGCAGTCCGGGTGTCGGTGGTGACCTCTGGATCATGGGCCTCTGGATGGCCGGTCTCGGCTCGATCCTGGTGGCGTCAACTTCATCACCACGATCATCTGCACGCGCGCGCCCGGCATGACGATGTTCCGGATGCCGATCTTCGTCTGGAACACGCTGATCACCAGCATGCTCGTGATCATGGTGTTCCCGATCCTCGCGGGCGCGCTGCTCTCGCTGGAGGCGGACCGCATCCTCGGCGCCCACGTCTTCGACCCGTCGCACGGCGGGCCGATCCTGTGGCAGCACCTGTTCTGGTTCTTCGGCCACCCCGAGGTCTACATCATCGCGCTGCCGTTCTTGGGGCACCGAATCTCCGAGATCCTGCCGGTCTTCAGCCGCAAGCCGATCTTCGGCTACGTCGGACTGGTGGCGGCCACGCTCGGCATCGCGATGCTGTCGGTGGCCGTGTGGGCCCACCACATGTTCGTCACCCGCGCCGTCGACCTGCCGTTCTTCTCCGGCATGACATTCCTCATCGCGGTGCCCACCGGCGCGAGAGTTCTTCAACTGGATCGGCACGATGTGGGGTGGGTCCCTGTCCTTCGACACCCCGATGCTGTGGTCGATCGGCTTCCTGACCACCTTCCTCTTCGGTGGCCTCACCGGTGTATCCCTGGCCAGCCCGCCGCTGGACTTCCACGTGTCCGACTCCTACTTCGTGGTCGCGCACTTCCACTACGTGGTCTTCGGCACGGTGGTGTTCGCGATGTTCGCCGGCTTCTACTTCTGGTGGCCGAAGATGACCGGCAAGATGCTCGACGAGCGTCTCGGCAAGCTCCACTTCTGGATCCTGTTCGTCGGGTTCCACACCACCTTCCTCGTGCAGCACTGGCTCGGCGTCGAGGGCATGCCGCGTCGCTACGCCGACTACCTGCCCGACGACGGCTTCACGACGCTCAACCAGATCTCCACGGTCGGGGCGTTCCTGCTCGGTGCGTCGACGCTGCCGTTCCTCTACAACGTCTACGTCTCCGCCAAGGGCCCGAAGGTCGAGGTCGACGACCCGTGGGGCTGGGGCCGCTCACTCGAGTGGGCCACGAGCAGCCCGCCGCCGCGCCACAACTTCCACACCCTGCCGCGGATCCGTTCCGAGTCGCCGGCCTTCGACCTGCACCACCCGGAGATCGCGCTCATGGAGCTGCACGAGAACGACGCCGAGCGCGACGGTGACGCACCCGCCGATGCCCCCGAGGTGCACGGGCGCGAGGAGATGCTGCACGACCGCCTCGACGACAGCACCACCGAGACCGAGGGGGACAACCGATGAAGGCAGAGGCCTGGGTCTTCGGCATCACCGCACTGTTCGTGGCGGTCGTCGCGCCGGCGTACTGGTTCCTCACCGAGGACCCGACCGGCACGTCCGCCCTGGTGATGACCGCGCTGCTGTTCGGCATGGTCACCCTCTACCTCGGGTTCCACGCCTCGCGCATGGACCCGCGCCCGGAGGACCGCAAGGAGGGCGAGATCGCCGAAGGCGCCGGTGAGCTGGGCTTCTCCGCCCTACTCCTGGTGGCCGCTGTGGTGCGCCCTCGCCCTCGGCGTGATCGTCTACGGCACCGCGCTGGCCGCGTGGTGGCTGGTCTTCATCGGCTTCACCGTCGGTGCGATCGTGCTGTGCGGCTTCATCTTCGAGTACTACCGGGGTGAGCACGCTCACTGAGCTCTCCCGCTGCGAGCATTTTGGCGACCTGTCCGCGACGTACGCTGGACGGGTTCTTCTGATCTCGGCTCGTCGTCATTCCTGGGGGTACGTCGCATGCGCACTCGCGCGTCCGGTCCACTGGCTCATCGTCGTACGACGTTCGCGGCGGCGCTGCTGGTGCTCGCCGGCGGCCTCGCGGCCTGCAGCTCGACGACCGACGGCACCCCGGTGGCGCCGACGGCTCGGGCGCGGCAGCGGGATCGGAGTCCGCCACGCCGGACCCCGTGCGCCTGTCCACGAGCTTCACCGACGCGGCCGCCGTCCCGATCGACGGCGCGCTGACGGTCGCGGCGAAGGGCGGCGCGCTGGACGCGGTCGAGGTCACCTCGGCGACGGGCGCCGTGACGGGCGAGGTGTCCGGTGACACCTGGACCGCCTCCGACCGGCTCGAGCCCGGCACCGACTACGTCATCACGGCGTCGGCGACCCGCAGCGACGGCCGCAGCCTGGAGCGCACCCGCAGCTTCCACACCGTCGACCTGACGCTCGACGAGCAGACCTACGCCGCCATCGCCCCGCTCGACGGCGAGACCGTCGGCGTCGGGATGCCCGTCGTGGTCACCTTCGACATCCCCGTGACCGACAAGGCGCTCTTCGAGGAGCACATGCACGTCACGAGCACCCCGAAGCAGCGCGGGTCGTGGCACTGGCTGAACGACCAGGAGGCGCACTACCGCCCCGCGTCGTACTGGCAGGCCGGCACCGACGTGTCGGTGGACCTCGACATCAACAGCCTCCCCGCCGGCAACGGGGTGTACGGCCAGGAGTCGCGGAGCATCGACTTCCAGATCGGCGACGCCCACGTCTACAAGGTCGACGCCCGGACCCACCAGATGCAGGTCTTCTCCAACGGCGACCTGCTGCGAACCCTCCCGATCACGACCGGCAAGGCCGGGTTCATCACGCGCTCCGGCACCAAGGTGATCCTCGAGAAGTTCGACAAGAAGCGGATGAACTCCGAGACCGTCGGCATCAACCGCAACAACCCCGAGGCCTACGACATCGACGACGTCCAGTGGGCGATGCGGGTGACGTACTCCGGTGAGTTCCTCCATGCCGCGCCGTGGTCGGTCGGCTCGCAGGGCAACGCCAACGTGTCCCACGGGTGCACGGGCATGTCGACCGCGGACGCCGGCTGGCTCTACGCCATGAGCCGCCGCGGCGACGTCGTCGAGTACACCGGCACCGACCGCCCGATGACGCTGGAGAACGGCTACGGCGACTGGAACCTCTCCTTCTCCGACTGGAAGTCCGGCTCCGCCCTCTCCTGAGTTCCTTCGTCTCCCGGTCGGCTCCGCCGCGCGGGCGGCACCAGGCCGACACCCCACGGACGACGAGGGCCCGCTGGGATGCTCCCGGCGGGCCCTCGTGTGTCGTACGACGATCAGTGGTCGCGTAGCGGCACGTCGTCGGTGTCGCGCAGGCGGTGGTCGTCGAACTGGTGGCCGTCGACCGGGTGGTCGAGACCTGCCTGGAGCTCCGCCTCGTGCTCGGCGTGGTGGTGGGCCTCCTCGAGCTCGGCCCGGGTGGGCTTCTGCACGTTGTGGCTGTACATCCACGACGACAGCTTCGCGCGCAGCTTCTCCGAGCGCGAGTTGGGCGCCGCGACCCCGGCTGCGTCGGTGTCGCCGGCGACCGAGTGGATCTCGTCGCGGTCGCGCGCGGTGAGCGTGTAGGCGTTCGTCCCGCTGATCGGCAGGTGCCGCTCGGCGTACTGGCCCTCGGCGGAGCGGGTGATGATGCCCGTCTCGTAGCCGTGGAGCAGCTTCTCGTTGTCGTGGCGCTGCAGCGAGATGCACCAGCGACGCGTGATCCAGAACGCCAGGACGGGGCCGAGGAAGATCGCGACCCGCATGAAGTAGGTGATCTGGTTGATGCTGGCGTGCAGCTTGATCGCGATGATGTCGTTGCCGCCCGCCGCCCAGGCGAGGCCGTAGAACGTCATCAGGGCCACCATCACCGCGGTGCGCGTCGGAGCGTTGCGCGGGCGCTGCAGCAGGTGGTGGTCGCGCTTGTCGCCGGTGATCCAGCCCTCGAGGAACGGGAGCACGATCAGCACGGTGAGCATCAGCGGCGGCACGAGGAGGATCGGGATGAGGATGTTCCACGAGATCGTGTAGCCGAAGATCACCGTCTCCCAGCCCGTCGGGATGATGCGCAGGAGCCCGTCGGGCCAGCCCATGTACCAGTCGGGCTGCGAGCCGGCCGTCACCTTGGTCGGGTCGTAGGGGCCGAACTTCCACACCGGGTTGATCGACAGCAGCCCACCCATGATGGAGATGACGCCGAAGACCATGAAGAAGAAGCCACCGGCCTTGGCGGCGTACACCGGCAGCATCGGGAAGCCGACGACGTTCTGCTCGGTGCGGCCGGGGCCGGGCCACTGCGTGTGCTTGTGGTAGACGAGCAGCAGCATGTGGGCGGCGATCAGCGCGAGCAGGATGCCCGGGATCAGCAGCACGTGGATGATGTAGAGCCGCGGGATGATCGACTCGCCGGGGAACTCACCGCCGAAGAGCAGGAACGACATGTACGTCCCGGCGACCGGCGTGGCCTTGAGGAAGCCGTCCGCGGCGCGCACGCCGGTGCCCGACAGCAGGTCGTCGGGGAGCGAGTAGCCCGTGAAGCCCTCGAGGGTGCCGAGGAGCAGCAGGATGCAGCCGATGACCCAGTTGAGCTCGCGCGGCTTGCGGTAGGCGCCGGTGAACGCGACGCGGAGCAGGTGGACCATCATCGAGGCGATGAAGATCATCGCGGCCCAGTGGTGCATCTGGCGCATGAGCAGGCCGCCGCGCACGTCGAACGAGATGTGCAGCGTGGAGGCCATGGACTCCGACATGCCGATGCCGCGGAGCTGGTCGTAGGAGCCCTCGTAGGTCACGTGGCCCATCGACGGGTTGAACCACAGCGTCAGGAAGACACCGGTGAGGAGCAGCACGACGAAGCTCCACAGCGCGATCTCGCCGAGCATGAACGACCAGTGGTCCGGGAAGACCTTGCGCAGGTTCTTCTTCATCATCGTCGCCAGGCCGAGGCGGTCGTCGGCCCAGGAGGCCAGCGAGCCGGCCGGGCTCGGCTTCGATGCGGTCGCGGCGTCCGTGCGGTTGCTCGTCGCGACCTTGCTGGTGTCGACGCTCACTGCTTCTCACGCTCCCAGTAGCTGGCCCCGATGGGCTCGGTGAAGTCGCTCTGTGCGACCAGGTATCCCTCTTCGTCGACCTCGATGGGCAGCTGAGGAAGGGGACGGGCAGCCGGACCGAAGACGACCTTGGCGTGGTCGGCGAGGTCGAAGGTCGACTGGTGGCACGGGCAGAGCACGTGGTGCGTGGTGCGCTCGTAGAGCGAGATCGGGCATCCGACGTGGGTGCAGATCTTGGAGTAGCAGATGATCCCGTCGACGGTCCACTTCTCCCGGCCCTTGGCAGGGGTGATGTCGTCGGGGTCCATCCGCACGATGATGATGGCGCCCTTCGCCTTCTCGGCCTGCTCCTCGGCGCCGTGCAGCTCGGGGTAGCCGTTCTCCTCGGTCGGGAACATCGCCTCGGGGGCGGCGTTGATCAGGTCGCCGACCTCGATCTCGCTGGCGAGGATCGGGGTGCCGACGACATCGCGCACGAGGCGCATCTGCGGCTCCCAGATCGTGTGGGCCAGCTTGCCGATGTCGAGGGTGCTGCCCGGGGCCAGGTCGCGCAGCAGGACGACGGCCGGCAGGCCGAGGATGCCGACGGCACCGAGCATCGTGTTGCGCACGAGCGGGCGACGGCCGATGCCGGCCTCGTCGAGGCCGTCGTTGAGGGCCTGGATCGTGGCGTCACGGTCCTCCTGCGGGGAGGAGGCGGGGTGGCGCATCTCGATGATCTCGTGGTCGGCCATCAGCTTGCGGGCCAGGTGGATGATGCCGATGCCGATGAGCAGCAGCGACATGCCGAGCGTCACGCCGAGTGCCACCGTCGAGGCGCCCAGGCCCGCGAAGGTGTCCCAGCTGTCGCCGACCGAGAGCGAGAAGTAGGCGACGACGAAGAGGACGGCGCTGATCATCGCGCCGATGAACAGCGCGGCGATCTGGCGCTCGGCGCGCTTCTCGGCCTTCGGGTCCACGTCGGTCGGGCGCCACTCGTGCGGCGGCAGGCCCGGGTCAGGGATCGGCTCGGACTCGCGGTGCGACGGCACGTGCGCGTCGTACGTCGCCGGCGTCGTCGCCGGCGTGTCGCCAGCGGTGACGGGCGTGCCGTCGGGGGCGTTGACCGGGTGGTCGTGGCTGCTGTTGCTCACGCGTTCACCTTGCTCTTCTTGCTCCGGGTCGTGTGCGACGCGATCCACACCGCGGCGCCGACCAGCGACCCGATGCCGACGAGCCACGCGAACAGGCCCTCCGAGACGGGGCCGAGGCCGCCGAGCGTGAAGCCCGCGTACTCCGGGTTGTTCTGGATGCTGTCGAGGTAGGCGATGACGTCGCGCTTCTCCTCGGGCGAGAGGTTGCCGTTGCTGAAGTTGGGCATGTTCTGCGGCCCGGTCAGCAGCGCCTCGTAGATGTACTTGCCCTCGACGCCGTGCAGCGACGGTGCGTAGCCGCCGCGCGGCATCGCGCCGCCGGCGCCGTTGAAGTTGTGGCACGCCGTGCAGTTGGTCAGGAAGATCTGGCCGCCGCGGGAGATCGCCTCCTCGCGCTCCTCCTCCGACAGGCCCTCGATCGAGTAGTCCGACTCGTCGGGGATGGCGGGGCCGGGGCCGAGCGAGGCGACGTACGCCGCCATCGCGTCGATCTCGTCCTGGCTGAACACGACGGGCTTGCGGGGCGCCTGGGCGCCGGGGCTCGCCATCGGCATGCGGCCGGTGCCGACCTGGAAGTCGACGGCGGCGGCGCCGACGCCGACGAGCGACGGCCCGATCTGGTAGCCGTCGCGGACGGTCGGGATGCCCTCGCCGTTCTTGCCGTGGCAGAACGCGCAGCTGGCGAGGAAGAGGGCCTTGCCCTCGGCGACCTGCTCGGTCTCGCTCGCCTGGCTCCGGGCCTGGGCGGGCGCGAAGGCGGTGTAGAGGGAGCCGCTGACCAGCAGCCCGAGCAGGAGCACGACGAGACCCGCAAGAGGTCCCCGGCGGTGCCTGGAGAGGCGACCAGCGGTTCGGTTGAGCATGCGCACAATGAGTCCTTGCCGGTTTCGGGCGGTTGTTCTGGGCTGCTTACTTGATGACGTAGATCGTGAAGAAGAGGCCGATCCAGACCACGTCGACGAAGTGCCAGTAGTAGGACACGACGATCGCTGTCACGGCTTGCTCATGGGTGAAGCGGCGCGCCAGGTAGGTGCGTCCCAGCACGAAGAGGAAGGCGATGAGACCACCGGCCACGTGGAGGCCGTGGAACCCGGTGGTCAGGTAGAACATCGAGCCGTAGGCCGAGCTCGGGATCGTCACGCCCTCGTGGATCAGCTCGGCGTACTCCAGGGCCTGTCCGCCGATGAAGACGGCGCCCATGAGGTAGGTGAGGATGAACCACTCGCGCAGGCCCCACTTGGCCACGTTGAACAGCGACCCGGCGCGTCCGACCTGGCCGCGCTCGGCGGCGAAGACGCCCCACTGGCAGGCGAAGGACGAGGCCACGAGGATCGCGGTGTTGGCCGTGGAGAACGGCACGTTCAGCTTCTCGGTCTCCTGGAGCCAGAGGTCCGGGCTGACGGCGCGGATGGTGAAGTAGGCCGCGAACAGCGCGGCGAAGAACATGAGCTCGCTGGAGAGCCAGATGATCGTGCCCACGCTGACCATGCTCGGTCGGTCGTGGTGCCCGTGCAGACGGGAGGCCGGAATCGTCGCTGTTGCAGTCGCCACTCGGTCATTATGGCGGTTCATTCCTCTTGAGGGCACCCCGACCCCCTGTGCAACCGGGTCATAAAGTTCACAGTGTGGTGACCGTCCTTTCAGCCGACCTCGAGGTCCTCCCCAGATTCACTCTCGGACGGGTCTTCAGCGACTGGGGGATCGACCCGATCCCCTTCGTGGTGACCGTCTGGGCGGTGGGTCTCTACGCCCTCGGGGTGGTCGTGCTGCGCCGTCGCGGCGATCGCTGGCCGATCGGCCGGACGTTGGCGTTCGTCGGCCTCGGGATGGGGTCGTTCTTCTTCGCGACGTCGTCCGGGCTGGGGCGCTACGACACGACGCTGCTGAGCGTGCACATGGTCCAGCACATGCTGCTGTCGATGGTCGTCCCACTGGCGCTCGCCCTCGGCGCGCCGGTCACGCTGGCCCTCCGTACGCTCCCCCCTGCCCCGCGCCGGTGGCTGCTGGCCGTGCTGCACTCGCGCTTCGCCAAGGTCCTGGCGTTCCCGCCGCTCGCGTTCGCGCTCTACGTCGCCTCGCCGTGGGCGCTCTACTTCAGCTCGTGGTACGACGCCAGCCTGGGCTCGGTGCTCGTCCACCAGATGATGCACGTGCACCTGGTGCTGGTCGGCACGCTCTTCTTCTGGCCGCTGATGGGGATCGACCCGGTCCCCGGTCGGGTGAGCCACCCGTTCCGGGTGCTGCTGACGCTCATGACGTTGCCCTTCCACGCCTTCCTCGGCGTCACGATCATGGGCCAGTCCACGCTCATCGGCGAGGAGCACTACCTCGCGCTCCGCGAGGGACCGATGGGGGCCTGGCTGCCGCCCGCCCTCGACGACCAGCACCTGGCGGGAGGGATCCTCTGGGCGACCGGGGACCTGATCGGCGTCCTCTTCTTCGCGGTGCTCTTCACCCAGTGGGTGCGCTCGTCGATGAAGGAGGCAGCGCGCGAGGACCGACGCCTCGACCTCGCCGAGCGCCGATCAACGTGACCGCCGTTGGTCGAGGAGGGACGAAGTCCCGTCACGAGACCGACCCGGTTACGATGCCTCCCGTGTCTGAAGCCCCCGCCGCCCGCCCGGTCAAGGTCCTCGTCTACAGCGACGACGTCAACACGCGCCAGCAGGTGATCCTCGCCCTCGGTCGTCGTCCGCACCCGGACCTTCCCGAGTTCGAGTACGTCGAGGTCGCCACCGAGCCGGTCGTCCTGCAGAACATGGACTCCGGCACGATCTCGCTCGCGATCCTCGACGGCGAGGCGGTCCCCGCCGGCGGCATGGGCATCGCCAAGCAGCTCAAGGACGAGATCTACGAGTGCCCGCCTGTCGTCGTGCTCACCGGTCGCCCCCAGGACGCCTGGCTGGCCACCTGGTCGCGCGCCGAGGCCGCGGTCCCGCACCCGATCGACCCGATCCAGCTCGCCGAGACCGTCATCGGCGTGATGCGCCCGTCGGTGCCAGTCGCCCCCTGACGCTTCCGCCGCTGGTTGAGGAGGTTGCCCTGGCGACCGTCTCGAAACCACACCCGTCCCGACAGACTGCGGAACGACGGTCTGGAACACTCGGCCCATGTCCCAGACCTGGCCCGACGTCCTCTCCACGCTGGTCGCCGGTCGCGACCTGACGACCGAGCAGGCGCGATGGGCCATGGACGAGGTCTTCGCGGGAGCGGCGACGCCCGTCCAGATCGCTGGCTTCGTGGTCGCGCTCCGCGCCAAGGGCGAGACCGTCGAGGAGGTCTCCGGCATCGCGGCGGCGATGCTCGCGGCCGCCAACCCGATCTCGGTGCCCGGCCGCCTCCTGGACGTCGTCGGCACGGGCGGCGACCGCTCGATGTCGGTCAACATCTCGACCATGGCGGCGATCGTGGCCGCGGGAGCCGGTGCCCGCGTGGTCAAGCACGGCAACCGGTCGGCCTCGTCGCAGTCCGGCTCGGCCGACGTGCTCGAGGCGCTCGGCATCCGTCTGGACCTGACCCCCGCCCGGGTCGCCGAGGTCGCCGAGGAGGCGGGCATCACCTTCTGCTTCTCCGCGGCCTTCCACCCCGCCATGCGGCACGCCGCCGTCCCGCGCCGCGAGCTCGGCATCGCGACGACATTCAACATCCTCGGCCCGCTGACCAACCCGGCCCGTCCGCAGGCGCAGGCCATCGGCTGCGCCGACAAGCGGATGGCCCCGGTGATGGCGGGCGTCCTGGCCGAGCGCGGCGTCGATGCGTGGGTGTTCCGGGGCGACGACGGGCTCGACGAGCTCACCACCACGACCACCTCGACCCTCTGGCGGGTGCACGGGGGAGCGGTCACCGAGCTCACCGTCGACCCCGCCTCGCTGGGCATCGCGCGCGCCACGACCGAGGACCTGCGCGGTGGCGACGCGGCCCACAACGCCGACGTCGTACGCCGGATGCTGGCCGGCGAGCCAGGACCGGTCCGTGACGCCGTGGTGCTCAACGCGGGAGCGGCGCTCGCGGTGCATGACTCACCCGCTGATGAGGTGCCGGACGCGTTGGCGGTCGGGGTCGCGAAGGCGACCGAGGCCATCGACTCGGGCGCTGCGCAGGCGGCGCTCGACCGGTGGATCGCGGCGAGCGGGAGCTGAGCGACGCACGGGTCTGCCACACTTCGAGCATGGCCTACGGAGGACAACCCGCCTCGGTGCTCTCGGTCGTCGCCCTCGTCTGTGCGGCCGGCGTCGTGCTGGGCTACGGCCCGATGCTCGGGATCGTCGGCATGCTCTGTGCGGCCATGGCGATGGCGCGCGGAGAGGGCCTGGCCGGACCGGCCGTGCTGGTGGCGCTCGTCGTGCTGGTGCTGTCGTTCGTGCTGCCGACCGGGATCGCGCTCAACCGCATCTGACGAGCCTCAGGCGCCCGCCCGATCCTTCGGGACGTCGAGGATGTCCTTGTCGGCCGGCGTCTCGACGACGACCTTGACACCGAACTCCTCGAAGTAGAGCGCGTCCGGCAGGCCCTTGTCCTCGGCGGGCGCCGTCTTCAGCACGTAGTGGGGCGCGTCGACAGACACCCAGATGGTGGTGCGCTTCTTGCCGCGACCACCGGTGAGCGGCACGGCATCGGAGCTGCCGACCTCGACGACCGCCTCGTCGTCGATCGACTCGTCGGTGTCGTCGGGCTCGAGACGGAACTCGGCCAGGATCTTGTCGAGGTCGCACAGCTTGAGGTAGTCGTCCTTGCCGTCCGAGGTGAACCACTTGCCGCGGACCGACTTCCACAGCTGGGCGCCGTTGCCGTTGTCCACCTGGGTCTGCCAGAACCTCTCGTCCGCCCGGAACCAGGTCCCGTCGGCGTTCTGGCGCAGCTGGAACCCGCCCATGTCATCGCTGTCGAAGCTTCCCTGGCAGGCGTTCCGGCCGACGCTGACGTCGACCTGCATCCGGCCGTACCCGTCGGTCTCGACGTCACCCAGGATCCGCATGGACGTGACGTCCTGCATGTCGGCGAACGAGGCCTTCGCCATGCTGCGCGTGCTCTGGTCGAGGAACGGGTCCCTGCCCGGGATGAGGTCACCGATCGGCCCGCACGCGGTGAGCGTGGCGAGCGCCAGGGCGGAGGCTCCGGCTGCGACGGCTCGCCGGGTCGGTGCGGTGGACATGGGACTCCTGAGGTGTGTGGACCAATTCGACCAGTCAGGAGCTCCGCATGTGGGCAGAACCGTGATTTAGAGGTGCAGCACCCAGGACTCGCCCTCGCGGGTGAAGCCGAGCCGGTCGTAGTACGCGCCGACCATCCGGGGCGGGGTGACGACGTGACGGATGCCGCGCTCGGTCAGCAGGCCGCTGCTGCGCCACACGAACTCGCCGGGGGAGAAGTCGCGGTAGCGCGGGGTGACGTAGTCGAGCAGCACGTGCGCGGAGTCGCCCTCCTCGCGCAGCAGCACCACGCCGACCGTCTCGTCGCCCTTCTGGACCAGGAACGCGTCCTGGGTCGCGGAGGGGTCGTGCACGAAGCCGGGGTTGAACTTCAAGATGTCGGCGCCGTGCACCCGCAGCACGTGGCGCAGGTACTCGTCGGCGGGGGAGACGCCCAGCACGGTGTACGCCTTCTCGTCGTGCCGCTCGCGGAGGAGCTGGACGATGAAGTACGCGTTGATCGCGACCAGGACGGTGTTCATGCCCACCATCGGCCAGACCTCGAGCCTCGCGTTGAAGACGATGAGCAGCACGCAGGCGACCGCGTTGAGCACCCGCAACCGCAGCACGCTCGCCTGGAGCAGGGAGTAGACAAGGAGGGCACTGCCACCCCATCCGAGGATGTCGAGCCAGTGGTCCGCGAGCCAGTTCACGGCGGGAGACTATCTCCCGCCGCGACCTGACGTTGCATCGATCAGCGGGTGACGATGAGTCTGATCACCCTGGACTTCGACATGTTCGTGGAGGCGTTTCCGACGAAGACGACCTTGATCTTGTGCCTGCCCTTCTTCAGCTTCTTCGTGGAGAGCTTCGTCGTCATCACGCCCTTGCGGAACGGGTCCATGGTGAACGTCTTCAGCTTCTTGACGCCGTCCTGGATCTTGAGGGTGCCCGAGGGTGCGGGCACCCCGGGGATGCTGACGGTGACGCCGACCTTCACCGTTTTGCCCCGCTTCACCGTGGTGGCCGACAGGGTAGAGGTCGTCGCCGACTCCAACTTCTCGACGAACACCGAGGGCACCGTCGCGGAGCCGTCGGCGAACCCGGCCTTGCTCGCCAGGACGGTGACCGAGACGTCCCTGCCGGCGTCCGCCGGGGTGAGGGTGTAGAAGGCGTTCGTCGCGCCCGCGATGGGTGCGCCGGTCCGCAGCCACTGGTACTTGAAGGTCGGATTGGCCTGCGACCAGGCGCCGACAGCGACGGTCAGGCTCGATCCCGACCGCGGCGTGCCGGCAATCGTCGGTTGGCTCGTGGCCTGCAGGGCGCCACCGGCAGTCGCGCCGATGACGTTGCTGACCGTGGTGGCGTCGTCGAAACCGTAGCGCTTGGCGGTCACCTTCAACGAGATGCCGATGGTGTAGTCCTGTGCCGTCAGCGTGTAGGTCGGCTCCGTCGCGTTGGAGATCGCCGCGCCGTTGCGCAGCCATTGGTAGCTCATCGTGGCATCGGCCGGGTCGAAGATCGGGGCCGTGCTGGTGAGCGTGGCCCCGACTCCGGTGCCGGCGGGCGACTGGATTTCCACGGCTCGCACCACCTTGATGCCGGCGTCAACGGTGAAGGTCGAGCTCGCGATGCCGATCTGCTTCCGATCGCTGTCGAGGGCGGTGACCTCCCAGTTGTAGGTGCCAGTGGGGGCAGCCACGGGGACGGCATAGGACGTCCCCGCAGTCTCGACCGACGCGATGTTGCGTCCCGTCGTGGAGATGGCACTCACGTGGTAGCTGGCGGCGCCAGCCGTGGGTTGCCAGGCCATCACCGGAGCGTTTGCCGGCTGGCTGGCTCCGGGCGCCGGCGACAGCCCCGTTGGCACGGTCGACTTGACGAAGAAGCGGCCCGTGCTCCACGGCCCCGGGTTGTCGGAGGAGTCACGCCGGCGCACGCGCCAGCGGTAGGCGGTGCCGGAGGACGGCAGCGGGGTGTCGGCAACGTAGGCGCTGGTCTTGACGCGGCTCGCGGCGACGATCCGGTTCACGGTGGAGAAGTTGGGATCGTCGCCCTTGTAGACCTCGATATCGTAGGAGCCGACGAACGCCTGCGCGTTCCAACGCAGCGGGACGGTGCCCTCGACGACGCTGTCGGTGGCGGGTGCCACGAGCTGGATCGGTGCGCTCGACTTGTTGACCGGCTGCGGCGGTGACCAAGTGAGGCCGTTGCTGTCAGAGTCGATCGCCTGGACGCGCCAAAACAGTTCGCCCTCGGGATAGAGCTTGTCGAAGGCGGTGTAGGAGGCCTGGTCGACGACCCGCTCGTCGACGAACGGCGCCTGGAAGGCGGTGTCGGTGTCAACCTGGATGCGGTACTGCATCGCGGACTGCGTGCTGGTCTCGGAAGTGGTGGCCCAGGTGTTCATCTGGTTGGTGACGTAGTAGTCGCGCCACGAGAAGTTGAGCTCGCTATTGGTCACGTCCGGGACCGTGAAGGGTTGCACGGCGGGTGACAGCTTGACGAAGGCGTTGGTGGCCATGCCAGAGGTCGACACCGGTGACGGGCCGCACTCGCCACCCGTGCGGCACGGGCGCACGAACCAGTACAGGGGTTGATTGCCCTCGACGTCAGGGTAGGTGTGCGAGTCGTTGTCCAGCGTGGGCATGTACATGGTGTTGCTGGTCGATGCGATGGACGTCGTCGGCTCGAGGAGGTTGGTGAACCCCTTGTCTCGGCTGACGTAGACCATGTAGAGCGAGGCACCCGGGACGGGGTCCCAGCTCAGCACTGGCGTGGAGGGCACGCCCTCGCACCGTGGACCGTTGACGCCGTCGGTGAGGTGTGCCGTGCAACCGCCTCCTGCGCCCAGCGTGGTGCCGTTCACGGCCAGGGACTGACCGACGACCGCCTGGGTGGACGTGACCGTATAGACGCTCAGCGGGCTCTGCGCCAACGGTGCGTTGGCCGCGTCGTAAGCCGTCACGATCCACTGGTACGACCCCGGCCGCTGGTACTTGCGGACGGTCTCCGTGACCGCCGGGTAGCTGAGGTTGTTGTAGACGTGGTCGCCAGACGCCGGCTCGAAGAAGACCGGATCACCCTCTGCGGTGGTCTGTCCGGCCTGGCCGATCAGCACACGGTAGTGGTGCGCAGTCGGGTAGGGCTCCCACGTGAGGCTCGGCGCCGCAAGCGTCGCCGGGTCCGACGCGCGTCCCGACAGCGGGGCGAGCGGCGTGCCCACGGGGGCGGGAGTAGTGCCCGACACGACGAAGGTGTTGGAGAAGAGCAGGGACTGCTGATTGTCCACGGTGATGCCCCGGATGGTCCACGTGTAGGTGCCGGCGCCGAGCTTCTGGGCAGGGGTGAACGACGTCGACGGTGTCGATACGGTGATGTAGGTGCCGGGGCCCTGGATCGTCACCGCATAGGTGTCGGCGGAACGCATCGGGTTCCAGCTCAGCGTGGGGATGGCGACGGTGGCACCGCCAGTGGGCTGCATCCCGGTGATGGCGGTTGGTCGGTAGGTGAAAGAACGCGTGGGCGAGTACTGGCCCTGCACGCCGGGGTTGTCACCCGCCTTGGGGAGCGGTCGGTCGAGGGCACGCACCCGCCAGTACGTGGTCTGGTTCATGCTCGGACGGCACCGCTCGTTGGTCCGGACCTGCGGGGTCGGGAAACTCGGGTTGATGGCGAACTGGAACGGGACGTAGGTCGAGCCGGCGACCCTGCACAGATCGAAGGTCCCGGGCGAGAAGTTCTCGTTGGTGCCGAGCTGCAGTTCGTACTCCGAAGCGTGAGGTACCGGGTCCCACTGGAGGAACAAGGGCGCCAGCACGTTGGAGGCGTTGGCCGGGTAGCGCACGGTCGGCGCGTCGGGGTAGGTGCGGGTGAAGACGGACCGAGCCGCGCTCCACGGAGTCGACTGGTCGTTGACGTCGACCGATCGGACTCGCCAAAAGTACTGGGCGTTGTCGTAGGTGATCAATGGCGAGTAGTTCGTGCTCTGGATGCCGCTCTTCGCCTCGACAACGTTGGTGAAGTCGTTGTTCCGCGCCACCTGGATCTCGTAGGACTTCGCCCCGACCACGGGGTTCCAGTCGAGAATCACGTCCTGAACGTCAACGTTGTTCTGCGGGCCGACCATCGCCGGGTCGGCCAGGGCGAGCACATCGAACCTGCGCTCCTCGCTCGACGCCGACGAGATGCCGTTTCCGAGGTCCGCAGCGACCTTCCAGTACCAGTCCCCGGAGGTCAGCGCGCTCGGCACCACGAGCGACGTCGACCTGGTGCGGATCTCGGTGGCGCCGACGAAGTCGTTGTCGCCGTCGATCGACACCGTGTAGCCGACCGCGCCCGACACCGGCTGCCAGGCCAACAGCGGCGGGTCGTTGGGCTGCTGAAGGGTGGCACCTGCGACCGGCGAGAGAAGCGAGGGACCGGCCACGTTGGCCGGGGTGAGCGAACCCGGCGCGTAGGACGAGGTCTCGTTCGTCGAGCTGACGGCGCGCACCTGCCATGAGGTCACAGAGTTGGGAATCGTCTTCGTCGGGACGAAGACGTTGTTGACGGTGCGCACGGTCTCTGTGCCGACCGCGACGTCGTAGGCGGCAGCGCCCGGGACGCGCTCCCACGACAGGGTCACCGTCGTGTTGTTGCTGCGGCTCGACTGCAGGTTCACCGGCGAACTCGGCGCTGCCGCGGAGGCTGGTGCCGAGAGACCGACAGAGAACAGCACTGCGGCGAGCAGCATGGGCAACGTGGAGCGAAGAACGCTGCTCCCACGCCGAGACTGACTGTGCGACATCCCGACAACTTCCCCTCGTGGGTGACTCAGATTGCCAATACGCTAGGTCGTCGCTCGCTCTTGCGGACGTCGAATGGGTCACGGGTAGTCCCAAATGACTAGTCGGGTCCACCTGATCGGTCAGGCGGTCACGCGCGACCCGGATGGCGCTACCGTGGTCCGATGATCACCGCCATCGTGTTCGTGAAAGCAGACGTCGCCCGCATCCCCGAGGTCGCGGAGGAGATCGCCTCCCTCGATGGGGTGAGCGAGGTCTACTCGGTGACCGGCCAGATTGACCTGATCGCGCTCGTGCGGGTGCGTGAGCACGAGGACGTCGCGTCAGTCGTCGCTGAGCGCCTGAACAAGGTTTCTGGAGTGAGCGAGACCGAGACTCACATCGCATTCCGGACCTACAGCAAGCACGACCTCGAGGCGGCATTCAGCATCGGTGTGGATTGACCCTCACGGGAAGATCTGGCCGGTGGGGGCGACGTCGATCGTGAACACCCTCGTCACCCAGAAGTACTGCCCGATGAAGCCCGCGAGCACGAAGAGCGTCGTCCAAGCCAGGCGTGCCACGCGTTGGGGTGTGGTCATTGGCGGAGCAGGTTCGAGGAAGGGCGCGAGCGGGAAGACCGCAAGAAGCGCGTAGCGGACAATGCCGATGCTCGGCTTGGTGGCGACCAGCATGTAGAGGAAGTAGACGGGGCCCCACCATCGCCACGACGCTGGAAGGACACGGGCCGGTCGGCGGAAAGCTGCGTAAGCGGTCACGAGGACGAGTGGGACAACGGCCACGACGAGAATGGCTGGGTACTCCACGCTGAGCGTGATCCAGTTGGCGCCAGCGCCCCCGAGTTCCTTGTTGGCTGGCCACGCCGCCATCGTGTCGGTGAATGCGCTTGAGTCACGAGTGGCAAGTGCCGCCACGGTCGGCCACGTCCCGACCAGGCCGGCGCATGTGCATGCGGCCGCTGCCGAGGTCCAGCGATCGCGACGCGGGAACGGGACGGCTCGGCGGCGGGACCACCGCAGCACCCACACGACACCCGCGACGGCCGCCATTGGGAGCAGCACGGGTCGGGTGACGGACAGGAGTGCTGCGAAGAACACGAACCACCCCTGTCGTCGGTCGGCCAGGGACCGGAGAGCCAGCACGACGAGCAGGAGTGCCAGTGACTCGGCGTATGCCACCTGGAAGACCGGCGCCGACGGGAAGCAGCACAGGGCCAGGACGAGCGACGTCGCCGCATAAGAGTCCATGTGCTTGCGGACCATCCCGTGCAGGATCACCATCGCTGCTGCGCCGCTCGCCAGGCTGACTGCGGTCGCAGCGAGGGGGAAGTCAATCCTGCCAACGAACATCACTGCTCGCACCAGGAACGGATATCCGGGGGTGAACGCCCATTCGTTCGGGATCGCTTGTCCGTCCACTCTGGGGAGCACTGACGGGTAGCCATGCGTGGCGATGCTCCAGAACCACTGACCGTCCCAGTTGGCGACCACGCCGAGGTATCCCGGCGACGCAGGGGTGGGGTGCGTCAGCTTGTACGCGGTGTCCGCGCCGGTGAGTGCCGCCTGATGGGCTGCGCCGACGGACAGGAGTACACCCGACACCAACCGCGTGATACCGAAGATCAGCAGCGGCGTCAGGAAGGGGCGGCGCTCCAGAAGTCTCAGGACGGGCATGGGTCCGCTTTCGCATGGATGACGCTGGCTCGCGGTGCTGGGAACAAGTCGCGATCCTAGGCGCGGGGGAGCTGGCGCGCAGGCAATCGAACCGCTTCAGCGGACGGGTCGAT
>CAWBNX010000001.1:0-178373 GCA_963790225.1 uncultured Actinomycetota bacterium | reverse complement strand
CGCGCTCACGACGCTCCGGGCTTCGCGGCGTCGACGGCGTGCTGACGGTCGTCGAGCAGCTCGCCGGGTGTGCGGTCCCCGCCAGCGCGCTGGAGACGCTGGTGCTGCCGAGCCGGGTCGAGGACTACACCGGCGCCTACCTCGACGAGCTCACGGCCACCGGCGAGATCGATCTGGGCGGGGCAGGGCACGCTGCCGGGCAAGGACGGCTGGGTGTCGCTGCACCTCGCCGACAGCGCCCACCTCACGCTGCCCGAGCCGACGCCGTACGACGAGACGCCTCTGCACCGCGGCGTCATCGACGCGCTCGACGGCGGGGGCGCCTACTTCTTCCGCCAGCTCGGCAACGCCGCCGGGTCGACCGACGACACCGCCATGCTCGCCGCGCTGTGGGACCTGGTCTGGTCGGGCCGGCTGACCAACGACACCCTGGCCCCGCTGCGGTCTGCTCGGCTCCTCCGGGCGCACCGCCCACTCCGGCCCCCGGCGTCCGGCGCGGCCCCGACGCTCGTCGCGCCCCGGGCCGGCCCCGCCCCGACCTGCCGTCGCGCAGCGGGCCGCCCGACCGCCGCGGGCCGGTGGTCGCTGCTGCCCGAGATCGAGACCGACGCGACCCGACGCTCCCACGCGTCCGCCGAGGCGATGCTGGAGCGGCACGGAGTGGTCACGCGCGGAGCCGTGGTCTCCGAGCGGGTGCCGGGCGGGTTCGCCGGTGTCTACAAGGTGCTGTCGGCGTTCGAGGACTCCGGTCGTTGCCGCCGCGGCTACTTCGTCGAGGGGCTGGGGCCGCGCAGTTCGGCATCCCGGGCTCGGTGGACCGGCTGCGGACCTACTCACGTGAGCTCGGCGGCGAGGGTGACCCGCAGGCCGCCCGCGCCACCGTGGTGCTGGCCGCGACCGACCCCGCCAATCCCTACGGCGCAGCGCTGCCGTGGCCGGACCGTTCCGCCGAGGCCCACCGCGGGCGGGGCGACGGCGCTCGACCGGGACGGGCACGGGTCACCGACCGGGACGCAAGGCCGGCGCGCTGGTGATCCTCGTCGACGGCTCGCTGGGGGTCTATCTCGAGCGGGGCGGGAAGACGCTGCTGACCTTCACCGACGACCCCGGGGAGCTCGCGGCGGCGATGACCGCATTGGCGGGCGCGGTGCGTCGCGGCGCGATGGGCCGGTTGACGGTGGAGCGGGCCGACGGGGAGCCGATCCTGGGCAGCACCGAGCCGCTGCGCGAGGCCCTGAGCCAAGCCGGCTTCGTCGCCACCCCGCGTGGTCTGCGGATCCGTGGCTGAGACGGGTCCGAGCCGTGCCCGAGGGTGACACCGTCTGGCGCACCGCACGCTCGCTCGACCGCGCGCTGACCGGTCACGTGCTGGTGTCGTCGGACTTCCGGGTGCCCGAGATCGCCACCGTCGACCTGAGCGGGCAGGAGGTCGTGGGGACTCACGCGCGCGGCAAGCACCTGCTGACCCGCATCGGTGCCGACCACACGCTCCACACCCACCTGAAGATGGAGGGTTCCTGGCACCTCTACCGGCCGGGCTCGCGGTGGCGACGACCGAGCCACCAGGCCCGTGTCGTCCTGACCACCGACGACTGGACCGCGGTCGGCTTCAGCCTGGGGGTGACCGAGCTGGTCGCCGCGCAGCGAGGAGGACTCCCTCGTCGGCCACCTGGGGCCGGACCTGCTCGGCCCCGACTGGGACGAGCCCGCGGCGCTGGCCCGGTTGACCGCCGAGCCCGACCGGCCGCTCGTCGAGGCGCTGCTGGACCAGCGCAACCTGGCCGGCATCGGCAACATGTACGCCGCCGAGCTCTGCTTCCTGGCCGGCGTCGAGCCCCACACGCCGGTGGTCGCCGTACCGTCGCTTCCGCGCCTGGTCCGGCGCGCCAAGGCGCTGCTCGAAGCCAACAAGGAGCGGGCCCAGCAGGCCACCACCGGCGACCTGCGCCGCGGACGCACCCACTACGTCTACAGCAGAGCCGGGCAGCCGTGCCGACGCTGCGGCACCCGGATCGTCCAGGGCACCCACGGCACCCCACCCCGCGACCGGGTCACCTTCTGGTGCCCCACCTGCCAACCCCGCTGACCACCGAGTGGGCGTGTCGTGCGGGGCGAGTCGGCGTGTCGTGTCGCACGACACGCCGATTCGCGCCGCACGACACGCCGACTCGCGGGGGAAGGGGAGAGCGGAGGTCAGGCGGCGGAGGCGACGACGTCGCCGTTCGAGCTGTCGCTGTCGACCGACACCTTCTCGGCGCGCAGCTCGACAGGGTGCAGCTTGACCAGGGCGGCGGCCTCGGCCAGCGCAACCGCGTCGGAGACCTCCGAGAGGATCTCCGAGAGCGGGACGTCCAGCGCGGCGCAGATCGAGGCCAGCAGCTCGCTGGAGGCCTCCTTCTGCCCGCGCTCGATCTCCGACATGTACCCCAGGCTCACGCGCGCCTCACCGCAGAGCTGGCGCAGCGTGCGCCCCTGCTCGAGCCTCCGACGGCGGAGGACGTCACCGAGGAGACGGCGGAACAGCACCATGCCTCGCTCCTGTCCTCTCGGTCGAGCCGGCCGCTCCGGCTCCGTGGTTGCACCAACCTACTACTCAACCCCAACGCGTCAGCGTCCATTCCGCGGCGCCGACGACAGCCGTGTCGCGGATCGCCCCCGACCGCACCGCAGGTCTGGCTACGGTAGCCGCCATGCCCCTCCCCATCGAGGACTACGCCCTCATCGGCGACACCGGCACGTGCGCCCTCGTCGGCAAGGACGGCTCGGTCGACTGGTTGTGCCTGCCGCGCTTCGACAGCCCGGCCTGCTTCGCCGCGCTCCTGGGCGACCGCGACAACGGGCGCTGGCTGCTGGGCCCGGCCGAGCTGAGCCACGGCGAGGACGAGAGTGTCAGCGTCTCGCGCCGCTACGTCGGGAGCACCTCGCTGCTGGAGACGACGTTCACCACCCCGACCGGGACGTTCCGCGTGACCGACGTGATGCCGGTGGGCGACGGCCGCGCCGACCTGGTCCGGCTGGTCGAGGGCCTCGAGGGCACCGTGCGGGTGCGCCACGAGTGGGTGGTGCGCTTCGGGTACGGCGGGATCCGGCCGTGGGTGCGGCGCGAGCAGCACGACGGCGAGGAGATCATCATGGCCGTCGCCGGGCCGGACCGACTGATCCTGCGCGGCTCGCGCCTGCCCACCCGCGAGGACGGCCACCACGTCGACGAGTTCGACCTGCAGGCCGGCGACCAGCTCGAGTTCGCCACGATCTGGACCTCCTCGCACCACGAGCTCCCCGGTCGCCTCGACGTCGAGCCGGTGGTCGAGGAGACCCGCGAGCTGATGCAGGCCTGGTCCGACCACTGCAGCTACGACGGCCCCTACCGCGACGCGGTCGTCCGCTCGCTGCTGACGTTGCGGCTGCTCACCCACGGCGGCACGGGCGGCATCGTGGCCGCACCCACGACGAGCCTGCCCGAGGACTTCGGCGGCAGCCGCAACTGGGACTACCGCTACTGCTGGCTGCGTGACGCCTCCATGACCCTCGGGTCGCTGCTGCGCTCGGGCTACCGGCGCGAGGCGAGCCTGTGGCGCTCCTGGCTGCTGCGTGCGGTGGCCGGCGACCCGCAGGACCTCCAGATCGTGTACACCGTGGACGGCGGCCGTGACCTGCCGGAACGGGAGCTGGACCACCTGGCCGGCTACCAGGGTTCCACTCCCGTCCGGGTCGGCAACGGGGCGGTCGAGCAGCAGCAGGCCGACGTCTTCGGGGAGGTGCTGGCGGCCCTGCACCTGGCCCGCTCGACGGGGCTGGAGGACTCCTCGGACTCCTGGTCGCTGCAGCGGGTCCTGGTCGAGCACCTCGCCGAGCGCTGGCAGCAGCCCGACCACGGCATCTGGGAGATCCGCGGCGAGAAGCGGCACTTCACCCACTCCCGGGTCCTCGTCTGGGTCGCCTTCGACCGAGCCGTCCGCGCGGTCGAGGAGAACGGCCTCGAGGGTCCGGTCGAACGGTGGCGGACGATCCGCGACGAGGTCCGCGCGGAGATCCTGGAACGCGGGGTCGACCGGGAGCGCGGCACCTTCACCCAGCACTACGACACCACCGAGGTCGACGCCTCGCTGCTGGTGCTGCCCGGCCTGGGTTTCGTCGACGGCACCGACGAGCTCATGCTCGGCACCATCCGGGCCATCGAGGAGGACCTCCTCGAGGACGGCCTGGTCCGCCGCTACCGCACGTCCTCCGGCGTGGACGGCCTGACCGGTGAGGAGTACGCCTTCGTCGCCTGCTCGTTCTGGCTCGTGTCGGCCTACGCCGCGGCCGGTCGTCAGGACGACGCGACCGCCCTGTTCGAGCAGCTGCTGGAGCGGCGCAACGACGTGGGGCTGATGGCCGAGGAGATCGACCCGGTCTCCGGGTGCCAGGCGGGCAACTTCCCGCAGGCGCTGTCGCACCTGGCGATGGTCGAAGCCGCGCTCGACCTGTGGGGTGACGACACCGTCGGCCGGGAGGCGCGCGCCCGCTGAGGCGCGGACCCGATCAGCCGGCCAGTCGGCGCCTGGCGGCGCTGCGCGCGGATCGTGTCGCGGACGTACTCGATGCCGGTCCACACCGTGAGGGCCACCGCCGCGGCCATCGTGGCCAGCCCGATCCACCACACCACGACCCCGACCGGCTCCCAGAAGCCGTCGAGCTGGCGCAGCGGCATGATCAGCAACCCCAGGGCGAGGGTCTGCACGACGGTCTTCAGCTTGCCGCCGCGCCCGGCGGGCATCACCACGCCGCGACGGATCAGCCAGAAGCGCATCACGGTGATGCCCCACTCGCGGATCAGCACGACCACGGTCACGGCCCACCAGAGCTCGCCGATGATCGAGAGCCCGACGAAGGCCATGCCCGTCAGCGCCTTGTCGGCGATCGGGTCGGCGATCTTGCCGAAGTCGGTGACGATGTCGTGCTTGCGGGCGAGGTCGCCGTCGATCTTGTCGGTGATCATGGCCGCGGCGAAGAGCGCGGAGGCGACCCAGCGCCACCCGGTGGACCCGCCGTCGTCGAGCAGCAGCGCCCAGGCGAAGAACGGCACCATGACGATGCGCAGGGTCGTCAGGGCGTTCGGCACGTTCCAGTTGCTCGGTGCCGGCCGCTCGCTCGTCGTTCGCCCGTCGTCCATCGGGGTCATCCTGCCCTCCGCGGGAGCGCGGTCGCCACCAGGTCGACCCCGTGCGAACCGGTCACACGCGCCCGCACGAGGTCGCCGACGGCCGACCGGCGCCGCGAGTGCGTCGAGCCCGCCCACGGTCGTCGTACCGTCCACCTCGGGGCCCTGCTGCTCCACGCGGCCCTCGGCCTCGCCGTCCTCGATGCGCTCCACGAGCACCTCGACCTCGTCGCCGAGGCGGTCCTCGGCCCGTTGGGCCGTCAGCTCCTCGACCAGCTCGGTCACGTGGCGCACCCGCTCGGCCACGGCGCCCTCGTCGATCTTGTCGTCGAACGTGGCCGCCTCGGTGCCGTCCTCGTCGGAGTAGCCGAACACCCCGACGACGTCGAGCCGCGCCCGCTCGAGGAAGTCGGTGAGGGTGGCCACGTCGTCCTCGGTCTCGCCCGGGAACCCGACGATCACGTTGCAGCGCACGCCCGCGGTCGGGTCGAGCGTCCGGATCGAGTCCAGCAGGCCCAGGAAGCTCTCGGGGTCGCCGAAGCGCTTCATCCGTCGCAGCACCGTCGCCGAGGCGTGCTGGAAGGACAGGTCGAAGTACGACGCCACACCGGGCGTGGTGGCGATGGCACGCACGAGGTCGGGCCGGGTCTCGGCCGGCTGGAGGTAGGAGACCCGGACGCGCTCCACGCCGTCGATGCCGGCGAGCTCGGGCAGCAAGGTCTCCAGCAGCCGCAGGTCGCCGAGGTCCTTGCCGTACGACGTGGAGTTCTCACTGACCAGGAAGAGCTCACGCACACCCTGCTCGGCGAGCCAGCGTGCCTCCCCCAGCACGTCCGAGGGCCGCCGCGAGACGAACGAGCCGCGGAACGACGGGATGGCGCAGAAGGTGCACCGGCGGTCGCACCCGCTCGCGAGCTTGAGCGGAGCCATCGGGCCGGTGTCCAGGCGGCGGCGGACCGGCCGCGGGCCCGAGGCGGGCGCGACGCCGGCCGGCAGGTCGGGGGCGGCCGACGGTGTGCCCCGGTACGACGACGTCGACGGCCGCTCCGCCCCTCTCGGCCGGCGCGATGGGCAGCAGCCGGCGCCGGTCCTGGGGGGTGTGGGCGGCGTGGGTCTCGCCGGCCATGATGCGTCGCAGCCGCGAGGAGATGTCGGGGTAGTCGTCGAAGCCGAGGATGGCGTCGGCCTCCGGCAGCGCCTCGGCCAGGTCCTTGCCGTAGCGCTCGGCCAGGCAACCGACCGCCACGACCGACCGCGTCCGGCCGGACTCCTTGAGGTCCGAGGCGGCGAGCAGGGTGTCGACGGAGTCCTTCTTGGCCGCCTCGACGAAGCCGCAGGTGTTCACCACGACGGCGTCGGCGTCCTCGGGGTCCGCGACGAGCTCGAACCCGTCGTCGGCCAGACGCCCGGCCAGCTCCTCGGAGTCGACCTCGTTGCGCGCGCAGCCCAGCGTCACCAGCGCGACGGTCACGCGGGCTCGTCTCGGGACTGGGCGGAGCGGGGAGTGTGGTGTCGACGTCGCTCACGCGCCGTCGCCGCGTCGGGCCTGCTCGCGCATGCGTCGGATCTCGGCCGCCTCGCGCTCGTCGTCGGTCATCTCGTGGGTGTCCATGGGGTCCATCGTCCCCTCTCCGCCGCGCGGACGCCTCCACCGGGCGGGCGAAGGGGAACACGTCCTCCTCCCACCGGCACCGTCGGGCCCGGTGGGGAACACGTCGACGGGATCGTCGGACCCGGCGTCGTCGCCGGCCCCGGGCTCGTCGACGACCGGAGCCGCCGCGCCGTCGGCCGTGCCCGTGGCGGGACGCGGCGGCTCGACCTCGCGGTCGGCCGCGAAGAGGTCCCGGTCGCGGGCCGACACCGGGTCGTTGCCCGAGGGGGCGCCGCCGAAGCCGCGGCCGGTCGCCTCGTCGGCCCAGCTGCGCCAGTTCTCCGCTGCCTCGGCCCACTCGTCCTTGGGTCGCCGGGCCTCAGCCTGGGCGCCCACCCGAGCCGGCCTCGACCACAGCTCGTCGGCCTCCCACGGCGCGGGACCGTCGGTGGCCGCGACCGGGAAGGGCGAGGCCGGGTCGTCGGCTGTCGATCGGGACCGGCGCGCCGACCGACGGCGTCGACCCCGTCGCTCCCGACCCGTCGCGGCGTCGAGGTCGGGCTCGCGGGCGTCCGTCCCGCCCGTCCGCGAGGGACCCGGGCGGCGACGACGGGCACGTCCTCCCAGACCTCGACGCTCTCGCGGCGCTGGCCCCACAGCACGACGGTCGCGGCGCCGAGGAGGAACGAGGCCAGGAGCAGCGGCCACAGCTGACCGGCGAGCCAGATCACGGAGCACTCCCGGGGGCGGTCGGTCGTCGTGGATGCCGCCGCGGCCGTGCCCACCTGCGTCCGTCGGCGCCGGCAGGAGACGAGCCAGGACGACGGCGGCGAGGGCTCGCCCCGACCGCGAAGCACAGCAGCACCAGGAACGCTGCCTCGACGTACCAGCGCCACATGTCAGCTGCCCCCCGCACTGATCGAACCGCGTTGGTTGCGCTGCCGCGCGGCCGTCGTGTCGGCGTCGTCGACCGGGAACTGGTCGCCGTAGCCGCGCGCCTCGAGGCGCTCCGCCTCGACCCCCGCGTCCTCGAGCAGCCTCACCAGGAGACGGGCGCGCGTCAGCGACAGGGTCGAGCCGCTCGGGGTGTCGTCGTCGGAGTGGCCGCCGACCACCACGTCGCCGACCGGGCACAGCGTGAGCACCTGGGCAGCGGCACGGACGAGCGCACGCCCCTCAGACGTCAGCTGGGCCGTCTCGCCCGCGAAGGGGATGCGCTGATCGTTGGTGGCGCGGTCCAGCTCCCGCCCGAGCGCCTGGCAGGTCCGGCGCTGCTCGGCGTTCGCGAAGGACTGCGTCGTCTCGACCGCGGCCACACCGTCCACGGCGCCGACCGTGCGCTCGACCTTGTCCTCGTCCTCGCCGGCCGGGACGGCCGCGGTGACCACCCGACCCTCGAGCGCCACCTCGACCTTGCCGAGGCCGCGGGCGGCGAGCCGCTTCTCGACGGCGGCTCGCCAGCGTCTCCTCGACGCCCGACGCTGCGTGTACGTCGTGGTGGCCACGAGGGCGCCCGCGACGAGCAGCGCGGTGAGCCAGTAGCCGGCGCCGAGCGGGCGTCGCACCCGGCGGTGACGGGTGACCAGCCGCCGCTCGGTGGCCCCCGCGGCGTGCTCGTGCCCGATCTCGTTCTCGGGCTCGCTCGCGCTGCCCGGGCGGGGGCTCTGCGGCCGACTCGTCCTTCATCCGACGCTCCTGAGAGGGAACGGTGTGACGCCCGGTGCGATTGTGGCGTCTCCCGACGACGTCGAACGTAGCAGCGGGTGGCGTGCCGAGGGCCGAAAAATCCCGATCCGAGACCTCGCCGGGAGCCTCAACGGGAACGGGACTGGAACACCCGTGTCGCCGGCTGGTCGGCCTCGCCGAGGAAACCCATGTCCCGCCCGCCGACGGTGGCCGAGACCGCGCCGCCGTTGTCGGTCGTCACGGTCACCGGCGGCGCGACGCGCAGCGTCTTGACCTCGCCGATGACCAGGTCACCCTCGAAGACCAGGGCGCCCTCGCCGTCGCGCACCTCCACGCTCGCACCGGCCTGGACAGCGGCCAGGGTGGTCTCGACCGCGGCGGCCACGGGCTCGGCCGCGGGCTCACCGAAGCCGTTGCCGATGCCGGAGGAGCCGTTGAGCACCGGCGGGGGCGTCTCGAAGGCGGTCTCGGAGTCGACCGAGAACAGTCGCACGGCGCTCCAGACCAGCACCAGGGTCAGCACCGCACCGATCATGAGCGCCCAGTTCGGACCGCCGCGGGTGCTGCGCATGCTGCCCGTCAGGCCCGTGGCGAGCTCGGCCTCGAAGACGCGGCGCGGGCTGATGGGGGCCGTGGCGTAGCGGCTGTCGAACGCGGCGAGCATCGGGGCCGGATCCTTGCCCAGCACCCGCGCCAGCGTCCGGATGTGTCCGCGCGCGTAGAAGTCGCCACCGCAGGGCGTGAAGTCGTCGACCTCGATCGACTCGATGACGTGCGGCCGGATCCTCGTCCGGTCGGCCAGCTCGTCGACGCTCAGGCCGACCCGGGTGCGGGCCGCGGCCAGGTCAGGTCCGATGACCGGGTCGTAGGCGGGGTGCGGCTCGAAGTCCTCGATGACCAGCGGGGCGACCGGCTCACCGAGACGCGCGATGGCGCGCACCTTGGAGGCGGCGGTGTGGGCCAACGGAGCGGTCAGCGGGGTGGACTGGGTCGGGAGGGCGGCGGCGTCCGGCGCCAGTGGACGCACGCCTTCGTGCTCGGTGGGGGCCAGGGTGCGGCTGGTCGGTCGGTGGTCGACGCCGGGCCGGGCCCGGCGCCATGGACGCCGTGGTCGTCGAGCAGGGCGTCGCCGTCGGCCTCGTCGGCCTCGTCGGCCTCGGCGGTCTCGGCCGGCTCCTCCGCCGCGCTGCCTCGCCGCAGCCAGCGAGGACGGCGGTCGGCGATCGGGAGCTGCTCGTCGTCGCCGATGACGTGGCGGTCGTCCGGCCCCGCATCGCCGCGCCGGCCGCGTCGGTCGCGTCGGCGGGCGCGGTGATCGCGTCGTGGTCGGGGCGGCGGGACGCGGGGACGGGCTCCGGCTCGGGCAGCAGCGTCACGACGTCGGCACGACCGTGGGCCAGCTCGGCGAACCGCTCCTGGAGCGTCTCCTCGGTGGCGTGGGTGATCCGGGTGGTCAGCCCGAGCGGGACGGCGAGGACGGCGCCGTACATCTTCTGGTTCAGCCGGGCGTGACGCCGGGCGCGGCCCTCGATGCCCTCGATCGCGCGGTGCATGTGGTGCAGGTTGACGACCAGGCGGCCGTCACGGAGCACGCCGCGGCGCGGGGAGACCACGATGCGGTCGACCGCCTCCCACGGCAGTCCGCGCCACTGGCGACCGAGCCGGAAGCGGACGCCGAGCTCGTCGGCGACCAGCAACGGCAGTCGCGCGTCCAGCAGGTTGCGGAACAGGCCCACGCTGAGCGCCGCGAGCGTCACGCACAGCAGCCAGTCGAAGGCCGCTCCCGTCGAGGCCGCACGCCACAGGTAGGCGATCGCGACGGCCGAGGTGGCCACGCCGAGCAGCGCCGAGACCGCCGCCTGGTGACGCACCTCGATCTGCTCGGGCACCGCGCCCCGCTCCGGGGTGGGCGCGCCCAGATCGTCCTGGCCGACGTCCTCGGACGCCGTGGTCCGACGACGCGGACCCGTCGGTGGGTGACTTCTCGATGGGCTGTGCGCTCATTGCTCTCCCTGCACAGTGGCGATGACCCCGTCCAGGTCATCAGGCTTGATGAGGACGTCGCGGGCCTTGGAACCCTCGCTGGGGCCGACCACGCCCCTGCTCTCCAGAATGTCCATCAGTCGACCGGCTTTGGCGAAGCCGACACGCAGCTTGCGCTGCAACATCGAGGTGGATCCGAACTGTGTCGACACCACCAGCTCGATCGCGGCCACCACGAGGTCGAGGTCGTCGCCGATGTCGTCGTCGAGCTCGCGCTTGGCGGCTGCGGGCGCCGTGACGTCCTCGCGGTACGACGGCTGGAGCTGCTCCTTGCAGTGCTTGACGACCTGGTGGACCTCCGCCTCGGTCACCCAGGAGCCCTGGACGCGCACCGGCTTCGAGGCGCCCATGGGCAGGAACAGCCCGTCACCTTGACCGACCAGCTTCTCGGCCCCCGGCTGGTCGAGGATGACGCGGCTGTCGGCGAGGCTGGAGGTCGCGAAAGCCAGGCGCGACGGCACGTTGGCCTTGATGAGACCGGTCACGACGTCGACGCTGGGTCGCTGCGTGGCCAGGATCAGGTGGATGCCGGCCGCGCGCGCGAGCTGGGTGATGCGGACGACGGCGTCCTCGACGTCGCGTGGGGCGACCATCATGAGGTCGGCGAGCTCGTCGACCACCACGAGGAGATACGGGTACGGCGCCAGCACGCGCTCGCTGCCCTGCGGCACCTGCACCTTGCCGGCCCGGACGGCCTTGTTGAAGTCGTCGACGTGCCGGAAGCCGAACGCGGCGAGGTCGTCGTACCTCATGTCCATCTCGCGCACGACCCACGCCAGGGCCTCGGAGGCCTTCTTGGGGCTGGTGATGATGGGCGTGATGAGGTGCGGGATGCCCTCGTAGGCGTTCAGCTCGACCCGCTTGGGGTCGACCAGGATCATCCGGACCTCGTCGGGCGTGGAGCGCATGAGCAGCGAGCTGATCATCGAGTTGATGAAGCTCGACTTGCCCGAGCCGGTGGCGCCGGCCACCAGCAGGTGGGGCATCTTGGCGAGGTTGGCGACGACGAAGCCGCCCTCGACGTCCTTGCCGAGCCCCACGATCATCGGGTGGTGGTCGTTGCGGGCGTTGTTGGAGCGCAGCACGTCACCGAGGGAGACGATCTCCTTGTCGATGTTCGGGATCTCGATACCGATGGCGCTCTTGCCCGGGATCGGCGACAGGATGCGCACGTCGGCCGACGCGACGGCGTAGGCGATGTTCCTGCCCAGCGCGGTGACCTTCTCGACCTTGACCGCAGGGCCGAGCTCGACCTCGTAGCGCGTGACGGTCGGGCCGCGGGTGTAGCCGGTGACCTGGGCGTCGATGTCGAACTGCTCGAGCACCTCGGTCAACCGCGCCACGACCTCGTCGGACGCCTTGGACCTCGCCTTGTGGACGCTGCCGGGCTTGAGCACCTCGTTGCCGGGCAGCGAGTAGGCGATGTCGCCGGACAGTGCGAGCTGCTCGACGCGAGCGGGCAGCGGTGTGTGCGGCGGCGGCTCGACCTGCTCAGGGGCCTCGTCGCGCTCCTCCCCCAACCCGGCCAGGGCGACCGCGACCGCATCGGGCGCCGCGGCGACGGCGTCCGAGGCGGGCGAAGCTGGCGAGCCCGGGGAGGACGAGCGTCCGCGCCTGCGGCGGCCGACCGAGGGGTCCGGCTCGACGGCGACCGGGCTGTCGTAGGCGGGGTCGCCCTCGGGCAGGAAGTCGTCGTCGGATCCGCTGCCCGCCAGGGAGCCCTGCCGGCGGCGGGTGCGGCCGCGGCGGGCGGGCTGCTCGGGCACGAGCGCCTCGGGACCGGTGTCGTCGGTTGCCGCGTGGCGGCGGCCCAGCACCAGGTCGCGGGCGGCCGCGAAGCGCTCGGGGATGCGGTAGACGGGCGTCGCGGTCACGACGAGGAGCCCGAAGATCGCCATGAGGGCGAGGAGCGGCACGGCGACCAGGGTGCTGCGCAGCAGGTCGGTCGACAGCGAGCCCACGACGAAGCCGACCGCTCCGCCGGCCTCGTGCAGCGCCTGGGTCTGGGTGCCGCGCGGGCTGCCGTGGCTGATGTGGACCAGCCCGAGGACGCCGAAGAGCAGGGCGGTCCAGCCGATCACCTGGCGACCGGCCGGTCCGGACGTCTCCGGGTTGCGCATGGTGACGACGCCGACGGCCAGCAGCGCCAGCGGGACGAACCAGCCGAGCAGCCCGACCGAGCCGTTCACGACGGTGCGGGTGGTCTCCCCGACGCCGCCGGGCACGCGCCACCACACGGAGGCGGCGACGACGACGGAGAGGCCGACGAGGGTGAGTCCGAGGCCGTCGCGACGGTGGTCGGCGTCGAGCTCGCGGGCGGCGCCGGTGACCCGGCGCACGATGCCGCCGAGCACGTGGGCCACCCCGAGCCAGAAGCTCTGCAGACCGTGACCGAGTGCGCCGAAGGCACGCGCGATCGGGCCAGGTCCGCTGCGCACGGCCCGGGGTGCGGGGCGCCTCGTCTTCGACGAGCGGCCCTTGGCCGAGGTGCGGCGTGCCTGGCTGCCGGACGACCGCGACCTCGAGCTGCCGCTGCTCCGCGAGCTCGTCCCGGTGGTGCTCCGGGACGAGGTCTTGGTGCTGCCGGCCGCTCGCGACCGCGGTGGGGAAGACGTACGGGTCGCCATACGGGGGAATCTACGCGAACGCCACACCCGTCACACGGTTCCCACGCCGCGCAGCCGGCCCTCCTCGCCGTACGCACCATGTAACGCGGGGTTATGGACGCCGGACAAGGCTGACACCCCGTGGGAGGCGTCCACAACCCTGGCGAGGAAGCGTCGGCACCCGCCGCCGTACGGCGTACCGCGTCGGACCGGCGTCCGCATGCCGGACCGACGGTGACGTCGACCGGACCCGCCCCTAGCCTTGACCTGTGCAGCGCTCGTGGACCTATGTCTTCGCTTGCCGCTCGGGGTGCCCGGGCAGCCGGCTCGGCTAGACGACGCTCGCTGCTCCACCGACGCCCCTGGCTCGCGCGAGGGGCGTTTCGCATGTCTCGAGCACGGGGCGACCCACCGATCCCGCTCACCCGGGCCCACAGAGAAGAGGAACCCATGGTCGTCGTGATGGCGCCGGAGGCCACGGACGCGGACGTCGCGCACGTGGTGGAGAAGGTCGAGGGCGTCGGAGGGTCGGCGTTCGTCAGCAAGGGACTGGTGCGCACGATCATCGGCCTGGTCGGGGACGTCGACTCCTTCCACGGCCTCAACCTGCGCACGCTGCCGGGCGTCGCGGACGTGCACCGCATCTCCGACCCGTTCAAGCTGGTCAGTCGCCAGCACCACGCCGACCGCAGCACGGTGTGGGTCGGTCCGGCCGGCCACCAGGTGCCGATCGGGCCCGACACCTTCACCTTCATCGCCGGTCCGTGCGCCGTCGAGTCGGAGCAGCAGACGCTCGAGGCCGTCGAGATGGCCAAGGCCGCCGGAGCCTCGATCATGCGTGGCGGAGCCTTCAAGCCCCGCACGTCGCCGTACGCCTTCCAGGGTCTCGGCGTCCGCGGCCTGGAGATCCTGCCGCCGTGCGTGAGGCGACCGGGCTGCCGGTCGTGACCGAGGTCGTCGACGCGCGCGACGTCCCGGTGGTCGCCGAGCACGCCGACATGCTGCAGATCGGCACCCGCAACATGGCCAACTTCGGGCTGCTCCAGGCCGCCGGCGACGCCGGCAAGCCCGTGCTGCTCAAGCGCGGCATGACCGCCACGATCGAGGAGTGGCTGATGGCCGCGGAGTACATCGCCCAGCGTGGCAACCTCGACATCGTGCTGTGCGAGCGCGGCATCCGGACCTTCGAGCCCGCCACCCGCAACACCCTCGACATCTCCGCGATCCCCGTGGTGCAGGCCAAGAGCCACCTGCCGATCATCGTGGACCCGTCCCACGCGGCCGGCCTGCGCGAGCTCGTCGTACCGCTGTCGCGAGCGGCGGTCGCGGTGGGCGCCGACGGCGTCATCGTCGACGTGCACCCGAACCCGGAGGAGGCGCTCTGCGACGGTCCGCAGGCGGTGCTCGGCAGCGACCTGCGGTCGCTGGCCCAGGCGATGCGCCAGCTGCCGCCGGTGCTGGGTCGCCACGATGCCGGGGCGAAGGTGCGCACGACGGTCTGACCAGGGTGCGCCGGTCCCTCCGACCGAGGGTTGTGGACGCCCCGCAAGGGGTGTGCGCCTTGGTCGGTGTCCATAACCCCGCGTTACATGCGCGTTGCGCGGCCGGACGTCAGGCCAGCAGCGGCGGGAGGATCGCGGCGGCTCGGTCCACAGCGGCGCGGTCGACGTCGAGGTGGGTCACGAGCCGCAGCGAGGTGGCGCCGACGGCGCTGACGAGCACGCCCTCCGCACGGGCCGCGGCCACGACACGGGCCGGGTCGGGGTGCGGGACCACGACGATGTTGGTGTCGACGCCCGCGGGGTCGACGCCGCAGGCCTCGGCCAGGACGCCCGCGTGCTCGTGGTCCTCGCCCAGGCGCTCGAGGTGGTGGTCGAGGGCGTGGATGCCGGCAGCGGCCAGCACCCCGACCTGCCGCATCCCCCCGCCGAGCCGCTTGCGCCAGACGCGGGCCTCGGCCATCGCGTCGGCGGACCCGACCGCCAGTGACCCGATGGGTGCGCCGAGCCCCTTGCTGAGGCAGACCGCCAGGACGTCGGCCACCTCGCCGTACGCCGTGAGCGGGGTGCCGGTGGCGACGTGGGCGTTCCACAGCCGTGCCCCGTCGAGGTGCACACCGACGCCACGACCGTCGGCGTACTCCCGCAGCGAGCGGAGCTCGTCGATGCCGATGACCGCTCCCCCACCGAAGTTGTGGGTGTTCTCGACCGAGATCGCGCGGGTCGGCACGAAGAACGGCCCCATGTCGGGGGCGAACATCGAGGCGATCGTGCCCAGGTCGAGCGGCTGCCCGACCCAGGTCCGCATGGTCAGGCCCGTGACGGCGGCGTGCACGCCGAGCTCGGCGCGCGCGATGTGGGCGGACGCCTCGCAGAGCACCTCCTGCCCGACGCCGACCAGCGACCGGACGGCCAGCACGTTGGCCAACGAGCCGGTGGCGGTGAACAGCGCCGCCTCCTTGCCCAGCAGGCCGGCCACCTTCTCCTCGAGGGCGCGGACCGTGGGGTCCTCGCCGTAGACGTCGTCACCGACCTCGGCCTCGGCCATGGCGCGGCGCATGGAGGGGGTGGGGCGGGTGACGGTGTCGCTGCGGAGGTCGATCACGCGAGCCACCCTAGAGAACGCTCAGTCCTCGACGACGACGTGGACCTCGGAGAGCATCTCGGCCACCAGGAACGCCAGCTCCAGCGACTGCACGCGGTTGAGCCGCGGGTCGCACACCGACTCGTAGGAGTGGGCCAGGTCGGCCTCGAGGAGGTCCTCGCCGCCGCCGACGCACTCGGTGACGTTGTCGCCGGTGAGCTCGACGTGCAGCCCGCCCGGCCAGGTGCCGAGCGCGCGGTGCACGTCGAAGAAGCCCTGGACCTCGTCCATGACGTCCTCGAAGCGACGGGTCTTGTAGCCGCTGGAGGCCTCGAAGGTGTTGCCGTGCATGGGGTCGCAGACCCAGGCGACCTGGATGCCGGCGGCGGTGACCTTCTCGACGAGCTCGGGCAGCGCCTCGCGGATGCGCGTGGCCCCCATGCGGGTGATGAAGGTCAGGCGGCCCGGCTCGTTCTCCGGGTTCAGCTTCTGCGCCAGCGCGATCGCGTCGTCGGCCGAGGTGGTGGGGCCGAGCTTCACGCCGATCGGGTTCTGGATGTGGCTGAGCATCTCGACGTGCGCGCCGTCGAGCTGGCGGGTGCGCTCGCCGATCCACAGGAAGTGGCCCGAGACGTCGTACGGCTTGTCGGTGCGGCTGTCGATGCGGGTCAGCGCGTGCTCGTACTCGAGGATGAGCGCCTCGTGGCTGGAGTGGAAGTCGACCCGGTGGAACTCGTCCGGGTCGGCGCCGATGGCCTCCATGAAGGTCAGCGCCCGCTGGATCTCGCGCGCCAGCCGCTCGTAGCGCTTGCCCACCGGGGACGAGCGGACGAAGTCGGTGTTCCAGTCGTGGACCTGCCGGAGGTCCGCGTAGCCGCCGGTGACGAAGGCACGCACGAGGTTCAGCGTCGCCGCGGAGGTGTTGTAGACGTCGAGCAGACGCTCCGGGCGGTGCTCGCGCGACTCGGGCGTGAAGTCGTAGCCGTTGACGGCGTCGCCGCGGTACGCCGGCAGCGTCACACCGTCGCGGGTCTCGAGGTCGGAGGAGCGCGGCTTGGCGTACTGCCCGGCGATACGGCCCAGCTTCACCACGGGCACGGAGGCGGCGTAGGTCAGCACGACCGCCATCTGCAGCAGGACCCGCAGCTTGGCGCGCACGTTGTCGGCGGTGGCGCCCTCGAGGGTCTCCGCGCAGTCGCCGCCCTGGAGCAGGAACGCCTCTCCGCGGGTCACGGCGGCGAGCTTGGCCTTGAGATCGTCGCACTCACCGGCGAAGACGAGCGGGGGGACGGCGCGCAGTCGCGCGAGGGTGGCGTCGACCGCGTCACGGTCGTTCCAGGTCGGCTGCTGGGCCGCGCCCTGGGCGTGCAGGGTCGCGAGGTCGGGGAAGGTCACGTACTTCGATTCTAGGCGGCGCGACCGCGTCCTCCCGTCCGCCGCCCTCCGAGGCCGGACCGGGCGACGGACGGGCGACGCCCGTGGTCAGCGGACCTCGCAGTCGACCCCGCCGACGCACTCCCGCACCGCCGCTCCTGCACGACCTCGCCGTCGCTGTCGTACGCCGTCACGCGAGTCACCTCGACGGGCGTCTCGGCCCAGAACAGGGTGTCTCCCGCCGACATGACCCCGGCGTCGATCGACGCGGCCTGCACCGTGCCGTCGGCCAGGGTCAGCTCGACCCGTCGGGCGCACCCCGTCGAAGCCTCCGATGATCGACGACGTGGCACCCGAGCGCCCGTAGACGTCGTCGACGAACAGCTCCATGTCGGCGCCCGGCTGCCAGGAAGTCGTCGGTGCCCAGTCCGTAGAGGTAGAACCACTCCTCACCCTCCCCCGGCACGAGGACGGCCGGGCTGCAGGGCTCGGTGCCGTCGCTCAGGCAGCCCAGCGAGACCGGTCCGTTGTCGGCGACGACGTCCTTGCCCTCGCGGTCGTCGAGCATCTGGCGCTGCTCGACGATGTCGGGGTAGGTGACGGTGGACGCGACGTAGCCGGGGTCGGTGTAGCCGTGCCAGCCGAGCGCCACCGGGTCGCCGCCCAGCTGGCTCGGGCCCGGAAGCGCAGGTTCGACACGTCGTCGGCGGTGTCGAGGGGCCGGGGACGACGACGGTGCCGGCGACGGCGTAGGCACCGGGCCCGGCGGCGTCCAGGGCGCGCTGCTCCCACGGTGTGAGGGCGTCGTCCTGCGGTCGTGCCGGCCACGCCCAGGGACGGCTGGTCCCCGGCGGGGCTCCCGCCGACGGTGAGGGCCACGAGCGCGGAGGCCGCGACCCCGAGCCCGACGACCCCGGCGCCCACGGCAGTGCGACGACGGCGTCGGAGGGCGCGGCCCCGGGACCGGACCGCGTCGAGGTCCGGTCCGGGTGCCGGGGATGCGGTGTCCCCGCGCTGGATGACCTCGATGACCTGGTCGACCTGCATGGCGCTCTCACTCTCCGTCCCGGTCGCGCGCGGCGTCCGGGACCAGCTCGGGGACGCGGTAGCGGCCCGGTTGCGCCGAGGCGTGCCGGTCCCGCAGCTTGGCCAGCGCCCTGCTGGCCGCGCTCTTGACGGTGCCGCGACTGATGCCGAGCTCGTCGGCGATCGCGGCCTCGGTGAGGTCGTAGACGTAGCGCAGGACCAGGACGCGTCGTTCCTGCACGCCGAGACCGGCCAGCAGCCGCACGACCTCGTCGCGCTCCTCGAGGGCGCCGGTCGTCTCGAGACCGGGCCCCCGCTCGTCGTACGACGCGACCGGGACCTCGGTGACCCGCCGCCGGCGCAGCCGGTCGATGTTGGCGTTCACCAGCGTGCGCCGGGCGTAGCCGAGCGCGTCGTCCGCCTGGCGGATCCGCGGCCAGGCGGCGTAGGTGCGTGCCAGGGCCGTCTGCGAGCCAGGTCCTCGGCGTGGTGGTGGTCGCCCACCAGCAGGTACGCCGTCCAGCGCAGCCGGGGCCACGCCGAGGCGGCGAAGACCTCGAACTCCGCGTCGTGCCGAGCCGCCACGTCGTCTCCTCGTCCCTGGTGCGCCTCCCGGTCAGGGACGCGGTCACCACTACATACGGGGAACCGGGCGTCGGAGGTTGCGTGCCGCGCGGGATCAGCCGAAGAAGACCTCGGCCTCGGCGTACTCCTCGGGCGAGACGACCTTGAGCTCGCCGGTGCCCTCGAGCAGCGGCACCCGGACGATGTCCTTGCCGCGCAGCGCGACCATCGTGCCGAAGTCACCCTCGGCGACGGCGGTCACGGCCTGGAGGCCGAAGCGCGTCGCGAGCCAGCGGTCGAAGGCCGTCGGCGTGCCACCGCGCTGGACGTGGCCGAGGACGACCGCGCGAGCCTCCTTGCCGGTGCGGTCCTCGATCTCGCCGGCCAGGCGGTCGCCGATGCCGCCGAGGCGGACGTGGCCGAAGGCGTCCTTCTCGCCGCTGACCAGCGTCATGTCGCCGCCCTCGACCGGCACGGCTCCCTCCGAGACGACCACGATCGGGGTGTACTGGGTCTGGAACCGCCGCTCGACGTACTCGCACACCTGGTCGATGTCGAAGGGCTTCTCGGGGATCAGGATGATGTTGGCGCCACCGGCCATGCCGGCGTGGAGCGCGATCCAGCCGGCGTGACGGCCCATGACCTCGACGACGAGGACGCGGTGGTGCGACTCGGCCGTGGTGTGGAGTCGGTCGATGGCCTCCATCGCGATGTTGACCGCGGTGTCGAAGCCGAAGGTGAAGTCGGTGCCCGACAGGTCGTTGTCGATGGTCTTCGGCACGCCCGACGACGTTGACGCCGGCGTCGGCGAGCTTGGTCGCGACGCCCAGGGTGTCCTCGCCGCCGATGGCGATCAGGGCGTCGACCCCGTTCGCGGCGAGGTTCTCCTTGATGCGCTCCACGCCGTTGTCGACCTTGAACGGGTTGGTGCGCGAGGACTTCAGGATCGTCCCGCCGCGCGGCAGGATGCCACGCACCTGGTCCACGCCGAGCGGCGTGGTCAGGTTCTCGAGCGGGCCGCGCCACCCGTCGCGGAAGCCGACGAACTCGAACCCGTAGGTCCCGACCCCCTTCCGCACGACGGCGCGGATGACCGCGTTGAGACCAGGACAGTCGCCACCACCGGTGAGCACTCCGATACGCATGACAGCACCGTAGCGAAGAAGCGTTTGAACGTTCCAGTGACCGCGGCGCTACGGTCGCACCCATGACCTTCTCGATCGTCGCCCGATCGGCCGACGGGAGCGCCTGGGGCGTCGCCGTCGCGTCCAAGTTCCTGGGGGTCGGCTCGGCCGTGCCCGCCGCCGTGGCCGGCATCGGTGCGGTCGCCACCCAGGCGTCCGCCAACGTCGTCTTCAAGCCGGTGGGCCTCTCGCTGATGGCCGAGGGCGCCACCGCCGCCGCCGCGCTCGAGCGGATGATCGACGACGACGAGGGCCGCGACCACCGTCAGGTCGGCATCATCGACGTCGACGGCAACGCGGCCTCCTACACCGGCACCGCCTGCCTCGACTGGGCCGGCGGCATCGTCGAGACCGGCGTCGCGGTCCAGGGCAACATCCTGGTCGGCCCCGAGGTGGTGGCCGAGATGCTGGCGGCCTGGGAGGCTTCCGACGAGTCAGCGCCGCTGGGCCACCGGCTGCTGGCCGCCCTGCGCGCCGGCGACGACGCCGGGGGCGACCGGCGCGGGCGTCAGAGCGCCGCCCTCTTCGTCGTCAGCGAGGGCGCCGGCTACGACGGCGGAGACGACATCGCGGTCGACCTGCGCGTCGACGACCACCGCGACCCGTGCGGCGAGCTGGCGCGGCTGGTCGAGCTGCACGACCTCTACCTGACCGCCTCGACCGAGGAGGAGAGGGTCACCGTCGACGACGCCCTCCGCTCCGAGCTGGAGTCGCGGGCCACCGGTCTGGGTCACGCCGACTTCGACGCGTGGGTGGGCACGGAGAACTACGAGATGCGCGTCGGGGCCCGACTGGGTCGACCGGCGCGTGCTGGCGATCCTGCGCGAGACCACGTGAGCGTCCTGTCCCTCCACGTCCGGGCGGGGTCGATCACGGCCACGGTGTCCGGCGGCGGGGCCGCCGTGTTCGACCTGGCGCACCAGTCGCCCGGCTCCGGCCGGCTCGAGCAGTCGCCCGAAGGCGTCTGGAGGGCTGTCCTGGCCGTCACCCGGTCGGTGCTCGACCACAGCCCCGCCCCCGTCGGGTCGAGGTCACCGCCGACCCCACCCTCGTCGTGTGGGACGCCGAGACCCTCGGCGCGGCCCGCCCGGCGGTCCTGCCGTCCGACGAGCGCGGAGCGGCCGTCGGTCGCACCGCGGGACCCGGGGCCGTGCTCGCGTGGTTGGCCGGCCACGAGCCTCACACGTGGGCGCTGGTCACGGCCGGGCGCTACGCCGTGGGGACCGTCGAGTCCTACGTGGTGGCCCGGATGACGCGCGGCACCTGGCACGTCACCGACCCCGGCCACGCCCGACGGCTCGGCCTCGTCGACCCGGCCACCGGCGCCTGGGACGCGCCCCGCTGCCGGCGGATCGACGTACCGCTGGAGGCGCTGCCGGAGATCCTCGCCACCGGCGAGAGTGCCGGCGTGACGGACCCGGCCTGCTTCCACGGCCTCACCCTCCCCGTCACCCTCGTCTGAGCCCCTCCCTTCCCCCCGGCGAGTGGGCGTGTCGTGCGGCGCGAGTGGGCGTGTCGTGCGGCGCGAGTGGGCGTGTCGTGCGGCGCGAGTGGGCGTGTCGTGCGAGACGGCTGTCAGGACAGCGCGTCGAGCGCCTGCTCGACGGCCTGCAACCGCGCGCGAACGTCCTGCTGCTTCGCCGTCGCACGCTCGAGCTCAGCCTCGGCCCGGACCAGGCGCGACCGCGCGGTGTCGACGTCCTGCTCGAGCCGCGCCACCTCGGAGTCCGAGGCTCGTACGGCGCGCTGCTCGGTCTCGCGGACCTTCTGCAGCCGCGTGCGTTCCCGGACCCGACGACGTTCCTCGGTCACCCGCTCCGCCTCCGCACGCGAGGCCTCCCGCTCGCGCGTGGCGTCGCTGTCGTCGCCCGTCCTCGACGCGGTCGGACCTCGGCGGACCGGACCCTCTCGCGGCCTTCGCCTCCGACCCGCGTACGAGCTCGAGCCGTGCCGCACCCGGGATGGCCTGGACGTCGGCCAGCGAGGCCAGGCCCGTGGAGCTGAGCGGCTGCACCAGCAGGCCGGAGCGCACCACCTCGGCGAGCTCGGCGTCGACGACCGCCGCCTGCAGGGTGTCCTCGACCTGACGCCGCGAGGCCTCGCTGAGCGCTGCCCCTCGTCGGCGACGGCCGACCCCGCGGCCGAGGCGACCCGGGCGACCAGGCGCCGCCGCTCGCGGGTGAGCTCGCGCAGGGTGGTCGGCGTCGAGCGAGGCCTGGGCCTCGCGCAGCGACAGTGCCCAGCTCGAGAAGCTCGCCGACCAGCTCACCGTGCTCGCGCACCAGCAGGTTCACCGCCCACGCCGACTGGGTCGGACGACGCAGCTCAGCCACCGCCGCGGCCGTGACCTTGTCCCCCGCTCCCTTGAGGCGCTTGACCGCAGCACCGCGCCTGGCCACGAAGTCGCCGGGCAGGACCGCCGTACAGGTCCTCCGCGACGAGTCGCAGCTCCTCCGGGTCGACGTCAGCCACGGCGGGAGCCGGTTGCCCGGGTCAGGAGGCCTTGAGGTCGGGGTCGCGCGACTCGGCGGCGGACCGCTTGGCCTCCTTGGCCTTGTCCGCCGCCTCCTTGTCGAGCTGCTTGGCCCGTGAGGCGTAGACGTCGACGTACTCCTGGCCCGAGAGGCGCATGATCTCGTACATGATCTCGTCGGTGATGGAGCGCAGGATGTAGCGGTCGTTCTCCAGCCCCTCGTAGCGGGAGAAGTCCAGCGGCTTGCCGAAGCGCACCACCGGGCGGGTGTAGGAGCCGAACTTCTTGCCCGGGGGCGCGACCACGTCGGTGCCGACGACCGCCACCGGGATGACCGGCACCCCGGTCTCGAGCGCAAGGCGTGCCACGCCGGTCTTGCCGCGGTAGAGCTTGCCGTCGTGCGAGCGGGTGCCCTCGGGGAAGATCCCGAAGAGCTCACCCTCGTCGAGGATCCGCTTGGCCGAGCTGAGCGCACCCTCGGCGGCGCTGGCGCCGGACCTGTCGATGGGCACCTGGCCGGCTCCGGAGAAGAACTTCTTCTGCAGCCACCCCTTGATGCCGGGGGTGTTGAAGTACTCCGCCTTCGCCACGAAGGTGACGCGTCGCGGGATCGTCAACGGCATGAACAGCCAGTCGCTGTAGGACAGGTGGTTGCTCGCCAGGATCGCGGCGCCGCCCTCGGGGAGGTTCTCCTCGCCCTCGACGTGCGGACGGAACACGAGCCTCAGAACCGGTCCCAGCAGGACCAGCTTCAGCACCCAGTAGAACACCCAGACCTCCCGTTTCCTCAGGGGCACCCTAGCCCCGATCCGCCTCGCGTGACACGATGCAGCGTCCCGTCTCGTCTCGCACCACCCGGGAGTTTCCGTGAGCGTGTCCCCCGTCGTGGACGCCTGGTCGGCCGAGGGCTCGGCGGCGCCGAACGGTCGCCGCGTCGGGGTCCTTCTCTGCCACGGCTTCACCGGCTCACCCGCGTCGGTGCGGCCCTGGGGCGAGCACCTCGCCGCCGAAGGGTACGCCGTCTCCGTCCCGCGGCTACCGGGTCACGGCACCACCTGGCGGGACCTGAACACGACCACGTGGCAGCAGTGGTACGGCGAGGTCGAGCGAGCCTTCGACTCCTTGCTCGAGACGTGCGACTCGGTGGTCACCGGTGGCCTCTCCATGGGGGCCACGCTGTCCCTCCTGCTGGCGGCCGAGCGGGGTCCGGAGGTGGCCGGGGTGATGTCGGTCAACGTGTCGATCGACAACAAGGACCCACGACGTTTCGCGGCACCGGTGATCAAGCACCTCGTCGGCTCGTTCGCCGGCATCGCCGACGACATCAAGAAGCCCGGCGTCACCGAGCACGGCTACGACCGGCTCCCCCTCAAGGCGGCGCACGAGCTGCTCAAGCTCTACCGTCACCTCCGGCCGCGGCTGCCGCAGGTGACCCAGCCGCTGCTCGTCGTACGTTCTGCTCGAGGACCACGTCGCGGACCCGGGGTCCCACGACCTCCTGCTGACGTCGGTCTCCTCCCGCGACGTCACCGAGGTCACGCTCGAGGACAGCTACCACGTGGCGACGCTGGACAACGACGCCCCACGCATCGAGAAGGAGTCCTCGGCCTTCGTGGAGCGCGTGACCGCGCACCCCTCGTGAACGGGGCCGGGCCCGACCGGCCCGAGGACCCGCCGGAGGACCAGGCCGAGGACCAGGTCGGCGAGCACACCGAGGAGCACGCCGGTGAGCACGCCGAGGAACGCGAGTCCGAGCCCGATCGACGGCTCCACCGAGGCGTCGGACGAGGTCGACGACCGCTCCGACGACTTCGACGCGGTGTTCCGCTCGATCGTGGAGAACTACGGCGAGCGACCGCCGCTGCCGACGCCCGACCCCGTCGAGCCTCCGGCGTCGGCCGCGCCACCGACCGGCGACGGACCGGTCGTGTCACCGGGCCTCTTCCGGCTGGCCGGCGAGCAGGAACCTCAGCCACCGCCGGATCACGAGGAGTCACTTCGTGCCGCCCGAGCCGCCCCCACTGCCCTGGCCGGAGCCGAACCGCGGCCTCGCCTGGCTCGCGCTGTTCGGCAGTCCGACCCTGATGCTCGGTGCGCTGCTGCTGAGCATCAGCCTGCCGTCGTGGATCACGACGCTGCTGGGGTTCACCTTCATCGGTGGCTTCGTCTACCTCGTCGCGACCATGCGACGCGGGCCCAGCGACGGCTGGGACGACGGCGCGCGACTCTGAGGCGCGCCCCCCGCGACGAAGGGCGCCCAAATCAGGACAATCACCCTCCGCTGGGCGTTTCCTTCTGCGTACGATGGGGCACGGCGGGTTGACTAGCCCGAGGGAGCGCGCGCTGCCCGGCAGCGCGTCGATGAGGAGTGCGCTGTGCCGAGGAGCAGAGGGCGACGTCACGGCCGCGAGAACGGTGCCGCCGCGGTCGAGTTCGCGCTGGTCAGCGTCGTGCTGTTCCCGCTGCTGTTCGGGATCATCGACTACGCCCTCTGGTTCAACGACGCCAGCAGCAGCCGCCAGGCCGTCCGCGAGGCCGGCCGGCTCGGCAGTCGTGCAGCTGTCGACCTGCTCGAGCCCCGCGGCCGTGACCGTGCTCGCGAAGACGGCGTGCCAGGCAGTCGAGCAGGCCGCCCCCGTCGCCGGCTCGTCGACGGCCATGGTGAAGGCTCCGGACGGCTGGGCGAAGTCGAAGCGTCTCGTGGTCTGCGTGATGACCAAGGAGACGGGCACGACCGGGATCACTCCGCTGCCCTCCGACGGCACCATCCGGTCCCGCGTCCAGATGTCCATCGAGGTCGACGAACCCGCGATTCTCGTGGCCAGTCCCACGGTCTGGCCGGCGACGGCCGATGCTTCCAAGTTCGGGTGGTGCACGTGAGCGACCGGCGCAGGGCACGCAGACGAAGGTGGGGCGGTCGCGGTCCTCGTCGCCGTGTGCGCCGTCGTCCTGTTCGTGCTGGCCGGCATCGTCGTCGACGTCAGCCAGGCTCGGGACATGCGCCGCCAGTCGCAGAACTCGGCAGACGCCGCCGCTCTGGCCGGCGCGAACGTCCTGTATCCCGACGGCACCTGTCAGAGCCCCTCCGGCGGGCAGCCCCCCTGCGTCCCGCGACGCGGTCGTCGCGGTCAAGGCGTACGCCGAGTCGAACTTCGGGGTGAAGCCGACGGCGTGGGGCGACTCGAGCGTGTGCACGAGCACCGGGAAGCCGACGACGCCCAGCACCTACGTCACACCGAGCGGCGCCCCTCCGTGCATAGCCTTCGACAACCTGACCACTCCCCAGAGGGTCTGGGTCTCCATGCCCCTGATGGATGTCAAGACAGGCTTCGGAGCACTCGCCGGGAAGTCCTCCATCACGGTCAGCAGCATGGCGAGGGCCCAGGTGAACCAGCTTCCGCCCGACGAGTGCGGCCTGTGCTTCCTCGCCAGCGTCGACGCCGAGAACGCCGACTTCTCCGTCACCGGCAGCTCCATCCGGGTCAACGGCGACGTGACAGCAGGCCCGAACAGTGACTGGATCATCCCGGACTGGACGGTCACGGGCGGCACCATCGGCGTCGTGGGCACCGTGGCGGGCGGCAACTTCACGCCACCGCCGATCAAGACTGCAGCCTTCCCGGACCCGCTCGCGGGCCTGGTCGCTGCCGTTCAACACGTCGTCCCTGACGGTGAAGACGAACCCGTGCGGCTGTGGGCGGTGGGCCGGGGATCTACAACCAACCGATCATCCCTGGGGAACAACGTCACCTGTGTCCTCAGCCCTGGTCTCTACGTCATCAACAACACGTGGACCATCGGCAACAACACCGTCGTCAGCGGCATCGGTGTCACCCTCTACGCCAAGTCGCCCAACGGCTACCTCGACTTCAAGAACGGATTCGCGTCCATCTCGGCGCCGACGACGGGGACCTACGCGGATCTGGCCATCGTCTACGACCGCGACAACAGCAACAACCTGAGTATCCAGGGCAACGGCATCACCCAGATCTCCGGCACGGTCTATCTCCCGGCCTCGAAGCTGGACTTCAACGGAAACTCGTGCTTCGGGTTCGACCAGGGGCCCGTCGTCGTCCAGGGCGTGGTCAAGGCGAACGGCAACAAGGCATGCATCAGGGTGACCAACGCGCGCGGCGCGACGGTCAAGGTGCCCCCAGGTCAGCCCTCGCTCGACCAGTAGCCGGGCGCCGCCACCTCAGTCCCACGTCTCCGACTCCGAGGCGAGGTCGGAGTCGAGATCGATCTTCTCGACACCCGTGTCACGTGAGTCGCCGCTCGTCGGGCACCTGGGTGGCCATCGCGCTCATCGCCGCCTGGAGGAGCGCTGTCGTCGCCGTCGCCAGGTGCCCCTTGACCTCCGGGGAGGTCGCGCGGACCAGCCCGATGAGCCGGCACACCGGGCAGTAGGTGCAGTTGTCCCCGGCGACGTGACCCTCGAGGTCCCGCGCGAGGTCGGCCAGACCGGCCACCGAGCCGGCAACCGCCGCGCCGAGTCCCGCGTCCGCCCTGGTCGCGAGCCCAGTCCGAGAGCGCGCCGACGAGCTTGGCTGCCTCCTCGGCGACCGATCCCACCTCCGGCCCCGAGGTGTCGCTCTCGCCGGCCCTCCGCCGTGCGGGCCTGCGTCACCGGTCGGACTGCTCATCAGTCTCGCCTCCGTCGGCTCGGCGCGGAACCGCACCTCGAGCGCTCCTGGCTCCACCCGCGCTCCGGCCACCTTCAGCCGCGCCAAGGACGACGGCAGTGCCAGCAGACGTCGGTACGACCCGACGCTGATCACCAGCTCGTCTCCGTGGCGGGCCAGGTCGACGTCGCCTCGTTGCGCGAACGGCAGGTCGATACGCAGCACGGCGCCGTCGTCGCGGCGCGTGATGGTCAAGGGACCGTCCCCGACCGGCAGCGCCAACGGGTCGTCCGTCGCCGTAGGCCTCCTGGACCAGCCGGTGCAGCTCGTCGACGCCGACCGGCTCGCTGGGCCGGTAGCCGGACCGCCAGATCGGCAGCTCGGGGAAGGACTGCTCGATCTCCGCCAGCACCCCTCGTTGGGCCGCGACCCACTGGTCGCGCCACGGGTCGCCGGCGTGGTCGGGGAAGATCCGGTTCGCGATGACCCCGTCGACGCGGTAGCCGAAGAGTGACAGCGACGTCAGCGACCGTCGAGCCTCAGCGACGACCACGGCCTCCGGGGTCAGCACGAGGCGGACGCTCGCCTCCTTGCCCGTCAGCAGCTCCTGGACCTCGTGGAGGTCGTCGTGCAGCCGCTGGAGGGCGTCGAAGACCGAGTCCTCCGGCATGGGCACCCCCGTCGCCCGTGACAACACTGGCCTGAGGGCCTTGACGATGCGACGCTCCATCGGCAGGACGCGGTCCATGTACCACCCCAGCGCCTCGGGCAGGGCCAGCAGACGCAGCGTCTCCGCGGTCGGGGCGCAGTCGACGACGATGACGTCCCAGCGTTCCGAACGTGCCTGCGCACGCAGCTCGAGCAGGGCGAAGACCTCCTCCGCCCCGGGGATCACGGTCAGCTCCTCGGCGGTGATGGGGTCGACGCCGGTCGCCCTGCAGCACCGTCAGCAGGTAGCGCTGGATCTCCGCCCACGACTGCTCGAAACGTCGTTGGGCGTCGACGTGCTGCACCCAGAGGTTCGACTCGACCTCGTCAGGCTCGCTGGACGCGCGGATCCCGAACGCGTCCGCCAAGGAGTGCGCAGCATCGGTCGACAGCACGAGCGTCCGCTCACCGCGTCGCGCCGCGAGCGTCGCCGTACCGGCGGCCGCGGTCGTCTTGCCGACGCCGCCCTTGCCGGTGAAGAGAACGATGCGCACGAACCACCCCTAGCCTGACCGCGGCGGATCAGGCGACGGTCTCCACACGCTTCTTGAGACCCTTGAGCGCGGTGTCGATGATGACCTTCTCCGCCTTGCGCTTCAGCATCCCGATCATCGGGATGCTGAGCTCGACCGCGAGCCGGTAGGTGACCTCGGTCGCGTCGCCCTTCGGCGCGAGGACGTAGGAGCCGTCGAGGCGCTTCATCATCTTGCCCGAGCCCAGGGTCCACGCGACCTTGTGCTCGCCCTCCCAGTCGTAGACCAGGGTGTAGGCGTCCTTGATCGGGCTGGCCTCGATCTCGAAGAACACCTCCTCGGCGCGACCGTCCGGGAAGGTGGATCGCACCTCCGCCGTGCGCATCCCCTGCGCCCACTCGGGATAGGCAGGGAAGTCGGCGATGACGGCCATGACCTGCTCGGGGGTCGCGTCGATCACGATGCTCGAGCTGGTCTGGTCTGCCATGGACGGGGTCCTCCGGTGACGGTGCGCGCGTGACGCCCGCGAGACTACCCACCGGACGACCGGTTGCGGCAGGCACCTCCGAGGTGGCCCGCGACACGTCCGGGCGACGCTGCTCGTCGGCCGCGCCGCGCCCTCGCGGGTGCTGCCGGACGATACGGTCGTGCCTGCTGATCGGCACACCGACGAGGAGGAGCCTGTTGCGTGAGTACGCGGTGCCGCCCATTCCCGCAGCCTTCGCCCTGGAGTCGGCTGACCGACCCGGTCGTCGCGCACGCCGACCAGCACCCGGACGCGGCACAGTTCGCGCGTCGGGTCCCCGGCCCGTCGGGTCCCGACTGGCAGGACGTCACTGCCTCGGAGTTCCGCGCTCGAGTCGTCGCAGGCGGCCTCCGGCCTGTTCGCGGCCGGTGTCGAGGCCGGCGACCGGGTCGCACTGCTGGCCCGCACCCGGTGGGAGTGGACGGTGCTGGACTATGCCATCTGGTGGGTCGGCGCGGTCTCGGTGCCGGTGTACGCCACGTCCTCGGACTCACAGATCGCGGAGATCCTGCACGACTCCGGCTGCCGGTTCGCGTTCGTCGAGACCGTCTCGTACGCCGAGCGGCTGGCCCAGATGGGCGCCAGCACACCGGGACTCGAGCGGACCTGGCTCATCGAGGAGCAGGATGCCGGCACCCGGGACACGCTGGCCGACCTCGTGGCCGGCGGCGAGGGCGTCGAGCCGGCGAGCCTCGAGCAACGTCGCACCGCCGTGACCCGCGAGGACATCGCCACCTTGATCTACACCTCGGGCACCACGGGCCAGGCCCAAGGGGTGTGTGCTCACCCACGCCAACTTCCTCGAGGAGAGCGAGGCGACCGCGACCGAGCTCACCGACCTGTTCGACGCCGAGGACGCCGCCACGCTGCTGGTCCTGCCCCTCGCGCACGTCTTCGCGCGCATCATCCAGGTCGGGGCGGTCAACCGCCGGGTGCGGCTGGGTCACGCCCCCGACCCGCGCCGCCTTCTCGAGGACGTCGCCACCTTCCACCCGACCTTCCTGCTCGGGGTCCCGCGCGTGTTCGAGAACGCCTTCACCCAGCTCAGTCAGACCGCGGCCGCGGAAGGCCGCGGGCGCGCGTTCGACACGTCCGTCGAGGTCGCGATCGAGCACAGCCGGGCACAGGGCCGTCCCGGACGGGTGCTCCGCACCCGGCACGCGTTCTACGACCGTGTCGTCTACCGGCGGGTCCGCGAGGCCTTCGGAGGACGATGCGCCTTCGGCATCTCCGGCGGCGCTCCGCTCGGCGACAGGCTGTCGCACTTCTTCCGTGGCGCGGGGATGCCGATCCTCGAGGGATACGGCCTGACCGAGACGACCGGGGCTTCGACGGTCAACACCCCGGACAACCACCGGGTCGGCACCGTGGGGCGCCCGCTGCCCGGGACTGCTGCGCGCATCGACGAGAACGGCGAGCTCCTGCTCCGCGGTCCGCACGTCATGCGGGGCTACTGGCACGACGGCGGGGTCGAGCCGGTGCCGGACTCGCGGGGCTGGCTGCCGACCGGTGACCTGGCCGAGATCGACTCCGAGGGCTTCGTCCGCGTCACGGGGCGCGCCAAGGAGATCATCGTCACCGCCGGCGGCAAGAACGTCTCCCCCGGCCATCTCGAGGAACGGATCCGCTCGAGCTCGTTGGTGAGCCAGTGCCTGGTGGTCGGAGACGGCCGTCCCTACGTCGCCGCGCTGGTCACCCTCGATCCCGAGGCCTACGACGCCTGGGCTGAGCGTCACGGCAAGGGGCAGCTGCGTGTCCACACCTCCGACCCCGATCTGAGGGCCGAGATCCAGCGGACCGTCGACAAGGCCAACGCCACCGTGTCCCAGGCGGAGTCGATACGCCGCTTCGACGTCCTGGCTGCGGACTGGACCGAGGAAGCGGGGACGCTCACGGCCAGCCGGAAGCTGCGTCGCAACGTCGTGATGCGCGAGTTCCGCCGCGAGATCAAGGCGCTCTACGAATGACCACCGACCGCCGGGAGTGAGCACGTCGGCCTTCCTGTTGAGGTGCCTGGGGTCTGGGAGGCGATTGGGGCCCAATATGTCCAATCTTCTGCGGCGACGAGGTTTCGTACGGAATTCTTGGGGGAGCAGGTCGTTCACGACCGGCGTGCACCACAGGTCCGGGCGCGCGCGGCCTGACCCAACGAGAGAGATCAGGTCTGACATGGGACGCAGAACGATTCTGCTGATCCTGGCCGCCGTCGTCGCGGTGCTCGGGGCCGGCATGGTCTACCTCTACGTGCAGGGTGCCGACGACCGGGCCACGGCGGAGCAGGCACCGGTCGAGGTGCTGAAGGCCATCGCCCAGATCGAGCCCGGCGAGACCCTCGCCGACGCACAGGCGGCTCAGAAGCTGGAGCTGCAGGAGGTGCCGAGCGCGCAGGTGCTCGACGGTGCGCTGACGTCGATCGGTGACCTCGGCGAGCAGATCGCGATCCAGCGGGTCTTCGTCGGCGAGCAGGTCACCGCGTCGAAATTCGGCAGCGCCGGCGAGCAGGAGGTCCTGCCCCTGGCGAAGGGGCGGGTGGCCGTCTCGATCACGCTCAGCGACACCGGCCGGGTGGCCGGATTCGTCTCGCCCGGCTCCGAGGTCGCGCTCTTCTACACCGGCGACATCAACCAGAGGGGCGACACCGGCGTCCGACTCCTGCTGGCGAAGGGCGAGATCATCGCCGTCGGCGCGACGACCGTGACGACCTCGACCACGACCACGGCTGCGGGCGCCCAGACCACCGAGAACCTGCCGCTCACGCTCTTCACCCTCGCCGTGGACCAGGACGAAGCCGAGAAGGTGATCCTGGCGGCTGGCAACGGCGAGCTGACCTTCGCCCTCAAGAACGAGGACTCCAAGGTCCGTCTGTCTCCCGGCACCACCATCAAGAACCTGTTCGACTGACGCCATGCCCCTCATCGTCGAGAGCAACCCCGCCAACGCCGAGGTCATCGCCTCGGTCTCCGGTGCCCACACCGTGGTCGTGTCGAACCTGGACGAGCTGCGGCGCATCATGGGCGATCACCCCGACGAGCACGCCATCGTGCTCGGTCCGACGGTCGACATGGAGGCCGCGGCCTCGCTGGCCGAGACCCTGCGGGTCAGTCGCCCCGCCGTCAGCGTCATCCTCATGCGCCGTCGTGTCGACACCCCCGTGCTGGCCGAGGCCTTGCGCTCCGGCATGCGCGAGGTCATCGAGGAGCGTGACCTCAACAGTCTCGGGGAGGCGATCCGCCGTGCCCAGCAGGTGTACCGAGCCGTCACCGGCCCGCCGGGGCACGAGAACACCTACGGCCGCCAGGTCACGGTCTTCTCCCCCAAGGGCGGGGTCGGCAAGACCACCATCGCGGTCAACCTGGCCGTCTCGCTGGCCGCCCGCAAGAACCTGCGGGTGTGCCTCATCGACCTCGACCTGGCCTTCGGCGACATCGCCATCACCCTCCAGCTCTTCCCGGCCCGGACCATCGCCGACGCCGTGCTCGTGCAGGACGCGCTGGACTTCTCGGTGCTCGAGCCCCTCCTCACCCCCCACAAGCTCGGCTTCTCCACCCTCGTCGCGCCGGTGCAGCCGGACGCCAAGGACTCGATCCCGGCCAGCCTCATCGCGCGGGTCCTGGACACGCTGAAGAAGAACTTCGACGTGATCGTGGTGGACACCTCCCCCGCCTTCGACGAACACGTGCTGCAGGCGTTCGACGAGACCGACGAGCTGCTGCTGGTCACGACGCTGGACGTCCCGACCCTGAAGAACGTCAAGATCGCCTGCGAGACGCTCGACCTGCTCAACTTCCCCAAGCAGCAGCGCCACCTGGTCCTCAACCGCGCCGACGACAAGGTCGGTCTGACCCCGGAGAAGGTCGAGTCGACACTCGGGATGACCATCGAGCAGCGCATCCCGACCTCCGCCGAGGTGGCCAACGCCACCAACTCCGGGGAGCCGATCGTCGCCTCCCACCCCAAGCACGCGGTCAGCCAGGCCATCAACCATCTCGCCGACCTCGTCGTCGGCGAACCCGCTGTCGCCGTGGGGAAGAGCAAGAGAGCCAGGTCGGACTCGCCGCGCCGCGGCCTGCGCCGGAGACAGGGGAGGTAGCGATGAGCAGTCTCGCTGATCGGCTGGCAGCGGCCTCACGGGACCGAGCCGCGAACCACTCGACGAGCTCGGAGGTCGAGGCCGCCGGCGGACGTCGCAAGTCGAAGGTGACCGAGCGCGACCCGTTCGCCGACCTCAAGGTGACCGTCCACAACCGGTCTGCTGACCCAGCTCGGCCCCAAGCTGTACGACGCCAACCTGACGCAGGGCGAGCTGGAGCGCATGGTGCGCGGCGCGCTGCAGGAGGCGATGCAGGAGGAGGACGTCGTCCTCACCCCCGCCGACCGCACCCGCATCGCCCAGGAGATCGCCGACGACATCCTGGGCTACGGGCCCATCGAGCCCTTCCTGCGTGACCCCGACCTCACCGAGGTCATGGTCAACGGCTGCGACGACATCTGGATCGAGCGCAGCGGTCGTCTGCAGCGCGTCGAGGGTCACTTCACCGACGAGGCGCACCTGCGCAGGACGATCGACAAGATCGTGTCGCGCATCGGTCGCCGCGTCGACGAGTCCAGCCCCATGGTGGATGCTCGCCTTCCCGACGGCTCGCGCGTCAACGCGGTCATCCCCCCGCTGGCGATCGACGGATCACTCCTCACGATCCGCAAGTTCTCCGCCGACCCCTACACCTCCGACGACCTGGTCGCCTTCGGCACCTACTCGGCCCGGACCGCGGACTTCCTGTCGGCCTGCGTGCGGGGCAAGCTCAACATCGTCGTCTCCGGCAGCACCGGCGCCGGCAAGACCACGACGCTCAACGTGCTCTCCTCCTTCATCCCCAGCGACGAGCGCATCGTCACCATCGAGGACGCCGCCGAGCTCCAGCTGCACCAGGACCACGTGCTGCGGCTCGAGTCGCGCCCGGCCAACATCGAGGGCCGCGGCGCCGTCGAGATCCGCGACCTGGTGAAGAACTCGTTGCGCATGCGCCCCGACCGCATCGTCGTCGGGGAAGTCCGCGACGCGTCCGCCCTCGACATGCTGCAGGCCATGAACACCGGTCACGACGGGTCGATCTGCACCGTCCACTCCAACGGTCCGCGCGACACTCTCTCCCGCCTGGAGACCCTGGTCCTCATGGCCGGGATGGACCTCCCGATCCGCGCCATCCGCGAGCAGGTCGCCTCGGCGGTCGACCTGATCGTCCACCAGGCCCGGCTCCGGGACGGCTCACGTCGTATCACCCACGTGACGGAGGTGGAGCGCATGGAGGGCGACATCATCACGCTGCAGGACATCTTCCTCTACGACCACTCCCAGGGCTTCGACGAGAACGGCCGCACCCGGGGCTCGATGAAGGCGACCGGACTGCGCCCCAAGTTCGTCGAGAAGCTGGCCCACAACAACGTGTCGGTCGACCCGATGCTCTTCGCGCGCGACGGGGGCTGATCATGCGCCCGGCTTCCCACCTGAGACGGGCGCTCGTGTTCGCCGTCCCCGTCGTCGCGGCGGCCGTTCTCACCGCCGCGCCCGCGTCGGCGGTCACCGGGACCATCGACTACGTCGAGCCGGACGGGGAGGCACTCCAGGTGGTGTTGTCCCTGTCCGACCTGGCTCCTGGGGCGCGTCCCGACCTCGACTCACTCTCCGCCACCTTCGACGGCAACCCGCTCGAGGCCTCGATCGAGTCCATCGACGACGCCTCCGCTCAGGAGTCGATCAGCCGCACGGCCGTGCTCGCGCTCGACGTCAGCAACAGCATGCGCGGGAACAAGTTCGAGGCCGCCAAGAGCGCGGCCTCAGTGTTCCTCGACGAGGTGCCGGACGACATCGCGGTCGGACTGGTCACGTTCGCGAGCGAGGTCACTGTCGCCCAGGAGCCCACGACCGACCACGCCGCCGTCCGCGCCGAGATCGACGACCTCGAGCTCAGTGCCTCGACCCGCTTGTACGACGGGCTGCTGGAAGCCGTGGCCGTCAGTGGCGACGACGGTTCGCGTTCGGTGCTCCTGCTCTCGGACGGCGCCGACACGTCCCAGACCCCGCTGGCCGACGTCGAGTCCGCGGTCAAGCGCTCGGAGCTGGTCGTCGACGTCGTGGCCCTCGCCCAGAACGCGGCCGACACTGCGACCCTCAACCGGATCGCCCAGGCCGGGAACGGGCAGGTCCTCGCCGCCGACGACCCGGCGGCGCTGACCGAGCTGTTCGCCGACCAGGCTGCCAACCTCGCCAGCCAGTACCTCGTCACGGTGACACCGCCGGCCGAGGTGTCCGGCGAGGAGGGCACGATGTCGTTGTCCATCGACGTCGCGGGCCAGCCCGTCAGCGACGAGGCGTTCGTGGCGCTCCCGGCATCGACGACGTCCGTCGAGGTCCCGGCCCAGGCAGCGCCGGCCATCGTGGAGCCGGGGCTGATGGTTCCCGTCGAGTACATGTACGCCGGCATCGCCGCGATCGCGCTGGGATTCCTGGCCATCGTCGGGCTGCTTGCCTCCGGCTCGCACAAAGCCCGTCAGGACGCCGTCGACCGCGGGATCGAGGCCTACACCCGCAAGGGCGCCAGACGTCTGGCCGAAGCCTCCCGGACGGCGGAGAACCAGTCGGTGACACAGCAGGCCGTCGCCGTGGCCGAGGGTGTCCTGGAGGGCAGCGAAGGGCTCGAGGTCCGGCTCGGGTCGAAGCTCGACGCGGCAGGTCTCGCACTCAAGCCGGCCGAGTGGCTGCTCGTCCACGTCGGGATCACCCTCGTCGTCGGTCTGGTCTCGTTGCTCCTCAGTGGCGGCAGCATCCTCTGGATGCTGGGCGGGCTGTTCCTCGGGGCGGGAGGAGCCTGGTTCTTCCTCTCCTTCAAGCACAAGAGGCGCCTGAGGGCGTTCAAGAACCAGCTGGCCAACACCCTCCAGCTGATGTCGGGTGCTCTCTCCGCCGGTCTGTCGCTTGGCCCAGTCCGTCGACACCGTCGTCAAGGAGGGCACCGACCCCATGGCGAGCGAGTTCAGGCGCGCGCTCATCGAGACCAGGCTCGGCGTCGAGATCGAGGACTCCCTCGCGGCCATCGCCGACCGCATGAGCAGCGTCGACTTCGAATGGGTCGTGATGGCCATCCGCATCCAGCGGCAGGTGGGTGGAAACCTGGCCGAGCTGCTGAACAAGGTGGCCGAGACCATCCGTGAGCGCGAGTACCTCGAGCGACAGGTCCTGGCCCTGTCGGCCGAGGGACGCCTGTCGGTCTGGATCCTCGGAGGGCTCCCGCCGGTCTTCATGTTCTACCTGCTGCTGACCAACCGCTCGTACGTCGAAGTCATGTGGACCACCCCCATCGGCTGGATGATGCTCATCGTCATGACCGTCCTCCTCACCGTCGGGATCTTCTGGATGAAGAAGCTCGTGAAGGTCGAGGTCTGAGATGAGCACGTTGATCCTCCTCGGCGGACTCGTCGGCATCTTCGCCGCCATCTTCCTCGCGCTCACCGCCATCGGGGTCTTCACCAACGAGGCCCGCGGTGTCAGCAAGTCGCTGGCTGTCATGCAAGCGTTCTCCACCGCTCCGAGGGAGATGCAGCGCGACCTCGAGCCCGGCTTCCAGGACAGGGTCGTCGGCCCCCTCTCGGACAAGGTGCAGGGCATCGCCCGCAAGTTCACCGCCACCGACCACAACGAGCGCATCAGGAGCAAGCTGGAGCTGGCCGGCAACCCTGCCGGGTGGAGCCCCGACCGCGTCGCTGCCTTCGCCTTCCTGGGCGCCATCGCGGCCTTCGTCGCCGGCTTCCTGCTGACCCGACTCTTCGGCGGCGGTCTCCTGGTGACGATCGGGGTGTGCGCCATCTTCGCGGTGGCCGGTTTCCGGGCTCCCAACATGTATCTCTACCAACGCGCCTACGACCGCACCCAGACCATGCAGCGTGCACTGCCGGACGCCATCGACCTGCTGACCATCTCGGTCGAGTCCGGTCTCGGCTTCGACGCCGCGCTGTCCCAGGTCGCCCGCAACACCGACGGCGCGCTGGCGGAGGAGTTCGCCCGGGTGCTCCAGGAGATGCAGATCGGCATGGGGCGCTCCGCCGCTCTGCGCGCACTCGGCGATCGCACCAACGTCCCGGAGGTCAAGGGGTTCGCCTCGGCCATGGTGCAGGCCGACGCGCTCGGGATCCCGGTCGCCCAGGTCCTCCGCGTCCAGTCACGCGAGATCCGGACCAAGCGCCGCCAGCGAGCCGAGGAGAAGGCCCAGCAGGTCGCCATCAAGATCCTCGTCCCCCTGATCTTCTGCATCCTGCCGTGCCTCTTCATCGCAGTGCTCGGACCGGCCGGCATCTCCATGTACGAGAACTTCGCTGGCCTGTGACCGGCACCGTCCGGTTGTCGCTCGCGGCACGCGCGTTCTTCATCGCGACCGTGCTGGGCCTCAGCCTGATCTTCCGCGACCCTCGCGTCTTCCAGGCTCTTGCCCTGCTCGTGCTGGTGGCCGCCCTCGCCACCGCGGCGGACCACGTCCTGGTCGGCAACTACACCTGGACCGCCATGATCGAGGGTGTGCTGGCCGGTCTGACGATCGGCATCACCCTGCCGCAGGGCGCCATCCTGATGCCGTACCTGATCGCTCCTCCGCTGCTGGCAGGTGTGGTGACGGGCACCCGAGCCGTCACCATGGTCGCCGGGTCCCAGGCGTTCGGGCTCCTTCTCGTCGTCGCGCTCGGAGGCTCGTCCACGACGGCCCAGCTCGGCATCGAGCTGGCAGCTCCCTGGATCGTGGCCAGTGTGGGCGCCGGACTCATGGGCATCTGGATCGGGACCCTGCGAGGTCACCCCGGTCGCGGGGACGAGGCGTCGTACGAGTCGGCGCGGCGGCTGCTCGCCCAGCTTCGCAAGGTGACGCGGCGGCTGTCGTCGGGACTCGACCCCGTGGACATCGGCGCCGAGGTGCTGGTCACGTGCGAGGACTCCCTCGGCAGCTCACGCTGCTCGCTCTTCGTCCACGGCGACGGCGGAGCGCTGCTGCCCCTGGTGCACCGTGGCCGTGACCCGCGCAACCCGATCCCGGCCGAGGGTGCCCTCGTCGACGCCTGCGTCGACACGCTCGAGCCGCAGCAGTCGCCGCAACCCAGCGGTCTCGCCGAGCGTCGCCACCGCATCGTGCTCCCGCTCGTCTCCGCCGGGAGGCTCATCGCCGTCGTGGTGGCCGAGGCCGGAACCGCGGCCACCCCGCGGGAGCTGCGCGACCTGCTCGACGCGCTCGACGAACGCGCACTGCAGGCTCGACACCGCGCTGGTCTTCGACGAGGTGCGGGCGCTGGCGACCGTGGAGGAGCGGCAACGGCTGGCCCGCGAGATCCACGACGGCGTGGCGCAGGAGATCGCCTCGCTGGGCTACCTCGTCGACGACCTGGCCGCGCACGCCCCCAGTGACCACCAACGCACCAAGCTGCACGGGCTGCGGTCCGAGATCACGCGTGTCGTCAACGAGCTCCGGCTCTCCATCTTCGACCTCCGCAGCGAGGTCAGCACGACCTCGGGGCTGGGCTCCGCCCTGTCCGAGTACGTCCGGACCGTCGGGGCCCGCTCGGGTCTGACCGTGCACCTCACCCTCGACGAAGGAGCGGCGCGGCTGCGCAGCGAGGTCGAGACCGAGCTGCTGCGCATCACCCAGGAGGCGGTCACCAACGCTCGCAAGCACGCCGAGGCCCGCAACCTGTGGGTCAACTGCCAGGTTCGACCGCCGTTCGCCCACATCACCGTGGAGGACGACGGTCGCGGCATGGGACGCCCGCGAGCCGACTCCTACGGCATCACGATCATGAAGGAGCGAGCCGAACGCATCGGCGCATCGCTCCAGATCAGCCAGAGATCAGCCGAGAACGCCGGGATCGGGACTACAGTCGCGGTGACGCTCGGCGATTCCGGCGAGTGAGGCACGAGGAGGCGACGTGACCACCCTGAACCAGACAGCGGCGCTGTCGGTGCTCCTCGTCGACGACCACGAGCTGATCCGGCAGGGCCTGGCTCGCGCCTTCGAGCGCGCCGCCGACTTCACCGTGGTGGCCGAAGCGGGCTCCGTGGGTGAGGGCCTGTCGTTGGCCAGGCGTCATCGCCCCCAGATCGTGGTCACCGACGTGCGGCTGCCCGACGGCACCGGTCTCGACCTGGTGCGTCAGCTGCGCGGCGAACGTCCCGAGGTCGGCATCGTCGTGCTCACGATGTACGCCGGCGACGAGCAGCTCTTCGGTGCCCTGGAGGCCGGCGCCTCCGCCTTCGTCGCCAAGGACTCCCCCTCGGACGACGTCATCGCTGCCGCGCGGCACGCCAGCGTCTCGCCCCGCTCCTTCGCCGCGGCCGACCTGGCCGAGGCCATGAGGCGGCGTCTGACACCCACCGGGCCCCAGCTGTCGGCACGGGAGTCCCAGGTGCTCCACCTGCTGGCGGAGGGGCACGGCGTGGCCTCGATCGCACGAGAGCTGTTCGTCTCCGAGTCCACGGCCAAGACCCACATCTCGAAGATCTACGAGAAGCTCGGGGCGGCCAATCGCGCCCAGGCGATCATGCTCGCCATCCGGGCCGGCCTGTTGTCCGACGCGCGCGACTAGTCCGGATTCTGTCCGCTTTTGTCGCCCCCCGTCTGGGGGGTGTCACCGAGCACCATTGTGACTAGTCCGAAGGGACTACCGTCGCGCAGGCCGTTCGTCCATTTCGACGCGGTGACGTCACCCGTTATCCCGATGGTTCGCCGGCCGTTGTGCTGCACTATTTGTATGCATGACGGGTTACCCGAACCCGTCGCACGAAACAACTGGGAGACCACCATGCTTGAGTTCATTCAGCGGTTGACGCGCCGTGACGAGGAGAAGGGCGCCTCGGCCGTGGAGTACGGCCTGCTCGTCGCCGCCATCGCCGCCCTCATCGTCCTGATCGTCTTCGCCCTCGGCGGCGTCGTCAAGGACGTCTTCTCCAAGACCTGTGCCAGCGTGCAGGCCAGCGCCGCAACGACGGCCAAGTGCAGCTGACGACCTCATGAGGGAGTGGAGCCGGTCCGGCTCCACTCCCTTTGTCGTCGACCGACCCATGCTCACCATCCCCGCGCGACGACTCGACGACGAGAACGGGGCCAGTGCCACCGAGTACGGCCTGCTCGTCGTGGCCATCGCCGCCATCATCGTCATCATCGTGTTCGCGCTCGGCGGTGTCGTGAAGGACCTCTTCGCCGGCTCCTGTGCCAGCGTCCAGGCCAGCACGAACACCAGCGCGAAGTGCGGCTGAGTCGTCAGGCCCCACGATCGCTGCGGTCAGGTCGCCGGCCGCCTCGGCGGTGCCGCCCGTCTCCGCGTGCCACCACCCGGAGCCCGCACGCCTGAGCCTCGGCGTACACGATGCCGAAGGCCTCGACCTGGAGCCCGAACCAGCGCGAGCGCGCCGGCATCGCGAAGACGTCACCCGCGTCCAGGTAGGCCGGCACCTGCGCGTGCGGGACCGCCCCGGTGAACACCACGCGGTCGCTGACTCCGAGTCCCCGCGCCATGGCCCGCAGACGTGAGCGGTCGGGCCCGTCGCCCACGATCAGCAACCATGCGTCGGGGCACGACGCGAGCACGTCCGGCCACAGAGCCAGCAGCGTGTCCTGACCCTTGCGTCGGACCAGCCGCGACGACGCACACCACGACCGGAGCCTCCGGCGGGATGCCCAGCGAGGTGCGCACCTCGGCTCCCCCGCAGCCGGGACGGAAGCGGGTCCGGTCCACCTCGATCGGGTAGCGGCGGAACCTGGCCCGCGCCGACGTCGACAGCGCCGGCGCGATCCGGTCGCGGCAGTACTCGCTGACGTAGGTCAGGTCGTCCACGCCGTCGCCGATGCGGCGCATCAGCCGTCGCGTCCCGGGAAGTGAGGCCCACCAGACCTCGTGGCCGTGCGTCAGCGCCTGGATGTGCGTCGCCCCCGCGGCCCGCAAGGCGGGCGCGAGCAGACCCAGAGGTGCGCTGGCGCCGAACACCACGCTCGTCGCAACCGTGCCGACGGAACGTCTCCAGGACCCGGTCGCGGACACCGGGCGTGGGCAGCAGCATGCGAGCCGGGTCGCGCACCACCGGGTAGGGCAGGTCGACGGTCGTGGGCGCGGTCGCCCGGGGAGGTCGAGGTGTGCACGACGACCTGGTCGGCCGGCAGCGCATCGCACAGCTGACGCACGAGCGTCTCGATGCCGCCCAGGCGCGGCGGGAAGTCGTTGGTCACGACCAGGGTCCGGCCGGTCGTCGAGATCACCGGACGAGGCTCTCGAGCTCACGACGCCACGCTCCGGTGAAGGCGCGCTCCGTGGTTCCCAGCTCCCGGAACGCCCGGTCGGTGCCGCCGTCGGCGTCGGCGCGGCGGTAGAAGTCGTCGAGGGCGTCCTCGCCGTAGGTCGTGGCGAGCAACCGGGCCGCCAGCCAGGAGCCCTCGTACCACGCTCCGACGTCCGGGTTGCCTCCGTCGAACTCGTCCGGGCCCGGCAGAGCGCGGGGGGCGCCGTCACGGCGGACGAGCGAACGGACCTGCGCGGAGAGGACGCGGACGGACACGTCGCTGCGACGCAGCGCCACGTAGTCGGCGTAACCCTCGGAGAGCCACAGCGGCGTGGCCGACGCGGCCGCTCCGACGGCCACGTGCGTGAGCTCGTGGGCCATGACGATGCTCTGCCCCACGTCTCCGAGGGGCCCGTAGACGCGCGAGTTGAGCACCACCCGCTCCGGCCCTCCCTCGAGGTCGGTCGTCGCGCTCGAGGTCGTCACCGCCGCGATGCCCCGGGCCGACGACCTGGCCAGACCGGTCGCCCGGGCGAAGCGCAGAGGTGAGCCCGGGACCTCGACCACGACCCTGCCATCCCAGCTGGGCAGGGCGTCCCGGACGGTGCGGACGCCCGACCGCACGACCCGGCCGACGGGCGTTCGCGGGGTGCCCACCGACCGCACGATCATCGTGCGCCGGGACGGACTCTCCACGCTCGACCCGGTCGTTGAACCAGATCGGTGCACGGTCCGAGGGCTGGTCCCGGGCCGTGACGAACCAGGCGCGACGGCCGTCGTCGTGCAGCACCACGGGGACCTCGAGCGACGTCGGCACCGCGTCGAACCCTCGCAGCTGCCACGTGAGCTCGACGTCCGCGACGAAGTCGCCCTGCTCCAGCGACGCCCGTCGGGCCGGGCTCCGCCGGCCCGGAGCCTCCGCGACGTAGCGGAGGTCGAGCGTCGCCAGTCCCACCTTCCGAACGACCTCGGTCAGCTCGCGCAGCTCGCGTCGGGACGCCGGGTCGGAAGCCTGCGCCGAAGCGCGGGCGGCGCGTCCAGCGATCAGGTCTGCCTCGAGATCCTCGAGCAGCTGGGCCGATCGGCCGTCGCGGCCAGCGGATGCCGGCGCGTCACCGGCCGGCGGTCGCAACCGGGCGCTCTGCTCGTCGCTCCCCCACCAGCTGACGCCCAGCAGCAGGAGCAGCACCAGGCCGCCCGCGAGGACGAGGCCCACAACGACACGAGGACGCCCCGACGACCGCGCAGCGGTGGTCGGGACGTCCTCGTCCCGTTGAGAAGGGTGGGGATGGTCAGCCAGGGCGAACGGCTCCAACGAGAGGCATCTGGTGCAACGGCGCGGTCGTGACGCCGATCGACGGGTTGCCGGCGTGCACGATCTGTCCGTCACCAACATAGATCCCGACGTGGCTCACCGGGCTGTAGTAGAACACCAGGTCGCCCGGCATCAGGGCGTCGGTCGACACGGGTGTGCCCGACCCCATCTGAGCGCCCGAGTTGTGCGGCAGGCTGACGCCGGCCTGGGCCCAGGCGGCCATCGTGAAGCCGGAGCAGTCGAACGCGTCGGGGCCGACGGCGCCCCAGACGTACGGGTCGCCGACCTGCGCCATGGCGTACGACACCACGGCGGACGCGCCGGTGGAGGCGGCCTCGGCCGCCTCGGCCTCCTCGCGCTCGGCCGCGCGACTGGCCCGCACCTGCTCGATGCGGTCGACGATCTCGATCGCCTGGGCGGCGCGCTGCTGCGCCGTGGCCACCTGCGGTCGCTGACGGGCGCGGGTGACGTCGAGCCGGCGGACCTGCATCCGCAGCTCGTCCTGTCGCTCCTCGAGCCGATCGGCGTTGCGACGGGCCGTCGCTCGGTGCGCACCAGGTCGGTCTCGCTCTCCGCGACGAGCTCGATGTCGAGGTCGCCCGAGCCGGCGAAGAGGTCGTGCACCAGCTCCCCGCCCCCCGAGGTCGCGTCGTCGATGAGGAGCGTCGCCACCTGGGTGCGCGCCTCACGGCTGGCCCTGCGGGCCTGCTCGAGGCGCTTCTCGACGCGTGCGAGCTCGCGCTCGCTCCGGGTGAGGTCCGCGGTCAGGCGGGCCTGCCCTGAGGAGAGGCGCTCGGCGGTCGCACCGAGCTCGGCCGCACGATCGCGGGCCTGGTCGTAGGTGGGTGCGGCCACAGCGGGAGCCATGGTCGCGATGATGACGAGGCCGGTCAGCCCGAGGGCTCCGGCCGTGCGTGTTCGGCCGTCGGTCACGGCGGCGTTCTCCTTTGTCCTGCGCCTACCGGGTTAGCTGACGGATTCGGGCGGCAAAGAGACCCTACGAAGACCCGCGTCGGGACGCGAGCGGCTTCGATTCACCCCAGGAACAATGGTTCCCCGGCTCCGCGCCAGGCGCGGACTCGACGTGGTGGCTGCGCCGGGCAGGAGGCCCGACAGCTGACAGACACCAGCCGCCCACCCTAAGGGGTGTCGTGGACGGAGCCAAACCGCGCGCCGCCCCGAGCGGTGTGGTGGTCACCACATCCGGGCCCGGCCGGCAGCACAGCCTCACCAGCCCGCGACGTCGGGAACCTCGTCCTCCACCACGTGGGTGGCCACCGCGTCCACCATGCGCAGCCGCGGGACCAGTCCCGACTCGGCCAGCACGGACAGTGCGCGCTGCTCGTCGTCGTCGAACCCGGTCTCGGGCGGCGGGCCGAGCAGCACGGTGACCACGCAGTCGTGGCAGGCCAGCCCGCGCACCAGGCAGGTGTCGCAGTCGATTCGAAGTCCCATCTCAACCTCCACGTCGATGTCTCCTGCGGAGGCTGTCAGGGACCGCCGACAGAACGCGGGACGACGCGGGTCCTGCGCCTCAGTCCGGGCCTGCTGCTCCCGCGCGAGGCACGATCTCGACGGCGTCAGCCCGACCGCACCACCGACAGCTCACGCCCTCGACCAGCGTCCGGTCGGTCTGCGACTCCTCGACGCGGTGCTCTCCGGCGAGGTCGAAGTGCCAGAACTCGCGCACCGTCGCCGTTCGTGACGACGTCGAAGCGGGTCAGGTTCCCGCAGGCCGAGCACCGCCAGCGGCTCGTGGCGTCAGGCAGGGGCGTGCTCATGGCTCGTGGTCCTCTCGACGGTCCGCCCACACCCTAGGCGACCAGGTCCCCCGGGACCGCCCGCGTGAGATCCCCGTTCGGGAGCTGCCGCGCGTCGGCACGCAACTGTCGGACCCCGTGCCTACCGTCGTCCCCATGACCGCCGGACTCGCCCGCGACCGTCTCGGCCCGCCGACCTGGGCCGAGCAGCAGTCGTTCGAGGAGCTCGGACGCCCGCTGCGCGACCTGACGTTCTGCGTGGTCGACCTCGAGACCACCGGGGGCTCACCTCAGGGGGGCTCGCGCATCACCGAGATCGGCGCGGTCAAGGTGCGCGGTGGGGAGGTGCTCGGTGAGTTCCAGACCCTGGTGAACCCGCAGCAGGCCATCCCGCCCTTCATCGCCCTCCTGACGGGCATCAGCGACGCGATGGTGGCCTCCGCGCCCCGCATCGAGCTCGCGCTCCCTGAGTTCCTGGCCTTCGCCCGCGGTTGCGTGCTCGTCGCCCACAACGCGCCGTTCGACGTAGGTTTCCTCAAGCATGCGACCGCGCTGCAGGAACGCCCCTGGCCGCAGTTCGACGTCCTCGACACCGCAGTCCTCGCCCGCCGCGTGGTTCTCCGCGGCGAGGTCCGCAACCACAAGCTCTCCTCGCTCGCCGAGCTCTTCGACGCGCAGGTGACGCCCAACCACCGGGCGCTGTCCGACGCGCGTGCGACGGTCGACGTCCTCCACGGGCTCATCGGACGGTTGGGCAATCTCGGGGTCCAGACGCTCGAGGAGCTCCAGACCTACACCTCACGGGTGACGGCGGCTCAGCGCAAGAAGCGGCACCTCGCCGAGCACCTCCCGTCCGTCCCCGGTGTCTACCTCTTCCGGGACTCACAGGAGCGCGTGCTGTACGTCGGCACCTCGAAGGACCTCCGCAAACGTGTGCGGTCGTACTTCACGGCGTCCGAGACCCGGTCGCGCATGGGCCAGATGGTCACGCTGACGAGCCGCGTGCAGGGCATCGAGTGCGCCACTGCGCTCGAAGCCGCCGTCCGCGAGCTGCGTCTGATCGCCGAGCACAAGCCACAGTTCAACCGCCGTTCCCGCTACCCCGAGAGGGTTCACTGGGTGCGCCTCACCCATGAGGCCTGGCCGCGGCTGTCCATCGTGCGCAACGTCTCCGACGAGACCCCGGTCATCGGCCCCTTCGCGAACAAGCGGGCAGCCGAGCGCGCGGTAGCGGCGGTGCAGCACGTCTTCCCGCTCCGCCAGTGCTCGACCCGGATGCCGCGACTTCCCCGCCTGTCGGCCTGCGCACTCGCCCAGCTCGGTCGCTGCTTGTCCCCCTGTGACCAGTCGGTCGACCAGACGACCTACGCCGCCGTGGTCGACGACGTCCGCGCGGCCCTCACCGCCGGCCCGGACCGGATCGTCACTGCTCACCGTGCTCGCATCGACGCCCTCTCCTCCACCGAGCGCTACGAGGAGGCGGCCGCCAGCCGCGACCGGCTCAGGTCGTTCCTGAGCGGGGCCGCCCGGGCGCAGCGCCTGGTCGGGCTCACCCGCTGCACGGAGCTCGTGGCAGCGCGCAAGGACGCGGGTCGATGGGAGGTCCACGTCATCCGCCGAGGTCGGCTCGCAGCGGCCGGGGTGATCCCTCCGGGCGCCGACGCCGCGGCCTGGGTCGTCGACCTGCGCCGCGACGCCGAGACCGTCCTCGACGCGGGCGGTCCGTCGCCTGCGGCCTCCGTCGAGGAGACCGAGCGCCTGCTGCGGTGGCTGGAGAGCGACGGTGTCCGGCTCGTGCACGTCGACGGTGAGTGGTCGTGCCCGATCGCCTCGGCGTTGCAGCACCGCGAAGAGCCGATCGCAGGCTTCCGACGCGATACCGTGCCTTCATGATCACGGCCATCGTCTTCGTCAAAGCCGAGGTGTCGACGATCCCCGAGGTGGCTGCCGCGATCGCCGACCTCGAGGGTGTGAGCGAGGTCTACTCCGTCACCGGACAGATCGACCTCATCGTGATGGTCCGGGTGCGCACCCACGAGGAGATCGCACTCGTCGTGGCCGACCACGTGAACAAGGTCGCGGGCGTCACCGCGACCGAGACCCACATCGCGTTCCGCAGCCACTCGCGTCACGATCTCGAAGCGGCATTCTCCCTCGGTCTCGACTGACCCGGTGCCGACGACGCCGTCGCCAGCCACGGCAGGCCAGCGCCACGGTGCGCTCGGACGATGGCTGCTGAGGGCCGCCTCGCTGGTCGCGGTCGGGTCGTGGGTGACGTCGGCCATCGTGATGTCGACCCGCGGGGTCGACCTCACCGACGAGTCCTTCTACCTGCTCTCCTACCGGTTCTGGGACAGCAATCCACGCAACTTCTCCGGTGCGCAGTATCTCTACGGACCGCTCTTCGAGGGGCTCGATCACGACATCCCGCGACTCCGCGTGGCCCGGCTGGGCCTGTTGCTCGTGTCGCACGCCGCCTTCGTCCTCGCCCTGCGCGACCACCTTCGGCGAACGGCGCGCCCGTCGTGGTCGTGGAGCACCCCCATGATGGTCCTGGTGCTCGCCGCCGGTGGCATCAGCTACGGCTGGCTCCCGCAGTCACCGGGATACAACGACGTCGCCCTCCTGGGGTCGCTCCTGGTGGGAGCAGTCGTTCTCCGGTGCGCGACCGCCACGGCGCTCGGTGCGCGTCCGTCAGCCGGGTGGCTCCTCCTCGCCGGTGCCTGCCTCGCCGCCGTGGCTCTGGCCAAGTGGTCCTCTGCGCTGGCGGTCGGCGTCCTCGTCGCAGCAGTGCTGGCGGTTCTTCTCAGGCGCAAGCCTGTCGGCCTCGTCCGCGTGGTCGCCGTCGGACTGCTCGGGGTCGCGGTCTTCGCCGCGCTCTTCCACGTCGCGGTGGCACCGTGGGACCAGGTCCTTCCGCCGATACGAGACGTCAATCGTCTGGTGTCCAGCGACACGAACTCCCCCACTGCCCTGCTGCTGCTCTACGCCACCTCCACCGGCTGGGTGCTTCTCGCCGCTCTGCTGTGCGCGGCGGGCGGGCTGCTTCCGATCGGGGTCCTCCGGCGCCTCCGGATCGCGGCGGGACCGCCCCGCGGCCTGATGGCGGGGTCCGCCGTGGCCGCCCCTCCCCTGGCCGCTGTGCTGCCGTGGTTGGTGAGCTCCAGCCTCCCCCAGGGCGGCGCCGACGCCACGTGGACCTACACCGTGAGCATCGTCGCTGCGCTGCTGGCCTCGCTCGGGGCCGCGCTGCTCCTCGGGGGCTCCGGAGCCGGGGCCCACCGGCCCGCGGCGGACACCCGGCCGGAGCGCGTCGACCGGTGGGCGATCCTCGTCCTGCTGCTCGGTCTGCCTGCGGCTCAGGCTTTCGGCACCGGAAACGCGCTGTACCTCGTCGCGATCCACGGACTCGCTCTGTGGGTCGCCGGGGCGCTTCTCTGGATCGCCGACTCCCCGAGCGTCGACGCGCGCCGTGTGGGGACGTCTCTCGTCACCACGTGCGCACTTCTGGTCGCGGTTGTCGCCAGCACGGGACTGCTGCTGCACCCCTACCGGGCCGACCCGGTCGGCCGCGCCACCACGGCGGTGCCCGGCAGCGAGAACCTCGAGGGCGTGAGGGTGAATCCCGCACTCGCCAGGAAGCTCGGGGCCCTCGTCTCCGTCGTCGACGGCCAGAGCCCGGAGGCAGCACCCGTGTACGCCGTCGACGAGCTGGCGGGGCTCGTCCTGGCCGTCGACCGGGCGCCCGCCGGGGAGTCGTGGAACTCCCGACTGGACCCCGACCGCGCCGTGGCCGGGTTGCTCGCCTACTGCAACCAGGGCAGCGAGGTCGCGGCTCCGCTCATCCTGGCTGACCGGCCACTCGGGCAGTCCGAGCTGGAAACCCTGCAGGCCTGCGGATGGCCGCTCTACCCTGCTTATCGGGCCTTCTCCCCACCGGGCGGCCCGGACGGTGTCCGGCTGTACCTCCCGGACCGCGAGGAGGCGGACAGATGACCGAGCACCGCGCCGACCCTCGACCGCTCGTGTCCCTCGTCGTGCCGGCGCTCAACGAGGCAGACAACGTCGGCCACCTCCTCACCCAGGTCCAGGCCCATTGCGACGCCAACCCCGACGCACGCTTCGAGCTCGTGCTCGTCGACGACGGGTCGACCGACGGCACCGGTGATCGCCTGCTGTCCACCCCGACGTCCTTCCCCGTGCGGCTCGTCGAGCTCTCCCGCAACTTCGGGTCCCACTCGGCCATCTCCGCCGGTCTGGAGCGATGCTCGGGCGACTGCGCGATCGTCATCGGCGCCGATGGTCAGGAGCCGACGAGCTTCGTGAGCGAGGCCTTGCACGAGTGGCGCTCCGGGTTCGAGGTCGTGTGGGGGGTGCGTGGCGTGCGCGCGACGGTGAGCCGCGGGAGAAAGCTCACCTCGACCCTGTTCTCTGCTGCGTTCACCCGGGTGGCAGGCCTGGAGAACTACCCGGCCGAGGGACCCTCGGGGGTCCTGCTCGACCGTGCCGTCGTCCGCGCCCTGGGCCGGCTGCCCGAGCGCAACCGCAACGTGCTGGCGCTGGTGGCCTGGTTGGGCTACCGGCAGACGCGCGTCGTCTACGACCAGCTGCCACGGTCCCAGGGTGAGTCCCGGTGGACACGCTCGGCCATGGTGAAGCTGGCCGTCGACTCGATGTTGCAGTTCTCGTCGCTCCCGCTGCGTCTGTGCACGTTCGCGGGCCTCGTCACGGCACTCCTCGGAGTCGTCTACGCCGTCGTCCTCGTCGTCCGGACCTGGGCCGGGGTCGACACCCCCTCGGGCTGGCCGACCCTGCTCGTGGTGGTGCTGCTCCTGAGCGGGATCCAGCTCACCGTGGTCGGAGTCATGGGTGAGTACGTCTGGCGCATCATCGAGGAAGTGCGTCACCGACCGCTCTACGTCGTCCGCCGCGACACGACCACCACCGACCAGAGCACCACAGGGAGAACGCCATGAAGGCATGGAACAGCACGGTCCTGGTCACCGGGGGGCTCGGCTACATCGGCAGCCATGCCGTGCGCGACCTCCTCGACCGGGGGTGGCGAGTGAGGATCCTCGACAACCGCTACCGCTGCGACCCGGAGGTCGCGGCAGCGGTGTGCGACCTTCCGGGTGTCGAGCTCATCGAAGGGGACATGCGCTACCCCCACGCAGTCGACCGCGCCGTGCAAGGGGTCGAGGCCGTGGTCCACCTGGCGGCCGTGTGCATCAACAAGAGCATCGCCGATCCGGCCGAGAGCCTCGACGTGAACCTCATGGGAACCCAGCACCTGCTGGACTCCGTCGCTCGTCACGGCGTAGGACGCGTCATCTTCGCCTCGTCGGCCTCGGTCTACGGCAACCCGACCCAGCTCCCCATGCGCGAGGACGGGCCGGTGGACCCGCTCACGCCGTACTGCACCGCCAAGCTGGCCGGCGAGCAGCTGCTCTCCTTCCACGCCCAGCGGTCGGCGCTCACCTGGCTCGCCCTGCGTTTCTTCAACGTCTACGGACCTGGGCAGCCGACCGACGCGTTCTACACCTCGGTGATCGTCACCTTCGTCCGACGGCTCCTCGCCGGCCAGGCCCCCGTCATCGATGGGCGGGGAGACCAGAGCATGGACTTCGTCCACGTCGAGGACATCGCGCGGGCCATCGGTATGGCCCTGGACTCCGATGCCACGGGGGAAGCGCTCAACGTCGGCACCGGTCACCAGACCACGGTGGCCGAGCTGGCCGAGCGCCTGGTCGCCGCCATGGGGGTCGACGTCGTGCCCCAGTTCCGGCCCCGAGAGGTGCTGGTGGCGCGACGCGAGGCCTCCGTGGACCGCATCGCTGACGTGCTGGGGTGGCATCCCCAGGTCGGCATCGACGAAGGTCTCGGGAGCGTGCTCGACTGGATCAAGCACCATCGTGGCTGAGCCGGCCACCCACCCGTACCACCCTTCGGTGGTGCTCGTCGGGGAGCCGGACATCGGCGAGGGAACCTGGATCGGCCCCTTCTGCGTGATCGACGGCAGTGGCGGGCTCACCATCGGAAGCGGCTGCGACATCAGCGCCGGAGCGCAGATCTACACCCACACCACCGTTCGCCGCTGTGTCACCGGGCGCCGGCACGACTCCGTCGAACGCGCGGCGACCTCCGTCGGCGACCGGACCCACGTCGGTGCCAACGCCGTGATCCTCATGGGCGTGCACGTCGGTTCCGAGTGCGTGATCGGCGCCGGCGCAGTGGTCACCCATGACGTGCCCGACCAGACCTGCGTCGTCGGCGTGCCCGCACGCCCGATCGGTCGCGTCGATCCCTTCACGGGCACGATCAGCTGATGCGGCACCGATCGGAGTCGACGACCTCGCGGACCGCGCTCACGACGTGTGCCTGCTCGACCGGTGTGATGTCGGCGAACATCGGGAGGGCGAGGTGCTGGCCCGCGAGGTGCCGCGCCACCGAGTCCAGCCGCTGGCCACCGAACACGGGCTGCGACCTCAGGTCGTAGGTGCCCATCGTGCATCCGACACCTCGACGCCGCAGGGCATCGACGACGAGGTCGCGGTCGAGGTGGGCGGCCAGGGTCACCGCGTAGGTCTGCCAGCTGTGGCGACGGTCGCTGGGCACGACCGGGACGAGGACACCCTCGATGCCGGTCAGGGCGTCGTACCGCGCAGCCGCGTCCTCCCGCCTCGCCACGAGCTCGTGAACCCGCTCGACCTGCACCACGGCGAGGGCCGCGGCGAGGTCGCTGAGCTTGTAGTTCCAGCCCAGCTCGGTGAACTCCGGCGGCGAGAACCCCGGGTCCTGTGCTCGCAGGTGAGCACTCCCCAGGCCGAAGCTCGAGGCTCGGCGCACGCGCTCGGCGAGCTCGGCGTCGTCGGTGACCACCACACCTCCTTCGCCGCAGGTCGCCCCCTTGCGTGCGTGCAGCGAGAACACCGCTGCCACGCCGAACGCACCTGCCGGTCGGCCGCGGTAGGACCCGCCGAGGGAGCACGCCGCGTCCTCGACCAGAGGAAGTCCGTGGGCGTCAGCCACGGTCTGCAGGGCGTCCCAGTCCGCACACAGCCCGAGCGAGTCGACACCGATGATGGCCCGCGTGCGGTCGGTGACAGCGTGGGACGTGCGCTCGGCGTCCAGGCCACCGGTCAGGAGGTCGACGTCGACGCACACGGGCCGCGCGCCACAGTGCAGCACGGCGTACGCCGTCGCCGGGAACGTGTAGTCGGGCACGATGACCTCGTCGCCGGGGCCGACGCCCAGGGCGTCGAGCACCAGGTGAAGGCCCGCCGTGCAGCTGCTGACAGCGACCGCGCGCGATCGACCTGTCGTCGACGCGACCAGAGACTCGAGAGCCGTGCCCTCGGGGCCCTGGCCCGCCACCCAGCCGGAGGCCATCACCCGCTCGACCGCGGCGAGCTCGCCCGGACCGAACGAGGGGCGCGTCAAGGGGACGGAGGTCACGAGCTGTCCTGTCGCCACCGCACGACCCTAGATCACCCGGCGCGCGCACCGAGGACGTCTGCGCCCGAAATGCCTCCCCAGGCGGGGTTGGTGGGGTTGAATCGGCCTATCGAGTCTGAGGAGGCGCCCGATGTACCGCGACCTTCGGGTGGCGATCGTGGTCCCCGCACACAACGAGGAGCGTCTGGTCGGACGTGTCGTCACCACGGCACCCGAGCTGGTCGACCACGTCATCGTGGTCGACGACGCCAGCGACGACGCCACGTCGGAGGCAGCCCGGTCGACCGGCGACCCCCGCCTGCAGCTGATCACGCTGTCGGAGAACCAAGGCGTCGGGGGCGCCATCCTCGCCGGCCACAGACGGGCCCTGGACCTCGGTGCCGACGTCGCCGTCGTGATGGCCGGGGACGCACAGATGGATCCCGACTACCTCCCGGCGCTCATCGACCCGATCGCCGACGGCCAGGCCGAGTTCACCAAGGCCAACCGCTTCTTCGGACCGGGCTCGTTCGCCGGCATGCCCCGACACCGGATCGTCGGCAACGTGCTGCTGTCCTTCATGACCAAGGCGGCCTCCGGCTACTGGAACCTGTTCGACCCGCAGAACGGCTACACCGCCATCCACCGCAACGCCCTCGAACGCTTGCAGCTCGACCGCATCGCCCATCGTTACGAGTTCGAGAACGACCTGCTGATCCAGCTCAACGTGCTGCGCGTCTCCGCGCGCGACGTGCCGGTGCCTGCCAGCTACGGCGAGGAGGTCTCCGGGATCCACCTGCGCACGGTCGCACCGCGCATCCTTCGCCAGCTGTGGCGCGGGTTCTGGTTCCGGATGTGGTGGAAGTACGTCGTCCAGTCCTTCTCCCCGGTGGCCCTGATGTTCTTCTCCGGTCTGGCGTTCCTCGCCTTCGGCGTCGCCGTCGGCGTCTTCGTCGTCGTCAACACGCTCGGCCCCGCCGTGGCCAGTCCCGGGACCGTCATCTTGTCCTTCGGGCCGGTGTTGACCGGCATGCACCTGCTGATCATGGCGCTGTACCTCGACATCCAGGAGAGCTCCCGGTGAGTGCTGACGCCCCACGACCGCACGCGCTCCTCGGGTCGCGCGACGCTGCTGCTCCTCGCGCTGGGGATGCTGCTGCTGCAGGGCGTCTGGATCCTCGCGGTGCCGCCCTTCGCCGCCTCCGACGAGTTCGACCACGCCTATCGGGCCGCGTCCGTGGCCCGCGGCGAGTGGCGCGCCGAGCCGAGCACGGCCACGCGGGGCACCGGCGCCGTGGTGACGGTTCCCGAGGACATCGTCACCGCCGCCCGACCGGAGTGCGAACGACTCCTCTACACCAAGCCCGCCGACTGCATCGGTCGCGAGACCGGCGACGGCACCGTGGTGGCCACCGGAGCAGGTCGCTACCACCCGCTGTTCTACGCACTGATCGGCGTGCCGGCGCTGCCCTTCGACGGCGTGGCGGCCCTCTACGTCATGCGCGTCGCCGGAGCGCTGCTCTGCTGCGCCTTCGCGGTGGCCGCCTTCGCTGCGGCCCGGAGCTGGGCCACGAGCCCCTGGCCGGTGGTCGGCGTGGCGATCGCACTGAGCCCGGTGGTGGTCTTCAGCTACTCCGTGGCCGCGCCCAACGGGCTCGAGATGGCCGCGGCAGCCGGTCTCTGGGCCGCGCTCCTCGGACTGTTCCGCGACCCCGAAGCGGGCAACCGCCGCCTCCTGCTCACCATCGGCACCCTGTCCGCCGTGGCCCTGGTGACCGTCCGGTCCATGGGGCCGTTCTGGGCGCTCCTGATCCTGCTCGCCGTGGTCGTGGTCTCGCCCCAGGGCGGGGCGACTCTCGTGCGGCTCGCACGTCAGCGTGCCACCGCGGCCTGCGCGACGGTGGTGGCGCTCGCCACGCTGGCCAGCGTCGCCTGGATCTTCAGCACCGGCTCACTCGTGATCGGCAAGCTGCCCGAGCCTCCGAGTGAGAGCACCGGTGAGCGCGTGGTGGCCGTTCTGGCGTCCGTCGTCCAATGGGTCTTCCAGAGCATCGGCGCGTTCCCCTTCCGCAACATGCCGGCGCCCTCGGTGGTGTACGTCTGCTACCTGCTGCTGGTCACGTTCCTGGTGCTGGCAGCCCTCCGCCGAGGAGACCGCCGTGAACGTTGGGGAGTTGCCGGAACCGCGGCGTCTGTCACTGGTGATCCCGCTGGTCATCACGGTGGTCACGATCGAGGACTTCGGATTCTCCTGGCAGGGGCGCTACACCATCCCCTTCTCCATGGGTTTCCTCGTGATGGCGGGCGCGGTGCTCGACCGTCGACGACTCCCTGCCCCCGTCCCCCCGCTGGTCGCCGCCGGCGTGCTCTTCTGCATCGCCCACGCTGTGAGTCCCACGAACGTGGCGCTCGGGGAGAGGAGCGAGAGCCCCGGCGCCTCGAACGGCGAGTGGCTCTTGGTCAGCCCCTGGATCCTCGCCGTTCTCGCCACCGTTGCCGCCGCGCTCGTGTTCCGTGCGGCCACCAGCGCCCGTCTGCCCTGCGCGCGCCAGAGCCCTGTCGGCACCCCAGACGCGCTGACCCCGTTCGCCGCGAAGCCGATCCGATGATCGACCCCAGTGCCGACGTCCATCCCGACAGCGTGATCGGGGCGTCGACCTCCGTCTGGGGCCTGGCTCAGGTGGGCCCCCGCGCACAGATAGGCGCTGACTGCGTCGTCGGTCGCAGCGCCACCATCGACGGAGGGGTGGTGCTCGGGGACCGGGTCAAGGTGCAGGCCTCCGCGCTGGTCTACCGACCAGCAGTCCTCGAGGACGGTGTCTTCATCGGACCGGCAGCGGTGCTCACCAACGACCTGCACCCCCGCGCCGTCACTCCGGACGGTTCGGTCACGACCGGCGCCGACTGGGACCCGGTGGGCGTCGTCGTACGACGCGGCGCGTCCGTCGGCGCCCGGGCCGTCTGCGTGGCGCCGGTGACGATCGGACGATGGGCCATGGTGGCCGCGGGGGCGGTGGTGACGCGCGACGTGCCCGACTTCGCGCTGGTCGCCGGTGTGCCGGCTCGTCGCGTGGGCTGGGTGGGACCGAGCGGTCGCCGTCTGGTGGAAGCCGCACCCGGCACCTGGGCCTGTCCGGTGACCGGACAACGCTTCACCGAGGTCGGGGACCGTCTGGAGGACGTCACGTGACGGCCCCCGTGATCGACGCCGCCCGCGTGCTCCTCGGACCCGACGAGCAGGCGGCCGCCGCCGCGGTCCTCGCCAGCGGACGGCTGACCCAGGGTGAGCAGGTGGCGGCCTTCGAGCAGGAGTTCGCCGACTCGTTCGGCGCGAGGAACGCCGTGGCCGTCAACTCCGGGACGAGTGCCCTCCACATCGCGCTCCTGGCGGCGGGCATCGGCCCCGGGGACGAGGTCGTCGTACCCTCCTTCACCTTCGCTGCGACGGCGAACGCGGTCGCGCTCACCGGAGCCACGCCGGTGTTCGCCGACATCGACCCCGCCACCTTCTGCCTCGACCCCGCCAGCGCCTCGGCTGTCATCGGCCCCCGCACCGCGGGCATCGTGCCGGTGCACCTGTTCGGACAGATGGCCGCCATGGACGAGCTCACCGGGCTGGCGGACCGCCACGGACTGTTCCTGCTGGAGGACGCCGCTCAGGCGCACGCAGCCCACTCGCCTCGCGGCCACGCCGGCGCGGTGGGGGCCGCGGGCGCGTTCAGCTTCTACGCCACGAAGAACCTCACGACCGGCGAAGGTGGGCTCATCACCTTCGCCGACGCCGACCTGGCGCGACGAGCACGGATGCTGCGCAACCAGGGCATGGAGACGCGCTACGCCAACGAGCTGGTCGGCCTCAACAACCGGATGACCGACGTGGCTGCCGCCATCGGGCGGGTGCAGCTGCGACGCCTGCCCGACCTGAACGCTCGCCGACGGGCGGTCGCCGACGCCTACCGCGCCGGGCTCTCCGACAGCGAGGGCGTCGCGGGGATCCGTCTGCCGCGCGTCGCCGAGGGGAACGAGCACGTCTACCACCAGTTCACCCTGCGCGTGCAGGCTCGCGACGACGTCCAGGCTCGTCTCGCGCGGCACGGGGTGCAGACCAACGTGTTCTACCCCACCCCCGTCCACCGACTGCCGGCGTACGACGTGGCGCTGGACCTGCCCGTGACCGACGCCGCGTGCGCCGAGGTGCTGTCGTTGCCCATGCACCCCCACCTGACCGACGCAGAGGTGGACCGCGTGGTCGACGCCGTCCGCGAGGAGAGCCACGCCATGACCCGGCTCAGAGCGGTCCTGATCGGTCTCGGACAGATGGGCCGGCACCACTCCCGCACGCTGGCCTCCCTCGAGGGGGTCGACCTCGTAGGCGTCCACGACCCCGCACTCAGCGAGACCCACCCGGCGACCGCACTGCTGCCCCTGGCCTGCTCGGTCGACGAGCTGATCTCGCGAGCTCCCGACCTCGCCGTGGTGGCGACGCCGACGTCCACGCACCTGGAGCTGGGCCGACGCCTGGCCGCCGCCGGGGTGCACACGCTGATCGAGAAGCCCGTGGCCGGTTCGGCCGCCGAGGGCCGTGCCCTCGTCGAGGCGTTCGCCGACACCGGTCTGATCGCAGCGGTGGGCCACATCGAGCGCTACAACCCCGCGCTGCAGGAGATGCGACGCCGTCTCGACGACGGACAGATCGGCGAGATCTACCAGGTCGCCACCCGGCGCACCGGTCCCTACCCGGCTCGCATCGGCGACGTCGGGGTGGCCCTCGACCTGGCCACCCACGACATCGACCTCACGGCATGGGTGACGCGATCGGCGTACCGCTCGGTCAGCGCGCACACGGCCCACCGCTCCGGGCGCAGCCACGAGGACCTGATCTCGGCGGTGGCGATGCTGGACAACGGCATCGTGGCCAACCACGTGGTCAACTGGTTGTCGCCCCTCAAGGAGCGCATCACCGTCGTCACCGGCGAGCGGGGCAGCCTCGTGGCCGACACCGTGGCCATGGACCTCACCTTCTACGCCAACGGCATCGCGCCCGTCGAGTGGGAGACGCTCCGCTCCTTCAAGGGTGTGGTGCAAGGAGACGTGATCCGCTACGCCATCGCCAAGCCCGAGCCGCTCATGGTCGAGCTGACCTGCTTCCGCGACGCCGTGCTCGGGCTCCACGACGAGCGTCGTCGGGCTGGCCGAGGCGACCCGCGTGGTGGAGGTGGCCGAGGCGCTGCTGTCGTCGGCCGTCTCCGGCACGACCGTGGCGCTCTGAGCCGACGGCGTGGCGGAGTCCGCCGTCGCGCGCCGCTAGGCTGACGCGATGACCTGGCTCGACGCACTCGGCTGGGCCGGGTCGGTGCTGCTGGTCGTCTCCCTGCTCCAGGCGCGGGTGATCCGCTTCCGGGTGCTCAACCTGGTCGCGTCGCTCGTCCTCACCGGCTTCAACGCCCTCATCGAGGTCTGGTCGATGGTGGCCATGAACGGCGTGCTCGCCGTCATCAACGCGTTCTACCTCGTCAAGCTGGTGCGCGAGCGGCACGACACCGCGGCCTTCTCCGTCATCGAGGTCGGCCCCGAGGACGAGTACCTCCGCTACACCCTGCGCCAGCACGGCGCCGACATCCTCACCTTCCAGCCCGACTTCGTCTGGGACGGCGCCGCCGCGGGTCGCCGGGCCTTCCTGGTGCTCCACGGCGACGAGACCGTCGGCGTCGTGCTGCTCCACGACGACGGTGAGGGGACCGCCCACGTGATCCTCGACTTCGTGGCCCGCCGCTACCGCGACTTCTCCCCCGGCGAGTTCGTCTGGCGGCGCAGCACCGTGCTGCGCGAGGCCGGCTTCCGTCGGATCGTCACGCCGGCGGGCATGGTCGCGCCCTACTACGACCGGGTGGGCTTCCGCCGCGACGGTACGTCGTACGTGCTCGAGCTGGACTGACTCGACGGGACCGGCTCAGGCCTGGGTGGCGGCGACCCAACGGTCCAGCAGCCCGGCCGCCCGGCCGCTGTCGATGGCGTCCTCGACCCGCGACCTGGCGGCCCGCAGCTGCTCCACGACCTCGCCGTCCTCGCCGGCGTGGACGGCCACGCCGGCAGCGGCGTTGAGCACGACGGCGTCGCGGACCGGGCCCGGCCGCCCGGCCAGCAGGTCACGGACGACCTGGGCGTTGTGCTCGACGTCGCCGCCGCGCAGCGACCCCGGCGGACTCTCGGCGAGTCCGACGTCACCGGGGGTGATCGTGGTCTCGGTGACCGCGCCACCTCGCACCGCCCACACCCGTGAGGAAGCCATCGTGGTCAGCTCGTCGAGGCCGTCCTCGCCCCGGAACACCCAGGCGTCGACCCCCCGACGGGCGAAGACGCCCGCCATCAACGGTGCCATGCGCACGTCGGCGCAGCCGATCGCCTGCGCGGCAGGGTGTGCCGGGTTCGCCAGCGGACCGAGCACGTTGAAGGTGGTGGCCACGCCGAGCTCGCGTCGCGGGACCGCGGCGTGACGCAGCGCGGGGTGGAAGGCCGGGGCGAAGCAGAAGGTGATGCCGACCTCGTGGGCGACGCGGGCGACGCCGGTGGGGTCGAGGTCGAGCCTCACGCCGAGCCTCTCGAGCACGTCGGCCGTCCCGGTCTGCGAGGACGCCGAACGGTTGCCGTGCTTGACGACGCCGGCGCCCGCGGCCGCGGCCACGATCGCCGCCATGGTGGAGACGTTGACCGACATCGAGCGGTCGCCACCCGTGCCGACGATGTCGAGCCACCGGCCCGGCAGGTCGAGCGGCCGGGCGTGGGCGTACATCGCCTCGACCAGACCGGTGAGCTCCTCGACGGTCTCGCCCTTCGTCCGCAGTGCCACGGCGAAGCCGGCGATCTGCGACGGGCTCGCAGCGCCGGCGAGGATCTCCTCCATCGCCCAGGTGGCCTGGGTGGCGCTCAGGTCGCTGCGGGCCGTCAGGGCGGACAGGACCTCCGGCCAGGTGTGGGTCACCGCACGCTCAGCGCGTGGCCGGGACGCGCTCGCGCAGCAGCCGGATGACGGTGTCCGCGAGCAGCAGGGGGTCCAGCGGGTGCGGCACGGCGGCCTCGGCGCGCGACCAGGTGGCCAGCCAGGCGTCCTCGGGGCGACCGGTGAGCACCAGGACCGGCGGGCAGTCGAAGATCTCGTCCTTGAGCTGGCGGGCGATGCCCATCCCTCCCACCGGGGTGGCCTCCCCGTCGAGGATCGCCAGGTCGACGGTGCCGGTGTCGAGGTGCCGGATCACCATCGGCTCGGTCGCCACCTCGATGTAGTCCAGGGACGGGAGGTCGGGGTGCGGCCGCGTGCCGAGGGCCAGCATGACCTGCTCGCGCGTGTGGCTGTCGTCGCTGTAGACCAGGACGGTCACGGTCGTGGTCGGCTGCTGGGCGTCGGTCACGGGTCGATGGTACTCGGCGGAGCGTTCCGTGCGGCTGCGGCCTCGCGACGTTCCTCCAGGTCGAGCCGCCGGTCCTCGCGCTCGGCCTCCTTCATCGACGAGCGCGCCCACTGCGCGAAGAGCACGAGGAAGAACGCCGCGCCGACGATGTCCCCGGTGCCCCAGAGGATGCCGCCGGCCAGCTCCTGGTCCGCGGCCGGGTCAGGCAGCCAGCTCAGCGTCAGGGAGCGGTACCACTCCCCCGCGATGAGCGCGTCCTGGTTCATGATCGTCAGCCCCAGGAAGGCGTGGAACGGCAGCGTCATGACCAGGAGCATCATGCGGAACGGGTAGGCGACCCGACCGGGGACGGGGTCGCGTCCGACCAGCGGCCAGAGGAAGAGCGACCCGACGAGCACCAGGTGGACGTGCATCGCCTCGTGCAGGTACGCCGACCGCAGCGTCGCGTCGTACCACCCGGAGAAGTAGAGGACCCACGGGCTGAGCACGAACAGGGCGAACGCGAGAGGCGGGAACGACAGCCAGCGCGCCACCCGGGAGTGCAGCACGCCGAGCAGCGCCCGGCGGGGGCGGGTCGCCAGGGTGCGGAGCGCGAGCGTGACGGGCGCGCCGAGGGCGAGGGCGAGCGGCACCGCCATCGAGAGCACCATGTGCTGGATCATGTGGGCGCTGAGGAGGGTGGTGTCGTACGCCGCCAGCCCGGAGCTGGTCGCGACGTAGAACAGCAGCATGCCGACCGCGAAGGCGATCGTGCGCGACACCGGCCACCTGTCGCCACGCTGGCGCAGCCGGACCACGCCCCAGAGGTAGACGGCGAGGACCCAGGCGCTCAGCAGGGTCGGCAGCGGGTCGACGCCCCACTGCGTCAGCACCGCCGAGGGCCCGAACGGCGGAAGGGTGGCGTCGGTCCCCGCGAGCAACGAGCCTGCCGGTCTGATCACGTCGTTCAGCCTAGCGAGGAGGTCTGGTGGAATTGTCCACAGGAGTCCCCAGGGATGGGGCAATCCGGACACCCCTCGCCCGGTCACGTCACGGTGTGAAGAAGATGACCACGTCAGGCGCGGGGGTCGGGGTGTCACCGGCGCGGGTTCACGACATAATGGCGCCCGTGGCGACATCGACAGCAGTCATACCCGCGTCCCGGCTCCACGGACATCACGACCGACCGAGCATGGTCAGCGTCGGCACGATCGTGTGGCTCTCCTCGGAGCTGATGTTCTTCGCGGCGCTCTTCGCGGCGTACTTCACGATCCGTGCGGTCAGCCCGGAGCTGTGGGCGCAGGAGACCGAGCTGCTCAACATCCCGTTCTCCACGACGAACACCGTGATCCTCGTGCTCTCGTCGGTCACCTGCCAGCTCGGCGTCTTCGCGGCCGAGCGCGGCCAGGTCGGACGCAGCCGGCGGCGTGCTCAACGTGCGCGGCTGGGGGCTGCGCGAGTGGTTCATGCTCACCTACGTCATGGGCGCGGTCTTCATCGGCGGTCAGGCCCTGGAGTACACCGAGCTCGTCCGCGAGGGCCTGACGCTGTCGTCGTCGGCGTACGGCTCGTCGTTCTACCTCGCCACCGGGTTCCACGGCCTGCACGTCACCGGCGGGCTCATCGCCTTCCTCTTCGTGCTCGGGCGCACCTACCTGGCCCGCAAGTTCACCCACGAGCAGGCGGTGACCTCGATCGTCGTGTCGTACTACTGGCACTTCGTCGACGTGGTCTGGATCGCACTGTTCTTCACGATCTACGTCCTGCAATGACCCGTCCGCACGCGCCGACCCGACGAACACCGAGTAGAGGGACAACGAGGAAGACCAAGTGCGAATCCTGAGTGCTCGACTTTCTGCCGCCCGGCGCAGCCGAATCGCCGGGCCCGTGGTGCTGCTGCTCGCCCTGCTCATGACCGGTGGGTTCTACTCCGCCTTCGCCCCGGCCTCGGCCGAGGACGCCGTCACCGAGGACCAGGTGTCCCAGGGGCGCGAGCTGTTCCTCGTCGGCTGCTCCTCCTGCCACGGTCAGAACGGTGAGGGCATCACCACCGAGAGCGGCCAGTACGGCCCCTCCCTGGTCGGCGTGGGTGCCGCCTCCGTCGACTTCCAGGTCGGCACCGGCCGCATGCCGATGGCCGCCCCCGGCGCGCAGGCACCCAAGAAGGCCGTCGTCTACACCGAGGAGGAGACCGCGGCCCTCGCGGCGTACGTCGCCAGCCTCGGCCCCGGCCCCGCCATCCCCGAGCCGGAGATGTACGACCCGGAGACCATCCCCGAGGACGAGCGCCAGGAGGCGATCGTCCGCGGAGGCGAGTTCTTCCGCACCAACTGCACGGCCTGCCACAACTTCGCCGCTTCCGGAGGAGCCCTGCCCGGAGGCAAGTACGCCCCGACGCTGATCGGGGTCGAGCCGGTCCACGTCTACGAGGCGCTGATCACCGGTCCTCAGCAGATGCCCCTGTTCTCCGACGAGGTGCTGGAGCCGGAGCAGAAGCGCGACATCATCGCCTACATCCAGAGCATCGAGGACGCCCCTGACTACGGCGGGTCCGCCATGGGCGCCCTCGGACCGGTGAGCGAGGGCATGTACGCCTGGCTCGTGGGCATCGGGTCCCTCGTCGGCTTCGCCATCTGGATCGCCTCCCACACCGCACGAACCTCCCGGAAGGGGGCCCAGGCGTGACCGAGATCGATCGCACCGCAGCGCACCAGGGGCAGACTCCGGCCGAACGCGACACCGCCTCCGGAACCGTTGCCCCCATCGCGGACCCCGGTCTGCCCCCGCACCAGCTGCGCCCGACCGACGTCGACCCTCGGGCGGAGAAGCGCGCCGAGCGCCAGGTCGCCGGCTTGTTCGGCTTCGCGACCTTCATGTCCCTGGCCTTCTGCGTCGCCTACTTCGTGTTCGACATCGGTGACGAGCCGACCGTGGTCCTCGGCGTGGGCGCCTCCAACGTGGCGCTCGGGGTGACACTGGGCCTGGCCCTGCTGTGCATCGGCATCGGGGCGATCCAGTGGTCGCGCAAGCTCATGAACGACGAGGAGATCGCCGAGGACCGCCACGCGATCCGCTCCTCCGACGCCGACCGCCAGGAGGCCATCGGCGCACTGCAGGCCGGCATCGACGACTCGGGCATCGCCCGCCGGCCCCTGATCCGCAACTCGCTGCTGGGTGCTGTGGGCGCCCTCGGGCTGCCCGCCATCGTGGCGCTGCGCGACCTCGGCCCGTTGCCCCCCGAGGACTGGTACAAGACCGTCTGGACCGAGGGCATGCGCGTCGTCAACGACGTGGCCGGGACGCCCATCAAGCCGGAGTTCGTCGAGATCGGCCAGCTCATCAACGCCGAGCCGGAGATCTTCTACAACGGCGAGCCCTACGGCGAGGAGACCATCGAAGGTCACGACCAGCTCACCGAGAAGGTCAAGGCGGCGATCATCGTCGTACGCATGGAGCCCGACGACATCACCCCCGACGCGGACAAGGCGGACTGGGGCGTCAGCGGCATCCTGGCCTACTCGAAGATCTGCACCCACGTCGGCTGCCCCATCTCGTTGTGGGAGCAGCAGACCCACCACCTGCTCTGCCCGTGCCACCAGTCGACCTTCGATTTGGCGGACAATGGCAAAGTTATTTTCGGACCCGCAGCGCGGGCCCTTCCCCAGCTGCCGATGGCAGTTGACTCCGAGGGTTACCTGATCGCCACCAGCGATTTCCTGGAGCCTGTCGGTCCGAGTTTCTGGGAAAGAGGCTGATCCATGAGCACCAGCACCACTGCAGCGAAGTCACCGCGCAAGCCCGCCAAGAAGAACCCGGTCGGCTCGGTCGCGAACTGGGCCGACGAACGCACCGGCATGGCGACGCTGAGCAAGAAGCAGCTGCGGAAGGTGTTCCCCGACCACTGGTCCTTCATGCTCGGTGAGATCGCGCTGTGGAGCTTCGTGGTCCTGCTGCTCACCGGGGTCTTCCTCACGCTCTGGTACAAGCCCAGCATGGGCGAGGTCATCTACGACGGCTCCTACCAGCCCTTCCGCGGGCTGGAGATGTCGGAGGCCTACGAGTCGACGTTGCACATCTCCTTCGACGTCCGTGGCGGTCTGCTGATGAGGCAGATGCACCACTGGGCCGCCATGCTGTTCGTGGCCGCGATGTTCGTCCACCTGATCCGCGTGTTCGTCACCGGCGCCTTCCGCAAGCCGCGCGAGATCAACTGGATGATCGGCGGCGTGCTGCTGCTCCTGGGCATCCTCGAGGGCTTCGCCGGCTACTCGCTCCCCGACGACCTGCTCTCGGGAACGGGTCTGCGCATCGCGGACGGTCTGGTGAAGGCCACGCCAGTGGTCGGCACCTACATGTCGTTCTTCATGTTCGGCGGGGAGTTCCCGGGCGACGTCATCATCCCCCGGCTCTACATCGCCCACGTGCTCCTGATACCAGGGCTGCTCCTGGGTCTCATCGGCGCCCACATGATGCTGCTGGTCTTCCAGAAGCACACCCAGTGGCCCGGGCCCGGACGCACCGAGAAGAACGTCGTCGGCTACCCGATGATGCCGATCTACGCCGCCAAGGCTGGTGGGTTCTTCTTCATCGTCTTCGGCATCACCGCCCTGATGGGTGGCCTGCTGTCGATCAACCCGGTGTGGAAGTACGGGCCCTACAACCCGGCCGAGGTGACTGCCGGCTCCCAACCGGACTGGTACATGGGGCTGGCCGAAGGACTGCTACGCATCTTCCCGGGCTGGGAGACCGAGATCTTCGGCGTGACGTTGAGCTGGAACGTCGTGATCCCAGGCCAGATCCTGCCCTTCGTGATCCTCGGCGCCATGCTCGCCTATCCGTTCATCGAAGCCTGGATCACCGGCGACAAGCAGGAGCACCACCTGCTGCAGCGTCCGCGCAACGCACCGAACCGGACGGCGTTCCTGGTCGCGATGATGACCCTCTACGGCCTGCTCTGGGCCGCGGGCGGCAACGACATCCTCGCCAACCTGTTCAGCCTCGACCTCAACACGATCACCTACTTCATGCGAGGTGCCGTCTTCGTGCTGCCGCCGCTGGCGTTCATCCTCACCCGCCGCTGGGCCATCTCGCTCCAGCGACAGGACGCCGAGAAGCTGCTGCACGGCTACGAGACCGGTGTGATCATGCGTTCGCCCGAGGGCGGCTACTCCGAGCGGCACCTGCCGATCTCGGTGGACGCGGCCTACACCCTCACCACCGGGCACCGCGACGAGGTCTACCACGCCCCGTCGGAGACCGACGCCAACGGAGTGAAGGCTCGCCAGCTGAAGGTCATGCAGCTGCGGTCGCGGCTCTCCAAGCTGTGGTTCGCCGACAACGTGCCCGTCCCGACCCGCGAGGAGCTCGAGGCGGCTCACCACCACGCCGACCACGAGCTCGAGGCGGAGAAGCAGGCCCAGCTCGCCGGCCACGCCGCTGACGGTCACCAGTACGACGGTCGCGCGCTCGGTCCCGCTGACGAGCCCCTCCGCCCGGGGCACTGACCCGCGAGCACGACCCCACGAACGCCCTCCCAGCGCCCAGCGCCGGGAGGGCGTTCCACATACATCTCCTCCCCGTCCCGCTCCCCGTCCCGCTCCCCGCGAGTCGGCGTGTCGTGCGGCGCGAGTGGGCGTGTCGTGCGGCGCGAGTGGGCGTGTCGTGCGGCGCGAGTCGGCGTGTCGTGCGGCGCGAGTCGGCGTGTCGAGCGGGCTGCTCGTGCAGGGTGGCTCAATCGCGAGGCGCGCGTTGGCCTGGAATGCGAGGCGCGCGTTGGCTCGGGATGCGAGGCGCGCGGCCTTTCGAGGCGCTCCTCGTCGAAGGTGCCTGCGCGAGGCGCTCTCGTCGCGCCTCGCTCAACTCCTCGACCCAACGGGCCCGATTGTGGACGGCGAGGTCCGACTTCGTGAGCACGATGACGATCCAACCGTTGGCTCGCAGCCATGCTCGGCGCCCAGCGTCCCGCTTCCGGTCCTCCGGGGACGTGTGGTGCTGCTCGCCGTCGTACTCGACAGCGATCTTGAGCTCCTCGTAGGCGTGGTCGAGCCGGAAGATCGGCCGGCCCCGTTCGTCGTACACCCACACCTGCAGCTCGGGCGGAGGAAAGCCTTCGTCCACGACGACCACGCGCGCGAAGGACTCACCGTGTGACTCTGCGCGCGGGTCGACGAGGGCTGCGACCTCACGCGCCTGGATGACACCTCGACGTCCGCGGTACCTCGGCAGCATGGCGTACAGGTCCTCCCGCACCAACCCCTGAGCACGCATCAGCGCGTCGACGGTGGCGACGGCCGGGAGCCGTCCGAGGGAACAGGCCAGGTCGAGCGCGGTGCGCACCGGGGTGGTCACGCGCACTCCCCCGGTCTCCACCCAGTCGCTGGGCCGCAGGTCGCGGGCGCCGCCGTTGACCCCGGGGCGACGGACGCGATTGCGCCCACGCAGCGAGAAGGCTTCGATCGGGACTGCGCCGGACTCCTCAGCCAGCGTGTAGGCGCTGACGCCCCAGAGCCAGGCCGCCGTACGGTCCACGACGACGACATGCGGAGCGGCTACCTTGGCCAGGCTCATCGCACGTACGCCGAGCGTGTCCGGCAGCGTCGCAGGAACGTACACGCCACGCACCGACAGCCTCAACGCGCCGTCGGCGACCATGAACCGAAGATCGTGGGCGCTCAGGCCGGCGCGCAGCGCCTCCAGACGGCTGAACGGCGCGAGCGAAAGGCCGGCGACGACGAGCTGGTCGTGCGCCGGGACTGGTGCGTGAGCTGTCATGGCAGCACCCTGCGACACATCGATGACCGCCCGCGGCGGTGGGCTCAACCCTGTGGAGAACACCTCAGATCGGGGCCACCGGGACACGACACGCCCACTCGCGCCGCACGACACGCCCACTCGCGCCGCACGACACGCCCACTCGCGCGGGGCGCAGGGGGGAACTAGAGGGCGGAGCCGTCCTGGTAGTCGGCCCACGACAGGTTCCAGTCGCCGAAGCCGTTGGCGAGCTCCATGGGACGGTCGCTGCCGGTGACGTCGACGACGTCGCCGCGCTGGGTCAGGGAGTACAGCCAACCGGCGTCCTCGGTGCTCATGCCGACGCACCCGTGGCTGACGTTCGCCGAGCCCTGCGAACCCACCGACCAGGGTGCAGCGTGGATGAACTCGCCCGAGTAGGTCACGCGCTGGGCGTACTGAACGTTGCTCAGGTTGTAGTACTCCGGGTCGTCCTCGGAGATCCCGGTCGTCGCAGCGTCCATCCGCTTGCTCTCGAACTTCTCGATGATCACCTTCACCCCGGAACGGGTGGTGAAGCCGGGCTTGCCGGCGCTGATCGGGATGGTGCGCAGCAGCTGGCCGTTCTTGACGACCTTCATCGCGTGCGCCTGCACGTCGATGTTCATGAACAGCGAGTCGCCCACGGTGAAGCCGGCCTCGCGGTCCTCCTGGCCGAAGATGCCGTTGCCGGCGTTCACGCCGTTGACGTCGGCGTCCACGGTCACCTCGGTGCCGGGCTTCCAGTAGCTCTTCGGACGCCAGTGGACCTCGGTGTCGGACATCCAGTACCACGAGCCCACCTGGGCTGGGCTGGACTCGACCTCGAGGTGACGCTCGATCTCGGCCCGGTCGGTGACCGGCACGTCGAAGGTCACGATGACCGGCATGCCGACCCCGACGGTCTCACCGTCGAGCGGCGCGATGCTCGCGAAGGTCTGGTCGTCCAGGGTCAGGTCGGCGGTCCGGAAGGTGCGCTGCACCCGCTTGGCGATCCCGGAGGAGTCCTCACCACGGGCCACCACGCGGTACGTCGTACCCGGCTCCAGCCGCTCGGAGGCCGTCCAGGCGGTCCCCTTCTTGTTCATCTCGCCCGGAACGGCGGCACCGCGACCGGTGGTGAAGGAGACCTTGTCGAGCGACCCGTCGCGGGCGCTCACCGCCAGCAGCGTGTCGACCGGGACGCGGGCTGCCTTGCGCTCAGGCACGTTCAGCGACAGGCGCAGCTCGGAGGTGGGCGCGGCGGCCTTGCCCGCGGTCACCGGAGTCGCTGCTGACCTTGCGGTCGCCGGCGCCGGCGTCCTTCGAGGCGGTGGAGCCGTCACCCTCGATGACGCTGCAGGCGCCGAGCAGCCCCACGGCGGTCACGGCGGCGGCTGAGAGCGCCACGGAGCGGTGGAGCGTACGTGCGGAACGTGCACGACGGGACGGCATGCGGGTATTCCCCCTCGGGATCGACGGCTGTCTCCAGCAGGGTAACAACCGACCCGTGGGTAACCCGAACTCCCGCGGCGTGGCGGGAATCACCTGCGTCGGAACGACCGGTCCGGACCAGCCGACGCCGCGGCACGTCGCGTCAGACGGCCGCGGTCCCGACCGCACAGGATTCAGTGAGCGTGCTCACCCTTGTAGTACTCGAAGATCAGTCCGCTCAGCGCCGAGGCCCCGACGATCCCACCGAGGATGAAGAGCCACCAGGCCGCCATCGCCACCGCGAAGACCATGACCGACAGGCACAGCGCGCACCACAGCGGCCACCAGGAGTACGGCGGGAAGAAGCCCAGCTCGCCGGCACCGTCCGCGATCTCCGCGTCCGAGCGGTCCTCGGGGCGCGGGTCCAACCGGTTGGCGTGGAAGTAGAGGTAGCCGAACACCATCGTGGCGAGCAGCGCCGTCATGACCAGCGCCGACGTGCCGGTCCAGTCGTTCGACATCACCCAGTACAACGGGCTCACCAGCCACACGAAGATCGCGCAGATCCCGAAGATCCAGGACTCGGTCTTCATCCGTGCACGCCCCTTCCACCGCCGACGCCGGAGGATTCCGGGTCCTGCTCGCCCAGCTCCATCGCCGCCACCTCAGGATGGTGGAGGTCGAAGGCAGGGGACTCCGACCGGATCCGCGGGATGGTCACGAAGTTGTGCCGCGGCGGCGGGCAGGAGGTCGCCCACTCCAGCGAACGGCCCCAGCCCCACGGGTCGTCGACGGTCACCTGCGGACCGCGCGAGGACTTGTAGACGTTGTAGAAGAACGGCAGCATCGACGCGGCCAGCACGAACGAGCCGACGGTCGAGACCTGGTTCAGGAACGTGAAGCCGTCGCTGGGCAGGTAGTCGGCGTAGCGACGCGGCATGCCCTCGGCACCCAGCCAGTGCTGCACCAGGAACGTGGTGTGGAACCCGACGAACAGCATCCAGAACTGCAGCTTGCCGAGTCGCTCGTCGAGCATCTTGCCCGTCATCTTCGGCCACCAGAAGAAGAAGCCGGCGAACATCGCGAACACCACGGTGCCGAAGACCACGTAGTGGAAGTGCGCCACGACGAAGTAGCTGTCGGAGACGTGGAAGTCCAGCGGCGGGGCCGCGAGGATCACGCCGGTGAGACCACCGAAGAGGAACGTCGTGAGGAATCCGACCGACCAGAGCATGGCGCTGTCGAAGGACAGCGAACCGCCCCACATCGTGCCGATCCAGTTGAAGAACTTCACCCCCGTCGGTACGGCGATCAACAGCGTCATGCCCGAGAAGAAGGCCAGGTCGACGGCGCCGGTGACGTACATGTGGTGGGCCCAGACCGCCACCGAGAGGAACGCGATGCCCAGCGTGGCGCCGACCAGGCCGACGTAGCCGAAGACGGGCTTGCGGCTGAAGACCGGGAGGATCTCGGTCACGATGCCGAAGAACGGCAGCGCGATGATGTAGACCTCTGGATGGCCGAAGAACCAGAACAGGTGCTGCCACAGGATCGGTCCGCCATGGGCAGCGTCGAAGATGTGAGCCCCGAACAATCGGTCGGCCTCGAGGCTGAGCAGTGCGCCGGCCAGGATCGGGAACGCGATGAGCACCAGGATGCTGGTGACGAGCACGTTCCAGGTGAAGATCGGCATCCGGAACATGGTCATGCCAGGCGCACGCATGCAGATGACCGTGGTGACGAAGTTGACGGCACCGAGGATCGAGCCCAGACCGGCCAGCCACAGACCCATGACCCACAGGTCACCGCCGACCCCCGGGCTGCGCACGGCGTCGGAGAGCGGGGTGTAGGCGAACCAGCCGAACCCGGCGGCACCGGAGGGGGTGAGGAAGCCGGAGCCGGCGATCAGGCCGCCGAAGAGGAAGAACCAGTAGCTGAGCATGTTCAGCCGTGGGAACGCCACGTCGGGCGAGCCGATCTGCAACGGCATGATCACGTTGGCGAAGCCGAAGAACAGCGGCGTCGCGAAGAGCAGCAGCATGATCGTGCCGTGCATCGTGAAGAGCTGGTTGTAGAGCTCGTCGTTGACGAACTGCTGCCCGGGGCAGGCCAGCTCGGAGCGGATCACGAGCGCCATGACGCCGGCGGCGAGGAACCACGCGAACGAGGTGCCGAGGTAGAGCTTGCCGATCAGCTTGTGGTCGGTCGTGGTGAGGACCCGGACGACCTGCTGGCCCAGCGTCTTGCGCGGGCCGGTCGTGCTCGTGGTGGTCCTGGTGGGCTCAGCGGTCGCGGTCACTCGCCTTCTCCTGTCTCGTCGAGGCCGTCCTGGGTCACCGCGTCCGAGCCGCCGAGCGCCTCGCCCACGTTGCCCTGCTCCTCGAGGTCGGCGAGCTTGTCGGCGAACTCGTCGGCGCTGACGACCTGGACCTCGAACAGCATGCGCGAGTGGTAGGTGCCGCAGAGCTCGGCGCACTTGCCGGCGTAGGTGCCCTCACGGGTGGGGGTCATCGTGAACTCGTTGTCCCGGCCGGGCACGACGTCCATCTTGTAGGTGAACGCGGGGACCCAGAAGGAGTGGATGACGTCGGGCGAGGAGAGCTCGAAGGTCACCGACTCGTCGACCGGAAGGTAGAGCGTCGGCGGGTCCGCAGGGGTTCCGGCCTCGTAGACGGTCGTGGAGCCGTCGAGGGCGTCGTCCTCGATGTAGTTGAAGGTCCACGACCACTGCTGGCCGACGACCTTGACGACGTGGTCGGGCTCGCTGGGGGCAGCCTGCACCTCGTCCTGCGTGTCGATGATGAACTTGAAGAACACCAGGACCATGACGACCGGCGCGACGGTGTAGAGGATCTCCATCGGCAGGTTGTAACGCGTCTGCACGGGGATCTCGTCGTCGCTGCGCCGCCGGAACTTGATGACGGCGTAGGCGATGAGGCCCCACACGAGGAATCCGGTCGCCAGAGCCGCGACCCAGGTCCACTGCCACAGCGTGATGACCGCGTCGGAGCGGTCGGACGCGCCTTCGGGGATGGCTCCGCGTCGCCAGGCGTCCTGCGTCTCCTGCGAGCAGGCGCCGAGCAGGAGGACGGGCAACGCCAGCGTCAGGCCGATGCCGGCCCTACGCATTCGTCGGGGCAGCTGCAGACCCACTGACACAGCCTCTCTCCTCGATCACACGGACAGCGAAACCCTACTACTCACTGGTTCCTCAGAGGACCCTAGGGCCGCACACATCGGGGGGTGTTACGTCACGCCCTCCACAGGGACCCCGCCGAAAGGTCCCGACTCGGACGAACCTGACCCTCGGGGCGGTCAGGACGACGGTCAGGACGACGGTCAGGGACGCGAGGTCCGGACCCGCTGGGCGACCTCGGCGGCCGCCTCCTCGCCGTACGCCGACGCGAAGCGGTCGACGAAGCCGCGGTGGTGCAACGCGTACTCCTGGGTGCCCACGCGCTCCACGACGTACGCCGCCAGCACGCACCCGAGCTGGGCGGCACGCTCGTGCCCGAGGTCCCACTGCAGGGCGGCGAGGAACCCGGCGCGGAAGGCGTCGCCGACGCCGGTGGGCTCGACCGGGACCACCCCGGGGACGGCGCCCACGTGCACCGTCTCGGCCCCCTCCTGCTCGATGCGGACGCCCTCGGCGCCCAGCGTCACCACCCAGGTCCCGACGCGCGAGAGCACCTCCGCGGCGCTCCAGCCGCTCTTCTGGGTGATGAGCGCGGCCTCGTACTCGTTGGAGAACAGGATCGTGGCGCCGTCGACGAGGTCGCGGATCATCTCGCCGTCGCCGAACGCCAGCTGCTGCGAGGGGTCGGCCAGGAACGCGTAGCCCCTGTCGCGGCACTCCTGGGTGTGCCGCAGCATCGCCTCGGGGTCGTTGGGCCCGATGAGCACCGCCGGGCGGTCGCCCCAGGCGCGGCTGCTCACCGCGTCCGACTCCGCGACCGGGGGCCGGTCCGCCAGGCGGTCGACGATCGGGCGCAGCTCGATGTCGCGCGCCTCGGTCATCGCGCCGGCGTAGAAGGAGGCGATCTGGGCCATCGTCGCGTCGTTGGTGCACACGAAGCGCGCGGTGTGCCGGCTGCCCGAGACGTGGATGGCACTGCAGTCGACGTTGTGACGCTCGAGCCAGGAGCGGTAGTCGACGAAGTCCTCCCCCACCGCCCCCACGAGGACCGGGCGCAGCCCGAGGCTGCCGAGGCCGAAGGAGATGTTCGCCGCGCACCCCCCGCGACGCACCTCGAGGTCCTCGACGAGGAACGACAGCGCGATCTTGTCGAGCTGGTCGACCACGAGCGAGTCGGCGAACCTGCCCGGGAAGGACATCAGGTGGTCGGTGGCGATGGAGCCGGTGACGAGCAGGGACACGAGTACCTCACGGGGCCGGGAAAGAGGCTCCGAACACTACTTGCCGGTACGAAGCGGTGGACCCGTCGGTAACCCCTACCGTCGAACCATGAGCACCCCGAGACTCGCCTACGACGACGCCGTCACGCTCGCCGAGATGGCCGGTGACGCCCGCGCGGCCGGTCACCAGCTCGCCCTGCCGCGCCAGCTCGGCGCCACCCGCGCGACGCCGACCGCGCCGCTCCCGCCTCGCCGCAGATCACCGACTCGCTGGCCTCGCGCGCCGCCGACCTCGAGCTGCACTACGCCTGACGGTCCCGACCGGAGCGTCCCGTCTGTCGACGGGGAACGGGGTTGGGGGACCGGACTAGCGTCGGGTCTGCCATGACCCCGTCCTCGTACGACTTCCTCCACCCCGACGACCGTCCCCCGGTCCAGCCGGACGCGCCCGGCACGGCCCGCCCCCGCAGGTCCAGCGGTCTGCTGTCCATCGCCGCGGTCATTGCCTTCGTCCTCGTGTGGTGGCTGCTCAGCGGCAACGGTCCCCAGGGTCCCGAGGGCAACGACCCCGAGCTGTTGGTGCCTGACGTCGACGCCTCGGGCCAGGCCGGAGCGAGTGACACCCCCGTCCCGGTCACCCTGAGCGACGGGTTGCGCCTCACGTCGTACGTCGTGCGCGACGGCGACCTGCTGACCCTCGCGGTCGAGGTGCCCCGGGGCACCTGCCCGGAGGTGCTGGCGCCGCGCCTGGTGGAGAGCGAGGTCTCGGTCACCGTGACGGCCACACACTCCACCGAGCCGGGCTGCCGGCCCACCGCCCGCGCTCTCTCCGACACCGTCACGGTCCGCCTCGACTCCCCTCTCGGGGAGCGCGCCGTCCTCGACGGCGCGCTCGCCCAACGTGTCAGGGTCGAGCCGGCGCCCTGAGGCCAGGGCCCCGCCAGAGGCCCGGGGACGACGAAACCGCCCCGGCCCCCGTGAGGGGCCGGAGCGGCTCGGTGGCTCAGTGGAACGAGTCGCCGCAGGCGCAGGATCCGCCGGCGTTGGGGTTGTCGATGGTGAACCCCTGCTTCTCGATGGTGTCCACGAAGTCGATGGTGGCGCCGTTGAGGTACGGCGAGCTCATCCGGTCGACGACGACCTCGACGCCCTCGAAGTCGGTGACGATGTCACCGTCGAGGTCACGCTCGTCGAAGAACAGCTGGTAGCGCATGCCCGAGCAGCCCCCCGGCTGGACGGCGATGCGCAGCTTGAGGTCGTCGCGACCCTCCTGGTCCAGGAGGCTCTTGACCTTGGCGGCGGCCCCCGTGGAGAGGTTGATGCCGTCCGCCCGGATCGGGGTCTGGGTCTCGACCTGCTCGGTCACAGTGCAGCTCGCTTTCGTCGACATGGGTGCGACGGATGTCCCGTCGATCACCTCAATCGTCGCACACCGACGGTTATTCCTCGTATCCCCGCGTCAGCGCGACCAGGACCGCGCCACGCGCTCCGCGACCGTGGCCAGGCTGCCGGCCGGGTCGGCGAAAGCGGCGTCCTCCCCCACGACGTCGACCAGCGAGTACGCCGCCTCGACGCCCATGGTGCGCATCTCCCGGGAGCCCAGCAGCACGGCGCCGGCGATGGCGACGCAGGGTCGAAGGGCCTGGGCGGCCACCGCGGCGACGCCGGAGGGCACCTTGCCGGAGCGGGAGGAGAAGTCGAAGGCCCCCTCTCCGGTGATGACGACGTCGGCGAGGCGTGCCCGCGCGGCCAGGTCGCACGCCTCGGCCACCACGTCGATGCCCGGGCGTCGTGTCGCGCCCAGCGCGATGAGCGCGAAGCCCAGGCCTCCGGCGGCGCCGGCGCCCGGAGTGGAGATGGAGCGCGGCGCGGTCGCCCGGGCGAACCCCTCGAGCAGGGCGTCGAGCGCCGGGATCCGTTCGTCGGTGACCCCCTTCTGGGGGCCGTAGATCTTGGTCGCACCCAGCAGCCCGAGCAGGGGGTTGTCGACGTCGGAGGCCACCACGACCTCGACCTCGCCGAGCCGCTCGCGCGCCGGGGCCAGATCGACCTCGGTCACGCCCTCGAGGCCCAGCGGGCCGGCCTCCAGCGAGCCGCCGGTGTGGGTGGCGCCGAGCGCGGCCAGCAGGCCGGCCCCGGCGTCGTTGGTGCCCGACCCGCCCAGACCGAGCACCACCCGACGTACGCCGGTGTCGACGGCGGCGGCCAGCAGCTCCCCCACGCCGTACGACGTCGCCCGCTCGGGGTCGCGCTGCTCGGCCGGCACGAGGTGCAGCCCGCAGGCCTGCGCCGCCTCGACGTACGCCGTCCCGCCCTCACCCTGCTCGCGCGCGACGAGGAAGACCGCGGGCGTGGGGTCGCCGCCCGGGCCGCGAACGGTGGCCATCACGACCTCACCGCCCAGCGCGGTGTGCAACACGTCGACGAACCCCGGCCCGCCGTCGGCCATGGGTGCCAGGTCGACCTCGTCGTGGGGAGCGCGTCGACGCCATCCCTCGGCAATCGCCTCCGCGGCCTCGACCGCGCTCAGCGTGCCTGCGAACTTGTCCGGCGCGACCAGCACCCTCATGTCAGGCTCCCTCTCGGATCGGGTCCCCGGGCACGGCGGTCACAGGCCCGGGGCACCCCACAGTGCCATCCAGCGGGAGAGGTCCGTCTCCAGGGGCATCTCGGCGCGCAGCAGGTCGCGCACCTGGAGCTCCAGCACGTTGTCACGCTGCTGGCCGCCGCTCGGCGCGAAGGGGTAGAAGGTGCCGCTCTTGTGCAGGTAGACCAGCGCCACCGTGCGGCCGCTGGCGTCGCGGAACGGCACCAGGGAGCAGAGGATCTGCGCGGCGAAGCCCTGCACCTCGAGACTCCCCGCCACGGTGTGCAGGTCGGTGACCAGCGACTCGACGTCGTCCTGGCGCGAGACCAGCCACGTGAAGCCGAAGCTGTCGGTGACCAGCTCGACCGGCACGTCGTCGTCGGCGTCGAGCAGGTGGACCAGCTCGTCGAGGGTCTGGGCGAAGGCGGGTCCCTGAGCCCCGCGAAAGCAGATCGCCCCCAGGCCGGTGGGCACGAACGAGGCCGCCGACTGCAGCGTCACCGCCGCCGACGGCAGCGCGAAGAGGCCGTCGAACTGCGGTCCCCGGACCGTGCGACGGCCGCGGATGGTGTCCCAGATGCCCATGGAGCCCTTCGGGTGGGTCGGTCGGGTGGGGTCTCGGTCGGGTGGCCTAACGCGGGGCTCCGCCGGGCCCGGGCCCCTGCGGGAAGCCGCCGTCGAGCGGCCGGCCGAGCTCGGTCGCGACCTGGGCCAGCTGGGCCAGGCGCTGCTCCAACGACGGGTGGGTCGAGGTCAACGTCTTCCACGACACCCCGGCGACCGCGGGAGCGATGAAGAACGCGTTCATGGGCTCAGCGGCCCGCAGGTCCTTCTGCGGGATGACCGCGATCTCGCCGGTGATCTTCGTCAGCGCACTGGCCAGGGCCGACGGGTTGCCGGTCAGGAAGGCCCCGGCCCGGTCGGCGGCCAGCTCGCGGTAGCGCGAGAGCATCTTGGTGGCGATGAAGCTGATGGCGTAGACCACCACGCTGGCCAGCAGGATGAGCAGCCAGACCGGGACGCCGCTGCGGTCGTCCCGGCGACCGCCGCCGAGCATGCCGAGTCCGCCGAACTGGGCGCCACGCAGCACCATGCCGGTGATGATGCCGGCGGTGGCGGCCAGCGACATGACCATGACGTCGCGGTGGGCGACGTGCGAGAGCTCGTGGGCCAGCACGCCCTCGAGCTCCTCGAGCGTGAGCTTGTCGAGGATGCCCGTGGTGACGCAGACAGCCGAGTGGCTGGGATTGCGGCCGGTGGCGAACGCGTTCGGCAGGTTCGTGTAGGCGATGGCCACCGTCGGCTTCGGCATGTCGGCCAGCGTGCAGAGCCGATCGATCATGGCGTGCAGCTCGGGCGCCTCCTGCGGGGTGACGACCCGCGCACGCATCGCCTTCAGCGCGGTCTTGTCGGAGTTCCACCACTGCCACCAGACGAACCCGAGCGCCGCGAGGCCGATGAGGAAGGCGACACCGGGGTCGGTGGCCAGCATCGCCCCCACGATGACGCCCGACGAAGAGCAGCCCGAGCACGAACATCGTGGCGGTCATCCGGGCGGTGAGCCCGTGGTCGGAGACGAAGCGGGTGCGGCTCACTGCTTGTCCTGCTCCTCCGCGGACTCCGAGACCGGCTGGGCCGCGGGCTGGGCGGCGGGCTGGCCGGCGCTCGCGTCAGCGGGGCCCGCAGCGTCGATGGCCTGCGGGGCCGGCGTGCCGTCGATGGCCGACGGCTGGGTCGGTTGGGTGCCGGCCTTGAGCTGGGCCAGCTCGGCCTCGACCTGCGAGGTCGACGACATCGCGGACAGCTCGCGGTCGATGTCGTCGCCACCGCCGCCGACCCGGTCCTCCAGGGCACCGGAGGCGATGAGCTCGTCGATGGCGCCGGAGCGGGCCTGCATCTGCGCGGTCTTGTCCTCGGCGCGCTCGATGGCCAGACCGACGTCGCCCATCTCGTTGGAGATGCCCGAGAAGGCCTCGTTGACCGAGGTCTGCGCCTTGGCCGCGTTGTAGGTCGCCTTCAGCGTCTCCTTGCGGGTGCGGAAGCCCTCGATCTTGGTCTGCAGCCGCTGGGAGGCCAGGGTCAGCTTCTCCTCCTCCGCCTGGAGCTGCGCGTGCTGCTGCTGCAGGTCGGCGAGCTGCCCGGTCATGCCGCTCTTGCGGGTGAGGGCCTCACGGGCCAGGTCCTCGCGTCCCTGCGCCAGGGCCGCCTGTGCCTGCGTCGTCAGCTTGTCCGAGGCCTGCTGCAGCTGCGTCATCTGGATCTCGAGACGCTTGCGGCTGGTCGCCACGTCGGCCACGCCTCGGCGCACCTTCTGCTGCATCTCCAGCATCTTCTGGTAGCTGTAGTCGAGCGTGTCGTTGGGGTCCTCCGCGCGGTCGAGCGCCTTGCTCGCCTTGGCGCTGAAGATCATGCGGAACCGCTGCCAGAGAGCCATTGCCCTGCAGCCCCTTTCGATGGGACGGACGTGCCTGCCACCCCCAGCCTACGAGGCAGGAGCACGCCGCGGGTACACGGCGTGCCCGCCACCTCGTCGCAGAGGTAACCTGGGCCGACCAGTCCCGCAGGTCGGCTCCCGGACCACGAAGGTGTGCGTTGTTCTCCCGTCGAAGCACCAGCTCTTCCACCACGACCAGCGCGACCGGCTCGACGACGCTCGGTCGAGCCGGGCGCCGACGGCTCGCTGCCGGGCAAGAAGGGGCGCCCGACGCCGACGCGCAAGGAGGCCGAGGCCGCCGCCCGGGCCCGCGCGAAGGCCACGTTGGACCCCAAGTCCTCGCGCAAGCAGCAACGCCAGTTCCAGATGGAGAAGAGCCGCACCATCCGTCAGGGCATCAAGGACGGCGACGAGCGCTACCTCCCGGCCCGTGACCGTGGACCGGTGCGCCGCTTCATCCGCGACTACGTCGACCACCGTCTCTGCATGGCCGAGTTCGCGATGCCGCTGCTGCTGGCCAGCCTGCTGCTGTCGGCCTCCGGCCTGGTCGCTGCCGGCAACGGCATCATGAACGCGACCCTCATCGTCGTCGCGCTGGACTCGGTGCTTCCTCCGGTTCCGGCTGCAGCGCGAGCTCAAGCGCCGCTTCCCGGACGAAACCCTGAAGCGCACCACGCTCTACGCCTTCATGCGCTCGCTGCAGCTGCGGTTCATGCGGCTGCCCAAGGCCCACGTCAAGCTCGGCCAGGCGCTGCCGGCGCACTACCGCTGACCGGTTTCCCCGGCTGGCTAGGGTCGGCGGAATGAAGACACGCAACCTCGGGGCCAGCGGCCTGAAGATCAGCGAGATCGCCTACGGCAACTGGCTCACCCACGGGTCCCAGGTGGAGGCTGACGCCGCCACCGCCTGCGTCCGCGCGGCTCTCGACCAGGGCATCACCACCTTCGACACCGCCGACGTCTACGCCAACACCGCAGCCGAGAGCGTGCTGGGCGAGGCGCTGCAGGGCGAGCGCCGCGAGGGTCTGGAGATCTTCACCAAGGTCTACTTCCCCACCGGCCCCGGCACGCACAACGACCACGGGCTGTCCCGCAAGCACATCCGCGAGTCCATCGACGGCTCGCTGCGTCGCCTGCAGACCGACTACGTCGACCTCTACCAGGCGCACCGGTACGACTACGAGACGCCGCTCGAGGAGACCATGGAGGCCTTCGCCGACGTGGTGCACTCCGGCAAGGCCCACTACATCGGCGTCTCGGAGTGGCGCGCCGAGGAGATCCGCGCGGCCCACGAGCTGGCGCGTGAGCTGCACATCCCTCTCGTCTCCAACCAGCCTCAGTACTCCATGCTCTGGCGCGTCATCGAGGCCGAGGTGGTGCCCACCAGTGAGGAGCTCGGGCTGGGTCAGATCGTCTGGTCCCCCATCGCCCAGGGCGTCCTCACCGGCAAGTACAAGCCGGGCGAGGACCTTCCCGCCGGGTCGCGGGCGACGGACGAGAAGGGCGGCGCCGACATGATCAAGCGCTTCCTCGACGACGACGTCCTCACCCGGGTGCAGCGGCTGGTGCCGCTGGCCGACGAGGCCGGTCTCTCCATGGCTCAGCTCGCCGTCGCCTGGGTGCTGCAGAACGACAACGTCTCCGCCGCGATCATCGGTGCGTCGCGACCCGAGCAGGTCGCCGACAACGTCGGCGCCTCCGGAGTCGTCCTCGAGGACGACCTGCTGACGCAGATCGACGACATCCTCGGCGACCGCGTCGAGCGGGACCCGGCCAAGACCCAGTCGCCGCCGAAGCGAGACTTCGGCTGAGCCAGGCGATCGCCCGCTAGCTGCCGGCGGGTCGCAGGCTCATCGGGCCGTAGACCTCCCGGTCGCCCTCGAGCAGGACGACCTGCTCGACCCCCTGGTCGAGCAGGTCGCGCCACGTCTCGCCGACCCACGTCTCGGCGTCGCTCTGCGACGGGAAGCGCGGCTGGTCCGCCGCTTCCCCGTCGGGTGCCGGCACCGGCGCGCCCGAGGCGTCCTCGCGGCGCCACCACCACAGCGCCTGAGGGGAGGGTCGGTCCGAGCTGAACGCCGATTCCATGCCGAGGGTCATGCCCTCACGGTAGTGCGCCGCCCCACCGTCCGCGGGGCCGGCCGGTGGTGCCTCAGCGCACCGACGGCTGGACGAACGGCGGCTTGGTGACGACGAAGACCTCGCGGCGACCCCGGACGTCCACGGTGACCTCGGCCCCGTCGGTGACCTGCGCGTCGATCAGCGCGAGCGCCACCCCCGTGCGCAGGGTCGGGGAGAACGTCCCCGACGTCACGGTCCCGACCGGCACATGGGCGGACAGGGACACCCGCATCCCCGGGCGCGCGATGCCCCGCCCCTGGGCGACCAGACCGCGCAGGACGCGTGCGGGGCCGGCCTCCTTTCGGGCCAGCAGCGCCTCGCGACCCCAGAACGCCGGCTTCTTCCAGCCGACGGCCCACCCGAGGCGGGCCTCGACCGGGCTGATCTCGAGCGAGATGTCCTGACCGTGCAGCGGGTAGCCCATCTCGGTGCGCAGGGTGTCGCGGGCGCCCAGGCCGCACGGCAGCACGCCGTACGCCGCACCGGCGCTCATGCAGTCCGTCCCACAGCGCTCCGGCGTGGGCGGTGTCGACGATGAGCTCGTAGCCGCGCTCGCCGGTGTAGCCGGTGCGACAGACGGTGACCGGCGCGCCGTCGTGGGTCGCGACCTGGAAGCTCATGTAGTCGTGGCCGGCCGGCAGCCCGAGGGCCGACAGCGTGTCGTCCGACGAGGGCCCCTGGACCGCGAGCACGGCCAGGTCACGATGCCGGTCGGTGACCGTCACCCCGGCAGGCGCGGACGCGGACAGGCGGCGCGCCACCTCGCCGCTGTTGGCGGCGTTGGGGACCAGGCCGACCTCGCTGTCGCCGTAGCGGTAGGCGATGAGGTCGTCGACCACTCCGCCGTCCTCGTCGCAGCACAGCGTGTACTGCGCGCCACCGGTGCCGACCTTGTCGAAGTCCGCCGACAGCGTCGCGTTGACGTAGGCCGCGGCCCCCTCGCCGTCGACCATCAGCTTGCCGAGGTGGCTGACGTCGAAGACGCCGACCCGCTCGCGGACGGCGGCGTGCTCCTTGAGGACACCGCCGTTGCCGTACTCCAGCGGCATCTGCCAGCCACCGAAGGAGGCGAGCTTGGCGCCGAGGGCGACGTGACGGTCGTGCAGCGGGGAGGTGAGCTCGCTCATGGGGTCGAACCTACTGCGCCACCCGCCCGCGGCGTCGACCGCATCGAGCCCCCGGCGGCCGCCGCACTAGCATGCGCGGGTGACCTCCTACATCCTGCGCAAGGCCGCCGCGGACCGCACCGGCGCCGACGCCCTCGTCGTCGGTGTCCTCTCGACCAGCAAGGGACCTCGGATCGCCCCGGGCGGTGAGGCCGTCTCGGACGCCTACGGCAAGAAGCTCAAGCCCCTCCTGGCCACCCTCGGGTTCACCGGCAAGCCCGGCCAGGTCGCCACCGTGCCGACCAACGGGGTGGTCAAGTCACCGCTGCTGCTCCTGATCGGCATGGGCGAGGACGGGTCCGCCACCGGCGTGCGTCGCGCCGCCGGCGCCGCCGCGCGCACCGTCAAGAACGCCACCTCGGTCGCCCTCGCCCTGCCGTCGGACGACCCGAGGCTGGTGCGCGCCGCGGTCGAGGGCTTTGCGCTCGGCGGCTACGACTTCGACGCCTACCGCACCTCCGACCCGGCCGACCGTCCCAGCGACGTCATCGTGCTGTGCGAGGGCGCCCGCCGGGCCGAGTACGCCGAGGCGGCCCGCACCGGCGAGGTCGTCGCCGCAGCCGTGGCCCGCACCCGGGACTGGGTCAACACCCCTCCCGGCGACCTGACGCCGGCGGCGTTCGCCGACGCGGTCTCCGCTGCCCACCGGGAGGCCGGGGGGGCGACCGGGGAGCGCGCCACCGACGCGACCGGTCCGGCTGCGCTCACCCTCACCGTGTGGGACGACGTCGAGCTCGCCGAGGTCGGGTGCGGCGGCATCCTCGGGGTCGGTCGCGGCTCCGACGCCCCGCCGCGGATGGTGCGGCTGAGCTACGAGCCCCACGGCGCCACCGCCCACCTCGCGCTCGTCGGCAAGGGCGTCACCTACGACTCCGGCGGTCTGTCGATCAAGCCCGGTGCGTCGATGACCACGATGAAGATGGACATGGCCGGAGCGGCCAGCGTGGTCAATGCCGTCCTCGCCATCGCCGAGCTCGAGCTGCCGGTGCGCGTCACCGCCTTCGCGCCCATGGCCGAGAACATGATCTCGGGTCGCGCCACGCGTCCCGGCGACGTGCTGACGATGTACCGCGGCAAGACCGTGGAGGTGCTCAACACCGACGCCGAGGGCCGGCTGATCCTCGCCGACGCCCTCGGCCACGCCGTCGAGGCCGAGCCCGACCTCGTCGTCGACGTCGCGACCCTGACCGGCGCCTGCATGGTCGCCCTCGGCGACCGGGTCAGCGGCCTGTTCGGCAACGACGAGGACGCTCTCGCCCGCTTCGAGCGGGTCGCGGAGACCGCCGGCGAGGCGTTCTGGCACCTGCCCATCCCGGACGAGTTCGGCGAGAAGGTGCGGAAGCAACTCCACGATGGCCGACCTCGCCCAGCACAACGCCGAGCGCTGGGGCGGGGCGTCGTACGCCGCCGCGTTCCTGCGGGAGTTCGTCGACGAGGTGCCGTGGCTGCACCTGGACATCGCCGGACCGGCCTACAACGAGAAGGCGGCCTACGGTCACGTGACGCCGGGCGGTACCGGGGTGTCGGTGGCCGCGCTGGTGGAGCTGGCGCGCGACCTCGCCTTCGACGGCGTCCCGACCGACTGAGTCGCTCGTGTGCGGTGGATCCGTGTCACCAGGTGACCTCGATCCACCACACAGTCATTCGGGGGTCAGGACAGGTCGGGGTCGCTCTGCGTGCGGGCCTGGCTCTGGCGCCGGTTGTAGGCGCGCATGCGCTCGGGGTAGCCGACCACCGCCGCGTCGTAGGACGGCATGCCCTGGTCGTTGGCGAACGAGTGCGCCCACTGCACCGACGGCACTCGTCGACGGGTCCACTCACCGTCGTGGGCGACCAGCAGCAGGGTGATGTCGCTGATGGCGGTGCGGGGCTCGACGAAACCCTCCACGCCCCTGCGGGTGCGCGCGAAGTCGACGAGGTGCGCCTTGTCCGCCGAGTCCGACGCACGCACGGTCGTGAAGCCGCCGTTGCGCGGCCGGCGCCGCTTCCCCCGGAGCCTGTCGAGCATTCCCATGGGGACCAGTGTGACGTATTCGGGAAAGGTGCAAGGATGGTCGCGACCCCGACAGCCGGGACCCGGGCCCGGTGCTGTGGCGACACACTCATGATCGCAGCGCCCCCCGACCTCTCATCGCAGAGCGCAGAAGGAGCGAGAACACCGCATGGCGACTCCCGTCAACCTCCCCGAGCTGGGCGAGTCCGTCACCGAGGGCACGGTGACCCGCTGGCTGAAGTCGATCGGTGACGAGGTCGCCGTCGACGAGCCGCTCCTCGAGGTCTCCACCGACAAGGTCGACACCGAGATCCCCTCCCCCGTCGCCGGCACGCTGCTGGAGATCAAGGTCGAGGAGGACGAGACCGTCGAGGTCGGCGCCGAGCTCGCCGTCATCGGCGACTCCGACGAGGCCGACTCCGGCTCCTCCGACGACTCGCGACGACGACGCCGCCGACGACGAGTCCGCGGACGAGGCTTCCGACGAGGCCGCCGACGACGAGGACTCCGCCGACGAGCAGCCGGCCGACGAGTCCGACGAGGACGAGGCCGAGGACGACTCCGCCGACGAGCCCGAGGACGAGCCGGCCGAGAAGCCGAAGTCCAGCGGCTCCGGCGGTGGCGGTGGCGGTCGGGCGGCCAGCCCGTCGTGCTGCCCGAGCTGGGCGAGTCGGTCACCGAGGGCACGGTGACCCGCTGGCTGAAGTCCGTCGGTGACGAGGTCGCCGTCGACGAGCCGCTCCTCGAGGTCTCCACCGACAAGGTCGACACCGAGATCCCCTCCCCCGTCGCCGGCACGCTGCTGGAGATCAAGGTCGAGGAGGACGAGACCGTCGAGGTCGGCGCCGAGCTGGCGATCGTCGGCGACGGCGAGCCCGCGTCCGGAGGTGACGACGACTCCAGCGACAGCGCGGACTCCGCCGAGCCCGAGCCCGAGCCCGAGCCCGAGCCCGAGCCGGAGCCCGAGCCCGAGCCCGAGCCGGAGAAGAAGCCGGAGCCGAAGGACGAGCAGAAGGCCTCCGCGAAGGAGACCTCCAGCGAGCCGAAGACCGACGAGAAGGCGCCGGCACCGTCGAAGGTGACGCGCCAGGACACCGACCAGGAGCGCGGCGCGTCCTCCGAGAAGGCCCCGTCGGGCTCGAGCCGCTCGTCCTCCGACGGTGACGCCTACGTCACGCCGCTGGTGCGCAAGCTGGCCCAGCAGCACGACGTCGACCTCAGCAGCCTCGAGGGCACCGGGGTGGGCGGTCGCATCCGCAAGCAGGACGTGCTCGACGCGGCCAAGGCCGCCGAGAAGCCCGCCGAGAAGCCCGCCGAGAAGCCCGCGGAGCAGGCTCCGGCGGCCTCCGGTGGCTCCGGCGGCTCGGCGGGGCCAGCCGGCCGAGCCCAGCCCGTTGCGCGGGCGCACCGAGCCGCTGAGCCGGCTGCGCAAGGTCATCGCCAAGCGCATGGTGGAGTCGCTGCAGGTGAGTGCCCAGCTCACCACGGTCGTCGAGGTCGACGTCACGAACGTCTCGCGGCTGCGGGACGCCCACAAGGCGGAGTTCGCGTCGCGCGAGGGCGTCAAGCTCTCGTTCATGCCGTTCTTCGCCAAGGCGGCGATCGACGCCCTCAAGGCGCACCCGTCGCTCAACGCGCGGATCGACACCGAGGCCGGCGAGGTGACCTACTTCGACCACGAGAACGTCGCGATCGCGGTGGACACCGAGAAGGGCCTGCTGACCCCGGTCGTCAAGAACGCCGGTGACCTCAACGTCGCCGGTCTGGCCCGCAAGATCGCCGACGTCGCCGAGCGCACCCGGACGAACAAGATCGGACCCGACGAGCTGTCGGGCGGCACGTTCACGCTGACCAACACCGGCAGCCGCGGAGCGCTCTTCGACACCCCGATCATCAACCAGCCGCAGGTCGCGATCCTGGGCACCGGCACCGTCGTCAAGCGCCCCGTCGTCATCTCCGACCCGAACCTGGGCGAGACGATCGCGGTGCGTCAGATGGTCTACCTGGCCCTGACCTACGACCACCGCCTGGTCGACGGCGCCGACGCGGCCCGCTTCCTCTCGGAGGTCAAGGAGCGGCTCGAGGCCGGCTCCTTCGAGGTCTGACGGAAGGACCCATGCAGTTCCTGATCGCCGGCGCGTCCGGCTTCCTCGGTCGATCCTGGGCCGAGTCGTTGCGGGCCCAGGGTCACCGTGTGGTGACGTTGGTCCGGCGCGACCCGCAGGGACCCGACGAGTCCCGCTGGGACCCTGCGGCCGGGCGCCTCGACGCCGGGTTGGTCGAGTCGTCGGACGTGGTGGCCAACCTGGCGGGAGCAGGTCTGATCCACGTGCCGTGGAACGGCGCCTACCGCAGGACCTTCCTCGAGAGCCGCACCACCACGACCCGGACCCTGGCCGAGGCCGTGGCGGCGTCGGCACGGCGTCCGTTCCTCCTCGCCCAGAACGGCATCTCCGGGTACGGCGACCACGGCACGCAGGTGATCACCGAGGACTCCCCCACCGACGCCGACGGATTCATGGCCGACGTGACCCGACGCTGGGAGGAAGCGGCCGCACCGGCCGTCGACGCCGGGGTGCGCGTGGCGGTCATGAGGACCGCGGTCGTGCTGAGCAGGCGAGGCGGTGCCCTGAAGTCGATGCTGCCTGCCTTCCGGGCCGGGGTCGGCGGGCCGCTGGGCCCGGGCACGCAGTTCTTCTCGACCATCTCGCTGACCGACTGGCTGGGGGCCGCGACCTACCTCGCGCACTCCGAGGGGGCCAGCGGCGCCTACAACCTGACCGGTCCCGACCCGTCGACGAACGCCGAGTTCACCGACCAGCTGGCCCGCGCGCTGCACCGACCGGCGAAGCTGCGGGTGCCGGCGTTCGCGCTGCGCAACCCGCTCGTGGGGCCGATCGGTGGCGAGGTCCTGGCGTCCCAGCGCATCGAGCCGCGCCGCCTCCTCGACGAGGGCTTCGCGTTCGCGCACAACGACATCCACGACCGGATCACCGCCGCCCTCCGTTGACCGCCTCGACGCGATCGACCCGCCAGCCGGCGGCCGAGCGGACCAGCGAGACCACCCTCACCTGCGCCTCCGGGGTGCTGGTTCCCCCAGCGTCCTCAGGGTGGCGCTCGACCACCCGGACCTCCACCCGGTCGCGTGTCCGGGCCAGCGCCTCGGCGGCCACGCACCTGAGGCTGCGCCCCTCGCACCGACCAACCACGCTCGGCGTAGTCCTGCAGGAGGGCGACGTCGCGACGCCCGGCCTTCGACCCCGGCCGGTAGAGAGCGCGCAGCTGCGTCGCATCGCCTCGCACCCAGGCCCGCGCCCGGCGGTCGTCCCAGCGGCGCAGCACCCCGAGCGCCTCAACGGTCGCACGCCGCTCACCCAGCCCCGGGGACAGCGCCGGCACCGTCGGCCCGACCGCCGTGCGTGCCTCGGGTTCCGGTCGGCCGCCCGGCACCACCACTCCCAGGACCAGAGCCAGCACGGCGCCGGCGAGCGCACCGGTCAGCGAGGACGCGGCAGCGACGACGGGTAGCGAGGGGCTCACCGGGGCATCCTCTCCCGGCTCGGAGCGGACCTGCTCGCTCTCTCCACAGGCACAGCGACGCACCGGCAGGCGTAGGCTCGTCGCGTGAGCGAGGCCAGAACCGGGGACCTGGAGTTCCGCACCATCGGGTTCGGCCCCGACGCCGTCCCGTACGTCGAGGCGTGGGACCTGCAGCGCGAGCTCCACCGCGACGTCGTCGCCGGTGGCACCGACACCGTCCTGCTGCTCGAGCACCCCGCTGTCTACACCGCGGGCAAGCGCACCGAGCCGCACGAGCGACCGGTCGACGGCACGCCGGTCGTCGACGTCGACCGCGGCGGGAAGATCACCTTCCACGGCCCCGGCCAGCTCGTCGGCTACCCGATCGTCCGCCTGCCCGGTCACGTGTACGTCGTCGACTACGTGCGCCGGCTCGAGGAGGCGCTCATCCGGGCCTGCCGCGACCTGGGGGTGACCACGGCACGCGTGCCCGGCCGCAGCGGCGTCTGGCTGGCCGCCGACCCGCACGCCGGGGGTCGCCCCGAGCGCAAGGTCGCCGCCATCGGCATCCGCGTCGCCCAGGGGGTGGCGATGCACGGCTTCGCGATCAACTGCGACGTCGACCTGGGCTGGTACGAGCGCTTCGTGCCCTGCGGCATCAGCGACGCCGGGGTGACGACGCTCTCGCAGGAGATCGGCCGTCACGTCGGGGTCGTCGAGGTGGCACCGCTGGTGACCACGCACCTGCGCACGCTGCTGGCCTGGCAACCCTACGAACGGACACCCGACTACGAGGCGCGGCCCGAACCGGGGACCCGGCCCGTCGGCCGGCCCGTCGGCCAGCCCGTCAGCCAGCCCGTCAGCCAGCCCGTCGGCCGGCCCGGTCCGGGACCGACCGTGCGTGTCCCGGTCCTCAATCCCCGGGGCTGAGCGCACGCTGCGGCAGAGTGGGGCCCGCACCCACCCCCGACCGGAACGAGCCATGGCCGACCACGTCATCGAGACCGACGGTCTCCGCAAGGAGTTCCGGCGTCTTCGCGGGCGCACCCACGTCGCCGTGGACGATCTCGCCCTGGCCGTCCCGCGTGGTGGGGTGCACGGCTTCCTCGGACCCAACGGCTCGGGCAAGACCACCACGATCCGGATGCTGCTGGGCCTGTCTCGGCCCACCGCCGGGCACATGCGGCTGCTGGGCGAGGACGTCCCGAGCCGTCTCCCCGCCGTCATGGACCGCGTCGGCGCGATCGTCGAGGAGCCCAAGTTCCTGCCTGCGTTCACCGGACGCCGCAACCTGCAGCTGCTGGCCCGCTCGATCGGGGTCCCCCGCACCCGCGTCGACCAGGTGCTCGGTGACGTGGGTCTCGAGGGACGCGACCGCGACCGCTACCGGACCTACTCCCTCGGCATGCGCCAGCGGCTGGCCATCGCCGCAGCACTGCTGAAGTCGCCCGAGGTGCTGATCCTCGACGAGCCGACCAACGGCCTCGACCCGGCCGGGATCCGCGACATCCGGCGCCTCATCCGCGACCTCGGCACCTCCGGGGTCACGGTGCTGCTCAGCTCGCACATCCTGGCGGAGGTGCAGCAGGTCTGCGACTCCGCCACCATCATCGGCAACGGCCGGGTGCTCTCCTCGGGCTCCGTCGAAGAGCTGGTCGGCCGCGAGAGCGCCCCCGGCGTACGACTGCGGGTGGCCGAGCCCGAGCGGGCGCGCGGGCTGCTCGAGTCCGCCGGGCTCAGGGTCGTCCCCGACGGGACCCGTCTGTACGTCGAGAGCGTCGATGACCCGACCGTGATCACCCGCGTGCTGGCTCAGGAGGGGCTCTTCGTCGGCGAGCTGGTCCCCGACCGTGCCGACCTGGAGTCGGTGTTCCTCCGCCTCACCGGCGGTGAGGGCCTGTCGCGGACCAGTGCCCCGGCCGGGCCCGACCGACCGGAGGACCGGACGTGAGGGCGCTCATGGTCGAGCTCAGCCGCTTCCGCAGCCGTCGCGCAGTCGTCGTGCTGCTGCTGGCGATGCTCGCGCTCACGTTCGTCGTGCTGTCGGCCATCGTCTACGAGACCCGACCGTTGACGGCGACCGAGATGACCCGCGCCGAGCAGCGCCTCGAGCGGGAGCGTGCCGACACGCTGCCCCAGATCGAGCAGTGTCGTGAGGACCCGTCGCAGTTCTTCGGTGAGAACGTCCCGGTCGAGGAGTGCGAGGTCCTCGCCCCGCAGCTGGACATGTTCACCTCGCGCCCGGTCCTCGACGTCGCCGAGACGGTCACCCTGACCGGGCCGGGGATCGGCGTGCTGCTGGCCGCACTGGCGGTCCTGGTGGGCGCCACCTTCGCGGGTGCCGACTGGAGCAGCGGCTCGATGACCAACCAGCTGCTGTTCCGTCCCCGACGGCTGCGGGTGTGGGGGTCGAAGGCGGCCGCCGTGGTGCTGGGCACGACGGCGGCGGCCGCCCTGGTCCTGCTCGGGTTCTGGGCCGGCATCGTGGCGGTGGCCGGGGCCCGTGACATCGCGGTGACCGAACCGTTGTGGCGCGGCATCGGCCTGGGGTCGTTGCGGTCGCTGGGGCTGGTGGCGGCCGCCGCCCTGGGCGGCTTCTCGCTGACCATGTGGCTGCGTCGGACCGGCGGCGCGATCGGCGCGCTGTTCGGACTGACTGTCGTCGTGGAGCTGCTCGCCCTCACGCTGCCGTTCGAGCGCATGACGCAGTGGTCGCTGCTGAACAACCTCACCGCCTGGGTCGGCAACGGCACCGAGGTCTTCGACGAGAGTCTCTGCACCGGGTTCGACCCGGACTGCACCGTGATCTACGTCTTGAGCCTGGAGCACGGCGCCGCGTACCTCGGCACCCTGCTCGTGCTCGCCGTGGGGGTCTCCCTGCTGTCGTTCACGCGGCGCGACTTCTCCTGATCCCGAGACCGCGCCACTGATCCCGGGACCGCGCCACCGGTTCGGGGCGCGCTTGCTCCCGGCGTACGATCTCAGCGTGACTTCCGACCTCGAGCGACGCCTCCAGCCCCGCACCGAGCCCACCCCCGGGTCACGGCCCGCCCCCTCCGGCGCGAGCGCAGCCCCCGAGGGCCGCAAGCTGCTGCGGCTCGAGGCGCGCAACGCCGAGACCCCGATCGAGCGCAAGCCGGAGTGGATCAAGACCCGCGCCCGGATGGGTCCGGAGTACACCGAGCTGAAGGCGCTGGTGAAGTCCGAGGGGCTGCACACCGTGTGCCAGGAGGCCGGCTGCCCCAACATCTACGAGTGCTGGGAGGACCGCGAGGCGACGTTCCTCATCGGCGGTGACCAGTGCACCCGCCGCTGCGACTTCTGCCAGATCGACACCGGCAAGCCGCAGCCGCTGGACCGCGACGAGCCCCGCCGGGTCGCCGAGAGCGTGCAGAAGATGCAGCTGCGCTACGCCACGATCACCGGCGTCGCCCGTGACGACCTGCCCGACGGCGGCGCCTGGCTGTACGCCGAGACGGTGCGCGTCATCCACGAGCTCAACCCCGGCACCGGCGTGGAGAACCTCATCCCGGACTTCAACGGCGACCCCGACCAGCTCCGCGAGGTCTTCGAGTCCCGCCCCGAGGTGCTGGCGCACAACGTCGAGACGGTGCCGCGCATCTTCAAGCGGATCCGACCGGCGTTCCGCTACGACCGCTCGCTGGGCGTGCTGACCTCGGCCCGCGAGTTCGGCCTCGTCACGAAGTCGAACCTCATCCTCGGCATGGGTGAGACCCGCGAGGAGATCTCCCAGGCGCTGCGCGACCTCCACGACGCCGGCACCGAGCTGATCACCATCACGCAGTACCTCCGTCCGTCGCCGCGCCACCACCCCGTCGAGCGGTGGGTCAAGCCCGAGGAGTTCGTCGAGATGGCGAGCGAGGCCGAGGAGATCGGGTTCGCCGGCGTGCTGTCCGGGCCGCTCGTGCGCTCGTCGTACCGCGCGGGCCGGCTCTACCAGCAGGCGATCGAGCGTCGCGGAAGTCTGACGGGGCAGCCCGGCTGAACCTCTGCGGCCTCCGGGTCTGAGACAATCGACCGGCCCCGGTCGGGGCCGACGAGCACACCTCTCACCGTCACGGTGAGCCGGCACTGAGGACGGACGAGTCATGGCACGGCAGAAGAGCGACAAGCCGGGCAGGATCAAGCAGATCCGGGAGGCCTACCGCCTCACCAAGCCCGGCGACCCGAAGCTCGGGATCATCCTGCTGGCCACCTTCGTCTTCGCCGCCCTGGTCGGCACGGCGCTGATGATCCTCATCCCGCCGGACTTCTGGTTCGTCGACGTCCCGTTCGGCCTGCTGATGGGCCTGCTCGCCACCCTGATCGTGTTCGGGCGGCGGGCCACGAAGTCGCAGATCAAGCAGATCGAGGGCAAGCCGGGCGCGTCGCTCGCCGTCCTCCGGGTGCTCAAGCGCCGCTGGCGCACCGACGAGATGGTGGCCTTCACCAAGCAGCAGGACGTCGTCCACCGCCTGACCGGCCCGCCCGGGATCGTCCTGCTCGGCGAAGGCGACCCCCACCGGGTCAAGCAGCTGATGACCGCCGAGCAGCGCCGCCACCAGCGGGTGGTCTCCGACGTCCCGATCCACGGGTCGTGGTCGGCTACGGCGAGGGCCAGGTGCCGCTGGGCAAGCTGGCGCGTCACCTGACGAAGATGAAGAAGCAGATCACCCCCGCGCAGATGACCGACATCGTCGCCCGGCTGCGCGCGATCGACGCCTCGCGCCCCGCGGTGCCGCTGCCGAAGGGCCCGGTGCCGACCAGCATGAAGGGCATGCGCGGCCAGATGCGCGGTCGCTGAGCCGGCCACGACGCGTGATCCACCGGTGGCTGGGTAGGTTCCCCAGGATCCGCGCACGGGGAAGCGACCCGCTCGGGCAATCCGTCCCCGCGAGAGGCACGAACCACCTTCCATGACCACCACCCCCGGCGCCGGTGCGTCCGCGACGCCCGAGCGTGGCCGTCGTGGGCGCCGGCATCGCCGGGCTCAGCGCCGCCCACGCCCTTCAGTCGACCCACCACGTCACCCTCCTCGAGGCCGAGGACCGTCTCGGAGGTCACGCCCACACCCACACCGTGGACCTGTCCGGGTGGCGGACCAGGTGGCCGTCGACTCCGGCTTCATCGTCCTCAACGACCGGACCTACCCTGAGCTCCGACGCCTCCTCGCCGACCTCGGCGTGCCCACGCGGCCGACCGAGATGAGCATGAGCGTGACCTGCGCCGGCTGCGGCCTCGGCTACGTCGGAGGTCGCGCGGCCCGCGGCATCTTCGCCCAGAAGCGCCGTCTGGTGGACCCGCGGTTCTGGCGGTTGCTGCGGTCGGTGCGCCGCTTCCAGAAGGCGGCGCTCGCCCTGCTCGAGTCCGGCGAGGACCTGACCTACGGCGAGTTCCTCGCCCGTGAGGGCTTCGACTCCTTCTTCGTCCAGCACTACGCGCTGCCGATCGTCTCCTGCGTGTGGTCGATGGGCCACGAGGAGGCGCTCGGCTACCCCGCCGGCTACCTCTTCGCCTTCCTGCGCAACCACGGCTTCCTCGTGCTGCGCGACGCTCCGACCTGGCACACCGTCGTCGGCGGGTCGCGCACCTACGTCGAGGCCGTCGCGGCCCGGCTCGACGTCGTGCGCGTCGACGCCCGCGTCACCGGGGTGACGCGCACCCCGGACGGCGTCCGCGTCGACACCCTCGGTCCTGACGGCACCACGACGTCCGCGGACTTCGACCAGGTGGTCGTCGCCACCCACGCCGACACCGCCCTGACGCTGCTGACCGACCCCTCGCCCGAGGAGCGACAGGTCCTGGGGGCCTTCGGCTACTCGACGAACCGCACCTTCCTGCACCGCGACGAGTCCTTCCTGCCCGCGCAGCACGCGGTGCGCGCCAGCTGGAACTACCGCCTCGACTCCTGCGACGCCGTCGACGACCGCACCCGGGTCTCCTACTGGATGAACCGCCTCCAGGGTCACCCCGAGTCGACTCCTCTGGTCGTCACCCTCAACCCCGACGACGCGCACCTGCCCGGCGACGTGGTGGCCGAGATGAGCTACCAGCACCCGACCTACACCTCGGCCTCCGTCGCGGCCCAGCAGCAGCTGCCCGCGCTGAACGACGGCCGCACCGCCTTCGCCGGCGCCTACCACGGGTGGGGCTTCCACGAGGACGGCTGCAAGGCCGGCCTCGCCGCCGCCGCGTCCCTCGGCGCCGTGGCCCGCTCCTCGGCGCGCGACGACCTCGTGCAGGCGGTCCGGTGACCCTCGCCCCGCCGTACGTCGTGAGGGCGACGGTCGCCCACCGGCGCACCCGTCCCTTCGACTACTCCTTCCGGCACCGGACCACGCAGTGGCTGGTGGACGCCCGCGACCCCGAAGCGGGGATCCCGCGTCGGTGGCGCTGGCTGGCCAGCATCCGGCCCGGTGACCACCTGGGCAGCCGTCGGCGGCTCGCTGCCGGAGAAGCTGCAGGTCCTGCTCGACGAGCAGGAGCTGTCCTGGAGCGCCGACCGGGTGCTGGTGCTGACCAACGCCCGCACCGCCGGCTACGTCTTCAACCCGCTGACGACGTACTTCGTCTTCGCCGCCGACGGACTCGTCTCGAGGGCATCCTCGCCGAGGTCCACAACACCTACGGCGAGCGGCACGTCTACCCGCTGCGAGAGCGTGCGCGACGGACCGCCGTCCCGGTCGCGCTGGCCACCACGGCGACAAGGAGATTCTACGTCTCGCCGTTCTTCGCGGTCGAGGGCCGCTACGACATCCGCGCCCGGCTCACCGACGACCGCGTGTCGGTGGCCATCACCTTGACCCAGGGCGACGAGCAGGTGTTCACCGGCTCCGTCGACGGCCGCCTCGCGCCGGCCACCCGACGCACCGCCCTCGCGCGCCCTGCTGCGCGACCCCCTCGCATCCCAGCGCGTCACCGCGCTCATCCGCTGGCACGGCGTGCGGCTCTGGCTGCGACGTCTGCCCGTCATCACGCGAACCCCGCACCGGGCTCCGAAAGGAATGTCATGACCACCACCGAGATCCACTTCGACGTCACCGACTCGCTCACCTCGGGCGAGACCGCGCAGGCGCGCCCGGTGCCCGAGCCGCCGGCGTACGGTCCGCGGGCCCGGGCCGCGAAGTTCGCCCTGCGCCGCATCCTGCGCAAGGTGCCGGTCGCGCTCGACCTGGCCGACGGCTCGCACTTCGGCGGGGACAGCAGCGCCCTTCCGCGACTGGTGCTGCACGACGACAAGGCCTTCTTCGCCCGCCTCGGCCACTCCCCCATGATCGGTCTCGGCGAGGGCTACATGGCCGGGGAGTGGGACGTCGCACCCGGCACCGACCTGGCGGACGCCCTCACGCCCTTCGCGGAGCGGCTGACCGACCTCATCCCGCCCACCTTCTACCGGATGCGCCACGTGGTGCTGCCGCAGATGCTGAGCGCGGAGGAGAACACCAAGGACGGGTCGCGCAAGAACATCCACCGTCACTACGACCTCTCCAACGAGATGTTCGCGCTGTTCCTGGACCCGTCGCTGTCCTACTCCTCCGCCCTGTTCGACACCCTCGACCCGGCGCCGACCCAGGCCGACCACGAGGGTGCGCAGCTGGCGAAGATCGACGCCGTGCTCGACGCCGCGGGCGTCACCGCGGGCACCAGGCTTCTCGAGATCGGCACCGGTTGGGGCAGCCTGGCCATCCGCGCCGCCGAGCGCGGCGCGCAGGTCACCACGATCACCATCTCGGCCCAGCAGGCCGAGCTGGCCCGGGAGCGGATCGAGGCCGCCGGCCAGACCGAGCGCGTCTCGGTCGAGCTGCGCGACTACCGCGACCAGCAGGGCACCTACGACGCCGTGGTCAGCGTCGAGATGATCGAGGCCGTCGGCGAGAAGTACTGGCCGACCTACTTCGCCAAGATCGACGAGGTGCTGGCCCCAGGAGGCAAGGCCGCGATCCAGGCGATCCTCATCGAGCACCACCGGATGGTGGCGACCAGGAACACCTACACCTGGATCCACAAGTACATCTTCCCCGGAGGTCTGCTGCCCTCGACGGAGGCGATCGAGGACGTGCTGAGCCAGCACACCACCCTGCACACCAGCGACGTCGCCGCCATCGGGCCCCACTACGGCCACACGCTGCGGCTGTGGCGCGAGCAGTTCCTGGCCAACTGGCGTCGAGGTCGAGGCGCTCGGCTTCGACGACATCTTCCGGCGGATGTGGGAGTTCTACCTGGCCTACTGCGAGGCCGGCTTCCGCAGCGGCTACCTCGACGACGCCATCTTGACCATCGAGCGCTCCGCCTCCTGAGCGGCTGACTCCGTGGGCCTGCGAGCCGACGCCACGGCGTGGTTCCTGCAGCGCTCGGCGTCGCGCAGCGCGCGCTACGGCGACGCGCTGCGCTTCTCCGGCACCGACCTGCCCGACCCGACGCGTCTCTCCGTGCCGACGCGTCGCGGTGCGGTCGCGTGCTGGGTGTACCGACCGGCCGGCGACCCTGCCGGCGCGTACGTGCACCTGCACGGCGGCGCCTTCCTCATGCGCTACCCGCAGATGGACGACTTCTTCTGCCGCCACGTCGCCGCCGAGTGCGGGCTCGTGGTCGTCAACGTCGACTACGACGTGGCCCCGCAGAAGCGCTACCCCGTCGCCCAGGAGCAGGCCCACGACGTGCTGGCGTGGGTCGCGCGGCACCCGCGCCGGCTCGACGTACCGGACGGGGCCGTGGCGGTCGGCGGCTTCAGCGCCGGCGGCAACCTGGCCGCCTCGGCCTGTCTGCAGGCCCGCGACCTGCGGTCGTGCTCGCCGCGCCTGCAGGTGCTCGGCGTGCCCTCCCTCGACGTCGCCGAGGCCTCGTCGGAGAAGACCTCGCTGCTGGCCCGGCCGATGGTCAGTCCCGAGCTGCTCGCGCTGGTGCGCTCGACGTACTTCAAGGACGCGGGGCGCCGGGCCGAGCCCTACGCCTCCCCGCTGCGCGAGCCGAGGCTCGCAGGGCTGCCCCCGGCGGTCGTGCTCACCGCGGAGTACGACGTGCTGCGTGCCGAGGGCGACCGCTACGCCGCACGGCTGGCCGACGCCGGGGTGCCGGTGACGCACCGGGTCGTGCCGCGGCGCGACCACTACTTCCTCGACGGCGACCGGACGGAGGCACGGGCGGTCCTGGACGTCGTGACCGACGCCCTCAGCGCCGCCCTGCGCTGACCGTCGGACCCGCGCCTCAGCGCTCGAGAGCGATGGTCCCGACCACGAGGTCGTGGATGCCGCGGCGGTCGGGGTTGAAGACCACCGGCGGGATCACCAGGCAGATCAGGAAGGTGCGCACCATCGCGTTGAGGATGGTCACCTGCTCGCCGTCGACGCGCACGATCCCGACGCGCACGGCGAGCTGGCCGAAGGAGCCGCCGACGAGTCCGGTGAAGAGGGTGACCTCGGTGAAGAAGACCGCCAGGGTGACCCACTCCTGCAGCAGGCTGGTCCCGGTGGACTGCACGATCACGTAGGCGACGAAGTTCGACGCGAGCCAGTCGATGAAGAGCGCGCCGATGCGACGACCCCAGCCGGCTGCCGAGCCCGGGCCCGGTCTCCGGGCAGGCCGAGGCGGTGGCCGGGGTACTGGCTGTCGCTCGGGACGCGCTGAGAGCTCATGGCCGAAACCTACCGGCCACCGCCGCACTCCCCTCACGCCCGGGCGGGTGAGGCGGCTGTGCGGTCGCGACGCGTGAATGTGGCTTCGGTGTTACACGCCCGAAACACGTGGGATACGGTCGGGAAACTGTGGCTGCATACCTTCATCCGCAGTGGTGCAGCGTCGCATCGGTTGGCCCCCGCCCAAAACTCACGCACACGCAAGACCCGGATCCCTTGCTCCGGTGTCGAGGAGGACGAATGTTCGCAAACAGCGACGAGCTTCTGAAGTTCATCAAGGACGAGGGCGTCGAGATGGTCGACGTCCGCTTCTGTGACCTTCCGGGGATCATGCAGCACTTCACGGTCCCGGTGTCGTCGTTCGACCAGTCGGTCTTCGACGACGGTCTGAACTTCGACGGGTCCTCCATCCGTGGCTTCCAGGCCATCCACGAGTCCGACATGTCGCTGTTCCCGGACCCGACGACGGCGTACCTCGACCCGTTCCGGGCCGCGAAGACGCTGGTGGTCAACTTCTTCATCCACGACCCGCTCACCGGCGAGGCCTACAGCCGCGACCCGCGCAACATCGCGCGCAAGGCGATGGCCTACCTGTCGAGCACCGGCATCGGTGACACCGCCTTCTTCGCGCCCGAGGCCGAGTTCTACGTCTTCGACAACGTGCGCTTCGAGACCAAGGCCAACGCCGGCTACTACGAGATCAACTCCTCAGCCGGCGCCTGGAACACCGGTGACGCCTTCGAGAACGACAACCGCGGCTACAAGGTGAAGTACAAGGGCGGCTACTTCCCCGTCGCCCCGACCGACCACTTCGGCGAGCTGCGCGACGAGATGGTCATCGAGCTGGAGAAGTCCGGCCTCATCGTCGAGCGCGCCCACCACGAGGTCGGCACCGCCGGCCAGGCGGAGATCAACTACCGGTTCGACGAGCTGCTCAAGGCCGCCGACGACGTGATGAAGTTCAAGTACATCATCAAGAACACCGCGTGGCGCAACGGCAAGACCGCGACCTTCATGCCCAAGCCGATCTTCGGCGACAACGGCTCCGGCATGCACGTGCACCAGTCGATCTGGAACGACGGCTGCCCCGCTGTTCTACGACGAGACCGGCTACGGCGGCCTGTCCGACATCGCGCGCTACTACATCGGCGGCATGCTCAAGCACGCCCCGTCGCTGCTGGCCTTCACCAACCCGACGGTGAACTCCTACCACCGGCTGGTGCCGGGCTTCGAGGCCCCGATCTCGTTGGTCTACAGCCAGCGCAACCGCTCGGCGTGCGTGCGGATCCCGATCACGGGCACCAACCCCAAGGCCAAGCGCGTCGAGTTCCGCTGCCCCGACCCGTCGGCGAACCCCTACCTGGCCTTCTCGGCGCTGCTGCTCGCCGGCCTCGACGGCATCAAGAACAAGATCGAGCCGCCGGCCCCGATCGACAAGGACATCTACGAGCTGCCGCCGGACGAGATGGCCGAGATCGACCAGGTGCCGACGTCGCTCAACGCGGTGCTCGACAACCTCGAGTCCGACCACGCCTTCCTCACCGAGGGCAACGTCTTCACCCCGGACCTCATCGAGACCTGGATCGACTTCAAGCGCACGCAGGAGATCCTGCCGGTGCAGATGCGGCCGCACCCGCACGAATTCGAGCTCTACTACGACATCTGAGTCGCTCGCTCCGTCGTGAACGGGGAGGATCGAGGTCACCTGGTGCCCTCGATCCTCCCCGTTCCACGTCAGGGCTCCCGGTTGATCTGTGCCTCCGCGGCGCGGACGACCTGCTCGCAGATCTCGTGAGTGCGCAGCGCGTCGCGTGCCGAGAGGACTTCGCCGGTCCGCACCGAGGTCAAGAAGGCGTCGACCATCGCGGTGAAGCCACGGACTGTCGGCACGTCGGTCCACGAGTCCCGGCGCACCAGCTGTAGACCACTGGACTCGTCCGAGCGCCACTCCTCGGCCAGGTCGACCACGCGGTGCTGGTAGCCCGGGCCCATGACCTCCACCACCTCCTCGGCGGCCCCACCGACCCGGTGCATCACGCCCAGACCGGTGCTCGAGCCGACCCGGAGCGCGATCGTCACCGTGGCGAGGAGGCCGTCCTGCGTCGCGCACCACACCGACACCTCCTCCTCCCCGGCCGGCAGCAGGAACCGTACGGTGTCGACCACGTGGATGAAGTCGTCAAGGACGAACTGGCGCGGCTCACCCGGCAGGCCGGCGCGATGCTTCTGCACGAGCACGACCGATGCGGGCCGGCGCGACAGCGCCACGTGGGCCGGGCAGTAGCGCCGGTTGAAGCCCACCGCCAGGGACAGGCTCTGCTCCTCGGCGAGCTCCACCAGGCGGGTTGCCGAGGCGAGGTCCGGAGCCAACGGCTTGTCCACCAGGACCGGCACCCCTGCGCGAAGCAGATGGTCGACCAGGTCGACGTGGGCGGCCGTTGAGGCGTGCACGAACGCAGCGTCGAGGTCGCCGCCCAGGAGCTCCTCGAGATCGATGGTGCGTCGGGCAGCGGCATACGGGTGAGCGGCATCGGCCAGCCGGGCGGGGTCCCGCGTCATCAGGAACAGCTCGACGTCGTCGCGCGCGGCCAACACCGGGAGGTAGGCCTTCCGGGCGATGTCGCCGAGACCGATCACGCCTACGCGCATCGCGGCGGTCATGTCGGCCGGACGGCCCAGGTGCCGCCCCTCATCACGCCCTGGACCTCGAGGTCAGCGGTCAGTACGACGAGATCAGCCGGTGCCCCCGGCGCAAGGCCGGGTGCGGGCAGCCCCAGCGCGCGCAGCGGGTTGAGGCACATCTGCCGGACCACCACCAGCAGGGCTTCCTCGCGGTCGCCGGAGGTGTGCGCGACGGCCAGCTGCATCATCCGCGCCGTGGTGGCGGTGCTCCCGGCAATCGTGTCGGTGCCTGCGACGCGCGCGACGCCGCCGGTGACGTCCACGGCCAGCGACCCGAGCCGGTAGGCGCCGTCCGACATCCCTGCAGCTGCCATGGCGTCGGTGACGAGCGCGACCCGGTCCACGCCGACGTCCGCCGTCACCAGGCGATGGAGGGCTGGGTGCAGGTGCACGCCGTCGTGGATGAGCTCGACGGTGACCCGAGGGTCCTCGAGCGCGGCCACGACGGGTCCGGGCTCACGATGGTGGACCGGACGCATCGCGTTGAACAGGTGGGTGGCGACCGTGGCCCCGGCATCGATGGCGGCTCGCGCCTGCTCGTAGGTGGCGTCGGTGTGCCCGATCGCCGCGACCGCTCCGGCGCCGACGATGCGCCGGATCGCCTCCAGTGCTCCCGGCAGCTCCGGGGCGAGGGTCACCATGCGCACCGCCCCGCGACCAGCCTGGAGCAACGTCTCGACCTCGACAGGGTCGGGGTCACGCAGAGCGGTCGGCGCGTGGGCTCCGCAGCGACGCTCGGCGATCCAGGGGCCCTCCAGGTGGATGCCCAGGAGGGTGCCGTCGGCCACGCGGTCGGCGAGGACCGTCACCTGGCGGCGCAGCGCCTCCGGAAGGTCTGCGACCAAGGACGCCACCAGTGCCGTGGTGCCCTGGCTGCGGTGCAGCGCCGTCGCCGTGTCGACTGCCTCGGCGGTCGCCTCGAAGAACGAGCCACCGCCGCCGCCGTGCACGTGCATGTCGACGAAGCCGGGAGCCACGACGACCTCGCCGAGGTCGATGTCGGCCGGTCTCGGCGGGGCACCGGGACCGACCGCCACGATGCGGTCGCCATCGAGCTCCACCCACCCGGCACCCAGGGTCGCGTCACCGGTAAGGACGGTTCCGGCGGTCAGGATCACGTCAGATCCCCTGCCAGGCCGGCTTGGCCGCGTAGGTCTCGCGGTAGTAGCCAGCGAGCTGCAGGCGGTTGCCTGCCGCAGGGTCGAGGAGCACCGTGACGTGGGGATGGTGCTGCAGGATCGTGGCCGGCCACAGCGCCGTCACGGCGCCCTCGACCAGGTGGTGGACCGCTTGCGCCTTTCCCTGTCCGGTTGCCAGGAGGACGACGTGGCGGGCTTCCATGATCGTGCCGAGCCCTTGGGTGAGGCAGTGGGTCGGCACCGCATCGACGTCGCCGTGGAAGAAGCGGGCGTTGTCGACCCTCGTCTGCCGGGTCAGGGTCTTGATCCGGGTGCGGGAGGCGAACGACGATCCCGGCTCGTTGAAAGCGATGTGCCCGTCGGAACCGATCCCCAGGATCTGCAGGTCCACTCCCCCGGCATCGGCGATCGACCACTCGTACGCCGCGCACGCAGCAGGGAGGTCATCGGCCAGACCGTCGGGCCCGGCGACCGCGCCCGGTGCGAAATCCACGCGCGACACGAAGTCGCGGTCGATCACCGTCAGGTAGCGCTCCGGGTGGTCGGCGGGCAACCCGACGTACTCGTCGAGGGTGAACCCGCGAGCCTTCGCGAAGCTGACCTCTCCGCGCGAGCACCGGGCGGCCAGCTCGTCGTAGACCACCAGGGGCGACGAGCCGGTCGCGAGGCCGAGGGTGGCGTCCGGCGTAGCTGCGAGGAGGTCCGCGACGGCGTCGCCGGCGACGCGGGCCAGCTGCGCGGGCTCGTCGAGGATGACGACCTCCATCAGCGCACGCCCCTCACGTCGCCGCGACCGTGAGGAGCAGCTCGAGGTGCGTCACGTCGGAGCCGGCCGCGAGGTCCCGCAGCGTGACGGCGTCGGCCTTGCGGTCCAGGACGATCACCGGCACGACGGGGTTGCGTCCGGCAGCCTCCACGGCCGAGACGTCGTAGCGCAGGATCGGCTGACCGATCTCGACCTGGTCACCCTGGGCAGCATAGGCGCTGAAACCCTCACCCTCGAGCTGCACCGTGTCGATGCCGAGGTGCACCAGGATGCCGGTCCCATCTGCGGTCTGGAGCGCGAAGGCGTGGGGCCAGAGCTTGAGTATCCGGCCGCTCACAGGGGCCACCACGTCCGTGACCTGGCGGGGCGGGTCGATGGCCAGGCCGTGCCCGACAGTTCCCTTCGCGAACGTCGCGTCCGGGACCTCACGGAGCGGCACCAGGGTGCCCGCGAGGGGTGACAGCACGGTCAGCCGACCCGTCGCCTCAGCAGTGGCTGGAGCCGCCTCCGTCGTTGCTGTCGCGGACGGCGTCGCCGGTGCGGTGGCGCCGGTGGCACGGGCGGATGCCGAACCCTGCGCGAGCGCAGCCCGGATCTCGTCCTTGAGCTCGTCGGCCTGGGTGCCGAAGACCGCCTGCACGTTGTTGCCGACCTCCATGACGCCTGCTGCCCCCATCGCACGTAGTGCTGCGGCATCGACGCCGGCCTTGTCGGCCACCTCGATCCGGAGCCGCGTGATGCAGGCGTCCACCGCTTTGAGGTTGTCTGCGCCACCGAAGGCGACGATCAGCCGCTGGGCCCGCGTGGTCGCTCCCGTCTCGCCGGCCGCCTGATCGGCGCCACCCGGTGCGTCGTCGGCGTCGTCCGCCTCGGGATCGCGGCCGGGGGTGAGGAGGTTCCAGCGCGTGATCGCGAAGCGGAACAGCACGTAGTAGAGGACGAAGAACGCCAGGCCCATCACGACCAGCAGGGGGATGTTCTTCGCAGCCGGCGCCGTGCCGTAGAGGACCAGGTCGATCAGGCCGGCCGAGAACGAGAAGCCGAGGTGGATGTCGAGGGTGTAGGCGAGTGCCAGGGACAGCCCGGTCAGCAGAGCGTGGATCACGTAGAGGGGGAAGGCGACGAACATGAAGGCGAACTCGAGCGGCTCGGTCACACCCGTCAGGAAGGCGGTCAGGCCCGCGGCGGAGAGGATGCCGACGGCCAGCTTCTTCTGGTGCGGTCGGGCAGCGTGGATCATCGCCAGGGCAGCACCGGGCAGACCGAACATCAGGATCGGGTAGAAACCAGAGGTCAGTCGGCCCGCCTCCGGGTCGCCGTTGGCGAAGCGCGTGAGCTCCCCGGTGTAGGTCGTGCCGTTGCTGGAGAACTCGCCGTAGAGGAACCAGATGTAGGTGTTGACGATGTGGTGCAGGCCCAGCGGGATCATCATCCGGTTGACGAAGCCGTAGACGAACGCTCCGATCGCGCCTGATCCGCCGATGAACTCGGCGACGTTGGTCAGCCCCATGTTGAAGAGGGGGTAGAGATAGCTGAGACCGAAGCCGATGAAGAGCGACGCGAGCGAGACCACGATGGGCACGAAGCGTCGGCCGCCGAAGAAGCCGAGGTAGGCCGGCAGCTGGATCGTGTGGTAGCGATCGAAGAGCCACGCCGTCACGACGCCGATGATGATCCCGGCGAAGACGCTGTAGTTGATCGTCGCCGGGTCGCCGGTCGCGGTCGTCTCCCCGGCGAGAACGATCGGCGACATCGCCTTGAAGACCTCGGCGACGACGAGGTAGCCCGCTACGGCCGAGAGTGCGGTCGACCCGTCGGCCTTGCGGGCGAAGCCGATGGCCACGCCGACCGCGAACAACAGCGGCAGGTTGGCGAAGATCGCGCCACCGGCGGCGCTCATCGCGTCGAAGAAGGGCCCGATGACCGGCGCGTTGTACTGGCCGAGCAGGTCCTCCTGCCCGATCCGGAGCAGGATTCCCGCTGCGGGCAGCAACGCGATCGGGAGCATGAGGCTCTTGCCGAGGCGCTGGAGCTGGGCGAAGCCCGGGATACGGAGGCCTCGTCGCTTCGTCGTGGTGTGCTCGGGGGCGGCGGCTGTCATCGGGTCCTCCGACTGCGGTAGATTGGTGTAGACCAATTGCAGATTGGCATAGACCAATCCGTTGCGTCAACCCTGGTGAACATCGATCTGCGAGAAGAGTTTCGAGTGAAGGTCCCGAAGTACTACCTCGTCAAGGAGGAGATCCTGCGCCTCATCGCTGACCTGCCCCCCGGCGCAGCCCTGGCCCCCGAGCGCGACCTGGCCGAGCTGCTCGACACCTCCCGCACGACGGTGCGGCAGGCCATCGCCGAGCTCGTCGTCGACGGCCGCCTCGAGCGGACGCAGGGCAGCGGCACCTTCGTGGCGCGGCCCAAGCTGATGCAGGTGCGGCCATTGACCTCCTTCTCCCAAGATCTGTCGGAGGAAGGGTGGCGTCCCGGGAGCAGGGTGCTCGACGTGGACGTGGTGGAGGCCGATGCGGACCTGGCCCGCCACCTCGGCCTCGTCCCCGGCGCGTCCGTTCATCGAGTGGCCAGGCTGCGGACCCACGCAGAAGAGCCGATCGCCCTCGAGGTCGCGCACCTGCCCGGTCCCCTACCGCACTTGGCCGAGGAGCTGGAACGACGCCGCTCGCTCTACCGGACCATGACCGAGGCCTACGGCATCGATCTCGACGCCGTCGAAGACATCGTCGAGACCACCCAAGCCGACCCCGTCACCGCCGACCTGATGGGGATCGAGGTCGGACTACCCCTCCTGCTGGTCCACCGCACCGCCTGGAACGCCGACGGACGACCCGTCGAGTGGACACGCTCCCTCTTCCGTGGTGACAGGTTCAGGTTCGTCGCTCGGCAACGACTCGACGACACCGACCACATGGCCTCGGTCGTCGGGCGAGCCTGAGGTTCGGCGCACCCTTGTGCCAACCCGGCCTCGTGCGATCGTGGCTCGAACACAGGTTCTAGTATGTGCGGATGCCCCGTCAGCCCCCGTTCCACGTATGGGTGGACATGACGGGCACGTGGTCAGGCCCTGCGCCGGGCGTGCTGCTCGCGTGGCGGCGTACCGACCGTCGTGGATGGGAGGCGTGGGTGGTCCGCGTCGAGTCGTACTCGACGGGTACAGGCGCAGAGGTCCTGATGTCGCAGTCGTGGGTCTCCGCCGCGCTGGTGCGCCCGGCAGAGGGTCCTCGGTGAGCACGTGGTCCCACGCGATGCGCAGCCTCCGGAGGGCAAGCCGTTCGCGTAGGTTGGCCCCATGCTCAGCCTCCAACAGAGCCTGGCCTTCGCGGCTGTGGCCGCGGTCATCATCGCCGTCCCCGGGCCCAGTGTCGTCTTTGCCATCAGCCGAGCACTGGCGCACGGCCGCCGCACAGCCCTGGCCAGCGTCGTCGGCAACGCCGTCGGTCTGCTGCTGCTCGTCGTCCTGGTCGCCGTCGGGCTAGGTGCCCTGGTCGCCCGGTCGGAGACATTGTTCTGGGGGATCAAGGCCCTGGGCGCCGGGTATCTCGTGTACCTCGGCGTCCAGGCCATCCGTCACCGGCACGACTTCGGCGCCGACTCACAGGGCCCCGAACCCGCGGCGATCTCGTGGAGCACCTCTTTGCGCCAAGGGTTCGTCGTGGGGTTCTCCAACCCGAAGTCGTTCATCCTCGTCGCCGCTGTCCTCCCCCAGTTCGTCGACCGGGACGCGGGACAGTTCGGGCTGCAGGTGTTCCTGCTCGGCGTCATTCTCGTGTCGATCGCCCTCGCGTCCGACACCGTGTGGGCTCTGCTCGCCGCCCGCCTGCGCACCTGGCTCAGCCGCTCGCCGCGACGCGGCAGGATGCTCGGGACGGTCGGTGGTGTCTCCATGATCGGGCTCGGTGTCTCCGTCGCCCTCTCCGGGAACCACTCCACATAGCCAGACATAGCCAGCCGTTCCGGGCCCGTCTGCACGTCGCTAGGCTCGCCGGGTGAGCGCCTCTCTCGTCGCGAAGAACCTGTCCGGCGGGCACGGTCACCGGGCTCTGTTCGAGGGACTCGACCTCACCGTCGCCCCGGGTGACGTGATCGGCGTGGTCGGCGCCAACGGCGCGGGCAAGTCCACGCTGCTGTCGCTGCTCGGTGGCGCGATCGCGCCCTTGGCAGGCTCGGTGTCGTGCGCTCCACGCGACGCCTTCGTCGGCCTCCTCCCCCAGGAGCACGAGCGGGTGTCCGGCGAGACCGTAGCGGCGTACGTCGCTCGTCGCACCGGGGCGACCGAGGCGACCGCGGCGATGGAGGCCGCAGCCACTGCCCTGGGGTCCGGTGGGCGGGGAGCCGACGACGCCTACGCCATGGCGTTCGACCGTTGGATGGCCAGCGGCGCCGCCGACCTCGACGACCGCATCGCGCCGGTGCTCGACGACCTCGGCCTCGACGTCGGAGCCCACGCCTTGATGACCTCGCTCTCCGGCGGACAGGCAGCACGTGTGGCGCTGGCGGCCCTGCTGCTGAGCCGCTTCGACATCGTCCTCCTGGACGAGCCGACCAACGACCTCGACCTCGACGGCCTCGCGACGCTGGAGGCGTTCGTGCGGGGACTACGCGGCGGCGTCGTCCTCGTCTCCCACGACCGTGAGTTCCTGGCGCGCTCGGTCACCCGCATCGTCGAGCTCGACCTCGCCCAGAGCCAGGTGTCGGTCTTCGACGGCGGCTACGACGCTTTCCTCGAGGAGCGCGCCGTCGCCCGGCGCCACGCCCGCGAGGCCTACGAGCAGTACGCCGCCACCCGCGGAGACCTCGTGGCGCGCGCACGCACCCAGCGCGAGTGGAGCTCGCAGGGCGTGCGCAACGCGATGAGGAAGAGCCCCGACAACGACAAGATCCGCCGCAAGGCCGCGACCGAGTCGTCGGAGAAGCAGGCCCAGAAGGTCCGCCAGATGGAGTCGCGCATCGCGCGGCTCGAGGAGGTGGAGGAGCCCCGCAAGGAGTGGGTCCTCCAGTTCGACGTCGCAGCCGCCGCCCGCTCCAGCACCGTGGTCGCCACCCTCAACGAGGCGCGCGCCCAGCTGGGCGACTTCGCGCTGGGCCCGGTGTCCGCACAGGTCGAGGCCGGTGACCGCATCGGCATCACCGGACCCAACGGAGCCGGCAAGACGACGCTGCTGCGGCTGCTCCTCGGCGAGACCTCCCCCGACACGGGATCCGCCTCGCTCGGGGCCTCCGTCGCGGTCGGCGTCATCGACCAGGCCCGGACGACCCTCGACCATGCGCTGCCCCTCGGTCGCGCGGTCGAGGCCCTCCTCCCGCGCCTCACGCAGGTCGAGGTCCGCACGCTCCTGGCGAAGTTCGGACTGAAGGCCGACCAGGTCGCCAGCCGGGTCGGCCGGCTGTCGCCTGGCGAGCGCACACGCGCCGCGATGGCGCTCCTGCAGGCGCGCGGGGTGAACCTGCTGGTCCTCGACGAGCCCACCAACCACCTCGACCTCCCCGCCATCGAGCAGCTCGAGCAGGCCCTGGCGTCGTACGACGGCGCGCTGCTGCTGGTCTCTCACGACCGCCGGTTGCTCGAGAACGTGCGGCTCGACCAGCGCTGGGAGGTCGACGCCGGGAGGGTCGTGGTCCGACACGTGTAAGAGGGCGCTCGCCACCGAGAGGACGTTCGGCAACGCCGCAGGAGGCGTCCCACGTCGCATCGAGGTCTACCGGGTGGTCTCACCCTTCACGGCGTCCAGCAGCTGCGGTCCGCCCTCCACGACGAGGACGTCGGCCCCGGTCTTGATGCCGGCCTCCTTGAGCTGGTCGAGCACCGCAGCGATCACCTCGTGCTGGGCCAGCTTGGTCTCCATCTGACGCGCTCCCGACCAGAACCTCAGGTCCATGCGCACGGTGGCGGACCCCACCTCTTGCAGCAGCGCCTGAGGGCGTGGCTCGTCGAGCACCGATGGGACCGATCCCATGGCCGCTTCCGCGACCGCGGTCGCGGCGGCGAGGTCCGCACTGTCGTCGATGTCCACGCGTACGGTCGACCGTACGTGCTCGAAACCGGTCTGCACGGTGACGATCTCGGAGTGCACGACGGAGTTCGGGATGAGGACGAGCCGGCCGTCGAAGGTCCGCACACTCGTGCTGGTCAGCGAAACCGCCGCAACGGTTCCGGCGACGTCCTGCACGGCGATCTGGTCGTTCACGCGGAACTTGTCCCGGGCCAGGATGACGATGCCGGCGAACATGTTCCCGAGCACGGTCTGGAAGGCGATGCCGGCGGCGATCGACAGCACGCCGATGCCGCCCAGGGCGTTGACCGGCTTGATGCTCGGGAACACGATGGTCAGCGCGGCTGCCCACGCCACCAGCAGCGTGAACCACCGCATGAGGTGCGCGAACATGTCGCTCGCGCTGTTCGAGCGACCCCGCCACAGCAGGACCCGGCGTGTCACCCACCCGGTGACACGGGCGAACAGCCAGCCACCGGCGACCACGCTCGCGCCCAGCAGCACCCCGTCAACGGTCACCGGCGGCAGGACGAACTCGTCGGCGGCCGCTCCCGCAGCCGACATCAGGCTTCGCATGGACCCGACTCTGGCACCGATCCCTCGACGAGCAAACCTCCGCGAACGCGTCCCACCCCATGGTCGATCACCGCAGTCCTGCCCGTCGGGTCAGAGGTCGCGCGGTTGCAGGGACGGCGGCGCGTCGGTGAGCACGGTGAGGGTCCCATCCGTCTCCAGCACGATGGCTGCCACCTGTGCCAGGTCGGCGTGTCCTTGTCGCCGCGCTGACTGGTACAGCTCGTCCGCAGTCACCCGCTCCCGCCGCATCGCACCTGACAGGAACCCGCCCCGATACACGAGCTGGGGCTCGGACTTGACCAGGCGCTCGACCCGCCGGCTGCGCACCGACGCCCACGCGACGCCGTACTGCAGCCCGACGAGCAGGGTCATGGCCAGGACGCCCTCCGCCAGCGCGACCGAGGACGACAGCAGCACCGTCGCCAACGTGGACCCGAGCGCGACCGTCACCACGAAGTCGAACGCGTTGAGCTTGGACAGCGTCCGTTTGCCCGATGCGCGCAGCAGGACGATGAGCGCGGCGTAGGCACAGGTGCCCACGACAAGGACCCGCACCATGCCGGACCAACCGTCGAAGAACATCAATCACCTTTTCGGGTCTCGCTCGTCCCGCGCTCGGGCTCGCACGCGGCGGTAGAGGTGGCGCCCAGGGGCTGCCGTCACGCCGTGCGCGATGGTACTGGTCGCCACCAGGAGGGTCCCCACGGTCCACAACCGTGGGTCCGACACCCCCTCCCCCTCGCTCAACCCCAGGTAGAACAGCGCGCTGACGCCGATCGGGCCGAACCAGCCGAGGAACACCGCATCCCTCAGCCGTAGACCCAGCAGACGCGCCAGGGCCAGCAGGACCGGCGGTCGTCGCAGCAGCAGCACGGCCACAGGGAGTCCCACGGCGGCCCACCCCAGGTCGCGCCACTGCGCCCAGGGCAGCTGGACGCCGAGCAGGAGGAACAGCGGCAGGACGAGATAGCGGTTGACGGCCTCGTCGATGGTGTTCTGGGGTCCCACCTCGTCGTCGGCGACGGTGCGGTTGTAGGCGAGGCTTGCCACGAAGACCGACAGCACGCCGTCGGCGTCCGCGACGCGGGCCAGCCCCAGCACGGCGATCGCCAGCACCAGGGTGAAGACGAGGGTTGATCCGCGGTCCACGTCGGAGTGCCGGGTGGCGTAGCTCACCGCCAGGCCGGCCACTCCGCCCGCGACCAGGCCGATGCCCACACCCACCACGACCTGGTAGAGACCCTCGAGCGCGGCGTGGCCCCAGGACTCTCCGAGGACGAGCGCGATCCCGACGAGGACGAGCGGCAGCGCGAGCCCGTCGTTGGTGCCCGACTCCGCGGACAGCAGCTGACGCGTGCGGAGCGGGAGGTGCTCCTCGGCGCGCTTCCCGGTCACGACGCTGGACGCCAGCACCGGGTCGGTGGGGGTGACGCAGGCACCGAGGAGAACAGCGAGGGCGACCGGCACGCCAAGCACCAGCCACATCAGACTGGCGGAGAGCGCGGCGGTGCCGACCATTCCTGCCGTCACCAGCACAGCGGTCGGGCTGAGCACGCCGCGCAGTCGCTTGACGGGGTAGCGCAACCCCACGCCCATCAACGAGACCGCGAGCAGCACGCGCGAGACCTCGGTGACCAGCCGCGCGCGCTGGTCCTCCGGGACGTGGACCAACCCCAGCACCGCCGGTCCGGCCACCACGCCGAGCAGCAGCGCCATTAACGGCTCGCTGACCGGCAGGTCCCGCACGCGCGTGGACATCGCCGCGAGCACGACGGCCAACGATCCGACCAGGGCGTAACCCAGGTGCAGCTCCTCCATCAGGTCCTCTCCCGTGCCTACCACGACCGCCGTCTCACCCGGTCCGGCAGCGTGCGTGGAAGTCCGTCCGGTCCGTCGTACCCGGAACGGTGGGACGGCTACACCTCCGTCCACCCTGACGCCCGTAGGCTGACACCGTCGTGACTCCCAGCCCCTCTGCCTCGCCACTCTCGCGACGCCTCCTGCTCGCCGTGGATGCTCCGTCGCTGCTCCACCGCAACCACCACGCACGTCGGCACAGCGGCCTCCGCGACCGGGGCGGGCGTCCGGCGTGGGCGCTGCACGGCATGCTGCGGCAGATCCTGGAGGCTCTGGACCGGTTCGCGCCCGACGCTCTCGTCTTCGGACTCGACGACCGCCGCTCCTCGGTGCGGGAGGAGCGCTACCCGGCGTACAAGGCGGGGCGGGCTCCGAAGGACGGGTTGCTCGTGGAACAGCTGGAGCGGTGCCGGGCCTTCCTCGACGCGCTCGGGCTGCACGCCGTGCAACCGGCGGGGCTCGAGGCCGACGACGTGAGCGCGTCGGCGGCCACGTGGGCAGGGCGGAACGGGTGGGACTGCGTCATCGTGACCTCCGACCGCGACACCTTCGCCCACATCAGCGACCACACGAAGGTGCTGCGGCTCATCAGCGGCGGCATCCACGGCTCGCCGCTGCTCGACCCGGCGCGGCTGCGGACCATGTACGGCGTGCCTGCTGAGCACTACCTCGACTTCGCCGCACTGCGCGGTGACGCCAGCGACAACCTCCCCGGCGTGCGGGGGATCGGCGAGAAGTCCGCGGCGCTGCTGCTTGCCGAGGTCGGTCCGATGGGAGCGGTGTGGGCCGACATCGAGCACTGCGGCGGCGAGTCCGTCGTCGCGGCGCTGGACTCGTGGGCCGAGGAGACCGGCAACCGCCGCACCGGCCGGTCCCTCGTGCGGCACCTGCTGGCACCTGGCGCTCAGGAGCAGTTCGACTTCAACCGGATGATGATGGCCGGGCACACCGACGTCGACCTCGGGCTCCGGCCTGACGAGCCCGGCTCCCCCGGCCTCCTGCCGTTGGACCACGATCGGGTGGCGACCAGCGTGGGCCACCTCGGCGTCCCGGCCACCACCGACCTGGCCCTGCGCGTGCTCACCGAGCCGCCGGCCTCGCGCGGCGACGTCGAGGGAGTGCACCACGCACCGTCGCTCTGATCATCGTCGCAGTGATGCACGAGCACTTGACGAGTTCGAACATGTGTTCGATGCTTGAGAGATGCCGCCCACCACCTTCGCCGCGCTCGATCCGGCGCGCCCGGTGGTCGAGCAGCTGCGCGAGCGCGTGGCCGCGCTGGAGCGCAAGCCCGCCGCCGAACCGGTCGCCACCCTGCCCGGGATCGCGAGCCTGATGTCCCTGCACGCCGGGGCGACGTACGGCGTCGACTCCGCCTCGCTCGGCCTCGCGCTGGCCGCAGGAGCGTCCCAGGCCGGGGAGTGGGTGGGCTTCGCCGGCTGCTCCGACTTCGGTGCCGAGGCCGCAGCCGAGCTGGGCATCGAGCTGTCGCGCACGGTCCTGGTGCCGGATCCGGGTGAGCACTGGCTGGAGGTCACCGCGGCGCTGGTCGACGTCCTCCGGGTGGTGGTCCTGCGTCCTCCCGCGTCGGTCGACGCACGCTCCGCGAGTGTGCTCGACTCGCGGCTGCGCACCCGGTCGGCCGTTCTCGTGGTGCACGGCCACTGGCCGCGGGTGGAGGCCAGGCTCAGCACCGAGCACTCCGCATGGACCGGCCCGGGACGTGGCCCCGGGCAGCTCGAGGAGCGACGGGTCCGTGTGGTGGTGCACCGGGGCACCCGTCCGACGCAGCACGCCGACCTGGTGTGGCCGGGGCTGCGACGCCTCGACCCGCCGGCACCTGTGGGTCTGCGGGCCTCCGGGTGAGACGCCGATGAGGGTCCGATGAGGGTCCGATGAGGGTCCGATGAGGCCTGAGGGTCATGGTGGTGTGGTGCCCGGACTGGTCGGTGGTCGCCGCTCTCGAGGAGACCGGGGAGTCGCCGCGCTCCCCTGCCGCCGTGCTAGCCGCCAACGTCGTGGAGGTCTGCAACGGCCTCGCCCGCTCCGAGGGCGTCCGGCGCGGGCACCGCCGTCGGGACGCCCAGGCCCGGTGCCCGGACCTGGTGCTGCTGCCCGCCAACCCCGACCGCGACGCCCGGGCCTTCGAGCCGGTCCTGGCCGTCGTGGAGGACCTGCGTCCCGGAGTGGCCGCGCTGCGCCCGGGCCTGCTCGCCGTACGGGCCCCCGGGAGCTGGTACGGCAGCGAGACCTACGCCGCCGCGACCGTCTCCCAGGCCCTGGTCGAGGGCGGGGTGTGGGACGTGAGGATCGGCATCGCCGACGACCTCTTCACCGCCGAGCAGGCCGCGCGCACCGCCGACTCGCAGGCGTGGACCGTGGTGCCCGAGGGGGGCTCGGCGGCGTTCCTGCGCGGGCGACCCGTCCACGTGCTCGCCGACGACGGCCCGCGCGGACGGGAGCTGGTCGGCCTCCTGGAGCGCCTCGGGCTGCACTCGCTCGGCGACCTCGCCGACCTTCCGGCCGAGGCCGTGGAGCACCGGTTGGGTGCCTACGGTGCCGTCGTACGACGCCGGGCGCGAGGCGAGGACCCCGCGCTGTTCTCCGCCCGCACTCCGCCGCCCGAGCTCGAGACCCACGTGTCCTTCGAACCGGCCCTCGATTCCGTCGAGGCCATCACCTTCAGCGTGCGCACCACCGCCGAGCGGTTCGTGGCCCAGCTGGCCCACCGCCAGCTCGTCGCCACCGGGGTGAGGGTCGAGGCTGAGTCCGACGGCGTCATCTGCTCCTCGCGGACCTGGCTGCACCCGCGGCACTTCGCCGCCCGCGACATCGTCGACCGGGTGCACTGGCAGCTGCAGTCGGCCGACGTCGGCGGCTCCCTGCGCGCCCGCAAGGACTCCGGTCGCGTGCGTGCGCCGATCGACCTCATCCGTTTCGTGCCCGAGGTGGTCGAGTCCGCTGCCGCCCACGGCGAGGCCCTGTGGGGCACCGCGTCGGACGACCTGGTCGAAAGAGGGGTGGCCCGCGTGCAGGGCATGATCGGCTTCGACGCCGTGTGCCGACCGGTGCTTCAGGGCGGTCGCAGCCCAGCAGCCAGGCAGGCGCTGGTGCCCTGGGGCGAGCGCGCCGTCGACCTGCGCCCGATCGACCGGCCGTGGCCGGGACGGGTGCCGGGTCCGGCCCCCGTCCGGGTGTTCGCGACTCCCCCGACCGCCGAGGTCGTCGACGACACCGGGCACGCGGTCGGTGTCACCGAGCGCGGCGTCGTGACCGGGGAACCTCGGCGCTTCCGGGTCCGGTCCGGTGGCGCGACCCCGGGAGCGGGAGGGGGCTCAGGAGGAACATCGAGCGGGGCCCCCGTCGAGCACGCGTCGTTCCCGTGGCAGCCGGTGACCGCCTGGGCCGGCCCCTGGCCCACGGACGAGGGCTGGTGGTCCGGAGGTGCCGGACGGTCGGCCCGCTTCCAGGTCGTCGGCGCGGACGGACGCGCCTGGCTGCTGCTGCGCCACGCCGAGGGCTGGTCGCTGGAGGCGGCGTATGACTGAGGGTCTCGACACACCTCCTCGCTGCGCTCGTCGCCTGCTCGACCGACGAACGGGGCGGCGCTGATGGGTTGGAACAACCCCTCGATGAGATGGGCCGAGCTCGAACGACGGCTCAGCGGCCTCCCGGGGGCCGACGACGCGCCGGTGTCGCGGCGCAAGCACCCCGCGGGACCGACACGACCGATCGAGCGACCCGCCGCGGTCACGCCCTACGCCGAGCTGCACTGTCACAGCCACTTCAGCTTCCTCGACGGCGCGAGCTCCCCCACCGAGCTCGTCGAGGAGGCCGTCCGGCTCGGCCTGAGTGCGCTGGCGATCACTGACCACGACGGCTTCTACGGCGCCCCGATGCTGGCCGAGGCGGCGGCGGCGTACGACCTGCCGACCGTCTTCGGCGCTGAACTGTCCCTCGGTCTCACCGGGCCGCAGAACGGCGTGCCCGACCCCGAGGGCAGCCACTTGCTGGTGCTCGCGCGCGGGGTCGAGGGCTACCACCGTCTCGCGGCCGCGATGACCGACGCCCACCTGCGCGGCGACGAGAAGGGCCGACCGGTCTACGACCTCGACGAGCTGGGCGAGCGGGGACGGGACCACTGGGTGGCGCTGACCGGCTGTCGCAAAGGCGCGGTCCGACAGGCGCTCGCGGACGGAGGCGAACGCGCGGCGGCCGAGGCGCTCGACCGGTTGACGGCGCGGTTCGGCATCGAGCACGTGCTCGTGGAGCTCTCGCCCCACCCGGGCGCCGACGCGACCAACGCCACGCTCGCCCGGCTGGCCGCGGTCCACGGCCTCGACACTGTCGCCACCGGCAACGTCCACCACGCGACGCCGCACCAGCACCGGCTGGCCTCGGCGATGGCGGCCGTACGGGCGCGCCGCAGCCTGGCCGAGCTCGACGGCTGGCTCGACCTGTCGGGGTCGGCGCACCTGCGCAGCGGAGCGGAGACGGCCGCCGCGCTCGCGGCGTACCCCGGCGCCGTCACCCGCAGCGTCACCCTGGCCGGCGAGCTCGCCTTCGACCTGCGCAAGGCCTCGCCGGCCCTGCCCAAGCAGCAGATCCCCGCGGACCACACCGCCGACTCGTGGCTGAGGGTGCTGGCGGAGCGCGGCTTCGCCGAGCGATACGCCGGCGTGCCCCACGAGCGTGAGGCGCGCGAGCGGCTCGAGCACGAGCTGCGGATCGTCGCCGAGAAGGACTTCGCGGGCTACTTCGTCATCGTGCACGACATCGTCGCCTTCGCCCGGGAGCGCGGGATCCTGTGCCAGGGTCGCGGGTCGGCCGCGAGCTCAGCGGTCTGCTACGCCCTCGGCATCACCGCCGTCGACGCGGTGTTCTACCGACTGCCCTTCGAGCGGTTCATCTCGGCCCACCGTGACGAGGAGCCCGACATCGACGTGGACTTCGACTCCGACCGGCGCGAGGAGGTGATCCAGTGGGTCTACGACACCTACGGGCGTCGCAACGCGGCCCAGGTGGCGAACGTCATCGCCTACCGACCGCGGATGGCGGTGCGTGACGCCGCCAAGGCGCTGGGCTACTCCCCCGGGCAGCAGGACGCTTGGTCCAAGCAGATCGACGGGTGGAAGTCGGTGGTGGCCGGCGACCAGGGCGACCCGACCGCGCACGACGTGCCCGCCCCGGTGGTGGCGCTCGCCGAGGAGCTGTTGGGAGCGCCGCGCCACCTCGGCATCCACTCCGGCGGGATGGTCCTCACCGAGCGGCCCATCGGCGAGGTCTGCCCCATCGAGCGTGCCCGGAAGGACAGGCGCACCGTGCTGCAGTGGGACAAGGACGCCTGCGAGTCGATGGGGCTGGTGAAGTTCGACCTGCTGGGGCTGGGGATGCTCGGGGCGCTCGACCACATGATGCGGTTGGTCGCCGAGCACCTCGGGGAGCGGTGGGACCTCGCGACGATGCCCAAGGAGGAGCCCGCGGTCTACGACATGCTGTGCCGCGCCGACTCGATCGGGGTGTTCCAGGTGGAGAGCCGGGCCCAGATCGGCACGCTGCCGCGATTGCGTCCCCGAGAGTTCTACGACCTCGCCATCGAGATCGCCCTCATCCGCCCGGGTCCGATCCAGGGCGGGGCCGTCCACCCCTACGTGCGCCGCGCGACCGGGGAGGAAGAGGTCACCTACGACCATCCCGAGCTGGTGCCGGTGCTCGAGCGCACCAAGGGTGTGCCGCTGTTCCAGGAGCAGCTGATGGCGATGGCGGTCACCCTCGGCGACTGCAGCCGCGACGACGCCGACCTGCTGCGACGAGCGATGGGCTCCAAGCGCGGGGTCGAGCGCATCGAGTCGGTGAAGCAGAAGCTGTACGCCGGCATGCGGCGCCGCGGCATCACCGGCGACCTGGCCGACTCGATCTACGTGAAGATCCTGTCCTTCGCCAACTTCGGCTTCGCCGAGTCCCACGCCTTGTCCTTCGCGCTGCTCGTCTACGCCTCGTCGTGGTTCAAGCTGCACTACCCGGCCGCATTCCTGGCCGGTCTGCTGCGCAACCAACCCATGGGCTTCTACTCGCCACAGTCCCTGGTCGGAGACGCCCGGCGGCACGGGGTCGACGTACGACGCCCCGACATCAGCCGCTCCGCAGCGCAGGCCGACCTCGAGGCGACCGGAACCGGACCCGTCGGCGCCACCGGCCTCGACGCGTGCTGCCAGCCGCGCTTCGACCGCGTCGAGTGGGTGGCGGGCACGCCCGACCCGGTGCCCACCCACCGGCGCGACGGTGCGCTCGCCGTACGGCTCGGGCTCGACTCCGTGCGTGGCATCGGGGTCGAGGTGGCGCGCCGGATCGTGGCGGCGCGGGACGAGGCTGCGTTCACCGGAGTCACCGACCTGTCGCGTCGCGCGGACCTGACCTCCGCCCAGCTCGAGGCGCTGGCCACGGCGGGCGCCTTCGACGCCTGGGGGATCGATCGTCGCGAGGCGCTCTGGGAAGCGGGCTTCTCCGAGAGCGCCCACCACCTGCCCGGCACCACCCCGGCGCCGGCGGCTCCGGCGCTCCCCGGGATGAGCGAGGCCGAGGTCACCCTGGCCGACCTCTGGGCCACGGGCGTCTCGCCCGAACGTCACCCGGTCGAGCACCTGCGCGAGGAGCTGCGTCGCGCCGGCGTCCGCTCGATCGCCGAGCTCGACACCACCGAGTCAGGGCGTCGCGTCCACGTCGGCGGGCTGGTCACCCACCGGCAACGACCGGGGACCGCCATGGGGGTCACCTTCCTCAACCTCGAGGACGAGACGGGCATGCTCAACGTCGTGTGCTCGATCGGGGTGATGAAGGCGCACCGTCAGGCTGCCCGCAACCGGGTCGCGGTGGTCGTCCGTGGGCGCCTCGAACGCAACGAGGGCGTCATCAACCTCGTCGCCGACCGGGTGGAGGCCATCGACGTGGTCGTGGCGGGGGCCGGTGCCGTGCTGCAGGCACGGGCGTCGTCACGCGACTTCCGTTGACGGCGCCGGTAGGCAGGGAGCCGGCGGCCGGCTCGCCACGTCGGCGGAACGAGGGCGGGATCACACGCTCAGCGGTCGGATGACGCGTCGCGCCCCGGCACACTGGGGGCATGGCACGCATCTCGCTCCTGACCGGACTGGCCCTCATCGCTCTCGGGGTGCTGGTCACCGTCGCGTCGGACTCCCAGTCCGTCACCTCCCTCATCCCCGCTTTCATCGGGGTGGTCTACCTCGCCCTCGGCATCGCCGGGAGCGCGAAGCCCGCGATCAACCACCACCTGATGCACGGCGCCGCTGCCCTGTCGCTGCTGGCGATCCTCGGGAGCCTCGGCTCGCTGCTCGGACGCGGCTCCGAGGGCTGGGCCGCCGTCGCTCAGGTCGGCACCGTTCTCATCTCCGGGGTGTTCCTCGCGCTCGCGATCCGGTCGTTCCGAACGGCTCGCCGCAGTCGCGAGTCCACTTCCGTCGCCACCTGAGCGCCACCGGCGCCGCCTGAGCGCCGCCGGCGCCGCCTGAGCCCCTGACAGTCCCCCGGCCGATCTCTGGTCGGTCGAGGTGGGGGCCGTCAGGGGCGGCCGAGGGGGCGGATACGGCCGCTGGCCGCTGCCGGCGGGTCCACGAGCACCTCCCGGGCCCGCGCCGCGACGGCGTCGGGCAGAGGAGTCGACGCGCCACCGCACACGTGCACGCCCAGGACCTCCTCGGTCGCGCGCAACCGGTCGGAGACCCACAGCTCGTGCCAGATCCACAGCAGCTTGCCGGTGGCGCCGATGATCGAGGAGCGGACCTCGAGGTCGCTGCCCGCCGGCACCTCGTCGAGGTAGCGCACGTGCGCCTCGACGGTGTAGAGCGACGCGTCGTTCGCCGAGCGGTACTCAGGCCCCAGCCCCACCGCCTCCATCACCGCGTCGGTGGCGTGACCCAGCACCAGCACGTAGTAGGCCTCGGAGAGGTGCCCGTTGTAGTCGATCCACGCCTCCTGGACCGGCTCGCGCCAGACCGAGAAGGTCACGCCCGCCCCAGGGCCCGCAGCACCGCGATGACACCGCGGTCACGCTCGGCGACCAGGTCGTCGATCGTGCGACCGTCCGCCTCCCGCTCGCAACCGTCGACCACGGCGTCGCGCAGCTCCCGCGTCAGCTCCGGAGCCTCGAGCCGCGTCCACGGCGACAGCAGCGACGGCCCGAAGTGGTCGAGCATGTGCGCCATCCCGCCCTGGCCGCCGGCGAGGTGGAAGGTGAGCATCGGGCCCATGAGCGGCCAGCGCAGACCGGGGCCGTCGGTGATCGACAGGTCGATCTGCTCGACGGTCGCCTCCCCCGCCGCCACCATGTGCAACGCCTCGCGCCACAACGCCTCCTGGAGCCGGTTGGCGATGAAGCCCGGCACCTCGCGGTCCATGGTGATGACGGACTTGCCCGCGAGACGGAAGAAGTCGGCCGTCCACGCCACGGCCGCAGCGTCGGTGAGCCGGCCTCCCACCACCTCGACCAGCGGGATGAGGTACGGCGGGTTGAAGGGGTGGGCGACCACGGTCCGGCCCGGATCCGCGCAGTCGACCTGCATCTCGGTCATGGCGTAGCCCGACGTCGAGGACGAGATCACCACGTCGGCCGGGGTCGCTGCGTCGAGGTCCCTGAGCAGCCGGCGCTTCAAGGTGAGGTCTTCCGGTGCGCTCTCCTGCACGAGGTCCGCCTGCGCGCACGCCCGCCCCAGATCCGGCTCGAACGACAGGTGCGTCCGGCTGGCGCCCTCGGCCAGTCCGAGCTCGGTGAGGGCCGGCCAGGCCGCGTCGACCAGGTGAGTCAGCCGCTGCTCGGCCGCCGGGTCGGGGTCCCACGCCACCACGCGGTAGCCGCGCGCCAGGAACCACGCCACCCACCCGCCGCCGATGACACCGGCACCGGCGCAGACGACGGTGCGGACGTCCTCGGGAGCCGGTCGCACCTCAGGCCCGCGGCTTCAGCCGAAGGATCTCGCGGGCCTCGTCGGGTGTGGCGACCGAGGCCCCCATCGCCTCGACGATCGTGCGCGCCTGCTCGACGAGCTGTGCGTTGGTCGCCTTGACGCCCCTGCGCAGGTAGAGGTTGTCCTCGAGCCCCACGCGCACATGGCCGCCGAGCAGGATCGACTGCGCCACCCACGGCATCTGCATCTGCCCGAGCGCGAACGAGGCCCACACCGCCCCCTCCGGCAGCTGGTGGACCATCGCGGCCAGGGTCGCCGGGTCCGCGGGGCGCCGTACGGGATCCCCATGCAGAGCTGGAACATCGCCGGCGCGTCGATGAGCCCCTCGTTCACCAGCTCCTTGGCGAACCACAGGTGTCCGGTGTCGAAGATCTCCATCTCGACGCGGACGCCCAGCTCCTGGATGCGCTTGGCTCCCTCGCGCAGCATGTCCGGGGTGCTCACGTAGACGAGACTGCCCTCGCCGAAGTTGAGGCTGCCGCAGTCGAGCGTGCAGATGTCGGGCAGCAGCTCCTCGACGTGCGCGAGGCGCTCGACCCCGCTGACGAGGTCGGTGCCCTCGGCGAACGTCGTCGGGTCGGTGCGGGTCGAGCACCAGGTCGCCGCCCATGCCGGCGGTGGTGTTGACGACGACGTCGACGTCGGAGGCGCGGATCCGCTCGACGACCTCGCGGTAGAGCGACACGTCGCGGGAGCCCTGACCCGTCTCGGGGTCACGCACGTGGACGTGCACGATCGCGGCCCCGGCCCGCGCCGCGGCGATGCCGGACTCGGCGATCTGCTCGGGGGTGACGGGCACGTGCTCGGAGCGGGCGGTGGTGTCCCCGGCTCCGGTCAGGGCACAGGTGATGATGACGTTGCGGTTCACGGTCGCGTCACTCCTTCGTCGAGGTCGTCGTGTCGTCGGGTTGCCCGGGTCGTGGGGATCGAGTGCGTCCAGCAGACACTGGAGCCCGAGGTAGCTGAGATCGCGGAAGTGCCGGTCCGCCCACGGGTCGCCGTACGGCCACTCGGACGTCTTGACCACGACGGCACCGGTGTGGCGGTCCACCGCGATCATCTGGCCCCGGCTGCCGTCGGCAGCGAGACGCCGTCCTCCGGCGTCGAGCGGCCACCAGTGGTCGGCCGAAGCCTACGTGCGCCGAGATCGTGCTGGGCAACCGTCCCGGCGCGGTGAACGGGTACGCCGGGCGGCCTGCGTCCGCGGTCCACCCGGGGTCGTGGAGCCGCTGCCCGTCCCACGAGGTGCCGGTGGCCGCGAGGAGCCCGAGGCGCGTCCAGTCGCGAGCGGTGGCGGCCAGGGCGCCGCCGGCCAGCGCGACCCCGTGACCGTCGACGCCGACCACGGCGTCGTCCGTGCAGCCGAGGTCGGCCCACATCAGCGCCAGGTCCTCGACGAAGCTCCGGCCGGTGGCGCGCTCGCGGACCCAGTCGAGGACCTGGGAGTCGGCGGTGCAGTAGCTCCACCGCGTGCCCGGGGCGACCCCGGGACGGACCCGACCGAGCAGCGCGCGGGAGTCACCACCCTCGGCGAAGCAGCCGAGCAGCGCCGAGGCGAGCGAGTCGGGGTCTCGGTGGTCCTCGACCCAGTCGACCCCCGTCGTCATGGTCAGCACGTCGGCCACGCGGGTGCCGTCGTACCCGGTGCCGCGCAGCTCCGGCACGTGGGCGCGGACCTCGTCGTCCACGCGCAGCTCGACCCGTCGTGACGGCCCGGCCCACCAGGTGGGCGAGGGCCGACTTCGTCATCGACGCGCCGAGGAAGCGGGTCCCGGACCCCAGGCCGGGCGCGTACCACTCGCGGACGAGGGCGCTGCGGTCCAGCACGAGCAGGGACGTCGTGCAGGTCTCCTCCACCCAGTCGTCGAGGGTCCACGCCCTCCCCGACCCGGCGATCACGGGATCGAGCGGGAGCGGCGGAGCGCTCGGCAGCGGGTGGGCCCGCGTCGCCGGGACGAGCATGTGGCGCCACGCGGGGTCGGCCTGCGGGTCGCTGAAGCGCAGGCGGGAGAGCAGGGGGCCCGGGGGCCCCGGCAGCTGAGCCGGCACCAGGCTCCTCAGTCGATCCGAGGGCTGTTGCTCAGCAGCGTGCGGGTGTACTCCTCACGCGGGTTGTCCATGACGTCGACCACCGGACCGGACTCCACGATCCTCCCGTGCTGGAGGATCTCGACGCGCGCCGCGATGGAGCGGACCAGCGCCAGGTTGTGGGTCACGAACAGCAGGCTGATGCCGCGCTGCAGCCGCAGCCCCTCGAGCAGGGCCACGATCGAGCCCTGCACCGACACGTCGAGGGCCGAGGTGATCTCGTCGCAGACCATCACGTCCGGCTCGGCGGCCAGCGCGCGGGCGATCGCGACACGCTGACGCTCTCCCCCGGAGAGCCGGCTCGCCTGGTAGCGCAGCATCGTCGGGCCCAGCGCCACCTGGTCGAGCAGGTCGACGACCCGGTCGGTGGCCTCCTTGCCGGAGGCGATGCCGAACAGCTCCATCGGACGCTTGACGATCTGCTCGATGGTCAGGCGCGGGTTCAGCGAGAGGTAGGGGTTCTGGAAGATGTACTGCACCCGCTTGCGGTCGAGCGCGCTGCGACGCCGCGCGCCCTTCGCCAACGGCTCCCCGTCGAGGGAGATGGTGCCGGTCCAGTCCTTGTGCAGGCCGCCGACCGAGCGCGAGATCGTGGTCTTGCCGCTGCCGGACTCCCCCACCAGCGCGACCACCTCGGCCCGGGCGAGGTCGAAGGAGACGTCGTGCACGACCTGCCCACGACCGTAGAAGACGTCGAGGTCGTCGATCGACAGGATGACCTCGCGCGGCTTGTCCGGGTCGGCGTCGGGCACGGTGCCGCGGGAGATGTCCCAGCGGCCGATGTCCTCCACGCGGATGCAGCGGACGTCGTGGTCGGGCCCCACCGTCGCCAGCTGCGGCACCTCGCTGCCGCACGCGTCGACGGCGAAGGAGCAGCGGTCGTGGAAGCGGCAACCGCCCGGACGGGCTCCTGGAGCCGGCGTCCGTCCCGGGGATGCCGGTCAGTGCCCGCGCCTGGCTCAGGTGCGGGATCGAGTCCAGCAGGGCCCGGGTGTAGGGGTGCTTCGGGTCGGCGAAGACCGCGTCCCTCGGTCCGAGCTCGACGATCTGGCCGGCGTACATCACGGCCACCCGGTCGGCGATGTTGGCGACGACCGCGAGGTCGTGGGTGACGTAGAGCGCGCTGACGCCGTGGGCGCGGCACAGCTCGGCCATGGTGGCGAGCACCATCGCCTGGGTGGTCACGTCGAGACCGGTCGTCGGCTCGTCGAGGACCAGCACCTTGGGCTTCGGCAGGAACGCCATGGCCAGGGCCACCCGCTGCACCTGTCCGCCGGACAGCTGGTGGGCGTAGCGGCGCAGGAACTCGTCGTCGGTCGGCAGTCCCACCTCGGCGAGACCCTCACGGGCGGCCTCGAGGCGCGACTCGGCCGTGCCGACACCACGCAGCTGGAGCAGCTCGACGATCTGCTTGCCGATCCGGATGCTCGGGTTGAGCGCCGAGGCCGGGTCCTGCGGGACGTAGGCGATCTCCTGCCCGCGGACCTGGCGGACCTCGCGCCAGGGCATGGCAGGACGTCGCGCTCGGCCAGCATCACCTTGCCCGAGCCGATGGAGGCACCCGCGCGGGAGTAGCCGAGCAGGGACGTCCCCACCGTCGTCTTGCCGGAGCCGGACTCGCCGACCAGGCCCACCACCTCACCGGGCCGCAGCACCAGGTCGATGTCGTCGACGACGTCGACGTCGCGGCCCGTGAGGACGACGCCGAGGTCCTCCACGACGAGTCCGCCGGTGGGGGCTCCGCCGTGCTGGTCCTGCTCGCCCGCCGTCATCAGGAGTCCCCTCGCTGCGCGACCTGGGCGATGCCGTCGGCCATCAGGTTCGTGGCGATGGCGAAGACGGCGATGACGAGCACCGGCGCCAGCACCGCCCACGGCTGCGTGGCCAGGGCCAGCCGGTTCTCCTGGATCATCTGCCCCCAGTTGGCCGCACCAGGGTCGGTGGAGAACCCCAGGAAGCCGAGCGAGCCGACCAGCCCGATCGAGTAGGTGAGCCGCAGCCCACCCTCGGCCAGCAGCGGGGCGTTCATGTTCGGCAGCACCTCGGCGAGGATCACGCGGGTCCGCTTCTCCCCCAGCGCCTCGGCCGCCACGACGAAGTCGCGGCTGACGATCCCGAGGGCGACCCCTCGGGCCAGCCGCGCCACGCGCGGGGCGTGGGAGACGCCGACGAGGGCGACGAGGATCCAGGCGGACGGCTGGGTGATGGCGGTGAGCACCACCAGCGCCAGCAGGATCTGGGGGAACGACAGCACCACGTCGTTCAGACGCATGATGACCTCGTCCCACCAGCCGCCGGCGTACGCCGCGACGACCCCGATCGCGATGCCCAGCACCATGCCGAGGATCGTGCCGCCCACCGCGATCAGGAGGATGTCGAGGCCGCCGTGCATGACGCGGGACAGCACGTCCTGGCCGAGGTAGTCGGTGCCCAGGAAGCCGTCCTTGCTGAAGGGCGGGCCAGCCGGTCTCGTTCTCGCCGTAGGGCGCGAAGGAGGGGGCGATGATCACGAACGCCACGAGGAGCAGGGTGATCGCGAACCCGAAGGTGAAGCGCTTCTGCCGCAGCGCCTTGCGGAACGTCGACGGCTCTGCGGGGGCGGCCTCGTGTGCACTCACGACGAGATCGCCGTCCTCGCTCGTGGGGTCAGGAGGATCGACAACAGGTCCGCGACCAGGTTCACCACGACGTAGACCCCGGCGATGATCATGCTCAGCGCCTGGACCACGGGGACGTCGTGGTTGCGCACGGCGTCGACGAGCTGCAGACCCATCCCCGGGTAGGAGAACAAGGTCTCCACGATCACGACGCCGCCGGCCAGGAAGGCCAGCTGAAGTGCCACGACCTGGATGCCCGGCACGATCGCGTTGAGCAGCGCGTGCTTGCGGATGACGACCTTCTCGGGGATGCCCTTGAGGCGCGCGAGCTCGACGTAGTCGCTGTCGATGACCTCGAGCAGGGAGGCCCGGACGATCCTCGAGACGTAGGGCGCGACCCACAGCACCAGCGTCAGCGTCGGCAGGATCATGACGTCGGGGTTGTCCCACGGCTGCCCGGTGGGCGAGGTGATCGTCACCGCCGGCAGCACGGTGAAGACCGTGGTCGCGAACAGGGCGATCAGCAGCACACCGATGACGAACTCCGGCAGCCCGGCCATGGCCAGCAGGATCGTCTGGATGACGGTGTCGGGGCGCCGGCGTCGGTAGTGGGCCGAGACCATCGCGATGCCGAAGGCGAGCGGGATCATCACCACCGCCGACAGCAGGACCAGCACGGCAGAGTTGAGGACGCTGTCCGAGATCAGCTCCCCCACCGGCTGGCCACTGGCGAGGGAGACGCCCGGGTCGCCGGTGAGCAGACCGCCCAGCCAGTCGAAGTAGCGGGAGACCACGCTGGCGTCCGCGTTGAGCAGCTGCTCGAGCTCGGCCACCCGGCCCGGGTTGGAGTTGTAGTCACGGCCCAGGATCGCGCGCACCGGGTCACCCAGGGTGGCGGTGGCCACGAACACGAGCACAGAGACCAGCCACAGGGTCAGCAGGGCGAGCATCAGCCTGCGGCCGATCCACATCGCCCAGGCCGCCGCGCCGTGGCGCCCCTTCGGCGGGGCGACCTTGGCGAGCGGGTCCTGCAGCGCTGTCGCGACGTCGGTCATCCCCGGGGTCCCGTCCCGGCCCTACTGGACCGAGACGTTCTGGAACTTGTAGGAGCCGAGCGGGAGGTACTTGCTCGGTTCGAGCCCCTGGACGCCCTGGGCGAAGCCGTCCACCTGCTGACGGAAGCCCCAGATGATCAGCCCGCCCTCGTCGTACTCGATCTGCTGGGCCTGCTGGAGCAGCTCGGTTCGCTTGCCCTCGTCGAGCTCCTTGGCCGCGGCGTTGACGAGGTTGCGGTGCTCCTCGTTGTCCCAGTGGGTCTCGTTGTAGGTGCCACCCTGGGCCTCGGGGAACGTGCCGACAACCGCCTGCGGGATGTAGTTGCGGGTGTTCCAGAAGTCCTGGGCGAAGGCGTAGGACAGGTAGTCGTCGTCGTAGAACGGCGTCTTCTTGGTGACCTTGACCTCGACGCCGGCCGCCTTGGCCTGCTCGGCGAAGAGGTTGGCCGCCGCAGGGGCGACGGAGCCGATGTCGGCCCCGGTGAAGAGCTCGACCTGCAACCCCTCGGCGCCCGCCTCGGCGAGGAGCGCCTTCGCCCGGTCGATGTCCTGCTCGCGCTGGGGCAGGTCGCTGGCGTAGGCCACGTCGAAGGGGGCGTAGAGGTCGTTGCCGAGCGAGCCGTAGCCGCTCAGCGTCTGGTCGATCATCTGCTGGCGGTCCACGATCAGGCGCATCGCCTGCCGCACCCGGACGTCGTCGAACGGTGCGACGTCGACGCGCATGGTGAACGGCACCCACGCGCCCGTGTCGGAGACCAGGACGCCGCCGCCGGCCCCCTTGATGGTCTCGATGAGGTTGTAGGGCAGGTTGTCGACGGTCTGGATCTGACCGGCCTGCAGGGCGTTGACCTTGGCGCTGTCGTCGCCGAAGTCCTGGATCTGGAGCTCGTCGACGAAGGCCGGGTCGCCCCAGTAGTCGGCGTACTTGGTGAAGGTGCTCGTCTTGCCGGGGTCGAAGGACTGGTAGGCGAAGGCGCCGGTGCCCACCGGCTTGGCGATGTCGAAGTCGGTGGGGATGATCCCGAGCGTGTACTCCGCGAGCAGGGAGTCGAGGATCGCGTACGGCGTGTTCAGCACCAGCTTCAACGTGGTCTCGTCGACGACCTTGGTGGCGTTGAAGTCGATGATCTGCGAGAGCTGGCCGCCCGCCGAGAGCGGCGCCTTCGGGTCGGCCACGCGCTGGATGCTGAACCAGGCGTCCTCGGCCGTCACGGTCTTGCCGTTGTGGAAGGTCACGCCCTGGCGCATCTTGATGGTCCAGGTGGTCGCGTCGCTCGAGCCCTCGATCGACTCGGCCAGAGCGGGCTCGAGCTCGTAGGCGTTGTTCCAGAAGAGCAGCGGCTCGTAGAGGTTGCTGACCCGGGCGATGTCGGGGTTGGTGACCGGCGCGTGCGGGTCGAGGGTGTCCTTGCTGCCGCCGCCGGTGGCGCCGTGGATCAGGACTCCACCGGACCCCTGAGCGCCTCCGCCGCCTCCGGAGCTCCCGGCGCCAGCCCGCCGCCGCCGTCACCTCCGCACCCTGCGAGGAAGCCGCTGCCGGCGACCGCGGCCGCGCTGATACCGGAGTAACGGAGCAGCTGTCGGCGGGACAGCTGATGGGTGCGGCGCTCGTGCTGGTTCACGTCGTGACTCCCCTGTTGCGCAATGCGAACGGCCGGTGGATATTTGCAACCTAGGGGGCAAAGAAGTGACGGTCAACGACTGAAGGGCCCGGTTTCCCCGATGGCGGCATCGCATCTGAAGCCCGCAACGGCGCGGGTGCAATCGGTCGTGCGGGCCGCAGCGTTGCTGCGTGCGGTGGCGGCAGCCACCGGGTCCGGCGGCACCGCCACCGCCCTGGGTGAGGCCGTGGGTCTCAACCGGACCACCTCCTGGCGCCTCCTCACCACCCTCGAGCAGCAGTGCCTGGTGCGCCGTGACGAGGCCACGGGGACCTACACCCTCGGCCCGGCTCTTCTCGACCTCTCCGAGGCGGCCTCGGCTACGGCGCTCGCGGATCTGGCCCGGGACGCTCTGCGCGACCTCGCCGTCCGAGCGCACGAGACCGCCGCCCTCGCGGTGGTCCGCGGCGGCAGGCTCACCTACGTGGCCGAAGTCGCGTCGGGAGCCGTGGTGGCCGCGGGCTGGCTCGACCGCCAGGTCCCGTTGCACGCGACGTCGACGGGCAAGGTGCTGCTGGCGTTCTCGTCGGTCGAGGACCGTCTCACGATGCTCGGCCCACCCCGCGCCGACCGGCTCGCCCGACACACTCCCACCACCCTCACCTCCCTGTCCGCGCTCGAGGAGGAGCTGGCTCAGGTGCGGGCGCTCGGGTACGCCGTCTGCCGCGGCGAGTTCGAGAGCTCCGCCTGGGGCGTCTCCGCACCCGTCCTGGACCTGGTGGGTCGTCCGGTGGCGGTGGTCAGCCTGTGGGGACCGAGCGAGCGGCTCACGGAGGACCGCTTCGCGTCGTTGGGGCGGCTCGCGCTCGACGGCGCGGCGGAGATCACCCGGAGACGCACGGGGGCGCATCATGAGACGACGACGACCACGGTCGACACGCTCGTGGCCCCGACGACCGCAGGAGGTCCTGCCCGGTGAGTGCTGGACAGTCAGGGCCCCCCGAGCGACCGGGCACCGGCCCCGATCGCACGCGTCTGCCGCTCGAGGTCGACACGACGGCCCGACCGATCCGACCGGTGGAGGCCGTTCGCGGTGCCCCCAACGTGGTCGTCGTCCTGATCGACGACATGGGCTTCGGCGCCTCGTCGTCGTACGGCGGGCCGTGCGAGATGCCGACCGCCGAGCGGCTCGCCGGCGATGGTCTGCGCTACAGCCGCTTCCACGTCACGCCCCTGTGCTCGCCGACCCGGCAGGCGCTCATGACCGGCCGCAACCACCACTCGGTGGGCATGGGGGTCACCAGCGAGATGTCGACGCCGGAGCCCGGCTACCACGGCTACCGCCCGGCCAGCGCCGCCACGATCGCGCAGATCCTCAGCGGCAACGGCTACTGCACGGCGGCGATCGGCAAGTGGCACCAGACCCCACCGGTGGAGGTCAGCCCCTCGGGTCCGTTCCCCCGGTGGCCGATGGGCGAGGGGTTCGACTACTTCTACGGCTTCATGGGCGCCGAGATGAACCACTGGTACCCGCAGCTGTACCAGGGCCGCTACGCCGTGGAGCCGGAGCGTCTGCCCGAGGACGGCTACCACCTCACCGAGGACCTGGTGGACCACGCGATCTCCTGGATCGAGAACCAGCAGGCGATCACCCCGGACCGTCCCTTCTTCACCTACGTCGCGCTCGGCGCCACGCACGCGCCGTTCCACGTCGCACCGGAGTGGCGGGAGAAGTACGCCGGCCGCTTCGACGACGGCTGGGACGTGCAGCGCGAGCGCACGCTGGCCCGGCAGAAGGAGCTGGGACTCGTCCCCGGCACGACCGAGCTGGCACCCTGGGCCGCGGGCGTCCCCCACTGGGACGAGCTCGACGAGACCGAGAAGCGCGTCGCCTCGCGGTTCATGGAGACCTACGCAGGCTTCGCCGAGCACGCCGACGTGCAGATCGGCCGGCTGGTCGACGCCCTGGACCACCTCGAGGTGCTCGACGACACCCTGATCTTCTACCTGCTCGGCGACAACGGCGCCTCCGGCGAGGGCGGACCCCGCGGCACCTTCCGCGAGCACCTGGTCGGACACGGGATCCAGGACGACACCGCCGACATGGCCGCCCGCCTCGACGCGCTGGGCGACCCCACGACGTACGGGATCTACCCGGCCGGGTGGGCCCTGGCCATGAACACGCCGTACCCCTGGACCAAGCAGGTCGCGCACCTCGGGGGCACCCGCGACGGGATGATCGTGCGGTGGGGCAACGGGATCGCCGCCCGCGGCGAGGTGCGCCACCAGTGGCACCACGTCATCGACGTCCTGCCGACGATCCTCGAGGCGACCGGGCTCGAGGTGCCCGAGACCTTCGGCGGCGTCGCCCAGCAGCCCGTCGAGGGCACCAGCCTGCGCTACACCTTCGACGACGCCGAAGCGCCGGACCGGCACCTGACGCAGTACTTCGAGATGATCGGCAACCGTGGCGTGCACCACGAGGGCTGGACCGCGGTCACCCGCCACGGCGTCCCCTGGGAGATGGTCGGCGCGTCCCGGTCTGCCGTTCGACCAGGACGTCTGGGAGCTCTACGAGCACGCCGTCGACTGGAGCCAGGCGCGCGACGTCGCGGCCGAGCACCCGGAGAAGCTGCACGAGCTCCAGGAGATCTTCCAGCGCGAGGCCGAGCGCTTCCACGTGCTGCCGCTCGACGACCGTGTCACCGAGCGCGAGAACCCCGAGGTCGCCGGACGCCTCGACCTGCACCTCGGCCGCTCGACGCTGTCCTTCGGCCCACGGGTGGGCCGTCTCACCGAGGAGACCGCGCCGAACGTCAAGAATCGCTCCCACGTCATCACCGCCGACCTCGAGCTCGTCACCGGCACGAGCGGCGTGCTGGTCGCGCAGGGTGGCCGCTTCGGCGGCTGGTCGCTCTACCTGGTCGGCGGTGTCCCCCACTACGCCTACAACTTCGTCGGCCGCGACCTGACCGTGGTGCGCGGCGGGAAGACGATGGTGCCCGGGCGCCACGAGCTCGTGGTCCGCTTCGACTACGACGGCGGCCCGCCCGGCAGCGGGGCGGACGTGTCCCTGGAGGTGGACGGCGCGCGGGTCGGCTCGGGACGGATCCCGACGACGACCGCCTACTACTTCTCCTTCGACGAGACCTTCAACGTCGGGGTCGACCGGGGCACCCCGGTGGTCGACGACTACCTGCCGGTGCGCAACCGGTTCGAGGGCCTCATCCACCGCGTGCGCTTCGACCTGGGTGCGATCGCTGACCCGGGTAGCCCCGAAGGCCGCGAACGCGCGATCCTCGTCCACCAGTGACCGGGTGCTGCACCCCGCCCGGGCCCGGCGAGGCGCCCGCGCGACCGGCCGCGCCCCCACCGGAGGTCCGCTCCGACATCGACCCCGCCACGGGCATGGTCGGTCTTCCCGGAGGTGTGGTCCGGCTCGGCAGTGACGACCCCGACCACCCCGAGGAGTGGCCGGAACGGGAGGTCTCGGTGGCGCCGTACGCGATCGGTCGCTGCGCGGTCACCAACGCCGAGTTCGGCACCTTCGTTCGAGCGACGGGGCACCGGACGGATGCTCAGGTCCTCGGCTCCTCCTTCGTCTTCGGCGGCCTGCTGCCCGACGACTTCCCGCCCACCCGCGGCGTCGCCGCGGCTCCGTGGTGGCGCGAGGTCCTCGGCGCCGACTGGGCGCACCCGGAGGGACCGCAGTCGGACGCCGACCGCCGCCCGGACCACCCCGTCGTGCACGTGTCCCGGCGTGACGCCGAGGCCTACGCCGCCTGGCGGGGCGGTCGGCTGCCGACCGAGGTCGAGTGGGAGCACGCGGCGCGCGGTGGACTCACGGGGCGACCGTTCCCGTGGGGCTCGGAGCTCGAGCCCGGGGGCGAGCACCGGATGAACGTGTGGCAGGGCACCTTCCCGAGCGCGGACACCGGCGCGGACGGGTGGCGCGGCACCTGCCCGGTCGACGCCTTCCCCGCCAACGGCTACGGGCTGCACAACACCACGGGCAACGTGTGGGAGTGGTGCGACGGTCCGTGGTCACCCGATGGCCCGGACGGTGTCAGCCGGGGTGGGTCCTACCTCTGCCACGCGTCGTACTGCCGTCGCTACCGGGTCTCCGCGCGCCAGCCCCATGCGCCCGACTCCACCGCGGGGAACCTGGGCTTCCGGCTCGCCTCGGGGCCGGTGCCGTGAGGGCGCCGACCATGCGCGCCGTCGTGTACGACGAGATCGGCGCCACGCCGTACGTCGACGAGGTCGCCGTCCCCTCGCCGCCTGCCGGGGGCGTCGTGGTGGCGGTCGAGGCGACCGGGCTCTGCCTCAGCGACTGGCACGCCTGGGCCGGTCACGACGAGATCACGCTCCCGCACGTACCCGGTCACGAGCTCGCCGGCAGGGTGCACGCGGTGGGCGCAGGTGTCCGGGACTGGCGGGTGGGCGACCGCGTCACGTCACCGTTCGTGGAAGGCTGCGGCGCCTGCTCGTGGTGTGCCGCCGGGCAGGCCCAGGTGTGCCCGGACCAGCAGCAGCCCGGCTTCACGCACTGGGGCTCGTTCGCCGAGCGGGTCGTGATCCACGCCGCGGACACCAATCTGGTCGCCGTGCCCGACGAGGTGGGCACGGACGCGGCCGCCGCCCTGGGCTGCCGGTACGCGACGGCCTACCGGGGCCTCGTCGGCCGGGCCCGGCTGCAGCCCGGCGAGTGGGTGACGGTCGTCGGCGCCGGCGGTGTCGGGCTCAGCGTCGTGCAGATCGCGACCGCTCTCGGCGCCTCCGTGGTGGCGGTCGACCGCGAACAAGCTGCCCTGGACATGGCGATCCGGCTCGGCGCGACCTGTGCCGTGCAAGCCGCAGCGACGGTTGACGTCGCCGCGACCGTTCACGAGATCACGGGTGGCGGCAGCCACGTGAGCGTCGACGCCGTCGGCGGCGAGGAGACAGCCGCCACGGCCATCGGGTCGCTGCGCCGGCTGGGTCGCCACGTCCAGATCGGGCTGCTTCCCGCGGCGACCGGACGACCCCGCCTGCCGATGGACCGCGTCATCGGCTGGGAGCTCAGCCTGCTGGGGAGCCACGGCATGGCGGCGGCCGACTACCCCGGGATGATGGAGCTGGTGGCCGGCGGCGTGTTGCGCCCGCACCACCTCGTCACCCGCGTCATCGGTCTCGAGGAGGCCGCGGGCGCACTGCCCTGGATGGACCGAGCCGCGGGAGCGGGCATCACCCTGCTCGACCCGCGTCGCCCGTGACGGGACTCTCGATGCCGGGAGGGCGGACCGCGGCCGGTCGATGAGGGATGCTGGAGCCATGACCGAACCCGGGCAGGCCCAGGAGCACAACGTCCTCGGGGAGCCCCTCCAGCCGTGCGGCACGGACCCGATGACGGGGTTCTACCGCGACGGCTGCTGCAGCAGCGGACCTGAGGACCGCGGCAGCCACACGATCTGCGCCGTCGTGACCGCGGAGTTCCTCGAGCACCAGCGGTCGATCGGCAACGACCTGTCCACCCCGATGCCGGCCTACGGCTTTCCCGGGCTCACGCCCGGCGACCGGTGGTGCGTGACCGCTCGCAACTGGGCGCGGGCGTACGCCGACGGCCGGGCGGCTCCCGTCGTGCTGGCGTCGACGAACCGGACGGTGCTGCGCATCGTGCCGCTGGCGGCCCTGCGCCAGCACGCGGTCGACGTGCCCGCGGATCCCGGCTCTCTCGCACCCTGATCGCGCCGTGCGCGCCCGCCGCTCAGGCGCGACCCTCAGGCGGGGAGTCTGAGCCGCATGACCGTCCCGGGGTCGCGCGGGTGGAGGGTGAGCGTGCCGCCGTGAGCCTCCGCGATCGAGCGCGCCGTGGCGAGGCCGATGCCGTGACCCGAGATCTCACGCTCGCTTCCCGCGGTCGTACCGGCCGAAGACCTGCTGACGGTCGCCGTCCGGCACCCCGCGCCCTTCGTCGGCCACCTCGATCGCCCACTCCCCCGCCTCGGACGACGTCACGGCGGCCGGCGGCGTGTGCACGCGGGCAGCCGTGACGTGGACGCGCGCGGGCACTCCCGGCCGGGTGAACTTCAAGGCGTTCGACACCAGGTTCAGCATCAGGGAGTAGATCTGGTCGGGGTCGGCGCGCAGGACCGGGAGGTCGCCCCGGGTCACCACGGCTGCGCTGCCCTCGATCGCGGCCGCGAGGTCGACGAGCACGAAGTCCACGACGTCACCGAGATCGACCTGCCGCAGGTCGACCGGGAGCTCGTGGTGGGCGCTGCGCAGGATCCCGTCGATCAGGGTGCCCATCCGGCGCGTCACCGCGGCCGTCTTGGTCAGCATGCCGTGCAGCGCCGAGCCGCCGACGACCTCGGGCTGCTCCTGGGCCAGCTCCAGGTAGAGCAGCATCGCCGCCAGCGGTGAGCGAGGTCGTGCCCTACCTGGCTGGCGAACCGTGACAACCGGGCGTTGGAGCTCTCGAGCTCGCGCGTCCGCCGACGCAGCTCGAGCAGGTCCATCGCGCGCGACGAGAGCACCCGGAGCGCGTCCTCCTGGTCACCGGTGAGCGTGCGGGGCTCCGGGTCGAAGAGACAGAAGCGCCCGATCACCACCCCCCGTTCGACAGCAACGGCGTCGAGGCGTAGAAGCGCACCTCGTCGAGTCGACCGTCCACGAAGGGATTGCCGGAGAAACGCGGATCCTCCAGGGCGTTGCCCACCGACAGGGTCGGCTGGTCGAGCACCACGGCGCACATCGACTCCTCCGCGGTGCACACGGCGGGCTCGACGCCGACGGCCGCGATCTGGTGCTGGGCGTCGTCGGTGACGATGTTCAGGGCGGCGCTCGAGACCCCGCAGAAGTGCACCGCGAGATCCAGCAGGGCCCGCAGGTCCGCCGTCGCCTCGCCCGGCTCGAGGGCGGACAGCGCATCGATCTCCGCGACGCGCTCCTGCCGACCGAGCGGCGACCACGAGTCCGTCATGGCGGTCACTGTGCCGCAACCGGTGTCGTCCTCGCGCAGGTTCGCAGCCTGTTCCCACACAGGTGCTGGCAGATGTACCGTTTCGTCCCGTGCGTCCTGCGAGCAGGCCGCCCCGCTCCCCCCTCCGCACCCCGCACGCCGTCCCACGCCACTGTCCCGCCGCTGCACCCTGGAGACCCCGGTGACCCCCACACGCTGCACCGCTGCCCTCGTCGCCACCGCGGCGACGACCGCCCTCGTGCTGTCCGCCCACTCCGCACCGACCGCCAGCGCCGCCCCGTCCGTGGACCGACAGGTCGACCGGCGAGTCACAGCGGCGGAGCGGATCGCCCGGCCCTCGCTGCGCGGCTCGCTGACCGACACGAACTTCTACTTCGTCATGGCCGACCGCTTCAACAACGGCGACACCGGCAACGACGACGGCGGCTACACCGGGGACCGGACCCAGACCGGGTTCGATCCGACCAGCAAGCGCTACTACCACGGCGGCGACATCGCCGGGCTCCAGGCCAAGCTCGACTACCTCCAGGGCATGGGCACCGAGGCCATCTGGTTCACGCCCATCTTCAAGAACAAGCCCGTGCAGCCGGAGGACGGCCCGGCCGGCACCGACGGCTCGGCCGGCTACCACGGCTACTGGATCACCGACTTCACCCAGATCGACCCCCACCTGGGCTCCAACGCCGAGCTGCGCGAGCTCGTCCAGGCCGCCCACGCGCGGGGCATGAAGGTCTTCTTCGACATCATCACCAACCACACCGCGGACGTGGTGAGCTACGAGAGCAACGCCCGCGAGGGGTACACCAGCAAGGACGCCGAGCCCTACCGCGACGCCGACGGCGACGTCTTCGACGACCGCGAGTACGCCGGGACCAACGACTTCCCGGTCCTCGACGCCGAGGAGTCCTTCCCGTACCTCCCCCGGCTCACGTCCGAGGAGGAGGACCTCAAGGTCCCGGCCTGGCTCAACGACGTGCGCTACTACCACAACCGCGGCAACACCGACTTCCAGCGCGAGGACGAGGACCAGCAGTACGGCGACTTCGCCGGTCTCGACGACCTGTTCACCGAGCACCCCCGTGTCGTGAACGGCATGGAGAGGATCTACAAGACCTGGGTGTCCGACATCGGCATCGACGGCTACCGCATCGACACCATGAAGCACGTCAACGACGAGTTCTGGCAGGAGTTCGGCCCCGGGGTGCTGCGCTACGCGCGCAACCACGGCAAGCCCGAGTTCTACATGTTCGGCGAGGTCTACGACGACCGCACGACCGAGGCCGGCAAGGCCTTCACGTCGAAGTTCGTCACCCGCGACAAGATGCAGGCCATCCTCGACTTCGGTTTCCAGGCCGCCGCCCGGAACTTCGTCTCGAAGCAGCAGCCGCCCAGCGCACTGGTCGACTTCTTCCGCGACGACGACTACTACACCGACCGCGACTCCAACGCCTACCAGCTCCCGACCTTCCTCGGGAACCACGACATGGGTCGCTTCGGCTACTTCCTCAAGCAGGACAACCCTGACGCCGACGAGGCCGAGCTGCTCGATCGCAGCACGCTCGCCCACGAGCTCATGTACCTCGTGCGCGGCAACCCGGTCGTCTACTACGGCGACGAGCAGGGCTTCACCGGCAGCGGCGGCGACCAGCTCGCGCGCCAGGACATGTTCGCCAACGAGGTCGAGGACTGGGAGGCCAACGCCGGCCCCTTCGACAAGGAGAACATCGGCAGCGACGAGACCCCTGACGAGGACAACTTCGACAGCGGTCACCCGCTCTACCGCGCGCTGGCCCGGCTCGGCCGTCTCACCGAGCGTCACCCGGCGCTGCGCAACGGCGTCATGCAGCCCCGTCAGGGCCAGGGTGTCTTCGGCTTCTCCCGCATCGACCGCGAGAAGCGCCGCGAGTACGTCGTGGTCGTCAACAGCTCGCCCGGTCGCTACGTGAGCGACATCGAGACCTTCGTCCCCGGCGGACGGTTCGAGCGGATCTACGGCTCCGGCCTCGAGCAGGCCACCGCCGGACGCTCCGGCAGGCTCCGCCTGGTCGCCCCCGGTGTCTCCGCCACCGTCTACCGCTCCGTCGACCGCATCCCGCTGTCGTCGAGGGCACCGGGCGTCGCCCTCGACGCGCCGACGCCGAGCACCGTCGACCGCAGTCGCATGAAGGTCGAGGCCGACGTCACCGGGGACGCCTACGCGGAGGTCACCTTCCAGGCGAAGGCGGCCGGCGAGAAGTGGCGCCGGATCGGCACCGACGACAACCGCCCGTTCCGGGTCTTCCACGACACCGCCGGCTACGACCCTCGCACCCCGGTCCGCTACCGCGCCGTGGTGGCGGACAACAACGGCCACGCGCGGATGAGCGACGTACGTCGTACGAAGGTGCCCTCCCCCAGCATCGAGGTCGTCAACCCGGCCGCCGGCGAGATCACCGGGTTCGACCCGCTGCTCGTCGAGGCGCAGGTCAACCCCGAGCGGACCACGCAGCGCGTCCGCTTCGAGCGTCGCGTGAACCGCGGTGACTGGGAGCGTGTCGGCGTGGACCGGTCCTCGCCGTGGTACTCCGTCGAGGACGACGAGGTCCCGGGCCTCGACCTGACCGAGGGTGACCGGCTGCGCTACCGGGCCGTGCTCATCGAGCCCGGCTCCCCGCGCGTCGTCAGCGAGACCGTCGTCCTGCCCGTCGCCGAGCCCGCGCCCGCCTTCGAGTCGGTCACGGTGGCCGGCAACTTCCAGAAGGAGGTGGGCTGCCCCGAGGACTGGCTGGCCGACTGCGACGTGCTGGACCTCACCTTCCAGCCCTCCGACGGCACGTGGCGGGGGACCTTCACCATCCCGAGCGGCGACTACGAGTGGAAGATCGCCACCGACGACGACTGGAGCAGGCCGAACTACGGTCCCGGCGGCGGCGGGGCCAACTACAGCCTGGCTGTCCCCACCGACGCGGAGTACGAGTTCGTCTTCAACCAGACCACGAAGAGCTCCACCGCGACGCTGGTGACTCCCTGACCGTCCGCGTGGCTCAGGAGCCCGACGGGTCCCGGTCGTTCCAGAACACCTCGTCGACCACCGACCGCGCCCGCCGCGAGGCGCGCAGGTAGTCGTTGGTGAGCTCGTCGCTCGTCCCGGCCGGGTAGCCCAGGGCGAACGCCAGCGCCGTCATCTCCCGCACGTCGCGGGGCAGCTGGTCCGAGGACCGTCCGCGCACCAGCGTGATCGCGTTGCGGATCCGGCTCACCAGCCGCCAGGTGTCGTGCAACGTCGCAGCCTCGTCGGCGGTGAGCAGACCGTGGGAGGCCAGCCGGTCGAGGCCCTCGAGCGTGCGGGTCGTCCGGAGCTCGGGCAGGTCCCCGGCGTGGCGCATCTGGAGCAGCTGGACGGTCCACTCGATGTCGCTCAGTCCGCCACGTCCCAGCTTGAGGTGGGTGGCGGGGTCGGCCCCCCGCGGCAGCCGCTCGTTGTCGACACGGGCCTTGATGCGTCGCACCTCGCGCACATCGCTCGCGGAGATCCCACCGACCGGGTAGCGCAACGGGTCGACGAGCGCCACGAACTGCTCGCAGAGCTCCCGGTCCCCCACGACCGCCTCGGCGCGCAGCAGGGCCTGCGCCTCCCAGGACGCCGACCACTTGGCGTAGTAGGCGGCGTAGGAGTCCAGGGTGCGCACGAGCGCCCCCTGCTTGCCCTCCGGCCGGAGACCGGCGTCGACCTCCAGGGGCGGGTCGCCCCCGGGCAGGGCGAGCAGCTTGCGCATCTCGAGCGCCACGGCCTGGGCGGCGCGACCGGCCGCCTGGGGATCGGCGTCGGGCAGCGGCTGGTGGACGAACATGACGTCGGCGTCGCTGCCGTAACCGATCTCGTGCCCGCCGAGCCGGCCCATGGACACCACGGCCATCCGCGTGGGCAACGCCGTGCCGGTCTCGAACTCGACGACCTTCGTGCCGATCGCCAGCGCCGCCTCCAGGGTCGCGCAGGTGGTGGCCGTGAGCGCCTCGCCCACCTCCGTCACGCTGAGCATCCCCGCCAGGTCCCCGGCGGCCACCCGGAGCAGCTCGCGGCGACGGATCGCGCGCACCTGCGTGATGGCCGCGCCACGGTTGTCCTGCCGACCGCCGGTGGCGAGCATCTCCGCCTCGAGGGTGGGCCGGTCCCGAGGCCGCATCTCCTCGGTCGTCAACAGCTTCACCCCCGCCGGCTCGGTCTCCAGCAGGGAGGTGGCGTAGCGGCTGGCGGACAGCAGCCGCGCCATCCGCTCGGCCACCTCACCCTCGTCGCGCAGCGTCCGCAGGTACCACGGCGTGCGTCCGAGAGTCTCGGAGATCCGACGGAACCCGAACAGCCCGGCGTCGGGGTCCGGGGACTCCGCGAACCACTCGAGCATCGCCGGCAGCAGCTGCCTCTGGATCGCCGCGCGGCGAGACACCCCCGCCGTCAGGGCCTCCAGGTGACGCAGCGCCGCCTTCGGGTCGGCGTAGCCCAGCGCGGCGAGCCGAGTGACCGCCGCCTCGGGGCTGAGCCGGATGTCCTGGCTGGGCATCCGAGCCACGGTGTCCAGCAGGGGCCGGTAGAAGAGCTTCTCGTGCAGACGGCGTACCTCGCGCCGCTCGTCGGCCAGTGCCCGTCGCAGCTCCTCGACGGGCGTCTTGACGTATCCCATCGACCGGGCGAGGCGGCGCAGGTCCCCCTCGTCGTCGGGGATGAGGTGGGTGCGGCGCAGTCCGTAGAGCTGCAGGCGGTGCTCGACCGAGCGCAGGAAGGCGTAGGCACGGTGCATCGCGGCGCCGTCCTCGCGACCCACGTAGCCGCGCTCGGTCAGCCGGGCCAGTGCCGACAGGGTGGTCGGCACCCGGACCGAGTCGTCGGCTCGGCCGTGCACGAGCTGCAGCAGCTGGACGGCGAACTCGACGTCGCGCAGACCGCCGACTCCCAGCTTGAGCTGGCGATCGGCCTCCTTGGCCGGGATGTGGTCGATGACCCGGCGGCGCATCGCCTGCACCTCGCCCACGAACCCGGCGCGCTCCGCGACCCGCCAGATCATCGGGTCGACCATCGTCACGAACTCCCGGCCCAGGGCCCGGTCGCCGGCCACGGCACGAGCCTTGAGCAGGGCCTGGAACTCCCAGGGCTTGGCCCAGCGCTCGTAGTAGCCGCGGTGGCTGGCGATGGTGCGCACCAGCGGGCCGGACCTGCCCTCGGGCCGCAGCCCGGCGTCGACCGGCCAGATCGTGCCCTCGCCGGTGTGGTCGGAGCAGACCCGCATCAGCTGGGTGGCGAGCTGCGACGCCGCTCGGAGGGCGTTCTGGTCCTCTCCTGGACCGCAGCCCTCGCGGGGCTCCGCGACGAAGATGACGTCGACGTCGCTGACGTAGTTGAGCTCGTGGCCCCCGCACTTGCCCATCGCGACGATCGCGATGCGGCACTGCGCGGCGGTCTCGCCGACGCGAGCCCGGGCCACGGCCAGGGCGGCCTCCAGGGTTCCCGCGGCCAGGTCGGAGAGCTCGGCGGCGACGTCGTCGACGCCGAGCTCGTGGGCCAGGTCGCGGGCTGCGAGGCGCAGGAGGACCCGGCGGTACTCCACCCGGAGGGCGTCGACGGCCGCGGCGTCGTCCAGGGTGGCCACCGGGTCCGGGTCGGCCGGATCGGCCCCCACGGCCTCGAGCAACGAGGCCCGCATGACGTAGCACGGCGAGCGCGTGCTGCCCAGCGTCGGATCGGTCAGCTCGCGCCACTGCTCGGGGTGCCGCATCAGGTGCTCGCCGAGCGCCCGGCTGGCGCCGAGCACCGACAGCAGACGCATGGCGGATCCCTCGTCGTCGATGAGCGCCTGGAGGAAGGTCCGGCGCGCGTCGTCGCCGTGGTCGCGCCCGATCCGCTCGGCGAGGTCGGCCAGGCTGTCGACCGCCAGGTCCGGGTCGGCGGTGCGGGCCAGCAGCGCGAGCAGCGGCTCGCACCAGCCGCCGAGCCGCTCGAACGCCCTCGCGCCCCGCGTCGAGTCGAGGAACCCGACCCGGATCATGCGGCTGCGCAGGGTCTCGGGGCGACCGGCGCTCGCCGGCCCGCTCACCGGCCCGCCGCTCGTCGTACCAGCTGGGCGAGAGCGCCGCCCAACGGTGACCACGAGCTGTGCAGGAGCTCGGAGGAGGCAGCGGCGTCGTCGAGGAAGCCGTCGACGTCGACACCGGCGTCGCGGTGGGGCTCGCCATCGTCCTCGGCCCATCGGGTCAGGATCGCCGGGCCCGCCTCGGGGTGGCACTGCACGCCCCAGACCGACTCCGCGAGACGGGCCGCCTGCGGGGCGCCGTCGGGGGTGCGGGCCAGGACCCGGGTCCCCACGGGCAGTCGGGTGGCGACGTCGACGTTCCAGTGCGAGGCCCGGGTCGCGCCCGTCACCGGGCCGAGCAGCGGGTCCGCGGTGGCGTCCTCGACCCAGCCCACCGGCATGACCGCGATGGTGGCACCGACGGGGTTGCGCCCGACCTCGCCGCCGAGCGCGAGGACCGCGAGCTGGTGGCCGAGGCACAGTCCGAGCGTGGGCACACCCTCGGTGGCGGCCTCGCGGACGAGCTCGCGCGTGGGCACCAGCCAGGGATGACCGGCGTCGTCCCAGGCGTCCATGCCGCCGCCCAGCACCAGCAGGCCGTCGTGCTCGCCCAGGTCGTCGGGCAGGTCGCGGTCCGGCCCGTCGGCGTACGGGCGGCGGACGTCGAGCTCGAGGCCCTCGGCCCGCAGCCACTCTCCCAGCCAGCCGGCCGGGGCACCCTCCTCGTGCTCCACGACCAGGACGCGCGGTGCCCTCATGATCGCCGTGACCGTCTCAGATGACCGGGAGCATCTGGTCGCGCTCGAAGGCGGAGACCTGGCCGCGGTACTGCTCCCACTCGGCGCGCTTGTTGCGCAGGTAGAAGTCGTAGACCCGCTCGCCGAGGGTGTCGGCGAGGAGCTCGCTCTCCTCCATGACCTGGATGGCCTCGGAGAGCGTCTTGGGCAGCGGCTGGTAGCCCATCGACTTGCGCTCGCGGTCGGTGAGGCTCCACACGTCGTCCTCGGCCTCGGGCGGCAGCTCGTAGCCCTCCTTGATCCCCTTCATGCCGGCGCCGAGGATGGCGGCGAACGCCAGGTAGGGGTTGCAGGCGGCGTCGATGGTGCGCAGCTCCACCCGGGTCGACTGACCCTTGTTCGGCTTGTACATCGGCACGCGGACCATCGCCGAGCGGTTGTTGTGCCCCCAGGTGATGTACGACGGCGCCTCGCCCCCGCCGATCAGCCGCTTGTAGGAGTTGACCCACTGGTTGGTGATCGCGGTGATCTCCGAGGCGTGCTCGAGCAGGCCCGCGATGAACTGCCGCCCGCTGCGGGAGAGCTGGTACTGCGCGCCGGGCTCGAAGAAGGCGTTCTGGTCGCCCTCGAAGAGCGAGACGTGGGTGTGCATGCCCGAGCCCGGGTGGGTGGTGAACGGCTTGGGCATGAAGCTGGCCCAGATCCCCTGGCCCAGCGCCACCTCCCGCACGACGGTGCGGAACGTCATGATGTTGTCCGCGGTGGAGAGCGCGTCGGCGTAGCGCAGATCGATCTCCTGCTGGCCGGGGCCGCCCTCGTGGTGGCTGAACTCCACCGAGATGCCCATCTGCTCGAGCATGGTGATCGCCTCGCGGCGGAAGTCGGAGCCCTTGCTCTGTGCGGTGTGGTCGAAGAAGCCGCTGCGGTCGACCGGGATGGGGTCGCCGCCGGGCTCGGGGACGTTCTTGAAGAGGTAGAACTCGACCTCGGGGTGGGTGTAGAAGGTGTAACCGAGGTCGGCGGCCTTGTCGAGGCCGCGCTTGAGCACGAAGCGCGGGTCGGCGAAGGACGGCGAGCCGTCGGGCATCACGATGTCGCAGAACATCCGCGCGGTGGCGGGGCCGTCGCCGCGCCACGGCAGGATCTGGAAGGTGCTCGGGTCGGGCTTGGCCAGCATGTCCGACTCGTAGACGCGGGCGAAGCCCTCGATGGCCGAGCCGTCGAAGCCGATGCCCTCGGCGAACGCACCCTCGAGCTCGGCCGGCGCCACCGCGACGGACTTCAGAAAGCCCAGCACGTCGGTGAACCACAGCCGCACGAACCGGACGTCACGCTCCTCGAGAGCGCGCAGCACGAAGTCTTCCTGCTTACCCATGCGCCCACTATGGCGCATCAGGGCCGGGGCACACGCTCCAGGTCGGCGAGCCAGGCGGCGGCGTTGCCGTCGCTGGGAGCACGCCAGTCGCCCCGGGGGCTCAGCGACCCGCCGGAGGACACCTTGGGGCCGTTGGGCAGCGCGCTGCGCTTGAACTGGCTGAAGGCGAAGAAGCGCTTGACGAAGACCTCGAGCCAGTGCCCGATCTCCTCCAGGTCGTACGACGTCCGCCGCGCCTCGGGCAGCCCGGGGGGCCACTCGCCGGTCGTGACGTCGGACCAGGCGTGGTGGGCCAGGAACGCGATCGTGCTGGGTCGCGTGCCGCGGCGCAGGACGTGGAAGAGCGTGAAGTCCTGCAGCGCGTAGGGACCGATGGTGTCCTCGGTGGCCTGGGGCTTCGTGCCCTCCTCGGTGGGCACGAGCTCCGGGGTGATCTCCTGGTCGACGATGACCTCGAGGATGGCGTTGACGTCGGCGTCGAAGAGGCCCTCGGAGACGACCCAGCGGATGAGGTGCTGGATCAGCGTCTTGGGCACCCCGGTGTTCACCGCGTAGTGCGACATCTGGTCGCCGACGCCGTAGGTGCACCAGCCCAGGGCGAGCTCGGAGAGGTCACCCGTGCCGAGCACGATGCCGCCGAGGTGGTTGGCGAAGCGGAAGAGGTAGTCGGTGCGCAGCCCCGCCTGGACGTTCTCGAAGGTCACGTCGTAGACCGGCTCGCCGTCGGCGAACGGGTGGTCGAGGTCGCGCAGCATCTGCTCGGCGGCCGGCCGGATGTCGACCTCGGCGAAGCTGACGCCCAGGCTCGTCGCGAGGCGTGTGGCGTTGCCGCGGGTGTGGTCGCTGGTGGCGAAGCCCGGCAGCGTGTAGGCCAGGATGTCGCTGCGGGGCCGACCGAGCCGGTCCATGGCGCGGGCGGCGACGATCAGCGCGTGGGTCGAGTCCAGCCCGCCCGAGACGCCGATGACGACCTTGGGCTGGCCGATGGCACGCAGCCGCTGCTCCAGCCCGGCGACCTGGATGTTGTAGGCCTCGTAGCAGTCCTGGGCCAGCCGCTCGACGTCGTCGGGCACGAAGGGGAACCGGTCGACCTTGCGCCGCAGGCCGATGTCGCCGGTCGGCGGATCGAGGGTGAAGGGCACCTCGCGGAACGAGGAGGTCCGGTCGGCGTGGGTGCGGCGGTTGTCGTCGAAGGTCCCCTGACGCAGCCGCTCCTGGCGGATCCGACCGAGGTCGACGTCGGCCACCGAGCGGCGCGGCCCCTCGGGGAACCGCTCGCTCTCGGCCAGCAGCTCGCCGACCTCGTAGACCATCGTCTGCCCGTCCCACGACAGGTCCGTGCTGGACTCCCCCTCGCCGGCCGCGGCGTAGAGGTAGGCGGCCAGGCAGCGGGCGCTGGCCGAGCGGACCAGCAGCCGACGGTCGTCGGCGCGGGCCACCGTGATGGGGCTGCCGGAGAGGTTGGCCAGCACCGTCGCCCCGGCCAGCGCCGCCTCCGCACTCGGCGGCACCGGCACCCACAGGTCCTCGCAGATCTCGACGTGCAGACGCAGGTCGGCGACGTCGGTCGCGGAGAAGAGCAGGTCGGGACCGAACGGCACCTGCTCGCCGTCGAGCTCGATCGTGCCGCCTCGCTGGTCGTCGCCGGCGGCGTACCAACGGCGCTCGTAGAACTCGCGGTAGGTCGGCAGGGCCGACTTCGGCACGACGCCGAGGACCCGGCCGCGGTGGATGACCACGGCGCAGTTGAAGACGCGGGTGCCGTTGACCAGCGGCGCGCCGACCACGAGCACCGGCAGCAGGTCGGCGCTCGCAGCCGTCAACGTCGCGACGGCCTCGCGCACCGCGTCGAGGAGGCTGTCCTGGAGCACGAGGTCGTCGATGGCGTAGCCGCTCAGGCACAGCTCGGGGAACAGCGCCACCGCCACACCGTCGTCGTGGCAGGCCCGGGCCTGCGACGAGCACCGAACCGGCGTTCGAGGCCGGGTCGGCGACGGCCACCGGAAGGGTGCAGGCCGCGACCCGGGCGAAGCCGTGCGCGTACACCGAGGAGAAGTCCACGGCCCCAGTGTCCCAGAGGCCCATCCGTGCCTCACCACAACGCGAGCCGGCCCGTGCTCCGACCCGGGCGTGGCGACGGTCACACCGCCACGACGGCCCCGCAGGTCTAGATTGGCGGGCATGGTCGAGCAGTCGAGCGAGCAGCCCGCGCCGTACGGTGGCGCCCCCTCCACGCCCGGCGCCCCGGGCTCCGCGACCGGCGCACCCGCGCGCAGACGGGTGCGCATCCCGCACCTGCAGCAGATGAAGGAGCGCGGCGAGAGGTGGGCGATGCTCACCGCCTACGACATGTACGCCGCCGCCACCTTCGACGAGGCCGGCATCCCGGTGCTGCTGGTCGGCGACTCCGCCTCCAACAACGTCTACGGCAACGAGACGTCCCTGCCGGTGACGGTCGACGAGCTGATCCCGCTGGTGCGCGCGGTGACGCGGTCGACGTCGTACGCCCTGGTGGTGGCGGACCTGCCGTTCGGCTCCTACCAGCGATCGCCGGAGCAGGCCTACGACACCGCGGTCCGCTTCATGAAGGAGGCCGACGCCCACTGCGTCAAGCTCGAGGGCGGGGCGGAGATGGCGCCGCAGGTCGAGATGCTGACGCGAGGCGGCATCCCGGTGATGGCGCACATCGGGTTCACGCCGCAGTCCGAGCACAGCCTCGGCGGCTATCGCATCCAGGGCAAGGGAGCGGGCGCCGAGAAGGTGCTCGCCGATGCCGCCGCGATGGAGGCCGCCGGCGCTTTCGCAGTCGTCATGGAGATGGTGCCCGGCGACGTCGCGGCCGAGGTCACGCAGAAGATCGGCATCCCCACCATCGGGATCGGCGCCGGCAACCGGACCGACGCCCAGGTGCTGGTGTGGCAGGACGCGATGGGGCTGCGCACCGGTCGGATGCCGCGCTTCGTCAAGCAGTACGCCGACCTCCACGGCGTCATGCTCGAGGCCGCGAGGGCCTACGCCGCCGAGGTGGCCGACGGTTCCTTCCCCGGCCCCGAGCACACGTTCTGACCCGGCGCCGTCACCTCGTGCTCACCCCTGCTCAGGCCCAGCCCCACAGCGCCTCGCCGCCGAGGAGGAAGGCGAACCAGAGTCCGACGGCGCCGAAGGGCAGCCAGAACACCCGCACCGGGTGGTCGACGAACCATCGGCACGCCAGCACGAAGAGCGCCAGCCAGACGCACGACCAGGAACGTGACGCCCCACCAGGGCAGGACGCTTCCGGCGGCGAAGTTCATGAACAGCGCGATGGCCAGGCCGGACATCCCGATGAACGAGCCGGACTTGTGCAGGTCGAACCCCATGCCCGCGGCTCAGCCTCCGGCGGGGCTGGTCGGGGCCGGAGCCGGAGCCGTTGTCGTTCCAGTCCGGGTCGTTGTCCCACGACTCGTTGCGCTCCGCGACCTTGTCCATCGCGCGGGAGGCCTCCTCGCGGGTCGCGTAGGGCCCGAGCCGGTCGGCGTTCTTGCAACCGTCGCGGGGCTCGACCGTCTGGTGGGTCAGGCAGTACCAGTACTGCTCGTCGTCGCTCATGAGCGTGATCCTTCCGTCGCGAGAGCGAACCTACACTCGTCGGCGTGACTCCGATCGCTCCCGCGGCACTCTCTCCGCGCCGCGCCGTACCCCCCTTCATCGACCGCCCCGAGTACGTCGACCAGCCCGCCCCGTTGCCGTTCCGCGGCTCCGAGGTCAAGGACGCCGACACCATCGAGCGCATGAGGGTGGCCGGCCGCCTGGCCGCGCAGGCACTCGCCGAGGTCGGCCGGCACGTCGCGCCCGGGGTCACCACCGACGACCTCGACCGGGTCGGCCACGAGTTCCTGCTCGACCACGGCGCCTATCCCTCGACGCTCGGCTACCGCGGCTTCCCCAAGTCGCTGTGCACGAGCGTCAACGAGGTGATCTGCCACGGCATCCCCGACAGCCGGGTGGTTCGGGACGGCGACATCGTCAACGTCGACATCACCGCCTACCTCGGCGGCGTCCACGGCGACACCAACGCCACCTTCCTCGCCGGTGACGTCGACCCGGAGACGCGAGCGCTGGTCCAGCGCACTCGACGAGGCCCTGGACCGGGCCATCAGGGCGGTCCGCCCCGGCCGCCGGGTCAACGTCATCGGGCGGGTGATCGAGGCCTACGCCGCTCGCTTCGGCTACGGCGTCGTCCGCGAGTTCACCGGTCACGGCATCGGTACGTCGTTCCACTCCGGGCTGGTGATCCCCCACACCGACGAGGACCGCTTCGACGACCTCATCGAGGAGGGCATGACGTTCACCATCGAGCCGATGCTCTGCCTCGGCACCGCCCGCTGGGACATGTGGGACGACGGCTGGACCGTGACGACCGCGGACAAGCGGGCCAGTGCCCAGTTCGAGCACACCCTGCTCGTGACCGCCGACGGGGCGGAGATCCTGACGCTGCCGTGACTCCGTCGCCGGGCCACGCCACGTCCTCCTCCGCGCGGACGGGGACCATGGTCCTGACTTCGACAAACCGTCGTGAGCTTTGGGTGACTTGTCCGTCTTTGTGGTCTTAACGTAGTGGCACAGAGGTGGACACCGGGGACGTCGAAGGGGCAGTCATGAGTCTGACATGGGGGCGACGTCTGCAGGGCGTCCTGACGATGGTGGCCCTGTCCGGCGTCACCGCGGCCTCGCTCGCCGTGGGCGGGCAGACGGCCCAGGCCGCCCCCTCCGAGCTCGGCTACGACCCGTTGGTCAAGGGGTCGCTGTGGCACATCGCCCAGACGGTCGGGGCCCACGACTCCTACCGAGCCGGCTACACCGGCAAGGGCATCGGTGTCGCTCTCATCGACACCGGGGTCACGGAGGTGCCGGGACTGGACACCGGCAACGTCTACCACGGTCCGGACCTGTCCTTCGACAGCCAGGACCCCGAGCTCGCCCACCTCGACGCCTACGGGCACGGCACCCACATGGCCTCGATCATCGCTGGTCGCGACGCCGTCGGCACCCCGGCGTCGTACACGAGCCAGTCGACGTTCAACGGCATCGCTCCCGATGCCAACCTCCTCAGCGTCAAGGTCGGCGCGCACGACGGGGCCGTCGACGTCTCGCAGGTGATCGCGGCCATCGACTGGGTCGTCGAGCACCGCAACGACAACGGTCTCAACATCCGTGTCCTGGCGCTGGCCTACGGCACCGACTCGACCCAGGACCACCGCAAGGACCCGCTGATCTTCGCCGTCGAGCAGGCCTGGAAGGCCGGCATCGTGGTCGTCGTCGCCGGGGGCAACGACGGCTCCAACGTGCTCACCCTGGCCAACCCCGCCCAGAGCCCCTACGTCATCGCCGCAGGGGCGGTCGACACGCAGGGCACGGTCACGGCGGTGGACGACACGGTGCCGTCCTGGGCGACCCGGGGCACGAACTACCGTCACGTCGACCTGGTCGCACCCGGCGTCTCCGTCCTCGGTGCTCGGGTGCCCAGGGCTACGCCGACAGCCGTCACCCCACAGCCCGGCAGGGAGGCCGTTTCGCCCGCGCCTCCGGCACCTCCCAGGCCTCGGCCGTCCTGGCCGGAGCCGCGGCACTCGTGCTGCAGGCAAGAGCCGCGCCTGACACCGGACCAGGTCAAGCAGCAGCTCGCGACGACCGCGGACGCCTTCCCCTCCACCGACGCGAAGTACCGAGGGAGCGGACTCCTCGACGTTCGCAGCGCACAGCTGAAGGACCCGACCAGCGCGAAGCAGTCCACGCGCTTCTTCAGCACGGGCACCGGATCGCTGGAAGCGGCACGCGGCTCCTCCCACGTCAACGACGGCGTCAGCGAGCTGCGCGGCGAGATCGACATCTTCGGACGGGCGTGGAACGCGTCGTCCTGGACGCGCAGCTCGGCCGGCGGCACGGCGTGGCAGGGCGGGAGCGTGGCGGGACTGGACCTGGAGCGGCGACTCGTGGAACGCGCGCAGCTGGCGCGACGTCGAGTGGGCCTCGGGCACCTGGTCGGCGCGCAGCTGGCGCGACAGCGAGTGGTCCGCCCGCAGCTGGCGCGACGGCTCCTGGAGTGCACGCAGCTGGCGCGAGGGCACCTGGTCGGCACGGAGCTGGCGGCACGCGGACCTGGCGTCCGTCGGCTGGAACTGAGCCTTCGCGGACATCGGGGACGGCGGGGTCGGACGCGGCGGGCCTAGGCTGGAGTCATGGCCCGCTACGTCGACGTCCACCCCGAGGACCCCCAGCCCCGGCGCATCGCCCAGGTCGTCGAGATGCTGCGCGACGACGCGCTCGTGGCCTACCCCACCGACTCCGGCTACGCGCTGGGGTGCCGGCTCGGCAACCCCGAGGGCACCGAGCGCATCAAGCGGATCCGCCGGCTCGACGACAAGCACCACTTCACCCTCGTGTGCGCCGACTTCGGCCAGCTCGGGCAGCTGGTCCAGCTGAGCAACGCCGCCTTCCGTGCCGTGAAGGCCGCCACCCCGGGTCCCTACACCTTCATCCTGCCCGCCACCCGCGACGTGCCCCGTCGGCTCGCGCACCCCAAGAAGCGCACCGTCGGCGTGCGCATCCCGGACCACCCGGTCGTGCGCGCCCTGCTGCGCGAGATGGGCGAGCCGCTGCTCTCGAGCACCCTGCTGCTTCCCGACCACGAGGTCGCGATGACCGACGGCTGGAGCATCAAGGAGGAGCTCGACCACGTGGTCGACGCGGTCATCGACGCGGGCGACTGCGGCCCTGAGCCGACGACGGTCGTGGACTGGTCCGAGGGCTTCCCGGAGGTGACCCGCGTCGGTGCCGGCGACCCCGCCCGGTTCGAGCTGAGCGAGCGACACCCGCCGAGCGTTGACGACGGTCGAGCCCCCACCGGGCAAGGTCCCGACAGCGTCAGTCGAGTGGGCGAAACCCAGGTTTCCCAGATCGGTTCCGTGGCATGGTCCGTGTCGTGGAGTTCCTATTCCGGGAGGACGGGTCATGAGCGAGCAGCGACACCGAGACCGAACGCCGAGGCCGACAGCAGCGCTGACGCCGTCAACGAGTCGAACTGAGTCGGGAAGCGAGTCGACCGAGTCGCCAAACGAGTCGGACGGCTCCACCGGGTCCGACGAGTCGCCGGACAGCGGTGAGGCGTCCGGCGACTCCAGCAGCTACGACGCCTCCGAGAAGGAGCCCGGGTCCGACGTCGGCCACGGCGCCTCGGAGGACGACAAGGTCGAGAAGGTCGAGTCGGAGGGCTTCGACGTCGACGAGGTCGAGATCGACGACCGTGACCGCACCGAGGACGACGAGGACGAGATCGAGAAGGAGCGCGACGAGCGGCTCGACCCCGAGAACCGTCCCGAGAACGCCGAGGTCGACAACACCCAGCGCACGTTCGACCCGGAGAAGGGCGTCTTCGAGGACAGCCCCGAGGAGGCTCGCCCCGAGGGTGACCCGACCTTCGAGTCCGAGGAGTCATCGCCGACGACTGCGACGACGCGGACGAGGACGAGTCGACCGACGGACGAGGAGTCCGCGACGCGACGACGGACGAGGCCACTCCCGGGTGCACGACTGACCGGAGCGACCGACCCGGACACGGGACCGCGACCGCTTCACTCGAGCCGCTCACCCGCCCCCAACCGAGACGCTCTGGGGCAGAGCCTGCGGGCGGCGTGCGCGCTGCTGGTCGCCACCCTGCTCGGGCTGGCCGTCGCCCTGCTGCCACGGATCGACCGCGCGGTGCGGGTCACGGTGGAGTACGCCGTGCTCCCGCTGCTGCTGGCGGCGCTCTTCATCGCGCTGGCGGCGTGGTCGAGCCCGCGCCCGCTGGCAGACCCGGACCTATCTGCTCGGCGTCGGAGCTTTCGGGGCCGTGATCGTCACGGTCGTCCTGCTCGCCGCCGATCGTGCCTGACGTCCCGCGGCGCACTCCCGGTCGCACGACGGCGGGGTCGTCGAGTAACGCGTCCGTCCAGAACACCCGTCCTAGGGTGGGGCGGTGCGCATCGTCTCCCTTCTCCCCTCGGCCACCGAGATCCTCTTCGCCCTCGGCGCCGGGGACGACGTCGTCGGCGTGACGTTCGAGTGTGACCACCCGGCGGAGGCCCGCGAGCGCCGCATCGTCTCGACCACGGCGTTGCCCGCCGGCCTCTCGCCCTCGGAGATCGACGCGTTCGTCACCGGGGCCATCGCGCGCGGCGAGGACCTCTACCACCTCGACGCCGGGGCGCTGGCCGAGCTCGACGCCGACCTGGTGGTGACCCAGGACCTCTGCGCGGTCTGCGCGGTCGACGTCGCCACCGTCGACGACGCGCTTGCGCCACCTCGGGTGCCGGGCCGAGGTGCTCACCGTCGATCCGCAGAACCTCGAGCAGGTGCTCGACGTCGGTGCTCACGATCGGCGGTGCGACCGGTCGTGCCGACGCGGCTGCAGCCGCCGTGGACTCCGCCCGGGCCCGGCTGGACGCCGTACGACATCGGGTGGCGGCCGGCCTGCGGCCACGGGTGCTGGTGCTGGAGTGGACCGACCCGCCCTACTCCCCCGGGCACTGGCTGCCCGACCTCGTCGACGCGGCGGGGGGTGTGCCGGCGCTCGGCTCCTCCGGGGCCCGATCGGCCCGGGTGGACTGGGACGACGTCCGTGCGACGTCGCCGGACCTGGTCGTCGTGGCGCCCTGCGGCTTCGACCTCACCGAGTCGGCGACAGCTGGCGCGGCAGCTGGTGGACGACGGACTGGCTCCCGGTCGGGGTGCCGGTCTGGGCCGCCGACGCCAACGCCTCCTGGACGCGCCCGGCGCTGCGCCTCGTCGACGCGGTCGAGGACCTCGCAGCCGTGCTCCACCCCGACGCCGCTCGGCGCGAACCGTCGACGATCGTCCACGTGGCGGGTCCCTGACGCCCGGACTCACTCCTCGAAGAGCCTCGCCTCGCCCTGTCCCGAGGAGAGCTCGAGCCCGACGCGGGCGACCTCCTGCGGGGGTACGCCGACGGCTGCCGCACCACCTGCACCTGTGCGGTGAGCCAGACCTGCCCCTGGAGCGACGCAGCCTGAGCCTCGGTGCGTGTCCGCAACCAGATCACGGGGTGCCCGCCGCGACCCGGCAGCCAGTGGCCCTCGTGCACGCCCCACGGCGCGAGCGATGCCACGAGCGGGACGATCGCCGCGTCCACGGCCCGGCGTGTGGCCTCGTCACTCACGTCAGCAGGCTAGCCCTCTCGGTGGCGCCGATCCCTGTTTCTTTGTACTGCAACAATAGGCAGACGCACGCTACAGAACGGAGCCCATGTCGTGATCGGCATCGCGATCGACACCTCGTCCCTGGTCCCGCCGTTCGAGCAGCTGCGCAGCCAGATCGCGAGGCTCGTCGCGCGCGGCGACCTGGCTCCGGGCGCGCGTCTCGCGACCGTCCGGCAGCTGGCCGCGGACCTGGGGCTGGCCGCCAACACGGTGGCGAAGGCGTATCGGGCACTCGAGGTCGACGGCGTGATCTCCACGCACGGACGTCGGGGCACCTTCGTGAACTCGACGCACCTCGAGGCGCCCGACCGGGGAGTGGATGACGACGCCGCCGCCTTCGCTCTCTCGGCGCGCCGTCAGGGTTACTCGCTGGAGGAGGCCACCCGTCTCGTCGAACGAGCCTGGAACGGCTGAGCCCCTACGTCGTCAGCCGAAGTCCGCCGACGAGCTGGTGCTCTTGATGAAGTTGCCGTCGATCGACGGGATCATCGCCCGGAAGCCCACTCCGGATGCGCCGGCGATCTTGAAGCGCCAACCTCCGGCGGCGGTCGAGTTCTTCCCGCAGAGGTCCCGCCGACGCAATGGTCAGGCGAGAGTGGTGACACGCACGTCGTCGAAGTCGATGTAGCTCGACCGTGATCCGGCCCAGTCGAGCGTGCCCCCACCCCGGAAGACCGACCACATGAGGTGACCGATGTGCACGTCCGAACGCGTCCTGTAGACCATGTTGCCGCGGTTCAGCACCTGCTCCCCGTCGAACCAGGCCTGGAGCCGGCCGTTGGCCAGTCCGACGGTGTTCATCACGTAGCACTGCTCGATGGTGTGCCACCGACCAGCAACGACCGCCCTGTTCCAGTCGACGCTGTCCCCGTAGTAGGAGCTCTGGCGTGGGCCGTACAGGTAGGAGATGATCCGTCCGCCTTCGCGCCACATGAGCCTGCCGGACCAACCCTTGTCGCCGGGGTAGCCGCCGCCGGCGGGCAGACTCGCTTCGACACCGGGCGCGACGCCCGACAGGCCCGGGAGCTTGCCTCCCTTCGACCAGTGGAACCGAGGGTCGAAACGAACCTCGTAGGACAGGCACGCCACGTCCACCGACCGGGACAGCGGCACCGTGACGACGATTCCGTGGTTCCCGGCCGGGGCGGAACGGATGGTTCCCGGGTCCAGCTTCAGCCGATACACCTTCCCGTTCCCGCGGCTGTCAGCCTGGACGGAGGAGTCGTCGAAGTTCAGCTGGGGCCACAGCTGGCCCCCGAAGGAGGCCCTGAACTCTGACGCGCTCATCGGCCCGATCGGCAGATTGTCGAAACCGGGCGCGCGGTAGATCGTGGTCACGGGCACGCCCGGGACGCTGGGGTCGGGAACAGGACCGGGGAGACCCTGCGCCCCTGCGGTCGACAGGAGCCCGAGGACGCAGGAGACAAACACGAAGCACAGCCAGGTCCGGACGCGTGACAAGGATGCCTCCCCCAGTGAGTGCGAGAGCGTGGACTCCTGTGACCCCCGCAGGCCCGCGCTGAGGTCCTACCCACGCGCGTTGCCGCGCACACGCCGGCGGGGGCCTGGTCCAGACGACACCAGCCGTCCGGGGGGTGGCGGGAGGCGGATGAGCTGACCTGTAGGCCGGGTTCTGTCCTCGCCGACCTCACGGTCTGGTGGCGATGTGCGGCCATCCATCTGGGACCGCCGTTGCCGGCGGCCTCGTGCGATCTACCCGTGAGCTCGGGCGGGCCGCCCTCGAACGCTCACGCAGGCCGGTCGTGACCGGCCCTCTTGATCTTGCTCCTGGTGGGGTTTACCGAGCCGTTCCGGTCACCCGGAACGCTGGTGGTCTCTTACACCACCGTTTCACCCTTGCCGCCGACCGGCCGGAGCCGGACGACGGCGGTCTGTTCTCTGTGGCACTGTCCCGCGGGTCACCCCGGGTGGGCGTTACCCACCACCTTGCCCTGTGGAGCCCGGACCTTCCTCGACGCCGGTCTCCCGACGCCGCGGCCGCCCGGTCAGCTCATCCGCGTCCGCCAGTGTACGGCGACGCGAGGGTGCGGCGCCCGGGTCAGCCGTAGCGGTGGCTCTTCTCGCTGTGGCCGTGCGGGCGGGTGCAGCTGCGTCCGCCCATGTTCTTGTGCCCGCACAGGACTTCGGTCGGCTCGCCACCGAGGGCTTCGGCGGAGTCCACCGTCTCGACGACGCTCGCGGCCCGCCGGCCGCCGAGGCGGACGCTGGCGCGCGGGGCCACCGGGGCGCGGTTGGCCGGCGTCGCCCGGCTCGCGGGCTGCCGGTCCGTGCGCTCTTCTGGGCCTGCTCGTATCGCTCTTCCCGCATGGCGCGGAGGGCGTCCATCTTGCTCATCGTCGCTTCACCCCTCGACCTTAGGCGCCCGCACCGACAAGACCGCTCAGGCGCGACGAGGCCCCGGGAGCCTATGCTCCCGGGGCCTCGATCAGTTGTCGGAGAGACCTCCGACGGATGAGTTCAGTCGCCGACCTTGGTGGCGGCGTCCTTGGTGGCCTTGGCCGCCGAGGACGCGGTCTTCTTCGCCGCGGTGCCGGTCGCCTTGGCGCTGCTCTTGGGCCGCGTCGACTGGTTCTTGGCGGTGGTGGTCGTCGACTTGGCGCTGCTCTTGGCGGTGTCCGCGGTCGACTTCGCCGCGCCCTTCGCCGCCGCGACGGTCGAGGCGGCCTGGCTCGTGGCTGTGTTCGCGGTCGACGTCGCCGCCCCCTTGGCCTGGCTGCGGGTGGTCTTAGCGGCCTTCTTGCTCTGCGTGCTCGCCGTCTTCGCCTTCGAGGACGTGGTCTTGGCGTTGCGCTTGGTCTCCTGCGTCGAGCTCTGACGACGGATGCGCTCGACCAGGGTCTCGCCGCGGTCGACGAGCTGGCCGTAGGTCAGCTCGCGATCGCTGAGCTCGGCCTGGATGCGGGCCTGCACACGGCTGGGGACCGACTGCACGTTCTTCTGCAGCTCGGTGATGCGGGCCTCGACGGCGGCGCGGCGGGCCTTGGCCTCGCGCGTCACGGTGTCCAGGTCGATCTGACGAGCGTCCTGCTGGACGTCGTTGATGCGCTTCTGGCCCTGGGCCAGCGAGTCGCGCACGGCCTCGACGGCGCGGTCGGTCACCCCGACGCCGGCGTACAGCGGGCGGGTGGCCTCGGTCTTGATGTCGAACTTGGCGGTAGCCATGTCCTCTCCTTCGTCGTCCGGATGCACACCGGACGGGGATCGTGGTTCAGGTCTGTCGGACGCCGTGAACAAGCGCCTCTCCTTCTTAGTATCTCCAACCACACAAAGGCAAACGTGTTCCCGCGTGTGTGCCACGACACGTTCGGCGCACAGGTCCGCGCACACCCCTCACGCCTCACTCCCAGGTGAACTCGACACGCCGGGCCACCGGATCGGCCACCGCGAGACGCGCGGTGACGTCGGTGCCCAGCGGCAGCGGACCGGCCCCGACCACCGGCGCCTCCACGGCCGGCTGGCGGACCACCAGCTCGCCGCGCTCGGGGCGCCGCTCGTCGACATCGACCACCATCGCCGCGAACTCCTCGCCGACCCGATGACGCAGGACCGCGGCCTCGACCAGGTCGAGGACCGAGCGCTCGTAGGCGTTCCCACGCCTCGAGGACTCGCGCATGGTGCTCGGCAGGTCTTCGAACCGCTCCAGCACCCACGGCGGCACAGGCTCCCCCGCCGACAGCGCCACGCACACCTCACCGGCGTAGCGGTCGACGAGGCGCCGCAGCGGCGCGGTCACGTGCGAGTACGTCGACGCGAGCGCAGCGTGCGTCGGTTGCTCCGGCAGACCGTCGGTGAAGGTGACGTAGCCCGAGCCGCGCAGGAGCACGGTGCTGGCGTCGAGCATCGCGGCCTCGGCGGCCACGGAGGCGTCCAGCCGCCGGATGAAGTCGGGGTAGGCCTCCTCGTCGCGCCATCCCACTCCCAGTCCCGCCGCGACCCGGCGCAGCCGTTTCACGTCGCGGGGGTCCGCGGGAGCCAGGGTTCGCAGCACACCGACCCCGGCCCCGCCCATCAGGTGGGCGGCAGCCATCCCTGTCAGCAGTGAGATCTGGGCGTTCCACTGCTCGACCGGCAGCGGCTGCCGGTGCGAGAGCTCCCACCGACCGTCGACGCAGGTGACCTCCTGGTCCGGCAGCGGCAGGCTGACGCCACCGCGCGCCACCTCGCGGGCGAGCCGACGCTCCCCCACCTCACGCAGGAGCCCGAAGACCGGATCGGCCGTGCCGGCGTCGAGACCGGCCTGGACGCCCGCGTAGGAGAGCTTCGCACGGCTGCGGACCAGCGCACGCTCCACCCGGACCTCGGTGCCCTCCCCCGAGGCGTCGACCCGAAGGGTCCACAGCAGCGCGGGCCGGGGTCCGTCAGGCAGCAACGAGGCGGCGGCCTCCGAGATCACCTTGGGGTGGAGCGGCACCTTGGCGTCCAGGCCGTACAGGGTCTCCCCCCGACGGTGCGCCTCGGCGTCCACCGCGCCGCCCGGCGCGACGAACGCCGCCACGTCGGCGATCGCGTAGTGCACGACGTAACCGTCGCCGTCGCGCTCGAGGTGCAGAGCCTGGTCCAGGTCCCGTGCCGTCTCGGGGTCGATGGTGACCAGGGGGAGGTCCGTGCGGTCCAGGGGCGGGAGCCGAGGCGAGCGTGTCGACGCCTCCGCCTCGGCCAGGACAGCAGCCGGGAACTCCGGCGTCACCCCGAGCTCCCGCTGGATGGCCACGACACCACGGCGCAGCTGCTCGCCGTCGGCCGCCAGGCCGCTCTCGGTGGCTCGTACGACGCGTCTGGGCATCGGTGGTCTCCTCCCCTCACGAGGCCCGTCCCCCGGGTCCGGACGGCCTCCCCCTCACCCTAGGGTGGTCGCCGTGCTGATCCTGCTGCCGCCGTCGGAAGGCAAGTCCGTCCCGCGCCAGTGGCAAGCCGCTGGACCTGGGGTCGTTGTCGTTCCCGACGCTCACCGACGCCCGCGGCGCGACCCTCGATGCCCTGGTCGACCTGTGCACCTCGCGTCCGGCCGAGGAGGCCGCGGCGGCGCTGGGCCTGGGACCGACGCAGACGGACCTTGTCGAGCGCAACGCGACCATCGCCGACGCGACCACCGCTCGCGCTGACGCCGTCTACAGCGGTGTCCTCTACGAGGCGCTCGACCTCGCCTCCCTCGCTCCGGCCGCACGGCGGCGCGCCACCTCCTGGGTCGCGGTGACCTCGTGCCTCCTCGGACTCGTCCGCCCCGGTGACCGGATCCCCGCCTACCGGCTGTCCCCGCCAGGTGACGTTGCCGGGAGTGGGAAAGGTCGCCACGCACTGGGGCCGGCAGCTCGACGCGGCCGTCGCCGAGGCCCGCGGGCGAGGTCTGGTCGTCGACCTGCGCTCAGGCTCCTACGTCCCCTTCTGGCGGCCGGCGCCGCGCGACCGCGGTGTCGTGTCGGTGCGCGTGCTGCACGAGTCCCACGGCAGGAGGTCGGTGGTCAGCCACTTCAACAAGGCCACCAAGGGTCGCCTGGTCCGGGCCCTCCTCGAGGACGGCAGCACCGCCAGCTCGCCCGCCCGGTTCGCCGAGCAGCTGCGCGACCTCGGCTGGGCGGTCGAGTCCGACCGCGAGCAGGGCACCCGGCTCGACGTGGTCGTCACCGACCTCTGAGCCACCGCTGGGCCGGCTCAACCGACGCCGGCGCCCGTTCCGAGCGCCGGGCCACCTGGACGACCGTTGAGCAGCCGGACGACGGCACGTCCGTCCGGGTACCACGCCAGCGCGGTCACCGACGCCGGCGAGATCTCGGTCCTGAACACCGACTCCATCGCCAGCCCGAGGACCTCGGCCACCAACATCTTGATCGGCGTGAGGTGCGTGGCGGCGACGACGACCTCGCCGGGGTGGCGGCTCAGCATGCGGTCGCGCACCCCCCGCATCCGCTCGGCCATCCCGTTCATGGAGTCACCGGTGGTGCCGGGTCGTTCGTCGGGGTCGCTGAGCCAGGCGGTGAACAGCTCGGCGTCGCGCTCGAGCACCTGCCGGTAGGTCAGTCCCTCCCACTCCCCGAAGCCGGCCTCGACGAAGCCGTCGTCGACGGTTGCCTCGATCGGGGCCGCCTCGCCGAGCTGACGCGACACCGCCTCGACGAGCACCGCTGCCGTCTCGCGCGTCCTGCGCAACGGCGAGGTGATGATCGTGGGCGCCTGCTCGAACAGCGGCGCCAACCAGCTGGCCGTGGCGGCGACGTGGGCACGCCCAGAGCGTTGAGCGCGGGGTCGCCCCCGGTCGATCCGCTGAACACCCGGGCCTCGGTGTCGTCGGTCTCGCCGTGGCGGACCAGCACGAGCACCGTCGGCGCTCCCTGCTCCCACGGGGGCGTGGGCACGGGCTCGGCGTGGTCGGGGTCGGTCTCCGCGCCGAGGTCCAGCCCCACCACGACACCCATCGGGCCGTCGAGCGCCTGGTTCGCCAGTCGGTCGGCGTGCTGGTTGCGCTCCCGTGGGATCCAGCTGTACGTCGTGCCCTCCGGCGCGAGGTCGCGGGCCCGGGAGGCCAGGGGTCGCATGTCGGGGTGCTTGATCTTCCAGCGGCCCGACATCTGCTCGACGACCAGCTTGGAGTCCATGAGGACCTCGAGCTCAGCCCCGTCAGCGTGGTCGCGGTACAGCTCGAGAGCGGCGATGAGGCCGCGGTACTCCGCCACGTTGTTCGTGGCCACGCCGATCCGTTCGCCCCGCTCGGCGATCACCTCTCCGGAGTCGCGATCCTTGAGCACCGCGCCGTACGCCGCGTTGCCGGGGTTGCCGCGCGAGGCGCCGTCGGCCTCCGCCACGACCCGCGTCGGTCGGTCCTCGCCGGGCCGAGCGACCATCAGAGGCCGGACTCGCCGGTGCGGACCAGGATGCGCCCGCACTCCTCGCAGCGCGCGACCTCGTCGGCGGGCATGCGGCTGACCGTGGCCAGGTCGCCGCTGTTGAGCTTCCAGGCTGCAACCGGCGCACCGACGCTGACGCAGCAGCGCCGCACCCACCCCCTGCTTCTGCTCCCGGAGCCGCTCGTAGAGACCCAGCAGGTCGGCCGGGAGCGTGGCAGCAGCCTCCTTGCGGCGCGCGACGACGTCGGCGCCCTCCGCCTTCAGCCCGGTCAGCCGCTCGACCCGGGTGGCGTTCAGTGCCTCGACCCGGGCGTCCTGCTCGACGGTGTGGGCCTGCACCTCCGCGAGGTCGCGCTGGACGTCCTCGAGGTGCGCCATGATCTCGAGCTCGGTGTCCTCGAGCTCGCCGATGCGGCGGTCCAGCGAGACCAGCTCGTGCTGGAGTCGCTCGAGGTCCTTGGGGCTGGTGACGGCGCCGGAGTCCAGACGCTGCTGGTCGCGCACGCGTCTCGCCTTGACCTGCTCGACGTCGTCGTCGGCCTTGCGCTGGGCCCGGGTGAGGTCGTCGACCTGGATCTGCAGGTCGGCGGCCTGGTCGCGCAGGGCCGTCCGACTGCTCTCGAGGTCACGCAGCTCCGGGCCCTCCGGCGGGTGGGAGGCCTGGTGGCGCAGCGCGTCGAGACGGCTGTCGAGCTCCTGCACCTCGAGGAGCTTCAGCTGGGCGGACGGGTCGGCTTTCACCGGTGGGCTCCTCGGATTCACTGTTCTCGGCTGGTGGGGCTGGAGCGGCTGGTGCGGTCGAGCGGCCCCTCAGGCCCGGAAGGTCCACGGGTCCGTGACCAGACGGCTGACGTGCGTCTCCACCGTATCCCCCGCGTCGGTCGTGGCGTGGGCGACCTTGGCGGCCACCACAGGCAGCCAGGTCCACTCCGCGGCCCAGTGGGCGACGTCGACGAGGGCGGGGCCGCCGTCGGCGAGGAACTCGCCGGCCCGGTGGTGCTTGAGGTCGGAGGTCACCACGACGTCTGCCCCGGCCGCGCGCGCGGCGCCCAGCAGCGACTCCCCGGAGCCGGCCAGCACGGCGACGGTGCGCACCACGCGCTCGGGGTCGCCGGCGACACGCACGCCGTGGGCGGTCCGGGGCAGCGCGGCGTCGACCCGCTGCGCGAAGGCGCGCAACGACATCGGGGCCGCCAGCCGGCCGATGCGACCGTGTCCGCGCGCGGCACCGGTCGGGACGCCGCGCTGTCCGTCACCGAACGAGGCCGTGGTCACCGGCCCGCCGGGGACCTCGGCGAGCTCGACGAGGTCGAAGGCCGGCTCCTCGTAGGGATGAGCGGCCCGCAGCGCGGCCACCACCTGACGGCGCAGCTCGCGCGGGTAGAGGGTCTCGAGGCGGATCTCCGCGACCACCTCGACCTCGCCGACCCGGCCCAGCGCCGGATCGGCTCCATCCAACGGCCGGAACCTGCCCTCCCCCGGAGCCGAGAAGCTGCACGAGTCGTAGGCTCCGAGCGAACCGGCACCTGCCCGGACCAGAGCGGCGCGGACGCCGTCGACCGCCTCGGGCGGCACGAAGGCCACCAGCTTGTCCATCGCGGGTCCCGGACCATCGGCGCTGCCGGGCGCCGTGCCGTCGGTGGGCTCGAGCACGCGCGCTCCACGAACGCCGAGCGCGGCGGCGATGCTCTCGTTCACCCCGTCGGCGGGGACGTCGGCGTTGGTGTGGGCCGTCAGCAGCGCCACCCCGCCGCGGACCAGCCGGTGCACGATCTGGCCTTTCGCGGAGGTCGCCGCCACAGAGGAGACGGGGCTCAGCAGCAGCGGGTGGTGGACGACCACCAGGTCGACGCCCAGCGCGATCGCCTCGTCGACCACGGACAGGACCGGGTCCACGGCGAAGAGCACGGAGCCGACCTCGTCGTCGGGGTCGCCGCAGACCAGGCCGACCGCGTCCCAGGGCTCGGCCCAGGCCGGGTCGTACCAACGGTCGAGGAGCGCGACGATCTCGGCCAGACGCATGGCCGGCAGCCTAGTGCGCGGCCCCGGAGCCGGCTGTGACGAGCCGGCCGTCGGACAGCTCGTGGACCGAGTCGGCGACGTCGATGAACCCGGGATCGTGGGTGGCCACGACCGCAGTCACGCCCTCGCTGGCCACCACCGCCCGCAGCAGCTCCATGACCGCACGACCGGTGGCGGAGTCGAGCTGACCCGTCGGCTCGTCGGCCAGCAGCAGGCTCGGCCGTCCGGCCAGGGCCCGGGCCACGGCGACCCGTTGCTGCTGGCCCCCGGACAGCTGCCCGGGACGCTGCTCGGTGTGGTCGACGAGACCCACCAGGCGCAGCAGCCGGTCCACCTGGGCCTCGCGCTCCCGGGCCGGGGTGCGCCTGATTCGCAGGGGGATGCCGACGTTCTCCCGCGCGGTGAGGATGGGCACGAGCGCGAAGGTCTGGAAGACGAAGCCGACCCGGTCGCGCCGCAGCGCGAGAAGCCCGGCCTCGTCGAGGTCGGTCACCACCGTGCCGTCGACGACCACGCGCCCGACGTCGGGCCGCTCCAACCCGCCGATGCAGTGCAGCAAGGTGGTCTTGCCGGAGCCGGAGCGACCGGTGACCGCGACCAGCCCACCCCTCGACACCGTGAGGTCGACGTCCTCGAGGGCCGTGACGGTCGCGTCCCCGCTCCCGAAGCGCTTGGTCAGGCCGGTCGCCTCGATCATGGGTCCGGTGCCTCCGGTGCTCCGGTGCTCACCGCTCCCCCTCCCGCGGCTGGTCCGGCCACACTCCGATGTGGTCGTGCTCGAGCTCGAGCCGCACCCGTCGGTCCATCGCCAGGGCGGAGGTGAAGTCGTGCGGCAGCTGGAGCCGACCGACCCGGTCGAGGACGGCGTACTCCCGGGCGACGATCTCGTGGCCGTGCTCGCGCTCCTCGGTGTGGCGCAGCACCTCGCTCGAGGTGCGCCCGTCCCGGATGCCGACGGTGCGCTGCACGTGCTCCGACACCGAGGCGTCGTGGGTGACCACCACCACGGTGACCCCGAGCTCGCGGTTGGCCGTCCGGAGGGCACCGAAGACCTGTTCCGAGCTGTGCGTGTCGAGCTCGCCGGTGGGCTCGTCGGCCAGCAGCACCTCGGGCCGGTTCGCGAGCGCCACGGCGATCGCGACCCGCTGCTGCTGCCCCCCGGAGAGCTGGCCGGGCCTGCGGTCGGCCAGGTCGCGCACCTCCAGCAGGTCGAGCAGCTCCGCGACGCGAGCGGCCGCGCTCGCCGCGGCGAGCGCGATGCGACCAGCGGGAGGGTGACGTTCTCGGTGACGCTCAGGTAGGGCAGCAGGTTGCTCGACGTGCGCTGCCAGACGAAGCCCACCACCTGCCGTCGGTAGCGCAGCCGTTGGGCCGCCGACATGTTCAGCAGGTCCTGGTCGGCGACGCGTGCCAGCCCGGCCGTCGGGGCGTCGAGGCCGGAGAGGATGGTGAGCAGTGTCGACTTGCCGCTGCCGGACGCTCCGATGATGGCCACGAGCTCACCGCGGTCGACCAGCAGGTCGAGGCCCTGGAGCGCCACCACCTCGACGCTCTCGGTGCGGTAGATGCGCACCAGGTTGTCGCAGGCGATGAGCGCGTCGGCGCCGTACACCGAGGACGGGGTCGCTCGCTGCTCGAGCGCGCCCAGGGCGCCGGTGTCGCGGAACTCTTCGGTCACGGCTCGTCTCCTTCTCGCAGAGTCTCTCCCAGGCCGCGTCGGCGCTCCACCGCCGAGACCACGGCCACCGTCACCACGACGAGCGCGGCCAGGCCCCCCACCAGTCCCCCGGTGCGCAGCAACCCCAGCCGGGCCTCCGGGGGCGCGTCCCCTCCCGTGAGCGGCTGGAGGTCCAGCCCGGGGAGCAGCACGGTCACCAGCAGCACGCCGGCCGCCAGGCCGGCCAGCACCATCACGGTGAGCAGCGGCGCCACCTCCAGCACGGCCAGCCGGGTGAGCTGCGCGTGGACCGGCCCCCAGCGTCCGCAGCGTCGACGCCAACCGGGAACGGGAGCTCGCGGCCAGCACGAGCACCAGCGCGAGGGCCAGCACGCAGTACGCCGCCGCAGCCGCCACACCGGCGGCGAACAGCCCCTGGGTGGACCCCACGAACGGCGACTCGGCCAGGTCGCGCAGCACGGCCCGCCGGTCCGTCAGGACCACCCGCTGCTCGAGGCGTGACGCCGCCTCCTCGAGCGCGTCCGCCGCCTGCGGAGGCGCAGCCACCAGCAGCGTGTTGGGTCGGACCGGGAACGACTCGCGCTCCTGCACCGACGGCAGGTCGAGGACGACGAGACCGACGCCGCCGTCGAGCGGGAAGGTCCTGGGCACCGCGGACACGGCCACCTCGGTCCGGCCCAGGCCGGCGGTCGGGTCGATGGCGCCCTCGTCGGCCGCAAGAGCGGCCCTCGCCGGCGAGGTGGCGATCGCGGGCAACGGGTCCTCGGCCGATGCGGGCGTCCGGGCCAGACGGCGCACGGCGGCGGCGTCGACGCCGGGGTCGGCCTCGGCGTCCACCAGGTCGGCGTAGCGGGTCGCGTCGACGACGAGCACGGTGCCGCGCGTCGCCACCCCCGCGGGGTCGAAGAAGGTGGCCCGCTCGCGACGCAGCGCCGGCACGACCAGCTCGACGCCCGGGACGTCGGCCATCGCGTCGAGGTCGCCCTGCTCGAAGTACTCCGCCTCGAGCAGGTAGTCGGCACCCACGTCGTGCCACGCGGCCCGGTGCTGCCCCTCGTCCACGGTGGTCACGACGCCGGAGGCGAACACGGCGAAGCCGAGACCGAGCAGCAGCGTCGACAGCGGCAGCGCCACCGCCAGGGGTTGGCGCGCCGCCTGGGCCAGCGCCGTGAAGGGCAGCAGCCCCGGTGCCCTGCTCGCCGCGTCGGCCGCGCGTCGCAGCACCGTCGGCAGCACGCGCAGCACCACGACCACGACCGCCATCACGACCAGGACCGGGGCCGCCACCAGCACAGGGTCGACGTCGGCGGTGCCCAGGCCGCGGCGGCGCACCTCGATGACGCCGACGACGGCACCGAGGACCACTGAGATCTCGGTCGCGGTGCGCCACGGCGCCCGCGATGCCGGTCCTCCGTGCCCGGCGGTGCGCCACGTCGCCGTACCGGACAGCACCAGCGCGGCGACGGCCACCAGTGCCGCCAGCCCCGCCGAGACCCCGCCGGCGCGGTCACCACCCGCGAGCACGGCAGTCGCGGCGCCGACAGCCGCGGCCGGCACGGCGACGGCAGCCACCTCCGCGACCAGCGTGACGGTGACCGCCGTCCGGGAGGCACCGCGGGCGCGCAGCAGCGCGACGCCCGCCGCCCGGCGCCGCACCGCCACCGCGCAGGCGAGACCGAGCACCGCCAGCGCGACGACCAGGACGCCGACCAGCACCAGCGCCACCAGCGCCGACGCCGCGTCCGAGCGTTCGAGGTGTCCGCGGAGCAGGTCCACCAGACCGCTGGAGAGCGACACCGTGTCCGCCCCGCCGGTCACCGAGGCGTCCGAGGAGGTGACGAACGCGCCTCTCGCGACCACCGACTCGAGGTCGGCCAGGACGGCGGCGGCGTTGTCGGCGCCCAGCCGCGACGCCCCGGGGTCGTCGAGCGGGTAGTGCCAGTCGTAGCGCAGGATCGGGGAGGCGGACACCAGCGCGTCGAGCTGGCTCGCGTCGACCAGGGCGGCGGCGTACTCCGCCTCGAGCTGACCGTCACCGCCGTAGCGCTGACCCAGCGTGGTCAGCAGGGGCGCGTAGGCCCACGTCGGAGCCGCACGCTCCCGCGGCTCGAAGAGCCCCGAGATGCGTACGGCGGCGGTGCCGTCGCCGAGGGGTGCCACCTCGAGGGGCTCGAGGACGACCGTCCGACCGACCGCGAGGTCGAGCTGGTCGGCCAGGCGGGTGTCGAGCGCCGCCTCGAGCAGCGGGACGCGCTCGCCCGACCCGGTCTCGAGCTCGGCGTCCGCACCGGGCGAGCGTGGTGCCCGGCCAGCGACCCAGCGCACCTGCTCCAGCGCGTCGGGCTGGTGACGCAGCTGCAGCCAGGCGAACGGCTTGTCGCGGCTGGGGTCACCGCCACGGTCGAGGGTCTCGTAGAGGCCGGTGGTGGCGCCGCGTCCGCCGCCGGACAGCACCTCGTCCAGGCGGGGCGTCAGGGAGTCACGGATCTGGGCGTCCACCGCGTCGAGCTGGTCGACGCCTTCGTCGTTGGTCGTGGTGGCTGAGATCTCCAGGCTCTCGCCCGGGGCGGAGGCGAGCGCACCGCGCAGAGCCTCGTCGGAGGTGGCGCTCAGCACGCGCGGCACCGTCGCTGCCAACCCCGCCGTCACGGCGACCAGGAGGGCCAGCGCGACCAGCGAGCCCAGGTCGGCGCGAGCCCGGCGGATGAGCAGGCGGAACGCGCCCGGGGCGCGCCTCACGTGTCCTCCCCCGCCCGCAGCTCAACGCTGATCGGCCGAGCCACCAGGCGTGCCACGAACACCCACAGCGCCGCTGCGCAGGCCGTGGCCAGCGCAGCCAGGACGAGCCCGACCATGCCTGCGGTGACGAGGTCGAGCTCTGCACGGGGTGGTGGCACCGGCACCGTGGCGGCCTCGGTGAGCACCAGACGAGGTGAGAACACCCACCCCACCGTGGCTCCCACGCCGGCGCCGATGAGCAGCGCGACGGCGAGCAGCCCGAGCCGCTCGACCGTCTGCGACCACGCCACCTGCCGACGGGACAGGCCCGTGGCCCGCAGGGCGGCGACCTCGAGTCGCCGGCGGCGCAGCCCCACCGCGGCCGCGGCGACGAACCCCACGGTCCCGAGCACGGCGGCGACCAGCACGGCCAGGGTCAGCGCCACCCGGACGCCGGAGCCGACCGGGCCGTCCTGCCGGTCGGCGGTCGCCGACCAGCGGTCCGCGACCCGGACGCCCCCACCCTCGAGCTCGGACCGCAACGACCCCACGGCCGCCTGAGGCACCGCCGCCCACACCTCGGTCTCGACGTCCGTCGCGAGCGTGCTGCCGACCGACCGCTCGAGCGCCGCACGATCCACGAGGACTCCCGTCCCCGTCCCGGACCGTCCGGTTCCCGCGCCGGAGCCGAGCAGGTCGGCGTCCGGCCCCACCCCGGGCAGGGAGTCGACGCGGCCGCTCACCGTCAGCTCGACGTCCACCCCTGCCACCCGCAGCCGAGCCAGACCCGCGTCACCGGCCCGGGCGGCCACCGCGTCCGCGACCACCGCCGGCAGTGCCGCACCGGAGTCCTCCGACTCCGCCTCGACCAGCGAGGGGCCGCAGCAACCCGGACCAGGTCACGTCCGGCGCGGCGCGGTCCAGCACGTCCGCCGCCGCACCGGAGTCCAGCGCCACCACCTCGAGCGGCAGGTCACCGAGGGTGGTGCGCTCGCGGAGCACGACGACCGCCGTGCCGCCCAGGTCCTCGACCAGAGCGACGACCTCGTCGCCCTGCGCCGCGTCCTCCAGCCCGGCGACGCGGAGGTCGCCGGCGACGGCGAGGCGCGCCTGCGCCTCCTGGGAGTCGGCGTAGGTCGCCACCTGCACCACCGCGACGGCGACCACGGCCGCGGCCAGGAGCGTCGAGACCAGCATCGCTCGGTGCTCGTCGGTGCGCCGGGCGAGCTGCCAGACCGACAGCGCGGCGACGGTCCCGCGGGTCCGCCCCGCGCGGCGGGCCGCGAGCAGCAGGAGCCCACGCAGCACGCGGCCGGCGACCAGGGCGGCCGCGAGCACCACGACGGGCACGGTGAGGGCCAGGACGGGATCGATGCCCGCGCCGGCGAGCGCCTCCTCGGAGCCCGCCGCGAGCGTGCTCGCGTCGTAGGTCAGCAGCTGGAGCGCCGCCACCGCGGCCAGCGGCACCGCCACCAGGTCGAGGCCCAGGCGGCTCCAGGCGGCCGCGATCCGTCCGCGCGGGCCCGCTCCGGCGTCGGACCCGTCGGCGCCCACCACCGGGCGGCGGATCAGCAGCCCGGAGACCACGAGCGCCGACACCCCCGCGACCAGCCAGGCCCCCGGGCCCAGGGACGTGCCGGAGGCGATCTCGGCGTTCCCGGCCCCGGTGGTCGTGGCGACCGCGCGCACCACCGTCCACGCCAGCGGCGGTCCCAGCACCGCGGCCGGGAGGACGAGCACGATGGCCTCGACGGCGTGGGAGGCTCGCAGCTGCCCCGGGGAGAAGCCGCGCGAGGCCCGTAGCCCGTCGTCGAGCCGACGGTCCTCGTGGACCAGTCGGGTGACCTGCAGGGCCGCCGTCACCCCCAGCAGCATCACCAGAGCCAGGGCCAGTCCCACCGCCGAACGGGCGACCGCCACCGGGGACGCCACGCCCTCGAGGACCTCGTCGAGGTCGGTCTCGACGTCCAGCGTGCCGGTCGACGTCGCCTCGGTCAGGCCGCCCGCCAGTGCAGCGGCCGCCGACGCGGTGGCCGGGCTGTCCTCGGCCAGCAGTCGCGTCACGGCACCGCGGAGGTCGTCGACCTCCCCTGGGGTCAGGCCCTCCAGGGAAGGGTCCGCGCGCCACGTCAGGGCCGGGTCCGCCACCTGCGTCTCCGCACCCGCGCCCGCCAGGAAGGGACCGAAGGTGACGAAGCTGCCTCCGCGGTCGGTGCCGCTCACCCCCAGCGGATCGGCGGCCCAGTAACCCGACCCCAGGTCCGCCGGACGGAAGGTGCCGCTCAGCCGGAGCGTGAGGACCGAGTCGTCCCGGGTGCTGACCAGCCTCACCTCGTCGCCGACGACGAGCCCCAGGAGCGCCGCGGCCCGCTCGTGGACGACGACCTCCATGACGTCGGCCCTGTCGGCCCCGTCGGGCCACGCACCCTCGATGAGGCGGGCGTGCTCCGCCAGCGCCTCGTATCCCCCCACGACGGCGAGCCGTTCGCGCTCACCCGGCGACGGGCCGGGAACGACGTACGACGAGCCGAGGACGCGACGCGTCACCGCGCCCTCGTCGTCGAGAGTGGGCGCGAGTGCCTCGTCCAGCACGTCACGGACAGTGCGGTCGGCGGTGTCGACTGCGGCAGCGCGGTCGCCGGGGTCCTCAGGATCCAGCTCGCCCGAGACGTCGACCACCCGGTCGAGCGCCGGGGCTCGGTCGAGGGCAGCGCCGACGCTGCCGCGGCCGGCTGCGGAGAGCACGAGAGCCGTCGCCGTGACGGCGGCGACCGCCATCAGGGTGGTCACCGCGGCAGCGACCATGAGTGTGCGGCGCGCGACGAACCGTCGCATCACGAGCCCGACGGCATCGATGGGGCACGCTCCTGTCCGGGTGCCGATCCCGTCCGGCGTGCGGGCGGATGCCCCGCGCCACGTCGGGACCGGGTCACTATAAGCAGCCGGGCACGCCGGATGTCCGGCACTCCGCCGGCGGGGCCGCCCCTCGTCGGCCGGCCCCGGAGAGCGGCTGCGAGACGCGGCCGGCCGACCGCTAGGCTTCCCGCTGGGGACCGAGCGCACGCTGGTCCCGCGTGCCTGACGGCTTGCCCCCACCGTGGTGGGCCGGTGCACCGATGCAGAACACGGGGCGTATAGCTCAGCGGTAGAGCTCTGGTCTTACAAACCAGCGGTCGTAGGTTCGATCCCTACTGCGCCCACACTGCGCCCACCCTGCGCCCACTTGCGCCCACACTGCGCCCGCCCCACGGGGGACTGGCGCGCACCGATCGGCGTCCCGCAGGGGCCGCGGCAAAACTGGAGCAGCCGCTGGCGTCTCGGGTCACCAGCGGCTGCGATGCCCATTCTGCACTGCCGACCCGCCAGATGTCACCCCGACGTCCGACTTCTCAGGGAGTTGTTGACCTCCGGACGTCGGCGAGCGCTGCCAGGTAGGCCTCGATGGTCCGGGACTCGTGCCGCGGCACGTGCAGGGACCAACGCACCGCGCCCTCGTGGTCGAGCACGAAGCTCGAGCGGTACGGCGCCCCGATCACCGGGTCGAGGACGCCGTACGACGAGGAGACGGCCCCGTGGGGCCAGAAGTCCGACAGCAGGCGTACGCCGAGCCCGGTGCGGTCGGCGTACGCCCGGAGCGCGTGCACCGGGTCGCAGCTGATCGCCAGCACGGCCGAGCCGGGGCCCTCGAGGTCGGGCAGGGCCCGGTCGAGTGCCGCGAGCTCGCCACCGCAGACCCGGCTGAAGGCGAACGGGTAGAAGACCAGCAGGACGGCCCGCCCGCGCAGCTCGGCGAGCGACGCCGTGGCGCCGTGCTGGTCACGCAGCCCGAGCTCCGGCGCTGACGAGCCGACCGGCAGCGGGGCGCCGGCCGCGGTCACGACGCGGCGCTCTCCTCCGCCTCGCCCGAGCCGTTCTCCTCCAGCTCGCGCTTGAGCAGCTTGCCGGTGGCGTTGCGCGGCAGCTCGTCCATGAAGACGATCTCGCGCGGCACCTTGTAGCGCGCCAGGTTCGACTTCACGTGCGCCTTGAGGTCGTCCTCAGAGACGTCCTTGCCGTCGACCAGGGCCACGAACGCCTTGAGGCGCTTGCCGTAGTCGTCGTCGTCGACGCCGATGCAGGCCGCCTCGTGAACCGCCTCGTGACGGGTCAAGCAGTCCTCCACCTCGTTGGGGAAGACGTTCTCGCCGCCGGAGACGATCATGTCGTCGTCACGACCCTCGACGAACAGGCGCCCCTCCTCGTCGAGGTAGCCGACGTCGCCGCTGCTCATGAGCCCGTCGATCATGTCCTTCTGACCGCCCCCGGTGTAGCCCTCGAAGAGGATGCCGTTGCCGACGAAGATGCGTCCGGTCTCCCCCTGCTTCACCGGCTCGTCGTTCTCGTCGTAGATGCGCACCTCGGTCGCGTGGGGCGTGCGCCCCGCGGTGCCCGGCGCCTCCCGCAGGTCCTTGGGGTCGGCGATCGTGGCGTAGGCGACCTCGGTCGAGCCGTAGGTGTTGTAGAGGTTGTCGCCGAAGCGGTCCATCCACTCCACGCCCAGGTCACCGGGAAGCGCCGACCCGGAGGCAGCCACCACCTTCAGCGAGGAGAGCGTGTACTGGTCCAGCGTCTCGTCGGACAGCTTGAGGATGCGCTGGAGCATGACCGGGATGACCACGAGGGAGTCGCAGCCGTTCTCCTCGGTGGTCTTGAGGCACTCCTCGGGGTCGAACGTGCGTCGCAGCACGACCTTCGACTCGAGCAGCATCGCCAGAGCCATGTGCGCGAAGCCCCAGGTGTGGAAGAGCGGGGCGACGATGTGGCAGGTCCAGCCGCGGCGCAGCGGCATGCGGGAGAGCAGTGACACCGCGGCGTCCACGCCGGCGTTGCTGCGCGGCGCCCCCTTCGGCGTACCGGTGGTGCCGGAGGTCAGGATGATCAGCCGGCTCTCCTTCTCCGGGTGCGGCAGGTGTGCGTGCTTGTCGCCCTTCTCGATCAGCTTCTCGACCGTCTCGCGGTCGGCCACGTCGTCGCTGTCGGTCCAGGCCACGACGTGCCGGACGTGATCGACCTCGGCCAGCAGCTCGCTGAACTCCTCGTCGTAGACGACGACCTTGGGGTCCTCCCGCTCGAGGACCTCCACCAGCTGAGGGCCGGCGAACGCGGTGTTGAGGAACAGGATGTCGGCGCCGAGCTTGGCTCCCGCCACCGTGGCGTCGATGAAGCCGCGGTGGTTGCGGGCCATGATGGCCAGCCCCTCACCCTGCTTGACCCCGAGTCCGGTCAGCGCGTCGGCGAGCGCCGTGCCGCGGTCGTCGATCTCGCGGTAGGTCAGCTCGCCCAGCTCGTCGACGAGTCCGACCGCGTCGGGAGAACGTACGGCGAGCGCCGCGAAGCCACCTGCCGGTCCGACGCCCCAGTCCTTGAGGGTCTTCGCCAGACGGAACAGCGTCCGCGGCGAGTAGGGCCGGACGATCCCACTCCCGGTGAGGACCTTCGCCTTCACGACCTGGTCGGAGAGGACGGCGGTCACTCGATTGGTGGTGGGCATGGGCGGCTCCTGTTTCGTTCCGAGATCTTGTGCAGCGCGCCGATCAGCGGGCCGGGGACTTGGGGGCCGCGAGGCGGGTCGCCGTCCAGTCGTGGCCGGCGGCCAGCGTCGTGGTCACGGCCAGCCCGGCGATGGGGGCCGCCTCGGTGATGTCCGCGGCGTCGACGGCGTCGGGTCGACCGACCTTGGGCGTCAGCAGCCAGATGGTGCCGCCGGAGGCCAGGTCGGTGAGGGCGTCCACCAGGGCGTCGACGAGGTCGCCGTCGTTCTCGCGCCACCACATCACCACGGCGTCGACGACGTTGCCGACCTCGCCGTCGACCATGTCCGAGTCGATGGTGTCCTCGATCTCGACCCGGATGGCGTCGTCGACGTCCTCGTCCCAGCCGAGCTCCTGCACGACCGTGCCCGGACCGAACCCCATCCTCACGCCGGTGTTCTTGGTGTCCGCGCCGCCAGGGGTCGCGCTCAACTCGGGCTCCTTATTCGTGGTGACTGTTGGTCGAGCGCCACCAGCACCTCGGAAATCAGAGGACCACCGGTGTCGCTCGACCAACAGTCCAGCGGACTTGGGCCCGGGTTGCAACAAGAACGCGCCAAGTCGGACCAGCGGGTGGGACGGCAGCGGTCCGCGGGCGCCTGCGGGGAGGCACCGGCGCCGTACTCGCTAGTACTTCCCCCGAGTGTCAGGATGGGCGCGTGGCGAACAAGGATGAGAAGACCTCGGGCACGGACGGCATGGGCACGCAAGGTGGCCCCGGCACGGCAGGAGACAAGGCCGTGGACGCGGGCAAGGCCGAGCGGGTGGAGCGGGCGACCGTCATCCACGAGGGGCTGCCCACCCAGCTGCCCGACATCGACCCCGACGAGACCCACGAGTGGCTCGAGTCGCTCGACGAGATGGTCGACGGCCGCGGCCGCGAGCGGGCCCGCTACATCATGCTCAAGCTCCTCGAGCGCTCCCGCGAGCGTCAGGTCGGCGTACCGGCCCTGCGCAGCACCGACTACATCAACACGATCCCTCCCGAGCGCGAGCCGTGGTTCCCCGGCGACGAGGAGGTCGAGCGCCGCATCCGGGCGTTCCTGCGCTGGAACGCCGCGATCACCGTCTCGAGCGCCAACCGCAAGGGCCTCGAGGTGGGCGGTCACATCGCGACCTACCAGTCCTCCGCCTCGCTCTACGAGGTCGGCTTCAACCACTTCTTCCGAGGCAAGGACCACCCCGGTGGCGGCGACCAGGTCTTCATCCAGGGCCACGCCTCCCCCGGCATCTACTCCCGCGCCTACCTCGAGGGCCGGCTGAGCGAGGACCAGCTGCTCAAGTTCCGCCAGGAGGTGCAGCACGGCGTCGGCAAGGGCCTGTCGTCGTACCCGCACCCCCGCCTGATGCCGGAGTTCTGGGAGTTCCCGACCGTCTCCATGGGTCTGACGGCGATCAACTCGATCTACCAGGCGCGCTTCAACCGCTACCTGCAGCACCGCAGCATCAAGGACACCAGCGACCAGCACGTCTGGGCCTTCCTCGGCGACGGCGAGATGGGCGAGCCGGAGTCGCTGGGCGCCATCAACATCGCCGCCCGTGACGAGCTCGACAACCTCACCTTCGTCATCAACTGCAACCTGCAGCAGCTCGACGGCCCGGTCCGCGGCAGCGGCAAGATCATGCAGGAGCTGGAGTCGATCTTCCGCGGCGCCGGCTGGAACGTCATCAAGGTCGTGTGGGGCCGCGAGTGGGACCCGTTGCTGGCCCGCGACGTCGACGGCGCGCTCGTCAACAAGATGAACTCCACGCCTGACGGGCAGTACCAGACCTACTCGGTCGAGACCGGGGAGTACGTCCGCGAGAACTTCTTCGGCGGCGACAGCCGGTTGCGCAAGATGGTCGAGCACATGAGTGACGAGCAGATCCGCAAGCTGCCCCGTGGCGGCCACGACTACCGCAAGGTGTACGCCGCCTTCGACGCCGCGTCCAAGCACGTCGGGCAGCCGACCGTGATCCTGGCCAAGACCATCAAGGGCTGGACGATCGACGCTCTGGAGGGCAAGAACGCCACCCACCAGATGAAGAAGCTGACCAAGGACGACGTCAAGAAGTACCGCGACCGGCTCTACCTGCCGATCAGCGACCGCGACATCGACGAGTCCTACGACCGCACCGGGACCGCACCGCTGTTCCACCCCGGCAAGAACGCCCCCGAGGTCGAGTACATGCTGGAGCGCCGCAAGGCCCTCGGCGGCTCGCTGCCCAAGCGCGTCGTGCGCGCCACGCCGCTGAAGCTGCCCGGCGACGAGATGTACACCGAGCTGAAGCAGGGCTCGGGCAAGCAGTCCATCGCCACCACCATGGCCCTGGTGCGGCTGCTCAAGGACCTCATGAAGGACAAGGAGATCGGCCACCGCATCGTGCCGATCGCCCCCGACGAGTTCCGCACGTTCGGCATGGACTCGATGTTCTCCAAGAACAAGATCTACAGCCCCCACGGGCAGAAGTACGAGGGCGTCGACCGCAAGCAGCTCATGGCCTACAAGGAGGCCACCGACGGGCAGCTCATGCACGAGGGCATCTCCGAGGCCGGCGCGATGGGCTCGACGACCGCCGCGGGATCGGCGTACTCCACGCACGGCGAGCACATGATCCCGTTCTACATCTTCTACTCGATGTTCGGGTTCCAGCGGACCGGCGACTCCATCTGGGCCATGGCCGACCAGCTCGCCAAGGGCTTCCTCATCGGCGCCACCGCCGGCCGCACGACGTTGACCGGCGAGGGTCTGCAGCACGCCGACGGCCACTCGCCGCTGCTCGCGCTGAGCAACCCGGCGATCGTGCACTACGACCCGGCGTTCGCCTACGAGGTCAGCCACATCGTCCAGGACGGTCTGCGCCGGATGTACGGCTCGACCGACGAGCACGAGCACGGCGAGGACGTCATCTACTACGTCACCGTCTACAACGAGCCCTACCAGCACCCGGTCGAGCCCGACGACCTCGACGTCGAGGGTCTGCTCAAGGGCATGTACCACCTGGCCGACGCCCCGTCGGAGGCTCCCTCAGACGCCCCGAAGGCGCAGCTGCTGGCCTCCGGTGTCGGTCTGCCGTGGATCACCCGCGCCGCGAAGCTGCTGGCCGAGGACTGGGGCGTGGCCGCCGACACCTGGTCGGTCACCTCCTGGAACGAGCTGGCGCGCGACGCCGGCCGCGCCGAGGAGTGGAACCTGGTCCACCCCGACGAGGAGGCCCAGGTCCCCTACGTCACCTCCAAGCTGGCCGACGCCGAGGGCCCGGTCATCGCGGTCAGCGACTACATGCGCGCGGTGCAGAACCTGATCGCCAAGTGGGTCCCGACCGACTACCACGCCCTCGGCACCGACGGCTTCGGCTTCGCCGACACCCGCCCGGCGGCACGACGCTTCTTCCGCGTCGACGCCGAGTCGGTGGTGGTCGCGACGCTGGCCGCCCTGGCCGAGCGTGGCGAGGTCAAGCAGTCAGTGGTCAAGGAGGCCTTCGACAAGTACCGCATCGACGACCCGACCGCGGTCGCCGACGTCTCCCAGACCGGCGGCGACGCCTGACGGTAGCGACCGCGCGCCCTGCGACGGGCGGGGTCGCGCGGGCGGGTGCCCGTCCGACGCGCCCCGCTCGCCGCACGACACGCCGACTCGCACCGCACGACACGCCGACTCGGGGAACTCAGGCGATGGTGACGACGCGGGAGTCGGGGATGACCAGGCCGGCGGGGGCGCCGTCCGTGAGCATGGTCCGCCAGCGGCCGCGGTGGTAGGTCGCGGGACGGGTGCGCGACACGAAGCGGTGGAGCGTCTTCACGAACTGCTCGGGCTGGTCCTTGTGCGGGAAGTGGCCGGCGTTGCCGACCATCGAGACCTGGGCGGTCTCGGCGATGCGCTTGACGTGGTCGGCGTGCGAGGAGGGGATCACGTGGTCGTGGGTGCCCCAGATGACGCACATCGGCATCTCCTGGGTCAGGTAGGCGCGGTCGACCATCGTGATGATCTGACCGCGCAGGTCGACGCAGGCGCGGACGACGTGCTGGAGAGCCCGGCGGGCCCCCGGGTCGGCGATGTTCTCCACGATGTCGGCGATCTCGTCGAGGTCGCGCGCGCCGGGGATCGTCGACCTGGCCAGTCCGCGCAGCGCACCGACCGTCAGGTGCCGCACTCCCGGCAGCGTCGCCAGACCCATGAACTGGTGGAAGCCCGGCAGCGTGACGGCGCGGATGATCGGGGTGACCTCGGGGCCGAGGCCGCCGGGCGAGACCAGCACCATCCGCTCGGTGCGCTCGGGGAACTGGTAGGCGAACTGCATCGCCACTCCCCCGCCGAGGCTGTGCCCGACGACCGTGACCTTGTCGATGCCGAGGACCGTGAGCAGGTCACGCATGCCGTTGGCGTAGCCGCCCACGCTGTAGTCGGCTCGCGGCTTGTCGGACTGTCCGTGACCCAGGAGGTCCGGGGCGATCACGGTGTAGCGCTTGGCCAGCTTGTCGATGACCGGGTTCCAGGTCGTGTGGTCGCAGCCCATGCCGTGGAGCAGGAGCAGCACCGGCCCCGCGCCGACCTTGACGAACGCTCGGCGGTGGCCGTGGATGACGACGAACTGGACCTCACGCTTCGCCACGTGTGCCACCCCTCGCCGCCGACCGTCCGTCGAACATCTGTTGAAGGATCAGGTTTCCACGCCCGAGGCCTCCGCGGGAAGGGTCCCACGCGCCTGGGGCGGACGATGTCTCCGGTTCGTGACCTCGAACGGGCGCCGGCGAGCCCACGCCGTACGCCGTACGCCGTCTAGGCTGGCGTGATGACCAGGGCTCGTTCCCGGACGCAGATCGCCCAGCAGCTGCAGCGCGCGGTCGGGGACCTCACCAAGAGCTCGTTGGGGCGCATGGAGCGCGAGATGCCGTGGTTCGAAGAGCTGGCGGCCGAGCACCGGGCCTGGATCGGGATGATCCTGCAGGCCGGCTACAACAACTTCATCACGTGGTTCCGTGAGCCCAGCAAGCCGAACCCGGCCCTGGCCGCCGAGGTCTTCGGCACGGCTCCGCGCTCCTTCGCCGGCGTCATCACGCTGCAGCAGACGGTGGCCATGATCCGGCTGAGCATCGACGTGGCCGAGGCGGAGATCAGCACCGCCGTGGCGCCCGAGCACGCCGAGGAGGTCCGAGCGAGCATCCTGCGCTACGGCCGGGAGCTGGCCTTCGCCACCGCCGACATCTACGCCCACGCCGCGGAGCTGCGCGGCGCCTGGGACGCTCGGCTCGAGGCGCTGGTGGTGGACTCGATCATGCGTGGCGACGCCGACGAGTCGGTCCGCACCCGCGCCAGCGCCCTGGGCTGGCAGGAGCAGGGCAACGTGGCCGTGGTCGTCGGCCTGGCACCCGGGTCGGAAGGCGAGTCGTCGCAGGGGCTCGTCGACGAGATCCGCTCCGCCGCGCGCACGGCCGAGCTCGCCGCCCTGGGTGCGGTGCAGGGCGACCGGCTCGTCGTCGTCCTGGGGGGCGTCGTCGATGCGGACAAGGCCGGGAACGTGATCGCACCGTTCTTCGGGGAGGGCCCGGTGGTGGTGGGCCCCGTCGTCACCGGTCTCCTCCAAGCCCACGTGTCGGCCGAGGAGGCGGTCGCGGGGCTGTACGCCGCGGCGGGCTGGCCCTCGTCGGCCGTACCGGTCACCAGCGACGACCTGCTCGCCGAGCGGGCCCTGGCCGGCGACGAGCTCGCGCGGCGCGATCTTGTCAGAAATGTCTACGTGCCGGTACGCGACGCTCGGTCCGGTCTGCTGGACACCGCTACCGCCCTCCTCGACCAGGGCGGCTCCATCGAAGGCGCCAGCCGTGCCCTGTTCGTGCACGCCAACACCGTGCGCTACCGGCTCAAGCGCATCCTGGAGCTCACCGGACTGGCACCGGGTGACGCACGTCACGCCTTCACGTTGCGTGTCGCCATCGTCCTGGGACGGCTCGAGGACGCTGCGGCGACTCCCGAGCCTGATTTGTAGGGTTCCTCCAAAGGTTGGCGCGCATTCTTCGTGCGCACCGGGGATGATTCCCCCGCCCGATGGCACGAGAGTGGACTCATGCTCGTCATCCTCGCTCCCGGCCAAGGGGCCCAGTCCCCCGGATTCCTCGAGCCCTGGCTCGAGAGCCCGACGTACGCCGACCGCCTGCGGTGGCTGTCCGCCGTCGCCGAGATGGACCTGGTCCACTACGGGACGAAGGCCGACGCCGACACGATCCGCGACACCTCGGTGGCCCAGCCGCTGCTCGTCGCCGCCGGCCTGGCCACCGCTCTCGAGCTCTTCCCGCAGGCGTCCGAGGCGTCCGAGGCGTCCGCCACGGTCGGTGCCGTCGCCGGTCACAGCGTGGGGGAGCTTGCCGCCGTGACGGTTGCCGGAGTCCTCACCGCCGAGCAGGCGATGGTGCTCGTGCGCGAGCGCGGCAAGGCGATGGCCCGGGCCGCGGCCACCACCCCGACCAGCATGACCGCCGTTCTCGGCGGCGACCGCGACACCGTCCTCGCCGCCATCGAGAAGCACGGACTGACGCCCGCCAACGACAACGGTCCGGGACAGATCGTCGCCGCCGGCACGGTCGAGCAGCTCGCGGCACTGGCCGAGGACCCGCCGGACCGCGCGCGCCTGACGCCGTTGTCGGTCGCCGGCGCCTTCCACACCCCGCACATGCAGCCGGCCGTCGAGGTCCTCGGCGCCCTGGCGACCTCGGTGGCGACCCACGACCCGCGCACCCCGGTGATCTCCAACCGCGACGGCCAGGTCGTCGCTGACGGTCGCGAGGTGCTCGACCGCATCGTCAGCCAGATCGGGAGCCCGGTGCGCTGGGACCTCTGCATGACCACGATGCTCGACCTCGGGGTCACCGGCATCCTCGAGCTCCCGCCGGCCGGCACCCTCACGGGTATCGCCCGCCGCGCGATGAAGGGCGTCGACAGCTTCGCCCTCAAGACCCCTGACCAGCTCGACGACGCGCGCGCGTTCGTGGAGAAGCACGGTGACGGCCCCGTCCGCCACCCAGACCACTGAGAAGGTGTCGGCATGACTGAGCTCGCCCGCGTGACCGGCGCCCCCCACACCGCGATCCTCGGCATCGGCAGCTACCGCGCCAGCCGACTGGTCCCCAACGCCGACATCGTCGAGGCCATCGACTCCTCCGACGAGTGGATCCAGCAGCGCTCGGGCATCAAGACCCGACGCTTCGCGGAGCCGCACGAGACCGTGCAGATGATGTCCGTCGAGTCGGCCAAGGTCGCCATCGAGCGCGCCGGCGTGGACCCCGCCCAGGTCGACGGCGTCATCGTCGCCACCGTGTCGCACCTGCTCCAGACCCCTGCGGTCGCCACGGCCGTCGCCCACGAGCTCGGGCTCGAGCGCCCGGTCGCCTTCGACATCAGCGCCGCCTGCGCCGGCTTCTGCCACGGCGTCGGGCTGGCCTCGGACATGGTGCGCGGCGGCAGCGCCACCTACGTCCTGGTCATCGGGGTCGAGCGACTCTCCGACATCACCGACAGCAGCGACCGCGGGACCGCCTTCATCTTCTCCGACGGCGCCGGCGCCGTCCTCGTCGGACCGTCGGAGACCCCCGGCATCGGTCCGGTCGTCTGGGGCTCGGACGGCGAGCAGTTCGACCTGATCCGGCAGCGGGAGGACTGGCGCGACGTCCTGGCCTCCGACGAGCCGCGCATGCCGCACCTGGTGATGCAGGGCAACGCCGTGTTCCGCTGGGCCGCGTTCGAGATGGCCAAGGTCGCTCAGAGCACCTTGGACCGCACCGGCATCACGGTCGACGACCTCGACGTCTTCGTGCCCCACCAGGCCAACATGCGCATCATCGACGCCATGGCTCGCGCGATGAAGCTGCCCGAGCACGTGACCATCGCGCGCGACGTGGCCGAGCAGGGAAACAGCTCCGCCGCGTCGGTCCCTCTTGCCCTGGACCGTCTGGTGCAGGAGGGTCAGGCGAAGAGCGGCGACACCGCCCTCCTCATCGCCTTCGGCGCCGGCCTCGCCTACGCCGCGCAGGTGGTGACCGTCCCCTAGGCGTCCCGGCGCCTGACCGCCCCCAGTTCACCTGCCGGGCAACCCGCCCGCAGGACCCGCCACCTCCCCCGCGAGGCAGCGGACGCACGACCCGCACGATCCCGTGTACGACGAACCGAACACGACTCACCTAGGAGCCCCCATGGCCAGCAAGACCGAGATCCAGACCGACCTCGCCGCCATCGTCGAGGAGATCGCCGGCGTCCCCGCCGACGACGTCCAGCCCGACAAGGAGTTCATCGCCGACCTCGACGTCGACTCGCTGTCGATGGTGGAGATCGTCGTGGCCGCCGAGGAGAAGTTCGGCGTGCGCATCCCCGACAACGACGTGAAGAGCCTGAAGACCGTCGGCAACGCCGTCGACTACATCGACAACGCCCAGGCCTGATCCACGCGCCCGGGCCCGCTCGGTCCGTCGCTCGTCCGCACGACCCGGCCGGCGCCTGAGCGCGGCGGCCCACGAACAGGAGAAACCATGACCAGCACCCGTGTCCTGGTGACCGGACTCGGCGCCACCTCACCGGTCGGCGGTGACGTGGAGTCGACGTGGTCCGGTCTGCTCGAGGGCCGCTCCGGCGTCGACGTGCTCAAGCACGACTGGGCCGAGCAGCTGTCCACGCAGATCGCCGCCGAGGTCGCGGTCGAGCCCGGCGACGTGCTCGACCGCGTCAAGGCGCGGCGCCTCGACCGCTCCGGCCAGCTCGCGCTGGTCGCGGCGCTCGAGGCGTGGGCCGACGCCGGCTTCGGCGACGACGGCGACGCCGTCGACTCCGAGCGCCTGGCCGTGGCCATGGCCTCGGGCATCGGCGGTGTCACCACGCTGCTGAACAACTACGACAGCCTGCGCGACAAGGGTCCGCGCCGGGTCTCGCCGCTGGCGATCCCGATGCTCATGCCCAACGGGCCCGCCGCGGCGATCGGCCTGTCGATCGGCGCCAAGGCCGGGGTCCACACACCGGTGTCGGCCTGCGCCTCGGGCAACGAGGCCATCGCCCTCGGCATCGACCTGATCCGTCTCGGTCGTGCCGACGTCGTCGTCGTCGGCGGCACCGAGGCCGCCGTCCACGCGCTGCCGATGGCGGCCTTCGGGCAGATGATGGCGCTGTCGAAGCGCAACGACGAGCCGGCTCTGGCCTCCCGCCCGTGGGACAAGGGACGCGACGGCTTCGTGCTCGGCGAGGGTGCGGCCGTGCTGGTGCTCGAGTCGGAGGCCCACGCCACCGCCCGCGGCGCCAAGGTGTACGCCGAGGCCTCCGGGGCCGGCGTGACCGCGGACTCCCACGACATCGCCCAGCCCGACCCGGCCGGTCTCGGGGCCACCCGGGCCATGAAGATCGCGCTGCGCGAGTCGGGCCTGTCGGCCTCCGACGTCGTGCACATCAACGCCCACGCCACCTCGACCCCCCAGGGCGACGTGGCCGAGGCGGGGGCGATCAAGAACGCCCTGGGCGACGCCTCCGACGGCGTGGTGCTGACCTCGACCAAGTCGATGACCGGCCACCTGCTCGGCGCCGCCGGCGCCCTGGAGTCGATCTCCGTCGTGCTGGCCCTGCACCACCGGGTCGTGCCGCCGACGATCAACCTCGACGACCCCGAGGACATCGGCCTCGACATCGCCACCGAGAAGCGCGACCTGCCGGCTGAGGGCGACCTCGCGGCGCTGAACAACTCGTTCGGGTTCGGCGGCCACAACGTCGCCGTCGCGTTCAAGACCGCCTGACGTTCGGGTCCGGCGCCGCCCGGACGCCCCAACTGATCGAGAGTTGTGGACGCCCCGCACGGGTCGTGGCCCTTGCGCGGTGTCCATAACTCCGCGTTACATGCGGTGGCATGGATCTCCTGAGCGACGGGCCCGCGTGGTGCGCCGTCACCACCTCGACGGCTCCGCGGGATCGGTCGCCGAGGCGGCGAGCGCGGTGCTCGCGCTGCACGCCACCGATCCGGCGACGGTCCACCTCTCGTCGCTGGTGCGCGCCGCCTCGCTGACGCTGGCCGACGTCGAGCGGGAGCTGTACGACGAGCGTGTCGTGGTGCGGATCATGGGCATGCGCCGCACCCTGTTCGCCGTACCGGTCGCGACGGTCCCCGTCGTGCAGGCCGGCGCCGCGACCGGCGTGGCCCGCACCATGCGCCGCACCCTGGTCAAGCAGCTGAGCACGCTGCCCACCGACCCGCCGCTGCCGGTCGACCCGGTCGCCGTCGAGGCGTGGCTCGACGAGACGATCGCGCTGACCGAGGCTGCGGCCCGCCGGCTCGGCCAGGCCTCCGGCGCCCAGCTGGGCGCCGCCGAGCCGCGGCTGCGCACGGCGATCCTGCCCACCACCGAGAAGGCCTACGACGTCCGGCGCACCGTCACGTCCCCGGTCCTGACCCTGATGTCCACCGAGGGCCGGCTGGTCCGCAGCCGTCCGATGGGGTCGTGGACATCGCGCCAGCACACCTGGGAGCCGCTCACGCCGTCCGACGAGCCGTGGGCGGAGTCCGAGGCCCAGGTCGAGCTGGTCCGTCGCTACCTCGCGGCCTTCGGTCCCGCGACCGAGACCGACGTCGTGTGGTGGACCGGGTGGGCCAAGGGCGTCACCCGCGCCGCGCTGTCGCGTCTCGACCTCGACGAGACCCCCGTCGGCTGGGTGCTGGCCGGGGACTCCGCGCCGGAGCCGTCGGTGGCCCGGTGGCGACCCTGCTGCCAGCGCTCGACCCCACACCCATGGGGTGGAAGCAGCGCGACTGGTTCCTGCCCGAGGACAGCTCGGCGCTCTACGACGCCTACGGCAACGTCGGTCCGACCGTCTGGTGGGCAGGCGAGGTCGTCGGCGGCTGGGCGGTGCGCAAGGACGGCACCGTCGCCACCGAGCTGCTGGTCGATCGCGGCCGGGCCTGCACCGAGTCGGTCGACGCCGCGGCGGCCGCCCTCGAGCCTCGTCTCGAGGGGGCGACCGTCACGCCGTCGTTCCCGACACCGTTGGAGAAGCGGCTCCGCACCGCCTGACGCCGTGGGAGGGCGGCGTCAGGCGGCTCGATGGGCCAGGGAC